>NZ_CP043538.1:412500-1641035 GCF_000364445.2 Methylobacterium mesophilicum SR1.6/6 | reverse complement strand
CTAGAGCCACACTGCGGCCTTCCAGGGCCTGTCACGACCAACGCGCGCGCGAAGGATTGATCGATGGCCAGTGCCGACCTGCCCGAGACCATGCGGCAAGTCCGCTTCACCGGCTCTGGCGGCCCTGAGGTGATCGCCGTTGAGACCGCACCCGTGCCGAAGCCGGCGTCTGGCCAAGTGCTCATCGCTGTCGTCGCCGCGGGCGTCAACCGGCCCGACGTGGCGCAGCGGGCGGGCGTCTATCCACCGCCACCCGGCGCCACCGAGATCCCGGGCCTGGAAGTCGCTGGCCGCATCGCAGGTCTCGGCGAGGGTGTCACCGGCTTGGCAATCGGCGATGAGGTCTGCGCGCTCGTGATCAGCGGCGGCTACGCCGAATACGCCGTGGCCGAGGCAGCCCTGTGCCTGCCGCGGCCCAAACCCTTCTCGCTGGTCGACGCAGCCGGACTGCCTGAGACCTTCTTCACGGTCTACTCGAACGTCGTACAGCGCGGACGGCTAGCGCGCGGCGAGCGCTTCCTGGTCCATGGCGGTTCGAGCGGGATCGGCGCCACCGCGATCCAGATGGCGAAGCTGTTCGGTGCGACGGTCTACGCGACTGCAGGATCGGCCGAGAAGTGTCGGTTCTGCGAGGAGCTCGGGGCGGACGCGGCGATCGACTACAAGCAGACCGATTTCGCCGAGGAGGTGAAGCGCCTGTCAGACGGACGCGGTGTCGACGTGATCCTCGACATGATCGGCGCCAGCTACCTTGCGCGCAACATCAAATCCCTCGCACCGGACGGGCGTTTGGTGATGATCGCTCTAATGGGAGGTTATAAGGTCGACGGCCTGAACATCACGCCGATCATGCGTAATCGTCTGACGTTCACGGGCTCGACGCTGCGGCCCCGCCCGAAGGCCGACAAGGCCGCGATCGCCGAAGGGCTGCGCAAGGACGTCTGGCCTGAACTCGATGGCGGGCGTATCCGGTCCGTCACGCACGCTACCTTCCCGCTGGAGGAGGCGCGGAAAGCCCACGAACTGATGGAATCCAGTGCTCACCTGGGCAAGATCCTGCTCACCACCGGCCGGTAACCGCCGCGATCGGCAGGAACCCCCTTCCTCGGCACCGCGTTGGCGGCCGGTAACGGTTTCGTGTCGCAGGCCGCAATCTCGCGTGCTGCGTTTCGCCGACGAGGTGTTTTCAGATGGCCGAGAAATTGAACCAACAAGAAAGCCGGCAGGGTGAGCGCGGCAAGCCGGTGCTGTGGGTCTTGGTGGCGAGCCTCGTACTGCTGGCCATCGCGACTGTGGGATTGCTGACCTGGAACGGCTCGAATTCACCGAAGGATTACGCCAGCCAGAGTCAGGATGCATCCCGGCGCGAGGTCACCGGCTCGGTGAACGGCCAATCGAACGGATCTTCGCCATCGAACAGCACCGCCGTGCCGGGCGGCAATCCGTCCTACCCGCAGCCGGCCCAGCCCGGCGCCAATGGCGGCACGGCGAAGTAGAGAAAGCGCCCGCAAGTATGGGTGGAGGGGCGGCGCGCATCGCCGTCCCTTTCCAAGCGCTCGATTCCGGATAATGCGTTACGCAGATTGTTGCGGAGGCCTAGCGCGTCGGGATCGGCGTAGGACCGCGATAATCGTAAAAGCCGCGCTTGGCCTTCCGTCCGAGCCAGCCGGCCTCGACATACTTCACGAGGAGGGGGCAGGGACGATACTTCGAGTCCGCGAGGCCCTCGTACAGCACCTGCATGACCGACAGGCAGGTATCGAGCCCGATGAAATCGGCGAGCTGCAACGGTCCCATCGGATGGTTCGCGCCGAGTTTCATTGCGGTATCAATCGATTCGACTGAGCCCACGCCCTCGTAAAGCGTATAGATCGCCTCGTTGATCATCGGCAGCAGGATGCGGTTGACGATGAACGCCGGGAAGTCCTCCGACATGGTTGAGGTCTTGCCGAGCTTGGCGATGAAGCCCTTGGCCGCTTCGTAGGTGGTATCCTCCGTGGCGATGCCGCGGATCAGCTCCACGAGCTGCATCACCGGCACCGGGTTCATGAAGTGGATGCCGATGAACTTCTCGGGCCGGTCCGTCGCGGCGGCAAGCCGCGTGATGGAGATCGACGAGGTGTTCGTGGCGATCAGCGTGTCGGGCCGCAGCGACGCGCAGAGTGTCGAGAAGATCTCCCGCTTTGTCGCCTCGTTCTCGGTGGCGGCCTCGATCACCAGATCGGCCGGGTTGAGGGCCGCGAAGTCCGGGGCCTGCACGATCCGGGCGCGGGCCTCCGCGCTCTCGCTCTCGGTCATCGAGCCCTTCGAAACGAGGCGGCCGAAGCCGCTCTCGATCGCGCTGAAGCCGTTCTCCAGGCGCGCCGCATCGCGATCGTTCAGCAGGACGTCGAGACCGGCCGCCGCGCAGACCTGCGCGATCCCGCTTCCCATCTGGCCCGCGCCGATGATCCCGATCCGCTTGATCACCATGTCCATCTGCCGAACTGTGCCCCCAATGCGGACGCCGATGCGCGGCGGCCGGGATCGACCGACTGCGCCGACGCGACGGCGGCACCCACGAAGACCTGCCGTCGCAGCCTTCTAGACCAATCTTCGGCGCGGAAGGAACCCGCACGCCGCGTTGCCGCGCCGGGGATCATTCGCAGCGATCCGCGCGGCGATAGGACCTTTACTGACCCTTCGCCTTGCCGATCTCGGCCTGGAGTTCTGGGACGACCTGGAAGAGGTCGCCGACGAGGCCGTAATCGGCCACCTGGAAGATCGGCGCGTCCTCGTCCTTGTTGATGGCGACGATCACCTTCGAGTCCTTCATGCCCGCCAGGTGCTGGATCGCGCCCGAGATGCCCACCGCCACGTACAGGTCCGGCGCCACCACCTTGCCGGTCTGCCCCACCTGCCAGTCGTTCGGCGCGTACCCGGCGTCCACCGCCGCCCGCGAGGCGCCCACCGCCGCGCCCAGCGTGTCGGCCAGCGGCTCGATCAGCGCGTGGAACTGGTCCGACGAGCCGAGCGAGCGCCCGCCCGACACGATGATCCGCGCCGAGGCCAGCTCCGGACGATCCGACTTGGCGATCTCCTCGCCCTTGAAGCGCGAGCCGCCCGCCTCCGGCGCGGCCGCCGCGACCGGCTCGATCGGCGCGCTCGCCCCGCCCTCGGCCGCCGCCTTGAACGCCGCCGTGCGCACCGTGATCACCCGCTTGCCCGACGGCACCTGCACGGTCTGGATCGCGTTGCCGGCGTAGATCGGACGCTCGAACGTGTCCGGCGAGACCACCTTGATGATGTCGGACACCTGCGCCACGTCCAAGAGCGCGGCCACCCGCGGCAGCACGTTCTTGCCCGTGGTCGAGGCCGAGGCGATGATCGTGTCGTAGGGCTCGGCGATCGCCGCCAGCAGCGCGCCGACCGGCTCGGCGAGGTCGTGGTCGTAGGCGCCGTCCTCGGCGTGCAGGACCTTCTCGACCCCCTCCAGCTTGGCCGCCGCCGCCGCCGCCGGCCCGGAGCCGGCGCCCAGCACCAGCGCGTGGACCGGCGCGCCGATCTCCCGGGCCGCGGAGAGCGCCTTGAGGGTGCCGTCCTTGATCTGGCCGTGGCCGTGCTCGACGAAGAGGAGTGTCGTCATGGTCGTGTGTGTCCTCGAAGGGGGGCGCGGGGCTCGACCGGGGCGGGAGCCGCGCGGAGCGGATCAGATGACGCCGGCCTCGACCTTGAGCTTCTGCACGAGCTCGGCGGCCGAGCCGACCTTGACGCCCGCGGAGCGGCCCGGCGGCTCGGCGGTCTTGAGCACGGTCAGCCGCGGCGTCACGTCGACGCCCAGCGCGTCCGGCGCCAGCTCGTCGAGCGGCTTCTTCTTGGCCTTCATGATGTTGGGCAGGCTCGCGTAGCGCGGCTCGTTGAGGCGCAGGTCGGTGGTGACGATCGCCGGCAGCGTCAGGCTGACCGTCTGCAGGCCGCCGTCGACCTCGCGGGTGACGTCGAGGCTGCCTTCGCCGGCCTCGACCTTGTAGGCGAAGGTGCCCTGCGGCCAGCCGAGCAGCGCGCCGAGCATCTGGCCGGTCTGGTTCGCGTCGTCGTCGATGGCCTGCTTGCCCAGGATGACCAGCTGCGGGCTCTCCTTCTCCACCACGGCCTTCAGCAGCTTGGCCACCGCCAGCGGCTCGCAAGGGACGTCGGTCTTGACCAGGATGGCGCGGTCGGCGCCCATCGCCAGCGCCGTGCGCAGCGTCTCCTGCGCCTGCTGCGGGCCGATCGACACCGCCACGATCTCGCTGACCGTGCCCTTCTCCTTCAGCCGGATCGCCTCCTCGACGGCGATCTCGTCGAACGGGTTCATCGACATCTTCACGTTGGCGAGCTCGACCCCGGAGCCGTCGGCCTTCACGCGGATCTTCACGTTGTAGTCCACCACCCGCTTCACGGGCACCAGAACCTTCATGGCGGCTTCGATCCTTCCCCAGAGGATTCTTGTCGTCGTGCACGCCACTTCCACGGCCACCGGGACCGGGGCAGGCACGCAAGCTGCGCGGACCGTAGCGGCCACATTTCCGCCTTGTCAACGCGGCGCGGTGGAGGGTGCCTGAAAAGGCTGAGCCCGGATCAGCGGTTGGCGCCGGGTACCCAGAGGACGTCGTCGGCCCCGTCCGCATTCGCCGCGCGACTTGCGACGAAAAGGAAGTCCGACAGGCGATTGAGATACTGGATGGCCTCGAGGGAGACGCTCTCGTCCTCGCGGGCAGCCAGACTGACTGCAAGCCGCTCGGCCCGTCGGCATACGGTCCGGGCGAGGTGCAAAGCCGCAGAGGCCGGCGAGCCTCCAGGCAGGACGAAGGATTTTAGCGGCGGGATCGCCGCGTTCAGGGAGTCGATGTCCCGCTCCAGCCGCTCGACCTGGCTCGCCACGATCCGCAACGGCTCATAGGGCAGCGGCTCCGGGGTGGGCGGCGTCGCGAGATCCGCGCCGAGGTCGAAGAGGTCGTTCTGGATCGCCCCGAGCATCCCGTCGAGGCGGCCCTGCGTGTGCAGGCGCGCCATACCGATGCAGGCGTTGGTCTCGTCGACTGTCCCGTAGGTCTCGACCCTCAGGTCCGCCTTTGAGCGGCGCTGCCCGTCCGCCAGCGCGGTCGTGCCCTTGTCGCCCGTGCGTGTGTAAATGCGGTTGAGCTTGACCACGGGGACAAGTGCCTCAGAAGGTGTAGCCGATCTTGCCGCCGTAATTGGTCAGGCCGCGGTTGTTCGCGCAGAGGCCGGCATTCGACATGTGCTCGATGGTGGCCATGATGCTCCAGTGCTCGGTGATGCGATAGCCCAGGGCGGCGGCCTCGCGGAACATGGGGGAGCAACCGAGTGTGTTGAAACCGTAGGGCGTGTCCGCCTTCGGGCCGGTATAGCCGTTGTGGGCCACGCCGCCGAAGAAACCGTCGAGGAAGATCCGTCGGTTGAAGGTCTCGGGGAAGACTTCGAGGGTCCAGGTGGCGCCGAGATACGCGTAGCTGGTCCGGCCGCCGGTATTGTAGCTGCCGCCGACCGTCGGCCGCGGAACGAAGGCCTGCCAGAACGGGTCGGCGCTGATCCGCGGCTTGGCGAAGAGGATCTCGCCGTTGATGTTGGCCTTGCTGAAGCCGGGGAGCTTGCCCTCGGCACTGCCCGGATCCTGAACCGATCCACCGATTCGGATTTCGGAGACGATGCTCAGCGGCTGAGCTGGCGCCGCGTAGGCGACCGGAAGCGGCGGCGCGTCGGCTGCAGAGACGGGCATGATCGCCACACCGGTGATGAGGCCGATGAAGCAGGTACGGAGGGGGGCAGTCATGCGGTCTCGGCCGTGGAGGCGTAGCAGTTCGTCACTACCGAGCGTAGCACGACATCCGCGGCCGAATGCGGGCAATTCATCCGCCGCCGCGGCGAAAGGCATTCGGTGCGGCGGCGCAGTCACACTCGTCGGTGAACGCGCTCAGGCTGAGCGCCACCAGACGACGCCCATAATGATCAGGATCGCCACGAACTGCAGCAGGACGCGAAGGCGCATCAATTTCTGCGAGAGGTTCGCGCTCCCGCCCCGCATCATGTTGGCTAGGCCGAAGAACAGGACCGCGGCGACGGCCAGGCAGGCGAGAAGGACCAGGGTGTTGGACGACATGGCGGCGTGGATCCGGGCCGGACGGGCACCCTATTGCAGGCGCCGCGTCGCGTCTTGGGGTTGTCGGGGTTTCAGTTGCGGCGGAGGAGGCGCTCAAAATAGTCGAGTTCCTCGCGGGGCCGGGTCGGGTCACCCAGCTTGCGCCGCAACTCCTCCATGATGCGGCGGGCGCGCTGGACCGCCGACTCGTCGGCGGTGGGAACGCGCACCCGTCCGTCGCTCATATCGCGGCCGCGCGTGGGGCGGCCGAGCGGATCGTCGTCGCGGGCCCCAGCCTGACCCTGCTGCCCGGGCTGCTGGCCGCCTTCCTGCTGACCCTCGCCCTGGCCCTCGGCCATTTCCTGCATCTGCTGCGCCATGCCTTCGGCACCGCGCTTCAGGCCGTCGAGCGCCCGCCCCTGGGCATCCACTGCCTCGCCGGAATCACCCTGCTTGAGGGCGTTCTCGGCCTCGCGCATCGCATCCTCGGCATCGGAGAGACCCTGTTCGCCGCGCATGCCGTTCTCCTTCATGCGCTGCTCCAATTCCTCAAGACGCTGTCGCAGCCCCTGCTGGCGCTCTCCGACGTTGCCCTGCTGTCCCTGGTCCTGCTGTCCCTGGCCCTGCTGTCCCTGGCCCTGCTGCCCTTGCTGTCCCTGCTGCCGCTGCCCTTGCTGGCCCTGGCTGCCCTGCTGTCCGCGCTGGCCCTGCTGCTGCTGCCCGCGGTTATACGGCCTCTGGCCGCCGCGCTGCTCCTGGCCGTCCTTGAAGGTCTCGTCGCGCAGCCCCTGCTGCTCCTTCGCCATGTTATCGAGGTCGCGCATCTGCTTCTGCATCTCGCGGGCCGCCTGATCCGAGCGGCTGCCGCGTTCGGCTGTTTGAAGATTCTCCAGAATGTTGCGCAGCTGTTGCATGAGGCGCTGCGCCTCGGCGGTGTCACCCCGCTTCATCGCCTCCGCCATGTCCTGGATCATCTTGTCGAGATCCTGCGGCGTGACGGTCTTCGATTGCTGATTGCCCTGGCTGCGCTCGCTCTGGTCCCGGGGGTCGCGGCCCTGCTTCTGGGCCATCTCGGACAGAAACTTGTCGAGGGCCTGCTTGAGATCCTGGGTCAGCCGCTTGATCTCGTCGTCGGGGGCGTTGCGCTCGATCGCCTCCTTGAGCCGGTCCTGCGCCTGACGCAGCTGCTTCTCGGCGTCCGAGAGGTCGCCGTCCTCGATCTTCAGGGCCATCGCCCAGAGGAGATCGGCGACTTCGACGAGTTCGGGATCGGTCTTGGCGCTGCGCAGCCGCTCCGTGGCCGTCCTAAGACCGAGGAAGATGGCGGGCTGCGGCGTGAAGGTGTCGGGCGCGACAAGGAGCGCGTCCAGCGCGCCTTGCACCCAGCGGCGATCGGTGTCTGGGGCGGTGACGAGGCGGCGGCGGTCCTCGGCGAGCGCCCGCGCAAGCGGCTCCCGGAATGGGCGCGCCGGCAGCGTGATCTCGGTGTCGGGCGTGCGGCCCTCCTGGCCAGCCTCGTCCTTGACGACAATGTGGTAGCGCACCCGCGCGCCGGACCACGGGCTCTCGGTCAGGTCTACGAGGGTCTTGGTGTCGCCCTCTCCAGAAGCGTCGGGCGGCAGGGCGAGGGCAATGCGCGGCACGGGAACGAGGGATCGGCCCGGCTTGAGTGGTTCGATCACGCCCTCGGCTGTGCTGATCCCATAATCGTCCTTCGCCCGGTAGGTCAGGTTGAAGGTGCCCCGTCCGTTCACCTCGGGCCCACCCACGGCAGTCACCTCCGGCGGACGGTCCGGAATCGCGTCCACGGTGAGGCGCTGCCGGCCCGCCGGCGTGACAATGACCAGCTCGGCCCCTCCGATGATGCGGTATCGTTCCT
The DNA here is from genome assembly GCF_000364445.2 of Methylobacterium mesophilicum SR1.6/6. Taxonomy (NCBI): domain Bacteria; kingdom Pseudomonadati; phylum Pseudomonadota; class Alphaproteobacteria; order Hyphomicrobiales; family Methylobacteriaceae; genus Methylobacterium; species Methylobacterium mesophilicum. Next base: position 1,633,038 of record NZ_CP043538.1, on the reverse strand, counting down.
CGCGCAGATCCGGGCGCGCGTCCTGGCCGGGCACTGGGACCAGTCCCGCGTTGGGGGTCAGCATCGTGTCCGCTGCGGCCTTGCCTTGACCGGCAATGCGCACAATGAGCTGCGCGTTGACCGGTGCGCGCAGATGTTGGTCGCTCCCGTCCATAGCGATGAGCAGCGGCGGCAGGCGGGTGTAGAGGGGTGGGTCGATCCAGCCGTCCACGCGGAAGTTCGGGCCCGGCGCCGCGGGCTCCCGCCAGTCGAACGCCGCGCCGATACGCTCGCGCCACTCCGGACCCGCCGCGAACAGGCTGGCAGCGGCGGCGACGACGAGACCGGCACGCAGAGCATAGGGATCGCGGCGGGTCATGCCCGGGCGAGGCAGGCCGACGCGCAGGGCCGCAACGGCCTGAGCGGCGCGGCGCTGGTGGAGCTCCCAGAGCGTCCGGCTCCCCGCATCCGCCGCACCGACCGCCAAGCTATCCTGAGCCGCGGAGGCGGGACCGTGGCGCAGGGAGCTGTTGCGCGAAGCCGCCTCCCGGTCGATCCGGGCGAGCGCCGCGCGCCGATCCGGCCGGGCGATGTGAATGAGGGGCAGGACCGCGACGACCAGCGAGACCGCCAGAAAGGCCAACCCGATCTGGCGTCCGACGGGCGGCAGGTCGAGCCACAGCCCGGACCAAGACAGCGCGAGGAACAGCAGCCCGACGCCCAAGCCGCGCCACAGCACCGGCCACGCCTGTTCCCAGAGCGCAGCGGCGCGCGCCTGAGCCACCAAGCGATCGAGGTGCGCGGCCGCCGCGGATCGGGCCGGTTCCGAGCCGGTTTTGCTGCTGTCGCTGCCGAAGCCGTCCCTGCCGATCACGCCGCGCGTTCCGCCCCATGCCTGCGAGGTCCGGCACGATCCGGGCCCCATTCGAGTAGGCTATCATGGTGGGCTGTGGCAGTCGGCGGGTCAAATCGGCGCGACGTGAGGGGCTCGTCTGCCGCTCAGTTGTGCGACTGGATGAAATTGCGCACCTGCGGGTAGATCTGCTGCTCCCAGCGCCGGCCCGCGAAGACGCCGTAGTGACCGACCCCAGCCTGCAGATGGTGGGTTCGCATGTAAGGTGCGAGGCCCGTGCAGAGGTCGTGAGCTGCCATCGTCTGTCCGACGGCGCAGATGTCGTCCCGCTCGCCTTCGACTGTCATCAGGGCCGTCCGGCGGATCGCGCGAAGGTCGATCGGATCACCGCGGTAGCTGACCGCGTTCCGCGCCAGAGTGTGATCCTGGAACACAGTCTTGACCGTCCCCAGATAGAACTCAGCCGCCAGATCCAGTACGGCGAAATACTCGTCGTAGAAGGCCCCGATGGCTTCGGCCTTGGCGTGCTCGCCGTTCGCCATGTGCCAGAACAGGTCGGCGTGACCCTGGATGTGCCGCTTGGCGTTCATTGCCATGAAGGCGGAGACCTGGACGAAGCCCGGATAGACCCTGCGGCCCGCGCCCCTGTGACGGGTCGGCACGGTAGCGATGAGGTTCTGCTCGAACCACTCGATTGGCTTCGAAGTCGCGAGTTCGTTCACCCCCGTCGGATTGATTCGGCAATCCACCGGACCGGCCATCAGGGTCATGCTGCGCGGCGCGGCTGGGTCCTTCGTCTGCGCCATCACGGCGGCCGCCACCAGCGCCTGCACAGCCGGCTGGCAAACCGCCACCATATGAGCACCATCCCCCATTGCCTGCAGAAAGTGGACGAGATGACCGACGTAATCGTCGAAGCCGAATTGTCCGTCCGCCAGCGGCACGTCGCGGGCGTTGTGCCAGTCGGTTATGTAGACGTCGTGGTCTGGCAGCATCGTGCGGACGGTGGCGCGCAGGAGCGTCGCGAAATGCCCAGACATCGGAGCCACCATCAGCACCTTCGGCTGGTCGGTATGAATGTCCTTCCTGAAATGCAGGAGAGTGCCGAAGGGCGTGACTTCGACGGGCTCCTCGACAACGGGAACACTGCGGTTGCCGACCATCACAGCCTCGATCCCGTAGGCAGGGCGGGCGAAGGTCAGTCCGGCGCGCATCATCATTCGCGCCCCCGCGGACATCCAGGTGATCGGCTCACCCAGCCTCAGCCAGGGCGACCAGACATCGTTCAGGAGCTGCCCCCATGCCCGGGTCTGGGCGGCGATGTCAGTCTGCAGGTCGAACGTGTCGTACATCATCGGGGCAGGAACTCGCAGGAACCATGCCCAGCACGGGGCCATCGGAGCGTCGGCGGATGCAGGGGCCGGAGCCGCATCAGCGTGGCCGTGCAGGATGGGTTCGAGGGTTGTGACCCGCAACTGTCCTTTAGGCTCATCCCATTGGGAATGGTGCCGACGTGGCTTTGATGCACCATCCGGTCTCATCGCGCCGAATCAGGACAGGACGGCCGGATGGAGATCGCGTCGCGTTGGCACGGCGGTCTCGTGCAGGACGGGGCAGGACGGGTCAGCCCGCAATCAGGACGCGCGGCGCACGATGGCGGCGGGCTCACCCGCTCCGCGGCGGTGCTCGCAGGCGATTTTCAGATATCGGTCGCTGCCGCCGGGAAGGCCGGCCTGCGCGGCCATGGCCTGAGCGTGCATCAAGCACTCCATGGGCGTGTGCGCCGGGGAGACGATGACGTCGAGGGCGGTGTCGCGGGAGCAATCCTGCGCGAGCAAAGTCCCGGCGCAGACCAAGGCAACAGAGAGCAATTCCGACATGACGGACCTCATCTTCGAGTGATGGAAAGGTCCGCGGGGTGCTCCGGCGTGCGAGCCACCGCGTTGTCGTTGCCTGGGTGCTTCCTCCGGTCGTCGAACGGTTGTGCACGTCACGTGCCAAGAGGCCGGCACGGGTGAAGGGGGTGATGCAGCAGCTCAGTCGCGGGCGGCCAGCCAATGCGTCTCCGGCTCACTGACCGGGAGGAGTGCTGCGACGGCGTCGAGATCGACCACGTATTGATCCGTGAGCTTCTGCCACATCTCGACCGGCGAACTCACCTTCGGCTTCAAGCCGTCCAGGGCGCGGGCCAGCAGAGCGGCATTGATGAGCTTGGGGCGCGGCAGCAGCGGATCAGCGTTCAGCATCGGGCTTGACCTCTCGCGACCGCGGTACTGTCCGCTGCGTTTGGTTAATGATCAGTTACAGCCGGCCGCAACGTCGGAGGCGGGCAGCATCGAATACTCGAACATGCCTGCGCGTCGTCACCGGGAGCTTGCGAAATCGGCCTGGCTGCGGTCCCGGACGTGTCGTGCGGTCCACGGTGTCTTCGATGGATTCAAGCAAAGGTTCGGCGCCCCTCGTCCGCGCGCTTCCGGATCGCCTTCGGTTCACAACCCCAACCCATTCCCTTATCAGGCAGGCGGATTGAGGCTGTCCTGGCCGATGACGGCGTTCCTGAGCAGGAGTCCGCGCCGCTCCGGGCCGCCCGTGCGAATGGAACACCATGGACGCCACACCTGAAGCAGTCGGGCCGACGGAGAGGCCGAAGACCCGCCTCGTTCTGGCCTCCGCCTCGCCCCGCCGGCTCGCCATCCTGCAGCAGATCGGGATCGAGCCGGATGCGCTGCTCCCTGCCGAAGTCGATGAAACGCCGCGCAAGGCCGAGCCTCCGCGCGAACTCGCCCGGCGGCTCGCCCGCACCAAGCTGGCGACCGCGGAAGCCGCCCTCCATCTGGACGACAGGGCGACGCCGACGTGGCTGGTCTCGGCCGACACTGTCGTCGCAGTCGGCCGCCGCGTGCTCCCGAAGGCCGAGGTACCGGATGAGGCGGCGGATTGCCTGCGTCTGCTGTCCGGGCGGCAGCACCGGGTCTTCACAGCCGTCTGCGTGCTGTCGCCGCGCGGTCGCAGGGAGCGGGTCGTCGAGACTCGGGTGCGCTTCAAGCGGCTCTCGGGCCGTGACATCCAGGGTTATGTCGCCTCGGGCGAGTGGCGCGGAAAGGCCGGCGGCTACGCGATCCAGGGGCTTGCGGGCGCATTCGTGGTTAAACTCGTGGGTTCCTACAGCGCTGTGGTCGGCTTGCCGCTGTACGAGACTATGAGCCTCCTCGACGGCGAGGGATATCCGATCCGGTCCGGCTGGGGCGCCCTCGCATGAAACGGGTCTTGCGAGCGGCTTGCCCAATCTGCCGAAGGCCGGCCGAGCTGGAATACCGGCCGTTCTGCTCCCAGCGCTGCGCCGACGTCGATCTCGGACGCTGGCTGAACGAGCGCTACGCCCTGCCGGAGGAGATCGACTCCGACGAGCCACCCCGCGATGAGGATTCCCAGCGCTGATTTTTTCCGGCAGTTCCACATCATCGGCGGCTTGGCAGGCTGGACAGGCCGCGAAGCACTGACTATACCCCGCGGCGTCCGAGGCCGACACCGGCGCGGACGACGCCCAGGTAGCTCAGTTGGTAGAGCATGCGACTGAAAATCGCAGTGTCGGTGGTTCGATTCCGCCCCTGGGCACCATCAGTCTCCTAAGCGTTTCGCTGACTGAGAGCGTTCGGTTTATCCGGATCGACCGAGATAAGCACGAAAGATTCAAGGGCCAATTATCCGGTCGATAAATCGGCGATATGGGCCCAATTTACGAAGCAGCAATGCTTTACCGCGTCGAAAGTCTCACTTTCGTGAGCGCGTCGTAACGCTATATTGCGGACGCATGTCTTTTTGTCCTGCAATCGTCTAATGGCCACGCTTCGCGATTTGACAGCAACTCAACACGCTCCCTGGCTTCGCAAGCGGCAAATGCCCCAATATTTGTCAACCGCGATTACCGCGGACGAATTGAGCTTAAACAAAATAATACTCATCATTTACCGCTTTCAGAATGTATTGATTTGATCACGACGACAATATAATCCGCCATAATGAAGGATATGCATTAAACAGGCTGTCGACGTCACTCTGCAATGAGAGAACGCAGCGCACGGATAGTCGTCAATCGCGTCCTGAGGAAACAGCCGCGCTGCACCGTCGCTCGTCGCAGTCCCTCGCGGCGACACGCAGACATGTCCTCTTATCGAACGTAAGGGAGCCGCTCCGTAGAGCCCCTTGCGGGCGAACGGATCCTCCGCGCCATCAAGCGACTGCTCGCCAAGCGCATCTCAGAACGAGAATGCAACTGTGATGTCAGTCCTCAACGAGTTAATGGAGCTGCAGGACCGCGCAGCGGCACCCGTCTTCATGATCGATCAGTAACACAATGTAACTGACCCGCTCGAGAGCCTGATCCGCTCGCCCGGAAAAATCCGCCGCGCCTACGCCCAGGCCCTGCTGATCGCCCTGCCGCCCTCGCGGCCTATCAGCACGACATCGACGCTTTGATGGCGTCGGCGACGCCGAAGGCAGCGTTCCGCACGGATATGGTGCTGATGCTGGCCAGGGCCCCCTGGAGGCCTGGGGCGCTGTCGGTCCCATCTCATCTACTGGGACAGCGGCTACCACGAGAATGTCGCGGCCAAGAGGTCGTCCGCGCGAACAACCGGCATCGCCCGACAGGCCGGCGATGCACGCTCTGCTCCAGGAAGAGCGCAAGCAGGTCGGTCTTCCCGAGGATGAAGCGCCTTCAAATCGGCATCCGTCGCTGATGGATCGTCAATCGTATCCCTGGCCGGGTCACCCCTCGTCCAGTGGTCGATCGTGACAGGCGGTCGCCCTGACTGACGCAACGGGCTCCGCTAGGTTTCGGATCGTGCGGCGAGCGGAGTCGCGTACGACAGGGCGGCATTGTGGAGACGCAACAGGTTGTCGCGATTTTGGGAGCCGGCATGGCCGGCGCCGTCGTTGCGCGGCGTCTCGCCGATGCCGGGCAGCCGGTTCGGGTCTTCGACAAAGGTCGCGGCATTGGCGGCCGGATGGCGCTGCGCCGCGTCGATGCGCTGCAGTTCGATCACGGTGCGCAGTTCATGCGGGCTCATGGTCCGGCTTTCGCATCCCGCCTGGAGAATTGGGAGCGGCGGGGCATCGTCGCGCCCTGGGCCGGTTCCAGGCGATGGGTCGGCGTTCCCGACATGACCGCGCCGGTGCGCGATCTCCTCCGCGGCCTACCCGTCGCGACCGCCACCACGATCAGGCGCATTCATCGGAACGCGGCCACTTGGCATCTGGAGGACGATAGGGGTGCAGTCCACGGTCCTTTCGCGGCCGTCGCGATCACCTCCCCGGCACCGCAGGTCGCGGCGCTGCTCGATGCCTCCGGTCTGGCGCTGCCGGGGGTCGAGCGCGCGATCTATGCGCCCTGCTGGTCGCTGATGATTGCGACCGAGATCGGCGTAGCGGCGAACCTGATAGAACCTCGACGGGCGCCAATCAGCCTTATCGCCTGCGACTCTTCAAAGCCAGGCCGGCCAGGTGGCACCCGGCTCACCGTTCATACGACGCCGGCATGGTCCCGCCTCCATCTCGAGGAACCGCGCGAAGCGATCGTCTCCGCCCTCGTCCAAGCCACGGAGGAAGAACTTGGCGCCGATCTGAGGCCGGCCTATGCCGGGGCGCATCGTTGGCGCTACGCTGCGGTCGAAACCGCGCTCGGCCGTCCCTGTCTGTACGACGGCACCATGCGCCTCGGCGCCGCCGGCGATTGGTGCCTCGGCCCCCGTATCGAGGCCGCCCATGATAGTGGCTTGGCACTCGCCGAGGCGATACTGACCGATCGGGTCTTGGCAGCGTGATCCCGCCGATCGCCTTCCATCCGGCCTACGAGGCACCGCTTCCGTCCGGCCACCGGTTTCCGATGCGGAAATACGGTCTCCTCGCCGAGACCCTGATCGCCAGAGGGCTCGCACCGCTCGGCTTCGTGACGCCGGAGCCGGCCAGCGCGGACGTCCTCGTGCGCGCCCACGACGCGGCCTACGTCGCTGCAGTTCTCGACGGCGCCGTATCGATTGACATCGAAAAGGCGATCGGCCTGCCCGTCGATGACGCTTTGGTCCGACGCTCCCGTGCCTCGGTGGGCGGGACCCTTCTGGCCGCGCGACTCGCGCTCGCGGAAGGGCTGGCCGGCAGCGCCGCGGGAGGCAGCCACCATGCCCGGCGCCGGCAGGGCGCAGGGTTCTGTGTGCTGAACGACGTGGCGGTGGCCGCGCGCACATTGCAGGCCGAGCGGCTGATCCAGCGCGCCCTCGTGGTCGATCTCGACGTTCACCAGGGGGACGGTACGGCGGACTGCCTCGCCCTGTCGCCGGATCTGTTCACCCTCTCCGTTCATTGCGAGAACAACTACCCCGCTCAGAAAATCGCCGGCGATCTCGATATCGGGCTGCCGGATCGTCTGGAGGACAGCGGCTATCTCGAGGTTCTCCGCGCACGCCTGCCGGCCCTCCTCGACGCCCTCGCTCCGGACATCGTATTCTACAATGCCGGGGTCGATCCCCACCGCGACGACCGCCTCGGCCGGCTCTGCCTCACCGATGGGGGGCTGTTGGCGCGGGACCGCTTAGTGGTGGCCCAGGCCCGTGCGCGCGGCATCCCGCTCGTGGCGGTGATCGGCGGCGGCTACACGACGGACGTGGACGCGTTGGCGCAACGACACGCGCTGGTCTTCGAGGCACTGGCGGCCGAAGCGTCAATCGAACCGTCGGCCCTGTGAGGCGCGAATGCATCAGGTCCCGACGGACATCAATGTAGATGCCGGCGGGAAAGGTTTTGGGAAGGGCTGCCGCCGAGGATGACCGAACCGCTGAGCGTGGCAGATCCGCCGCTCGCGCTCCGTAAATCGGTGAGGCTCGGCCATGTTCGCGCGGCTCTGGAATGTGGTGAAGGCGACGCTGGCCGTCTCGGCCCTGATCGCCGCCGCGCTCGTCTCCGCCGACAAGGTCGACCGGCAGCGAGCGCAGCCGTCGATCGGCGCGGCCTTAACCGATCCGGTCGCCACGGGTGCCATCGCCCCGGTGACGCGTCCCTGAACCGTACGCACCCTCGCAGCATCCCGGCGTAGGCCCGCGGCAAATCACGCCTGCGAGCCGCGGAAATAATGGGCGTCGACGGCGTTCTCGCCCGGTGCCCAGACTTGGCCGGTCCATTCACTCGCATCTGTTTACGGGGGAGCGCTTCGATGAAACCCGCCCTCTTCGCCCTGCTCGCCATCGTTGGCGCGGCACCGGCCCTCGCCGAGACGCCGGATGAGCGCTCGGCCTGCACCCCGGATGTCCTGCGCCTCTGCGCGGCGCAGATTCCCAACGCCGGGGCGATCACGGCCTGTCTGCGCGAGCGGCGCGCCAGCCTGAGCACCGCCTGCCGCGTCGTCATGGACCAGAAGGGCGGGTCCGTCCGAAGCGTCGCCACCCGTCGATAAGACCGAAGGCCGCGCGTCACCATCCGTTGATGCGCGGCCAAATTTCGCCCTTGTGCCGGCCTTCGGCGACGACATGATAGCGATCGTGCTGCGCCCCGGTGGCGCAGGCGTGGTTCGGCAGGATGCGCAGGCGCGTGCCGATCGGAAGATCCGGTAGCGCGGCCGACGCACCAGCCCGCAGGGCAAGGATGCCGTGTTCCTGATTGGCGTCCCGGACGATCAGATCCTCAAGGGGACGCCCGGCACGATCGCAGACGATGCCATACCCCTGATCGATCGCCTGTCTGGCCGTGCCCCGGTCGCGTGACAGGGCCATCCAGCCGGCATCCGTGATGATCCAACCTTTCTGGTGCTGATGGCCGATGACCGTTGTCAGCACGGTTAGCGCGATCTCCTCCACCGCACAGGAGCCGACCCCGGCTTGGAAAAGATCGCCGATCATGAACACCCCAGCCCGCACCTCGGTGATGCCTTCGAGGTGGGCGGCGTAGCGCGCGGTCGGGGTCGAGCCGATGCTCACCGTGGGGCAGGGCAGGCCCGCGTCCCGGAGGATCGAGGCCGCCGCGACCGCGGCCGACCGCTCGGCCTCCGCGGCCGCGCGCAGCGCAACCGGGTCGCTGAGCCCATAACTGTCGCCGGCATGGAGCAGGACGCCGCGCAGCTCGGCCCCTTCAGCGAGCGCATCGCCGATGGCCCGCAACTGTTCCGCATCCCGCGGGTCGACGCCCGACCGGTGACCATCGGCATCAACCTCGATCAGCACCGGGAGCGCATCGCCCGCGCGGCGGCTCCAGAGCGCGACCGCTTCGGCCTGCGCGCGTGAATCGAGGACGATTGCCAGATCGGCTGTGCAGCGCCTGCGGATGGCCCCGACCCGATCGAGCTTCTGGGGCGCGATGCCCACCGCGTAGATCATGTCCCGGACGCCGCCTTCGGCGAAATATTCGGCCTCGCGCAAGGTCGAGACCGTAGCGGGACCGTCCGGCCGCGACATGGCCATTCGCGCCACGGGAAGTGATTTCGCAGTCTTCAGATGAGGTCGTAACGCGACTCCCAACTTGTCGAGCCGTCGGCGCATCCCGTCGACATTGGCCTTGAGACGGTCCGCATCGAGGATCAGGCACGGCGTTTCGAGCCCGTCGAGACCGTCGTCCCCGGACGCCTGCGCGCGCTCATCGACCATGCCTCTGCTCCCGCCGCCCGAAACGATCCGGCCTGATAGGCCCGTGCGATCGCCGGTCCAAGACCTGCGGCTGAAGACCGGTCGCAGATGCAACCGGGCCTCGAAGCTGTGCCTGATCGTGTCGCGATCGGGCACGGCTCCCGAGTCATGCTGAAATGCGTTCTCTTGCGCCGGAGCGGCATCCTCTTCGGAGGAAAGCGCCCTAGGCGGATCGCCGGAGGGCGGCGACGAATTCGGTCGCGTCCCGGGCGACTTCCGTCGCCGACTTCCCGGGGCGGTAAAGGTTCGAACCCAGTCCGAAGCCGTCGGCTCCGGCCTGACGCCAGGCCGCGATGCCGTCCGGCGTGACGCCGCCGACGGCGAGCACGCGGCTTCCCGCAGGAAGGACGGCACGGTGCGCCTTCAGGGCGGCGGGCGAGGCGACATCGGCGGGAAAAAGCTTCAGCGCGGTCGCGCCGGCCGCCAGCGCCGCGAAGGCTTCAGTCGGCGTCTGGTAGCCGGGCAGCGAGACCAGACCGGCCCCGACGCTGGCCCGGATCACGGCGGCATCGGTGTTGGGTGAAACCACGAGCGTCCCGCCGGCGGCGGCGACCGCCTCGACCTGAGCGGTCGTCAGCACCGTGCCGGCTCCCACCAGGGCGCGCCCGGCCAGACGTTCGGCGAGGATCGCGACGCTGCGCAGGGGATTGGGCGAGTTGAACGGAACCTCGACCAGGGTGAACCCGGCCTGAACCAGGGCCTCGCCCACCTCCGGCGCTTCCTCCGGCGTCAGACCGCGCAGGATCGCCACGAGGGGGCAGGCGGCGAAGGCCGCCTCGAATCGATCCAGGATGGTCATGCGCGGTGGCTCCAGATGGCGTGGATCCCGGCCGTGGTGAACCCGTCCGGCACGACGATCGGCGTGCCGCCTGCCTCGGCAATCGCGACGGCGTAGAGGATGGCCAGCGGACCGTCGCCCAGCAGATGCACCGGCCGGCTGGCGAGATCCTCGCGGGTGGCCACGTCCGCCCCGATCAGGATGCCGCTGGCGTAGGCGGCGGCATCGGCCGGCGCAAGGCGGTCGAGGAGCACCCCGGCCCTGACCTCGAACAGAGTCGCGGCCAGATTCTGGGACGCGATCCCGCGGCGGAGCCCGCGGCGGAACGCGGCGCCGTCGGCAACCCGGGTGTCGAGCATTCCTGCCAGGACGCCATGAGCGCGGAGCAGGGCGAAAATCTCGCCCGTCATCACGGTCGTGAACGTCGCGATCGCGCCCTCGATGGTCGCGATCCACTTGTTGTGGGTGCCGGGTTGGCAGAACAGCGCGGTCGGGGGCGCCGCGCCGGTGCAGATCGCCCCGAGCACCTGGATCTCCTCGCCCCGCATGACATCGGGCCGCTTGCTGTCCGTCAGCGCGACACCCGGGATGATCCGGAATCCGGGCGCAACCTCCGGGCTGGCCGACGCCAGGTGCTCAAGGGTGGCCGGCGCGGTGACGTAGGGGACCTCTCGCCAGCCTCGGCTGGAGCCGATCATCCCGCTGGCGACGACCTCGTATGCACCGAGGCGCTGGCGCAGGTCTGCCACCGCGGCGGGGTAGTCATCGGGACCCAGAGCCAGGACGCCGCGATCATCCTGCAGGCTGTCCACAACGGTGCCGTCGGCCGCGACCCCGTAGGCGCGCCGGTTGGTCGTGCCCCAGTCGACGGCGAGATAGGCCGCTCGACCACCCATGCGACAGCTCCCGGCGGCAATTTGTCTGAGTTAAGCGCCTGCCCTCGGGCGGTCAAGCGCCGTTGCGGTGCGCCTCCGCGGGGAGGCGGAAGATATCAGTCACCGGGGATTGTCGCATCGCGTCGGGCGTTTGCGATGGACGGATCCCAGGTGGATCGGCGATATGGCCGGCAAGAATGTATGTCCGGGAGGGACGCGCTTGGCTCGGGACGTGATCCTGGCGACCGATGGCCTGACGATGGAATTCCGCGGTTTCCGGGCCGTCAACGATGTGGCCTTGCAGGTGGAGCGCGGGACGATCCACGCGTTGATCGGACCGAACGGGGCCGGCAAGACCACCTGCTTCAACCTGCTGACCAAGTTCCTGATCCCGACCGCGGGCAAGATCCGCTACAAGGATCGCGACATCACCGGCATGAAGGCGGCCGACGTGGCCCGGCTCGGCCTCGTTCGCTCCTTCCAGATCTCCGCCGTCTTCCCCCACCTCACGGTGATGGAGAACGTCCGCATCGCGCTCCAGCGGCGGCGGCGCGGCGATTCCTTCGATTTCTGGCGGCCGGAGCGCGTCCTGCGGGCGCTCAACGGCGAGGCGCTGGCGCTGGTCGAGGCGGTCGGCCTGTCCGACTTCGCCGACGTTCTCGCGGTCGAACTCTCCTACGGCCGCAAGCGCGCCCTCGAGATCGCCACGACGCTGGCCCTCGATCCCGAGATGCTGCTCCTCGACGAGCCCATGGCCGGCATGGGCCACGAGGACGTCGAGCGCACGGCGCAGCTCATCCGCCGCGTCTCCAAGGACCGCACCATCCTGATGGTGGAGCACAACCTCTCGGTGGTGGCGTCGCTGTCCGACCGCATCACCGTCCTGGCCCGCGGCCAGGTGCTGGCGGAGGGCGATTACGCCACCGTCTCGAAGGACCCGCGCGTGGTCGAAGCTTACATCGGGGCGGGACATGCCTGAGGCGGCGCTGAAGACGGTCACGCCGGCCTCCGCGACCGGTTCCCTCCTCACCGTCCGCGGGCTGGAGGGCTGGTACGGCGAGAGCCACGTCCTCCACGGCATCGACATCGACGTGCGCGCCGGTGAGGTGATCACACTGCTCGGCCGCAACGGCGCCGGCAAGACCACGACGCTCCGGGCGATCATCGGCATCCTCGGCAAGCGGGCCGGCTCAATCGTCTACGACGGCGTCGAGACGATCAGGATGGCCTCGCGCAACATCGCCCGCCTGGGGCTCGGCTACGTACCGGAGGAGCGCGGGATCTTCGCGAGCCTCACGGTCCACGAGAACCTGATGCTGCCGCCCCGGGTGAAGCCGGGCGGGATGTCGGTGGCCGACATCCATCAGCTCTTCCCGAACCTCAAGGAGCGCGCCGGCAGTCAGGGCACCAAGCTCTCCGGCGGCGAGCAGCAGATGCTGGCGATCGGCCGGATCCTGCGGACCGGCGCCAAGCTGATCCTGCTCGACGAGCCGACGGAAGGTCTCGCGCCGGTCATCGTCCAGCAGATCGGCCGGACCATCCAGCAATTGAAGGCTCAGGGCTACACGATCGTGCTGGTCGAGCAGAACTTCCGCTTCGCGCAGACGCTCGCGGACAGGCACTTCGTGATCGAGCAGGGCCGGGTTGTCGACATGATCCCCAATGCCGAGCTTGACGCCAATATCGACAAGCTTCACGCCTATCTCGGCGTCTGAGGTTAGCGCTAAAAGCCGCACACGCGCCAGCAAACGGTGCCCCGATACTTGGCCGGTGCAAATCCACCGTGCCGTTGGAGGATGGAAACGAAGATGTTCGGACGTATCGCCCGGCCCGCGACCCTCGCAGCCATCGCCGGAGCCCTGATGATGGGCACCGCGGCCGCGCAGACCAACGTGAAGATCGGTATCCTCGGCGACCGCTCGGGCGCCTATTCCGACATCAGCGGCGAGGGCTCGGTGGTGGCCGCGAAGCTCGCGATCGAGGATTTCAAGCCGGAGCAGCACGGCCTGAAGGTCGAGATCGTCTCCGCCGATCACCAGAACAAGCCCGACGTCGGCGCCGCCATCGCCCGGCAATGGTACGACCGCGACGCCGTCGACATGATCACGGACGGCGTGACCTCCTCGGTGGCGCTGGCGATCAGCCAGGTCACCAAGGAGAAGAACAAGGTCTTCATCGACACCGGCGCCGGCACCGCCGACCTCACCGGCCCGCAATGCACGCCGAACACGATCCACTGGGTCTACGACACGGTGGCGCTCGCCAACGGCACCGGCGGCGCCATGGTGAAGCGCGGCGGCAACACGTGGTTCTTCCTTACCGCCGACTACGTGTTCGGCCAAACGCTTCAGCGCGACACCACCGCGGTGATCACCAAGAACGGCGGCAAGGTCGTGGGCTCGGTCAAGACGCCGTTCCCGACCTCGGACTTCTCATCCTTCCTGCTGCAGGCGCAGGGGTCGGGCGCGAAGGTGATCGGCCTCGCCAACGCCGGCACCGACACGATCAACTCGATCAAGCAGGCCGGCGAGTTCGGCATCACCGAGGGCGGGCAGGCGCTCGCCGGCCTCCTGGTCTTCTCCTCGGACGTGCACTCGCTGGGCACCAAGGTCGCGCAGGGTCTGGTCCTCACCGAGCCGTTCTACTGGGACCTGAACGACCAGACGCGCGCCTTCTCGGACCGGTTCGCCAAGCAGATGAAGGGCGGTTCGAAGCCGACCGCCAACCATGCCGGCGTCTACTCGGACGTGCTCCACTATCTGAAGGCGGTGGCCGAGCTGAAGTCGACCGCCGACGGCGCCGCCACGGTCGCCAAGATGAAGGCGATGCCGACCGACGACCCGCTGTTCGGCAAGGGCGTGATCCGCGCCGACGGGCGCAAGATCCACGACATGTACCTGTTCGAGGTCAAGAAGCCCGCCGAGTCGAAGGGCGAGTGGGACCTCTACAAGAAGCTCGAGACCATCCCCGGCGATCAGGTCTTCCGCCCGCTCAACGAAGGCAACTGCCCCCTCGTGAAGGGTTGAGCGCCGGTCGCGGCACGGAGGGGAGCCCATGACGACGATCTTCGGTGTGCCGACGCAGGCCCTGTTCGGGCAATTGCTGCTCGGCCTGATCAACGGCTCGTTCTACGCGATCCTGTCGCTGGGGCTCGCCATCATCTTCGGGCTCCTGAACATCATCAACTTCGCCCACGGCGCGCTCTACATGATGGGCGCGTTCGTGGCCTGGATGCTGCTCACCTACGTGGGCCTCGGCTACTGGTGGGCCCTGGGACTGGCGCCCCTCGTGGTCGGTGCCTTCGGCATCCTGCTCGAACGGGTTCTGATCGCCCGGCTCTACAAGCTCGACCACCTCTACGGCCTGCTGCTGACCTTCGGACTGGCCCTGATCATCCAGGGCCTGTTCCGCAACCAGTACGGCGTCTCGGGCCTGCCCTACGCGATCCCGGCCGAGCTGTCCGGCGGCCAGCGCCTGCCGTTCATGTTCCTGCCGAACTACCGGGCCTGGGTGGTGGTGGCCTCGCTCACCGTCTGCATCGCCACCTGGCTTGTGATCGAGAAGACCAAGCTCGGCGCCTATCTCCGGGCGGCCACCGAGAACCCGACGCTCGTCCAGGCCTTCGGGGTGAACGTGCCGCTGTTCCTGACGCTGACCTACGGCTTCGGGGTCGCGCTGGCGGGCTTCGCCGGCGTGCTGGCCGCGCCGATCTACTCGGTGAACCCAAACATGGGTGCCGACATCATCATCGTGGTCTTCGCCGTGGTGGTGATCGGCGGCATGGGCTCGATCATCGGCTCGGTGATCACGGGCTTCACCCTCGGCCTCGTCGAGGGTCTGACCAAGGTGTTCTATCCGGAGGCGTCGGCCACCGTGATCTTCGTGATCATGGTGCTGGTGCTGCTCGTCAAACCCGCCGGCCTGTTCGGGCGCACGGCCTGACCGCGAACTGAGGCACACCCCATGGCCGACACCGCCGCCCTCGACGCCGCCCCGATCGCCGCCGCGCTGCCGACGACCCGGGACGACAAGGCGCTCCACCGCCTGATCTTCGTCGGCATCGCCGTCCTGCTGATCGTGGCGCCCCTCGTCCTGTATCCCGTCTACCTGATGAAGGTGCTGTGCTTCGCGCTGTTCGCGCTCGCCTTCAACCTGCTTCTCGGCTACGGCGGCCTGCTCTCCTTCGGCCACGCCGCCTATTTCGGCATGGCGAGCTATCTCTGCGCCTACACGGCGAAAAGCCTCGGCTTCACGCCTGAACTGGCGATCCTCACCGGCACGGTGACGGCGGCCCTGCTGGGGCTCGTCTTCGGCGCGCTGGCGATCAGACGCCAGGGCATCTACTTCTCGATGATCACCCTGGCGCTGGCCCAGATGGTGTTCTTCTTCTCCCTCCAGGCGAAGTTCACCGGCGGCGAGGACGGCATCCAGGCGGTGCCGCGCGGCGCGCTGTTCGGCACGATCAGCCTCGCCGACGACCGGGCCATGTACGCCGTCGTGGCGGTCATCTTCATGGCCGGGATGCTGCTCATCTACCGGATCATCCACTCGCCCTTCGGGCAGGTGCTGAAGGCGATCCGCGACAACGAACCGAGGGCGATCTCGCTGGGCTACCGGGCGAGCCAGTACAAGCTCGCGGTCTTCGTCCTCTCGGCGACGCTCGCGGGGCTCGCCGGCTCGACGAAGGCGATCGTGTTCCAGCTGGCCTCGCTCACCGACGTGCACTGGTCGATGTCGGGCGAGGTGGTGCTGATGACCCTCGTCGGCGGCATGGGCACGGTGTTCGGACCGATCGTCGGCGCGCTGGTGATCGTCACGATGGAGACGTATCTCGCGCAGTTCGGCGCCTGGGTGACGATCATCCAGGGCTGCGTCTTCGTGCTCTGCGTGCTGCTGTTCCGCGAGGGCATCGTCGGCCTGATCGCCCGGCTGATCCGCAAGCCCCTCTGAGGCGGCCTTCTCGGCCGGGCCGCGCGCCCGGTCACCGTTCGTTAACCAAGGCCGTTCAACCTGGGATTTCAGAACGGTCAGGTGCCTCCATGACGAAGGCTCGCGCGCTCAGCATCGACGATCCCGCCCTCGACTGCCCGGTGCCGCCGGAGACGGTAGGCCGGCTGATGCGGTCCGATCCCGACGGCGCCGCCTACCTGCTGGACGGCATCCCGGAGGCGACGCGGGCGCGGCTCGCCGTCTGGCTCTACGGCCGCAGCCACACCCACGAAATCGGGATCCGCGTGGCCGCCACGTGCGAGGGCGCGACCCTGCGCCGGGCCGCGGGTCTCGTCGGCAACGTCCTCTACGACCTGTCGCGCCGCCCCTACGCGTCGCCCAGCCACGGCACCCGCGGCAGCGCGAGCCGGATCTCCCTCGGCGGCTCCGCAAGGCGCGCCTGAGCGCTCCACGGATCACCAGGAATAGAAACTCCGGTCGAAGCCCGTTCGAGGCGGGGCGGGCTTGTACCCAGTCATTCCGGGACTGCGGAGTAGGGCCCGGAATCTAGACCCGCGCCGCGAACTCGAAACGGCTCGGTCGACGGTTCTGGATTCCGGGCTCGCCTGCGGCGTTCCGGAATGACGGCGCGGTTGTTCGACGCTCCATCCGTACCTGCAGATGGTGCAACACGTTAAACCGGCCTCTCGGCCCTGCCCGAGTCACCCGCAGCGATTGGAACGGCGCGCCGCAGCCGCTATCGTCGCGGCCGATGTCCGTGTCCCTGACAGCGCCGCACGTCCGCCGCCTCGATCCCATCCTCGTCGACCGCATCGCGGCCGGAGAGGTCGTGGAGCGGCCCGCCTCGGCGGTGAAGGAACTCGTGGAGAACGCGATCGATGCCGGCGCCCGCACGGTCGAGGTCACCGTGGAGGCCGGCGGCCGCCGCCTGATCCGGGTGGTCGACGACGGTCGCGGCATGGCGCCGGAGGACCTCGAACTCGCGGTCGAGCGTCACGCGACCTCGAAGCTCCCCGGTGGCGACCTCTCGGCGATCGCGACGCTGGGCTTCCGCGGCGAGGCCCTGCCGTCGATCGGGGCCGTGTCGCGCCTTACCCTGGTTACCCGCACACACGACGCCGAGGCCGGTGCCAGCCTGACGGTCGATTCCGGATCGAAGGGCGCCGTCCGTCCTGCCCCGGCCCAGCGCGGCACCCGGATCGAGGTGACCGAGCTGTTCGCCGCGACGCCGGCACGGCTGAAGTTCCTGAAATCGGACCGGGCCGAGAATGCCGCCATCGCCGAGACCCTGCGCCGCCTCGCCGTGGCGCAGCCGGGCATCCGCTTCACCCTGCGGGCCGATGCCGGCCAGCCCCTGATCCTGCCGGCCGAGACCGGTGCCGACGCCGAGCTGCGCCGCCTGACCGCGGTGCTGGGGCCGGATTTCGCCGCGAACGCCCTGCCGGTCTCCCTCGTCCGCGAGGGCTTCTCGGTGACCGGTCATGTCGGCCTGCCGACGTATCACCGCGGTGCCGCCGGCTACATCCACCTCGTTGTCAACGGCCGGCCGGTCCGCGACCGGCTGCTCCTCGGGGCGGTGCGCGGGGCCTACGCCGACACCCTGGCCTCGGACCGACATCCTGTGCTCGGGCTCGCCATCGCCTGCGATCCAGATCGCGTGGACGTCAACGTGCATCCCGCGAAGACCGAGGTGCGGTTCCGCGAGCCCGGGCTTGTGCGCGCGCTGATCGTGAGCGCGATCCACGACGCCCTGAATCGCGGCGGCGCCCGCTCGGCCACGACCGGCGCGGCGCGGACCCTCGAGGCCCTGCGTCCGGCGGCGCCGGCCCTGGCGACCCATACCGGCGCCGCGATGCCGAGCCTGTTCCGGCCCTCGCGTCCGCCTGCCTTCGCCGCCGGAACGCCCTCCGTGGCGGCGCCGTCGGGATACCGGCAGCCGGACACGTGGCGGCCCGCGGCGGCCCTTGCCGCGGATCCCGCACCGGGTTTCGGCGAGACCGCCCAGGCCCTGTTCGAGCCCCCGCGCGCCGTCCCGGCGCCGATCGCCCCGCCGCAGGCCGACAGCCGTCCGGTCCCGGCCTCCGACGAGGCCGTCGACCACGCCCTCGGGGCGGCCCGCGCCCAGATCCACGAGACCTACATCCTGGCCCAGACCCGGGATGGCCTCGTGATCGTGGACCAGCACGCCGCCCACGAACGCCTCGTCTACGAGCGGATGAAGGCCGAACGTTCGGCGGGCGGGATCGCCCGGCAGGGCCTGCTCATCCCCGACGTGGTCGAGATGAGCCCTGAGGAGGCCGACCGCCTGGTCGCCGCCGCGCCGGAGCTCGACCGGCTCGGTCTCGCGATCGAGGCGTTCGGCCCCGGCGCCGTGCTGGTGCGGGAGATACCGGCGGCGCTGATCGGGGCGTCGGTGCGCGACCTCGTCACCGACATCCTCGACGCCCTGGCGGCGAGCGGCGACGAGGAGGGGGGTGCCGCCGCGACGGAGGGCGGTCCCCTGGGCCGGCGCCTCGACGCGGTCCTGTCGCGGATGAGCTGTCACGGCTCGATCCGCGCCGGACGCCGCCTGAGGCCCGAGGAGATGAATGCCCTCCTGCGCGAGATGGAGGCGACGCCCAATTCCGGGCAGTGCAATCACGGTCGTCCCACATCGATCGAACTGAAACTCTCCGACATTGAGAGACTGTTCGGCCGTCGATAGACCTCACCGTGCACAGGCACCCGCCAGAGGCCGCGATCCATGGATTTCACCATCTCGCCCCGCGTCGAGGAGTACCGCGCCCGCATCGCGGCCTTCGTGGACGCGCACATCCTGCCGCTGGAGGCGGACCCCTCCGCCTATGACGGCCACGGCAACATCGGCCTGCCCGAACTCGCGCGGTTGCGCGGCCTCGCGCGGGAGGAGGGCCTGTGGTGCCTCCAGCTCAGGCCCGAGACCGGCGGGGCCGGGCTCGACAAGGTCGGCATGGCGGTCTGCTACGAGGCGATGAACCGCTCGATCTTCGGGCCCGTCGTGTTCAACTCCGCCGCGCCGGACGACGGCAACATGATGGTGCTGGAGAAGGTTGCGACCCCCGCCCAGAAGGAGCGCTGGCTCGCGCCGATCGTGGACGGCCGGGTGCGCTCGGCCTTCGCCATGACCGAGCCTCATCCCGGCGGCGGCTCCGACCCCGGCATGATCCAGACCCGGGCCGAGCGGCGCGGCGACACCTACGTGGTCACCGGCCGCAAGTGGTACATCACCGGCGCCGAGGAGGCCGCCCACTTCATCCTGATGGCGCGGACCTCCGACGACGCCCGCAAGGGGCTGACCGCCTTCCTGTTCCACAGGGACCAGCCCGGCTGGGAGATCCTCCGCCGAATCCCGATCATGGGGCCGGAGGAGCACGGCGGCCATTGCGAGCTGCTGTTCGACGGCCTGGAGATCCCGGCCGAGAACGTCCTGATGAACGAGGGCGACGGGCTCAAGCTGACGCAGATCCGCCTCGGCCCGGCCCGTCTGACCCATTGCATGCGCTGGCTCGGCCTGTCGAAGCGCTGCGTCGAGATCGCCCGCGCCTACGCGGCGGAGCGGCACGGCTTCGGGATCCGGCTGGCCGACCGCGAGAGCATCCAGCTCATGCTGGGCGACCTCGCCATGCGGATCGAGATCGGCCGCCTGCTGGTGATGAAGGCCGCCTGGGCGCTGGACCAGGGCAGCTTCGCCCGCAAGGAGGTCTCGATGGCGAAGGTGCACGTGGCCAACCTCCTGCACGCTGCGGCCGACGTGGCGATCCAGATCAACGGCGCCCGCGGCTACTCCACCGACACGCCGCTGGAATGGATCTACCGGTACGCCCGGCAGGCCCGGCTGGTGGACGGGGCCGACGAGGTCCACAAGATGGTGCTCAACCGCAACCTGGAGGCCGAAGGCGACGCCTTCTGGTCGTGGCCGGTGGGCGCGTGAGCGAGGAGTTCCGAGCATGACCGATGTCGTCATCACCGGCGCGGTGCGGAGCGCGATCGGCACTTTCGGCGGCGCGCTGGCGGCGATCCCGCCCTCGGAGCTGGCGGCCAGGTGCGTGGCGGAGGCTCTGCGCCGTGCCGGAACGGCTCCGGAGGCGATCGGCCACGTGGTCCTCGGCAGCGTGATCCCCACCGAGCCTCGGGACGCCTACATCGCCCGCGTCGCCGCCATGGAGGGCGGCATACCCAAGGAGGTGCCGGCCATGACGGTCAACCGCCTCTGCGGCAGCGGCCTGCAGGCCATCGTCTCGGCCGCCCAGTCGATCCTGCTCGGCGATGCCGAGACGGCCGTCGCAGGGGGCGCCGAGAGCATGAGCCGCGCGCCGCACCTCCTGAAGGTCGGGCGCAACGGCCAGCGCATGGGCGATGCCGTGCTGGTCGACTACATGCTCGGCGCGCTGAGCGACCCGTTCGGCAACGGCCACATGGGCGTCACCGCGGAGAACGTGGCGGAGCGCTACGGCATCTCCCGCGACCAGCAGGATGCCTTCGCCGCCGAGAGCCAGGCGCGGGCCGCCCGGGCCATCCGCGAGGGCCGGTTCCGCGACCAGATCCTGCCGATCGACGTGCAACGCAAGCGCGAGACGGTGGCGTTCGACACCGACGAGCACCCGAAGGCCACGAGCGCCGAGGACCTCGGCAAGCTGCGCCCGGCCTTCTCCAGGACCGGCAGCGTGACGGCCGGCAACGCCTCGGGCCTCAACGACGGCGCCGCCGCCCTCGTGCTGTCGAGCGCGAGCCGGGCCGAGCGCGACGGCCGCACGCCGCTCGCCCGGATCGTCGGCTACGCCCATGCCGGCGTGGATCCCTCCGAGATGGGGATGGGCCCTGTCCCGGCGGTGCAGCACCTTCTGGAGCGGACGGGCCTGCGGGCGGCGGATTTCGACGTCATCGAGTCCAACGAGGCCTTCGCGGCGCAGGCCTGCGCGGTGTCGCGCGAACTCGACCTCGATCCCGACAGGGTCAACCCCAATGGCGGCGCCATCGCGCTCGGCCACCCGATCGGCGCCACCGGCGCGATCATCACCGTCAAGGCGCTCTACGAACTGGCCCGGACCGGCGGCCGCTACGGGCTGGTGACCATGTGCATCGGCGGCGGCCAGGGTATCGCCATGGCGGTCGAGCGGCTGCACTGAGATGGCCGATCTCTTCGACCTTTCCGGCCGGCACGTTCTGGTCACCGGCGCCTCCAGCGGCCTCGGCCGCCACTTCGCCGGAACCTTGGCCCGGGCGGGGGCGCGCCTGTCCCTCTGCGCGCGCCGGGCGGACGCCCTCGCCGAGACCGTCGCCCGCATCGCCGAGGCAGGCGGGCAGGCCCACGCGGTGGTCATGGACGTGACCGATGCGGCCAGCATCGAGCGGGCGCTCGACGCCGCCGAGACGCGCTTCGGTCCCGTCCAGGTGCTCGTCAACAATGCCGGCGTCACCGCCACCAAGCCCGCCCTCGACCTCACGGAGGCGGACTGGGACGGGGTACTCGACACGAACCTGAAGGGCGTCTGGCTGGTCGCGCAGGCCGCGGGACAGCGCATGGTCCGGCACGGGACCGGCGGCAGCATCGTCAACATTGCGTCGATCCTGGGGCTGCGCGTCACCGGGGGGCTCGCGCCCTACGCGGCCTCGAAGGCGGGTGTCGTGCAGCTCACCAAGAGCCTGGCGCTGGAATGGGCCCGCCACAGGATCCGGGTGAACGCCCTGGCGCCCGGCTACATCAAGACCGAGCTCAACGACGCCTTCTTCGAATCCGAGGCCGGGAAGGCCCTGATCAAGCGCGTGCCGCAGCGGCGACTCGGCGAGGCGGCGGAACTCGACGGCCCGCTGCTGCTGCTCGCCTCCGATGCCGGGGCGTACATGACCGGCAGCGTCGTCGCGGTCGATGGCGGCCACTTGGTGTCGGGCCTGTAGCGGATGGATCAGGAACGGCTGCGCGCGTGGCTGGCCAGTCATCTCGACTGTCCGGACCTCTCCATCGCGGAGGTTCGCCCGCTCGGGGGCGGTTCGATCCAGGAAAACCGGCTGGTCCGCTGCCGTCTTGGAAACGAGGTGCGCGCCTTCGTCCTGCGAATGGACGCCGCCGCCACCATCGCGTCGAGCCGTTCGCGGGCGGAGGAGTTCCGAATCCTCGAAGCGGTCTGGCGCGCGGGTGTGCGGGTGCCCGAACCGGTCGGCTTCTGCGCGGATCCGGCGGTCGCCGGCGCGCCCTTCGCGCTGATGGGTCTGGTCGAGGGCGTGGGCCTTGGGCCGCGCATCGCCAAGGACCTCGGCCTTGGCGGCGACCGGGAGCTCCTGACGGCGGACCTGGGACGCGAGCTCGCGCGAATCCACCGGACTCTCGACGTTCGGGAGCCGGTGCCCGCCGCCCTGGCCTTTCTGGGCGCGCCCGAACCGGATCCCGCCCGCGCCGAGATCGCCCGGCTGCGCGCGTGCCTCGACGGGATCGGGGCGCGGCGACCGGCGATCGAGTGGGGCCTGCGCTGGGGCGAGGTTCGCGCCCCCGACTGCCCGGTTCCGACCCTCGTCCATCGGGATTTCCGCACCGGGAACTACATGGTCGACGGCACCGGCCTCACCGCGGTGCTCGATTGGGAATTCGCCGGCTGGGGTGACCCCGCGCAGGATCTCGGCTGGTTCTGCGCCGCCTGCTGGCGGTTCGGCCGAACCGATCTGGAGGCCGGCGGCATCGGGTCCCGCGCCGCCTTCTACCGCGGCTACACCGAGGCCGGCGGGCGCGCCGTCGATCCGGAGCGCGTCGCCTACTGGGAGGTGATGGCGCATGTCCGCTGGGCGGTGATCGCCCTGGAGCAGGGCGCCCGCCACGTCTCCGGCCGCGAGTTCTCGCTGGAGCTGGCGCTGACCGGCCGGATGGTGCCCGATCTGGAACGGACCATCCTGCGGGCGACCGCCCCCGGAGCCTGGAGCTGAGCATGCGGGACGAGCCATCCGGCGCCGACCTCCTCGACGCGGCCCGCCGGGCGCTGACCGAGGAGGTGGTTCCCGGCCTCACCGGCCGCCCGCGCTACGTCGCGCTGATGGTGGCCAACGCGATCGGGATCGCGGCCCGCGAGATCGCCGAGGGCGATCGACAGCGCGGGACGACCGAGCGCGTCCTCGCCGGCCAGTCCGCCGCGGATCTCGTGGAAGCGATCCGCTCCGGCGCACGGGACGCCGATCCCGACCTGCACGCCGCCCTGAGCGCGGCCGCAGACGTCGCTGCGCAGATCTGGAAGCCGGCCGCGCCCTCCGCCGCAGCTCAGGACGATGGCAGGTCTCGCGCCTGATCGCGCAGCACGAACTTCTGGATCTTGCCCGTCGAGGTCTTCGGCAGGGGGCCGAACACGACCATCTTCGGCACCTTGAACCGGGCCATGTGCGCGCGGCAGAAGGCGATCACGTCCTGATCGCTCGGCGCGTCGGCCCCGGGCTTGACCTCCAGGAAGGCGCACGGACTCTCACCCCAGGTCGAGTCCGGCCGCGCCACCACGGCGGCCAGCATCACGGCGGGGTGGCGCATCAGCACCTCCTCCACCTCCAGGCTGGAAATATTCTCGCCGCCCGAGATGATGATGTCTTTCGAGCGATCCTTGATCTCGACGGAGCCGTCCGGGTGCCAGACGGCGAGGTCGCCGGTCCGGTACCAGCCGCCGGAGAGCGCCCGGTCGGTGGCATCGGGATTGCCCAGGTAGCCCTTCATCACCGTGTTGCCGCGCAGGAGAATCTCGCCGACCGCCGTGCCGTCCCGGGCCACAGGCGCGTCGGTCGCCGGATCGACCACCGACACCGCTTCGAGGGTCGCCAGCGGCACGCCTTGCCGGGCCATGCGGGCGTAGCGGTCCGCATCGGTCAGCGCAGCCCAGTCCGGCTGCGCCAGGCAGACCGTCGCCGGGCCGTAGCTCTCGGTGGCGCCGTAGAGATGCGTCACCTGAAAGCCCAGCTCCTCCATCGTGCGGATGATCGTCGAGGACGGCGCCGCCCCGCCGACCGCGCAGCGCACCCGCTGCGGGAAGGCGACCCGATCGGCGGCGGGCGCGTGGGCGATCATCGAGAGCACGATCGGGGCGCCGCAGAGATGCGTGACGCCGTGCGCGGCGATCAGCCGGAAGATCGCGGCCGGCTCGACCTTGCGCAGGCAGACCTGGGTCGCGCAGGCCGCGACGCTCGCCCAGGGATAGGACCAGCCGCTGCAATGGAACATCGGCAGCGTCCAGAGATACACGCTCTCGGCCGTCAGCCCGAAGGTCACCGCGTTGCCGAGCGCCTGGAGATAGGCGCCGCGATGGCTGTAGACCGCGCCCTTGGGATCGCCGGTCGTGCCGGAGGTGTAGAGCAGGCAGAGCGACTGCCACTCGTCCGCCGGGCCGGCCCAGGCATAGTCCGGGTCGCCGGAATCGAGCAGGGCCTCGTAGGAAACCGCGCCGGGGATGCCGGTCTCGCCGATCGCCACCACCAGGATCGGCTGCGCAAGGTCGGCGAGGGCCTGCGCCGCCAGCGGCGCGCATTCGGCCTCGACGATCAGTACCCGGGCGCCGCCATGGGCCAGCGAGAAGGCGATGGTCGCCGGATCGAGGCGGGTGTTCAGCGGATTGAGCACGGCGCCCAGCATCGGCACGCCGAAATGCGCCTCGATCATCTCGGGCACGTTCGGGGCGAGGATGGCGACCGTGTCGAGGGTTTCGATCCCGCGGGCCGCCAGCGCCGAGGCGAGGCGGCGACACCTTGCGTAAAGGTCCGCGTAGGTGAGATGCCGGTCGCCGTCGATCACCGCGACCCGCGCGCCGACCGCGGCGGCGGCCCGGGCCAGCAGGCTCGCCGGCGTCAGGGGCACGTAATTGGCGAGCCTCCGGTGGAGTCCGGCCTCGAATCGATGCCGGGCGGTCCCGTCCGGAGGATCGGGCGTCTGAAGGGTCTCCGTCATCGTGCAGCCTTCTGAGCGGGCGGCGGGCGTGGCGTTCGCTCCGCGGGACAGAGATTTCGCCGCGGCCCCGGCTGTCAATCGCCGCCGCTGCCGGGCGCCTCACCGGGACCGGTTTCTGTCACGACGCAGAGTTGACGGCAGGATCGCCCTGGCGGAAGGCCATCTGTGGACCACGGCGCCGGGCAAGGCGCCGCGACGGACGAGATGCGGGGGACGACAGTGGGAAACGACAACCTGCCG
Organism: Methylobacterium mesophilicum SR1.6/6; assembly: GCF_000364445.2. Lineage (NCBI taxonomy): Bacteria > Pseudomonadati > Pseudomonadota > Alphaproteobacteria > Hyphomicrobiales > Methylobacteriaceae > Methylobacterium > Methylobacterium mesophilicum. The sequence continues at coordinate 1,607,777 of NZ_CP043538.1, read as the reverse complement.
GCGGTCTCGACCCAGGCCGGGCGTGCCGCGGCGGAAAGCGGCGTGGCCCGGGCACGGGATGCCTACGAGCGCTTCGCCGAGGCCGGCGAGATGGCGCTCAACGCCTTCGAGACCTCGATGGCGCAGACCTTCGAGGGCTGGCGTTCGGTGATGGGCTCCAGCCGCGAGACCGCGCACCAGCTGACCGACAGCAACGTGGCCGGTGCCCGCCGGATGCGCGAGCAGTGGGACGCTGCCGGCGCCCGGCTCTACAACGCCTTCGAGGACAACGCCTCCCACGCCATGGCGGCGATGCGCGAGATCGGCCACCGGGTGCTGATCGCCGCAGACACCAACATCCGCGCCAACCTGGATTTCGCGGAACGTGTCGCGAAGGCGACCGACGCCCGGGAAGCCGCGACGCTGAACCTTGCCTTCCTTCAGGAGCAGTCGCGCCGGCTCACCGAACAGATGGTCGATCTCCACCAGACCACCAGCCGGCTCGCCCGCGAGGCCGCCGCCCGCAACGAGAAACCGTGAGCGCCCCCTCGGCGGGGCAGGTCGCGGCGGCGGATGCGGCGATGCCGCGGCTCGACGACCTCAGCGAGGCCGACGTGCCGTTCCGGACCGGCCACTTCTGGGCCTACGCCCCGCACGATTTCCACCGCATCGCCTACGTCGAGTGGGGCGACCCGGAGAGCCCGCACGTGGTCGTCTGCGTCCACGGCCTGAGCCGCCAGGGTCGCGATTTCGATGCGCTGGGTTATCGCCTCGCCAAGATGGGATACCGGGTCGTCTGCCCGGACCTGGCCGGGCGCGGCCTGAGCGGCTGGCTCAAGGATCCGGAACTCTACGGTTTGCCCCAATACGCGGCCGACATGGCGGCGCTGATCGCGCACCTGCGCCTCGCCGGCAAGATCGACTGGGTCGGCACATCCCTCGGCGGGCTGACCGGCATGGTTCTGGCCGCCTCGGCGAACACGCCGATCCGCCGCATGGTGATCAACGACATCGGCCCGTTCCTGCCCTGGGCCCCGATCCGCCATATCGGCTCGCGCCTGCGCGACGCACCGCGGCTGCACCACAACCTCGCATCGGGCGAGTCGCGCCTGCGGACCGTGCTGGCCCCGTTCGGGCCCCTCACCGACGAGCAGTGGCGTCACATCGCCAAGCACAGCTTCTTCCGCGAGCCGAACGGTGGCTGGCGCCCGCACTACGATCCCGGCATCGGTGACGCCTTCCGACCCGGCCGGGTCTACAGCGTCAGCATGTGGCGGGACTGGGATGCGATCACCTGCCCGGTCCTCCTGCTGCGCGGCGCGCATTCGGACCTGCTCCTGTCCTCGACCGCCGACGAGATGACCCGGCGGGGCCCGCCGACGCGGCGCGTCGAGATCCCCGAATGCGGTCACGCCCCGGCGCTGCTCGACGAAGCCCAGCTCGCCATCGTCACGGACTGGCTGGGACCCGCCGCCTGAGCGACCCGTGCGGGACGCGGTCTGGATCGCGCCCCGGGGCCGGAGAGGCCGGGCCGCGCACCTCGGCCAAGGGCCACATATTCCGACAGTTAATTCGAGTCTTCGATCGCAGATCTCCGGATTTCGTTTTACATTTTCCTGCTGATTGTTTGCTGTTGTGCGAGTAAATTCCGGAACGTTCCCCGACGCACAGCGAGGCTGTGCTGATGATCGCAAACTTTCGAACGTAACCATTTATTGCGCGCAGTCATCGACTGTGGCATCAACCACGGCGCGCCGAAAGCTTGACTGTGCGTGATCGAGCCCGCGGGTGGCGTTTCGCGGCCGACGCGGCGGCCAGGCTGGGCAAACTACTGAGATGACTGTCGGACGACTTTCCATGGCCAATCCAACCCCCAAGCCGAAGCAGACCACAGCGATCGATCACGGGGTCGGCAGCCGCATCGCGTTCCTGCGTGCCGCCAACGGGCTGAGCCAGTCCGCCCTCGCCAGCGCGCTCGGCGTGAGCTTCCAGCAGGTGCAGAAGTACGAGACCGGCAAGAATCGCGTCGGCGCCGGGCGCCTGCAGGCGATCGCCGAACGGCTTGGGGTGCCGGTCTCCAGCTTCTTCGAACCCGAGCCGGAGACCGGCACGGAGAACGGGCCGGCCCTCCTTCGCCTCACCGGCGCGCTCGAACTTCTGCGCGCCTATAACCAGATCACGGACGATCAGATGCGCCGCGACGTCCTGGCCCTGGTGAAGTCCGCATCGCGGCTGGCGCAGGCGCGCGCGTCGGGGGCAGCGTCCGTGGACGCCTGAAGGTCGCGCCCGACAGGAGGCCGCCATCGATCCGACGAATCTCGTAAACCTGTTCAAGGACGTACCGGTCGATTCGCCGGATGAGGTCGTCACGGTGCTCGTCGCGGTGCCGGGCCTGCGCGTCGAGCGCATCGTCTCGTGCGGACAAGCGAGTCCGCGGGGGTTTCATTACGATCAGCCGCACGCAGAATGGGTCGCGGTCCTTGCCGGCTCGGCGGACCTGCGCTTCGTCGATGAGCCGGTGCCGCGGCGGTTGAGTGCAGGCGATTCCGTCTTGATCGAACCGCATCGCCGCCATCGTGTCGAGCGAACGGATACGCCGACGGTGTGGCTCGCGATCCATTTCGGCCCGCAGGTGCAGATCCCGCAGGCGGTCTAGGCGCCGATCAGCCGGCGAAACGGGCGAGTGCCACGGCCGTGTCGCCGTAGACGCGGCGCTCCAGCTCGGTGAAGCCCGCCGGCCACGCCAGTCGCACGACCTCGGATTCCTCGACGATCACGAGGGCACCCGCGGCGAGCCAATCGCCCGCGGCCGCACTCGCCAGAGCCCGCGGCGCCAGATCGCGCTGGTACGGCGGATCGCAGAACACGAGGGAGAACCGGCCGGCGGTCCCGGCTGGCCCGAGGCGCGTCGCGTCGCGGCGGAACAGCCGCGTCATCCCCTCGGCACCGAGCATCTCGATATTCGAACGAATCACCGCGCGGGCTTCGGCTCCCTCATCGACCAGCAGCGCGTAGGCGGCGCCCCGGGACAGCGCTTCGAACCCCAGGGCTCCGGTGCCGGCGAAAAGGTCCAGCACCCGGGCGTTGGCTACGGCCCCCTCGTAGGCATGCGCCAGCACGTTGAAGAGCGATTCGCGGAGGCGATCAGAGGTCGGCCGGATCGCATCGGTATGCGGCGTCGCGAGCTTGCGACCGCGCCACGCACCGCCGACGATCCTCATCGCGCTCCGCGCGGCGGCCGCCCGCCCCCGGGCTTGGATCCGCCACCCGGCCGTGCTCCGCCCCGGGGCGCTGATCCCGGTCGACCGCCGGGCCTGCCACCCGCACCACCGCCCGCGCCCTTGCCGAACCCGTTTCCGGAGCCCTTGCCGGCGAAGCCGCCGGGTCTGGAGCCGCCAGGTCTGGAGCCGCCGGGCTTGGACGCCCCGGGTTTCGAAAATCCGGGTTTGGCGCCGCGGGGCTTCCCGCGATCGAAGGCCGGGTCGTCCCTGCCGGCCTCTGCGCGTGGAGCCCGGAAGCCGCCCTTGCCGCGCGATGCTCCGTCCGATGGGCCGCCCTCGAAGGAGCGTTCGCGACGGCCGCCTGGCCTGGGACCGCGATCCTCATCGCGCCGGGACTGCGCGCGCGGACCCGCGCCGGCGCGCGCCGCCTCGCTCTGCGGCCGCTCCCTGGCCCCGCGCTCGCCCCCGGAAACCGTCTCGCGCTCGGGTCGGGCACCCGTGCGGCGCGCGGGACGCTCGGAGGCGCTGTCCTCGGCGTACCGGCGCCGCGCCTTCACGGGCGGCGGTGCCTCGACGGGCGTGGCCGACAGGCGCTCCACGACGACGCGACGGTCGCCGGCCCGGATCGACCCGACCCGCTCGCGGCCACGCTCCGCGGCGGCGGCCTGCGCGGCCCGCGGATCCACCCCTCGGCGCGGGATGCGCGTTCCCCGCGGCTTCACCGCCTCCTCGTCGCGCCACGCCGCGTTGCGCGGTCCGGACCCGGAGCCACCCGTCGAGACGCGCGGCGTCGGCGCCGGCCGCGCGGCATTGCGGCGGCTGGCGGGCGCCTGGGCCGTCCGCGCGTCTCGCTCAACTTTCTTGCCCGATCCGAACGGCGTGATCGGTTCGCGCACCGGACTCTCGAAATCGACGCCCGCCTGCTCGGCGAGGCTCTTGCCCAGCTGATCCTTGAGGACGCGCGTCCGCACCTCCTCGACCAGGCCGACTTCGAGGTCGCCGAGCTGGAAGGGCCCGAAGGAGAGCCGGATCAGGCGGTTCACCGAGAGGCCAAGATGCTCGAGGATCCGCTTGACCTCGCGGTTCTTGCCCTCGCGCAGGCCGAGCGTCAGCCAGACGTTGTCGCCCTGAACCCGGTCCAGGGTGGCCTCCACGGGACCGTACTCCATCCCGTCGATCGTCACGCCCTTGGCGAGCTTATCGAGTTGCGCCTGATCCGTATCGCCGTGGGCGCGGACGCGGTAGCGGCGCAGCCAGCCCGTGTCGGGATGGGCGATCACCTTTGCCAGGCCGCCATCGTTGGTGAGGAGCAGCAGGCCCTCGGTGTTGATGTCGAGGCGTCCCACGGCCACCACCCTGGGAAGCTCGTCCGGCAGGATCTCGAAGACGGTCTGCCGGCCCTCGGGATCCTTCGCCGTCGTGACCACGCCGCGCGGCTTGTGGAAGATCCACAGTCGGCTGCGCTCTCGAAGCGGCAGCGGTGCTCCGTCGATGAGGATACGGTCGTCCTCGGTGACGTTTCGGGCGGGTGAGGTGAGGGTCTCGCCGTTCACGCTGACCCGGCCGGCGAGGACCATCGCCTCCGCATCCCGGCGCGAAGCGACACCGGCCCGCGCCATCGCCTTGGCGATCCGCTCCCCCGGCGGCGTCGCCACCGGTTCGTCTCCGGTCGATTCGGCCTCGGCGACCGGCTGCGGCGCCGGCGGCTCACCCTTGCGTTTACCGGCGCCGCCCTTGACCGGGCGTCCGGCTGGTTCGGCGGCGAGGCCCGCATCGGTGCTTGGCGCCCAGCTTTCCGGCCGCGTCGTCTCGGGTTCCGGCTGGGCGGGGCCCTCCGGCAGGTCGTGGTTCGGCGTATCGCTCATGTGGGCGCCTTACCAGAGCCGCCAACGACAGGCGAGACGTGCTCTTCGCCGGGATCCGACGTGGTCCACGGCGCGCCGAGGCGCGGAGCATCGCCGTCCCGACCTCGCGCTCGAAGGCCGATCCAGGCTGGCAGCCGCCACAACTGAGAAGGGGGCGGCCCATTGGACCACCCCCCGAAGACGTGTGACCTGTCGGCCGTCTTCACAGCCTGGGAGAGCGTCCCCGCATCACGCCGAACACTGCAGAGATTAGGAACAGCGCGATGGCCACGAAGAAAACGATCTTGGCCGCCTCCATGGCGGTGCCGGCGATGCCGCCGAAACCGAGAAGTGCCGCGATCAGCGCGACGACGAGAAACGTTACAGCCCAACCGATCATGGCACCCTCGCGTTATTCAAGCCGGTTCATGATTGGAACCCGCTCGCGCGGGTCCCGTTCCGATCTCTCGTCGGCGCTCAGATCTTGTCGGTCGCGGACTTCACGGCGCTCTTGGCGTCGCCGACAGTACCCTGGGCCTTGCCCTTCAGCTCCTGAGCGGCACCGTCAGCCTTCATCTTGTCATTGCCGGTCACGTCGCCGATGCCCTGCTTGGCCTTGCCGACGGCCTCGTTTGCGACGCCCTTGATCTTGTCGGTGGTGCTGCTCATGGCGATGTCCTTCTGAAGGTTTCTGCGGCGGCGCCGCGATCGGTCAAGAAACGGTAACGGTCGCTCGAATGTTCCAGGGCTTAACATTGCCTTGTGTTAAACGGCGCGCCGTTCCCCGATCGCCAGCTCCGGCGATGGAGTGAGAACACCTTGGCAGCAGATCCGATCCCGGGCGCCGCGTTCACAACCGCGAGCGAAACCACGGCCTTCGACCGGGCATTTGCGGCGGCCCGCGCTGCGGCAGCTCTGGGCGAGGTGCCGGTGGGCGCCGTGGTGGTGCGGGACGGGTCGGTCCTGGCCGTCGCCCACAACCAGCCACGGCTCCTGCGGGACCCGACCGCGCACGCGGAGATCCTGGCCATCCGGGCCGCCTGCGCGGCCCTTGGCGCCGAACGCCTCGTCGGCTGCGATCTCTACGTGACCCTGGAACCCTGTCCGATGTGCGCGGGCGCAATCTCCTTCGCGCGGATCCGCCGGCTCTATTACGCGGCGTCCGATCCGAAGGGGGGCGGCGTCGAGCATGGGCCGCGCGTCTTCAACCAGGCGACCTGCCATCACGCGCCGGACGTCTACGGCGGCTTCCGCGAGCAGGAGGCGGCGACGCTCCTGCGGGATTTCTTCGCGCAGCGCCGGCCTTGAGCGCCGGAGCCGGGCTACCGGATCCGCGTTCTGTCTGACGTGACGGAGGATCGCACGATGATTCCGACTTATTCCCGCGCCTTGATCGTCGGAGCGGGTCCGGGCCTGAGCGCGTCGCTCGCCCGGCTGCTGGCCGGCGATGGGTTCAAGATCGGTCTCGCCGCGCGGAACGTCGACAAGCTCACGGAGCTGGCCGCCGAGACGGGCGCTGCGGTCCATGCCTGCGACGCGAGCCGGCCGGGCGAGGTCGAAGCCCTGTTCGCACGCCTGGAGCCCGCCCTCGGTGGCGCGCCCGACGTGGTCGTCTACAATGCCAGCGGGCGGCTGCGCGGTCCCGTGGTCGGCCTGGATCCGGAGGCTGTCGCGCAGGCCCTGATGGTCTCGGCCTACGGTGCCTTCCTCGTGGCGCAGGCTGCGGCGCGCCGCATGCTGCCGCACCGCCACGGCGCCATCCTGCTCACGGGCGCGTCGGCGAGCGTGAAGGGGTTCGCGAACTCGGCGCCGTTCGCGATGGGCAAATTCGCCTTGCGGGGTTTGGCGCAGAGCCTCGCTCGCGAGTTGCAACCGCAGGGGATCCACGTGGCGCACGTCGTGATCGACGGTGCGATCCGCAATCCGCTGCGCGGCGGCGAGCCGGCGGACTCCCCCGACAGCCATCTCGATCCGGACGCCATCGCCCGCGCCTACCGCGACCTGCTGCGCCAGGACCGCAGCGCCTGGACATCCGAGCTGGAGCTGCGCCCCTGGGTGGAGCGGTTCTGATCGGGCTACGGATTTACCCGCACGCCGAGAAGGAACGTGTTCTCGCTGAAGCTCGACCCGGCCACCGTGCTGTCGATCTGCTGGAAGATGTAGGTGCCGCGCAGGGTCAGCCACCGGGTCAGATGGTAGTCGAGGCGCGCGGTCGCCGAGAAGCCGTTCTCCCGGATCGTGCTGCCCTGGTAGGCGTTCCGGAGGAACGAGCCGCCGACGACGAGCGAGACGTTGCGCAGGAGGTCGTGCTGGACCTCGAGGGTCGCGACATCGGTGAGGATGCCGCTGGACCCGGGGATCGTGGTCTCCGTCACGCCCGTCGCCGCGGTGAGCCGCACCGTGGTGAGCGGGCTCGCGGACCAGACCAGCGCGGCGTTGACGAGAGGGGCGTTGATGTCCCGCAGGGTGGCATCGGTGTAGGTACGGTGCTGGATGCCGGCCGAGATCTCGCCCGTCAGCGTCCGGGCGAGGCCGAAGCTCGCTCCCAGGGCGACGGCGATCCCGTCCGAATCGCGCTGTACGCCATTGATGTCCCGGCGCAGGTCGTAGACGCGGGTGTCGCCCAGAAGGTCGATGAATGGGCTGAAGTCCGGACTGACCTCGTAGGCTGTGCGAAGCTGCAGGCTGTACTGGTTCAGGTTCCGATCGGCCTGGTTGATGATGGTCCCGTCCGAGAGGCGGGCATTGTCGAATTCCGAGCGGTCGACCGAGCCACGCAGCGTGACGGAGAGCCGGTTGAAGGTCTGCGTGGCGCCGAGGGAGGCGCCGTAAACGGCCAGCAGCGGGCGGCTCGTGGCCGTGGCGACCTGGAGATTGCCGGCGGCGGCCTGGAGGTTGGGGCTCGACGTGCGCTGCGTGTCGACGAGGAAGCGACCCTCGGCGTCGATGTGCAGGTCCCGGGTCGCGTCGATGCGCAGGCGTACCGTTCCGTCCGCGGCGGGACGGCTGGCGGCCTCGTTCTGCGGCGTCTCCAGGTAGGCCCCGCGCAGCGAGCCCTGCAGGGCGCTGGACGACCAGTTGCTCTGGAAATCGACCGCGGCCTCAGTGCGGAGCGCCACCGACCCCCGTTCGAACTGCCGCGACGTCTGGTCGGGATTTGAATCGTAGCCGATGCTCTGCGCGAAGCTCGGCAGCACCGTGAAGGTGCCGATCTGGTAGCCGATCGGCGCGTAGGCCGGATCCGTGGGAATCGGGCGTGCGAGGTCCGTGCCGAGGATGAAGCCCGGGGTCAGCAGGCCGAGGGCTGGGGAGAGCGCGAAGAGTGGCAGGATCGGCCGCAGAGTCGCCGCGGCCTGGGGGAGCGGGACGCCGACCACGGGCTGCTGGACGATTGGGGTGAGCCGCAGCGCCGGGCTTGGGATTTGGGTTATCTGCTGCGTCACCCGGCGGGTGGCCGAGCCGAGCCGGCGGGGCGGCGCCGCGCGTGTCCGCAGCAGCGAGGACGGCGCGAGGTTCCTCGGGGCCGTGGTGCTTCCGCCGGTGCGCTGGCCGCCCGAGGTGACCCGGGTATCGAGCTGCGAGAGGCCTGGTTGGGCCTGCGTGGGTATCGCCGGAGAGAGGAGTGACCGCAGGCTGTCTCCGCCAGTCCGATCGCCGCTGGTCGCGTCGCCACCGGGAGAGCCGCGCCCGTCGTCGCGCGACAGCCCGTCCGGGATGCGCTGCCTCAGCGCCGGGAGGCCGTTCGGTGCCGTATCCTGGCCGGTTCCGGGGTTGTCGGGCTGCCCTGTGACCGGGCTCGTCGCGTCGAAACGCTGGGCTGCGGCGGGAACGGTCGCGAGCGCGAAGGCCAGCGCCGCGACGCCGAGCCGCATCTGTTGCCGTTCCAGCCGGTCAACCCCCGCCGTCCGCACCTGATCTCGGTCTCCGCCTTGATCCCGAGCACCGGATGCCGGGTTTCACTGGCCTCGCCGCAGCCAAACTGGTCATCGGCATGGTTAATGAAGGCTAGCGCCGGCATAGTTAATTCCCCGTCAACGACGCTGTTCAGCGGCATTTGCAATCAGCGCTCAGAGCTTCGCTCTACGGACGCAGTCCGATTGAGAAATGCTTTTGAATCGGTTATCATCTAGCAGACTTCGATCGCATCCGTGAGGGATTGATCGGTACGTATAATGACGATGACGGGGGTTGGCCGTGAGCGAGAGCGTTGTGAGCGAGAATGCCGAGCACATAGAGCTTGCGGTCGATATCGTCGCGGCCTACGTGTCGAATAATTCTGTACCGCCTGCCGATCTTCCCGGGCTGATCAACGGCGTTCATTCCGCGCTATCCCAACTTTCCACCGTGGGCCGCTCAGCAAATACACAGGCTGAGAAGTTAAGCCCGGCACAGATCCGAAAATCCATCACCCACGACCATCTCGTAAGTTTCGAGGACGGGAAGCCGTACAAGACGCTGCGCCGGCATCTCACGCTCCGCGGGCTCACACCCGAGGCGTATCGCGAGAAATGGGGCCTGCCCCGCGATTACCCCATGACGGCAGCAAGTTACTCGGCGCAGCGTTCAGAGCTTGCGCGGGCCCTGGGCCTCGGTCAGCAGCGACGCAAGGATCGGGGCGGACAGCAGCCCGAACCGCAGCAGACAGCCGCGCCCAAGCCTCGCAGCCGCAAGAAGGCTCCAGCCGAGTAGAGGAACGTGCTCGGCACAACGCGGCGCCATCCGGGAACGACGGCCGTCGAGGCCGCCTGATCCCGCACAGCGTACGTCTACCGACCGCGAGGGCCGAACCTGTAACCATCGCCGGCGATGGCGCTACCGCGACGGCCGACGGCACACGTGCGTGACCGACACAGGATTCGCGTGGGACCACCATCCCTTGCGCGTCGCGCAAGGGTGCGCCGCGTCATGCGAGCTATCCAGACAGTCGCCGGCTGCCATCCTGCGCATGCTGCTCTGCACCATCGAGCCATGCCCCGCGCCGGAAATCCTCGCCGTGCCGCCTTTGCCGATCCTTGCCCTGGCCATCGCTTCCTTCGGAATCGGGACCACGGAATTCGTCATCATGGGGCTTCTGCCGGAGGTGGCGCAGAGCTTCGGCGTCACGATCCCGCAAGCCGGCTATCTGGTCTCCGGTTACGCCCTGGGCGTGGTGATCGGCGCGCCGCTCGTGGCGATCGCGACGGCGCGGCTGCCGAGGAAGACGGCTCTTCTTGCCCTCATGGGCGTCTTCCTAGCCGGCAATGTCTCCTGCGCGCTGGCTCCAAGCTATGGCCTGCTCATGGCGGCGCGGATCCTGACCGCCTTCGCGCACGGTGCGTTCTTCGGCATCGGGGCGGTGGTGGCGCGCGATCTGGTGCCGCGCGAGAAGCGGACGCAGGCCGTCTCCCTCATGTTCGCCGGCCTGACCCTGGCCAACGTCCTGGGCGTGCCCTTCGGGACCGCCTTCGGTCAGGTCGCGGGCTGGCGCGCGACCTTCTGGGCGGTCGTGCTGATCGGCCTCGCCGCGGCGTTGGCGATCCAGCTCTGCGTCCCGGTCGGCCTGCCCGGAACGCGCGGGCGGCTCGTCAGCGAGTTCCGCGCCCTCGGACGCTGGCCGGTGCTGCGGCCGATGCTGATCTCCACCCTGTCGTCGGTGAGTTTCTTCACGGTCTTCACCTACATCACGCCGTTCCTGACCGGCGTGACCGGCCTCTCTCCACACGGCGTCACCGGCGCGCTCTTCGCCGCTGGGACCGGCCTCACGATCGGCAACCTCACGGGCGGCCGCTTCGCCGATCGCGGTATGATGGCGACGATCATCGGGAGCTTCCTGGGTATCGTCGCGGCGCTGGTTGTGCTGGCGGCCGTCGCGCACCAGCCCGGCATGACGCTGGCGGTGCTGATCCTATGGTCGGCCCTGGTCTTCGCCCTGGTCTCGCCACTGCAGATCTGGGTGGTGGAGGCCGCCAGCGACGCCCCGAATCTCGCCTCAACCCTCAACCAGGGCGCGTTCAACCTGGGCAACGCCACCGGTGCCTGGCTCGGCGGCTCGGCGCTGACCCTCGGCGCCGGCTACGGCCAGCTGCCGCTGCTCGCCGCCATGGTGTCCCTCGTCGGGCTCGGGCTGGTCCTGACGGCGGTGAACCCCAGCGGGCGCGGGATCGTGTCGACGTCCGCATCCGGCATCTGAGGGGTCAGCCGCCCCGAACCAGATCCCCGAGCAGGCTCGACGCCACGGTCGCCTTGGATACGGTGAGCCCGGAGGCGCTGATCGCGTCCACCGCCTCGCGGATTCGGGCGAGCGGGGCGCCTCTGGCCCGGGCCCACGCCTCCACCGCCTGCGGCCCGGCACCGAGATCGGCCACGACCTCGGCGGTGAGCTTGCGATGGGCCGCGGCGATGCCGGCGACGGCACGCTCCAGCGCGACGCGGTCGAACGTGTCGGCCACCGGGACGGTCCGCGCCGCCGCGGCGAGGTCGTCCAGCCGGAACGCGTGCTCCAGGGCGAAATGGGTCGCCGCCACCTCCTCAACCGGCCGGCCGCTGGCCTCGGCGACTCGGACGATGTCGGGGGCGGAGACCAGGGCGGTGAGGGAGGCGAGCCGCCGGGCCTGGATGGGCGCCATGCCGAAATCGGTCAGCTCCGCGGCGCGGGTGCCGAGCGTTGCCAGCGCCTCCGCGCCGAGCACATTCGGGAGCGCAGCCTCGACGGCAGCGATGCCGTCCCGGTAGCGGGCGACCACCGGGGCAAGGCCGCCGCTCAGGTCGAGGTTGCGGATGAACCAGACGATCCGATTGCTCAGGAGATCCTGCACCTCCGCGTAGAGGCCGAGCTGCCCCCCGGCCGGATATCCGGCCCGCGACGCCGTCGATGGCGAGGTTCAGCTCCATCAGGCCGAACGCGTCGCGCGTCACCGCGTAGGCCTTGGCGATGGTCGCGGCGTCGGCGCCGGTGCCGTCGATGAGGCGGGTCACCAACGATGGCCCGCCGCGGTTGACGATGATGTTGGCGAGCGCCGTCGCGATGATCTCGCGGCGCAGGCGGTGCCCCTTCACGGCATCCGGGAACTGCTCGCGCAGGGCCTTCGGGAAGTAGCGCTGCAACTCCCGGTCGAAATACGGGTCGTTCGGCACGGCGCTGTCCAGGATGGCGTCGTGCAGCGACAGCTTCGCGTAGGCGAGCACCACCGCGTATTCCGGCCGGGTCAGACCTTCGTTGCGGCGCATGCGCTCCTGCAGCGCCGCGTCGTCCGGCAGGAACTCCACCGCGCGGTCGAGGCGCCCCTCGGCCTCCAGAGCCTGCATGGTCCGCATGGCGAAGCCGGTCTCGCCGAGGCCGCCGCGCTGGGCGAGCGAGAGGGAGAGCGTCTGCAGTTCGTTGTTGCGCAGGACCAGGCGCCCGACCTCGTCGGTCATGGCGGCGAGGAGGGCGTTGCGCGCCTCGTAGCTCAGCCGGCCATCCCGCTCGGGCGTCATCAGGGCGATCTTGATGTTGACCTCGACATCCGACGTGTTCACGCCTGCGGAATTGTCGATGGCGTCGGTGTTGAGCCGGACGCCGGCGCGGGCCGCCTCGATACGCCCGCGCTGGGTGAGGCCGAGATTGGCGCCCTCGCCGACAACCTTGGCGCGCAGCTCAGGCCCGGTGATCCGCACGGAGTCGTTGGCGCGGTCGCCCGCATCCTCATCGGTCTCGGTGGTGGCGCGGACATAGGTGCCGATGCCGCCGAACCACAACAAGTCCGCGGGCGCCTTCAGGATCGCCTGCATCAGCTCGGTCGGCGTCGCCTCAGCGCGATCGAAACCGAGGGCGGCGCGGACGGAACCGGAGAGTGGCACGGTCTTAAGGCTGCGGGAGAAGACGCCGCCGCCCTCCGAGAGCAGCGCGCGGTCGTAGTCAGCCCAGGAGGAGCGCCCGAGGTCGAAGAGGCGCCGCCGCTCCGCGAAGCTCTTCGCCGCGTCCGGGTTCGGATCGAGGAAGATGTCCCGGTGGTCGAAGGCGGCGATCAGCCTGATGCTCTGCGAGAGCAGCATGCCGTTGCCGAAGACGTCGCCCGACATGTCGCCGACGCCGACCGTGGTGATCGGGTCGCTCTGCACGTCGACGTCGAGTTCGAGGAAGTGGCGGCGCACCGCCTCCCAGGCGCCGCGGGCGGTGATACCCATGCCCTTGTGGTCGTATCCCTGGCTGCCGCCCGACGCGAAGGCGTCCCCGAGCCAGTGTCCCTTCTCCAGGGAGAGGGCGTTGGCGATGTCCGAGAAGGTTGCGGTGCCCTTGTCGGCGGCGACCACCAGATAGGCGTCGTCCGGGTCGTGACGCACCGTGTCGGGTGGCGGCACGATGGCGTTGTCGACGATGTTGTCGGTGAGTTCCAACAGGGTGCGGATGAAGATCCGGTAGCTCTCCGTCCCCTCCTGCATCCAGGCGGCCCTGTCGGAGGCCGGCGGCAGGCGCTTGGGGAAGAAGCCGCCCTTGGCGCCAACCGGCACGATCACGGCGTTCTTCACCTGCTGGGCCTTCACGAGGCCGAGGATCTCGGTGCGGAAATCCTCCGGCCGGTCGGACCAGCGCAGGCCGCCGCGGGCAACGTAGCCGAAGCGCAGATGCACGCCTTCGACCCGGGGAGAATATACGAAGATCTCGAAGAAGGGCCGCGGCAGCGGCATCGCCGCCACCTTCGCGCAGGCGAACTTGAAGCTGATCGTCTCCCGCGGGTTCCCGTCGGCACCGGTCTGGAAGAAGTTCGTCCGCACCGCCGCCTCGACCAGGTTGACGAAGCGGCGCAGGATCCGGTCGTCGTCGAGGCTGGTGACCTCGGCGAGTGCTCCCTCGATGCCGGCGCGGATCTCCGCCTCGGCGGCGGCCCGGTCGCCGGCCTGGGCCGGGTCGAACCGCGCGCGGAACAGCGCGACGATCGCCTGGGCGATGCCAGCGTGCCGGCTCAGGGTGCCGGCGAGGTAGTCCTGCCCGTAGCGGATGCGAAGCTGGCGCAGGTAGCGGCCGAGCGCCCGGAGGAGCGCCGCCTCCCGCCAGGGGAGGGCAGCCTCCAGAACGAGGCGGTTGTAGCCGTCCGACTCGGCGGCACCATCCGCGATGGCGAGCATCGCGGCTTCCAGGGGCCGCTCCAGCCGGTCCAGCTCGATCGCGCCGCCAGTGGCGCGCTCGATCAGCATGTCGTGTAGCCAGACCCGGGCGGTCTCGTCCGCGCCCGCCGACGCGATGCGGTAGGTACGCTCATTGAGCACCCGGAAGCCGAGGTTCTCGAGTCCGGGCACCCGGTCCGACAGGGCCAGGGCCGTGCCCCGTGAAAACACCTTCAGGCGCACCTGCGCGGGCGGATCGCTCGCCCGTCGCCCGAGATGCACGGCGCGCGGCTGGGCCTCGCCGAGGCCTTCGAGGATCGCCACGTCGTCGACGGCGACCTCGGGCTGGAAGTTATCCCGGTAGGCGACCGAGAAGGCGTCGGCGTAGCGGGAGGCCAGAAGGCGGGCCCGGTCGCCACCCTGGGTATCGGCGAGGGCCGCCCGCAGCGCGTCGCCCCAGGTCCGGACCAGGGACGCGATCCCGGCCTCCAGGGAGGCCGGATCCTGCTCCCGGCTACCCTCGTCCGGCAGGCCGATGATGTAGTGGATGCGGGCGAGGGGCCCTTCCGGGTAATCGGGGTAGGCGGCGCTGAGCCGGCCGCCGTAGCGCTCCGCGAGATAGGCGCCGATCCGGCCTCGCATCGCGGAATCGTAGCGGTCCTTCGGGACGTAGACGAGAAGCGAGACGAAGCGGCCGAACCGGTCCGGCCGCGACAGCACGCGCACCCGCGGCCGGTCGGCCAGCGCCGCGATCGCCAGGGTGAACCGGTAGAGCCGCTCGCCGTCGATCTGGAAAAGCTCGTCGCGCGGGTAGCCCTCCAGCACGGCCAGGAGACTCCGCCCGGCGTGGCTCGTCGGGTCGAGGCCGGCGCGCTGGACCACGGCGTCCACCTTCCGGCGCAGGACGGGCACCTCGCGGGCGGGGCTCGTGTAGGCCGAGGCGGTGAAGAGGCCGACGATTCGCACCTCGCCCGACAGCTTGCCGAGGCCGGAGAACAGCTTGACGCCGACGTAATCGAGATAGGCCGAGCGGTGGACGCGGGACTTCACGCTCGCTTTGGTGATGATGAGCGGCTGCGGCTCTTCCAGGAAGGCGAGGATCTCCGGCGTGTAGTCCACCGGGGTCCGGCCCCGGCGCAGGGGCGTCGCGCCGGGATCGCGAAGGACGCCGAGGCTCGAGCCCTCGATCAGGGGATGCGCCTCTCCGTCGATCCCGTGCTGCTGCATCCCGAGGAGCAGGAACTGGCCGTCCTTGAGCCATTCGAGGAAGGCGCGCGCCTCTTCGGTCTCGCCCTCAGGCATCGGCGTGGGTGACCGTCCGAGGTTCGCCGCCAGATCGGTGAGGCGCGCCAGCATGGCGTCGTGGTCGTCGCTGGCGAGAGCGACATCCCGATAGACCGCCGTGAGGGCGTCGAGCAGACGCTCGCCGGCCTCCGGCGACAGGCGGTCGAGATGGATGTGGATGAAGCTCTCGCGCGCGAGGCTGCCGTGGGCATCGGCGGTGGTCTCCCCGACCACGCGGCTGAGGGCGCCCGCGCCATCCCGCTCGACGCCGAGGATCGGGTGGGCGACGAGGTGCGGGGACAGACCCTGCTCGGTCAGCTCCGCCAGCGTGGAGTCGAGGAGAAACGGCCGGTTGTCGTTGATGACTTCGAGGATGGTCAACTCGCGCGGCCGGCCATCGCGCACCAGCGCGCCCTCGCTCAGGCGCATACGGGCAGGATCGCCCGGCCGGCGCGGCTCGGACAGGAACGCCCGCGCCCGTGCGGCGAGATCGGCCAGAGACCCGGCCTCATAGGCGGCGAGATCCTCCGGCGTGACGCGTCCGAAGAGATCCCGCACGAAGCCGCCCGGGCCACCCTGTCCGGTGACGATGTCGGCCGCCGCCTCGATCAGCCCTGTGCGGGCCGTCTTCTGCTCCGAGGAGGAGAGGGCCGTGGCGGTCTCGAGTGTCATCGCGCGTCTCCCGAACCGGGTCACTCGCCCAAGCGATAGCAGCGTGGTCCGCCATGTCGATGACACTCCCCGCCAGTTTGACGGCCCGCGAGTGTCGATCGGCGCGAACCGTCAGGTCCGGCGCGGCGACAGCTTGTCGGGACCCGGAAACGTGCATATACACGCTTCGTGTCCGACGATCCCTCCTCCGCAGCTCCGCCGGAGCCCTGCACCTGCTCCGCCCTGCGGCGGGCCACCCGTGCCGTGACCACGGCGTACGACACGGCGCTGCGTCCGGTCGGCTTGCGGGTGACGCAATTCGCGATCCTGCGCCTGCTGGAGCGGCTGGGTCCGACGCCGGTGACACGCTTGGCGGCTGAGGCCGCTCTCGAGCGCACCACGATGGGGCGCAACCTCGATCCGCTGGAACGACGCGGCCTCGTGCGGATCGGCGCCGGCCCCGCGGATGCCCGCGAGCGCGTCGTCGTCCTGACCGACGCAGGCCGCGAGGCCATCAAGGCGGCGATGCCTTACTGGCGAGACGCCCAGGCCCGCATCAACGCGCGGGTGGCGCCGGGGGCCGTCAGGGCCCTGGCAGACGCCCTGACGGCCGTCTCCTGACCGCCGCCGCCCGATCGATCCGTCCCTCTCCGGAGCCCGTCCATGTCCGCCACCCCCGAGACGCGCGCCCAACCGCGCTTGCACTACGCCTGGATCGTCGCCGCGGTGACCTTCCTGGTGCTGCTCGTGGGCGCCGGCGTCCGCGCCACGCCGAGCGTGCTCATCGTGCCGTGGGAGCGGGAGTTCGGCTGGACAGCCGCCATGATCGGGGTCGGGATCGCCCTCAACATCTTCCTGTACGGGATGATCGGGCCCTTCGCGGTGGCGATCATCGAGCGGTTCGGCCTGCGGCGCTCGGTCTGCGCGGCGCTCCTGATCCTGGCGATCGGCACCGCCGCCACGAGCCTCATGACCGCGCCGTGGCAGATGGTGCTGCTCTGGGGCATCGTGGTCGGATCCGGCTCCGGCATGGTCGCCAACGTCCTCGGCGCCACGGTCGCGGGACGCTGGTTCGCCAAGCGCCGCGGCCTCGTGCTCGGCATGCTGACGGCGAGCAGCGCCACCGGCCAACTCGTCTTCCTGCCGATGCTGGCCTCGCTGGCGGTCGGTCAGGGCTGGCGATCGGTCTCCCTGGTGGTCGCGGCCGCGACCCTGGCGCTGATCCCGCTCGTCGCCCTGCTGCTTCGCGAACGGCCGGCCGATCTGGGCCTGCCCCGCTACGGCGAGGACGTCGTCACGCCCACCCCGGTCCTCACGGAGAACCCGGCCGTGCGGGCGCTGCGCGGCCTGCGCACGGGCCTGCGCTCCCGGGATTTCTGGCTGCTCGCCGGCACGTTCTTCATCTGCGGCGCGTCCACCAACGGCCTGATCGGGACGCACCTGATCCCGGCCTGCATCGACCACGGCATCGCCGAAGTGACGGCCGCCGGCCTGCTGGCGCTGATGGGGATCTGCGACCTGATCGGCACGACGGCCTCGGGCTGGCTGACCGACCGGTTCGACTCGCGCAAGCTGCTCGCCTGGTACTACGGCCTGCGTGGCCTCTCGCTGATCTTCCTGCCCTATTCCTTCGACTACAGCTTCTACGGCCTGTCGCTGTTCGCGGTGTTCTACGGGCTGGACTGGATCGCCACCGTGCCGCCGACTGTCCAGCTCGCCGGCAAATCCTTCGGCGAGGAGAACGCCGCGCTGATGTTCGGCTGGATCGCGGCCGCCCACCAGATCGGTGCGGCATCCGCGGCGTGGCTCGCCGGCATGGTCCGCACCGACACCGGCACCTACCTCGGGGCCTTCGTGTCGGCCGGCCTGCTGTGCCTCGTCGCGGCCCTCATGGCGGCCTTCGTCGGGCGCAAGCCCGCGGAGCCGGCTCTGCGCCCGCTGCCGGCCTGAACTGCGCGGACCGGGCGCGGTTGGCCACACGAGTGCCGCGAAGGACGAGCCCTGATCGGCCCGTCCCCGCGCAGCCCGAGAGGCCGTCTTGACCATCGCGATCCGGCCCGTGCCGCCGGTCCAGCAGAACCGTCACGAGAGCCGCCACGAGAGCCGGCCGCCGCGCCCCTGGTCGGGACCGGGCTTCGCCGAGTTCGTCGCCATCATCGCCCTGATGATGGCGGTGACGGCGATCTCCATCGACAACCTGCTGCCGGCGTTCCCGGCGATCGAGGCCCGCTTCTCCGTGCCGGATCCGAACCGGCTGCAGCTCCTCGTCTACGTCTACATGATCGGCTTCGGCTTCGCGCAGATCGTGTACGGGCCCATCTCCGACGCGCTGGGCCGGCGGCCGGTCCTGCTCGCGAGTCTCGCGATCTACGTGGTCGGCTGCGGGCTCGCCATGGTGGCGCCGAGCTTCGGCTGGCTGCTGGCGGCGCGGATCATCCAGGGCGTGGGCGCGGCCGGTGGGCGGGTCCTCTCGGTGGCGATCGTGCGCGACCGCTTCGCCGGACGCGAGATGGCGAGCGTGATGTCGCTCACCATGATGGTGTTCCTGATCGTCCCGATGATCGCCCCGGCGATCGGCGGGATGATGCTGGCGCTCGGCTCCTGGGTCCACGTCTTCGTCTCGATGCTGGTCCTGGCCTTCTGGCTGACCCTCTGGTTCTCCCTGCGCATGCCGGAGACGCTGCACCCGGAATACCGCCGGCCGCTCTCGCCCGCCGCGACATGGGAGGCGATCCGCCAGACGCTGAAGACACGCGTCGCCGTCGGCTACGCCACGGCGCTGGGCCTGATGACCGGCTGCATCATGGGCTACGTGGGCTCGGCCCAGCAGGTCTTCGACACCGGCCTGTATCACCTCGGTCCGCTCTTCCCCCTGGCCTTCGGGCTGGTGGCGGGTGCCATGGGGGCGGCGACGCTGATCAATGCCCGCATCGTCCGGCGGTTCGGGATGCGGACCCTGTCGCAGAGCGGCGTCGCCGCGTTCACCGTGGTCGGGCTCGTGCAGGTCGGCGTCGGGCTCGCCTATCACGGGCATCCGCCGCTGGCGCTGTTCCTGTCGATCCTGGCGGCGAACCAGTTCCTGATCAGCTTCGCGATGCCGAACTTCAACGCCCTGGCGCTGGAGCCCCTCGGTGCCATCGCGGGGACCGCCTCGTCGTTCCTCGGCTTCTACACGACGATCGTCGGCGCGTGTTGCGGCTTCCTGATCGGCCAGTCCTTCGACGGCACCGTGCTGCCCGTCGGCATCGGCTACGCGACCCTCGGCGGGCTGGCGCTGCTCGTCGTCGCCTGGACCGAGCGCGGGCGGCTGTTCCGCGGCGGCGTCGGGGGCTGAACGGGCCGGCTTAACGCGGTCTTCAGCGAGAACCGCCAAGCTCCGGACGTCATTCCTGCCGACCGGACCTGCCCATGATCGCCCGCGCCCAGGACGGAACTCTCCTCGCCGCGCGCCTGCTGCTCGCCGCCGCGCTCCTGCCGACAGGGATCGCCCGCGCGCTCAACGTCTCGGGCTTCGCCCTCACCCTTGCGGGCAACGGCATGCCGTTCCCCAACGGCGTCGCCACCGCGGCGGTCGTCGTGCAGGTCTTCGGACCGCTGGCCCTGATCCTGGGCGTGCTGCCGCGGCTGACCGGTCTGGCGCTCGCGGTCTTCGCCACGATCACGGCCTTCGTGATCCATCCGTTCTGGCACTATGTCGGCCCGGCGGCGGTCGCCGAGCGCACGCTGATGCTGGCCGATCTTGGATTGGCGGGCGGCTTCCTGATCTATGGCCTCTCGGGTCCCGGCGCGTGGAGCTGGCAGGGCTGGCGCGCCGGAGCCCTGGCGCCCGCGCCGAGCGCCAAGCCCGCCGCCGCGAAGCCGTCCGGCAAAAATGCCGCGGCGAAGGGCGGCACCAAGCGGCCCGCCGGGCGGGCACCCGCCCGCGCGGCTGCCTGATCAGCCGTGCCGCGGCCGCATCTCGACGGCCGGCGGCGGCGCAGCGGCCGTCTTGCGGCCGGAGACCTCCGAACCGGCATCCGGCGACAGCTTGCGGAAACCCAGCACGGAAGCGGCCGAGATCAGCGCCACCGCGAAGAAGGCCGGCCCGAAATCGGCGGCCTCGATCTGCGTCCGCCCGTGCCACGCGGCCGTCCCCTCCAGCGCCAGCGCGCCCAGCGTGACACCGAGGCTCAGCGACAGCTGCTGGCAGACGCTGGCGAAGCTCGTGGCCGCGCTCATCTCGCGGGATTCGAGGTCGGCATACGCGATGGCGTTGACGCAGGTGAACTGGATCGAGCGCGAGCAGCCGCCGATGAACAGCAGGGTCACCATGATCCAGTGCGGCGTCTGCGCGGTGTAGGCACCGTTGACCGCCAGGAAGGCCGAGGCGAGCACCGCGTTCCACACCATCAGCGTCCGGAAGCCGGTACGGCGCAGGATCTTCGGTGCCAGGGTCTTCACGAACATCGCGCCGGCCGCCGCCGCGAAGGTGATCAGGCCGGAATGCAGGGCGTCGAGGCCGAAGCCGACCTGCAGCATCAGCGGCAGGAGGAACGGGATCGCCCCGGTGCCGATCCGGAACAGGCTTCCGCCGATGACCGCCACCCGGAAGGTCGGCCGCTGCATCAGGTCGAGCCGCACGATCGGGTGAGCCACCCGGCGGGCATACGCCCAGTACAGCGGAAGCAGGATCACGCCGGCCGCGAGGCAGCCCCACGACACGGCCGCCGGCAGCAGGTGGCGGCCCGCGGAGGCCAGCCCGAGCATCAGAGCGGCGAGCCCGGTGCCGAGCAGCACGAATCCGAACAGGTCGAGCGGCGGCCGCTCGGTCTCGCGGATGTCCTCGAAGTACAGGCTCGCCAGCACGATGCCGGCGCAGCCGATCGGCAGGTTGATGAAGAAGATCCACCGCCAGTCGAACCATGTGGTGATCAAGCCCCCCACCGGCGGCCCGAGGACCGGGCCGACCAGGGCCGGGAACGTCAGGTAGGCCAGTGCCGTGACGAGCTGCGACTTCGGCACGCTGCGCAGCACCACGAGGCGCCCCACCGGCACCATCATGGCGCCGCCCATGCCCTGCAGGAACCGTGCGGCCACGAACCACGCGAGCCCGTTCGCGGCCGCGCAGGCCAGCGACCCGGCCATGAACACCACAAGGGCGGCGCGGAAGACGGTCCGGGAACCGTATCGGTCCGCCATCCAGCCGCTCACCGGGATGAAGATCGCGAGGCTGACCAGATAGGAGGTCAGGGCGAGCTTCAGGGCGATCGGATCCTCGCCCAGGCTCGCCGCGATGCTGGGCAGCGCCGTGGCGATCACCGTCGAGTCGGTGTTCTCCATGAACAGCGCGGTGGCGACCGTCAGCGGGACGATCCAGAGCGGTTTCGGCGTGGTCGCGGGCATCAGTGTGCAGACGCATGTCGCGCCGCGGCGGTTGCACGGCGACGGGGCCACGTCGCACCCTCATGTTTCGCCATTGTATCCGACCTGCAACACCCGCCCAGTGCTTGAACAGGCCCACCTTCCTTGCGGATGCTCCAATAGCTACGTTTCAATCACGCGGCTGTGAGGCCGCCGGAGCCGGCCCTCGCGGCCGGGCGATGAGGAACCCGATGCCGTCCAGCTTCAGCCAGATCCGCTCCCTTCCGCGGATCGCCGTCGGCGTCGCCCTCGTCTCGATGGTGGCGGCCTGCGGCACCGTCCTGCTCAACGACCGCGGCTCCCTGACGCGCTACGACCGGCTGAAGGCCAGCGATCAAGTCGCCTCGGCCTCGCGGATCTACGTGGACCAGCCGGCGCTCGCCAGGGCGCGGACGGTCCGCATCATCCCGACCGCGTTCCACGCGAACGTGGAGGGCGCCGCACCGCTGACCCCGGCCGAGCGGCGGCTCATCGCCAACGCCGCCGACCGGGCGCTCTGCTACGACCTGTCGCTGAAGTACGACATCGTGACGAGCCGCGACGCCGACCTCACCGTGCGGGCGCAGGTGACCCGGGTCGAGCCCACCAACCTTATCGGCGCCGGTGCAACGATCGCGGGCTCGGCCGGTGTGACGGTTGCCTCGCAGCTGGGCGTCGGCTTCGCGGAGGGCATCGGGCGCATCCCGATCCCCCGGATCCCGATCGGACTCGGCAGCCTCACGGTGGAGGCTGAGGCGCTGGACCGCCGCCGCGAGCAGCGCGCCGCGATGGTCTGGGGCGGGGCGGCGAACTCCTTCACCAGCCAGCCGCGCTTCTCCCATGCCAGCGACGCCTACGATCTCGCGGGCGAGTTCGGCCAGGATTTCGGCTACATGCTGGCGACCGGCGAGGACCCCTTCACGGCGCCGAACACGCTTCCGACCTGGGACCGCATCCGGATCACCACGCTGGGCGAGGCCCCTCTGGATCCCGACTGCGAGGCCTTCGGGCGCGCCCCCGGGATCGACGGCATCCTGGGCGACTATATCGGCCTGCCGCCTGAATACACCGACAAGGGACCTGCGGCGCCGGCGATGCGGTAGAGGGTGCCGGGCGATCGTGTCGGCATGACCGTCGCGGCCAGTAAAACGTAGAACAAGCCAGGGCGTCGCGACGCTGACGAGCCCCGCGCAGCCCACGGTCACCGGGCTCCGCACGTGATGGCGGGGAGCGGACACCCCGCTTCTCCACCGGTCGTGGAAAAGCCGCGAGCCATGCGCGTTTTCGCGCTGCGCCGCATCAACCGCGCATTGGCGCCGTCGCGGAGCCCGTGATACTGGCACTTGCCAACCCGATCCCCCGGCGTGACCCCCGCGCGCCGCCGTCCGAGGAAAGTTGGCACATGGCCCGAGTAGAATCCGCATCGATCATCGAGGGACTGACCTTCGACGACGTGCTCCTGCGGCCTGCCGCCTCCTCGGTCATGCCGACCGAGGTGAGCGTTGCCTCCCGGCTTACCCGCTCGATCCCGCTGAACCTGCCGATCCTCGCCTCCGCGATGGACACCGTGACGGAGGCCCCGATGGCCATCGCCATGGCGGCCAATGGCGGCATGGGCGTGATCCACCGCAACCTGGAGCCGCCGGAGCAGGCCGAGCAGGTCCGCCTCGTCAAGAAGTATGAGTCCGGCATGGTGATGAACCCGATCACCATCCACCCGGACGAGACGCTGGCCGACGCCTTCGAGGTGATGAAGCTGAACCGCATCTCCGGGATCCCGGTGGTCGAGCGGGGCCCGAACGGCTCGCGCGGCAAGCTCGTCGGCATCCTGACCAACCGCGACGTCCGCTTCGCCACCAACGCGGCCCAGCCGGTCGCCGAACTGATGACCCGGGACCGCCTGATCACGGTCCGCGAGGGCGTGACGCAGGACGAGGCCAAGCGCCTGCTCCACCAGTTCCGCATCGAGAAGCTGCTGGTCGTCGACGACCATTACCGCTGCATCGGCCTCATCACCGTCAAGGACATCGAGAAGCGCGTCGCCTACCCGAATGCCGTGAAGGACGAGCAGGGCCGCCTCCGGGTCGCGGCCGCCACCACCACGGGCGACAGCGGGTTCGAGCGGGCCGAGCGCCTCATCGATGCAGGTTGCGACGTCATCGTGGTCGACACCGCCCACGGCCACTCGATCAAGGTGCTGGACGCCGTGGCCCGGGTAAAGCAGCTCTCGAACGCCGTGCAGGTCATCGCCGGCAACGTCGCGACGCGGGACGGCGCCCAGGCGCTGATCGATGCCGGTGCCGACGCCATCAAGGTCGGCATCGGGCCGGGCTCGATCTGCACGACGCGCATCGTCGCCGGCGTCGGCGTACCCCAGCTCACGGCGCTGATGGAGGCCGTCGAGGCGGCCGGCGAGGCCGACATCCCGGTCATCGCCGACGGCGGCATCAAGTATTCCGGCGACCTCGCCAAGGCGATCGCGGCCGGCGCCTCGGTGGCGATGCTCGGCTCCCTGCTCGCCGGAACCGACGAGGCCCCGGGCGAGGTGTTCCTCTACCAGGGCCGCTCGTACAAGTCGTACCGCGGGATGGGCTCGGTGGGCGCGATGGCCCGCGGCTCGGCCGACCGCTACTTCCAGGCCGAGGTCGCCGACACCCACAAGCTCGTGCCCGAGGGCATCGAGGGGCAGGTGCCCTACAAGGGCCCGGTGGGCAACGTCCTGCACCAGCTCGCCGGTGGCCTGCGGGCCGCGATGGGTTATGTCGGCGGCGCCACCATCCCGGAATTCCAGCAGCGGGCGCAGTTCATCCGCATCACCAACGCCGGCCTGCGCGAGAGCCACGTCCACGACGTGACGATCACCCGCGAGAGCCCGAACTATCCGTCCCGGACCTGAGGATCGTCGATGCGCACGCTGATTGTCGGGGCCGGCGCGACCGGCGGCTATTACGGCGCGCGCCTCGCGGAGTCGGGCGCCGACGTGACCTTCCTGGTCCGGCCGGCCCGGGCCGCGAAGCTCGCCGCGGACGGCCTCAACGTCCGCAGCCCGCTCGGTGACCTGCACCTGCCGAACCCGCCGACCGTGACGGCCGACCGGCTGACCCATGCCGGGGCCTTCGACCTGATCCTCCTGTCCTGCAAGGCTTACGACCTCGACAGCGCGCTCGAGGATCTCGCCCCCGCGGTGGGGGAGGGCACCGCGATCCTTCCGGTGCTCAACGGCATGTCCCACCTCGACGCGCTCGATGCGCGCTTCGGGCCGGAGCAGGTCCTCGGCGGCGCCTGCGCCATCGCGGCGACACTCGCGCCGGACGGCACGATCCGCCACATGAGCGAACTCTGCAGCATCACCTACGGCGAGCGGAACGGCGCCCGCTCGGCGCGGATCGAGGCCGTCGATGCCCTGATGCGGGGCCTCAAGTTCCAGCCGCGGCTGAGCGAGGTGATCCTGCAGGAGATGTGGGAGAAGTGGGTCTTCCTCGCGACCCTCGCGGGGGCGACCACGCTGATGCGCGCCGCCGTCGGCGACATCGTGGCGGCGCCCGGCGGGTCGGCCTTGATCGCGGCGCTCCACGCGGAGTGCACGGCAGTGGCCGCCGCGAGCGGCTTCGAGCCGCGGGCGGTCGTGGCCGAGCGGGCGCGGGCGCAGCTGACGGCGGCCGGCTCGACCTTCACGGCGTCGATGCTGCGCGACATTGAGGGCAAGGGACGGATCGAGGCGGACCACGTGATCGGCGACCTGATCGCCCGCGGTCAGCGGCTCGCGCCCGAGGCGGCCTTCCCGATCCTGACGACGGTCTATGCCGGCCTCAAGGCCTACGAGGCCCGGCGGGCGCGGGAGGCGGCCTGAGCCGCGCCCCGCGCGGCGTTCTCAGTATCGGCCGGGCGGCGGCGGGGGCGGGTTGCCGTATTCGAGCTGCGTCTTGGCATCCACGGGCCGGCGCGGCGGCGGCGAGAAATCCGGCTGGGCAGCGGGGGCGCTGGCGCAGGCGGCGAGCGAGGCGGCGATGAGCGCCGCGAGGGCGACGCGAACGGCGGACGTCATGGGCTGAAGCACTCCGAGGGCTCGCCGGGACGAGGGACCGCTCTGGCCCGCGACCGGCCGATGCCATACGACACGCGACGGCCCGCACGACGGGCCGCCTGCAGGACGGTCTGGGCCGCGAAGGTGCTGGAAGCTCGGCCGTATCGTGGCGACTTCGTGGGCCAAGCGTGGCCGTTTCGCGTCGTCGCAGAACCGTTCGAAGGATGAGACCGCTGACACCCGCCGCCCGCTGCTCCGCCGCCATCGAGGTCCTGACCGACATCACCGAGCGCCGCCGTCCGGCCGCCGACGCCCTCAAGGATTGGGGTCTGGCGCACCGCTTCGCCGGCTCGGGTGATCGGGCCGGGATCGCGAGCCTCGTCTACGACGCCCTGCGCCGCCGGGCCTCCGCCGCCTGGATCATGGGTGCGGATTCCCCGCGCGCCATCCTCATCGGTGCCCTGCGGCTCCAGCAGGGCCTGGCCGCCGCCTCGGTGGCCAACCTCTTCACGGGCGAGCGCTTCGCCCCGGCGCCCCTCAGCGACGACGAGCGCGCCCGCCTGGAGACCGCGACTTTGCAGGACGCCCCGCCGGAGGTGGCGGGCGACGCCCCGGCCTTCGTCCTCGCCGAGCTCGCGGCCACGCTCGGCGACGAGCTCGTCCCGGAGCTGAAGGCGCTGGCGCGGCGCGCGCCGCTGGACATCCGGGTGAACGCCCTGCGCGGCCCTCGGGACGCCGTGATGCCGGCCCTCGCCGCCCACGCGGCGGCTCCGACGCCGCACGCGCCCTCGGGCCTGCGGGTACCGATCGGCGCGGACGGGCGCGGCCCGGCGCTGCATGTCGAGGCGGAGTTCCTGGAGGGCTGGTACGAGATCCAGGACGAGGGCTCGCAGCTCGCAGCGCTCCTGGCGGCGCCCCGGGGCCGGCGAGACCATCGTCGACCTCTGCGCTGGCGGCGGCGGCAAGACCCTGGCGCTTGCGGCCGAGACCGGTAACGGCGCCCGCCTGATCGCCACCGATGGCGATCCGCGCCGCCTCGCACCGATCCACGAGCGGCTCCGGCGGTCCGGCGCCGCCGCGGAGGTGCGCACGCCGCGCACCGGCAAGGCGCGGGCCGACGTGCTCGAGGATCTCGACGGCCACGTTGATCGGGTCGTGGTCGATGCCCCGTGCACAGGCTCCGGGACGTGGCGCCGCAATCCCGACGCCAAGTGGCGGCTCCGGCCCGGCAGCCTCGCTCTCCGTACCAGCGAGCAGGCCCAGGTGCTCGACCGCGCGGCGCGGCTGGTGAAGCCCGGCGGCAGGATCGTCTACATCACCTGCTCGCTCCTCGCGGCAGAGAACGACGCGGCCGTGGCCGGGCTGCTGTCGCGCTGGCGCGGTCGCTTCGATGTGGTCCCGCCCACGGAGGTCCTGGCGGCGGGGCCGGCCTCGCTCCACGAGGCGGTGCGCCGGACCGCGCACGGCGTGCAGATGAGCCCGCTCCGAACCGGCACCGACGGGTTCTACGTGTCCGTGATCGCCCGGCGGGGCTGAGTCGCGAAACCACGGCCGACCCGCGACGTTGGATCCGGGCTTTGGCATGACCCGGGTCCGCACCGACGGCCCCGGCGACTGCACAACCGGGGAGATGCCCTTGCGCCTCGACCGCCGATTCCTCCTCGCCGGCCTCGGGAGCGCCTTCGGCCTGCGCGCCGCCCGAGGAGAGGGCGAAGGACCGGCGGCCCCGGCGAACCAAGGGGTCGCGGATGCGGCCGTTCATGCCCTCCCGCGCTCGCTTCCGGGCGCCGACCTGCAGGTGATCGACCTCTGGCCGGGCGAGGCACCGGGCGGCGGAAACGGACCGGACGCGAACGGGTACCGGTACGTGGAGGGGACCTTCGGCGACATCACGCGGGTGGCGCGGCCGTGCCTGCTGGTCATGCGGCCGGCCAACGCCAACGGCGCGGCCATGATCGTCGCCGCCGGAGGCGGTTACGAGTTCATCGCCCTGGGTAACGAGGGCGTCCCGGTGGGGCGCGTGCTCAACGCGGCGGGCATCACGGTCTTCCTGCTGATCTACCGCCTGCCCGCGGAGAGCTGGGGCGCGGGACCCGACGCGCCGCGACAGGACGCGCAGCGCGCCCTCCGGCTCGTTCGCGCCCGCGGCACGGAGTTCGGCGTCGATCCGGACCGGGTCGGCGTCCTCGGCTTCTCCGCCGGCGGACATCTCATGGGCGAGACGGCGGTCGGGAGCGCCCTCGACCTCTACCCGGGCGTCGATGCCACCGACGCCCAGCCGGTGCGGCCGGCCCTGGCCGGGCTGATCTACCCGGTCATCACCATGCGCAAGCCCTTCGACCGGACCCATACCCGCCGCATCCTGGTCGGCGACGAGGTCACGCCCCTGGAGATGAAGACCTACTCGGTCGATCTCCAGGTCGGCCCGGAGACGCCGCCGACCTTCCTCGTCCAGGCGATCGACGATCCCGTCGCGGTGGCCGACCACCCGCTGCTGATGTTCACGGCGCTGCGCAAGGCGCGGGTTCCGGCCGAGCTCCATCTGTTCGAGCGCGGCGGCCACGGTTTCGGGCTCGGCGCGCCCGGCACGCCGGTGGCGGCCTGGCCGGGCCTGTTCCTGGCCTGGATCCGCCTGCACGGCTTCCTGCGGCGCTGAATCCTCAGCCTCCGCTGCCCTGCAGGCGGTGCAGCTTGGCGACCTTCGGACGGCTGGTGCGGAACTGGCCTCGCTCCACCGCGACGAACACCACGATCGCGATGGCCACCGTCGTCAGCCACCAGATCGCCGTGAGGCCGACGCTGAGGCATGCCACCGTGAAGGCAGCGGCGAAGCACCCCATCGCGCCCGGCACCAGGGCCGGGACGTCGCGCCCGGCGCGCCGGACCGAGGCGTAGAGCGCGAAGGCGGCGGCCAGGGCGCCGACGATACCCAATTCGTACCAGAACTCGAACAGGGCCGTGGTCGGCGCGTTCAGCGGCAAGAGGCCGACGAGACGTCCGCGCAGGGCGGTCTCGAAGCCGTGGCCCGTGATCAGCCGCACCGGATCGGTGGTCACCACCTTCTGCCAGCTCTTGAGCGACAGAACCGAGGGCGCGAGGGGGCCCAGGATCGCCGCGCCGGCGGGCCGTGCCAGGAAGGGCAGCAACGGTGCCACGGCGAGCAGGAGCGCCGACAGGATCGCCGTGAGCGCGACGCCGAGCCTCGGCCGGTAGCTCGTGACCGCGAAGGCCACGGCCCCGACGGCCAGCGCGGCGATCTGGGTCGCGTCCGGCTGAACGGTGAGCGCCAGGGCGACCAGCAGCGCGAGCCCCAGCGCCTCGCGGTCGCGGCGCCGGGACCGGAGCCACGCGAGCGCCGGCCAGACCAGCAGAATCAGCAGGACGAGGCCGCGGTCCAGCGCCCCGTCATCCTCGGTGCCGGGGCGGGGCCATGTGGGCGCCGAACACGCCGAGCATGATCGCCACGATGGCGCCCGCCACGATGCCGAGTGGCAGGAGGTAGAGGTTGGCCGACCGCATCCGGTCGGGCAGGGCGAGGTAGCCCAGCAGCGCGAGTCCGATCGTGGCCGTGAGGTTGGCCAGGCGCTCCAGCGCCGGCCCGGGGAACGGCGTCCAGATCAGCGACAGCGCCGACCACAGCACCACCAGCATGCCGGCCAGGAAGGCAGGCGCGGTCAGGAGCCGAAAGGCGGCCGGCCGCACCGGACGCTGCCGACGATCGATCACGCTGGCGATGATGAGCAGGATGACGGCGATCGGCGCGAGGATCACGGAGGCGCGGCGGGCCACCTGCGCGAGAACCGGCAGCACCACGAACAGGCCGAAGAAGCCGATGCGCCGCAGCAAGGCGGCGGCGTCGAGCGCCGGATCGATGGTGGACGAGTTCGACGCGCGGGGCATCTTGCGCCTTCTCCCGGTCCGGAACGGCCGGATCCCTGCTCGATACGCAAGGCTCGCGCAAGCCGCTGTAGACGCGGCGCCACACTCCCGAAGGCGCAGCGTGTCGTCAGGCGGCCCTGACGGTCCTTCGCGGCCGCCGGCGCATGGCCCGACCGCCGAGATCCGACACCACCCGCCAGCCGCCCCAGGCGGCGAAGAAGCCGATCAAGGCCGCGGCCAAGCCGTCCGCGGTGGTCGGCACCGCCGGGCTGAAATCCCGATAGGCGGCCTCGGCGACGGGCAGGTCCGGATCGCGCAGCATCGCCACGACGCGGCCCAGCGGGCTCGTCGTCGCGGCAAGGGCCTGCTGCTGAGCACTGAGCCGAGCGAGGCGCGCGATGTCGGCGCGGGCCGCATCGCCGCGCTTGGCGACGAGTTGGTCCGGGTTGTTGCGCAGCCGGTCGACGGCATCGTCGCGCGTGGTCCCGGAGGCCTGCGCGTCCGATTCGAGGACCGCCACCTGCCGGCGCAGCTCGTCGGCGGCGCCGCCCAGTCGTTGCGCGTATTGCTGCGCGAATTCGGGAGCCTGGGCCGCCACGACGCCGCCGAGCAGGCCCAGGGCGAGGCCGAAGGTACGGAACACGCGCAGCACGTCTCAGTCCTCCGGCGCGGTGAATCGACCACCGACAAGAGCATGCCGGCGGCCGCGGTTCCAGACGGTCTCAGCCCGGCAGCGTCAGGAGACCCGCCTTCCCGTCCGCGCAGCCGAAGAGCAGCCTTTCACCACGGCCGTCCCAGGCCAGGGCCGTCACTGCGCTTCCCGGTACGGCCGGCCGCACGAGCAATTCGGCGGCGTCGGTGAAGCGGACCAGCAGGATGCAGCCGTCCTCGTAGCCGATCGCCAGGACCGGCGCCTTCGGGTGGAACGCGACCCTGGAGACCCGGGCGGGCCGGACGCCGCATTCCCGCGGCGCCTTCCCGGTCGGCCCCTCCTTCGAATCGAACGGCCACACGATCGCGGCCTCGGCCCCGCCCGTGGCGAGCCAGTTCCCGTCTGAGGACCACGCCATCGAGCGGACCTTGCCCGGATAGCCCGACATCCGCATGTGGCCTCGATCCGGCTGAAGGCGCCAGCCGTGCAGGGCGTTCTCCTGCATGGTCGATACGACGAAGCGGCCGTCCGGCGACCACGTCACGTCGATATGCGAGCCCTTCCAGCTGATGACCTCGGCCGGGGTCTCGAGATTCGGGTACCAGAGGCTCACGCCGTTGTAGTGGGCGACCCCGAGACGGTAGCCCTTGGGGGCGAAGACGAGGCCGCGGGCGCTCGACGGCGCCTGGAAGTGCCGCTCACGCCCCTTCGCATCCCGGGCGACGACGTCGCGGCCGGCCGACCAGGCCACGGCCCCATCGGGATGGAGCGCCAGGGCGTCGATCCAGGCGCCGCCCTTGGCGAGGCCGAGCTGTTCCAGGGAGCCGTCGGAGCGGATCTCGACCACGCGGCCGTCATCGCCGCCGGTGAGCAGCCTGCCGCCTGAGCCGGCGGCCACCAGAATCCCGCTGTCGGGATGCGCGGACAGGCGCGTCAGGCCGCCCTCCCGCGCCAGCACCACCGTGCCGTCGCTGAGCGCCAGGGCGGGGGTGTCCTTCAGGACATGCGCGGCGATGACGTGGGCGCCGGGCTCCAGCGCGGCCACGTGACTGGTGAGGGACGGGTTGCTGAGGGGGCTCGTCATTGCGGGGGGACCTTCGCGGCCGACGTGCCGGCGCGCAAGACCAGGATTGCGGTAATCAGCGCGAGCCCGCCGGAGATCGCCGCCGGCGCGATCAGCGCGTACAGGGCGAACAAGCCGTAGGCGTGCGCGCCGAGATAGGCGCCGAACAGCAGCGACAGCCAGACTAGCCCGTCGCCGACCCAGCCCATCGGGTCGCCTGTCCGTGTGAGGGCCTGGGCGATCTTCTGTCCCAGGCTGAACAAAGCCCCGGTGACGAAGGTCGTACCGGCGCGGAAGCCCTTCACCTGCGCCAGAACCGCGTTCTGCGAGCCCATCGCCAAGGCGACGAAGAAGGCCGCGAGGCCGAGTTCCGGCGATTGGAGGCCGAGACCGAGGCCGCCGAGGATCAGCAGCGATTCGTAGGCCAGGACCACCGGCGTCGTCCAACGGGGCGGCACTAAAATGGCGAGGCCGCTGCCGAGCACCGAGCCGGTCAGGAAGGCCAGCAGCAGGGTCGCGGGCAGGATCATCCGGTGCAGCTCGGCACCGGCGCCGAAGACCGCGAGCTGCGTGGTGTTGCCGCTCATGAACGATGTGTAGAGGCCGCCCAGGCGCACGAAGCCCAGGGCATCCACGTAGCCGGCGAGCCCGGTGAGGAGCAGGCCGATGCCGAGCTGCCAGTTCCGGCTCACGCACCGGCTCCGCGGCCGGGCCCCGGTAACGATCTGTTAACCATTTGGATCACTTCGTTCAGCAGGGCAGGGCCGCGGTTAACGAGCCGCTCACCAAACCCGAGCAATTCGATGCAAACAGGGTGAACGCCGTGTCGGAAGGGGCCGTTGCCCCTGCGATCCGGTTCGGGGCCACGCTGTCCCGGCCGGGTGAGTGGGAGTTGCGTCATGGTTCCGTTCGCCGCCGCTTTCGTCTGCCCGTCCATGCCCGTCTTGGACCCGGCCGGCGCCACGATCCTCGTGGTCGAGGACGAGCCGACCGTGTGCGAGCTGGCCGCCGAGGTGCTGCTCGACGAGGGTTATCGGGTGCTCACCGCCGCGGATGCGTGGCAGGCCGAAGCCATCCTGGCCGGCGAGAGCGTGGACATGCTCTTCACCGATATCGATCTCGCCCGCAACACGAACGGCTTGGCGCTCGCGCGGTGGGCGCGGCGGCACTGGCCGGACCTCGCGGTGGTCTACACCTCCGGCGGGCGCGCCTGCCTGCCGGCCGACGAGGCCGTTTCGGGTTCGGTCTTCGTGCCGAAACCGTATCGGCCCGGCCAGCTCGTGGCCCTCACCCGCGACGTCCTGCACGCCGCGCTCCTCCAACACGCCTGATCCCGCCCTCAAGGACCCACGTCATGCGGTGCATTCTTTCCGCAGCCGGCATCGCCCTGGCGCTCGCGGTGACCGCCTCGCCTGCCGGCGCGGCGTGCGACGTGAAGGGCGCGCAGATCGAGGAGACCATCGCCGCCAAGCCCGAGCTGCGCGCCGACGAGAACGCCCAGCTCGTGCGCGACCTGCGCACGCTGCGCGACGCAGCCATCGTGCTCGAGACTTACAAATTCCCGGGTGAGTGCGAGAATCTGCTGGGCATCGCGAAGTCGCTCCTCGCCAATCCCGCCAAGACGATCGAGCAGGGCGGCGATACCGACGAGGACAAGGCCGAAAGCCTGAGCGAGGCACGGGAGCCCAAGGAGGCCGCCGGCTCCACGAAGGCGAAGTGATCCAAGCCGGCGCCTAGCGCTCCTCGCCCGCGCTGGCGCCGATCTTGGCGCGCGCCAGCGCGCGGCTCAGTTTGGTGGCGATCTGCTGGCGCAGAGTGTCGGCCATCTCGATGTCGACCAGCCGCCAGCTCAGGCCGCGCAAGCGCAGCCGAATCCGCGTGCGCTCCGCGCGCGGCGCGTCCGGTGGGATCGGGATGACGACCGCGCGGAAGCCCCGCATCTCAAGGGCTGCGTAGAAGGGCAGGAGACGGTCGACGTTGCGGATGGCCAAGCCTTGCGGCCGCGCTCCGGCAGGCCGCTCGACGTCGAGCTTGTCGGGCCAGCCGTTGGCGAGCAGGTCGATGACCGTGTCGGGCGTCACCATCGTCTCGGACAGGGCGAGGGCGAGGCCGTAGGCGGCATCGTTCAGGCGCTGGCGGTCACGCGGCTCCAGGTCGGTATCCGTCTCGGCAGCGGTGCGCATCGCCGCGGTGATCTGCCGGACAAGGGACAACCGCAGCGTCCGGAAATTCACGTGCGTCTCGACATAGGCGGTGTCGTGCCGCCGCACCGCCTGCGCGAGATCGTAGAGCGACCACAGCGGGCTCAGAGTGTATGCCAGCCAAGCCAGGGCGAGGCAGAGCGGGATCGCGAGCCAACGCACCACCGTCAGAACCCGCGTCGGGGCGTCATGGCTCGCCCGACCAATGCGCCAGATCTGAGAACGCCGCCACCACGCTCTCGTAGACCGGGCGCTTGAAGGGTACGATCAGGTCGGGCAGTTCCGAGAACCGCGCCCAACGCCACGCGTCGAACTCGGGCTTGTGGGCGCCGCCGCCCGGCTGGAGGACGTCGATCAGCGCCTCGCCGCCAAGGAAGCCGTAAGCGAACCATTTCTGGGCTTGGCCGCGGTAGCGGCCCTTCCAAGCCTGCTTCATGACGTCGGGCGGCAGATCGTAGGCGAGCCAATCCGGGATTTCGGCCAGCAGCTTGAGCGCGTCCGGCGGGACGTTGGTCTCTTCGTAGAGTTCGCGGCGGGCCGCCGACTCCGGGTCCTCGCCAGGGTCGATGCCCCCCTGCGGCATCTGCCACATGTGCGGACCGGCGACGTGCTCGGGACCAGCATCCTTGCTCCGACGCCCGACGAAGACGCCACCCGATCGGGAGATCAGCGCGACGCCCACGCAGGGGCGGTAGGGCAGGGCGCTGCCCGGGTCCGAATCCGTCGTCATCTCGGCGACCATAGGTCAGGCGCGCGCGAGGCGGCAACGTCGGCTAGGTTCAGGGGCCGAGTTTCGGTCGCTCGGTCTACCTGCGCGGATGGAGGTCGGGCGGTCACTCAATCCGCCGTGGAGACACGCTTGTCGCGTGCGCCGCGCAGGGCGACGCTGGCCGGCACGAGTCGGAGCCCGCGAGCGTCGAGATCCTTAGCCCAGCGGGCGATTCGATCGACGCTGAGCGCCGCGCCTCCGGCGGAGACGAGAACGAAGCCGTTGGCCTTGGCGCGCGCCTCGGCCTGGGCGAGGGCGGCGTCGATGGCGTCGGCGCGCGGCGTGGCGTCGAGGACGATCTCGGCGCGGGCGATCGGCGTGCGGGCCTTGTTGGCGGGGGCGGTCGCGGGCTTCGCGCCCGTCCCATCGTCGAGGAAGCCGAGGCCGCGACCTCCGATCTCCCGCAGGATCGGCTCGAACGCCGGATCCGCCATCAACTTGGAGCCCATGAAGTTCGCGACGCCGACATAGCCCGGGAAACGGGCGAGCGCCCAGGCGAGCCGGTCAGCGTTCTCCGGCCCCTTCAGCGCCGTGAGCAGGGCTTGCGGCCCCGGATCGCTGTCAGGATAGTCGAACGGCTCCATGGGCAGTTGAAGAAAGACCTCGTGTCCGGCGTCGCGCGCCCGGGCGGCCGCGCGTGCGGCCTCGCCGCCGTAGGGCACAAAGGCGAGACTGACGGCCGCCGGCAGGCGCGCGGTGGCGCCGGCCGTGGCGGCCTGGCCGACACCGAGTCCGGTCACCACGATGGCGATACGTGGTCCCGTTCCCGCCTCCTCAGCCCGGGCATATACGTCCAGGGCGCGCGCCCGACCCTCGCCGAGCTTCGGCATCACACCGTGGCGTCCCGTCTCGGTGATCCGCGGATCCGGCGCCGGAGCGAGGCGCGGCGCACTCGGCGGCGGCACGCGAATCACCACAGCGTCCGACGGGCCGGACCCGGCGGGCCGCACGACGGTCACGCCGGAGGCCGTCTCGATCTCCTCCGCGCTGCGCTGGAGCGACGTCGGGGTCGGGGCCGTCGTGGCGACCTGCGGCTCGGTGACGGGCGGCGAGGCGGCGGCCGGTGCGGGCCGGCCGGCCGGCTCACGGATCGTGATGCTGGCTTCGGCGCGGGGGTCACCGCCCCGGGGATCGCCGAGCGCCAGCACCAGCCCGACTGTGGCCGCGAGGGCGATCGCGATCGCGCCGCCCGTGACCCTCGGCCGACGTGCGAACGCGACGGCGCGTCCGAGCCTGCCGCTGGGCTGCTCCGGCGCTGCCGCCTCCGGTACCCCGAGGGGTCGCGTGAGCATATCGTCGGTGGACTCGGTCAAGCGGCTCTCGATGCGGGATCGCGCTCCCTGCACCGTCGGATGCGGCGCGGATCCCCGCCACCATTGCGGCTCCGCATGGTTAACGTTTCGCTAAAGCCGGACCCGGTACGAAAAACCGCCCGGCTTGGGGCCGGGCGGCTTCAAATCTCGCGCTCCGTAACTTGGCGGCTCAGTTCGGCAGGCTGGGCTTCTGCTGTGCCGCGGGGGTCCCGTTGGCCGCGCCCTTCTGGATGCCGTGCAGGAAGTCCACGGCCGAGATGAGCTGCTTGTCCTTCGCCGGATCCGGCGGCACGTAGGCGGAGGAGCCGCCGCGCTCGTCGGTGTCCTTCTGCTTCAGGTGGCCCTTCAGTCCGGCCTCACCCTTGGTCTCGTCCTTGCCCTTCAACTCGTCGGGCACGTCCTGCGTGACCTCGACATCCGGCTCGATACCCTTCGCCTGGATCGAGCGTCCCGACGGCGTGTAGTACCGCGCCGTGGTCAGCCGCAGCGCGCCGGAGCCGCCGAGCGGGATGATCGACTGAACCGACCCCTTGCCGAAGGAGCGGGTCCCCATGATCGTCGCGCGCTTGTGATCCTGCAAGGCGCCGGCGACGATCTCGGAGGCCGAGGCGGAGCCGCCGTTGACCAGCACAACCACCGGCTTGCCCTTGGTAAGGTCCCCCGACTTCGCCGAGAAACGCTGCGTCTCGTCCGGGTTGCGGCCGCGGGTCGAGACGATCTCACCGCGGTCCAGGAACGCGTCCGACACCATCACGGCCTGGTCGAGCAGGCCGCCCGGGTTGTTGCGCAGGTCGATGACGTAGCCCTTGATCTTGTCGGCACCGATCTCGCCGGTCAGCTTGTCGATCGCCGCCCGCATGCCGTCGAAGGTCTGCTCGTTGAACTGGGTCAGGCGGATGTAGGCGACGTCGCCGCCCTCGACCTTCGAGCGGACCGGCTTGATCTTGATCACGTCCCGCGTGAGCGTGACGTCGATCGGATCCTTCGACTCCTTGCGGCTGATCTTGAGCTTCACGTTCGAGTTCACAGGGCCGCGCATCTTGTCGACCGCCTGGTTCAGGGTGAGGCCCTGAACCTGATCGTCGTCGATCTGCGTGATGATGTCGTTGGCGAGCAGCCCCGCCTTGGCGGCCGGGGTGTCGTCGATCGGCGTGACGACCTTGATCAGGCCGTCCTCCATGGTGACCTCGATGCCGAGCCCGCCGAACTCGCCGCGGGTGGTGGTCTGCATGTCGCGGAACGCCTTGGCGTCCATGTAGCTCGAATGCGGATCGAGCGAGGTCAGCATGCCGTTGACGGCCGCCTCGATCATCTTCGACTCGTCCGGCTTCTCGACGTAGTCGGTGCGGACCTTCTCGAAGACGTCGCCGAACAGGCTGAGCTGGCGATAGGTCTCGGCCGAGGCGGCCACGGCGCGCGGACCCGACAGGAAATCGGTCTGCGTGGCTACCATGGAGGTGCCGGCACCCAGGAAGGCGCCCAGCATGATCAGGGATGTCTTGCGCATCAGCCGCGAACCTTCTCGCCAAGTACCGTATTGTTCGGGCTCTTCGCCCACCACGGCTCCGGATCGATGGAGCCGCCGTCCTTCTTGAACTCGACGTACAAGGTCGGATCGCCGTCGGACCCGGGTGGCCCAGCACCCTTGTCGCCCATGCTGCCGACCGGTTCGCCCGCGAGCACGAACTGCCCGACCTCGACGCTGATCTGATCCATCCCCGCGAGCAGGAGATAGTAGCCGTCGCCCGCGTTGATGATCAAGAGTTGCCCGTACGACCGAAAGGGCCCCGCGAACTGCACCCACCCGTCCGCCGGGGCAGAGACCGTCGCCTTCGGGCGCGTCGTGAAGGACACGCCCCGCGTGGTCCCGCCGTTGCCGTCGGGCTGGTTGAAGCCGCGTGTGAGCCGTCCACTGACGGGCCGCGGCACTTCGCCCCGCACGTCGGCGAAATGCACCTTCGGGGCCAGGCGTGCCGGATCACGGAACCCGGCCGCGGCAAATCGTTCCTGCGTGACCTTGACCTCTCGTTCGGCCGCAGCCTTCGCCTCCTCGGCGGTCTTCCTGGCGGCGGCCGCTTCGGCCTCGGTCCGGTCCATCAAATCCTTGAGGGTCTTGGCCTGAGCCCCGAGCTCCGCGGCCCGCCGACGCTCGGTGGACAAGCCGCTCTCGATCTCGGCCTGCCGGGCGCGGCGGGCCGCGACCAGCGCCTGCAGGCGCTGCTGCTCGCGCGCCCAGCCGGCGAGATCGGAGGCCAGACCTTCCTTGTCCTGCGCGATCAGGCCGCGCAGGCGGATCATCTCCGCGAGATCGGCCGCGAGGGTGTCGACCTCGCCTCGCAACTCCGGCACGACGGCGCCGAGCAGCATCGAGGTGCGTATGGCCGCGAGGACGTCCTCGGGGCTCACGAGAACCGCGGGCGGCGGCCGGCGCCCCATCCGCTGAAGCGCCGCCAGGATCTCCGCGACGATGCCGCGGCGGGCCTGGAGCGAGCGCCGGATCGCGGCCTCACTCTCGC
The DNA here is from genome assembly GCF_000364445.2 of Methylobacterium mesophilicum SR1.6/6. Classification (NCBI taxonomy): domain Bacteria; kingdom Pseudomonadati; phylum Pseudomonadota; class Alphaproteobacteria; order Hyphomicrobiales; family Methylobacteriaceae; genus Methylobacterium; species Methylobacterium mesophilicum. Next base: position 1,569,939 of record NZ_CP043538.1, on the reverse strand, counting down.
CCATCGCCTTCAAGCGCTCTTCCAGGCGGCTCAGACGCTCCTCGGTCGCCTGCGCTTGGCGACCCGCATCGAGGAGCGCGGCATCCAGCTTGGCCCTGTCGGTCCCGATCGTGGCAATCTCGGCCTCGGCCTGGGCCCGCTGGCCGGCGCTGGCGGCGAGCGCCTCCTGCACGCGCTTGAGATTTTCGGCGCGGCGATCGCGCTCCTCGGCGGCGCGCTGAGCCGAATCCGCGTCGGCGGGCATCTCGGAACGCACCGGCGTCGCAGCAACGGCGAGGGCCAGCAGGACGACGGCGCGCAGCCGGTGCTGAGGACCACGGAAGGCAACCGCCCGCAGTCTTTCCACGGTCGACATGGCCGATCAGCCCGCCTCGCCGCGATGATAGGGGTGACCCGCCAAGAGGGTCAGGCTCCGATAAATCTGTTCGAGGGCGAGCACGCGCACAAGTCCGTGGGGCAGGGTGGCAGCCCCGAAAGACAGGATCAGCTCCGCCTTCGTCCGAATTGAGGCGTCCAGACCATCCGGGCCCCCGATAGCCACGACGAGGGCAGGGCGCGCGACGTCGCGCCACGCGGCGACGCGGTCCGCTAGGGCCTCGCTGGTGACATCGGCCCGCCCGCGTTCGTCGTAGGCGAGTAGGACCCCCCCAGGGGGCAGATGGGTCAAGAGCGCGGCCGCCTCTTCGGCACAGCGGTCGGTGGCGCGCCGGGCCCGCGATTCCGGGATCTCGAGGCTGTCACAGGCGGGAAAGCCCAGTCCACGCCCCAACTGGGCCGCGCGGTCGCGATATCGTGACGCGAGTTCCCGCTCCGGACCGGCCTTGAGCCGGCCGACCGCCGCGAAGATCAGACGCAATCCGGACGTCCGCCCTAGCCGGCGGCGAGCCCGACCGGACGATCAGCGCCCCACATCTTCTCCAGATTGTAGAAGCCGCGAACCTCGGGGCGGAAGATGTGAACGAGCACGTCGCCCGCGTCGATCAGCACCCAGTCGCAGGCAGGCAAGCCTTCGACCCGAGCATTGCCGAAGCCGCGATTCTTCATTTCCTGGATCACCTTGTCGGCGATCGAGCCGACATGGCGCTGCGACCGGCCGGACGTGATGATCATCGTGTCGGCGAGCGAGGTCTTACCGGCGAGGTCGATGGCGATCGTCTCCTCGGCCTTCATCTCGTCGAGGCATCCGAGGGCCAGGGCCTTCAGGTCGTCCGAGCGCGCCTGGCCGGAGGTATCCGGGGCCTGGACGGGGGTGCGGATCGTCTCCGTTTGAATGGTCTCGGGCAGAGTCCTGGTTCCTCGTGGTGCCGCAGGCGACGTCACGCCCCGCGGGATCGTCTGAAATTGGCGGTATCGGCCGTCGATTGCAACCGTGGCGACCCCGAATGCGCAGTGCGTCCCCGAACGGCCTCGCGGATCGCCGTCGATGACAGCGTGGAGCGGGGACCGTGCAGGAAGACCCAGGCCGGGGGAGCGCGCGTCGCGAGCGTCGCCGCAGCTTCTTCAGGCAGGCGCGCGCCAGCCAGCCGGCGCGCCGCCCGGGCGCTCAGCGGGGTCATGGTCGAGCCCGGACGATCGATGACCGCCATGGGCATCAGCCGGGCGATCTCGGCGAAGCCCTTCCAGCGGTGGAACGTCGCCAGCGAGTCGGCGCCCATGATCCAGACGAAGTGGACGCCGGGCCGATGGCGCTTCAGGAACCGCAGGGTCTGGACCGTGAAGCGCACGTTGAGCGCCGCCTCGATGCCGGTCACCGCGATGCGCGGATGTCGCGCGACCGACCGGGCCTGCGCGCAGCGCACGGTGACGGGAGGGAGCGCCTTTCGGCTCTTGAGAGGGTTGCCCGGGCTGACGAGCCACCAGACCCGGTCCAGCCCGAGTCGCCGCATCGCCATGAGGGTGACATGGCGATGGCCCAGATGAGCGGGATTGAAGGATCCGCCGTAGAGGCCGATCCGCATGCCGGGGGCGCTCGGCGGCAGGGTCAGCCGCACGCCGGCTCCTGGATGGGCGTCACGGACGCGTCTGGCCGCTGCCGTGGACGCGGTACTTGAAGGTGGTCAGCTGCTCGACCCCCACCGGCCCGCGCGCATGCATGCGCCCGGTGGCGATGCCGATCTCGGCACCGAAGCCGAACTCGCCGCCATCCGCGAACTGCGTGGAGGCGTTGTGGGTCACGATCGCGGAATCGACCTCCGCCAAAAACCGCGTGGCCTCCGCGTCGTCCTCGGTGATGATCGCGTCCGTGTGGTGCGAGCCGTAGGTCTCGATGTGCTCGATCGCCGCGGCGATCCCGTCCACCACCCGCACCGCGATGATCGCGTCGAGATATTCCGTGTGCCAGTCCTCCTCGGAGGCAGCGGTGACCCGGGAGTCGACGGCCCGCGTCTCGGCGTCGCCGCGAACGGCGCACCCGGCATCCAGCAGGGCGCCGACCAGGGATGCGAGATGCGTCCCCGCGCAGGCCCGGTCCACCAGCAGCGTCTCGGCCGCGCCACAGACGCTGGTCCGGCGCATCTTGCTGTTCAGGAGGACGGTGCGCGCCATGTCGAGGTCGGCCGCTGCGGCCACGTAGACGTGGTTGATGCCGTCGAGATGGGCGAAGACCGGCACGCGGGCCTCGGCCTGGACGCGCGCCACGAGGCCGCGCCCGCCGCGGGGCACAATCACGTCGACGCAGCCGTCAAGTCCGGCGAGCATCAGACCCACGGCGGCCCGGTCGCGCGTCGGCACGAGCTGGATCGCGTTCTCCGGCAAGCCGGCATCGGCGAGGCCCTGACTCATCGCCCGGGCGATGGCCATGGCGGTGCGGTGGCTGTCGGAGCCCGCCCGCAGGATGGCAGCGTTTCCGGCCTTCAGGCACAGCGCGCCGGCATCCGCGGTCACGTTCGGCCGACTCTCGAAGATGACGCCGACGACACCGAGGGGCACGGCGACCCGCTCGATCAGGAGGCCGTTGGGCCGCTCGATGGCGGCGAGCTGGCGTCCCACGGGATCCGCCAGCGACCCGACCTTCTCCACGGCCTCCGCGATGGCCGACAGGCGGCCAGGATCCAGGGTCAGGCGGTCGATCAGCGCGGCGCTCTGACCGGCGTTGCGGGCGGCCGCCACGTCGCGGGCGTTCTCGACGAGGATCTCGTCGCGGTTCGCGCGCAGGCGCTCGGCGATCCGCTTGAGCGCCACGTCCTTGGTCCGCGCGGAGGCCAGCGCCATCAGCCGGGCGGCGGCTCGGGCGCGCCGGCCGATCGCCGCCATCTGCTCCGGCAGGGCGTCGGCCTCGGCGAAATCCGATCTCAGGTTTAGGACGGGCACGCTGGCGTCCTCGGTTGGCGGCGCCCTATGCTTCGGCGCGACAGAGAGAAGACGCCGTATTTGCACATCGCGCGCCGCACGCACAAGGGTGTCCGAGTGCTGGTCGACGCAATAATCAATTCGGAGATGATTGTGATTAATCCAGTGCGGAAAGTCGAGAACTAGAACAATGCCAAGTCATCCCGATGAACCATCCAGGCGCGACCGGGATAGTTGAGCAATTCCGGGATACGCGCGCTGGGATGCCCGATGATCAAGGCGGCTTCCGCGCTGTCGTAGGCGACGAGCCCGCGGCCGTGGACACGGCCGTCGCCATCGCGGATCACCACCGCATCGCCGCGGGAGAAGCTGCCTTCTATGGCGCGGACGCCCACCGGCAGGAGGCTCGCGCCGCCACGCAGCGCCTTCACGGCGCCCGCGTCGATGGTGAGGCTGCCACGCGGTTCGAGGGAGCCGGCGATCCAGGTCTTCCGGGCAGCGGTCGGCGTGGACCCGGAGAGGAACCACGTGCAGCGAGCCCCATCCCGAACGGCGCGCAGCGGGTTCTTCTGCCGACCGTCCGCGATCACGAGGTGCGTGCCGCCGGAGGCTGCGATCTTGGCCGCCTCGATCTTGGTGCGCATGCCGCCGCGGGACAGCTCGGAGGCCGGGCCGCCCGCCATCGCCTCGATCTCAGGGGTGATGCGCTCGACCACCGGCAGATGCTGCGCGTTCGGGTCGCTTTTCGGCGGCGCCGTGTACAGGCCGTCGATATCCGAGAACAGGACCAGCACGTCGGCATCGATCATGGTGGCGACCCGGGCGGCGAGGCGATCGTTGTCGCCGTAACGGATCTCCGACGTCGCCACCGTGTCGTTCTCGTTGACGACCGGCACCGCGCGCATCTCGAGCAGTTTGAGCACGGTGGCGCGGGCATTGAGGTAGCGGCGCCGCTCCTCCGTATCCTGGGGCGTCACGAGGATCTGGCCGGCGACGATGCCGTGATGACCGAGCGCTTCGGCCCAATGCCGCGCCAGAGTGATTTGCCCCACCGAGGCCGCACCCTGGCTCTCTTCCAGCCGCAAGGCTCCGGAGGGCAGCCCGAGCACGGTGCGCCCGAGCGCGATGCTGCCCGAGGAGACGACCAGGACATCGACGCCGCGCGCGTGCAACTCGGCGATGTCCTCAGCCAGCGCCGCGAGCCAGGCGTGCCGCAGACGCCCGGCCCCCCGGTCGACGAGGAGGGCCGACCCGACCTTGAGGACGACGCGGCGGAAATCTTCGAGGACGGGGATCATGATGCTTGCGGGTCCGGGTCGATCGAGGCGATTTGAACGAAGATCGCGCTGTTGAACAGCCACTCCGCCTCGCGGCGATCACCCGTCACGATGGCGTTGGATCAGCGGCCTGTCGGGTGTCCGCAGGCTTCCGGCAGGGCGGCGAGGCGCAGGCCGGACCAGGCTGCCGCGGGGGGCGAGGAGCTCCCGCGAATCACGGCTGCCAAGCCACGGCCGGCTGCCGCTCGGCCTCCGCGCTGGCGTCGATTTCCGCCTGGAGCGCCCGAAGCGCCTCCGGCACGCCTTTCCGGCTGGCGGAGGACAGGACCAGCGGTGCACGACCGGCCGCCCGCTTCAGCTTGGCAACCTGGCTCTTCAGGGTCTCGGCGTCGAGGGCATCCGCCTTCGAGAGGGCGACGACCTCGGGCTTCTCCGCCAGACCGTTGCCGTAGGCTTCGATCTCGCCACGAACCAGCTTGTAGGTCTTGCCGGCATGCTCCGTGGTGCCGTCCACGAGGTGCAGCAGCACGCGGCAGCGCTCGACGTGGGCGAGGAACCGGTCGCCCAGCCCGACGCCCTCGTGCGCGCCCTCGATCAGGCCCGGGATGTCGGCGAGGACGAATTCGCGCCCGTCCGAGCGCACGACGCCGAGCCCGGGATGCAGCGTCGTGAACGGGTAATCGGCGATCTTCGGCTTCGCCGCCGTGACGCTGGCCAGGAAGGTCGACTTGCCGGCATTCGGCAGGCCGACGAGCCCGGCATCGGCGATCAGCTTGAGCCGCAGCCAGATCCACATCTCCTGGCCTTCCTGGCCGGGATTGGCGTGCTTCGGAGCGCGGTTCGTCGAGGTGGTGAAGTAGGCGTTGCCGAAGCCGCCGTTGCCGCCCTTCGCGAGGCGGATCTTCTGGCCGACCTCGGTCAGGTCGGCGAGCAGCGTCTCGCCGTCCTCGGCGAAGATCTGCGTGCCGGCCGGGACCTTCAGGACCGCGTCGGCGCCGTTGGCGCCGTGGCAGTTCGAGCCCATGCCGTGCTCGCCCTTCCGGGCCTTGAAGTGCTGCTGGTAGCGGTAGTCGATCAGGGTGTTGAGACCCTCGACGCACTCCACCCAGACATCGCCGCCGCGGCCGCCGTCGCCGCCGTTCGGTCCCCCGAACTCGATGAACTTCTCCCGCCGGAACGAGACGCAGCCGGGACCGCCATCACCGGAGCGGACATAGACCTTGGCTTCGTCGAGGAACTTCACGACCTGAATCCTTTGTCGGGTGCGGGTTCGCGACCCGCACCATCACCGTGTCGACGGCCGCCGGCCAGCCCCGGCGCCGTGGCGCCGCCTCAGGCGGCTGCCGTCATCGCCGGCTCGGACGACGGCCTCTGCCAGCGCCGCCGGTCGAGGCGGAAGAGATCGACCGGCAGATCCTCACCGCGCGCCGGGAAGGGCCGGATCGCGCTGCCGGCCGGCACGAAGCCGCAGCTCTCCAGAACGCGCCGGGACGCCGGGTTGACCGTGCGGGCCGACGCCGAGAGTTCCGCGCCGCCGGTATAGGCGAAGAAGGCGTGGCACAGGGCCGTCACGGCCTCGGCCATCAGGCCGCTTCCCCAGTAGGCCCGCCCGAGCCAGTAGCCGAGCTCCGGCGGCGCGTCGGCCGGCGCCTCGATGCTGATGACACCGATGAGGCTGCCGGGCGCCGCCCGCGGCGCGAGGGCGAGCGTGAGGGCCGAACCGGCGGTGTTCTGCGCGCGTGCCTGAAGCAGGAACGCATCCACGACCGGGGCCGGGAGCGGGTGCGGCACCCGCGCCAGCATCGCGGCGACCGACGGGTCGCCGGCCAGCTTCAGGATCGCGTCCCTGTCCTTCGCGGTCGGCCAGCGCAGCCACAGCCGCCGCGTCTCGATCCGGAAAACGTCATCACGGGTCAGATCGGGGAACATCGTGCCCTCGCAGGGCGGCGCTCCCGGCTCCGGGTCACCGCCTCAAGACGACGAAGGGGAGGATGGCGTCCCATCCTCCCCGGGGTTCCGTCCGATCCGGCCCGTCAGGGGCTCGGCAACGACGTCTCCGGTCCGGTGTGGGACACCGGGCGGGACGCCAGCTTCGCCTCAAAGGCGCCCGCCTCTTATTCCGCGGCCTCGGCCAGCGGGGTAACGGCTACGAAGGCGCGCCCGCGGCGCGTCTCGAAGCGGACATGGCCCGGTACCAGCGCGAACAGCGTGTGGTCCTTGCCCATGCCGACATTGGCGCCGGGATGCCATTTGGTGCCGCGCTGACGCACGATGATGTTGCCCGGAATGACCGATTCCGCGCCGAACTTCTTGACGCCGAGGCGCCGGCCTTCCGAGTCGCGACCGTTGCGGGACGAACCGCCAGCCTTCTTGTGTGCCATGGGATGAGCTCCGAATTCTGATGGGCTTCGATGCGGTCGCGGATCGGTCCCTCAGGGGACCGGACGCGCCCAGCGTCTGGCGTGCGTCAGGCCGAAATGCCGGTGATGCGCACGACCGTGTGGTCCTGCCGATGGCCGCGCTTGCGGCGCGAGTTCTGCCGGCGGCGCTTCTTGAAGGCGATGACCTTCTTGTCGCGTCCGTGGCGCACGATCTCGCCGGTGACGCTGATGCCCGACAGGGTCGGTGCGCCGACCTGGGTCGCGCCCGCGCCGTCGGCGAACAGGAGGACCTCGCCGAAGGTCACGGCCTCGCCGGCCTCGCCGGCCAGGGAGGCGATGGTGATGGTGTCGTTGGCGGCGACGCGGTACTGCTTACCGCCCGTCTTGATGACTGCGAACATCGTTCTCTCGTGTTCTCGAACGGCCTCCGGGGCGGCTGCCCCTGGACCGGCTTCTTGTTTGAAGTCATTGCACGGGCTTGTGCCCGGACAACGCGAAACGCGCGGACCTCAGGGAGGCCGCGCGCCATGCGGGGTCACTACGGGCGCGGGCACCACATGTCAATCCGCGCGTCGATCCGCGCGGCCCGGATCAGCGGATCGGCGCGCCGGTCACCAGGATCCCCTTGGCGACCGTGCCCTGCGGACCGAAGGCCGCCAGAGCCTCGGCGCACCAGGCCTCGCGGCCCACGGCGGCCAGTTGCTGGCGCACCTGGGTCGACCGGGTCCGCAGCTTCTGCTCCAGCAGGGCTTCCTGGCCGGCATTCACGCGGGCGGCGAGGCGCAGCGTCGTGAGCTGCCCGGCCCTGACCTGGACACCCGGACAGGCCTGCTCGGCGATGATCGTCGTGGAGGCGGCATCGGCGTAGTTGTCGAGCGGTGAGGCCGGGCTCGTCGGGGCGACCGGAACCTGCGCGACGGCCGGGCCGGCGAGGAGCAGACTCAGACAGGCGGCGATGGCACGTGGGCTCCGCAAAGCTCAAAACTCCCTGGTGTCGCCAACCCCCTCGGCGACTGTGCGGCACGCACCGCTACGGGGCAGCCTTGAACTCGCCCTCGATGCGCAAGGTCACCTCGTCGCCGAGATGGGGGAGATAGGCGTTGATCCCGAACTCCGACCTCTTGATGACGGCGCGCCCGTCGAAGCCCACGGTGTAGCGCTGGTCGACCGGGTGGATGCCGGCTTGGTTGAAGGTCGCGTCGATGGCGAGCGGCCGCACGGTGCCGCGCAGGTTCAGGTCGCCGGTGATCCGCGCCGTCGTCGGGCTCGTCGGCTCGACCGTCGTGGCCGTGAAGGTGGCGTTCGGGAACTTCGCGGTGTCGAAGAAATCCGGCGCCGCGAGGTGCTCGTTGAGGCGCGCGCTGCCGGTGATCACACCGCCGAGCGGCACGCTCACCTCAAGCCGGCTCTTGTCCGGCGCCTTGGGATCGAGGGTGAGCGTTCCCGTCAGGCCGGTGAACTGGCCGTAATAGGTCGAGTAGCCGAGATGCGAGACCGACCACGTGACCTTGCCGTGATCCGGATCCAGCACGTAGGCACCCGGGCGCACCTGCGTCGGATCGGCACTCGGCGCGACCGGCACGCCCTTGCCGGCCGGATCGTCGGCTGCCTGAGCCGGCCCCAAGGAGAGGAGGCCGATCAGGGCGAGAAGTGGCGCGCGCATTCTTGTCCCCCCGGAGCGCGGCCAAGCCCGGCCGGCGCGGGGCCCGTGATTTCACGATCTCCCTGCGCGCTCAAGCACGTCTGGCGGTGACCGGCGCGCTTCTGTAGTCAGCCCTGAACAGCGGGCAGGCATGGCATGATCGGCAAGCTCAAGGGCGTGGTGGACTCCTTCGGCGAGGATTTCGTGATCCTCGACGTGGCGGGGGTGGGCTACATTGCCCATTGCTCGGCGCGCACACTGCAGCGCATGCCCAAGGTCGGCGAACCGGCGGAGCTGTCGATCGAGACCCATGTCCGCGAGGACATGATCCGCCTCTACGGCTTCCGGTCGGACGCCGAGCGCGAATGGTTCCGGCTGCTCCAGACCGTCCAGGGCGTCGGCGCCCGCGTCGCCCTCGGGGTGCTGTCGGTCCTAGAGCCCGAAGCCCTGGCCGGCGCCATCGCGACGGGCGACAAGGGCGCGATCAGCCGTGCCCCCGGCGTCGGGCCCCGGCTCGCGGCCCGGCTGGCGGCCGAGCTGAAGGACAAGGCTCCGGCCTTCGCGCCCGTCGATCCCGCCCTCGTCGCCTTGACCGGCGCCGTGGAGGAGGGCGCGGCTCCGCAGCCGGTGGCGGATGCGGTCTCGGCGCTCGTGAATCTCGGCTACCCGCAGGTCCAGGCCGCCGCCGCTATCGCGGCCGCGCTCAAGGGCGCGGGGGAGGGTGCGGAGGCCAAGGTCCTGATCCGTCTGGGCCTGCGCGAACTCGCCCGCTGAGGGGCGCGCGGCAGACCCTTCGAGGCCCGTCCCGATCGCCCGCCCTTGACCCGCCGGAGCAGCGGTGCCATGTCCGCCCCGGCCAGTAAAACATTGAAAAGCAAGCTACTTTTCAATCTTTCTAATCTGGCGCGGCAGCTCGGGGCGGTCCGGAAGACCGTGGCGGGCACGGGGATGGCGGGATTAGCGGCGCGGATGATCGTCTGCTCTTGTAATGTCATATCGGATGGCGCGGTTCGCGGGTGTCTCGCGCCCGGACCGGGCTGCCCGCGCACCCCCGCCCAGGTCTACGCCTGCCTGGGATGCAGCCCGAAATGCGGGCGCTGCGCCCGCACCATCCGGTCCATCATGCAGAGCGCCCTTGGCTCGGTAGCTGGGCCGTTGCCGGCCGTCGAGGGCAGCCATGCCTGCACGACGGCTTGCGCCAGCGCCTGTAGTTTGGTGAAATTCCAAACTGCGGATGAGGGAGTCGCAGCCTGATGCTTCTGCCCCCGCCTGAAAGAACGGTAAGGAGTACGGGGGCATGAAGGGCGACACCAAGGTCATCGAGTACCTCAACCGCGGGCTGCGCAGCGAGTTGACGGCCGTCAGCCAGTATTGGCTGCACTTTCGCATGCTCAATGACTGGGGCTACATCGACCTGGCCAAGTTCTGGCGCAAGGAATCGATCGAGGAGATGAACCACGCGGACCGGTTCGTCGACCGGATCCTGTTCCTCGACGGGTTCCCGAACCTCCAGGAACTCGACCCGCTGCGGATCGGCCAGAACGTCCAGGAAATCATCGAGTGCGATCTCGCCGCCGAGAACGAGGCGCGCCGCCTCTACCTTGAGGCTGCTCAGTACTGTGATTCGATCAATGATCGCGTCTCCAAGATCCTGTTCGAGGATCTGGCGACCGATGAGGAAGGCCATATCGACTTCCTCGAGACGCAACTGGAACTGATCAAGCAGATCGGCCTGCCGCTCTACGCGCAGAAGCACATCGGCGGGCTGGAACAGATCGCGCCCGAGAAGGACTGAGGCCGTTCGACCCCGGGCGCCGTGACGGCGTCTTCCGGGGTGACGGACAACGCGGGAGGGGTCGGGCCGACAGGGTCCGACCGCTCCACGCCCCTGACGGAGATGGGACTCGGGATGCGGCTGGTGGTGGTCGGCGCCGACGGGCGCATGGGTCGGATGCTGGTGCGCGCGGTGGCCCAGGCCGAGGGCTGCACCCTGTCCGCGGCGATCGAGCGGGCGGGCTCCCCCGCGCTGGGGCAGGACGCCGGGACGCTCGCTGGTCTGCCGGCCCTCGATGTCCCCGTGACGGACGATCCGCTCGCGGCCTTCGCGGCCGCCGACGGCGTGCTCGACTTCACGGCCCCGGCCGCCACCGTGGCCTTCGCGGAACTCGCCGCCCAGGCCCGCATCGTCCACGTCGTCGGGACGACCGGCCTGTCCGAGGAGGATCTGGCGAAGCTGAAGGCGGCGTCCTACCACGCCCGCATCGTGCAGTCGGGCAACATGTCGCTCGGCATCAACCTGATGACCGAGCTGGTGCGGCGGGTGGCCAAGTCGCTGGGCGACGAGTTCGACATCGAGATCTTGGAGATGCACCACCGCATGAAGGTGGACGCGCCCTCCGGCACGGCGCTGATGCTCGGCGAGGCCGCCGCCGAGGGCCGCGGCGTGGACTTGAAGGCCGTCCGCGTCTCGACCCGGGACGGGATCACCGGCGCCCGCAAGCCCGGCGACATCGGCTTCGCCACCCTGCGGGGCGGCAGCGTCGTGGGCGACCACAGCGTGACCTTCGCCGGGATCGGCGAGAGCCTCACGATCAGCCACCACGCCGCCGATCGCGGCCTGTTCGCCGCGGGCGCCGTCAAGGCGGCGCTCTGGGCGCATCCCAAGCCGCCGGGCCTCTACGCCATGGCGGACGTGCTCGGCCTGTGACCGGAGGCGCTGCGGCCATGGAGCGGCTCCTCGTCCTCGTCCGGCACGGCCAGAGCGAGTGGAACCTCAAGAACCTGTTCACGGGCTGGCGCGACCCGGACCTGACGGAGCGCGGCGTCGCGGAGGCCCGGGCGGCCGGCACGGCGCTCAGGCGTGACGGCTACGGCTTCGACGCGGCGTTCACCTCCGAGCTGGTCCGGGCGCAGCGCACCTGCTCCCTGATCCTGGAGGAGATGGGCCTGCAGGGCATTCCGGTCGCGCGCGACCGCGCGCTGAACGAGCGCGACTACGGCGACCTCGTGGGACTCAACAAGGACGACGCCCGCGCCCGATGGGGCGAGGCGCAGGTCCATGCCTGGCGCCGGTCGTACGACGTGCGGCCCCCCGGAGGCGAGAGCCTGAAGGACACCGCCGCGCGGGTCCTGCCCTGCTACATCACGGCGATCCTGCCCCGGGTGATGGCGGGCGAGCGCGTGCTGGTGGCGGCGCACGGCAACTCGCTGCGCGCCCTCGTGATGGTTCTCGACCGCCTGGGCGAAGATTCCGTTCCGGATCTTCAGATCAAGACGGGCGTGCCGCTGGTCTATCGCCTGAATGCCGATACGACGGTCGCCTCGAAGACGGTTCTCGCCCGGGACGGCGACGGGGCCTGAATGGCGACCGCGCTCGCGCCCGGGCTGATCCACCATCCGGGCTACCTCGACGCGGCGGCCCGCGCCCGGCTCGCGGCCGAGATCGCCGCCATCCTCGCCGACGCCCCGCCCGTCACACCGCGCATGCCCCGGACCGGCAAGCCCTTCTCGGTGCGCATGTCGAATGCCGGGCCGCTCGGCTGGGTGTCGGACGTCCGGGGCTACCGCTACCAGCCGGCGCATCCCGAGACCGGCCGTCCCTGGCCCGCCATGCCTCCGACCGCGCTCGCAGCCTGGGCGGCGCTTGCGGCGTGTCCGGCCGCGCCTGAGGCCTGCCTGATCAATCTCTACGCCCCCGGAACCCGCATGGGCCTGCATCAGGACCGCGACGAGGCGGAGTTCAGCGCGCCGGTGCTCTCGCTCTCGCTCGGCGCGGACGCCCTGTTCCGCTACGGCGGCTTGCGGCGCACCGACCCGACGCGCTCGATCCGCCTGTCCTCGGGCGATGCCCTCGTGATCGGGGGCCCCTCGCGGTTGATCTTCCACGGGGTCGACCGGCTCTATCCCGTCGGCGATTGTCTCGCCGAGGAGAGTCTCCTGGGGGAGCTGCCCCCGGACGGTCGCTGCAACCTCACGCTCCGGCGCGTCACCCCCTGCGGCACGCCATGACGGGGCGGCGGCGCCGGCATCGGCCTGGCCGTCTCCCGACGATCTCCCCTCATCGTGATGCCCGGCGCCGTTCGCTCGCGGCTTGACAGATCCGGTCGTCGGGCAGACCCATCGCGGTCGGAGCCCCGGGGCGGGCCCGAGAGGAGAACCGAGTTCCGATGCTGGTGCGCAACCTGACGCTGCATCTCGGGCGTGCTCTCTGCGCGGCCGCCCTGGCGGCCAGCCTCGGTTCCGCCGCCCGGGCCGGTGATCCCGTCTTCCCGCCGGGGTCCCGCTTCGGCTTCGACCCGCCGTCCGACATGTCGCTGTCGCGGCGCTTCTCGGGCTTCGAGCGCAAGGAGGGCGGCGCGACCCTGTCGGTGGTGGAGCTGCCGCCGAACGCCTTCGCGGAGCTCGTCAGCGGCTTCACCGACGCGAACCTCCTGAGCCAGGGCTTCGCGGTCGAGAAGCGCGAGGAGGTCAAGATCGGCGACAACGAGGGCATGCTCTACACCGGCGAGCAGCCCGCCGACCCCAACGCCTCCACGCCGGCGATCCGCAAGTGGATCCTGGTCGTCGGTGCGCCCACCGTCACGGGACTGATCATCGCCCAGGCGCTGCCGGATGCCGAGACCGAGGCGACGATGCGCAAGATGGTGACCGGCGTCGCCGTGCGCCCGGCCCTGAGCCTGACCCAGCAGATCGACGCGCTGCCCTTCCGCATCTCCGACATGGCGGGCTTCCGCCCGGTGCGGGTTCTGGCCGGCAATTCGGTCCTGCTGACCCAGGGCCCCAAAGATCAGATGCAGAACCTGGAGCAGCCGATCCTCGTGCTGGCGCAGGCGGTCCAGCAGCCGCCCACCGCCGAGCAGCGGGACGGCTTCGCCCGCGCCGCCCTGGCGTCGAACCAGACCCTCAAGGATTTCGTCATCGAGCGTGCGCAGAGCTACCGCTCGAACGGCGTCGACTGGCACGAGATCGTGGCCCGCGCCATCGATCAGCCGACCAACGTGCCGGTGGTGGTCTCGCAGACCATCCGGTTCGCCCCGGACGGCTACCTGCGCGCCCTGGGCGTCGTCCGCGAGGATCAGCGCACGGGCGTGCTCGCCAAGTTCCGCGAGGTCGTGGACAGCGTGCAGGTGAAGTAGCGCCTCACCAGACCACGGCCTGCCCGTCCCGGCGCGGGTCGCTCGCCGCCACGTAGCCCTCGACGGCGGGATCGCCCATCCGCCAGATGAACTGGCCGGCGCCAAAATCCTGGTAGCTGTCCTCGATCACCTCCAGGCGGTGGCCGAGCGCCTTCAACCGGTTGAGGGTCGCGGCCGGCATCGCGGCCTCGACATTGATGTCGAGACCCTCGTTCACCCGCCAGCGCGGTGCGTCGCAGGCAGCCTGCGGGTTCTGGCCGTGGTCGAGCATCCGCACCAGCGTCTGGACGTGTCCTTGCGGCTGCATGTTGCCGCCCATGACGCCGAAGCTCATCACCGGCGCGCCGTCCCTGGTCAGGAAGCCCGGGATGATGGTGTGGAAGGGCCGCTTGCCCGGCGCGACCGCGTTGGGGCTCGCCGGGTCGAGCACGAAGCCGTAGCCGCGATTCTGCAGGGAGATCCCCCAGCCCGGCACCACGACCCCCGAGCCGAAACCCATGAAGTTCGACTGGATGAAGCTCACCATCATGCCGCTCTCGTCGGCGGCGGTGAGATAGATCGTGCCGCCGGCCGGAGGCTTCCCCGGCCCGAAAACCTGGGCGCGGTTCCGGTCGATCAGCTTGGCGCGCTCCGCCAGATAGGCCGGGTCGAGCATCGCCTCCGGGGTCACCTCCATGCTGCGGGGATCGGCGACGTACCGGTAGGTGTCGCTGAAGGCGAGCTTCATGGCCTCGATCTGGAGATGCTGGGCCTCCGGCCCGTCCACGGCCATCCCGGCGAGGTCGAACTGTTCGAGGATACCGAGCGCGATCTGCGCGGCGATGCCCTGACCGTTCGGCGGGATCTCGTGCAGCGTGTGGCCGCGATAATCCTTGGCGGTGGGCGTCACCCATTCGGGCCGGAACGCCGCGAGGTCGGCTGCCGTCATCGCGCCGCCATGGGCTCGCGCGTGTGCGGCGATCGCCTCCCCGATCTCGCCCCGGTAGAAAGCCTCGCCCCTGGTCTCGGCGATCAACCGGAGCGTCCGCTCGGCGCCAGGGAAGGTCACGAGTTCGCCGACGTCGGGAGCACGGCCCCGCGGCAGGAAGAACTCCGAGAAGCCCGGCTGGCGGGTGATCGCCTCGATCCGGGCGGCGGCGGCCCATTTCTGCTGGACCACCACGGGTGCGAGATAGCCGCGCTCGGCGATGCGGATGGCGGGCTGCATCAGGTCGGCGAAGGGCAGGCGGCCGAAGCGTTCGCTCAGCGCCGCCCAGGCGCCGACGGCCCCGGGGACGGTGACGGAGTCCCAGCCTCGCATCGGCGGGCGCTCCGCTGTGCCGTACTTGCGGGCGAAGTAATCCGAGGTCCAGGCCGCGGGCGCTCCCCCGGAGGCGTTGAGGCCGTGCAGGGCCTGCCCGTCCCACAGGATGCAGAAGGCGTCCGAGCCGAGGCCGTTGCTGCACGGCTCGGTGACCGTCTTGGCCGCCGCCGCGGCGATCGCCGCGTCGACGGCGTTGCCGCCGGCCTGAAGCATCTGGATGCCGGCCTGAGCGGCCAGCGCATGCGAGGTCGCCACGCAGTTGCGCCCGAACATCGGCATGCGCAGCGACGGATAGCCCGTGACCCAGTCGAACGGCTTCATGGCCCAGATCCCGTCAGCGGCAGCCGACGCGGCTGCTTCTGATGGCTTGGCATACAGCATAACCGATCGCCGTGAAGTCCCGGTGCGGCCGGTCCTAAAACGAAGAGCGCGGACCCGAGGGTCCGCGCTCCATCGACGTCGTCGTGTGGGGGCGAACGCGCCTCAGTAGGGCCGGCCGTAGAGCGGCGAAGTCGGATCCAGGCGGTCGACGAAGGACAGGTCGACGTTGCGGATGGCCGAGGACCGCGCACCGATGAACGGGCCGTTGGTGATCGGATCCGGCAGGATGCCGCGGCCGAAGCGGTCGGTCGGGCCGTAGGGCGGCGTCAGCTGGTTGGACGCGGCGATCAGATAGGGATTGAGGGCGGGGTTGCGCGAGCCGCCGGCGCCCGGAACGCCCGAGGACAGCGGCACGTTGCCGGCGTCGAGCCAGCTGCGCGGACGCACGCGGATCGGGAGCGGCCGGCTGACGCTGTAGACCGGGCCGCGAACGAAGCCATCCTGAGCCTGGGCCGGCGCGGAGGCCGCGGCGCCGAGGCCGGCGGCGGCGATGACGCCGAGGAGGGCGATCTTGAGCGAGCGCATGGCCAACCTTGTGTGAGAGTGCCGAACACTATGGCGATCGAAGCTTAACAGTTCGCCGCCTTTGAGGAGAAGACGCTTGAGCGGGGCTGTTGTTCCAGCGGAATGGCCGAGCTTGTGCGTTTTGCCACACTCCGGCCTCATTTTTTATTTTGCGAACGCTTCGCGATCGATCCGGTCCTGCCGGCGGACTCTCCGACGGTGACGACCGACGGGCAGACGCGCTCCGGTGCGGCAGCGAAGGCGGCCGTCGGCCCGGGATCGGAGAGGTCCACGAGGCTCAGCGCATCGAGCGTGCAGGCCAGCGATTCCGGCCTCGGGGGATGACCCAGGGGCGCACACGCCCAGCCATCGAGCCGGAACGTTTCGGTGTTACGCGTCACGAACCCGGTGCAGGTCCGCCGCGCGGCGCCACCGAAGGTCACTTCGAGGGTCTCCACCGCGCCGAACTTGGTGGCGATCAGACCGCGCGCGCCGGTCCGCACGACCGAAAGCGCCGGTCCGTCGAGGACCGGCCCGCCGGCGGCACGCCGGGCCATGAGCACGAACAATGTCGGCACGGGCCCTGGCGATGGGCCGCGCGTCAGGGTGACCCGCAGGGCCGGCGTTTCATCGGTGGCAAAATCACCCCGGGTCAGGGTGTCCTCGCGCTGACCGGTCCTCGGATCGAACCGGGCCGAGACGCGCGCAGGATCGAGTCCGGCCTCGGCGAGACCGAGGCGGGCGGTGGGCAGCGGGGGCGGAGCCGGAACCGCCGTCATCGACGGCACGAAAGGCGCCTCCACCCGCTGTTCGGACACGGTCACCGGTCTGCCGGGCCGCCACGCGTAGACGCACAGGAGCGCGATCAGGCCTGAGGCCAGCGCCATGCGCAGGCCGAGGGTCGCCGGCGACGATGTCCGCCGGGAGGACAGGCGGGGTCCGAATGGCTCGACCGTGTGCGCTGATCCGATGGGCATGGTGCTCGGCGCGGATAGGAGACCTGATGGCGCGTCCGCGACACTGGGCGCCAAGGATTGAATGCCCTTTCCCGTCGGGCGATCCGTCACGGATTTCCCGGCCGCAGGGTGAATCAATCGTTGCGGGGCCTTCGGCCTTGACAGCGCAGGCCCTTGCGCGCCTTGCTCGCCGCGACCGTCGATCCCACCTCAGGCGAGGCCGGGTTCTGCGGCCGCGCCCGTTTGGCGGGCGCCCGTCCGGCCCGAACGATCCTTCGGCCGGCCTTTCAGCAGGAGCGCGGTACCCGGATTGATCGGGGTTTAAGCGCGCGGAGACGAGAGATGGGCTACAAGGTTGCCGTCGTCGGCGCCACGGGCAACGTGGGCCGCGAGATGCTCGATATCCTGGCGGAGCGGGCTTTCCCCGCCGACGAGGTCGTGGCACTGGCCTCGCGCCGCAGCCAGGGTCAGGAAGTCTCCTACGGCGACAAGACGCTCAAGGTCAAAACGCTCGACACCTACGACTTCTCCGACACGGACATCTGCCTGATGTCGGCCGGCGGCGAGACGTCGAAGGAATGGTCGCCGCGCATCGGCCAGCAGGGCTGCGTGGTGATCGATAACTCGTCGGCCTTCCGCTACGACGCGGACGTGCCGCTGATCGTGCCCGAGGTGAACGCCGACGCCATCGTGGGCTTCACGAAGCGCAACATCATCGCCAACCCGAACTGCTCGACCGCGCAGCTGGTCGTCGCTCTGAAGCCGCTGCATGAGGCGGCCACGATCAAGCGCGTCGTGGTCTCGACCTACCAGTCGGTGTCCGGCGCCGGCAAGGAGGCGATGGACGAGCTGTTCAACCAGACCCGCGCGGTCTTCACCGCCGGCGAGATCAAGCAGGGCGGCAAGTTCACCAAGCGCATCGCCTTCAACGTCATCCCCCACATCGACGTGTTCATGGAGGATGGCTACACGAAGGAAGAGTGGAAGATGGTCGCCGAGACCAAGAAGATGCTCGACCCGAAGATCAAGCTGACGGCCACGGCCGTCCGCGTCCCGGTCTTCATCGGGCACGCGGAATCGGTGAACATCGAGTTCGAGCAGCCGCTCTCCGCCGAGAAGGCGACCGAGATCCTGCGCGCCGCCCCCGGCGTGCTGGTCATCGATAAGCGCGAGAACGGTGGCTACATGACGCCCCACGAGGCCGCCGGCGAGGACGCGACCTACATCTCGCGCATCCGCGAGGACGCGACGATCGAGAATGGCCTGAACTTCTGGTGCGTCTCGGACAACCTCCGGAAGGGCGCAGCCCTCAATACCGTGCAGATCGCCGAGGTGCTGGTGAACCGGAAGCTTCTGAACCGGTCCAAGCGCGCGGCGTGAGTCGGGTCGCTGGCGCGCGAACCCAGCGATCCAGCCGCCACCGGCGGGTGAAGCATCCCCTCTTCCATCGTGGACGAGGGGATCGCACGCTACCCCGTCCGACTTCAGGCCCGCCCGGGCGCGTTCCGTCCGCCGTCGCCGTCACGCCGCTGTCATCGTCCGGGCCCACCCCGCTTCGTGGAGTGCTCGGAGATTCGGGATGCGGCGTGTCTTTGTTTCGTGTCTGATCGGCTTCGCCGTCGCGGCCACGGCCCCCGCGCAGGCAGCGCCGCGCAACGTCGTCCTCTTCGTCGCCGACGGCCTGCGCGACGGCATGGTGAGCGCCGCCAACGCACCCGCCATGGATCGGCTCATGAAGGCCGGCGTGCGCTTCACCAACACGCATTCGCTGTTCCCGACCTTCACCATGCCCAACGCCACCGCGATGGCAACCGGGCACCTGCTCGGCGATACCGGCCAGTTCGGCAACACGATCTACACGGCCTTCCCGGTGCCGGGCGCCGGCGACAGCCTGACCCCGTTCCTCGAGAGCGATCCGGTCCTGGGCGACGTCGATGCGCACTTCGCCGGGAATTACCTCAACGAGGAGACCATCCTGCGGGCCGCCCACGACCAGGGGCTGTCGACGGCCAGCATCGGCAAGCTCGGGCCGTCGCTGGTCTTCGACCACACGGCGCGGTCCGGCCAGGACACCATCCTCGTCGACGACAGCACGGGCCGGTCCGGCGGCATCCCGCTGAGCGAGGACCTTCGCACGCGTCTCGCCGCGGCCGGCTTGCCGCTTCAAGCACCGACGCGGGGCGCGAACGGCCGGGCCGGGACGGCCGATACGACCGGGACCCTGGTCGCCAATGTCGAGCAGCAAGAGTATTTCACGGCCGTCGCGACCCGGGCGGTGCTGCCCCTGTTCAAGGCCCGCGGCAATCCCTTCGTGTTGGTCTTCTGGTCGCGCGATCCGGACGGCACGCAGCACAATCAGGGCGACAGCCTCGGGCAATTGGTGCCGGGCATCAACGGGCCGACGAGCCTCGCCGCCATCCGCAACGCGGACGCCAACCTCGCCGAGCTTCTCGCGGCCCTGAAGGATCAGGGACTGGCGGATACCACCGACGTGATCCTGACCTCGGACCACGGCTTCTCGACCATCTCGAAGGAGAGCGCGACGAGCTTCGCGGCGACGCAGAGCTACACGGGCGTGCCGAAGCATCAGCTCCCGCCCGGATTCCTGGCCCTCGACCTGGCGCACGGCCTGGGCCTCCGCCTGTTCGATCCGGACGCCAAGGGCGCGAAGCTCGGACCCGACAGCTTCCCCAGCCGCGCCAACGGCCTGATCGGCGCGGATCCGGCGAGGCCCGACGTGGTGGTCGCGGCGAACGGCGGATCGGATCTCGTCTACCTGCCGGCCGGCGACGCGGCGCTGGCGCGCCGGGTGGTGGAGGTCCTGTCCCGCCAGGATTACGTCAGCGGCCTCTTCGTGAGCGCGGCCCTCGGATCGATCCCCGGGACGCTGCCGCTCGCCAGCATCGCCCTCGACGGGTCGGCCCTGACGCCGATGCCGGCCATCGTGGTGAACTTCCGCAGCTTCTCGACGGGCTGCGCGGATCCGACGACCTGCGGGGTCGAGGTGTCCGACACCGTGCTGCAGCAGGGCCAGGGCATGCACGGCAGCTTCTCGCGGGCCGACACCCGCAACGTCATGGGCGCCGCCGGACCGAGCTTCAGGACGGGGATCGAGAGCCCGGTTCCGGCCAGCAACGCCGATCTCGGGCAGACGATCGCCCGGATCCTGGACCTCACGATCCCGGCCAAGGGCAAGCTGGTCGGGCGGGTGCTCACGGAGGCGCTGGCCAATGGCGGCACCCCAGATTTCACGATGCAGCTGCTGCGCTCGGAGCCGGACGCGGCCGGGCAGGTGACGGTGCTCAGGCACCAGACGGTCGACGGGACCCGCTACTTTGACGCGGCCGGGTATCGGGCCGGACCCTCGGCCTCTCCGAGGCGACCCAGTCGGCCGCCGCCGATCCGCGCTGAGCCGGCTCCCGCCGGGCGATCAGGATCCGACGGCGGGCGGCGCTCGCAGTGGCGCGCCGCCCAGCGTCGGAGCGGCGGCCTACGCCATGCCCAGCGCCTGCAAGTAGAGCTCGAGGATCGCCTCCTGCTCCTGGCGCTCGCTGTGATCCTGTTTGCGGATCCGCAGGATCGTGCGCACCGCCTTGGCGTCGAAGCCGCGGCCTTTGAGCTCGGCGAACACCTCCTTGATGTCGCCCATGATGCCGGCCTTCTCCTCTTCCAGCCGCTCCAGGCGCTCGATGAACTGCTTCAGCTCGTCGGCGGCGACTCCTTCGGCGGACGACACGTCGCCGCCGGGCCGCTGCGCTGCGGTGGGCATCGAATGGGCGTTCATGAGGCTCTCCGGACTGTGCGGCGCGGTCGCGCCCTCGACCCGTGGTTAACGGGCCGGTCTTACCGGAAGCTTAGCCGATTCCCCACCGGACGGGGATCGCGGGTTGCACGCGTCAGTGTTCCTTCGCCTGCGCGGCCGCGAAGCCGGCCTGCTGCTCGGGGCTCGCCTCGGTCTGGTGGCGGGCCTTCCACTCGGCGTAGGGCATCCCGTAGACGGCTTCCCGGCTCTGATCCTTGGTGAGGGGCACGCCCTTCTCGTCGGCGGCGTCCTTCAGCCAGTTCGACAGGCAGTTTCGGCAGAAGCCCGCCAAGTTCATCAAGTCGATGTTCTGCACGTCGGTCCGGTCGCGCAGGTGCGCGACGAGGCGGCGGAAGACGGCCGCCTCAAGCTCCGTCTGCGTCCGGGTGTCGATCTCGCTCATGGGCGGCAAGTCTCTTCTGGTCGGGGCGAAGGCGTTGATCTTGGGCTCCGCCCGGATCGGATCAAGCCGCCAGGAGCGGGCGCAGGACGCGGGTGAAGCGGTCGGCCCACTCCCCCTGACCGGTCTCGCCCGCGATGAGGTCCTGGCGGATCTCCACGAGGGCGTTGGGCAGGCCCCGCGCCGTCGCGTGCCGGTCGATCGTATCGCCGGGTAGGCCACCGCCATAGGGCTGGTTGTCGCCGACCGTCAGCCCGGCGTGATCCTCCTCGAGGGCGCGGATGAGGGGACGGGCGAAGCGCTCGTCTCGGTCGTACAGAATGCCGACCTGCCAGGGCCGCGCGATGCCTCGCCAGTAGGGCGTGAAGCTGTGCATGGTCAGGATCACCGGCGGCCGGCCGGCCCGCTCGGCCGCCGCGACGGCCGCATCGATGGCCGCGTCGAAGGGGGCGTAGAACCGGGCGATCCGCGCCCGCTTGCCGGCCTCGTCGATTCGGGCATTCCCCGGCACGATCGCGCCATCGGAGAGCCGCATCACCAGGGTCGGATCGGCGCGGCCGCGGTTCGGGTCGATGATCAGGCGGGAGAAGTTGGTGAGGATCGCCGGCGCGTTCAGGCTGGCGGCGAGGCGGCGCGTGACCGCTGCGGCACCGATGTCGTAGGCGATGTGCCGTCCGAACTCGGCGGCCGGCACACCGAGATCGATGTCCGGTGGGACGAAATTGGAGGCGTGGTCGCAGGCGATCACGAGGCCGCAGGCCGGATCGCCCGGGATGATCTCGCAGGGATGCTCCGGCAGGGCGGCCGCTTCTGTCTCCGGACGGGTCACGGGGCTCCGAGGTCTTCAGATCTGTGCGAGGGCGCCGATGGCGCTTGCCGTGGCGCGGCCGCTCGGGCAGATCACCTATCAAGGATCGTGCGCTCACGGCAAGAAACGGGCCCGCCGCCCCCGGGAGAAACGGGCGGGGATCGCGCGACACAATCGAGAGAGGAGCCCGTTCGACGCCATGACCGAGACCGTACCGCCCGTCGCCGATCCGGCCATTCAGGCGCAGCGCGCGCTGCTCGACACGATCCTCACGGCGGCGATCCGCGCCGCCCATCCGGATCTCGCCCTGCCGCCCCACCTTCCGGAGCCGAGCCCGGGCCGGCTGATCATCCTCGCCGCCGGCAAGGCCGCGGGCAGCATGAGCGCCGTGGCGAGCCGGTTCTACCGGCAGCAGCACGGCCTGGGCGACGACCGGATTGTCGGCCTCGCGGTGGCGCGGCACGGCTACGGGCAGGAGGCTCCGGGGATCCACATGGTCGAGGCGGGACACCCGGTCCCCGACGAGGCCGGCATCGCCGCCACGAAGGAGGCCCTGCGCCTCGCCACCGAGGCCGGTCCGGACGACGAGGTGCTGGTGCTGCTCTCGGGCGGCGGCTCGGCCAACTGGATCGCCCCGGCCGGCGACCTGACGCTGACCGAGAAGCAGGCGATTACCCGGGCGATGCTCCGCTCGGGCGCGCCGATCGGCGAGATCAACACGGTGCGCAAGCACATCTCCCGCATCAAGGGCGGCCGCCTCGCGCTCGCGGCCCGCAACGCCCGGCGGATCCTGACGCTGGCGATCTCGGACGTGCCCTTCGACGATCCGGCGGTGATCGCCTCCGGCCCGACGGTGCCGGATCCCTCCACCCTCGCCGACGCCCGCGCCATCTGCGCGAAGCGCGGCATCCCGCTGCCCGAGGAAGCGGTGCGCCTCCTCAACGATTCGAACAACGAGACGCCGAAGGCCGGCGATCCCGCCTTCGCCCGCGCCGAGTACAAGATCATCGCCCGCCCGATCGACGCGCTGAACGCGGCCGCCGAGGCGGCCCGCGCCGCGGGCTACGAGCCGGTCATGCTGGGTGCCGACCTGGAGGGCGAAGCCCGCGAGGTCGCGGCCGAGCACGCGGCGGAGGCCAAGCGGCACAAGGCGGCCGGGCGGCGTGTCGCGCTGATCTCGGGGGGCGAACTCACCGTCACGATCCGGGGCGAGGGCAACGGCGGTCCGAATCAGGAATACGCGATGGCGCTCGCGGTGGCGCTGGACGGGGAGCCCGGCATCTCCGGCATCAGCGCCGACACCGATGGCACCGATGGCGGCCGCGGCCTCGCCACCGATCCGGCCGGCGGCCTGATCGACCCGACCACGCTGGAGCGCGCCCGGGCCGCCGGCCTCGACCCGGCCGCGATGCTGGAGCAGAACGACTCCACCGCGTTCTTCGCGGCCCTCGGCGACCTCGTGAACCCCGGCCCGACCTGTACCAATGTCAACGACTGCCGCATCATCCTCGTCGATTAGGCTTCGGGTTCCGGCGGCTCAGATCCTTCCCGCATTAATGGCGCTCGGCCTCGCGCTTGTCTGCGCGAGCCCCGCGAAGGCCGACCTGCGCCTGTGCAACCAGACCGGCAGCAAGGTCGGCATCTCGCTGGGATACCGCGATCCGCAGGGCTGGGTGACGGAGGGCTGGTGGGATCTTGCGCCGAAGGCCTGCGAGACGCTGCTGAAAGGCGCGCTGGCTGCCCGGTTCTACTATGTCTTCGCGGTCGACTACACCCGCGGCGGCGAGTGGAGCGGACGGTCTCTGATGTGCACGCGCGACTCCGAGTTCACGATCCGCGGGATCGAGGATTGTCTGGCTCGCGGATTCGACCGCAACGGCTTCTTCGAAGTCGATACCGGCGAGCAGAAGAGCTGGACGATCCAGCTCACCGACCCCAGCCGGGCGGACGCACCCGCGAAGCCTTGACCGGAAGACGGCGCACTTGACGCTGTCGTGCGCGGGATGCTCACACCCGCGCACATCATGAAGACTAGGCGATGCTGTTCGCCTCGCTCCGAAAACATCGGGAGGATTACACTTGAAACGCTCGCGCCGTACGAAGATTGTCGCCACCCTCGGGCCGGCCTCCGACTCGCCGGAGATGATCGAGCGGCTGTTCCGCGCGGGCGTGGACGTGTTCCGCCTCAACATGAGCCACCTTCCGCGGGAGAAGCTGCCCGAGAAGGTCGAGGCGATCCGCACCATCGAACGCGAGGCCAAGCGGCCGATCGGGATTCTGGTCGACCTGCAGGGGCCGAAGCTGCGGCTCGGCACCTTCGCGGAGGGGGCCGCGATGATCGAGGCCGGCGCGACCTTCGTGCTGGATGGCGACCCGAGCCCGGGCGACGCCGCGCGCTGTCACCTGCCGCATCCCGAGATCCTCCAGGCCCTCGAGCCGGGCCACGCGATCCTGCTCGACGACGGCAAGCTGCGGCTCTCGGTGGTCGAGACTTCGGAGAACCGGGCGGTGACGCGGGTCGAGGTCGGTGGGCGGATCTCCAACCGGAAGGGCGTGTCGCTGCCCCACACCGTGATCCCGGTGCCGGCGATGACCGACAAGGACCGGGCGGATCTCGATGCCGGGCTGAACGCGGGCGCCGACTGGATCGCCGTCTCCTTCGTCCAGCGGCCCGAGGACGTGGCCGAGGTCAAGAAGGTCTGTGCCGGCCGCGCCCTGGTGATGGCCAAGATCGAGAAGCCTCAGGCGCTCACGCGCCTGGAGGAGATCCTAGAGATCTCCGACGGCCTGATGGTCGCCCGCGGCGACCTCGGCGTGGAGATGCCGCTGGAGCAGGTTCCCGGCGTTCAGAAGCGCATCACCCGCGGCGCGCGGCGCTACGGCAAGCCCGTCGTCGTCGCCACCCAGATGCTCGAATCGATGATCACCGCGCCGGTGCCCACCCGCGCCGAAGTCTCGGACGTCGCCACCGCGGTCTACGAGGGCGCTGACGCCGTGATGCTCTCGGCCGAGAGCGCCTCGGGCGCGCATCCGATCGGCGCCGTGGAAACCATGAACCGCATCGCCGAGCAGGTCGAGCGGGACCAGATCTACTGGTCGATCATCCGGGCGCAGAGCGCCACCCCCGACGAGACGGCGGCCGACGCCATTGCGGCGGCCGCTCACCAGATGGTCGACGCGTTAAATCTCGACGCCATCATGGCCTGGACCAATTCGGGCTCGACGGCGCTCCGCCTCTCCCGCGAGCGCCCGAACGCCACCGTGATCGCGCTGACGCCCCGGCGCGAGACCGCGCGCCGCCTCGCCCTGGCCTGGGGCACGCATCCGATCGTCACCAAGGATGCCAGCGACGTGGACGACATGTCGTTCCGGGCGGCAAAATTCGCGGTGCGCGAGAAGTTCGCCGCGGTGGGTGACCGGGTCATCGTGGTGGCGGGTCTGCCGTTCGGTACGCCGGGGGCGACGAACCTCGTCCGGCTGGCCTTCATCACCCGCGAGCACGCCGAGAAGGCGTGACGGGCTTCCCGCGCCGCGCCATGCCGGGGCCGTCCTCTCGTCGGGGACGCGCGCCGCGGGGCGGGCCGGGTGATCGCGCGTTCGCGGCGCCTTGGGGTCGCCGCCGCGAACGTCGGCCTGACGACATCGGCCGGCGAGGCTGATGATGACGCGGTGATCGACCTTCGGCTCAGCGGGTCGCGGCCGGCATGGCTGCGGGGGTCCCTGTCACCGCACGTGAGAGCCGAGCGACCTCATCGACCACGCGCTCTGCGGCCACGTACTGCAGCATGTGCCCGATCCCCGGCAGGAGAACGAGCCGGGCACCTGGAATTGCCCGCGCCAGGGGCACCGCCTGCGACTCGCTCCGGACGATCGGGTCCGCCTCCCCGGAGATGACCAGGGTGGGAACCCGGATCGTGCCATAGCGCGGGCTCTGTCCCGCGAGCGCACGCGACAATCCGAGGAGGTCCTGTACATTCGCCAGCAGGGTTCCGGGCCGCAGGACCAGATCGGCACGGGCCAGTTCCGGGTAGTCCGGGTTCGCCGCTTGGGGCTGGAAGACCCGCCGCGCTGCCTCCGGCAGGAAGTGCTGCGCCAGGGGCGGCCCGATTGTCCGGCTGAGCAGCCACGCCACAGCTGGCTTCACGGCGAGCTTCCAGTACCAGGGCAGGTCCGGCATCCGGTCCGGCATGGGCATCGCCACGGGGGCGGCGAGGGTCAGGGCTGTGACCCGCTCGGGATGATCGAGGGCCAGCGCCAACGCCAGAGCCCCCGCCCAGGAATGGCCGAACACCAGCGCCGGGCCGACGCCCATGTGCTCCAACGCCTCGGCGATCAGCCGGGCCTGGACGGATGGATCGGCAGCCTCGGCGCCCGCGATCCGATCGCTCCAGCCGAATCCCGGCCGGTCGAAGGCGATGACCCGGAAACCCCGGGCGGCGAGCCGGCGACCCACCCCTTCCATCGGGTCTGACGCGTTGGCCGACGCCCCGTGCAGGAGGACGATCGGAGGTCCGTCCGGCGGCCCGTCCTGGAGCGTGGCGAGCCGGCCGCCGGTCACCGCCACGAATGGACCGGCTGGCGGATGGGCAGCCTCGACCCGCAGGCTGATAAAGAGGCTGGCCAGCGCTCCGACCGCCAGCACGAGCCCCGCGGCCGCGAAGGGGAGGGCCAGGAGGGTGAGGAAGACGGCGAACACCCGATTCACAGGTCGCGGCCGTCGACCTCCGGCGTGAGGCGGTCGATCGCCTCGCCGATCTTCTCCATCTTCGGGTAGAGGGTACGCGCCCGGCGGAAGGCCGCCAGCGCGCGAGCCTTATCGTCATTCGTTTCGTAGATCCGGCCCAGAGCCGCCCAGGCCTCGAAATGGCGAGGCTCAAGCACGAGCGCCCGCTGCAGGTCGGCGATGGCGTCGTCCTTGTCGGTGAGCAGCCAGAACACGGTGGCACGCCGGTTCCATCCCTCGGACCAGTTGGGCTCCAAGGCCGTGACCCGATCCATGAGTTCGGCGGCGAGGGGAAAATCGTGGGCGGTCACGGCTTGCCGGGCCCGGTCGGTGAGCAGGTCGACGGTCGGACTGCCGGAGCCAGCCAGCCTCCGCTCGATCAGCCGGGCTATGCCCTTCGCCTCCGCGGGGTCCTCGCTGGCGCGCAGACGGGCGAACAGCTCGTCCAGGGTCGGCGGCTTGGGCACGGCCTTCGCTTCCGGCGCCGTGCGCCCGGGCCGGTTCGCGTCCGGAGCCGCCGCTGCGTCCGTGGACCCGGCAGCGAAGGCCGCGAGGCAGGCCAGGATGGCGAGGGGGCGAGACGGCATCATCGCGTCAGACTGGGCGCCGTCACCGCGCCCGTCAACGTGCCGCGGTGCCGCGCAAACGAAAGCAGCCGCATCCCGACCGGGAGCGGCTGCCTGCAAAACGAAGAGTCCAGCCGTTCGGCCGGACGAGCCGTCCTCAGCCCTGGCGGGCCTTAAAGCGCTTCTGGGTCTTGTTGATCACGTAGACCCGGCCCTTGCGGCGCACGAGCTGGTTGTCGCGGTGGCGGCCACGCAGGGACTTGAGAGAGTTGCGGATCTTCATCGGTCTTTCGAGCCCGGAGGGCCGTCCATCACAAGGGTGTCGGGAACGTGGTGCGAAAGCAGGACGCGCGATCGCGTCCGGCGATCACGGCTCACGCATCGCGGGATGGCGCCGCCATATCAGGATTCGCCCCCGCTAGGCAAGGCGCTGCGGGGCGAGGCCTCAGTGGATGCTGTCGAGGTCTGGCACCGGCGGAGCGCTCACAAGCTGGCGCCCGATCTCGTGAAGCAGCGCGTCCAGCAGCGGCTTCAGACGCTCGAAGCCGGTTCGCGGGAGACCCGCCTCGGCCGAGGCGAACAGCGCCAAGGCGAGCTCGGCGACCCCGTCGATGCCGCCCACCGTGGCGTCCGTCACGCAGAACGTGGCCTCGTCCTGAACGCCGTCACCGCCCGTCTCGGTCACGTCGATGACGATCCCGCGCGCCTCGCTCACGGGTCCTTCGGCATTCCCGCCGAAGCGGCCGCGCGCCAGGACCCATCGGACGTCGCCGGGCCGCGGAACGGTTCTGTACTGCGCGATGTACAGGCCGCCCCGGCCGCGAAGATCGTCGATGAGCACGCCGACGCGGCGCCTGTCTTCCGGATGGACGCGGTCCAGGAAAAGCGCGAAGGTCGCGCCTCGTCCGGCCCGCGCCTGCGGTACGCCGAGCATCGCCGCAGCGGCCGCATCGCAGCGCAGGACGTCGTCGGCGATGTGCCATTCCCACGTTCCGACACCCGAGGCGGCCAGCGTCTGGGCCACGCGCGCGCTGCTGTGCCGCTTGGTCCGCGCGTCGACGCCCACGGGCCCGGTCTCCTGTCCTGATATGGCGGTGATGCCCAAGGGGCACGGCCGGTCGACTCAATACCGGCGTCGCATCGCCGGCACAACGTGACAGGATCCTGTCCGATCCCGATTTTTGCCTGTCCTCCCGATGCTTACCGGCGCTCGTAGGTCCCGGTGAGTTGCCCCTTGGCGACAACACGATCGCGCATGGCCGCCAGCAATGCGCCGCGCCCCGGATCCTCGCCGAGGGACAGCGCCTGCCGGAGCGCGTAGACTTGGAATACATAGTCGTGGCGACCGTGGCCGCTCGGCGGATCCGGCGGTAGCCACTCGGATTTCTGAAAGCTGTTCCGGCCGAGCCGGCGCGCCTCGCCCGGTCGGCCGGGGCTCGGAAGGGAACCTTCGTCCAGACTGGCGGGCTCGGGCGGGAGATCCCAGGCTATGAGATGCACCAGAGGTTGCGGGGTCGGACTGCCGGCATCCTCGACGAGGAGGACTAGGGCGGCGGTTCCGTCCGGCAGGCCGCTCCAGGCCAGCGGCGGCGACACGCCTTCGCCGTCCGCCGTGTGTCGGGCCGGCAGGCCTGCGCCATCGGCGAAGGCCGGGCTCGTCAGCGTGAGCGTCTCCGGAACGTCGGAAAAGGTCGCGTGATAGGCCGTCTTATCCCTGCCGGCCTTCAGGCCCGACAGGGCTTCGCCCACCACGCTGGGTATCTTCTCAAGCATCGCCAGCACCTCCGCCGCGAACCCAACGGCGCGCGGCGGGTCCGGTTCAGCCCCGATGCGCCGCCGCGACCATATAGTTCACGGCCGTATCCCGGCCGGTGCGCCATCCGTCGGTGAGCGGGTTGTAGACCACCCCGGTCGTGTCCGTGACCGCGAGACCGCCCGCGCGGATCGCCCGGCCGAGCTCGTCCGGCGTCACGAATTTCGCCCAGTCGTGCGTGCCGCGGGGAAGCCAGCCGAGGACGTACTCCGCGCCGACGATCGCCAGCGCGAAGGACCGCATGGTCCGGTTGAGCGTCGCGGCGAACAGCATCCCGCCAGGCTTCACCGCGGCGCAGGCCGTGCGCACGAAGGCCGGCATGTCGGAGACGTGCTCAACAACCTCCATGATCAGCACCGCATCGAAGGTCCGTCCCGAGGCGACCACGGCCTCGATGGTCTCGCCACGGTAGTCCACCGGCACGCCGGCGCCTTCCGCGTGGGCCCGGGCCACCGCGATGTTCTGCTCCGCCGGATCCAACCCGGTCACCGTGGCGCCGAGGCGCGCCAGCGGCTCCGACAGGACGCCTCCGCCGCAGCCGACATCGCAGATCGTGAGCCCGTCCAGCGGGAACGGCTTCTGGGGGTCCCGACCGTGGTGGCGGCAGAGCGCGTCGCGGATGTAGGTGAGCCGCACCGGGTTGAATCGGTGGAGCACCCGCATCGGACCGGCCTCGTCCCACCAGGTCGCGGCGAGGGCATCGAACCGCGCGACCTCGCCACGATCGACGAAGCCGTCCCGATTGTGGTCCGTTCCTGACCTGTCCATGCGTGTTCCGTCCCGACATCAGCGGCTCGCCCCGCGGACGCGCCGCGCGAGGCGGCGATCGGTACCGTGGGGCGGCCCATCACGCCGTAGCACGCCGCTGCCGGGAAAGTCGCCGCGGCGCGCGGGCGCCATGCTTGGCAGGTTGTTGACACTCCGCGGAGGCGCTTGTACCCGCCGGGCACTGTCCGGACCGGCCTGAGGCGGGCGGGTCCGATCGCCACCGGGAACCCGCGACCGAGAGACCATGCCCCGTCTGGTGATGAAATTCGGCGGCACCTCCGTCGCCAACGTCGACCGCATCCGAAACGTGGCCCGGCACGTCGCCCGCGAGGTTGCGGCGGGCTACGACGTAGCCGTCATCGTCTCGGCCATGTCGGGCAAGACCAACGAGCTGGTCGACTGGGTCAAGGACGCGAACGCGCTCTACGATGCCCGGGAATACGATGCGGTGGTCGCCTCCGGCGAACTCATCACCGCCGGCCTCCTGGCGATCGCGCTGCAGAAGGACGGGATCAAGGCCCGGTCCTGGCAGGGCTGGCAGATCCCGGTGGTGACCTCGGACGCGCACGGTTCGGCCCGCATCGCCGAGATCGACCCCAAGAATCTCGAGGCCGGCTTCGCGAAGGGCGAGGTGGCGGTGATCGCCGGCTTCCAGGGCGTCCACGCCGAGACCGGCCGTGTGACGACGCTGGGCCGCGGCGGCTCCGATACCTCGGCGGTGGCGGTGGCGGCCGCGATCGGGGCCGAGCGCTGCGACATCTACACGGACGTGGACGGCGTCTACACCACCGATCCCCGCATCGTGCCGAAGGCCCGCCGCATGGAGCGGGTGACCTTCGAGGAGATGCTGGAGATGGCCTCGCTCGGCGCCAAGGTGCTGCAGGTCCGCTCGGTGGAGCTCGCCATGGTCCACCGGGTGCCGACCACGGTCCGGTCCTCCTTCGATCCGCCGGACGCCGCGCGCCCGGGCACCCTCATCTGCGACGAGGACGACATCGTGGAACAGCAGATCATCACCGGGATCGCCTTCTCCCGGGACGAGGCGCAGATCACCCTGCGCAAGGTCAAGGACAGCCCCGGCGTCGCCGCGGCCATCTTCGGGCCGCTCGCCGACGCCAACATCAACGTCGACATGATCATCCAGACCGTGTCGGGCGATCAGTCGACCACCGACATGACCTTCACGGTGCCGGCCTCCGAGTACCAGCGCTCCCGCGCGATCCTCGACGAGGCGCGCGGCCAGATCGGCTACGCGCAGATCGAGGGCGCCACCGACGTGGTCAAGGTTTCGGCGATCGGCGTCGGCATGCGCAGCCACGCGGGCGTCGCGGCGAAAGCCTTCCGCGCGCTGGCCGAGAAGGGAATCAACATCCGCGCGATCACCACATCGGAGATCAAGTTCTCCGTGCTGATCGATGCGGCCTATACGGAGCTTGCCGTGCGCACGCTCCACTCGCTATACGGCCTGGATCAGGCCTGAGCCTGGAACGGCGCGGTTTCGAGCGGGTCGCGTGCGGTGAACTGAACAGTCACGGGCCGGTTCGGTTGTGCCAGAGCGACTCTGGAACAGGCGGCACGACCCATCCGGCGGCGGCCTCCCTGGGGTTGGCGTCAAGGTTGCAGGGTGGTCGACGCCAAGGCCGCTCACCGACGACGGAACGACGAACCGATGCCCGCTGCGCCCGGAGGCCCGCGCCTGCTGCTGCGCCGCCTCCGCGAAGCCATGGCGGAGCCGGTCAGCCCACAGGCACGCCTCGACCGGATCGTCGTCCTGATCGCCGCGAACGTGGTGGCCGAGGTCTGCTCGGTCTACGTCCTGCGGGATGACAACACCCTCGAACTCTTCGCCACCGAGGGCCTGAACCGCGAAGCGGTGCACCAGACGCGCATGCGCACCGACGAGGGCCTCGTCGGCCTGATCGCCCGCACCGCGGAGCCGCTGTCGCTCTCCGACGCCCAGAACCACCCGTCCTTCTCGTACCGTCCCGAGACCGGCGAGGAGGCCTACCACGCCTTCCTGGGCGTGCCGCTCCTGCGGGCCGGCAACACGCTCGGCGTCCTCACCGTCCAGAACAAGACCTACCGCGTCTACTCCGAGGAGGAGATCGAGGCGCTCCAGACCACCGCCATGGTGCTCTCGGAGATGATCGCCTCCGGCGAGTTGGAGGGGCTGGCGCCCGATGCCGGCACCGCCGCCCGCCGCCCGGTCCTGGCCCGGGGCATCGCGCTGGCCGACGGCATCGGCCTCGGCCACGTGGTGCTGCACGAGCCCCGCGTCGTGGTGAAGACGCTGATCGCCGAGAACGTCGAGCGCGAGGTGGCGCGCCTGGACGAGGCGATCGAGGAGGTCCGCTCGGCGATCGACGCCCTTGTTGAGCGCGGCGACCGGATCGGCACGGCCGAGTCGCGGGAGGTGCTGGAAACGGTCCGGATGTTCGCCCACGACAAGGGCTGGCTCCGGCGGATGCGGGAGGCGGTCGCCTCGGGCCTCACCGCCGAAGCCGCCGTGGAGCGGGTCCAGTCCGATAACCGTGCCCGGATGATGCGCCAGTCCGACCCGTACCTGCGGGAGCGGTTGCACGATCTCGACGATCTCACCAACCGCGTGCTGCGCACCCTGCTGGGGTCCGAGGCGGCCGGCGCCGCGGTCCTGCCCGAGAACGCCATCCTGGTGGCGCGCACCATGGGGCCGGCGGCCCTCCTCGACTACGAATCCTCGACGCTGCGCGGCATCGTGCTGGAGGAGGGGGGGCCGACCAGCCACGTGGCCATCGTCGCCCGGGCACTCGGCATCCCGGCGGTGGGCGAGGTCGAGAACGCCACGGCACTCTGCGACGCGGGCGACGCGATCATCGTCGACGGTGTGGCCGGCGAGATTCACGTCCGGCCGGGGCCGGAGGTCGAGGCCGCCTATGCCGAGATGGTGCGCCTGCGCGCCCGCCGGCAGGAACAGTACCGGGCACTCCGGGATGTACCGGCCCAGACCCGCGACGGGGTGCGGGTCGGTCTCCACCTCAATGCCGGCCTGCTGGTGGATTTCAGCCATCTCCACGAAACGGGCGCCGAGGGCGTCGGCCTGTTCCGGACCGAGCTGCAGTTCATGGTCGCCCAGCGCATGCCGTCCGCGGCGGAACAGCAGGACCTCTACCGCAAGGTCTTCACCGCCTCGAAGGGCAAGCCGGTCACCGTCCGCACCCTTGATATCGGCGGCGACAAGATCCTGCCCTACATGGCCAAGCTCGAGGAGGAGAACCCGGCCCTGGGCTGGCGGGCGATCCGGATCGGCCTCGACCGGCCGGCGCTGCTGCGCATGCAGCTCCGGGCGCTCCTGAAGGCCGCGGACGGCGATCCGCTCAAGATCATGTTCCCGATGGTCGCCACGGTGGACGAGTTCGTGCGCGCCCGCGGCATCGTCGAGCGGGAGAAGGCCTACCTGAGCCGCCACGGCTACCGGCTCCCGGCCGAGTGCCGCCTCGGCGCCATGATCGAGGTGCCCTCCCTCCTGTTCCAGATCGACGAGATTGCCCGGGAGGCCGACTTCCTGTCGGTGGGCTCGAACGACCTGATGCAGTTCCTGTTCGCGGTGGACCGGGAGAATCGCCGCGTCGCGGACCGGTTCGATCCGTTGAGCGTCGCGGCGCTGCGGGCCTTCCGGCTGATCGCCGAGCGGGCCACCGCCGCGGGTTGCCCGGTGACGGTCTGCGGCGAGATCGGCGGCCGGCCCCTCGATGCGATGGCGCTGATCGGCCTCGGCTACCGCGATCTGTCGATGTCGCCGGCCGCCATCGGCCCGGTCAAGGCGATGGTGCTGAGCCTCGACGCCCGGGCGATCGCCGAACTCATCGACTCCGAGATGGCGCGCATGCAGGACGGGGACTCCCTGCGTCCGGCGCTGACCGCCTTCGCGCACGCCCACGGCGTCCCTATCTAAGCGCGTGTGCAACCCTTGCCGAACATTCGGCCAGGGTTGTACGGCAACGCCACGACGCTTTCGGTCGGCGCGCCACGGCTTCCGCTCGCGAACGGACGACGTGTGGAAGAGGGGAGGCCCTGTCGGGTCGTTTCACCCTCGCAAACCCACGCCTCCTCCCGCGGGCCAAGGTCGGCGCCCGGCCCGAAGCGACACGCGCAGACCTGCAGAATCACGGGCGATGATCCCCTTCCCCACCGAGCGCCTCGACGCCATCCTGGCGCGGCACGATATCGTCACCGCCCAGCTCGCCTCGGGCGAGGGAGATCCCGACACCGTCGTTCAGCTCTCGCGGGAACTGTCCGATCTGGACCCGGTTGTGGACGCGATCCGTGCGTATCGGGCGGCGGTGGAGAATCTGGCCGGCGTCGAGGCGTTGATCGACGAGCCCGGAACGGACCCCGAGATGCGCGCGCTCGCCGCCGAGGAGAAGCCCGAGGCGCAGGAGGCGCTGGAGGCCGCGCACCGTGCGCTGCAGCTCCTGCTCTTGCCTAAGGATGCCGCAGACGAGAAGAGCGCGATCCTCGAGGTTCGCGCCGGCACCGGCGGCGACGAGGCGGCCCTGTTCGCGGGCGACCTGTTCCGGATGTACGCGAAGTATGCCGAGTCGAAGGGCTGGCGGGTCGAGGTCATCTCCGAGAGCGAGGGGACGGTCGGCGGCTTTCGCGAGGTGGTCGCGGAGGTGAAGGGGCGGGGCGTCTTCGCCCGGCTGAAATTCGAGAGCGGCGCCCATCGCGTGCAGCGGGTGCCCGACACCGAGACCCAGGGGCGCATCCACACCTCGGCCGCAACCGTGGCGGTGCTGCCGGAGGCCGAGGAGGTCGATATCCACGTCAACGACGCGGATCTGAAGATCGATACGATGCGCGCCCAGGGGGCGGGCGGCCAGCACGTCAACAAGACCGAATCGGCGATCCGCATCACGCACTTGCCCACCGGCATCGTGGTGTTCGTCCAAGAGGAGCGGTCCCAGCACAAGAACCGGGCCCGCGCCATGGCGCTGCTGCGCGCGCGGCTCTACGAGGCCGAGCGCACCGCCAAGGATTCGGCCCGCGCGGCTGACCGGAAGGCGCAGGTCGGTTCCGGCGACCGCAGCGAGCGGATCCGCACCTACAATTTTCCGCAGGGGCGCGTCACCGATCACCGGATCAACCTGACCCTCTACAAGCTGGAAGAGGTAATGGCCGGCACAGCCCTCGACGAGGTGGTCGATGCGCTGATCACCGAGCATCAGGCGGAGCTTCTCGCCGCCGAAGGGATGGCCTGAGCGCGGCCGGGATGTCGGGATCGTGCCAGGGCCTGTCCCGCCGGGCCGCCCTGCGCTGGAGCGCGGCGCGCCTGCGCGACGGCGGCCTTCGCGAGGTGGACGGCGACGCGCGCTTCCTGCTGCTGGGCGTGCTCGGGCTGGAGACGCGGGACCTCCTCGTCGATGGCGACACGCGGCTCGCCGGACACGAGGCGGCAGCACTCGACGCGGCCCTGGCGCGGCGGCTCGGAGGCGAGCCGGTCGCCCGCATCCTCGGCGCCTGGGAGTTCTGGGGGCTTCCGTTCCGCCTCTGTCCCGAGACCCTGGTGCCGCGTCCGGACACAGAGATCCTCGTCGAGGCCGCCCTCGCGGCGGTGCCGGATCGGGATGCGCCTCTGCGCTGTCTCGATCTCGGCACCGGATCGGGCTGCATCCTCACGGCGCTGCTCCATGAGCGCCCGGCAGCCACGGGCTTCGGGGTCGACCGCTCGGTCGCCGCGCTGAGGATCGCCCGCGCCAACGCCTTGGCGAACGGGGTCGGCCGACGTGCGGCTTTCCTCGCTGGCGACTGGTGCGAGGCGCTCCGAGGCACCTTCGACCTGGTGGTCTCGAACCCGCCGTACATTGCGCGAGCCGTGATCCCGACCCTTGACCGCGAGGTCCAGATCCACGATCCGCTCGGGGCCCTGGACGGCGGCGAGGACGGGCTCGACGCCTACCGCCGCATCCTGGACGGAGTGCGTTCAGGCGCGCTCCTGGCCCGCAGCGGGACGCTGGCGGTCGAGATCGGCTTCGATCAGGCCGACGCGGTGCGAGAGCTCGCCCTGGCTGCGGGGTTTACCGATCGCGGATTGCGACGCGACCTCGCCGGACACGACCGTGTTCTGAGCTTCGGTCTTGCGGACGGTCTTTCAACCGGCCATCGGGATGCCTAACTTTGGGCTGACGATGTCGGCATCGAGAAAATGCTTGTTGCATAAGCCGGGGGACGCTAAAGTCGGCTTGAAGATCGCGAACCGTTCGTTAAGACGGACGATCATATGGTCGGTGGCGACCGTGGGTCGCTGGCAGGTTCGCTGATCCCCCAGACCGTCGAACCAGGGCGCGCAGGTGAGTGCGCGGCGGTTCGGCAGCTTTCGAATCTGACAATCGACTGGTTGCCTCGCCTGGGTCTGAGCGCGCGGCACGAGGGATGGTCAGACAGGCGCGCAGACCGCTCCGCGGTCGCACGCGGGACGCCGCCGGATGCGCTTGGCCGGGCTGCGTCAGGAAATACCTTCCGGGCGCCCCCGTAGACAGTCGTTTGCGTGAACGAGGGTCACCAAAGACCGATGAGACCAAACCAGAATCGACGGATGCGCGGCCGCAACCGGCCGAAGGGTCCGAATCCGCTGACGCGCTCGTACGAATCCAACGGTCCCGACGTCAAAATCCGCGGCACCGCGCAGCATATCGCCGACAAGTACGCGCAACTCGCGCGCGACGCGCTGGCGGCGGGCGATCCGGTGGCAGCCGAGAACTATTTCCAGCACGGTGAGCACTATTTCCGGATTGTCTCCGGTGCTCAGGAGCAGAACCGACCGGCGAATACCGGTGGTTATGCCAGTCGTCCGTACGACGACGACATGGACGAGGGCGACGAGGACGGCCAGGGCAACGGTGCCGGACCGAACGGTCACGCCTATAGCGGCTACGACGACGGCGACCCGAGCCAGCAGCCGCAGCCCTACGAGAGTCGCCCGGACCAGCACCAGGATGGCCGTCAGGGCCGGGACCGGTTCCAGAACCGCGACCAACGCCGGTTCGACAACAACGGTCGGCAGGATTACCGCCGGCAGGATCAGCCGCGTCAGGACTACCGGCAAGATTATCAGCGCCAGGATTACCGGCAGGACCGCTCGGAGCGGCAGGATCGCCAGGATTTCAGCCGGCCGGACTACCGCCAGGACCGCCAGGACGGCCGCCAAGACAATCGTCAGGATAGTCGGCCGGACAGCCGGCAAGACAACCGTCCAGAGTCCCGGCAGGATAATCGGTACGAAGCGCGGCCGGACAGCCGGCCGGACGTTCGCCCCGATCAGGGCCGCTACGACGGCAATCGCGGCGAGGCACCGCGGAATGAAGGCAGGCCGGAGGGCCGCCCCGAGCGCGCGCCGCGCAGCGAGACGCCGCGGCAGGAGGCGGCACCGCGCCGCGAGCGTCGCCGCGAGCCGGCGCCCGCTGCGGTCGCCGAGGAGCCGACTGGCCTGCCGGCCTTCCTGATGGCCCCGGCGCGACCCGCCCCTGCGGTCGAGCCGCCGGCATCTCCGGAGCCGGAAGCCGCCGCCAGCGAGGAAGCCCCCGCCAAGCCGCGTCGCCGCCGCCGTCCGCGTTTCGAGAGCGTCGCGGCGGATGAGGGCGGGGCCGCCCCGTCCGGCAACGACGGGCCGACGGAGTAAGCGGCGGTTCGAGGACCGCGTCTTCAGGAGGGGCTGCCCGGGATGACCGCGGCAGCCCCTTTTCTTTGCTCGCCGCACGGGCGCGCCGGTCGCCGGTCCTCGTCGCCATTTTCCCGAGGATCAGGCGGCGACGACGGCTGATCTCGCCGAACGGCGCGTTCTCAAAAAGCCCGGGTCCGTCGGGTTTCGGCAGGGTGACGCCGAACATCAGGGCGAGCGTGTCGGTCACGCGGCCAATGCAGTCGTCGCGGCAGTACGTCTCCGGCAGACAGAAGAGCCTCGACGATCTGTCTGCCGAGGTGCGCCCGCGCAGCCCGCCTGCGGGCTGCGCGGGCCTCCAGCGGTACGACGGGGAGCCGTGGCAGCAGGTTGGCCCAGACGATCGGGACTGCGCCGGCGCCGAGTGCTCCTCGGTCGCCCGTCCGACCGACGCTGATCTCCGCAAGCGCGCATATCACGTCGACGCGGTGTCGGGCGGCGAGCTGCGCCCGCCAGGGATGCACCGCGTCGACGGGGCTCTCCCGCTCGAAGCGGCGGCCGAGGGCGTCGAGAGGCGCATCCGCGAGGAGCCCACCGACGACGACGAGCGACCGCGCCCACGCAACCGGCGCCTGAGGTCGGCTCAGCCCGCGTCGGCAGACGCCCCGCTGGTCGGCGCTCCGCGATAGCCCGTCGCCAGGACGTAGAGTTCGCTGGAATCCGCGCGGCTGGCGGCCGGCTTCACGTGACGGACGACGGCGAAGTCGCGCTTCAGGTCGGTCAGGAGGGCGCCCTCGGTGCCGCCCTGAAGCACCTTGGCCAGATAGGCGCCGCCCGGTGCCAGGATCTCGCGGGCGAACGCGGCCGCCGTCTCGGCGAGACCGATGATGCGCAGGTGATCGGTCTTCTTGTGACCCGTGGCGTTCGCTGCCATGTCGGACAGCACCAGATCGGCGGGTCCGCCGAGCAGTGCGGTCAGCTTGGCCGGCGCCTCGTCGTCGAGGAAGTCCAGCGTGATGAACTCGACCCCGGCCATGGGCTCGATCTCCAGCAGATCGATGCCGACGACCCGGCCGGTCGACCCGACCGTGCGCGCGGCAACCTGCGACCACCCCCCGGGGGCGGCGCCGAGGTCGACGACCCGCTGGCCGGGCCGCAGCAGCTTGTAGCGCTCGTCGATCTCGATGAGCTTGTACGCCGCACGGGATCGATAGCCCTCGCGCTTCGCCCGCGCCACGTAGGGATCGTTGAGCTGGCGCTCGAGCCAGCGCTTCTGCGACAGGGTCCGTCCGCGGCCGGTCTTCACCCGCTGCTTCAGGTCCCCGCGCACGCCGCCCCCGGAACTCGCGCCGCCGCGCCGGTCGCTCATCGCGATGTCCTCATCGCACCGGCTTCCTGTTCCAGACGCCGTCCTCCCGCATCATGTTCATCAGCAAGCCTTCACGCAGGCCGCGATCGGCGATGCGCAGGCGCTCGGCGGGGAAGGCCCGGCGGATCGCCTCGAGGATCGCGCAGCCGGCGAGCACCAGATCGGCGCGGTCCCGACCGATGCAGGGATTGTCCGCGCGCTGTTCCAGGCGGGTGTCGAGCAGGTCATCGATGGCGGTTGTCACCTCGTCATCGGTCATCCACAGGCCGTCGACGCGCCGCCGCTCGTAGCGCGCCAGACGCAGGTGCATCGCGGCGATCGTCGTCACGGTGCCCGAGGTACCGAGCAGATGGAACCGGGGCGCCGTCGCGGCCGCCGCGGCGCGCAGGGCGAAGGCGGACAGCTTCTCGGCCACCTCCTCGACCATCCCCTCGAACATCCGCCGCGTCACCTCGGCACCGCCGTGACGCTCCGCCAACGTGACCACGCCGACCGGCAGCGAATCCCAGGCGCGGATCCGCAGGGTCGGGTCCGTAGACGGGTTGGCGGCCGCACCGTCGAGCCACGCGATCTCGGTGGAGCCGCCGCCGATGTCGAAGATCACGACCGACTCCGCCAGCGGGTCGGCCAGCGCCGCGCAACCGGTGACGGCCAGATAGGCCTCGGTCTGGCGGTCCACGATCTCCAGGTCGAGCCCCACGCCGCGGCGGACGCGCTCGACGAAGGCCGCGCCGTTCACGGCCAGGCGGCACGCCTCCGTGGCGATGATCTTGGCGCGCTGCACCCCGCGCACCTGCATCTTGGTCCGGCAGATCCGCAGCGCCTCGACGGTCCGCTCGATCGCCGCGTCGCTCAGGCGGTCGGAGGTGCCGAGCCCCTCGCCGAGACGCACGATGCGCGAGAACGCGTCGATCACCCGGAAGCCGCTGTAGGTCGGCTCGGCGATCAGCAGGCGGCAGTTGTTGGTGCCGAGATCCAGCGCCGCGTAGGCGGCGCGACGGCGATCCCGGCCCGGGAAGGGGTCAGGCGTGTGAAGCGGCGCCGCGCCGGTCTGGATTCGGGACGGTGCGGCCGCGGCGGTCTCGTCCCTCATCGGCGCGGCCGTCGATCCTCAGGGTCGGCCAGGAGCGTCGCGCTCGGCCTTTGTTAATCGATGACCCTACAGGCTCGGTGGGGAACTGCAACGTCCGATCGCAGGCCCGCGATCAGGCCACCGCCTTCATGGCGCTGGTGCGTCGCGGAATCGGGCGCAGCAGGCTCTTCACCTGCGAATACGGCCGCGGCCGGTTGATCACCTCGTCCAACCGCGACCACAGGGTCTTGGGCGAGAACGGCTTGGCGATGATCTCATTGACGCCGAGCGCCACCGCCCGGTCGACCACGTTGCGGCGCGGCTGGGCCAGCATCAGGATGATCGGGATCGTGGGGCAGGGCGAGGTGGTCGGCGTGCGCGCGAGCCGGATGAACTCCTCGCCCGACAGGATCGACAGGTCCCAGTCGATGATGCTGATGTCGGGCTTGCTCTCCGCCAGCACGCCGAGCGCCTCGGCGCCGTCCGGTGCTTCGAGGACGCGCTTGATCCCGACGCGCATCAGCATGTCACGCACGATTCGGCGGATGTAGAGGCTCTCATCGACGACGAGGGCCGAGAGGTCGGGGAAGGTCGGTGTCGCGATCATGACGGCCGGCGGTGCGGAGCGCGTCTTCGACCTTACCCACGCAGCGTTTGCGTTTCGCTAACGCCATCACTCCACTGCGAACGACCAGTGCGCCCCGCACCGACGTCTGCGTTGTTTGCCGCAAGAAAGTAACGAAACGGGCGCGTTTGGGGCCAGAAGGTCCTTGCGGTCAAGGCCCGATTGCGTCAGGACTGGGGCGTTATTCTTGGTTACCGCGACCTGGGGTAATGATAGTGCGGGGCGTGGGCTGTCTGGGATGGCGCGCACGCGGTATTCGAGACAAGGGCGGCGGACGGTTTTTGCGAGCTTTCTATGGGACGTGGTCGTGATTTCAGGGGGCCGCAGAAGCGCGGCTTCGACGAGAGTGGCGAGCCGAGATGGCCTGATCAAGCTGCCCCCAGCGGCGGATTCGGCGGTGGGTACGGTGGTGGCGGTGGTGGCTTCGGCGGCGGCGGCGGTGGCTTCGGCGGCGGTGGCTTCGACCGCGGCCCGGCGCGTGGCGCTGCCCCGGTCGCGTCGGGGCCCGAGCGCGACGCCACCGTCAAGTGGTTCAACAAGGAGAAAGGCTTCGGCTTCGTCGAGCTGGGTGACGGCTCGGGCGATGCCTTCCTCCACATCCGCGCCGTCGAGGCGGCCGGTCACGCGGACCTCATGCCGGGTACCCGTCTGACGGTCACCACGGCCCAGGGTCAGAAGGGCCCGCAGGTGACCAGCGTCACCAGCGTCGACACGTCCACGGCCGAGGCTCCCGCGCCCCGGCGCGAGTTCCGTCCGCGCACCGGCGGCTTCGGCGCCGGCGGTGGCGGCGGTGGTTACGGCGGTGGCGGCGGCTACGGCGGTGGCGGCGGTGGGTACGGCGGCGGTGGCGGCGGCGGCGGTGGCCGCTTCGCCAGCGGCCCGTCGGTGGAGATGAGCGGCACCGTGAAGTGGTACGACCCTGCGAAGGGCTTCGGCTTCGTCTCGGTCAATGACGGCGGCAAGGACGTGTTCGTCCACCGCTCCGCTCTCTCCCGGGCCGGCCTCGACTCCCTCGCCGAGGGCCAGCAGGTCACGCTCGGCGTTGTCGAAGGCCAGAAGGGCCGCGAGGCCCAGAGCATCAACGTCGAGGACTGAGCGGGTCACGGCGGCCGCTTTGCCGCCGCGATCAGCGACGAGACTTCAGGGCGGCGGCTCCGATCGGGGCCGCCGCCTTGTTTGTTGCAGACTGACCATGAGCCGCGTCTTGCTGCCGATCCTGCTGAGTCTCGTCGCCGGCAGCGCCCGCGCGGACGACTTCACCGGATTTTACGCGGGTCTCAACGCCGGC
This sequence comes from Methylobacterium mesophilicum SR1.6/6, assembly GCF_000364445.2. NCBI lineage: Bacteria > Pseudomonadati > Pseudomonadota > Alphaproteobacteria > Hyphomicrobiales > Methylobacteriaceae > Methylobacterium > Methylobacterium mesophilicum. The sequence goes on along the minus strand of NZ_CP043538.1, from coordinate 1,528,205 downwards.
TACGGCTGGGGTAGAGACCGAGCGGAGACGAGGCCCGGCAACCACGTCGTCGCTGGACGACCCGATGCCGGCGCCTATTTGCCTCCCAGCGCCATGGACGCAGCCGCGTCGATCCGAGGGGCCAAGCGTGCGGAGCCGGATAGAGTCCTGAGACGCTGAGCCACCCCGTATCGGGAGCGTAGGACCCGATTGGACCGTCCCATCGCCAAGAGCCGGGCGAACGGGACAGGGCAGACGCGGCACGTGCTCCTGACAATCGGGATCCTCACGTGCGCCGTCACGGGACACCTTCTCAGCTCGGCACCTAAGCCTCTCTCGCCACACTGGAATCGTTCCGGAACATAGGCGTTGCGCCGCCGCGACGGTCGCTTTAGGTCGCCCCATGGGCTCACGGAAACGAGAGGTGGCGCCATGAGCGCCCGGGCAACGCCGACCCTGTCCGATCGCCTCACCGTTGCAGGCCGCGTAGTCTTGGCGGCGCTCGGCGGCTACGGCGTGGCGGCGCTCGCGACCGGCCTTCTCGCGGTGACGCTGCCGGGCCCCAGGGCCGAAGCCGTGTCCGCCGCCACACTCGCGAGCTTCGCCATCATGGCGGCGGTCGGGATCTGGGTTTTCGCGGCGCGGACGCTCGCCGTCGCGGCGGTCGTCGTGGCCATCCTGGCTGCCCTTCTGGCGGCGGCTCTCTGGGCAGCGGGCGGCCTGACAGGCGGGGCCGTCGCGTGAGCCAAACCGGGAGTTTCCGCCAGGCCATGGCGTGGCTGCACACGTGGTCCGGCCTTGTGGTCGGCTGGGTGCTGTTCGCGATCTTCGTGACCGGGACGGCGAGTTACTATCGCAGCGAGATCTCGCGCTGGATGCGCCCCGAACTGTCCGAGTCGGCCCCTGACCCCGTCGCGGCGGCCACCCGCGCAGGCATGTTCCTGCGCAAGACAATGCCGGACGCCGTGGGCTGGTCCGTCAGGCTGCCGAAGGCGGACAGCCCGGCCGTGGAGGTCTACTGGTGGCAGAGCCCCGCGGGCCCCTACCACCACGCCCTCCTCGATCCCGCGACCGGGGAACGGTCGGCGGTCCGCGACACGCAGGGCGGCGATTTCCTCTACCGCTTCCACTACGAGCTGCATCTGCCGCCGATCTGGGGGCGCTGGATCGTCTCGGCCTGCGCCACGATCCTGCTGATTGCGCTGATCGCCGGTATCGTCACGCACCGGCGCATCTTCGCCGACTTCTTCACCTTCCGGCGGGATCGCTCGGCACAGCGCGGATGGCTCGACGCCCACAACGTGGTCGGGGTCCTCGCCCTGCCGTTCCACCTGATGATCGTCTATTCCGGCCTCGTCCTGCTGTCGTCGATGCTGATGCCCTGGGGCATCCAGGCGGCCTATCACGGCGACGAGCTCCGCTATTACGCGGAGGCGGGCATCATGACGCCCGGCCGTCCGCCCGAGGGTCGGCCCGGCGTGCCGCTGCCGCTGGGCGAGATCGTGGACCGGGCGACTGCCGCGGGCGGTGAACCGCCCGAAGTCCTGTTCGTCTCGATGCCCGGGGATGCCGGCGCGACCGCGACGGCGTATTTCGAGGAGCCACACGGGCTCACGCATCTCCACCCGCAGATCGCCTACGCCGCCGACACCGGCGCCGAGATTTCCCGGGTCGGCGTGGCCGGGGCCGCCACGCGGACGGGCGCCGTGATGGCCGGCCTCCACCAGGGCCATTTCGCGCCGGCACCCCTGCGCCTGCTGTTCTTCCTCTGCGGCGTGATGGGCGCCGCCGCCATCGGCTCGGGCCTCGTGCTCTGGACGGTTGCGCGGGCGCCGAGGGGCGCGGATCCGGAAGGCTTCGGCCTGCGCTTCGTGCGGTTTCTGAACATCGGGACCATCGCGGGCCTTCCGGTGGGATTGGCGGCCTACTTCCTCGGGAATCGCCTCCTGCCGGCCGGCCTGGAAGCCCGGGGCGACTGGGAGGTCCGCGGCTTCTTCGCCGCCTGGGCGATCGCCGCCCTGCTGGCGATGCTCTACCCGCGGGCGAAAGCCTGGTCCGCGGCGCTCGGCCTGGCGGCAGCAGCCTTCCTGGCGATCCCGGTCGCCGACATGTTGACGGTCGGCGAAGCGCGATTCCTCGGGTTCGACGCCGCGATCACGGTGATCGGGCTGGTGCTCCTCCTCGGTGCCCGGCTGGCGGCCCGGCGCGGCGAGATTGCCCGCGAGCGGGCCGTCGCGACCCTGCACGGGACCGTCGAAGCGTGACCATCCCCGCTCTGCTGTTGAGCCTGCTCCTGGGCTTCTCGGGCTTCGCCGCCCTGGCCTTGAGCCTCGACCGTCATCATCGGGCCGCCTTCCGGTCGCCCGTGCCCCGGCGGCGGGTTCCGAGCCTCCGTGCGGCCGGATGGTCAGGACTGGCGCTGTCGTTCGCGGCGGCCGTGGCGTCCGCGGGCTGGAATTTCGGTCCCGTCCAGTGGACCGGGGCGTTGACCGGATCGGCCCTGATGGTCGTGGCGCTGATCTCCTATCGGCCGCGCTGGCTGCGGCCGGCCGCGCTGGCGGCGCTGCCGCTCGCCGCCCTCATCCTTCCGCTCACCTTCCTGGGCTGATTCGTGAGCTGATCTTGGCAGGCCGCGCTTCCGCGCGACGCCGTCTCTGGCGCCCCATGGGTGCAGGCCTTCCCGACGGGTCGTCTGATCGCGCGCCGCTCCGGTCAGCGGTCGAATGGTGGCGCCGGAGCCGCCGGATCGCCCCCCTCGCGGCGCTGGCCGGAAGGGCGTAGGATCGCCTCACTCGCGCACTGGCCAAAAGTCCATCTTGATTCGGCGCGCCAAAAGCCATTGGCTGCGACCATAGTTGAACCGGACGCGGCCCTGAGATCGGTCGCCCGAGCGCCAGCTTAAGCCCAAGAGCCGCGGTTCGCGAGGCCGGGGCCCACGGAGGGAACACAGCGATGAACAAGCCGGAATTCCTCGGCGACGCCAAGGTCAAGTCGCCCTTCTCGGCCCGCTACGAGAACTTCATCGGCGGCCAGTGGGTCGCCCCCGCGGCCGGCCGCTACTTCGAGAACACCTCGCCGATCACCGGCAAGGTCATCTGCGAGGTCGCCCGCTCCGATGCCCAGGATGTCGAGAAGGCCCTCGACGCCGCCCACGCCGCCAAGGAGGCCTGGGGCCGCACGGCGCCGGCCGAGCGCGCCCGGATCCTCCTCAAGATGGCCGACCGGATGGAGGAGAACCTCGATCTGATCGCCCTGGCCGAGACCTGGGACAACGGCAAGCCGATCCGCGAGACGACCCACGCCGACATCCCGCTCGCCATCGACCATTTCCGCTACTTCGCCGGCTGCGTGCGGGCGCAGGAAGGCTCGATCTCCGAGATCGACCACGACACGGTCGCCTACCATTTCCACGAGCCGCTGGGCGTGGTCGGTCAGATCATTCCGTGGAACTTCCCGATCCTGATGGCGGTGTGGAAGCTCGCCCCGGCTCTCGCCGCCGGCAACTGCGTGGTCCTCAAGCCCGCCGAGCAGACCCCGGCCTCCGTGCTGGTTCTGATGGAGATCATCGGCGACCTGCTGCCGCCGGGCGTGCTCAACGTGATCAACGGCTTCGGGCTCGAGGCCGGCAAGCCGCTCGCCTCGTCGCCGCGGATCGCCAAGATCGCCTTCACGGGTGAGACGACCACCGGCCGCCTCATCATGCAGTACGCGTCGCAGAACCTGATCCCGGTGACGCTCGAGCTCGGCGGCAAGTCGCCGAACATCTTCTTCGCCGACGTGGCGAACGAGGACGACGACTTCCTCGACAAGGCCCTCGAGGGCTTCACGATGTTCGCCCTCAATCAGGGCGAAGTCTGCACCTGCCCGAGCCGGGCGCTGGTGCATGAGTCGATCTACGACCGCTTCATGGAGCGGGCGGTGAAGCGCGTCGAGGCGATCACGCAGGGTTCGCCGCTGGACCCGGCCACCATGATCGGCGCCCAGGCCTCGGGCGAGCAGATGGAGAAGATCCTCTCCTACATCGACATCGGCCGGCAGGAGGGCGCGCAACTGCTCACCGGCGGCGAGCGCAACGTCAAGGACGGCGAGTTCGCCGAGGGCTTCTACGTGAAGCCGACCGTCTTCCGCGGCCACAACAAGATGCGCATCTTCCAAGAGGAGATCTTCGGACCGGTCCTGTCCGTGACGACCTTCAAGGACGACGCCGAGGCGCTCTCCATCGCCAACGACACCCTCTACGGCCTCGGCGCCGGTGTCTGGACCCGCGACGGGACCCGCGCGTACCGCTTCGGCCGGGCGATTCAGGCCGGGCGCGTCTGGACGAACTGCTACCACGCCTACCCGGCCCATGCGGCCTTCGGCGGCTACAAGCAGTCCGGCATCGGCCGCGAGACGCACAAGATGATGCTCGATCACTACCAGCAGACCAAGAACATGCTGGTCAGCTACTCGGCCAAGAAGCTCGGGTTCTTCTAAGCTTCTTGTCGGGTCAACCCCCGAGACAACTTCAGCCCCGGCCTTGCGGCCGGGGCTTTTTCGATCCGGATCTAACCCGGTCAGTCGAGGCCGAAGCCGTAGCCCTCGAAGGGCGCGTTGGCGATGGACCCGGGGGCCATGGGTCCGGCATCGCCGCTGACGCTCGGGATGTCGTCCGGCGGCCCGTCCCAGCCGACGACGCCCATCGGGTTGTCGGGCGTCACGTTGGGGTTTCCGGCGACGCGCCACGCGTGCTGGACGAACAGAGGCTGCTCCCGGGGCTGGACACGGAGCGAGAGCGGGTCGGCCGCGGCAGGCCCGGCGAGGGCGAGCAGGGCGAGGGCGAGACAGGCGACGGGCTGGCGATGGATCATGGCGGGCTCTCCCGATCCCCGGGGGCGATGAGCCCCGGCGATCAGGAACACAACGCGCGGCGGACCGAGTCGGAACCAGCGTGGAAATCCGCCGAACACCGCGCATATTCAGACATCGGGAGCGGAGGCTGGCATGGATACGGACACGACGATCGACGCTAACGTTGCGGAGCAGGTCGGGGCCGACGGCACGCCCCTTCGGGTCACCGCGACCCCGAAGGCGCTCGCGCTGATCGACGAGTTGCGGGGCGAGTACGGTCCGGTGATGTTCCACCAGTCCGGCGGCTGCTGCGACGGCTCCTCCCCGATGTGCTATCCGGTGGGCGACTTCGTCATCGGCGACGGCGATGTCCATCTCGGCACGGTCGGGGGCGCCGACTTCTTCATCAGTCGGTCGCAGTTCGAGGTCTGGAAGCACACGCACCTGATCCTCGACGTCGTGCCCGGCCGTGGCGGCATGTTCTCGCTGGAGAACGGGCGTGAGAAGCGGTTTCACATCCGCTCGCGGATGTTCTCCGACGCGGAGAATCGCGCGCTCGAAGGGGCCTGCAAACTCTGACGAAGGAGGGGCGGCCGTGGCGACCTTGAAGCTCTGGAACGACCCCGAGGCCGAGGCCGATCCACGCGTCCGCGCGGTCTTCGCGGATATCCGGGCGACCCGCGGCTCGGACTTCGTCAACAACTTCTGGCGCGGCCTCGCCAACGATCCCGCGCTTCTGGAGCGGACGTGGTCGACGCTGAAGGCCGTGATGGGTCCGGGCACCCTCGATCCGCTGACCAAGGAACTGGTCTACATCGCGGTCTCCATCGCCAATGGCTGCCCCTACTGCATCCACTCCCACACGGCCGCGGCGCGGGCGAAGGGCTTGACGGCGGAGCAGCACGGGGAGTTCCTGGCGGTCGTCGGCATGGCGAACCAGACCAACGCGCTGGTCAACGGCATGCAGATTCCTGTCGATCCCGCCTTCAAGGTGGAGGAAGGTCCATGAGTTCCGGGTCCGACGCGCGGGGGGAACCGTTCCGGGTGGTGCACGAGAGTGCGCCCTTCCGGGGCAAGCAGGGGCACCTCTACCGGCCAGCGATCTCCGCGGAGGCCGTGGGGTCGAAGGCGCTGCACATGCAGCTCCTGGAGATCCCGCCGGGCGAGCGCGCCCACGCCCACAAGCACGAATCGCACGAGACCGCGATCTACGTCCTGTCGGGCGTTTCGGGGTGCTTCTGGGGTGAGCGGCTGGAGAACCACGCGATCGCGGGCGCCGGCGAGTTCGTCTACATCGCCGCCGACGTCCCGCACCTCCCATACAACCGCAGCCAGACCGAACCGGTCACCGCGGTGATCGCCCGGACCGACCCGAACGAGCAGGAGAGCGTGGTGCTCCTGCCGGAGCTGGAAGCCGGCGTCGACTGGTCGAAGGCGGAGGCCTAGAAACGGTCTTCACGTCGGTGGCGAGCGGCCTGGGGGCCTTCAGCGCTGCTCGATCCGCTCGTTGGCGAGGCGCTCGGCCCGGCCGCGCTCATCCGCCGAGAGACCCGAGAGCGTCTGGTCGAGCCACGCGTCCGAGAGGCCCTGGCCAGCGGCGGCGAGGTTCCAGGCTGCCGCCTCGACGAGGTTCTTCCCGACGCCGCGCCCGACGGCGTAGAGCCGCGCCACACGGTTCTGCGCGATGGCGTTGCCGCGGGAGGCCGCGTGCAGGAAGTAGCGGGCCGCCGAGCGCTCGTCCTTGGTGACGCCGTTGCCGTTGAACAGCAGGATCGCGTACTCGACCTCGCTGGCGAGATCGCCGTTATCCGCGCCCCGGCGGAACCACGCCGCCGCCTTGACCGGGTCCTTCGGCACGCCGCGGCCCTGGAGGTAGAGCACGCCGAGATCGTGCTGGGCGGGGCCGATCTCCGCTTCCGCGGCCTTGCGGAACTGGGCTGCCGCCGCAGCCTCGTCGGCGGACGCGCCGCTGCCGATCAGGATCAGGCCGAGATTGTAGGCCGCCGTCGGCGAGCCGTGGGCCGTGGCCTCTTCCAGCCAGCGCCGGCCGGCCTTCGCATCCTTCGGCATCCCGCGGCCGTCGAGCGCCATCAGTCCCAGCGACGACATCGCGGCGGCGTCGTTCTGCGCGGCGGCGAGCCTGTACCACTCGGCAGCCTTGACGGGATTCTGCTTCACGCCGAGCCCCTGGTTGTACAGCTCGCCGAGCAGCGTCATCGCGGGCGCATCCTTGGGATTGGCCTCGATGCGCTTGGTCGCCTCACGGAAGGCGGTGACGTACTGGCCGCGCTGGTAGGCGCCGTAGGCGAAATCCGGCGGCTGGCCGTTCGCGGGCGGTACGGCGCCGCGCGTGTAGTTCGGCGTGTAGGGGCTCGGCAGCTCCGGCATCTGCGCCTTGCCGGGCTGCGCGGCGGCGCCGGCGGCAGCCGGCACGGGGGTCCGGGCCGGATCGGCCGGTCCGGAAGCCGCCCAGGCCGGCAGAGCCAGGGCACAGGCGACAGCCAAGCCCGGAACCCGACGAAGCGCGCGACCGCTCACGCGGCCATCTCCTGCAGGACGCGCTGCGCCCGCTCGACGGCGCCGGGATCCTGCAGCCAGAGAGCGCTCTCCAATCCGATGAACTCCGAACCGGTCGCGCAAAGCGGCGCGACCTCGTCGGGCGCGGCCGCCACGGCGATGCAGGGCGTCTCGAAGATCTCCGCCCACCACGCGGCGCGGGCGCGCACGGTCTCCGGATCCGGCGCGACGCCGTCCGGATAGAGGCCGCCGAACATCAGGTAGTCGATCCCGGCTTCCCCGGCCTCCATGGCCGTATGCTTGGTCTCGAGGCCGCCGGCGCCGAGAATGCGCCCGTCCCGCAGCCGGCCGCGCAGATCCTTCAGGTCGCGCGGCTTGTCGACGTGGATGCCGTCGGCGCCGCCGCGGATCGCCACCGCGGCGAGATCGCCGGCAAAGCCCGGACAGGCCACGACCAGGGCGGCGCCATGCTCCTGCGCCACCGGCGCGACCTGCTTGACGCGCGCCGTGAGACTGCGCTCGTCGCCGGCGGCGAGCCGAAGGATCACCGCGGCGACATCGCCGACGGCGCAGGATGCCCGCAGGGCCGTCACGAAGCTCTCGATGCCGCCGGCATCGAGGCCGTGCGGCCCGAGCAGGGCGAGACGCGCGCTGTTGCTCATCGGACCCGCTGCGTCACCCTCAGCGTGCGCCGATCTTCGGGTCGAGGGCGCCGCTGGCGTAGCGCTTCGCCATCTCGGCGACCGAGATCGGCCGGATCTTCGAGCCCTTGCCGGCGGTGTTGAACTCCTCGAAGCGCTGCTTGCAGAGCTTGGTCATCGCCTCCATGGCGGGCTTCAGATACTTGCGCGGATCGAACTCGGAGGGGCTCTCCATGAGCACCTTCCGGATCTGGCCGGTCATCGCCATGCGGTTGTCCGTGTCGATGTTGATCTTGCGCACGCCGTGCTTGATGCCGCGCTGGATCTCCTCGACAGGGACGCCCCAGGTCGGCTTCATCTGGCCGCCGTACTGATTGATGATGTCCTGCAGGTCCTGGGGGACCGACGACGAGCCGTGCATGACGAGGTGGGTCGTCGGCAGACGGCGGTGGATCTCCTCGATCACGTTCATCGCCAGCACCTCGCCATCGGGCTTGCGGGTGAACTTGTAGGCGCCGTGGCTCGTGCCCATGGCCACCGCCAGCGCGTCGACCTTGGTGGCCTCGACGAACTTCATGGCCTCATCCGGATCAGTCAGGAGCTGGTCGTGGCTCAGCGTACCCTCGGCGCCGTGTCCGTCCTCGGCCTCGCCCTGGCCGCTCTCGAGCGAGCCGAGCACGCCCAGCTCGCCCTCGACGGAGACGCCGGCCCAGTGGGCCATCTTGGTGACGTTGCGGGTGATCTCGACGTTGTAATTGTAATCGGCCGGGGTCTTGCCGTCGGCCTTCAGCGAGCCGTCCATCATCACCGAGGTGAAGCCGTACTGGATCGCGGTGGCGCAGGTGGCTTCGTTGTTGCCGTGGTCGAGATGCATGCAGACCGGGATGTGCGGGTAGATCTCGACCAGGCCGTCGATCAGCTTGGCCAGCACGACGTCGTTGGCGTAGGCACGGGCGCCGCGGCTCGCCTGCAGGATCACCGGCGAGTCGGTGGCGTCGGCCGCCGCCATGATGGCGAGCCCCTGCTCCATGTTGTTCAGGTTGAAGGCGGGCACGCCGTACTCGTGCTCAGCGGCATGATCGAGGAGTTGCCGGAGGGTGATGCGTGCCATCGTGCCTGTCTTCCCGTTTCCGTCTGGTCGTCCGCCCGATCGCCGGTCGCGCCGTGAAGCTCTCAGCTGGGCTATATCGTGCCGGTCTGCCGAGTGCTTCGCTTTCGGTCAATCTCCGAAACCGAATTGCGTATTCCTTCGGCAGATGATCCTCAGCCGGTTCAGCTCTCCACGGCCCGAACCCGTTCCCCGACCTCACTGACACGCACGTCGACATCGCCCCTGTGCGCGTCGAGCCTGTCGAAACGCACGAGCGCCTGAGCGTGAATCGCCTCGATCCCCGTCAGGGTCTGGAAGGTCGCGTCCCCCCCTTGTCACCCAGCGACTCGGCCGCCCGGGCGATGACGGCCGGCAGTATAGATCGTGACGAGCCAGGGGACGAGAGCAGAGTCCCGTCTCAGCCCTTCGCGCGCAGGGCTTCGACACCCGGGAGGGCCTTGCCTTCCAGCCATTCGAGGAAGGCGCCCCCTGCGGTCGACACGTAGGTGAAGGTCTGCGCCACGCCGGCATGGTTCAGAGCAGCCACGGTGTCGCCGCCGCCGGCCACGGAAACGAGGTTCCCGTCCTTCGTCCGCGCGGCCGCATGCTTGGCGGCAGCCACCGTCGCGGCGTCGAAGGGCGCGAGTTCGAACGCCCCCAGCGGACCGTTCCACACCAGGGTCTTCGACCCGTCGATCGCGGCGTTGATCTCGGCGACGGAGCGCGGTCCGGCATCGAGGATCATGCTGGACTGCGGCACGGCATCGACCGGGACGGTCTCGTGGGGGGCCTGCGCCTTGAACTCCGTCGCCGCGACGGCGTCGACCGGCAGGATGATCCGGCAGCCTGCCTTCTCGGCGGCGGCCAGGATCCGGGTTGCGGTCTCGGCGAGGTCCTTCTCGCAGAGCGACTTGCCCACGGTCTTGCCCTGCGCATGCAGGAAGGTGTTGGCCATGCCGCCGCCGATCACCAGCATGTCGACCTTGGCGACGAGGTTTTCCAAGAGATCGATCTTGGACGAGACCTTGGCGCCGCCGACGAGGGCGATCACCGGACGCTGCGGCGATTCCAGGCCCTTGGTCAGGGCGTCCAGCTCCGCCTGCATTTCGCGGCCGGCATAAGCCGGCAGGCGGTGCGCCAGTCCCTCGGTGGAGGCGTGAGCCCGGTGGGCGGCCGAGAAGGCTTCGTTGACGTACACGTCGCCGTTCGCCGCCAGGGCATCGGCGAAGGTTGCGTCGTTCTTCTCCTCGCCGGCATGGAAGCGGGTATTCTCCAGCAGCAGCACGTCGCCGTCCTGCAGCGCCGCCACCGCCTTGGCGGCCGCGTCGCCGATGCAGTCCGGCGCGAAGGCGACCGGGCGGCCCAGGGCCTTACCCAGGGCCGGGACCACCGGCTCCAGCGAGTCCTTCGGCTCCCGCTTGCCCTTCGGACGCCCGAAATGCGCCAGCAGGATCACCTTCGCGCCCTGCTCGGAGACCTCGCGGATCGTCGGGACGACGCGCTCGATCCGGGTCGCGTCGGTGACACGGCCGTTCTCCATCGGCACGTTCAGGTCGACGCGCATGAGCACGCGTCGACCCTTGAGGGATCCGGCATCGTCGAGGGTGCGGAAGGCGCTCATGCGGTGCTGTCGAGGTCCTATGCGGGTCGTTGTCTTACTGGACGGTGGTGCCGATCGCGGCCCGTTGCGGCAGCAGCCGGTCGAGGTTGAGCCGCTGCACCGCGACCAGCAGCACGACGGTCAGGATGGCGGTGATCACGGCGGTCAGCACGAGGGCGCCGGTGCTGGGCAGGCGCCGCGTGCGCTCGGCGAGGCCGCGCATCTCCGTCCGGAGCGCCGCCAGATCGGATTGCCGGGCCGCCTCGTTCATCCGATTGGAAGCGTTCTCGACCTTGTCCTCGACACGGGACAGCAGCGCCTCGGATCGAGCATACTTGTCCTCGATCCGGGAGCACTTGTCCTCGATCCGCGCGAGCTGGTCGAAGAGCTGGTTTGCGGGGAGGGCGTGGGACGGGGTCGCGACCGCCGGCGCGGCCGTCGCGACCGGCGGCGTCGGAGCGGGCCCAGGCGCGGGCGGCACGGCCGACGGAGTGCTCGACGTACCCAGCGAAGCGTCGGTCATCCCTGGAGAGTCCCTGGTTCGAGGTGAGGCCGTCCGATGAAGAGCGGGTCCGCCGCCCTTCGAGGGGCGGCGGACATCGTCGATCAGATGAGCTTCGCCATCGCCACGGCCGTGTCGGCCATGCGGTTCGAGAAGCCCCACTCGTTGTCATACCACGACAGGATGCGCACGAAGGTGCCGTCCATGACCTTGGTCTGGTCGAGGTGGAAGGTCGACGAGTGCGGATCGTGGTTGAAGTCGATCGAGACGTTCGGCCGGTCGGTCACGCCGAGCACGCCCTTCAGCGGGCCAGCGGCGGCGGCCTTGATGGCGTCGTTGATCTCCTGGACCGACGTCGCGCGCTTGGCCGTGAACACCAGATCCACCGCCGAGACGTTGGGGGTCGGCACGCGGATCGCCGTCCCGTCGAGCTTGCCCTTCAGCGTCGGCAGCACGAGTCCCACCGCCTTGGCGGCCCCCGTCGAGGTCGGGATCATCGAGAGGGCGGCGGCGCGGGCGCGGTAGAGATCCTTGTGCATCTGGTCCAGCGACGGCTGGTCGTTGGTGTAGGAGTGGATCGTGGTCATGAAGCCGCGCTCGATGCCCACGGCCTCGTCCAGCACCTTGGCGACCGGCGCGAGGCAGTTCGTCGTGCAGGAGGCGTTCGAAACGACGAGGTGCTCGCCGGTGAGCTTGTCGTGGTTGACGCCGTAGACCACCGTCAGGTCGGCGCCGTCGGCCGGGGCCGAGACGAGGACGCGCTTGGCGCCGGCATCGAGATGGGCCTTCGCCTTGTCCTTCGAGGTGAAGATTCCGGTGCATTCGAGCGCGATGTCCACGCCGAGGTCGCGATGCGGCAGCTCGGCCGGATTGCGAACGGCCGTGACCTTGATGCGCTTGCCGTTGACGACGAGGAACTCGCCGTCGACCGCCACCTCGCCGGGGAACCGGCCATGTACGGAATCGTAGCGGAGCAGGTGGGCGTTGGTCTCCACCGGGCCGAGATCGTTGATCGCCACGACCTCGATGTCGCTGCGGCCGGCCTCGGCGATCGCGCGCAGGACGTTCCGGCCGATGCGTCCGAACCCGTTGATGGCAACCTTCGTCACGGCGTCACTCCTTCCTGATGCGGCTCAGCGCCCGCCGGACCTGAGAGTGCGGTCCCCGGAGCGGTCTTGGCAGCCCGCCTCTGTGCCGGGCTGATCTGGCCGGGCGGATCTGGGCGGACGGGTTTGAACCGGCGATGAACCGGGCCGGGAGGACCGGGCTTCGCGCCCGTGGCCGTCGGATCGGACGGCGCGGCTGAGGCCTCGGAACTGTCGCGGACCGGCCATCCGGCATGTCTCGTGCGCACCCTCTCGAGAGCGCGCGGCTGTCTAACATGGTGCCTTGACCTGTCAAACGCGAGACCGTGACAAAGGCCCGCGTTCCACCGACCAATAAACAGGTTCGCGCGGTTCCACCGCGCGAACCGATCGATCACGCGGTCGGATGCCATTTCGGGCTGGAATTCCGGCTGCATTCGACGGAAAGCTTGTCGTCGAAGCGGACGAAGAACCATGGCCGACGATATCGACCTCAGTCCCATCGACGCGGCGCTCGCGCACCTCGATGCGGCCGTGAACCGCCTGGATGCCGTTGTCAGTCATCGACTCGAGTCCGCGGCGCAGCCGGACGACCGGGATGCGGAACTCGCCTTGATGAGCGAGGATCGCGCACGGCTGGCCGCGGCCCTCGATGCGGCGAGCGCGCGCCTCGCCGAGGTCACCACGACGACCGGCGAGGTCGGCCAGCGGCTCGACCGGGCGATCGAGACCGTTCAGGATGTGCTGCAACGCTCCTGACGCGGCGCGTGCCGCCGCCCGGAGCGCTCACCGGAGACGCCCTTGCCGCAGATCAACGTCACCATCGACGGACGCAGCTACCGCATGGCCTGCGGGGAGGGGGAGGAGGCCCACCTGACCGGCCTCGCCGGCACGCTGGATGAGCGGATCGCCGAGATGCGCAAGAGCTTCGGTGAGATCGGCGACATGCGCCTGCAGGTGATGGCGGCGCTGACGATCGCGGATGAGCTGGCCGAGCTGCGCGGCCGGCTCGCCGCATTGGAGGCCGACAATGCGGAGCTGCGCGTTGCCGCGGAAGCCGCCGAGCGCGGCCGGACCGGCGACGCCGAGCGCGCGGCGAGCGGAATCGGCCGGGCGGCCGAGCGGATCGGGAAGCTCGCGGAGGCGCTGGCCGGCCCGGCGCCGCGGGGCTGAGGACCGGCGCCGGCGGTATCGGCATCGGTGGTCGGCGGTTTCGGCGCAACGGCGGTCGAGCGGCTCCCGTCGGAATAATGCCCATCGCCCCGGTTTGAGAGCAAGGATCGGGATGCTTCGCGCCACGACAGGTCTCAGACAGGTCTCGGAGACGTCGCGGAGGTGTCCGAATGACCGACTTTCAATGCGTTCCGATCGCCGCGGAGACCGCTGATCGCTTCCGTCGCACCGGACTGGACGATCGCGGCAACGCGATCCGGCGGGTCATGGCGACAGCGAGCGGCGCATACCCATGCCGGCACTGCCTTCGCTTGGCAAAGCCGGGCGAACCCATGTTGCTCGGCTCGTACGATCTACCGAAGCCCCGCGGCCTCTACTGGACCCCGAGCCCGATCTTCCTGCACGAGACGACCTGTCCCCACGCCGAGATCCGGAACGCGGTGGCGCCGATCATCCGCGCCAACCCGCTCGTGTCGGTCCGGGCTTACGATACCGAACACCAATGCCTGTACGATCTCGGCCATGTCTGCGCGGGCGACGACGTCGATGCCCCGCTCGAACGCGCCCTCAGCGATGCGCGCACGGAATTCGTGAACGTCCACACGGCGAGGCCGGGATGCCTGCTCTCGCTCGTCGTCCGCCTGGCGTGACAGCCAAGGCCCCACAGGAGCGTCCCGCCGAGCAAGTTCCCCGCGGACGCGATCTGGCCGGTCCACCGCCTCAACCCGTCTCGGCGATGTAACGTCCCAGAGCCGCCGCCGCGCGAAGCATGTGCGCCCGCATCCGCCGGGCGGCCGTCTCGCCGTCGCCTTCCGCGATCGCCGCCAGGATGTCGCCGTGCTCCTCCCGGGAGCGGCGGATCCGGTCGGAGTGGCGCAGCTGCGTCCGTCGGAAGGCCGCCAGCCGCTCGCGGATCGCCAGGGCCTGCTCGGCCATGAAAGCGTTGTGGGTCCCGGCGTAGAGCGCCTCGTGGAAGATCCGGTTGAATCGGTCGTAGGCGTCGAGATCGCCGGCCTCCACGGCCGCGGCGGATTCCTCGTGCAACTCCATCAGGCCGCCGCGCTCCAGGGGCGTCATCCGGTAGGTTGCGAGGCGCGCGCACATCGCCTCGATCTCGGCTGTCGTCTCGAACATGTCGGCGATCCGCTGTGGTGTGAGGCGCGCAACCACCACGCCCCGGCGCGGCCGGATCTCCACGAGGCCCGAGGCCGCGAGCTGGCGCAGCGCCTCCCGGACCGGGGTGCGCGACGCGCCGTAGCGCTGTGCGAGATTCTGCTCGTCGAGGGCCGTACCGGCCGCGAGGGTACCCGACGCGATGGCGTCCGTCAGCGCGTCGCGGATCCGGTCTGAGAGCAGGCCGCTGTCGATCTTCTGGAAATCGCCGTGCATTCGCCGCTCCTCGACCCCGCCGCGCGGAGCGGCTTTCAGTCTCCGGGGCAGACGTTGCGATAGCACACCCTCATCCGCAGGGCCGAATTTTCAACCGAGGAAGGCCCGCACCGTCAGGAACAGGATCGAGGGACCGACGAGGCAGCCGATCCCGGTGTGGAACGTGGCGGTCAATGCACCGTAGGGCACGAGCTTGGGGTCGGTCGCCGCGAGACCGCCGGCGACGCCGCTGACCGTCCCCATCAACCCGCCATACGCCATGGCAGAGCGCGGGTTATCCAGGCCGATCAGCCGCGCCACCAAAGGTGTCCCGACCATCACCATGACTGCCTTGGTGACGCCGGTCGCGATGGAGAGCGCCATCACGGTGGAATCCGCGCCGATCGCCGCGCCGGTGACCGGGCCCACGATGTAGGTGATCGCGCCCGCGCCGATGGTCGTGACCGACACCGCGTCGTGGTAGCCGAAGGCCATGGCGGTCAGCGTCCCCACGATGAACGGCAAGATCGTGCCGAGGGCGAGCGCTAATACGCCGAGGAGCCCCGCGCGGCGGGCCTCGACCACATCGACCTCGAAGGCCGTGGCGACGATGGCGAAGTCGCGCAGCATCGCGCCGCCCATCAGGCCGATGCCGGCGAGCGCCGGGAGGTCGGCGAGCCCCTTCTTGCCGCCGGTGTAGAGCCCGCCGCAATAGGCCAGGACCAGCCCCAGCACGATGGCGATGGCCGAGCCGTGGACCCGCCCGTTGGTGAGCCGTTTGGCGGCGAAGTTGGAGATCAGGATCAGCGCCCCGACCACCGCGAACGCGGCCACCAGACTCTGCTCGACGAAGACGTGCTCGATGCCGTGCCAGACGGCATGCCCGATGCCGTGATCCCCGGATCCGTTTTCCATGGCGTCAGACCTTTTTGGCAACGGATGAGGCAGGCTGGACGGGGACGGGCGGCTCCGCCCCCCCGCCGATGACCGATCCGCCGTGCTCGACCGTCCCGTTGGATGCGTCGCGACGCCCGACGCGGCTCAGGAGGGCCACGGCACCGAAGCACAGGACGAGCGAGCCTGTGGCGGCGATCAGCACGATCGGGCCGCCGCTGACCGCCGCGACCACGTTCTGCTGCGCTGCCATCGCAACGACGATCGGGATGTACATCCCGGCCCAGAACTCGACGCCGAACTGGACACCCTTGGTCAGGCGGCCGCGCCGCGAGAGCCACAGCCGCGCGGCGATGAGCAGGATCATCGCGATGCCGACGCCGCCGACATTAGCCTTCACGCCGAGCAGCAGGCCCAGAAGATCGCCGAGATACACGCCGATCAGCGTGCAGGCCGCGAGCAGGGCGACACCGAGGACGATCATCGGCGTTGGCCTAGGTACAATACCGGTGACCTGCCGGCTGCCAGCCACTGCCCCGACGCGCGCGTCATAGTGCGTTTCCTTCCCGAATCAGCCTTCGGCCGTTCCGCTCAGTATGCAAGATATTGACAATTGGGCAATCCCGTATACGAAAGCGTGATCTGTTCGGCTTTGAAAATACGGACGGCCGCTCTATCTGGCGTTCGGCACATCGACGAGGGCGCGCACATGGACGATTGGCGCGAGGAGAGGCAGGCGCGCGAAGCCCGGATCGCGGCTGGCCGCGCGCAGGCAGACGGCAAGGTCGTGCCGGCGGAGGCCGTCGTCGATCTGCTGGAGGCGATCCTGCGACCGGGCGATCGTGTTTGCCTCGAAGGGGACAATCAGAAGCAGGCGGATTGTCTCGCCCGGGCGCTGAGCGCCTGCGATCCCGAGAAGGTCCACGATCTGCACATGGTCCAGTCGGGGATCGTCCTCCCGGAGCATCTGGACGTCTTCGAGACCGGCATCGCCAAGAGGCTCGACTATTCCTATTCCGGTCCGCAGGGCGCCCGCATCGCCAAGATGCTCTACGGCGGCCAGATCGAGCTCGGGGCGGTGCACACCTACCTGGAGCTGTTCGCCCGCTACTTCGTTGATCTGACGCCCAACGTGGCGCTGATCGCGGGCGTCTCGGCCGACCGGGACGGCAATCTCTATACCGGGCCCAACACCGAGGACACGCCCACCGTCGTGGAGGCGACGGCCTTCAAGAACGGCGTGGTCGTCGCGCAGGTCAACGAGATCGTCGAGACAGTCCCGCGGGTCGACATCCCGGGCGATCGGATCGACTTCGTGGTGGAGGCCGACAAGCCGTTCTACGTCGAGCCGCTCTTCACCCGCGACCCGGCGGCCATGACGGAGACCCAGATCCTGATCGCCATGATGGCGATCAAGGGAATCTACGCCGAGTACGGCATCCGCCGCCTCAACCACGGCATCGGATTCGGGACGGCGGCGATCGAGCTTCTGCTGCCGACCTACGGCGAGAAGCTCGGGCTGAAGGGCAAGATCGCCACCCATTGGGCGCTGAACCCGCACCCGACCCTGATCCCCGCGATCGAGTCGGGCTGGGTCAAGCAGGTTCATTGCTTCGGGTCCGAGGTCGGCATGGACCGCTACATCCGCGAGCGGCCCGACATCTTCTTCACAGGTGCGGATGGGAGCCTTCGCTCGAACAGGGCCTTCTGCCAGACGGCCGGCCTCTATGCCTGCGACATGTTCATCGGCGCGACGCTGCAGATCGACCTGATGGGCCATTCCTCGACCATCACCCAGTCACGGGTCGCGGGCTTCGGAGGTGCCCCCAACATGGGCTCGGATCCGCACGGACGCCGCCATCCCTCGGACGCCTGGATGAAGGCGGGACGGGAGGGGCAGATCGTCGGCGACCCGGCGCTGATGCGCGGGCGCAAGCTGGTCGTCCAGCTCGTCGAGACCTTCGGCGACAAGCTGGTGCCCACCTTCGTGGAGAAGCTCGACGCGTTGGAACTCGCCCAGAAGATCGGGCTCGAGCTGGCGCCGGTGATGATCTACGCTGACGACGTGACCCACATCGTCACCGAGGAGGGCATCGCCAACCTCCTGCTCTGCCGCGACGCCGACGAGCGCGAGCAGGCGATCCGCGGCGTGGCGGGCTACACGGAGGTCGGCCGCGGCCGTGACCGGGCGAAGGTCGAGGCCTTGCGCGCCCGCGGCGTCATCCGGCGGCCGGAGGATCTCGGCATCGAGCCGCTCGACGCGGATCGGGCGCTCCTCGCCGCGAAGTCGATCAAGGATCTCGTGCACTGGTCCGGTGGGCTCTACGAGCCGCCGGCGAAGTTCCGGAACTGGTGAGCCGCGGCTGAACGCGATGTCGAGACCTTCGCCGTCTGAACCTGAACCCGAGGGCCCGGTCGACCTTCCGATCTCGCTCGTTGCGAAAGAGACTCCAAGCGCGACCTCATCCCGAGGTCCCGGAGCGCAGCGCAGCACCTCAGAATGAGGGTGTGCAATGGAAGCTCTGAGTCGGACAGGCTCTCTGTTGAGGCGTTCCGTATGGATCGCTGGATGCCCCACAAGGAACCGGCCATGGAAACCCTGACCTTCCGCCACACCACCACGAAGCCGCTGGCGGGCTCGGTGCCGAACGCGATCACCGGCGTGGTCGCCTCGGGCAACCTGGAGATCCTTCTGGAGCGGGTCCTGCCGGCGGATGCCTGCGAAGTCGCGATCGCGACGCCGATCTCCGGGTTCGGCGACGTCTGGGAAGCCGTGGTGGCGGATTTCGTCGCCCGGGCACAGCCGGGCGGCATCCGCATCAGCATCAACGACGGCGGCGCGCGCCCCGACACCGTATCGCTGCGCCTGCTTCAGGGCGCCCGGCTGATGGAGGCCTGATCATGGCGGGTGACCGCGCCGCGCGCGTCGATCCGGATGCCCTGAGCTGGTACGAGGCCACGGCGCGCCAGCGCGTGGCGGCCCTCGTCGATCCGGGCAGCTTCCACGAGTTTCTCGGCCCGACCGAGCGGCGCATGAGCCCGCACCTGCCGCTGTTCGATCTCCCCCGCGCTTTCGACGACGGCATCGTGGTGGGCCGCGCAGCGCTCGACGGCAGCCCGGTGCTGATCGCCGCGCAGGAGGGCCGCTTCATGGGCGGCGCCTTCGGCGAGGTGCACGGGGGCAAGATCGTCGGTCTGCTCAGGGCCGCCCTCGACGTGAAGCCGATGGCGGTGCTGATCCTGTTCGACACCGGCGGCGTGCGCCTCCAGGAGGCCAATGCCGGCGAGACCGCCATCGCCGAGACGATGCGGGCCATCGTGGACGTCCGCGCCGCCGGGATCCCCGTCATCGGGCTGATCGGCGGGCGTGCCGGCTGCTACGGAGGCGGTGGCCTCATCGCCGGAACCTGCTCGCGGCTGGCGGTGTCCGAGGGTGGCCGCATCTCGGTTTCCGGTCCGGAGGTGATCGAGACCAACAAGGGCGCGGAGGAATTCGATTCCCGCGACCGGGCGCTCGTCTGGCGCACCATGGGCGGCAAGCACCGCAGGCTCATCGGCGGCGCCGACGCCTTCTGCGCCGACACGGTCGCGGAATTCCGGCGGGCAGCCCTCGACCTCCTCGGCCGGGCGCCGGCCTTCGACCTTGAAACCCTGGAGGCCGAGCAGGCGCGCCTCGAGGCCCGGATCGCCCGCTTCGGCGATTGCCGGGATGCCACGGATGTCTGGGCGCGGCTCGGCGTCAACGATCCCGAGCGGGTGCCGGCGATGGACGCGGAGGCCTTCGTCGAGACCGTCCGCCGGATCAGGGAGGCCGACCATGACGCTCGATGAGATCCTCGCGTCCCTTTTCCCGGGCGGACATGACGTCGCCGTGCGCGACGGGCTTGTGACCGGCAGCGGCCCCTTCGCGGGTGGCAGGATCCACGTGGTGGGCATCGATGGCGACACGCCGCTGGGCGTCGACGGCGCTCTGGTCCTGTCGCGGGCGGTGCTCGACGCGGTGCGGGCGGGCGACCGGGCGCCGATCCTTGTCGTGGTCGATTCCGACAGCCAGCGCATGAGCCGGCGCGACGAGCTGCTGGGCCTGAACGAGTGCCTCGCGCACCTCGCCAAGACGGTGCTGCTGGCCGACCGCTCGGGGCATCCGACGATCGGGCTGATCTACGGCCATTCGGCTGCGGGAGCGTTCATCGCCACCGCGCTCGCGACCCGCGTGCTGGCGGCGCTGCCCGGCGCCAATCCGAGCGTGATGGACCTGCTGTCGGTGGCCCGCGTCACCAAGCTTCCGCTTGAGAAGCTCCAGGACATGGCGAAGTCGACGCCGGTCTTCGCCCCCGGCATCGACAACATGGTGGCGACCGGTGCGGTCCACGCGGTCCTGGATCCCGGCACGCCGCTGGATGGCCAGATCCGCGCTCTGATCGACGCGATGCCGTCGGACGACGTGCGGGACCGTCTCGGCGAGGCGCGCGGCGGCCGGCCGGTCGCCCGCTCCGTGGCTGAAGCCGTCGGCGATCAGGCGCGCCTTGGCTGAGCCCTACAGGCGCCACGACCTCGTCCGGGCCGATCCGGCAGCCTGGGCGGCCTTGCTCGACGCGCGGCCGGATCTCGTCGCTGTCCCGCATCTGCGAGGCTGGGCCGAGGCGGGGCGGCCCTTCGTCGTGCGCCGCCGGGTTCCGGGAGAGGACGCCGGGGCCGTCCCCCTCGGATTGCCCTTGCCACCCGCCGACGGCAAGCGGAGGATCGGGCTGGCGCTGCCTGAGGAAGCCCTGACGGCGCTATCCCCGATGAGCCTGATCGACGTCGCCGGCGATGCCCCCGCGGCCTGGCGCCCGGCCATCCGGGATCTCGTGGCGATCGGGGCCGGGCACGGGATCGTGCCGCGGTCCTTCGGCGGCCTCCTGTGGCAGGCGGTCACCGGCCTGACCTACCTGACCGCCACCTCCGATCTCGACCTGCTCTGGCCGTGTCGCGAGGCCGTCCCGACGGGCCTGCTGACGCAGATCCGCACCATCGCGGACGTGGCGCCCATGCGCATCGACGGGGAGATCCTGCTTCCGGACGGGTTCGGCCTGCACTGGCGGGAGCTGCTCGAAGCCCCGGCCGGCGGCTCCGTGCTCGCAAAGAGCGTGGACGCGCTGGCGCTCCGGCCGGTCGATGCGCTGCGCGTTCCGGTGGCGGCATGACCGTCGCCCTGCTCCTCTCCGGCCAGGGCGGCCAGCACCCGGGGATGTTCGATCTCACAGCCGACGATCCGGCGGCGCAGCCGATCTTCGCGGCCGCCAAGACCCATCTCGACGGCACCGATCCCCGCGACCTCGCGCGGGCCGGCGACGACCGCCTGCACGCCAATCGCGCGGGCCAGATCCTGTGCTGCACCGCCGCGCTCGCCGCGTGGCGCACCCTCGGCCCGGCGCAGCCGGATCGCGCCATCGTGGCCGGCTACAGCGTCGGCGACCTCGCGGCCTGGGGCGTCGCCGGACGGCTCGATCAGGCGGACGTCCTGGCCCTCGCCGCGCGGCGCGCGGAGGCCATGGATGCCGCCTCCGGGGCCGGATTCGGGCTGGCGGGAATCCGCGGGCTGGCACTGGACACACTGGCTAATCTCGCCGCGCGGCACGGCTGCCACCTCGCGATCCGCAATGCGGCCGACAGCGGCGTCGTCGGCGGGCCGCGCGACGCCCTCGATGCCCTGTGCGTCGAGGCGAGCGGGTCCGGAGCGCAGCGGGCCGTGGTCCTGCCGGTCCACACGCCCTCCCATACGCCGCTCCTCGCAGCCGCCACGGCGGCGTTCCGGGACGCGCTCGCGCAGGCGACGCTGCGGCGACCGGCACCCGCGTCTCCCCGCCTGGTCAGCGGTCTCGACGGCGCGACCGTGTTCCGGGTCCCCGAGGGTCTCGAGAAGCTCGCCCTGCAGATCTCGCGGCCGATCGACTGGGCCGCCTGCCTGGATACCTGCCGCGAATACGGTGCCGACCGCGTCCTGGAACTGGGCCCCGGCCACGCGCTCGCGACCATGGCCCGGACCGCGATGCCGGATGCCCGGATTCACGCGCTGGATGAGTTCCGGTCGCTCGCGGGCGTCATCGACTGGCTCGGCAAGCGGTGAGCCGACCGGCCGACGCGCCGGGACGTCCGATGCGCCCACGCAGAGCTCAGCCCCCGGTCGATAGCCCGACCGGACTTCACACCGCAGCGGAAAGGACCGATGTCGTGGCCTTGCCTTGACGGAGATGCCGTCACGGTCGTAGCAGCCGGGCACAATCGGAACAGGACGGATACATGACGGCCAAGCGAGCGCTGATCACCGGGGTGACGGGCCAGGACGGCGCGTATCTGGCGCAGCTGCTGCTGGAGAAGGGCTACGCGGTCACCGGAATCGTGCGCCGCTCCAGCCATGCCGGCGTCTTCGACCACCGGTTGAAGTGGCTCGGCATCCTCGACGAGGTCGAGCTGGTCGACGGCAACCTGCTCGACCTGTCGGCGCTGATGCGCATCGTCCAGGCCGCCAAGCCCGACGAGATCTACAACCTCGCCGCCCAGTCGTTCGTGACCTCATCCTGGCAGCAGCCGCTGCTCACCGGGCAGGTCACGGGCCTCGGCGCCGTACACATGCTCGAATGCCTGCGCTCGGTGGCGCCCAGCGCGCGTTATTATCAGGCCTCGACCTCGGAGATGTTCGGCCTGATCCAGGAGGAGCGCCAGAGCGAGTCGACGCCGTTCTACCCGCGCTCGCCCTACGGCGTGGCCAAGCTCTACGCCCACTGGATGACGATCAACTACCGCGAGAGCTTCAACCTGCACGCCTCGAACGGCATCCTGTTCAACCACGAGAGTCCGCTGCGGGGCGTCGAGTTCGTCACCCGCAAGGTCACGGACGCGGTGGCGCGGATCAAGCTCGGCAAGCAGAAGGAGCTGCGGCTGGGCAACATCGACGCCAAGCGCGACTGGGGCCACGCCCGTGACTATGTGCAGGCGATGTGGCTGATGCTGCAGCAGGACCGGCCCGACGACTACGTGATCGCCACCGGCCGCACCACCACCGTACGGGACATGTGCGCGATCGCGTTCAAGCATGTCGGCCTGAACATCGACGACCACCTCGTCATCGACCCGGCCCTGTTCCGTCCGGCCGAGGTCGAGGTGCTGTTGGGCAACCCCGCCAAGGCGAAGGCGACCTTCGGCTGGGAGGCGGGGACGAGCCTGGAGGCGCTGATCACCGAGATGGTCGACGCCGACATCCGCCGCCTCAGCGCCAACGCCTGAGCCGGTCGGGCTCGCCGCCGCCCAGGTCCCGGTCCATATGGCGCGCATCCCGTCTCGGAGATGCGCGCCGTGAAGACCTATCAGCTCTACATCGATGGCCAGCACGTCGACCCGGTCGAGGGCGCGTGGTTCGAGTCGATCGATCCCTACCGCGGCGAGCCCTGGGCCCGGATCCCCCGGGCCTCCCGCGGCGATGTCGACCGGGCCGTGGCCGCCGCCAAGCGCGCGATGTGGGAGGGCCCCTGGGCCATCATGACGGCCTCCGCGCGCGGCAAGGTGCTCCGCCGGATCGGCGATCTCGTGGAGCGCGAGGCCAAGGCGCTGGCCGAGGTCGAGGTGCGCGACAACGGCAAGCTCTTCGCCGAGGTGTACGGCCAGACCCGCTATCAGCCGGAATGGTGGTGGTACTACGCGGGCCTCGCCGACAAGGTCGAGGGCGCCCAGGTGCCGATCGACAAGCCCGAGACCTTCGCGTTCACCCGGCACGAGCCGGTGGGCGTCGTCGGGGCGCTGACCGCCTGGAACTCGCCGCTGCTGTTCGTGGCCTGGAAGTGCGCGCCGGCTCTGGCGGCCGGCTGCGCGGTCGTCGTGAAACCCTCCGAATTCGCCTCCGCCAGCACCCTCGAATTCGCCCGGCTGACCAAGGAGGCCGGCCTGCCGGACGGGATGTTCAACGTCGTCACCGGCTTCGGCGGGGAGGCCGGCACGGCCATCGTGGAGCATCCGGACGTGGCCAAGATCACCTTCACGGGCTCTGACGTCACGGGGGCGAAGGTCTACGAGGCGGCCGCGCGCCAGATCAAGCGTGTGTCGCTGGAACTCGGCGGCAAGTCGCCCAACATCGTCTTCGCCGACGCCGACCTGAAGGCGGCCGCGGCGGGCGCGATCTCCGGCATCTTCGCCGCCACGGGCCAGACCTGCATCGCCGGATCGCGGCTGCTGGTGCAGAACAGCATCCGCGAGGCCTTCGTCGAGCGGTTGGTGGATCTCGCCCGTACCGCCAAGCTGGGCGACCCGATGCAGGCCGATACCAATATCGGGCCGATCACCACGCCGCCCCAATACACCAAGGTGCTCGACTATATCGCGCTCGCCAAGAGCGAGGGAGCGCGCTGCGTCTTCGGCGGCAACCCGGCCTCCGGTCCCGGCGTGATCGGCGGCCAGTTCGTGGAGCCGACGATCTTCACCGGCGTGACCAACGACATGCGCATCGCCCAGGAGGAGGTGTTCGGCCCGGTCCTGTCGATCATCGGCTTCGAGGACGAGGCGGAGGCGCTGCGGATCGGCAACGACGTCATCTACGGCCTCGCGGCCGGCGTCTGGACACAGGATATCGGTCGCGCGATGCGGATGTCGAAAGGATTGCGGGCCGGCACCGTCTGGGTGAACACCTATCGGGCCGTAAGCTACATGATGCCGTTCGGCGGCATGAAGCGTTCCGGAATCGGCCGCGAGAGCGGCATCGAGTCGATCCGCGAATTCCTGGAGACCAAGAGCGTCTGGATCTCGACCAGCCGCGACGCGCCGGAGAACCCGTTCGTGATGCGCTGAGCGAGACCGCTGCAGCCCACAGCGGTCCTCGTCAGCCGGCTTGCCGGCGGGGTGACCGCGCGCGCTGCCCCTTCGGCGGATCAGGACGGCTACTTGGCGAAGTGGGTGGTCGACATGCGGTCGGTGATCAGTTCGACCGGCATCCAGTCGATGAGCCGGACTGGTTCGTGCCGCATCATCGCCAGGGCGATGTCGACCGCGCGCCGGCCCTGCAGGGCCGCGTCCTGGTAGACCGTCACGGCGAGGCGCTTGCGCTGCATGGCGGTGAGGCCGTCCGCGGACGCGTCGACGCCGCCGATGAGGATGCGGCCGGGAGGTATACCCGCAGCCTCCACGGCGTCGGCGGCACCGAGCGCCATCGCGTCGTTGGCGGTCGCGATGGCGTCGATCCCGATGTTGCCAGCGAGCCATCCGGCGACGAGGGTACGGGCCTTGCCGCGATCCCCGTCGGCCGCGTCTTCGGCGACCAGCCGGAGGCCTGCGAATCCGGCCAGCACGTCCTTGATCCCCTGCATGCGCAGCGCCGCGCCCGCATGCGCGGGATTGCCCGCGATGAGGGCGAGCCGTCCCGTCCCGTTCAGCATCTGGGCCAGCTTGCGCATCTGAAGACGCCCGGCGACGAGATCGTGCGGCCGCACGGAAGCGATCCGTCCTAAGGGCCACGGGTCCGGCGGGCCGTCGTCCAGGAACACCAGCGGGATGTCGGCCTCCCGCGCGAGGCGGGTGAGGGTGGGACGCACCGAGGTCTCCACCGGCGTGATCAGCAGCGCGTCGACCTTCACGGCGATCAATTGCCGAACCTGCGCGACCTGCTGCGCGCCGGCGCCGTCCGGCGCGTGAGCATACGCCACGGCCACATCGTGCGCTTTCGCCTGCTCGGCGATACCCTCCAGCAAGGTCCGCGTGGCAGCTGCAGGCGGGGGCATGGCGATACCGATGGTGGCGGAGAGCGCCGGCATCATCCCGCAGGCCAGGCTGAGCAGGGCGGCCATCAGCGCGACCATCGCCCGCGGCCCCTCGCGGCGGTCCTGTCCCATCCGGCCCATCCCTGCCTGATTGTACGACACGGCGCCTCTCACGCGGCCTGAACACTCTGGAGGATGCGCGCCGATTCCGCGCTCAGCCGATCAGCGTCGCCCACGAGGGCACCTGCCGCCGCACGGAGGGCGTTCGCGGTCGCATCGAACTGCTCGGCCGCGCCGGCATCGTCGGCGATGCGAGCGCTCACCGAGCCGGCATTCCGGGCGGCCTGCTGGAGGGTTTGGACGATCTCCCGCGCCGCCGTACCTTGCCCGTCGAGACCAGCGGCGATCGTCGAGACGGCCCGGCTCATGTCCTCGATCCGGGTGGTAACGGAAGCGATCGCCGCCACCGCATCCGTCGTGGCGCCTTGGATCACCGTCACGTGCCGCCCGATATCCTCCGTCGCCTGCCTGGTCTGACCGGCCAGCGCCTTCACCTCGGCCGCGACCACCGCGAAGCCCCGGCCAGCCTCACCGGCGCGGGCCGCCTCGATCGCGGCGTTGAGGGCCAGAAGATTGGTCTGAGCGGCGATCTTCGCGATGATCCGGACCACGTCGCCGATCCGATCGGCCGCACCGGTCAAAGCGCGGACGAGGGCCGTCGTCCGTTCCGCGTCATTGGTGGCGCCGCTCGCCAGTGCGGTCGTCGATCCGGCTTGGCGGCCGACCTCGTCCATCGACGTGCCGAACCCTCTGGCGAGGGCAGAAGCCACGCGGATCTGGGATTGCGCCTCCTCCACCATCGCCGCTACCTCGGTCGAGCGATCCGCGCGCGCCGCGGCGATCCGGCTCAGGAGATCCGCCCGTCCGCGCAATTCGCCGACCCGCGCCGTCACCGAAGCCACGACGCCGCCCATTGCCGACGTGAAATCCGCCTCCGGCGCGCGTGGCGGGGAGTGCCGCTCGTGCTCGGCGGCGGCGCGGACCTCCGAGGGCTCCTGCTCGGGCACGCGGCCGGCGACCGAAAGGGGATCGGAGGCTCGCAGCGCGGTCGCCGAGCATGCCGGCGCATCGCCACTCTCCGCCGCCGCAACCGGAGTGCCGGGCGCGGCTTCGGCCTGCCGGTGCGGGACGCGTTTCCGCGCGTGGAAAACCGCCGGGACATGGTGGAGGCTGAACCAGACGGTCGCGAGCGCCAGCGCACCCGCGAAGGCTGCGGCTGCGACGTGCTCCATCGGAACCGTGTCGGCTGCGGCATCGACACCGGCGGCCTGCGTCAGGGTTCTGGCCTGCCGATGGGCCAGCACGGCGTCGACCGCTTGCGCGAGCGCCTTCGCATCGTCCTGTGACGGCGTCACAAGGACCGTTTCAGCCAAGTCCCATTCACCGGCCCGGTCCAGGGCTGCCGCTTCAGCGCTCACCGCCAGGACATGCTGCCATGTCTCCCAGAGCCGTTCCGCGAGTCGGCGCTCCTCCGGATCGACGACCGTCCGCGCGTAGGAGATCCAGGCAGCCTCGAACGCCTGACCGATCGCGATGGCTTGGTTTCGATGCCGCCGCCGCGCTGCTTCCGGAGAGGCGTGATGCGTGA
Source organism: Methylobacterium mesophilicum SR1.6/6 (assembly GCF_000364445.2). Lineage (NCBI taxonomy): Bacteria > Pseudomonadati > Pseudomonadota > Alphaproteobacteria > Hyphomicrobiales > Methylobacteriaceae > Methylobacterium > Methylobacterium mesophilicum. Next base: position 1,501,156 of record NZ_CP043538.1, on the reverse strand, counting down.
GCAAGTCGATCGCGCGCAGCTCATAAGTAAATTGTTTCAAAGCGCCTAGCGTCGTCAGCACCCGAATTTCTTCGGCAATCGAGCCAGGCACCTTTCGGATCTTATCAGTCCCGAAGAATGGATATGTGCCAATTCTTATTGAAAGACACGTCAGTAACAAAATCAAAGGTACTATCAATATGTGATATATAACAAAAGATCTTCGCGGATAATCGTTCATTGCGGACAGCATAAAACTTAATTCCAAACATTCTGTCGCATTCGCCTATTGCGTTCGAAAGATGGAATCAAGTTTTAGACGAATACAACAGTCGTATTATAAAATATCGCTTGGATATGAATTCAATCTGAGATCTTCGAACATATCCTTCGTCAAGAAAGCTTTTCACCGGCGAATCTGTGCGTGCATCACTTGTGTCGTCGGCGCAGCTGGTGCTCGACGCGACCGCTGCGGATCATCCGGAGCGGGACGAGCCTGTGCGGAGGGGGCATCTCCAAAGGATGCTCCCTGTTCGGCGGAGATCCCACCGAAACGTAGGCCGGAGGCACCCGCGCGGATCGGTCAGGCGCCCGCAGGTCTCGCCGCCGTCCGTTCGTTCACGGAGCGGCGCGTATCAACACGCGCAGAAACGATGCCGGGCCTAAGCCCCGGTCCGCCGGCGCGACGAGCGTCAGAGCGGCCGCGTCTGCCGCTCCTTCATCCACAACAAGCCGGCGATCCCCATCCACGGGCATACGAACACGATGAACGCGAGCAGTCCCACGTCCGACCTCCCGATCGAGCAGCGCAGACCTCAGGAAACGTCGGCGGCGTTTGCCGGATCCCGCTCGTGCTCCACGGCTCGAGCCTGACGGGCCATGGCGATCAATTCGGATGCTGTCAGGCCGCGTGATGGAAGCATCTCTTCCCGATCGGCCTCCCTCGGTATCCGCGGCGCCGGAGGCAGCGCCGCCTTGGTCCATCCGGGCCAGAGCCGCTTCAGCCGTTCCGCCTTCCGTACCGCACGTTCGCCCACGCAGACGCCTCCCGCACATCACCTGCGGCACGGGTAGGCGAGAGCCGAGGCGCCGGTAAGTCGCGGAGGGGCACAGCTCCGATTCTGACCCGGCGCCAGCGGTATGCACCCGCCCCTGGGCAGAGCCGGCGACTGCCCTAGCGCTACGCTTGTTGGTTGTTCAGCGCGTGCTTCCGGCGGGAGGAGGGCTGGCGAGTCCTGTCCGGCTTAATGCCCTTGGTGCAGCCGCAAGCGATCCCGCTGCGCATTCAGGGCGAGTGCTGCTGAATAACCCTTCGGGCCGAAGCTTCGGCAATGGGCGTGATCGGCGAGGATCGATCGCGCCACCGCTGGGAGCGTATACGGTCGCCGTGGTTCTCCCGCGCGTTTCTAAAGTCGCCAGGTGGGCGCAAACTCCACGTTGTACGACGACTGATCGGCACCCCAGACGGGATCCACCATCTTGCCGAGCGCTTCCTCGGCAAGCCTGGAAATGCGCGGACGATGCTCCGCGGGAGTCTCCGGATGGCCCAGGATCGTCAGACACGCGTTCATGCACGCCCGATACTGACCAGTACAGAAGGCGTTGACGGAATATTCGTCCAGCAAGCCATAGTTATAGATCCACGGCTGCAGAAATAGAGCATCACGCGGCATACGTGGCGGAAGACCAGCCTCGGCATAGTGAAGGCCTTTCACGTAGTCGCGATGTTCTCTGCAGTAACGGCTGGCCCCGTGCCGGGCCTCCGCCCGCTCGGGACAGATCGCTATGGCCCGATCATACACGTCGAGGACCGCGCTGGCAGGCTCGTTCAGGCTGTCCATCAGATAGGCGGCGCTGAGGAGACTTATGTAAATCTCCTCGTGCCAAAAACCGAGTTCGGCCCGCTTCAGATAATATTCGAGCGCCTTTCGGCGATCGCCGATATCGCGGTAACTTTGTGCGAGGTAGAACGTATAGCGGGCGATCAAGAACGGGTCCTGCTCGGTCGCCAGCGCTTTCTCAAGGACATCGACATCGCGCCGGTAAGTGCCGCGATCAAGATGGCGCGCGCCGTCCTCTCCCCGACGCATGGCGAGCGGCAGCACCGGAAGGGGGCCAGCCTCGTCGCACGTGAGGAATTCGTGAAGGACGCCGCGGTATTGCCAGTTGAACGCGTTACTGACCAGCTGCGGGCGCGTATACTTCGTAAAACTATCCAAGATGGTGACCGCGTAGCCGGGCATATCGAGCTGCGGCAGCGCGAAATCCGGCGGGATGATCAATTCGTCATCCGCGTCAATGATCAACGTATAGTCGGCGTGCGGGCGCGCCAGCGCCAGCGCCTCGCTGCGATTGGTCGCGAAATCGACCCAGGGTCGACTCAGGACGTCCCCCGGCACGTCCGACATCGCCGCGCGGATCACATCTTCGGTCCCGTCGGTTGATCCCGTGTCGACGATCACCCAATGATCAATGACTGGCCGAACCGAATCGAGGCATCGACGAATAACGTGTGCCTCGTTCTTGACAATCATCGAGAGACAGACGGTTTGTTCGGAATAATTCATCTGAGTTCGACGTCGCTAAACGGTCTGAAGAGTGATAATATAACTTCGTTCAGCGTTTTACTCTCTCGATTGGACGAAAGCAAAGCTAATTTTTGCGCATCTAAGGCGAACAATCGAATCGTATGTACTCGATTTCTATAAAGATAGCCGACTATCGACAGACTTAAGTGGCGTTTGTTGTCACAATAAATCAGTATCACGCCAAGCTAAAATTTTAACGCTGTCATCACATGATGTCCACGCGTGATTGCGGGTTGGATCAGTTGAGGGCGCGGGAGCGAGCCTGTGTCTGCCTGCGAACGAAACTCCATTTCCCAGGTTTGCCGGAAGGGGACCGCGACCCGAGCACCCGTCCTCGACCGCGGAGGCGCGTCATGCCCGCCCCGGCGTGAACCGGGTTCCCGGCCACGCGAGCGATCCGCTGCGGGCGGAGCGGCTGCTGTGCGACCGCGGGCCTCCGGAACGCTCGCGCAACGGGGCGGGATCGCGCAGTTGACCGAGATTTTTCGACACGTGATGCTTCCGCACGGAAACACCCGACTTCCGAGCCGCACACAACCTGAAAACGCTTCGCGCGGAGAAGCCCGGCATGGCAGAGTCTCAAGAGATCGAGGTTCGCCTCGTGCAGCTCGAGGCGGACAATACGCGCCTGCGTCGTCTTCTGGACGAGGCCGGCGCGCCCGACGGGCTTCGCCACGGGTTGCGCGACACCATGGCCATGCTCCGGGCGGTGCTGCGCCTCTCGGCCGAGACCGCCGACACCGTCGACAGTTACGCGACGCACCTTGAGGGCCGGCTCGACGCCATCACGCGGGTTCGGGTGACGGCCGACACCTTCGGCGAGGTCAACCTGCACACCCTGATCTCGGACGAATTGATGATCCATCTCATCCGCGAGGGCGAGCAGGCGGAGCTGTCCGGGCCGCCGGTCCGCCTCCGGCCGAAGGCGGCGCAGCTTGTAGCTCTCGCGATCCACGAACTGTCGAGCAACGCCATCGAGCATGGGGTTTTGGGGCTCGCCGCGGGTGACGTCGCCGTGGGCTGGTCCGTCGACACCGACGCCGGCCACGGGGCGGGCGATCTGACGCTGACCTGGAAGGAGACGGGCGGCGCGGGTGTCGTGCCTCCGGCACGGCACGGTTTCGGCATGCAGGTCCTCAAGGAGATGCTGAGCTACGAACTCGGCGCCCGCGTGGCCCTGGCCTTCGAGCCCGACGGCCTCCGCTGCACCTGCCGCTTTCCGCTGACGCCGCGCGTGGGGCGCGTGGTCGAGGAGAGCGGCGCCGACGAGAACGGTGACGGCGCCTGAGCCGCGGCGCTACGCCAGGGCGCGAGAGGCTTCGCGCACCTGCCGCGTCGCGCAGTCGACCCGCAGGCTTGCCTGCGCGATGGTCTCCATGCCGGCCGAAATCGCGGTGACGCCCTGGGACGCCGCCTGCATGCTGCCGGACATCTCGCGGGTCACCGCCGACTGCTCCTCCACAGCCGCCGCGATGGTGGACGACACCGCGTTCAACGTGCCGATCGTCCCCTGAATGGCGCCGATCGCCTCGACCGCCTCCCGGGTCGCCGTCTGGGTCGCCGCGATCTGCCCGCGGATCTGGTCCGTCGCCCGACCCGTCTGCTCAGCCAGAGTCTTGACCTCGCTGGCGACCACCGCGAAGCCGCGTCCCGCCTCGCCGGCGCGGGCGGCCTCGATCGTGGCGTTCAGCGCCAGCAGGTTCGTCTGGGCCGCGATACCGGAGATCAGCCCGACCACGTCGCCAATCTGCGTCGCCTGCTCGCTGAGGCCGGCGACGATGCACCCCGTGCGCTGCGCCTGCTCGACGGCCTGACCGGCGATCCCCGCCGCGTGACTCACCTGCTGGCTGATCTCACTGACGGAGTACGACAGCTGCTCAGCGCCGGAAGCGACGGACTGGATCTCGTTCGAGACCCGCCCCACCGTCTCGGCGGCCTGACCGGTCTGGCGCGTCACGTCCGCGACGGCGTCACCGATGGCGTCGAGGTCGTTGCCGATGGTCCGTTGCGTCTCGGCCCGACGCTGCCGCTCGGCGACCTGAGCGGTGATGTCGGTGGCGAACTTCACGACCCGTATCGGGCGGCCGTCGGCGTCGGTGATCGGATTGTAGGTGGCCTGGATCCAGACTTCTCGACCGCCCTTGCCGGTGCGCCTGTACTCGCCGGACTGGTACTCGCCGCGCGCGAGTGCGGCCCAGAACGCACGATAGGGCTCGCTCGTCCGTTCGACTTCGCTGACGAACACACTGTGATGGCGGCCGACGATCTCGTCGAGGCGGTACCCGACCGCACCGAGGAAATTCGCATTGGCACTCAGGACCGTTCCATCGAGCGCGAAGGCGATCACCGCCTGCGAGCGGTGCAGCGCGGTGATCTGCCCTTCGAGATCGAGCGAGCGCAGCTTGTGCGCCGTGATGTCGGTGGCGAACTTGACGATCTTGACCGGTCTGCCCGCCCCGTCGAGAACCGGGTTGTAGGTGGCCTGGATCCAGACTTCCCGCCCACCCTTGGCGATGCGCCTGTACTCGGCCGTCTGGAACTCGCCGTGCCGGAGCTGCTCCCAGAAGCGCCGGTACGCCTCGCTCTCCCGATCGGCCGGGTTTACGAAGAGAGTGTGATGACGGCCGCGGATCTCGTCCAGCGTGTAGCCCATCGCGGCCAGGAAGTTGCTGTTCGCGTCCAGAATTGTGCCGTCCAGAGCGAATTCAATCGTAGCGAGAGAACGGCTCAATGCCGCTAGCTTGGCGTGCTGGTCCTTGCGATTCTTCAGGCGCGAAAACACGGCGTCCTCCAATATTTTAGCGCCCGGCCTAACACAGCGGCAGGCTTTTGAGATCCCGTCAGATCTTCGGCTTCTTGCCGATCACGACATAGATCAGTTTCTGGTTCAGCGTATATGGCCGAAAAACTTGAGACCAGAGATAGCCGCTCGGCCTTGAACATCGGTTAAAACAGTCGCCCTCATCTCGGGCAACCGGTCAAAACTCCGCGAACAAGGCTGAGGCAAAGGGCGGAAACTCACCCGGAGATTGCAGCAACTTAGCGTAAGTTACGGGATCCGGCTCACCGTGAGTTGTGGTCCGGCGAAAAGCTGAGGCGATCTGTCCTCATCCTGACAGAGCGGTCCCTGTCTCAAGATCCCGGCGGATCGTGGCCTCGATCAGACCGCAGGGCTCGTCGGTCGGCAGGAAGACGGTGCCGGGGTTATCGAGCCCGAAGGCCCGCAGGTCCAAGGGCAGATAATGCTTGTTCGGCATCACGAACGAGATCTCCGCCAGTTCGGAGATCGTGTCGAGCGCCGATACGCCCATCCTGTACATGCTGTCCTGAACGCTGCGGCTGTAGGTGGTGGCGAACGTCGACAGCAGACTTTCCAGGATGCGCGCGTTGGCGACCGCGTAGTCGGACGGCGGCCGCGACCAAGTCCACGTGGCATCCATGCTGGTCGCCGCGATGCGGTCGTGCGTGTCCGGCAGCGTGCGGTAGCCATCATCGACGAAATCCGCCCATCCCGACCGCGTGGTCTTCATCAAGGTGTAGCCACGCAGCCCCGAGCGCACGGTCGAGCCGGCGCGACTGGCGGAGAGCGCCACGAACCCGAAGCCGTTGCCGTCGCGCGTGAAGGTGTGCCCGTGCGGCGCGCCGTCGACGCCGTGGCGCAGCCAGCGCGTCTCCTCGGCCTCGATGGTGACGGTCTGGACCTGCGGATAGGTTTCGAGCAGCACCTGCGCCACGGCGGCCGCGAAACCTTCCGCGTCGGCCGCGACGTTCCGGGCCGCGGTGACGTTGACGATGTTCTTCACGCTGTCGGTGGCGATGCACGCCCGGTTGTCGCCCGCGGTCCAGGCCGCGTCGAAGCCGCCGGTCATCATCACGGTGAGCGTCAGCTCGCGGGGGACATGGTGATCGCCGTCGCGGGTCAGGCGCATGATCCGGACGCGTTCCTTGCCGTAGCGCGATGCGGTCAGACGCATAGAGGTCTCCGATGGGCGCCACCGACGGCGCGGCGGCTGAGCTTAGGTCGTGAGCGGCCGCGGTTCCAAGGCCGCTCGGGACAGCCCTGTCGGGACAAGCCGGTCAGGACGGGTGGAGGCTTGACCGCAGCCACCCGCCGTCAAGCATAGTGCGCGGCCGAGACGGGCCGATTCCGGGCCGGTGAGGGAGGCCATGGATCTCAACACCGTCGAGACCGTCATCCGTCCGCGCAGCCGGGGCGAGTTGCCGCCTTGGCAGGAGGGGGATGCCTGCCTCGCGGGCGGGACATGGCTCTTTTCCGAGCCCCAGCCGGCGACGCGGCGCCTCTTGGATCTCGCGAGCCTCGGCTGGCCCCCGCACACGATCGACGCGGACGGCCTGACCCTCGCGGCGACCTGCACGATCGCACAGCTCGACCGGCTGGAACTCCCGCCGGCCTGGATCGCCGCGCCATTGGTGGGACAGTGCTGCCGGGGTTTGCTCGGATCCTTCAAGATCTGGAACACCGCGACCGTGGGCGGCAATCTCTGCCTCGCCCTTCCGGCCGGGCCGCTGATCGCCCTCGCCACAGCCCTGGACGCGACCTGCACGGTCTGGTCCCCGGATGGCGGCGAGCGGGGCTTGGCCACCACGGCGTTCGTCCTCGGGCCGCGGCGCACGGCGCTGCAGCCCGGAGAGATCCTGCGGAGCGTGTCGATCCCGGCGGCAGCCCTCGCGCGCCGGACCGCGTTCCGGCGGATCAGCCTCAGCCCGAACGGTCGCTCGGGCGCGCTTTTGATCGGGACCCGGGACGCGGACGGCGCCTTCTCGCTCACCGTGACGGCCTCGGTGCGGCGCCCGCTGAAGCTCGCCTTCGCGGGACTGCCGGAGCGCGCGGCGCTCGTGGAAGCCATCGACGACACCATCCCGGACGGCCTTTACTACGATGATGTTCATGGTCAGCCCGATTGGCGTCGCCACGTGACCCGACACCTCGCCGGGGAGATCCGCGACGCGTTGCAGGATGCGCCGTCCGAGGGTGCAGGCTCATGAGGCTCACGATCAACGGCCATAACCACGACGGGGCGCCCCGCGCCGGGCAGTGCCTGCGGACGTACCTGCGCGAAGCCGGCTGGTTCGGCGTGAAGAAGGGCTGCGACGCGGGCGATTGCGGCGCCTGCACGGTCCACCTCGACGGCGAACCGGTGCACAGCTGCCTGATCCCGGCCTTCCGCGCCGAGGGACGGGGCGTGACCACCGTCGAGGGCCTCGCCGGCCCGTGTCACGCTGGAGATGCCGAGCCTTCGTCACTCCACCCGGTGCAGGCAGCCTTCCTGGCTGCGCAGGGCTTCCAGTGCGGCTTCTGCACGGCCGGCATGCTCATGACGGCCGCCGCGCTCGATCAGGGCCAGAGGCGGGATCTCGGCACCGCCCTGAAGGGCAACCTCTGCCGCTGCACCGGCTATCGCGCCGTCCGGGACGCGATCGCCAGCATCGCGGCACCGGATCGGTGGCGCGGCTCGGGCGACCCGGTGGGGCAGAACCTGCCGGCACCGGCAGCCCCCGCGGTGGTGTCCGGGCGAGCCCGGTTCACTTTCGATGCCGCCTTCGGGGAGGCCTTGCATCTCAAGGTTCTGCGCTCGCCCCACGCCCATGCCCGGGTCGCGGCGATCGACACGGCGGCGGCCCGGGCGATCCCCGGAGTCGTCGCGGTGCTCACCCACGCGGACGCGCCGGAGCGCCGGTTCTCCACCGCCCGCCATCAGGATCCCCGCGACGACGCGGCCGACACCCGAGTCCTGGATCCGGTCCTGCGCTTCGCTGGGCAGCGGGTCGCCGCGGTCGTGGCGGAGACCGAAGCGGCCGCGGAGGCGGGCTGCCGGGCCCTGCGCGTGACCTACGAGCTTCGTCCGGCTCTCCTCGATCCCGCACGAGCGCTCCTGCCCGACGCGCCCCGCGTGCACGATCCCCTCGACCGCCCGGGAGAGGAGGTGCCACCTGGCGCGACCCATCCGAACCTCGCCGCCGAAGTGCAGGGCGAGGTCGGCGACGTGGAAGCCGGCTTCGCCGAGGCCGACTTCGTGTACGCGCAGACCTTCGCGTCGCAGCGCGTCCAGCACGCGGCCCTCGAAACGCATGGCTGCGTCGGCTGGCGCGATCCCGACGGGCGCCTGACCCTGCGCACGAGCAGCCAGGTCCCGTTCCTGACCCGGGATGCCCTGTGCGACCTGTTCGGTCTGGAGCGCGATGCGGTGCGGGTCGTCTGCGGCCGGATCGGCGGGGGCTTCGGCGGCAAGCAGGAGATGCTCACCGAGGATCTCGTGGCCCTGGCGGTGCTTCGAACCGGCCGCCCGGTGCGCTGGGAATTGACCCGGCAGGAGCAGTTCACCGCGACGCCGACGCGCCACCCGATGCAAGTCGGCGTGAAGGTCGGCGCCCGCCGTGACGGGACGTTGACGGCACTCAGCCTGGACGTCCTGTCCGATACGGGCGCCTACGGCAACCACGCCGGCGGCGTGCTCCATCACGGCTGCAACGAGGTGCTCGCCGCCTATGTCTGCCCCAACAAGCGGGTCTCGGGCCGCGCGGTCTACACCAACACACTCCCGGCCGGTGCCTTCCGGGGTTACGGCCTGAGCCAGACGATCTTCGCGCTGGAATCGGCCCTCGACGAGGTCGCGCGCGGGCTCGGGCTCGATCCCTTCGCCCTGCGCCGGATCAACGCCGTCAAGCCGGGCGACCCGCTGGTCGCGCACAGCCTGGCCCCGCACGACGTGACGTTCGGAAGCTACGGGCTCGACCAGTGCCTGACCCTGGTGGAGGAGAGGCTCCGGGCCGACCCTGGCCCGGACCCCGAGCCCGGCTGGCGCGCCGGCACCGGCATGGCCATGGCGATGATCGACACGATCCCGCCGCGCGGCCACCACGCGGAGGCGCGGGCGAGCCTCGATGCGGACGGAGGCTTCACCCTCCACGTGGGCACCGCCGAGTTCGGCAACGGCACCAGCACGGTGCACCGCCAGATCGCGGCCTCCGTACTCAAGATCGCCCCCGAACGCGTGCGGATCGCCGGTGCGGATACCGACGCGGTCGGCCACGATACGGGCGCCTACGGCAGCACCGGCATCGTCGTCGCGGGCCTCGCGACGCTGCGCGCGGCCGAGGCGCTGGCGGACCGATTGCGGGCGCGGGCATCGGAGATGGCGGGCACGACGCCCGACGCCTGCCGCGTTGTCGCATCCGCCGTCGAGACGCCGAACGGCCCGGTTCCGCTCGCCGCCCTCGCCCCCCTGGACGCCTCCGGCCGGTCCGACGGCTCTCCGCGCTCGGTGGCCTTCAATGTCCAGGCGTTCCGGGTGGCGGTCCATCCGGTGAGCGGCGTCGTCCGCATCCTCAAGAGCATCCACGCCGCCGATGCCGGGCGGGTGATCAACCCGATGCAGTGCCGCGGCCAGGTCGAGGGCGGAGTGGCGCAGGCGATCGGCGCCGCGCTCTACGAGGATCTCCGCATCGGTCCGGACGGGCAGGTGCTCACGCAGGCCTTCCGCGACTACCACATCCCGGCCTGCGTCGACGTGCCGGACACGGATGTCTTCTTCGCGAACACCTACGACAGCGTCGGGCCGCTCGGCGCGAAATCCATGAGCGAATCGCCCTTCAACCCCGTCGCCGCCGCCCTCGGCAACGCGATCCGCGACGCCACCGGCGCCCGGCTCACCGCCACGCCCTTCGCCCCGGACCGGATCTACAAAGCCGTCGCCGCCGGGCAGGGCGCGGTCCCGTGACGGACGGAACGCGCGACCCTGCGACCCCGCCGTCGCGCCGGGCCGGCCTGCTGGAGCGCACCTTCCGGCTCGCCGAGCACGGCACGAGCGTGCGCACCGAGGTCCTCGCCGGGCTGACGACCTTCCTGACGATGGCCTACATCGTGTTCGTCAACCCGAGCATCCTCGCGGAGGCGGGCATGCCCCGCGGCGCGGTGTTCGTGGCGACCTGCCTCGTGGCGGCGCTCGGCTCGCTGATCATGGGGCTCTACGCCAACTACCCGATCGCCCTGGCGCCCGGGATGGGGCTCAACGCCTACTTCACCTACGTGATCGTCCAGGGGCTGGGGTTCACGTGGCAGGCCGCCCTGGGAGCGGTGTTCATCTCCGGCCTGTGCTTCCTCGCCGTCACCCTGACCGGTCTGCGCGCGCTGATCGTCGACGGCATCCCGCGCTCGATGCGGATCGCCATCACGGTGGGCATCGGCCTGTTCCTGGCGATCATCGCGCTGAAGAATGCCGGCGTCGTCGCGGCGAGCCCGGCCACCTTCGTCACGCTGGGCGACCTGCACAAGCCGGAGACCGTGCTGGCGGTGATCGGCTTCCTCATCGTCGCGGTCCTGTCGGCCCGAAAGGTCCGGGCCGCGCTGCTCACCAGCATCCTGACGGTCACCGCGCTGAGCTTCGTCTTCGCGGGCAACACCTTCCAGGGTGTCGTCGCCCTGCCGCCGTCGCTGGCGCCGACGTTCCTCGCCCTCGACGTTTCGGGCGCTCTGTCGGCCGGCCTGATGAACGTGATCCTGGTGCTGTTCCTGGTCGAGCTGTTCGACGCGACCGGCACGCTGATGGGGGTGGCGAGCCGCGCCGGGCTCCTCACCGACGACCGGCTGCCCCGGCTCAACCGGGCGCTGATGGCCGATTCCGCGGCGGTCTTCGCGGGCTCGCTGCTCGGCACGTCGAGCACCACCGCCTATCTCGAGAGTGCTTCCGGCGTGGAGCAGGGCGGCCGCACCGGCCTCACCGCCGCCACCGTGGCGGCGCTGTTCGTGGCCTGCCTGTTCTTCGCGCCGCTGGCCGCCGCAGTCCCGGCCTACGCCACGGCGCCGGCCCTGTTCTACGTCGCCTGCCTGATGCTCCGCGAACTGGTGGCCCTCGACTGGGACGACCTCACCGAGGCGATCCCGGCATGCGTCACCGCGCTGCTCATGCCGTTCACCTACTCCATCGCCACCGGCGTCTCCCTGGGCTTCATCATCTACGCGGTGCTGAAGCTGCTGACGGGCCGCGCCCGGGAGGTGAAGCCGGTGGTCTGGGTGATCGCAGTCGTGTTCCTGTACAAGCTCGTGGAGACCGGGGGCGCCCACTGACGGGGCGACCGCCGGCAGCCCGCACGAACCGGCATCAGGCGGCGATGTCCCTGGCGGCGCTCCGGCCCGGGACCGGCAGGGCGATGGTGAAGCAGGGCCCCGCCGCGGTCCCGGCGGTTGCGGGCGGTGATGGTGCCGCCCATCGCCTCGACGAACCCGCGGGAGATGGCGAGGCCGAGGCCCGTGCCCGCCCGCACCCGGTCGCCCTTCTGGGCGCGGTAGAATTTGTCGAAGATCCGTTCGAGATCGGCCTCGGCCAGGCCGCCGCCCTCATCGAGCACCCGGATGCGGACCTGCGCGCCGTCGCGCTCCGCCCGTACGGTCACGGTCGAGCCTTCGGGCGCATATTTGGCCGCGTTGTCGAGGAGATTGACCAGCACCTGCTCGAACAGGACCGGATCGAGGGCGAGCGGCGGCAGGTCCGGCGCGACCTCGACCGCAACCCGGTGCGCGGCGAGGACCTTCTGGGTCCGGCGCAGGGCCGTATCGACCGTCTCGGCGACGTCCTGCGGCGACAGGTTCGGCGCGACCGCGCCCGCCTCCAGGCGGGTCATGTCGAGGAGGTTGGCGATGAACCGGTTGAGCCGCTCCGCCTCCCCGATGATGGTGCCCAGAAGCTCCGCCTTCGCGTCGGGCGCCAGGGCCGCTTCGAGGTCGCGCAGCGTGCTCGCCGCGCCCAGGACCGAGGCCAGCGGCGTCCGGAGATCGTGGCTGATGGAGGTGAGCAGCGCTTGGCGCAGCCGGTCGGTCTCGGCGGCGCGCTCGGCCCTGTCGAGATCCTCGACGAGCCGCACCCGCTCGATCGCCAGCGCCCCCATGTCGGCCAGGGCGTCGAGTAGGCGCCGCCCCTCCGGAGTCAGGATCGGGCCCGTCCCGTCCGCGTCGAGGCCGATCACGCCGATCGTGCCGCGTCCCGTGCGCATCGGCAGGAACAGGCGCTTGGCGCCCGGCAGCGTGTCGGCGCCGCGACCGGCCGGCCGGTCGTTGTCGAACGCCCACTGGGCCGCCGCCACGTCGGCCTCGTCGAGCCTGTCCTCCGGGGGATAGCCGGCCATGACCGTGACGATCCCGGCCTCGGGGAGCAGGAGCACCACGCGGACCTTCAGCATCGCGGCCACCTGCGCGCTCGTGGCCCAGAGCACGTCGTCGAGGGTCCCGCAGGCGGCGAGCTTGCGGGAGAAGCCGAACAGACGCTCCGTGGCGCGGGCGCGGCCCTGGCTGACCACAGCGACCCGCCGGGCCCGGGAGGCGAGGTTCGAGACCAGCACGGCCACCAGCGTGAACAGCAGGAAGGCGGCGACGTTGGTCGGGTCGGCGATCGTGAAGGTGTAGACCGGCGGCAGGAAGAAGAAGTTGTAGGCGAGCGAGGCCGCCACCACCGAGACCAGGGCCGGTCCCAGCCCCCAGCGCACCGCCACCGCCACGACGGCGGTCAGGAGGAACAGGTCGGCATTCTCCACGCCGGCGTAGGGCTGCGCCAGGATGGCGCTCCCGAGCCCGGCCGCGATCGCCGCCAGGGCGCCGAGATAGGGGCGCGGGTGGAACCCGGAGCGTGGCGCCGCCATCGTGATCACGCGGCGCGGCTGCTTTTCCGCAGGCGCCGCCTCGCCCGGGACCACGTGCACGCTGATGTTTCCGCTGTCGCGCAGCAGGTCGTGGACCACCGAGCCGTGGAGCAGCTCGAACAGCCAGGAGCGGCTCGCCTTGCCCACCACGATGTGGTTGACGTTGGCCGAGCGGGCATAGGCCAGCGCGTCATCGGCGATCCGGCGGCCGCCCGGCAGGGTGACGGCGTCGCCGCCCAGCCGGTCGGCCAGCCGCAGCGCCTCGGCGATCCGGTCGCGCTCCGCCTCGCTCAGGGACGCCGCCCGGGCGCCTTCGATGGAGAGGGCCGTCCAGGGGGCGTGCAGGCGGTCGGCAAGCCGCTTGGTGTAGCGGACGAGGCCAGCCGTGCGCGGGTCCTCGTTCACGCAGACGAGCACGCGCTCACCCGCAGCCCAGGGGCCGGGGATCGCGTTGGCCCGCATATGGCCGAGCAGCTCGTCGTCGACCCGATCGGCCGTGCGGCGGAGCGCCAGCTCGCGGAGCGCCGTCAGGTTGCCGCGCGAGAAGTAGTGCTTCAGGGCGCGCTCGGCGTTGGTCGGGACGTAGACCTTCCCGTCCTTGAGCCGCTGGATCAGGTCGTCGGGGTTGAGGTCCACGACCTCAATGTCGTCGGCCCGGTCGAGGACACCGTCCGGCACCGTCTCGCGCACCCGGATGCGGGTGATCGCGGCGACCACGTCGTTCAGGCTCTCGACGTGCTGGATGTTGAGGGTCGTCAGGACGTCAATGCCGGCATCAAGCAGCTCCTCGACGTCCTGGTAGCGTTTCGGATGGCGGGAGCCGGGCGCGTTGGTGTGGGCGAGCTCGTCGACCAGCGCCAGGGCCGGGCGGCGGGCGAGCAGCGCGTCGAGGTCCATCTCCTGCAGGACGGTGCCGTGATACGGCACCGCGCGGCGGGGGATCGTCTCGAAGCCGTCGAGCAGGGCTTCGGTCTCGGCCCGCCCGTGCGTCTCGACGACCCCGACCACCACGTCGGTTCCGGCGTTCAGCCGGGCGCGCCCGATGGTCAACATCTCGTAGGTCTTGCCGACCCCCGGCGCCGCGCCGAGGAAGACCTTGAGCCGGCCGCGCGTCCGCTCCTCGCGGCGCGCCGCTTCGAGGAGCGCGTCGGGGGAGGGGCGGTTCGGGTCGCGGCCGGATTCAGGCATGATCGGCATCTTAGCAAAACGCTGCGGAAGTCTCGGCCCCGCGCGACTTTGCGAGCGGAGCGAAGCAACCCAGGGCAGCGCGACCTCGACGAACGTGGCACCGCTGGATTGCTTCGCTCCGCTCGCAAAGACGGGGCGGCTCCTGCTGCAGCCTGTTCCTTGTTCCGGCTGCCGCTTCTCGATCGTCTCCTGCGGTCAGGGTCCGGCACCCTCAGCGGCGTGCAAGATCGTCCAGTGCGAGGTTCAGCGCCAGGACATTGACGCGCGGCTCCCCGAGGAGGCCCAGCGTCCGCCCCTCGGTGCGGGAGGTCACGAGCGCGCGCAGCGTCTCTTCCGGAATCCCGCGGGCCTTGGCCACCCGGGGCACCTGGAAGTCGGCGGCCTCCGGCGAGATGTCCGGGTCGAGGCCGGAGCCGCTGGTGGTGACGAGATCGACCGGCACCGGCGCCCCGGCGTTCTCGGCCTTCAGGGCGTCGAGGTCGCCCTTGACCCGTTCGGCCAGCGCCGCGCTCGTGGGCCCGAGGTTCGAGCCCGAGGAATTCGCCGCGTTGTAGGGTGCCGGCACGGTCTTGGAGGCGTCCGCGGGGTCGGCCGCGGTGGTCGCAGAGGGCCGTCCGTGGAAGTAGCCGGCGCCGACGAAGTTCTGCCCGATGAGGCTGGAGCCGACGATATGGCCGTCGCGCTCGATCAGGCTGCCGGAAGCCTTGGCGGGGAAGATCACGCCGGCGAGACCCGTCATGGCGAGGGGATAGGCGAGGCCGGTGATCACCGTGAGCGCGGTGAGAAGGACCAGGGCGGGGCGAAGCTGTCTGAGCATGGGAGGTCTCCGGGCGGCCGGTTCAGGCGAGGTGGAGGGCGCTGACGGCGAGGTCGATCGCCTTGATGCCGAGGAAGGGCACGAGGACGCCGCCGAGGCCGTAGATCAGCAGGTTCCGGCGCAGCAGCGCGGCCGCGCCGACGGCGCGGTAGGTGACGCCGCGGAGCGCCAGCGGGATCAGCGCCACGATGATCAGCGCGTTGAAGATGATCGCCGACAGGATCGCGCTCTGCGGCGAGGCGAGATGCATGACGTTGAGGGCCTGGAGCTGCGGGTAGAGCCCCAGGAACATCGCCGGGATGATGGCGAAGTACTTGGCCACGTCGTTGGCGATCGAGAAGGTCGTCAGCGCGCCGCGGGTCATCAGCAGCTGCTTGCCGATACCGACGATCTCGATGAGCTTGGTCGGGTCGCTGTCGAGATCGACCATGTTGCCGGCCTCGCGGGCCGCCACCGTGCCGGTGTTCATGGCGACGCCGACATCGGCCTGCGCCAGCGCCGGGGCGTCGTTGGTGCCGTCGCCGCACATGGCGACCAGCTTGCCCTGCGCCTGCTCCTTGCGGATCAGCGCGAGCTTGTCCTCCGGGGTGGCCTGGGCGAGGAAATCGTCCACCCCCGCCTCGGCCGCGATGGCGGCGGCGGTCATCGGGTTGTCGCCCGTGATCATCACGGTGCGGATGCCCATCTGGCGCAGCTCCGAGAAGCGCTCGCGGATGCCGCCCTTCACGATGTCCTTGAGATAGACGACGCCGAGCAGCTGCCCGTCCCGGGCCACGGCCAGCGGCGTGCCGCCGGCCTTGGCGATCGCCTCGGCGATGGAGCGGATCTCGCTCGCCGCGCCGGATTCGGCCTCCGGACGGAAGGCCAGGGCGGCGCTGGAGCTTCGGGTCGCCATGGGCTGCGCCGATACGGAGGCGATGACCGAATCCACCGCGCCCTTGCGGATGGACGACCCGTCCAGATCGACGCCGGACATGCGGGACTGGGCTGTGAACGGCACGAACGTGGCGTTGCGCCCGGCCATGTCGCGGGCGCGCAAACCGTACTTCTCCTTGGCGAGCACCACGATCGAGCGGCCCTCCGGCGTCTCGTCCGCCAGGGAAGCGAGCTGCGCGGCGTCGGCGAGCTCCTGCTCGGTCACGCCCGGGACCGGGCGGAACTCGGTGGCCTGCCGATTGCCGAGGGTGATCGTGCCGGTCTTGTCGAGGAGCAGCGTGTCGACGTCGCCCGCCGCCTCGACGGCCCGGCCCGACATGGCGAGCACGTTGAACCGCACCAGCCGGTCCATGCCGGCGATGCCGATGGCCGAGAGCAGGGCGCCGATGGTCGTCGGGATCAGCGTCACGAACAGCGCGACCAGCACGATCACGGGGATCGAACCGCCCGCGTAGCTGGCGAAGCTCGGGATCGACGCCACCGCGAAGACGAACACGAGGGTCAATCCGGCGAGCAGGATGTTGAGGGCGATCTCGTTCGGCGTCTTCTGCCGGGAGGCGCCCTCGACCAGGGCGATCATGCGGTCGACGAAGGTCGAGCCGGCGGCCGCGATGATGCGGACCTTGATCTCATCCGAGAGCACCTGCGTGCCGCCGGTCACCGCGGAGCGGTCGCCGCCGGATTCGCGGATCACCGGGGCCGATTCGCCGGTGATGGCCGCCTCGTTGACCGACGCGACCCCCTCGATCACCTCGCCGTCCGAGGGGATCAGGTCGCCGGCCTCCACGAGGACGACGTCGCCGACCTTGAGGCTCGTGCCCGGCACGGTCTCGTAGGCGCGGCCCTGGCCGGTGAGGCGCTTGGCGGTCATCTCGGTGCGGGTGCGGCGCAGGCTGTCGGCCTGGGCCTTGCCGCGCCCCTCCGCGAGCGCCTCGGCGAAGTTGGCGAAGATCAGCGTGAACCACAGCCACAGGATGATCTGGCCGGAGAAGGCGAGATCGCTGCCTCCCGTGACGAGGTCCCGGGCGAACAGCACGGTGGTGAGGGCGGCCACCACCTCGACCACGAACATCACCGGGTTGCGGATCATGGCGCGGGGGTCGAGTTTTCTGACGGAGCCGACGAGGGCCGGCCCGATCAGGGCGGCGCTGAAGAGGGAAGAGGTCTGACGAGACATGGGCGATGTCCGGACGGGAGATTGAAGGAGGGCCCGCCGTCTTTGCGAGCGGAGCGAAGCAATCCAGGGCAGCGCTGCGTTCGGAGACGCCGGGCCTCGCTGGGTCGCTTCGCCGCGTAAGCGATGACGGCGGAGAAGCTCAGCCTGCAGCGCCGACGGTCAGCGCGTAGGCCGCCAGCAGGGCGAAGCCCGCGAGCATCACGACGCCGACGAGGGCCAGCACGAGGTCGGAGGTCCGCACCGGCTGCGTACGGTTCCGCCGGGACGGTTGCCGGTGCAGCACGAGGTGGTGGCGCGGCAGGCGTCGGGAGGGGAGGGCGCGCGGCATCTCAGCCCCCGGCCGCGAAAGTCTGGCCGGCCGCACCCGCGAGGTGCTCGACCACGGGGCCGAGCGCCAGGGACGGGAAGAAGGTCAGGCCGCCGATGATCAGGATCACGCCGACCAGCAGCCCGACGAACAGGCCGCCATGGGTCGGGAGCGTGCCCGCCGAGGCCGGGACGGTCTTCTTGGCCGCTAGCGACCCCGCGATGGCCAGGACCGGGATCTTCACGAAGAACCGCCCGACCAGCATGCCGATGGCCAGCGTGCTGTTGTAGAACAGCGTGTTCGCCGTGAGCCCGCCGAAGGCCGAGCCGTTGTTGGCCGCCGCCGACGTGTAGGCGTACAGGATCTCGGTGAAGCCGTGCGGGCCGGCATTGGCGGGGCCTGCGAGCCCGGCGGGCAGCACCGTGGCCAGCGCCGTGAAGCCCAGCATCATCAGGGGCAGGCAGAGGATGCCCAGCATGGCCATCTTCACCTCCTTCGCCTCGATCTTCTTGCCGAGGTATTCGGGGGTGCGGCCGACCATTAGTCCCGCCACGAAGATCGCGACGATCACGAAGATCAGCATCCCGTAGAGGCCGGCGCCGACGCCGCCGATGACGATCTCGCCGAGCTGCATGTTGAGGAGCGGGATCAGCCCGCCCAAAGCCGTGAACGAGTCGTGCATGGCGTTGACGGCACCGCAGGAGGCCGCGGTGGTGATCACCGCGAACAGCGCCGAGGCCGCGATGCCGAAGCGGGTCTCCTTGCCCTCCATGTTGCCGCCAGTCAGCCCGAGGCCGTTCAGGACGGCGCTGCCGTTGGCCTCGGCCCAGTAGGTGACGGCGACGCCCGCCAGGAACAGGACGCCCATGGCGCCGAGGATCGCCCAGCCCTGGCGCTCGTCGCCGACCATGCGGCCGAAGACGTTGGTCAGCGCGGCGCCGATCACGAAGATCGAGACCATCTGGACGAAGTTCGACAGGGCGGTGGGATTCTCGAACGGGTGCGCGGCATTGGCGTTGAAGAAGCCGCCGCCGTTGGTGCCGAGCATCTTGATCGCGACCTGGCTGGCCACGGGCCCCAGCGCGATGGTCTGCTTGGCGCCCTCCAGCGTGGTGGCATCCGCGGAGGCGCCCAGCGTCTGCGGCATGCCCTGCCAGACCAGGAACAGCGTGTAGGGGATGCAGATCGGCAGCAGCACGTAGAGGGTCGCCCGGGTCACATCGACCCAGAACGAACCGATCGTGCCGGTGGAGGCGCGGGCGAACCCGCGGATCAGCGCCACCGCCACCGCGATGCCGGTGGCCGCCGACAGGAAGTTCTGGTGCGTCAGCCCCAGCATCTGGGACAGGTATGACAGCGTGGTCTCGCCGCCGTACGACTGCCAGTTGGTGTTGGTGATGAAGCTGGTCGAGGTGTTGAACGCGAGGTCCGGCGCCACAGCGGTCTGGTCGGCCGGGTTGAGCGGCAGCACCGCCTGCAGGCGCAGGAGCGCGTAGAGCACCGCGAAGCCCAGCACGTGGAACAGGATGACCGCGCCCGTGTAGGCGAGCCAGTGCTGCTCCTGGCGGGCATCGATGCCCGACACGCGGTAGAGCCCGCGCTCGACGGGGCCGAGGACGGGCGAGAGGAGGGTGCGCTCTCCGGTGAAGACGCGGGTCATGTACGACCCGAGGGGCTTCACGAGCGCCAGAACGACCGCGCAGTAGAGCGCGATCTGGATCCAGCCGTTGAGGGTCATGGGGGAGATCCTGCGGGCCGCTCAGAACCGCTCGGGGCGGACGAGGGCATAGGTGAGGTAGACGAGGAGGCCGGCGGTCACGCAGGCGCCGAGGGCGAGGTCGAGGGTCATGACAGCCCCTCAGAGCCGGTCGCAGGCGGCGGCGTATCCGGCCGCGGCGGCGAAGAAGGCGAGCCCCCCGGCGAGGAAGACGAGGTCGAGCATGGTGGTCGTGTCCGGTTCGGCGACCGGCCGCGGAGGCTCCGCGGCCGGTCCTGGCCAGCCGGGACAGTGGCCCCGAACCGCGTTAGGGTTCGAGACGGGGCCAGGGGTGCCCGTATAAGGGCCGCATAAAGGTCGTCGGGACGCCGGACCGCGGGGCCGCCGACGCGCGCGAGTCTCGGCGATCAAGCTCGGGCAAGCTTGACCATTGGAACGGCTCCCTATTCCACAGGTCAGTATTTCGCTTTAATCAATCTTCCGGAACATATTAACGGAATATGATTTACGTCGCTGTGGAAACGACAGACGACGGGTGAGAGCTATGACGCGCCTGAGCGGCCAAAACAGGTTCGGGCGTGCCGGCGGCTGGTTGTTAGCCTCGATCGTTTCGCTCGGCGGATGCCCGGCCCTGGCCGGTGACGCGTCCTTCGATCGCGGCCAGGGGGCCGGATCGCCGACGAGCCCGCTCAGACGGGAAGCGCCGGTCTTCTCCTATCGGCAGTTCACGTCACGCCTGCCGGCGCTCCCCGAGATCGATGGCGAAGCCGAGACCGGAGACCACGGGCCGATCGCCTTGCCCGACCTGCCGGCCCAACCGACGGCCTCCCGCGGATGGGCGGGTGCCATGGGTCGCTTCGGCCACGGGCTCGACGCGGTGTCGGCGCAGGAGAGCCTGTCCCGCGTGCTCGCCGAGAGTGCAGAGCATCAGGCAGAGGAGCCGGGCACGACAGCCACGATCGCCGAGCGTGACGCGCCGCAGGGCTCAGACAGCGAGCGTCAGGATCGGCAGCCGCGGACGGCGCTGCTCGGGTCGGGGCGGGCGAGCTGGTACAAGCATTCCGGGCGGACGGCCAGCGGTACGGTGTACAACCCCAACGCGCTGACAGCCGCGCACCACACCTTGCCGTTCGGCACGAAGGTGAAGGTCGTCAACAAGCGGAACGGGCGCGCCGTGGTCGTCGAGATCACCGACCGCACCAACGAGCGGACCAAGGCGAAGCGCAACTACGCGATCGACCTGTCGCGGGCCAGCGCCCGGGAGCTCGGTATCGAGGGGATCGGACAGGTGGCGCTCTACCGGGTCGAGTGATCGTCGGCCCACCCCCATGCGGTTTCGTCGAAGGCTTCGGTCTGTGCAGCCCGCTCCGTCCTCTCGCGCGTTGCGAAGCGGTTGAGGGTTGCGCGACCCTTGTCGGCGTGGCGCCGACGGGGTTGTTCCGCTGCGCTCCCGAGGACGGCGCAGACCGGACTGACCGGAAACGGTTCAAGCCCGTTGGCTTCGGCTCCTCCGCTCCTCGCCCTCACCTCGAGGTGCGGCGTCAGTCGGCGTCTCGGAGGTATCCGCTGCGCTGTGACACCGCACGACACAAGGCTTCATCCGGATCCACGTCCCGCAGAGCGCGGCGGGCTCGATCCTGGATGGTCGAATGGGTTCCCGATCAGACCGTCAGCGAAGTCGCGCGTTCCCGCGCATCGGGACTGACCGGGACCGGAGGATGCGCCCGGCGCAATCAGCTCCCGGGCAGATCGTGAACCTCTTCGAAGAAGAACTCCTTCCAGCTCGTCGGCTTCTGCTTGATGTAGCCGGCGCGGGAGAAGAACTGGGCTGCCGGAAGCAGGTTCTGCGGGGCTGCGGAGAAGACCATACCGGGGCGTGCGATGAGCGCGGTGAGCGCGTCCGCCGAGATGCTCTCCTTGTTGACCTCGAGGTAGATGCCCGCCGCCGCCGGCTTGTCCTTCTCGATGAGGGCGATGGCTTCCTTGATGGCCCCGACGAAGGCCGCGATGATCTTCGGATTGGCGTCGTGGAACGTCGTCGTGCTGTAGACGCAGCCGTTCGTCAGGGGGCCACCCATCACCGCGACGGAATCGAGGACCTCGTGGACGTCCGGCATGGCCAGCTCCTGGTCCTGGTAGGGCGGCTGCGAGAAGTGCGCCGTGACGCCGTTGTTCTTGTTCTGAAGCGCGATCATCGCGTCGGGATGTCCCATCCCGACGGTCATCGCGTTGAACTTCTCGAGGGCACCGGCCCCGAACTGCTTCTCGACGGCGATGCCCAGCACCACGGGCTGCGTCCCGACCCGGATCGTCGGGACCGCGATCCGGTCGTTCGGCCCGAAATCGGCCAGCGTCTTCACGTTCGGGTTGTTGGTGACGAGCTTCATCGGCAGGGCGCCGGTTGCCACCACGCCCTTCACCCGTCCGCTCGTCTTGCCCCACATGATCAGCATGTTGGGGCCGCCGCTGATCACCATGTCGACGCCGCCCGACAGCAAAGCGTCGTTGCTGGCGCCGCCGTTGGTCAGTCGGGTCCACGTCACCCGCAGGTTCTCGATCCCTGCGGCCTTGGCGTGCTTCTCCACCAGACCGAGCTTCTCGGCGATGACGGCGGGCAGATAGGACAGGCCCGGCTGCTTCGCGATGCGCAGCTCGCTCGCCTCGGCGCGCGCCGGACCGGACCCGATCAGCGGCGAACCGAGGGCCGCCGCCGCGAGACCGTGGCGGAGAACCGTTCGCCGGGTCGCGCTGCCGCACTGTGTCGTGAAACTGCCGGAACGCATGAGCCCCTCGTCCGCGATGGATCGCTCCGGCCGGTCACTCCGGCCGAGGCGCGCGGCGACGCTACTTCAAGAATGCGTTACCGGGTAGCCGGTATTGGTATTCCAACGAAGCGTCTGAGCAGGCGCCCGCTTTTCATCCCGCGCCAAGGCCTAGCCTGCCTCGGGCAGCATCACCGTCCAGGCCTCGTCGAAGAGGTGCTCCTGCAGGTTCTCCCCGGCGCCGCCGCGGTCCACCACGACGAAGTCTTGGGCTTGCCCGAAGGGCGTGAGCACCCCGTGCCAGGTTCCCGGCGCGTAGCACACGCCCTGCCAGGGCTCCGTGACGAAGGCCTGCGGGCGACCGGGGCGACCGCCCTCGTCGGGGCATGTCACCACGAGGAAAGGGGCCGCGCTGAGCGGGATGAACGCCTGGCTGCCGAGGGGGTGGCGCTCGACGAGCCGGAACGTCAGGGGCAGGGGATACGGCTCAGCCTCGACGAGGCCGACGACGACCCTGCCGTCATCGCCGGTGACCCGAACCGTCGCGAGATCGTGGTAGCGCCGGGCCATGCCGGCGTTCATCGGGCGCGGTTCGGTGGCGGCCTTGTCGATCACCGTGCCGAAGGGAGCGAAGGACTCGGCCGTCAGAGGACGCGCCGTGAGGGCCCGCGGGCTCATCGCGCGCCCGTCCGGGGCCGGAGGGCCGCGTGGCGGTTGACGTCCTTGTAGAGGAGGTAGCGGAAGGGTCCCGGTCCGCCGGCGTAGCAGGCCTGGGGGCAGAAGGCGCGCAGCCACATGTAGTCGCCGGCCTCGACCTCGACCCAGTCGCGGTTGAGCCGGTAGACCGCCTTGCCCTCCAGCACGAACAGCCCGTGCTCCATGACGTGGGTCTCCTCGAACGGGATCGAGGCGCCCGGACGCAGCGTCACGATGTTGACGTGCATGTCGTGGCGCACGTCGTCGGCGGCGACGAAGCGGGTGGTGGCCCAGGCCCCGTCCGTACCGGGCATCGCCGCGGGCGTGACGTCGGCTTCGTGGGCGAGGAACGACGGGGGCCCGTCGAGGCCGGGCACGCGCTCGTAGGCCTTGCGGATCCAGTGGACGCGGGCGGGCTCGCCGCCGTCGTTGCGCAGGCTCCAGGCCGCCCCGGGGGCGAGGTAGGCGTAGCTGCCGGGCCGCAGGGCGTGCGCGCGCCCGTCGAGGACGAGCCGCAGCTGGCCGCCGACCACGAAGAGCACGCCCTCGGCCTCGGGATCCGGCTCGGGCTGCTCGCTGCCGCCGCCGGGGGCGATCTCCATCAGGGCCTGCGCGAAGGTCTCCGAGAAGCCCGAGAGCGGCCGGGACAGCATCCAGGTCCGCGTGCCGGTCCAGAACGGCAGGACGCTGGTGACGATGTCGCTCATCACGCCCTTCGGGATGACCGCGTAGGCCTCGGTGAACACGGCCCGGCCGGTCATCAGGGCGGTCTGCGGCGGAAGGCCCCCGCAGACCGGGTTGTAGGACGAATGCGTCATGATGGTTTCCCGCCGGGATCCGATCCGCCGAGCATCGAAGGCCTTGGTCTAGACGTCAAATACCTTTTGTGTTGCCATTCATTCGAATTCCGTATGGTTGGGATGCATGGAACTCCGTCACCTCCGATACTTCGCAGCGGTGGCCGAACATCTCAGCTTCACTGCGGCCGCAGCGAGCCTCGGCGTATCGCAGCCGCCGCTCAGCCAGCAGATCCGCGACCTCGAGATCGAGATCGGCGTGAACCTGTTCGAGCGATCGAGCCGGCGCGTGGCCCTGACCGCGGCCGGGGAGGACTTCCTGCGCAACGCCCGGGCGATCCTCGCCCAGGCCGCCGACTCGGTCGATCGGGCGCGCACCATCGGCACGGGGACGACCGGCATCCTGAACATCGGCATGACCAGTTCCGTGCTGGTCGGCCCGCTCGGTTTCCTGATCCGCTCCTTCGAACAGCGGTTCGAGGGGGTAGACGTGCGCATCCACGAGATGGCGCCGGCCGATCAGATCGCCGCCCTCAAGGCGCATCGCACGGACCTGAGCTTCCTCCGCAGCCCCCCGGAGGATCCCGACCTCGTCGCGCATCGGGCGTGGGAAGAGCGGCTGTGCGTGGCGCTGCCCGCGGGACACGAACTCGCAACCGGCCGGAGCGTCCCGATCGACATCTTCCGGACCGAGCGGCTGGTCTCGCTGCGCCTCGAAAGCTCCCGCTTCGCCGACGAGATCTATCAGGCCTGCGTGCTCAGGGGCTTTACGCCCGACATCGCCCAGCAGGTCCGGGAAGCCTCGTCGCTGGTGAGCTTGGTCGCGGCTGGCTTCGGTCTCGCCATCATCCCGGAATTCGTGGGCCGCGTGGGGCACCCGGACGTCACCGTCCTCCCGATCGACCCGCCCTTCCTCTCGGCGGACGTCTACGCCCTGCATCACGCCCGGAAGAACCCGGTCCTCAACAACTTCCTCGACATGATCCGGCGGGAGGCGCCCCGGCTGGCGGAACGCTTCCGCGCCGCCTGACGCGGCGTCCCACCCCCGGCCAGACGCACGAGGGCGTTCATCTCCGAGGCTTGCGGGACCTTCGCGTTACAAAGCTACTTCGTCATTCCGGGTCGCCGCAGGCGAGCCCGGACCCGAAGGGGCACGCCGGAGGCGGGCAATCCAGATCCACTGTCAGTGCGAGGCCTTGGCATGTCGGCGGCTCCGGATCCCGGGCTCTGCTGTGCGGCCCGGGATGACGGGGATGAAGCGATCGCGCGCTGAGGCTCGGGAACGGGAATGGGATATGCCGGCTCGTAGACGGGCGGACATTCAGATGTGCCGTCCTCCGAGCGTCCCAACCATTCGCACAACCTATCAATCCAGCCGAACAACATATTGGACAGAGGGAGACCGACACGTCTATCGATGGTCGGAACGAGGGATTTTCCCATGTTCGATCTCGATCAGGCCTATCCCCGCGACATGGTGGGCTACGGCCGGTCCCGGCCGGAACCGCGCTGGCCCGGCGGCAAGCGCGTGGCCGTCCAGTTCGTCGTCAACTACGAGGAGGGCGCCGAGAACTGCATCCTCCACGGGGATGCCGCTTCGGAAGCCTTCCTGTCCGAGATTGTGGGGGCGTCGCCCTGGCCCGGCCAGCGCCACGCCAACATGGAGTCGATCTACGAGTACGGCGCGCGGGCCGGCTTCTGGCGGCTCTGGCGCGCGTTCACGAGCCGGAATCTGCCCGTCACGGTCTTCGGCGTCGCCGCCGCCATGCGCCGGAACCCCGAGGCCGTGGCCGCCATGGTCGAGGCCCGTTGGGAGATCGCCAGCCACGGATTGCGCTGGATCGACTACCGCGACCACAGCCCGGAGGCCGAGCGGGCCGATATCGACGCGGCCGTCGCGCTCCAGACCGACCTGACCGGCAGCAGGCCGCTGGGCCTCTACCAGGGTCGGACGTCCACGAACACGCTCGCCATCGGCGCGGCCGAGGGCGGCTTCCTCTATCTCGCGGATTCCTACGCCGACGACCTGCCGTACTGGCTGATGATCGGCGGCCGCCAGCAGCTCGTGGTCCCCTACACCCTCGACGCCAACGACATGCGGTTCGCGACGGCGCAGGGCTTCAACAGCGGCGAGCAGTTCTTCAGCTACCTCAAGGACACCTTCGACGTCCTGTGCCGCGAGGGCGAGGCGGGGCAGGGCGGCATGATGTCGGTCGGGCTCCACTGCCGCCTGGTCGGACGGCCGGGCCGGATGGCGGCCCTGGAGCGGTTCCTCGATTACGTCCGCGATCATCCCGGCGCCTGGGTGACCACCCGGCTGGATATCGCCCGCCACTGGATCACGGCCCATCCGCCACAGGGCGGCTACCGCCCGAGCCGCATGGGGCCCGCGCTGTTCAGCGACGTCTTCGGTCCGGTCTGCACGCTCCTGGCCGGCGGCTCGCCCGACGATGGGGCCGCGATGGCCGCGAAGGTCCACGCGGGCGGCATCGGACCGGAGGCCGACCGGGCCGAGGACTTGGCGCGCCGTCTCTGCAAGACCGCGGGCGGCCGGGCCGACGGCCGGGTGATCCTGGACAGGCTGGAGAGGCTGATCGCCCGCTAGAGATGCGCAGTCGATCGCCGGCTCGCGGCAGTGATCCGGCGGACGACGTGCAGTAACTGTATTGCGTAAAGACTACGCCCGATCGGGCATACGTTTTGCGTGCCGAGCCGCAACTGGCCGGCATGACTACCGCAAAGCCCGGCAACAGGGCTGCGTCGAACTGGGAGAAGCGCGATGTACGCACATGTCGAGGCAGCGGGCCTGAGCACCGCCGTGTCGGACGAGCGGGAGAAGGTCGTCCTCAAGCCGAGCTACGATCCCGACCTCGTCAACGAGGATCTCGCCCCGCTGAAGAAGCAGACCTGGGGCACCTACAATATCTTCGCCTTCTGGATGTCGGATGTGCACAGCGTCGGCGGCTACGTCACCGCGGGCAGCCTGTTCTCCCTCGGTCTGGTGAGCTGGCAGGTGCTGGTCGCGCTGCTCGTCGGCATCGTCATCGTCCAGGTCTTCTGCAATCTCGTCGCCAAGCCGAGCCAGCAGACCGGCACGCCCTATCCGGTGATCTGCCGCGCCGCCTTCGGGGTCAAAGGCGCCAACATCCCGGCGATCATCCGCGGGCTGATCGCGGTCGCGTGGTACGGCATCCAGACCTACCTCGCCTCGGCGGCCCTCACGGTCGTCGCGCTGCGCTTCTTTCCCGAACTCGCCGTCTACGCCGACCTCAAGCAGTACGGCTTCGCCGGCCTGTCGGGCCTCGGCTGGGCCGCGTTCATGACGCTCTGGGTCCTGCAGGCGCTGGTCTTCTGGCGCGGCATGGAGGCGATCCGCGTGTTCATCGACTGGGCGGGACCGGCGGTCTACGTCGTGATGATCGCGCTGGCCGCCTACCTGGTCGCCAAGGCCGGCATCGGCCAGATCGGCCTGACCCTCGGCACCGTGAAGTATACGGGCTGGGACGCCCTGCCGGTGATGATCAACGCCGTGGCCCTCGTGGTCTCCTACTTCTCCGGCCCGATGCTGAACTTCGGCGACTTCTCGCGCTACGGTTCGAGCTTCGCGGCGGTGAAGCGGGGCAATTTCTGGGGCCTGCCGGTGAACTTCCTCGGCTTCTCGCTGCTCACGGTCATCACCGCCTCGGCCACCGTCCCGGTCTTCGGCCACCTGATCACCGATCCGGTGGAGACGGTCAGCCGCATCGACAGCACCTTCGCGGTGGTGCTCGGCGCCCTGACCTTCATGACCGCCACCATCGGGATCAACATCGTGGCGAACTTCGTCTCGCCCGCGTTCGACTTCTCCAACGTGTCCCCGAGGCGGATCTCCTGGCGGATGGGCGGGATGATCGCGGCGGTCGGCTCGATCTTCATCACGCCGTGGAACCTCTACAACAACCCGGCCGTGATCCACTACACGCTCGACGTCCTCGGCGCCTTCATCGGCCCGCTGTTCGGGATCCTGATCGCCGACTTCTACCTCGTGAAGAAGGAGCAGGTGGTCGTGGACGATCTCTACACGATGAATCCCGCGGGCACGTACTGGTACAAGAACGGGTACAACCTCGCGGCCGTGGCGGCCATCGTCCCCTCCGCGGCGATCCCGGCGCTCTGCGTGATCCTGCCCGGCCTGGACAGCGTGGCGAACTTCACGTGGTTCATCGGCTGCGGCCTCGGCTTCGGGATCTACGCCCTCATCATGCGCCGCCGGCCGGCGCCGGCGACGCGCCCCGCCTGAAGCGCACAACCGTCGCGGCGGCGCGGCTCGACCCGCGCCGCACGCCTCCGACTTCTCCAACCCGACGCGGCGCCATGCGCATCCTTCTGCTCAACCCGAACACCACCGCCTCGGTGACCGCCCTCGTGGCCCGGCGGGCCGAGGACGTGGCCGGCGCCGCGGCGACCTTCGTGCCGGTGACGGCACGCTTCGGCGCCGCCTACATCGCCAGCCGCACGGCCCTGGCCATCGCCGGTCACGCCGCCCTCGACGCCTTCGCGGAGCACGGGGCGGGCTGCGACGCGGTCTTCCTCGCCTGCTTCGGCGATCCCGGCCTGCTGGCCTTGCGAGAGATCGCGCCCGTTCCGGTCGTGGGGATGCTCGAGGCCTCGTGTCTCGAGGCCCAGAAGACGGCGTCGCGCTACGCCATCGTCACGGGCGGCGCCCTGTGGAAGCCGATGCTGGCCGAGGCGGTCGCGGGCTTAAGCCTCGGCGACGGCCTCGTGGCCATCCGGACGATCGAGCGAACCGGCGGGGAGATCGCCCGAGACCCACAGGCGGCCCTGGCGGAGCTCGCCGCCGCCTGCCGCGCCTGCGCCGAGCAGGATCGCGCGGAGGCGGTGATCCTGGGCGGGGCGGCGCTGGCTGGCCTGGCCGCGCGCCTGCAGCCGCAGGTCGGGGTGCCGATCCTCTGCTCGGTCGAGACCAGCGTGCAGGCCGTCGTCGCGGCAGCGCGCGCGCCGTATCGGCGGCCGCCGGCCATCGCCTTCGACACGGTCGGTCTCGGCCCGTCCCTCGCGGCGCTGCTCACGCCTGGGGATCGGACCGCTTGAAACAACCGATCGCACGGTCGCGCGCCTCGTCACTGGCGCCGTCGTCCCGGGTCGAACATGTCCGCCATCCGTCCCGTCACGCTTCCAGTGTAGGCCACGCCATGACGATCCAGGCACCGGGCGCAACCGACACCCTCCCCATCGCGGCGTCCAGCGCCCTCGACGACACCTACCGCCGCATCACGTGGCGGCTGCTGCCGTTCCTGATGTTCCTCTGGGTCCTGTCCTGGATCGACCGGGTGAACATCGGCTTCGCCAAGCTCCAGATGCTCGCCGAGCTGCGGTTCAGCGAGACCGTCTACGGGATCGGCGCCGGGATCTTCTTCATCGGCTACTTCCTCTGCGAGGTACCGAGCAACCTGCTGCTCGAACGGATCGGCGCGCGCAAGACCATCGCGCGGATCACCCTCCTGTGGGGCCTTTGCTGCGTGGCGATGATGTTCGTCACCACGCCGGCCTTCTTCTACGTGCTGCGGTTCCTGCTCGGGGTGTTCGAGGCAGGGTTCTATCCGGGGGTCATCCTGTTCCTGACCTACTGGTATCCAAGCGAGCGGCGCGCCAAGGTGTTCGGCCTGTTCATGTCGGCCTCGGCCCTGGCCGGCGTGATCGGCGGCCCCCTGGCCGGCGCGATCATGGCGGGGATGCACGGGGTCAACGGCTGGTCCGGCTGGCAGTGGGTGTTCCTGCTCGAAGGCATTCCCTCGATCCTCGCCGGCCTCGTCACCCTGATCTACCTCACCGACCGCCCGTCCAAGGCGGCCTGGCTGACACCGGAGCAGCGCGCCCTGGTCGAGGCCGACCTCGCCCGCGACGCCGAGGCGCTCGGCCCCCGCGAGCACCGTATCCTGGCCTCGCTGAAGGATCCCCGCGTCTGGCAATGCATCGCGATCTTCTTCTGCATCGTCACGGCGAACTCGGCCCTGACCTTCTTCGGGCCGAGCGTGGTCCGCGATGCCGGCTTCACCGATCCGCTCACCGTGGGATGGATCATGTCGGCGGCCTACCTGTGCGGCGGCGCGGGGATGATCCTCAACGGGCGGCACTCGGATCGGACCGGTGAGGCACGCCTGCATTGCGGCGTGCCCGCCTTCATCGGCGCCCTGGCGATCGCCCTGACCGGCTTCTTCATCACGGATGCGCCCGCCCTCGCGCTGGTCATGCTGGCGCTGGCGATCGTCGGCACGATGAGCGCGATCCCGGTGTTCTGGCAGATCCCCGGCCGCTTCCTGGCGGGTTCGGCGGCGGCCGCCGGCATCGCGCTGATCAATTCGGTGGCCAATCTCGCGGGCTTCGGCGCGCCGGCGGTGATGGGCTACCTGCGCGAGCATTCCGGCTCGGTCTCGACCGGCCTCTGGCTGGTGGCGGCGGTCGAGGCCGCGGCGCTCGTTCTGATCCTCGCCTTCGTCCCACCCGCGACGTCCGCGATGGAGCGGCGCGCCCGGGCGCGGGCGGCGCACGAGCCGGCTTGATACGATCGACAGGAGGAACGCGCTTTGGACCACACCTCGGACAAATACGTCCTGACGCGGCGCAGCCTCGTCGCGACCGGGCTCAGCGTCGCGGCCGCGGCCTCGACGGGCGCCGCACAGGCTCAGGGCACGCCGGCCCCGGCCGCCGATCCGGCAAAGCCCGGCACGCTGAACACCGCGCCCGTCTCGCAGGCCGGGTTGTCACCGCGCCTGACCATGCACGCCATCGACAACTTCCACGGCACGCCCGGTGCCGGCATGGTCTGCGACCTCGCGATGCACGACGGCGAGGGATACAAAGTTCTCAAAACCGTCACCACCGCGCCGAGCGGGCGGACCACCGACCCACTCCTGGTCGATGACGCCTTCAAGGCCGGCCGCTACGAGCTGGTGATGCACGTCGAGGAATACTTCGCGAAGTTCGGCGTGAAGCTGCCCAGCCCGAATTTCCTCGGCCTCGTGCCGATCCGCTTCCGGATCCGCGACGCTGGCCAGCGCTATCATCTGCCGGTGCTGTTCACGCCCTGGGGCTACTCGTACTACCGCGGCAGCTAGGTCGCCGGTCCCGCAACACCATCAGGAGATCCGCAATGGCCGGCATCACCACCCACGTGCTCGACACCGATCGCGGCCGCCCCGCCGCTGGGGTGCGCATCGACTTCTCCGTCCTGGACAACGGCCAGTGGCGGCTCATCAAGAGCGTCGTCACCAACGCCGACGGCCGCACCGACGGGCCGCTCCTCCCGGCCGACAAGGCCGAGACCGGTCAGTACCAGCTGGAATTCCACGTCGACCAGTATTTCCAGTCCCGACCCGGCACGTCGGAAGCCGACATCTTCATCGACAACCCGGTCGTGCGCTTCGCCGTCTTCGACGCCAAGCAGCACTACCATGTGCCGATGCTGTGCGCGCCGTCGAGCTTCACCACCTACCGCGGAAGCTGAGCACGATGATCGAGCTTGCCGACATCAACGACCTCGACCGCGACGCCTTCGTCGATCGCCTGGGCGGCGTGTTCGAGCATGCGGCCTGGGTCGCGCGGGCGGCCTACGACAAGCGGCCCTTCGCGACCGTATCGGACCTGCACGGGGCCATGATGGCGGCCGTGCGCGACGCACCGGCGAACGAGCGCCTGACCTTCCTCAACGGCCATCCGGAACTCGCCGGTCCGGAGGCGCGGGCGCGGGCGATGACGGCCGATTCCGCGCAGGAACAGGGAAGCGCCGGGCTCGACCGGCTCTCGGACGCGGATGCCGACGCCTTCGACCGCCTGAACGCCGCCTACCGGCAGCGTTTCGGTTTCCCGTTCATCGTCGCCGTGCGCGGCCGCGACCTGCGGGACATCCGGGTGCTGTTCGAGCAACGCCTCGGGCGCGCGCGGGCCGAGGAAGAGGCGACTGCCCTCGACGAGATCGCCGCGATCACGCGGATGCGGCTCGACCGACTGGTCCGCGATCCCGCGGGCTGAGGAGAGGGCACGGGCGAGCCAGCAATCCAGAACTGGCGTCCGCGCAAGGCTCCGGCGCGTCGTACGCGTCGCGCCTTCGGTCCGTGTATCTCGACAGGACGCAGATTGCCCGAGGGCAGACACGGCGAGGCCAAGCTCACCGCCGGCCTCGTCGCATCCGCGGAGCGATCTGGTCGGTACGGTGATCGGAAGACCAGCGCGCCTACAGGCGGCTTACGGACCTGAGCGCGCACGACCACGTCGCAGCGGACGCGTCGGCATCGTCCAGGCCGAAATGGGCGTCGCGCCGGGCCACACCGGCGATCTCTGTCTGCCAGATAGCTGCGAACGGATCGGGACTTGGTCTCGGCCACGCCCCGCAGGTCGAGCGGATCTGCCGGCGGCAGGGCTCGACGCTGCCAGCCGGGAGACCCGAGCGCGGCCCTTCCGGGATGGGGATGATTGACGCTCGCGACTGGGGCGGTTCACCGCGACCACGTTCAGTTCACGCCTTCGATCCGGCGCACACCCTCGATGGACGCGGGTCTATCCGAGCGCCGCCGGCGATCATCGCGGTCGCAATAGCGCCGTAGGCACCAACGGCCGATCCTCGCCGGCTTGTAGTCCCGACGCGCTCATGAGCGCGCCGCCGGACCGGCCCGGCTCATGATCACCCGACGACCCGTGAAGGGCGGGGACGCGCCGCGACGGCGCTCCAGAAGTGGAACCGCGCGTGCGACGCCGCACAGCCGGAAGAACCATTCGTTGACCCAGCACGCTCGACCATATAAATGATGTTTATCATTTTTAAGCGCTGACGACGGAGGCGCGTTATGGACGCGAGATGGCTGCTCGGGCTTCCTGCACTGGCGCTCGCGGCATGCTCGCCGGCCGAGACCGCCGTGCCCTCGGAGCCGCCGCTGGTTCAGACGGTTGCGGTCGCCCCGGCTACGGCTGGCATCGCGCGCTACACCGGCGTCATCCGCGCCCGCACGGAGAGCAATCTCGGCTTCCGGGTCGGCGGCAAGATCTTCGAGCGCCTGGTCGATCCGGGCGACCATGTGCGCCTCGGTCAGCCGCTGATGCGCCTCGACCGGACGGACTTCACCCTGGCACTGAACGCGGCGCGGGCCTCCGTCGAAGCGGCCCGGGCGCAGATGATCAAGGCCCGCGCCGACGAGGAACGCAGCCGCAAGCTCGTCGGCGACGGCTGGACCTCCAAGCAGACCTACGACCAGAACAAGGCCGCGGCGGACGCCGCCATCGCGCAGTTCGCCAATGCCGAGGCCCAGGCGAGCCAGGTGGCCAATCAGGCGGGCTATTCGGAACTGCAGGCCGATTCCGACGGCGTCGTGATGGAGGTGCCGACCGAACCGGGACAGGTGGTCGCCGCCGGGCAGACCGTCGTCAAGCTGGCACGGGACGGCGCCCGCGAGGCCGAGGTGTTCCTGCCCGAGGCGAGCCGGCGACTGGCCCAGGGTGCTGCGTCTGCGACGCTCTATGCCGAGGGCGAGTCCACCTATCCGGCCCGGCTGCGCGAGTTGTCCGCCACCGCCGACCCGGCCACGCGCACGTACCGGGCGCGCTACATCCTGTCGGGCGGGGGGAGGATGCGCCGCTCGGAGCGACCGTGACGCTCCGGCTCAAACCGGCGGAGACCGGGCGCACGGCGTCGGTCGATGTGCCGCTCGGGGCCCTCTTCGACGTCGGTCACGGCCCGGCGGTCTGGACCTACGACGCCGACACCAAGACCGTCAGCCCCCGGCCGGTCACCCTGGGGCGCATCTCCGAAGAGGGTGCCGAGGTCGTCGCCGGCCTGATCCCCGGCGACCGGATCGTGTCGCTCGGCGCGCACCTCCTCCAGGCCGGCCAGACGGTGCGGCAGGCCCCCGCGAGCCTGACGGGACTCGTCAGATGAGCGGCCTCAATCTCTCCGCCCTCGCGGTCCGGGAGCGTGCCGTCACGCTCTTCCTGATCATCGCGGTGACCGCCGCCGGCGTCTTCGCCTTCCAGAAGCTCGGCCGCGCCGAGGATCCGGCCTTCACGGTCAAGACGATGGCGGTCTCCGCGGCGTGGCCCGGCGCGACCACCTCGGAGATCCAGCGGCAGGTCGCGGACCCGCTGGAGAAGCGGCTGCAGGAGCTCGTCTACTACGATCGGGTCGAGACCACGGTCCGGCCCGGAATCATGCTGATGAAGGTCTACTTCAGGGACAGCATGCCGCCGGCCAAGCTGCAGGAGCAGTTCTACCAGGCCCGCAAGAAGCTCTCCGATCAGGCGTCGAGCCTGCCGCGCGGCGTGCTCGGCCCGCTTTTCAACGACGAGTTCTCGGACGTCTACTTCGCCCTCTACGCCCTGCAGGCGCAGGGCCTGCCGCATCGGCACCTCGTGCTGCGCGCCGAGGATCTGCGCCAGCGGCTGCTGCGCGTGCCCGGCGTCGAGAAGATCAACATCCTCGGCGAGCAGGCCCAGAAGATCTTCGTCGAGGTTTCCTACCAGCGCCTCGCGACGCTCGGCATCACCGGCCAGCAGTTGCTGGCGGCGCTGGCCAACCAGAACGACGTGACGCCGGCCGGCTTCGTCGAGGCCGATGGCCCGCGGGTCTATCTGCGGCTGGACGGCGCCATCGACGGCCTCGACGCGATCCGCAACCTGCCGGTGGCGGCAGGTGACCGCAGTCTCAAGCTCGGCGACATCGCCGAGGTGAAGCGCGGCTACGAGGATCCGAAGGTCTTCGCGATCCGCAACGACGGCGAGCCGGCCCTGATGCTCGGACTGGTGATGAAGCCGGGATTCAACGGGCTGGCCCTCGGCGAGGCGCTGAACGCCGAGGAGGTGGCGATCCACCACGAACTCCCGGCGGGCATCACCTTCACCAAGATCACCGATCAGGCGAAGGTCATCGACGACGCCATCCATGAGTTCATGGTGAAGTTCTTCACCGCCCTCTCGGTGGTCATCGTCGTCAGCCTCGTGGCCCTCGGCTTCCGGGTCGGCATCGTCGTGGCGCTCGCGGTCCCGATCACCCTCGCGGCCGTGTTCGTGGTCATGATGGTCACCGGCCGCGACTTCGACCGCATCACGCTGGGCGCCCTGATCATCGCGCTGGGCCTGCTCGTCGACGACGCCATCATCGCCATCGAGATGATGGTTGTGCGCATGGAGGAAGGTGCCGACCGCATCGCGGCGGCCACCCATGCCTGGAGCGCCACCGCGGCGCCGATGCTCACCGGCACACTCGTCACCATCGCGGGCTTCCTGCCCGTGGGGTTCGCCGCCTCCACGGCGGGGGAGTATGCCGGCAACATCTTCTGGGTGGTCGGCTTCGCGCTGATCATCTCGTGGATCGTGGCCGTGACCTTCACGCCCTATCTCGGCGTGAAGCTTTTGCCCGACATCAAGAAGGTGGAGGGCGGGCACGAGGCGATCTACGCCACGCCGAACTACCGGCGCCTGCGCCGCGTGGTCCGGGCCTCCGTCGACCACAAGTGGTTGGCGGCCGGCATCACCGTGGCCCTGTTCGCCTCGGCGGTGGTCGGCATGGGCAAGGTCGAGAAGCAGTTCTTCCCGAACTCCGAGCGCCCCGAACTCATCGTCGAGGTGACCCTGCCCACCGGATCCGCGTTCGCCAGCACCGAGGCGAGCGTCCGGAAGGTCGAAGCGGCCGTCCGGCAACTGCCGGAAGCGCGCGCGATCACGAGCTACATCGGTCAGGGCATGCCGCGCTTCGTGCTCTCCTTCGATCCGGAACTGCCGGACCCCGCCTTCGCGCAGATCGTGGTCCAGACTCCCGATGCGGCCGCGCGCGACGCGCTCCGCATCAAGCTTCGCAAGCTCGTCAGTGACGGGCACTTCCCCGAGGCGCGGGTCCGCGTGCTGCAGATCGTGTTCGGGCCGCCGATCCGCTTTCCCGTCGCCTTCCGGGTGGTCGGGCCGGACCCCGCGGTGATCCACGCCATCGCCGAGCAGGTCCGCGACGTGATGACGGCCAACCCCGATATGCGGCTCGTCCACCTCGACTGGGGCGACAGGACGCCGACCCTGCATCTCGCCCTCGACCAGGAACGCCTGCGCCTCATCGGCCTGACGCCCAAGGAGGCCGGCCAGCAGCTGCAGAGCTACCTCAACGGTACGCCGGCGACGCAGGTCCGTGAGAACCTGCGCACCGTCGACGTGCTGTTGCGTAGCCCCGGCCCCGAGCGGCGATCGCTGGGCGACATCGGGGACCTCACCCTGACCACGCATGACGGGCGCCAAGTCCCGGTCTCGCAGGTCGTCCGCCTGGAGAGCCGCACCGAGGACGCGGTGCTCAAGCGCTACAACCGCGAGACCTACATCCGCGTTCAGGGCGACGTGCTTGACGGCCGACAGCCCCCGGACGTCCACGCGCGGATCCATCCCCTGCTCGACCCGATCAAGGCGACGCTGCCGCCGGGCTACCGCATCGACACGGCTGGAGCGGTGGAAGAGAGCGCCAAGGCGATGAACGCGCTCGTGTCCGTCTTCCCGCTCATGCTGATCGTGACGCTCACGGTGATCATGCTGCAGGTGCGATCGTTCACCACCATGTTCATGGTGTTCGCGACCGCGCCGCTGGGGCTCGTCGGTGCCGTCCCGACGCTGCTCGTCTTTCACCAGCCCTTCGGCTTCAACGCGATCCTCGGCCTGATCGCGCTCTCGGGCATCCTGATGCGCAACACGCTGATCCTGGTGGACCAGATCCATCACGACCGCGCAGCGGGGCTGTCGGATTACGACGCCATCGTCGAGTCGACGGTGCGCCGGGCCCGTCCGGTGATCCTGACCGCGGCCGCCGCCATGCTGGCCTTCATCCCGCTCACCCACTCGGTGTTCTGGGGTGCGCTGGCCTACGTGCTGATCGGCGGTGTCGGGGTCGGGACCCTGCTGACCCTGCTGTTCCTGCCCGCGCTTTACGCCCTCTGGTTCCGGGTCGAGCGCGCGGCGCGCCCAGGAGCGGTCGCCGCCGCTGCGGGAGCGCCGCCCGGCCTCGCACACTGACGGAGCGTTCCCGGCGGCGTCTTCTTAAATGACGCCGTGCATCTATATAAGAGGTCTCATCGCAGGATCGGACCATGCCCCGCGTCTCGCAGGAACAGGCCAGACAGAACCGGCAAAGGGTCGTCGCTATGGCGGCGGCCCTGTTCCGCGAACGCGGTCTGCACGGGGTCGGCGTCGCCGACATCATGGCGTCCGCCGGGCTGACCCACGGCGGCTTCTACGGCCAGTTTGCCAACAAGGACGCTCTGGCGGTCGAGGCGTTCGATTCGGCACTGGCGGAGGACCGCCGGGGGACGGGCGACGCCCTCATCGCGAACTATCTGTCGACAGCCCATGTCCAGGATCCCGGAAAGGGATGCCCGCTCGCTGCGCTGGCCAACGACGTGGCGCGGGAGCCGCCCGACAGCCAGATGCGCGTCCGCTTCACGCGGGGCGTCGAGGGCCTCGCCGCTCTTCTCGCCGGGCTGACCCCGCGGCTGTCCAAGGGGCGGCGGCGCCAGCAGTCTCTGGCCGCCCTCTCGACGCTCGTGGGTGCCGTGGTCCTGGCGCGCGCCGTCAATGACGAGGCTTTGGCGAAGGAGTTGCTTGAAGCGGCGATCGCGTCGACGACACGTTGAGGTCGAGGCGGACCGTGTCCCACCGCGTGCGGTGAGCCTGTTACGGACGGGTGGGCGACGCTGATGGCGTTCGTTGATCATCGTCCACGCGGCACGCGCGAGTGACCGGGGTTCGCAATGTCTCGCGGTCTCGCCGAGCCAATAGCGCAACGCTGTTCCCGCCGCGCTCTCGGCTGGTCCAGACGATCGATCCCGCGGTGTCTTCACCTCGTCGCCACGTGCCGCACCGCCATCCCTGGCGGCCGGTCACGCCCGAAGCCGTGCCTGGGGCAGAGCGGTCGCATTCCCGGGGCGTCCAAGCCACGCCCCCGCTGCAAGTGCGCCTGCATTGACGAGGGCGAGGGCGGCGAGGCCGGCGCCGAGGGCGAGGAACAGGCCAGTCAGACCGTAGCCAAGGTGCAGGGCGAGCACGCCGCCGGCGAGCGCGACGGTGACCCGGAGCAGGCCCGCCGCCAGCGACCAACCAACCTGCCCCGCGCCCTGGGCGGCGAAGTACAGAGCGAGCCCGACTCCGAAGAGACCGTAGGCAGGTCCGACGAGGCGGAGATACTGCGCGCCAACAACCAGCATGGAGTTATGCGCGCCGAACAGGCGCAGCCAGACTTCAGGGCGGAGCGCGGCGCCGACCCCGATGCCTTCGGCGAGGAGACCGGCGATCACCGCCCCCGTCCAGGCCACCTGCCGGGCGCGGGCCGTGTCGCCTGCCCCCACCGCGGTCCCGACCATCGCGGCCAGCGGCGCCCCGAGGCCGAACACCATGGGCACGAGGAGGTATTCGAGACGGGCGCCGGTGCCGTACCCCGCGACCGCCGCGGGTCCGGCCACGCCGACGAGCCCGGTCGCCGTGGCAATGGTCACGTTCGTTGTGGCGCTGACGACGGCGGAGACGGCACCGATCCGCAGGATCGACGCCAGCGCCGCCCGCGACAGGGCTGGCGGCCGGAAAGGCGGATGCAGGACGCTGCGGCCCGACCACAGGTAAGCGGTGAAGACGACGATCCCGGCCGCGTAGTACGCGAGCACCGCGACCGCTCCGCCCACGACCCCGAGACGCGGCAGCGGTCCCAGGCCGAAGATCAGCGCGGGCGAGAGCGGGATGAGGGCGACCGTGCCTGCACACATCACTGCGGCTGGCAGCAGCATATTGCCGGTGCCGCGGATGACGGCGGCGAGCGCGTTGAACAGCCAGAGCAGCACGGCGCCGGCAAAGACCACGTCCGAATGGGCAAGCGCGGCCGTGAGCGAGGCTCCGCGCCCGCCCATGGCGGCATAGAGGTGCGGGCCGGCCAGGAGCGCCGCACCGGTCGTGAGAACCCCAAGGCCGAGCGCGATCGCCACCGCGTGCCAGACCAGGCCGTTCGCCTCCGCCAACCGTCCGCCGCCCAGCGCCCGCGAGACAGCCGACAGCATGCCGCCGCCGACCGCGCCGGCGGAGATCATTTGGACCAGCATCAGCATTGGGAAGACGAGGGCCATGCCTGCCAGGGCATCGGTGCCGAGACGGGCGATGAAGTAGGTCTCGATCAGGCCGGTCGAGGCCTGGGCCGTGGTCATCAGGACGTTGGGGCCGGCAAGCCGCAGCAACGTCCCTAGGACCGGTCCTCGAAGCAGGCGTTCCGTCCGCGTGTCCCGCTCGAAGGGCCTCCCGCTGCCTGGACCAGACGGACCGGAAGCGATCACGGATCCCGTCGATGGGCTCTGCCGACATCCGGTCATGAGTTTCGGGTCCGCTCTGCCAGGACCGGATCCATGGCCGGGGGCGGAGTGTCGCCCCGGCTCGGCGCGTCGAGGAGCAGGCAGGTAGTGCTCGCCGTTGCACAGAGGCGGCCCGTCACGTCGGTGAGTCTCGCCTCCGCCACCGCCTGTCGGCGCCCGGCATGGACGATCTCTCCCACCGCCAAAAGCGGCCCGGACGCGGCCGTGACCGCGCGCAGGTAGTTCACCTTGATCTCCAGCGTGGTGTAGCCGCGACCGAGGGGCAGCGTCGAATGAACGGCGCAGCCCATCACGCTGTCGAGGAGCGAGGCGAGCGCACCCCCGTGGACGGAGCCGAGCGGGTTGTAGAGATATTCGCCCGGCCCCATGCGCATCGTGACCCGTCCCGGATCGGCCGAGACGAGATCGATCCCGAGCAAGGCGATCAGCGGCGGATGTGGAACCTCCCCCGCCAGCATCGCCCGCAGGAAGGCGAGGCCGTCGAGGCCCTGGCCGGCCTTCGCCACGAGGGCGGGGTCGGACCATTCCACCAGGCGGCGGCGGGACGGCGCAGGGTCGCGGGCGGTTTCAGTGGGCATCGGCGACGGGTCCTTTGGGTGGTCCGACCTTGCGCATCAGCGGCACGAGGGGGGTGGCGAGGGCGAAGCAGCCAGCGATGACCACGAAGGCGTCGGCGTAGGTCATGGTCTGCGCCTCCCGGTAGGTGAGCGACCAGAGCTGCTTGAGCGCTGCCGCGTGGCCGTGGGCCGGGTCGCCGGAGAGCCCGGCCGCCATCCGCGCCTCAAGGCCCCCCAGGCTCGCGCGCATCGCCGGATTCGCCGGGTTGAGATGCTCGGCGAGCCGGAGGAAGTGCAGGTTCGTGCGGTCGTTGAGGATCGTCGCACAGGCCGCGATGCCGATGGCGCCGCCGAGGTTGCGCATCAGGTTGAACAGCCCGGAGGCGAGCTTCAGCTTGGCCGGAGCGAGACCGCCCAGGGTCAGCGTGACCGTCGGGGCGACGGCGAATTGCTGCGCGAAGCCCCGCCGCGCCTGCGGCCAGAGCAGTTCGCGCCAGCCCCATTCATGGGTGATCGGCGTGAACGACCACATGCTCAGGCCGAACAAACCAAGTCCGAACATCATCAGCCAGCGCAGGTCGATGTGCCGGGCGAGGATCGCGTAGACCGGGATCGCCATCACCTGGAACACGCCGGTGGAGAACACCGCGAGCCCGATCTGCAGGGCCGAGAAGCCGCGCACCCGGCCGAGGAACAGGGGTGTGAGGTAGATCGTGGCGAAGATGCCGATGCCGGTGACGAAGGAGAACAGGCAGCCGAGGGCGAAGTTGCGGCTCCGGAGGGCGGTCAGGTCGACGATCGGGTGGGCGTAGGTGAGGCTGCGCCACAGGAAGCCGGTCCCGGCCAGTCCCGAGATCCAGGCCGTCGCGCGGATGGTCGAATCCTCGGTCCAGTTCCAGCGCGGTCCTTCCTCGAGGGTGTATTCGAGGCAGCCGAGAAACAGCGCCATCAGGGCGATGCCGAGCCAGTCGGCGGTCTTGACGAGGGCCGGCTCCGGCTCGTCCACCCGCACCATCAGCGGCACCACGACGGCGACGAAGACCCCCGGCACGAGGTTCACGAAGAACAGCCAGTGCCAGGAATAGTTGTCGGTGATCCAGCCGCCCACCGTCGGACCCAGCGTCGGGGCGAGGGAGGAGAGCGCCCCGATCGTCGCGGCGGCCACCACGATCTTTCTGCCGGGGAAGAACGCGAAGGCCGTGGTGAAGACGGTCGGGATCATCGAGCCGCCGAGGAAGCCCTGGAGCGCCCGGAAGACGATCATGCTCTCGATGTCCCAGGCCCAGCCGCAGAGCAGGCTGGTGGCGGTGAAGCCGGCGGCCGAGGCGCAGAACAGCCAGCGGGTCGACATCACCCGGGCGAGGAAGCCCGACAGCGGGATCACGATGATCTCGGCGATCAGGTAGCTGGTCTGCACCCAGGCGACCTCGTCGGGGCTCGCCGAGAGCCCGCCGCCGATCTCCTTCAGGGAGGCCGAGACGATCTGGATGTCGAGGAGCGCGATGAAGAAGCCGACGCACATCACCGCGAAGGCGAAGACCTTCTGCGCCTCGCTCAGCGGCGTGGGGCCGGCGGCGCTCACCGGGTCAGCGCCCCGACGACGAGCCCGCCGGGCGCGGGCGCGTCAGCCTCCGGCGCGCCGCCCCGGCGATCGACCGAGGCCGTCACCGACAGGCCCGGGCGCAGGCGCCCGAGTCGTCCGCCATCGCCGTCGAGGCGGATGCGGACGGGCACCCGCTGGACGATCTTGGTGAAGTTGCCGGTGGCGTTCTCCGCGGGCAGCACGCTGAACTGCGCGCCGGTCGCCGGGGCGAGGCTCTCGACATGTCCGGCGAAGATCTCGCCGGGCAGGATGTCGGCCACGATGCCGACGCTCTGACCCGGACGCATCCGCGCGAGCTGGCTCTCCTTGAAGTTCGCGTCGACCCAGAGGCCGTCCGCCGGCACGAGGGCGACGAACCCGGCGCCGGGCGTGGCGTAGGAGCCCGTGCGGGCGCTGCGGTTGCCAACCACGCCGTCGGCCGGCGCGCGGATCTCCGTGTAGCCAAGGTTGAGCCGGGCGATGTCGCGCTCGGCCACGGCCTGCGCCCGGGCGGCCTCCGCCTGCCGGCACTGCGTGTCGATGACGGCGATCCGCCGCTCGGCGGCATCGAGGCCGGCCCGGGCCCTGGCGACCGCGGCGGCGGCCTTCTTGTCGTCGGCGTCCGCCTGCTGGAAGCGCTGCTCCGAGGCGTAGCTCTTCGCCGCGAGCTGACGGTAGCGGTCGACGTCGAACCGGGTGCGGGCGGCCTCGGCCTCGACACCGGTCAGGTCGGCGCGGCTTTGCGCGATGACCGCCTCCTGCAGGCGCCGCGTGGCCGCGAGGTTGAGGAGCGTGGCGTCCTGCCCCGCCACCGCCGCCTCCGCCCTGGCCAGGGCGGCACGGTAATCCCGGTCGTCGAGGCGGATGAGGACGTCTCCGGCGCGGACGCGCTGGTTGTCGCGCACCAGGACCTCGGAGACGACGCCCGCGACGCGGGGGGCGATCACCGTGACGTCGCCGCCGACATAGGCGTCGTCGGTGCTCTCGATGAACCGGCCGTCCTCCCACCAGAAGCGCCCGTAGAGCCCGGCTCCGGTGAGCGCCAGGAGAGCGATCCCGCTGAACGCCGCGCGCTTGCGCGACAGGCGCCGCTTCGAAGTTGCGCGGCGCTCTTCGCCGTCGTCCTTCGCGAACGCATCGATTGTCGCGGCCTCGCCCATCCCATGCCTCCCGGCGTCAGATCGTGGTGGGGCGCTCGAAGCGGCGCCGGAGCCTGTCGCTGGCGGCCGGCCCCGCGGCGACGCGGACTCCCTCCTCCAGGGAACGGCCCGTCCGCCGGTCCACCACGACCGGATCGACGGGCTGGCCGGTGGCCGGATCGGTCAGGATCACGCTCTCCCCCTCGGGGGCGAGGTGGCGGTTGCCCCAGGCGAACAGGGTCCAGAGCACCGGCCGGAAATCCCGCCCCTTGTCGGTGAGGACGTATTCGTACCGCGGCGGCCGCTCCTGATAGGGCCGCCGCTCCATGAGCCCGGCCTCGCACAGCGCCTTGAGCCGGCGGGTCAGCATGTTCGGGGCGATCCCCAGACTCTGTTCGAACTGGTCGAACCGGGTCAGTCCGTAGAAGGCGTCCCGCAGGATGAGGATGCTCCACCACTCGCCCACCCGGTCCAGGGACCGGGCGACGGGACAGGGCATCTGGTCGAAGGGTGTGCGCTGCATGAAGCCATGATCGCCGACTAACTTTCATGATGCAAGTGACTCGGCGCGACCCGGCCCGCACACCCCCAGTCACGCCTCACGCCGAGGCGCGGTAACGCTCCGCGGCGTGGGACTGCGCGAAGTTCGGGACCATCGCGATCCGCGCGGCTTCGAAGGCCGACCATTGGCCGGCATCCGGCAGGGGCGGGATCGTCACGTCCTCCCGGCGGTCGAAGCCCTGGAGCGCCGCATCCACGAGGTCCCCGACCTCCATCACGCCTTGGAGCGTGTTCACGTCGCGGCCGGACCGCTCCCAGATCTCGGTGCGCGTCGCCGCCGGAAGGACGGCCTGGACGTAGACGCCCTTCGGACCCAGCTCGCGCTGGAGCCCCTGGCTCAGGAACAGCATGTACGACTTGGTCGCCCCGTACACGGCCATGCCGAACTCGGGGGCGAGGCCGACGACCGAGCCGATATTCACGATGACGCCCGACCCCGCCTGCGCGAAGCGCGGCGCGACGGCGCTGGCGAGCCGCGTCGGCGCGGTGACGTTGAGGGCGACCAGCGCGGCGGCCGCGGCCGGATCCTGATCGAGGAAGCTCCCGTGCCCGGCCGCGCCGGCATTGTTCACCAGCACGCCGATGCGCGCATCCTCCCGGAGCCGTGCCTCGATCCGCAGGAGATCGGCCTCGGCCGTGAGATCGGCGGGTAGCACGTCGAGCGCGACACCTGTCTCGGCGCGCAGCCGCTCCGCCAGGGCCGTGAGCCGTGCGGCATCCCGGGCGACGAGGACGAGATCGTGGCCGCGGCGGGCGAAGCGGTCGGCATAGGTGGCGCCGATGCCCGAGGAGGCGCCGGTGATTAGGACGGTTGAGGTGTCGCTCATGGTCGGGGGTCCCATCTGCTTAACATGACGGTCATCATGTGAAATGAACATGATGACCGTCATGAAAGTGGTCAAGGCCGTCCGTGGTCCGGGCGGGTGAGGTTGCGCACATGGAGGTGGGCCGAGGGCAGGCCGCCGAGGCGTATGGGACGATCCGCCTTCGGGCTGTCCGTCTCGCGCCAAGCACGACGCCGCCTGGATCGCGGCGCCGCCCGGACGCCGAGATGTTCGTGCTTTGTTCCTCGAAGGACGTTGAGCGGGCCGGCCGGCCCGCTCAACGTCCATGATCGCTGCCGCTGCTGTCTACGAGCGAGGGCGCACGCAATCCGGTTCGCGTCGCCCTCGCGCAAGGTGGGGTAAGGGAGGGGGCTTCGGGTCGACGCTCCACTGGCGAAGCTCCCACCCCCTCCGACAGAGGCTGATCCTACCTCTCCGTCCCGCTTGCTCCCGAGCGTGTCACGAGCAGCCGGTGGTGCTCCCGCATGTGTCGCACTTCAGGCAGGTGCCGTTACGGACCAGCGTGAAGTTGGCGCATTCCGGGCAGGCCTCGCCGACGTAGCCCTTCATCTTCGCCTCGGCGCGGCGGTCGGCGACGCTCCGCTCCGCTTTGGCGAAGGGGAGGGTGTCGGCGATCGTCTCGGCCTGACCGGCCGCCGCTGGCTCGGCCTTCAACGCCGCGCTGCCGCGGATCGCGTGGACGGTGCCGCCGGCCGGGGCCGACTGTCCTGCGCTCGCCGCGCCCACGCCGAGGCTGGCGCCGGCCGGGCCGCCCTGGATCAGGGTCAGCCGGTCGGCCGAGCCGCGCAGCAGACCGCGCGACACGATCGAGGAGGCCGGGGCCGGCTTCGGACCCTCGCGGGTCGTGTCGCCGCTCTCTCCGCCGCCGATCACCGTGCCGCCGATCTCGGCGGGGCTGACATGGGCGAGGTCGGCGCGGCCGAGATACGAGACCGCCAGCTCCCGGAACACGTAGTCGAGGAGCGAGGTCG
This sequence comes from Methylobacterium mesophilicum SR1.6/6, assembly GCF_000364445.2. Classification (NCBI taxonomy): domain Bacteria; kingdom Pseudomonadati; phylum Pseudomonadota; class Alphaproteobacteria; order Hyphomicrobiales; family Methylobacteriaceae; genus Methylobacterium; species Methylobacterium mesophilicum. Next base: position 1,456,528 of record NZ_CP043538.1, on the reverse strand, counting down.
CGTTCTTGATCGCGTCGTTACCCTGCACGAAGCCGGCCGGCTCGAACCGCGTGAAGGTGAAAGCCTCCACGTACTCCTCCAGCGGCACGCCGTATTGGAGGCCGAGCGAGATCGCGATGGCGAAGTTGTTCATCAGGCTCCGGAAGGTCGCGCCCTCCTTGTGCATGTCGATGAAGATCTCGCCGAGGCGGCCGTCGTCGTACTCGCCGGTGCGCAGGTAGACCTTGTGGCCGCCCACCACCGCCTTCTGGGTGTAGCCCTTCCGGCGGGCCGGCAGCTTCTCCCGGGAGCGGATCCGCTCGACGCGCTCGATCACGCGCTCGACGATCTTCTCCGCGGCGGCGGCGGCCTTGGCGGCGGCCGGCGCCTGGATCAGCGCCTCGATCCCCTCATCGGCCTCGTCCTCCTCATCGGAGATCAGCGCGGCGTTGAGCGGCTGCGACAGCTTCGAGCCGTCGCGGTAGAGGGCATTCGCCTTGAGGGCGAGACGCCAGGACATCAGGTAGGCGGCCTTGCAATCCTCGACCGTGGCGTCGTTCGGCATGTTGATGGTCTTGGAGATCGCCCCCGAGATGAAGGGCTGCGCCGCCGCCATCATGCGGATGTGGCTCTCGACCGACAGGTAGCGCTTGCCGATCCGGCCGCACGGGTTGGCGCAGTCGAAGACCGGGTAATGCTCGAGCTTGAGGCCCGGCGCCCCCTCGAGCGTCATCGCCCCGCAGATATGGGTGTTGGCGGCCTCGATCTCCTTCTTGGAGAAGCCGAGGAAGGGCAGCAGCTCGAAGGTCGGGTCCGCGAGCTTCTCGGCCGGGACCTTGAGGGTCTGGGTCAGGAAGTCGTCGCCGAGCGTCCAGCGGTTGAACACGAACTTGATGTCGAAGGCCGACTTCAGGCCCTTCTCGACGGCCGCGATCTTCTCGTCCGAAAAGCCCTTGGCGCGCAGCGTCGTCGGGTTGATAGCCGGCGCCTGGCCCATCGAGCCGTGGCCCACCGCGTAGGCCTCGATCTCGGCGATCTCGGATTCGCGGTAACCGAGCGCCCGGAGGGCGTCCGGAGCGGCCTGGTTGATGATCTTGAAGTAGCCGCCGCCGGCGAGCTTCTTGAACTTCACCAGGGCGAAATCGGGCTCGATGCCGGTGGTGTCGCAATCCATCACGAGGCCGATCGTGCCGGTGGGCGCGATCACGGTGGCCTGGGCGTTGCGGTAGCCGTGCTCCTCGCCGAGCTTGAGCGCCCGGTCCCAGGCGGCCCGAGCGTGGTCGCCCAGATCGGCCTGCGGGATGTTGGCGTGGTCGAGGGCGACCGGCGCGACGTTCAGGAACTCGTAGCCCTCGGCCTCGCCATGAGCGGCCCGGCGATGGTTGCGGATGACCCGCAGCATCGCGTCGGCGTTCTCGTCATAGGCCGGGAAGGTGCCGAGTTCCGCCGCCATCTCGGCCGAGGTGGCGTAGGCCACACCGGTCATGATCGCCGTGAGGGCGCCGGCCAGGGCCCGGCCCGCGTCGGAATCGTAGGGCAGGCCCATGGTCATCAGCAGGCCGCCGATATTGGCGTAGCCGAGGCCGAGCGTCCGGTAGCGGTAGGAGAGCTCCGCGATCTCCTTCGACGGGAACTGCGCCATCATCACGGAGATCTCGAGCACCACCGTCCAGAGACGGTTGAGGTGCTCGAACGCCTCCACGTCGAAGCGCTTGGTGTCCCGGTCGTACATCGTCAGCAGGTTCGCCGAGGCGAGATTGCAGGCCGTGTCGTCGAGGAACATGTACTCGGAGCACGGGTTCGAGGCCCGGATCCGCCCGCCCGCCGGACAGGTGTGCCAGTCGTTCATCGTGGTGTTGAAGTGCAGGCCCGGATCCGCCGAGGCCCAGGCGGCCTCGCCGATCCGCTCCCACAGGTCGCGGGCCTTCAGGGTCTTGGTGACCTTGCCGGAGGTGCGGGCGGTCAGCTGCCAGTCGGCATCCGCCTCGACGGCGCGCAGGAAATCGTCGGTCAGCGAGACCGAGTTGTTGGAGTTCTGACCGGCGACCGTGAGGTAGGCCTCCGAATCCCAGTCGGTGTCGTAGACGGGGAACTCGATCTTGGTGAAGCCCTGACGGGCGAACTGCACCACGCGCTTGATGTAGGAATCCGGCACGGAGGCGCGGCGGGCGGCCCTGATCTCGCGCTTGAGGGCCGGGTTGCGCTCCGGATCGAAGCAGGCATCGCCCTCGGCCTCGCACTGCGTGCAGGCCTTCATAACCAGGGTCAGGTGCTTGGAGACGACCTTCGAGCCGGTCACCAGGGCGGCGACCTTCTGCTCCTCCTTCACCTTCCAGTCGATGAAGGCCTCGATATCCGGGTGGTCGATGTCGACGATCACCATCTTGGCGGCGCGCCGCGTGGTGCCGCCCGACTTGATCGCGCCGGCCGCCCGGTCGCCGATCTTCAGGAAGCTCATCAGGCCCGACGACTTGCCGCCGCCGCCGAGCTTCTCATTCTCCGAGCGCAGCATCGAGAAGTTCGAGCCGGTGCCGGAGCCGTACTTGAACAGGCGCGCCTCACGCACCCACAGGTCCATGATGCCGCCGTCGTTGACGAGGTCGTCCTGGACCGACTGGATGAAGCAGGCATGCGGCTGCGGATGCTCGTAGGCCGAGGCCGACTTGGTCAGCACGCCGGTCTGCGGGTCGCAGTAATAGTGGCCCTGGCTCGGGCCATCGATGCCGTAGGCCCAGTGCAGGCCGGTGTTGAACCATTGCGGCGAGTTCGGCGCCACCATCTGGCGGGCCAGCATGAAGCGCAGCTCGTCCATGAAGGCCGAGGCCGCCTCCTCCGAGGAGAAGTAGCCGCCCTTCCAGCCCCAGTAGGTCCAGCAGCCGGCGAGCCGGTCGAAGACCTGCGTGGCGGAGGATTCGGAGACGAAGCGCTCGTCCTCGGGGAGCTCGGCCAGGGCCGCGTCGTCCGGAACCGAGCGCCACAGGAACGACGGGACCGCGTTCTCCTCGACCTTGCGCAGCCGCGCCGGGACGCCCGCCTTGCGGAAGTACTTCTGGGCGAGCACGTCGCTCGCCACCTGGCTCCAGCTCTCCGGGACATCGATGCCGTCGAGACGGAAGACCACCGACCCGTCAGGATTGCGGATCTCGCTCAACGCCTTGCGGAAGGGGATGCCGGCGTAGGGCGACTGACCGGCCGTGGTGTAGCGACGCTCGAACCGCATGAAACACACCTCTCCCGACGGGACGCGACGGTCCCGGCCCCGTGCGACACGGGGTCATTGCCCGATCATGGGATGCGGACCCGGCCGCGGCCGGGGGCCGGGCGCGTGTCGGATACGCGATCGAATCTTGAAGCGGTCGCCCCTGCCCAACGCGCCACTCCGGGGCGCGACCGATGCCGGGAGATTAACGCCGCCTCCGCTCTCACGTCAACAAGTGGTGTTCGGCGCCTCGGTTCCCCGCTAGATGTTGTGCCGGCTCGCAAAAGCCTGTGGATATCCTCCGGCCTTCGGATAAGTGTCCTTCCGGCTTTTCAGAATCGCGGCGGGAAAATTTTAAATTCACAGCGTCGCGCGACGCGGTTTTTCGCCGGACCGGTTTTCCGGCTTCATCGGTGCCCGGGCGTTGCCGCATAGCGACACAACCGCAAGGCGGCTGGACTTGCGCGCGGACGGTCACCATAACGGCGCCCGGAAGCGCCCGCGCGGCGCGACACGATTCCGGGACCGGCGATGGCGCTGAAGGACACTTTGCTGCGCGTCTTCACGTGGTGGAACGGCCAGACCGTCTCCCTCGCGATGCAGACCGCCCGCAGCGGCATCTTCGTCGGCGAGGACGAGCTCGGGAACAAGTACTACAAGGCGGAGGGCGCGCTGATCGACCGGTCGGTGGGATCGGAGCGGCGCTGGGTCGTCTACAACGGCTACGCCGACGCCTCGAAGGTGCCGCCGGGCTGGCGCGGCTGGCTCTGCCACAACGTCGACGTCGCGCCGAGCGAGGAGGATTACAAGGCCCACCCCTGGCAGCAGCCGCACGTCGAGAACCAGACCGGCACGGCCAACGCCTACCGGCCGGCGGGCTCGCAGCTCTCCTGGGGCCAGCGGCCGGCGGCGACCGGCGACTACGTGTCCTGGACGCCGGGCGAGTAGAGAGACCGGCTCTCGCGGCTCCGGCGCCCTTTTGCCGCCACCGTTCCGGTGTTCATGGCGGGCCAATCCAGACCGTCCGCCGCATTTCCGACGGCGCGACCGGCCACCCTCGTCTAGGGGTCCGAGCCTTGAGCCGCATCACCGCCCTCGCACGCCGCGCGCTCGCCCCGAGCCTCGTGCTCGCCCTCTGCGCGAGCCCGGCCGCCGCCGACAAGATCAAGAACCCGACCGCGGTCTTCTCCGGCCTCGACAAGATCACCGGCCGGATCGTGTCGTTCGAGGTGGCGGTGGACGAGACCGTGCAGTTCGGCGCCCTGCAGCTCACCCCGCGGGTCTGCTACACGCGCCCGCCCACCGAGAGCGCCAAGACCACGGCGTTCCTCGAGGTCGACGAGGTGACCCTCGACAACAAGTACCGCCGGATCTTCACCGGCTGGATGTTCGCGTCGAGCCCGGGCTTGCACGCGATCGAGCACCCGATCTACGACGTCTGGCTGGTCGACTGTAAGGGCGGCAGCGACGTGATCGCCGAGGCCAAGGAGCAGGAGGACGTCCCGGCCATGGCGGCCAAGCCCGAGAAGGCGAAGCGCCCCGGCAAGGACGCGACCAAGACCGCCCAGCAGCTCAACGCCAACGGTCAGTTGGACGTGGAGGCGCCGCGCGGTGTGCCGGTACAGCCCCGGCAGAAGCCCTCGCGCAAGTTCTTCCCGTCGAACGAGGGCCCGGCGCCGGCCCCGCCGCCTCCGCCGCAGCCGCAGAACCTGTTCGACGCGCTGTTCCGCTAGGGCGCGGCCATTTCGGCTCCGGTCGATCGGGACGGCCGCCTCCGCCGGTGAGATGCGGCACCACCGGCCGTTTCCGGTCGAACGCTCCGGTCGTTTCAGCCCACTCGGTCGTCGCGAGCGCAGCGAAGCGAACCAGGGATTCGCGCGCTACCAAGCGTGGCGCAGCTGGAGTGCTTCGCTGCGCGCGCAAAGACGGCGCAACCGATCGGATCGACCGGAAACGGTATCACGCGTCCGCCTGCGGCGCGCCGCCGAAGCCTAAGCCCCGTCGCCGCTTCCCAGCGCCTCCAGCACCCGCGCGCCCCGCACCGAACCGTCGCTTGGCCAGACGTGCCAGTCGGCGCCCTGGTCGAGCGCCTCGGCGAGGCGCCGCTTGTAGACGTGGCGCGGCAGCTCCTCGGCCCCGAACTGCGTGAGGTGCTCGGTCACGAACTGCGTGTCGGCGAGCCGGTAGCGCCCGGCGCGCAGGCGTCCCATCAGGTGGACCAGGGCGACCTTGGAGGCGTCGCGGACCTCGTGGAACATGCTCTCGCCGAAGAAGGCCGCCCCCAGCGAGACCCCGTACAGGCCGCCGACGAGCCGCCCGCCCGCGTAGACCTCCACCGTGTGGACGTGGCCGATATCGTAGAGCGCGCCGTAGAGTTCGCGGATACGCCCGTTGATCCAGGTGCGCTCGCTGTCCCGGCGGGGGGCGGCGCAGCCGTCGATCACGCCATCGAAATCCGTGTCGGAGCGGACCTCGAACTGGTCGGAGCGCACCGTCCGGGCGAGACGACGGGGGACCCGGAAGTCGTCGAGGGGCAACACGCCGCGCGCCTTGGGCTCGACCCAGTAGAGGGTCGGGTCGTCGGCATCCTCGGCCATCGGGAAGATGCCCGCCGCGTAGGCCTTGAGCAGGATCTCGGGGGTGATGTCCACGCGGCTGGGATCGTGCATGGCCTCAGTGTCGCGCGCGGGCGGCGCGAAGACCAGATCCCGCGGGGCGGCGCGGTCGCCGCAGACCCGCCCGAACCCGTCAGGCCTTCATGCCGCCGGCATCCAGGAAATGCTCCAGCCAGTGGATGTCGTAAAGGCCATTCTGCACGTCCGGATTGCGGACCAGGGTCCGGAACAGCGGCAGCGTCGTGTCGATCCCGTCGATGACGAACTCGTCGAGCGCCCGGCGCAGGCGCATCAGACACTCGTTGCGGGTGCGGCCGTGGACGATGAGCTTGCCGATCAGCGAATCGTAGTTCGGCGGGATCCGATAGCCCTGGAACGCCGCCGAATCGACGCGGACGCCGAGACCGCCCGGCGTGTGGTAATGGGTGATCTCGCCCGGCGACGGACGGAAGGTCTCCGGGTGCTCGGCGTTGATCCGGCACTCGATGGCGTGGCCCTCGACCTTGATGTCGGACTGGCTGACCGAGAGCGAGACGCCGGCGGCGACCTGGATCTGCTCGATCACGAGGTCGATGCCGGTGATCATCTCGGTCACCGGGTGCTCGACCTGGATGCGGGTGTTCATCTCGATGAAGTAGAACCGCCCGTCCTCGTACAGGAACTCGACCGTGCCGGCGCCGAGATAGCCGAGTTCCTTCATGGCGTTGGCGCAGATGCCGCCGATCTCGGCGCGCATCGATTCGTTGAGCGCCGGCGAGCCGCCTTCCTCCCAGACCTTCTGGTGGCGGCGCTGGAGCGAGCAGTCGCGCTCGGCGAGGTGGACCGCGCCGCCGCGCCCGTCGCCGAGAACCTGCACCTCGATGTGACGGGGCTTCTCCAGGTACTTCTCGAGATAGACCGCGTCGTCGCCGAAGGCGGCCTTGGCCTCGGAGCGGGCCATGCCGATGGCCTGCTCCAGGTCGGCCTCGGTGCGCGCCACCTTCATGCCGCGCCCGCCGCCGCCCGCCGCGGCCTTGACCAGCACCGGGTAGCCGATCTCGGCGGCCACCCGCTTGGCGGTGTCGGCATCCTCGACGCCGCCCTCGGAGCCGGGGACGCAGGGGATGCCGAGCTTCAGCGCCGTGCGCTTGGCCTCGATCTTGTCGCCCATGGTGCGGATGTGCTGCGCCTTGGGACCGATGAAGCCGATCTGGTGATGGGCCAGTACCTCGGCGAACCGGGCATTCTCCGAGAGGAAGCCGTAGCCGGGATGGACCGCATCCGCGCCGGTGATCTCGCAGGCCGCGATGATCGACGGGATGTTGAGGTAACTCTCGCGGGCGGAGGGCGGGCCGATGCAGACGCTCTCGTCGGCGAGCCGCACATGCATGGCGTCCGCGTCGGCGGTGGAGTGGACCGCCACGGTGGCGATCCCGAGCTCCTTCGCCGCCCGCAGGATGCGCAGGGCGATCTCGCCGCGATTCGCGATCAGGATCTTGTCGAACATGGGATCCGTTAGGGCGTCCTGGCGATCCCGGACCGCTCAGGATGCACTATCCTCTCGTTGGGCGGCGTTTTCCAGGACAGAGCTCAAGCGCTCTAGCTGATGACGAGCAGAGCCTCGCCGAACTCGACCGGCTGGCCGTCCTCCACGAAGATGGCGGTCACGGTGCCGGCGCGGGGCGCCACGATCTCGTTGAAGGTCTTCATCGCCTCGATGAGCAGCAGCTTCTCGCCGACCTCCACCTTCGAACCGATATCCACGAAGGTCTTGGCGTCGGGCGAGGGCCGGAGATAGGCGGTGCCGACCATCGGCGACGGGACGCTTCCCGGCTGGGACCGCACCGGTTCGGCGGGAGCGAGCGCGGAGGGAGCGGCGGGGGCCGCCGGCGCGGGCGCGGCCATCGCGGCCACCGGCGCCGCCACCTGGACGCTCACGGGCTCGAGCCGCCGCGCGACGCGGATGCGCAGGTCGCCCTTCTCGACCTCGATCTCGGACAGGCCGGTCTCGGTGACGAGGTTGGCAAGCTCGCGCACGAGCTCGGGATCGATGGCGTCGTTCTTTGGCATCCGGCCTACTTCGTATCGCGGCGCATCGGCCCGACCATCCGGGTCGGCGCTAAACCGCGGCCCTGCGGCTGGCGGCTCTTAGACGAAGGCGGCCCGGCGCGACAAGGCCGCGCGGAGCACCTTCCGTGACGGGGCGGCTCGACGGAGACGCTCAGCAGGACGCGTGGCCGCACTGGCGCACGTCGGCGATGGTCTTGCGCATCGGCTCGACGCCCACGGCGCCGGGGATCACCTCGTCGCCGATGATGAAGGCGGGCGTGCCCGACAGGCCCAGTCGGTCGCCGAGGCCGCGATTCTCGCTCAACGCCGTCTTCACCTCGGGCGCCGCCATGTCCTTCTGGAGCTTGGTGGTGTCGACGCCGAGATCCTTGGCCACCTGGATGGCGCGGGCGCCGTTCACGCGGCCCTTGGTCTCGAGGAGCTTCTGGTGGAACTCCCAGAGCTTCTCGCCCTTGAGCTGCTGGCGGACCGCGATCGCCACCTGGCTCGCCTCGAGGGATTCCGGGCCGAGCACCGGGAAATCCTTGATCACGACCCGCAGCTTCGGGTCGGACTTGATCAAGGTCTGGACGTCCTGCAGCGCCTTGCGGCAATAGCCGCAATTGTAGTCGAAGAACTCGACCATCGTGACGTCACCCGAGGGGTTGCCGGCGACGACGTCGTGGGGACCGTTCAGGAGCGCCTCGCGCGATTCCTTCAGCGCGGCGGCCTGCGCGAGCCGCTGGGTCTCGGCCTGCTGCTTCTCGGCCTCGGCCAGCGCCTCCTGAAGCACCTCCGGGTGCTTGATCAGGTAGTCCTTGACGATCGCCTCGATGCCGGCGCGCTGCGCGTCCGTGAACGGCGCGGCGGACGGTTGCGCGGTCTGCGCCAGCGCGGGCGCGGCGAGGCCGAGCAGCAGGGCCAGAGCGGGCAGGGGGCGGATGAACGGCATGGATCCTCGCTTGCGCGGCAAGCCGGCCCGCGCGTCGGGCGAGCGGTAGGGGCTGGGTTAGGCGTTTTCGCGGCACCCGGTCAAATCCGGCAAGCGCGCCGTATGGTTGAGGCGCGGGCCGCGAGGGTCTACCCCGAAGCATGAGCCGCGCCCGACGCAGAGCCAGGACCGCATGATCCCGATCTCCCGGCGGGCCGCCGCCGTCCAGCCGTTCCTCGCCATGGATGTCATGGCGGCAGCCGCCGCGAAGGCGCGCGCCGGCGACGACGTGGTGCGGATGGAGGTCGGCCAGCCCTCGGCGCCCGCGCCACGGGCGGTCATCGCGGCCGCGCAGGCGGCCCTCGCGACCGGCCGCGTGCCCTATACCGAGGCTCTCGGCCTGCCGGCCCTGCGGGCGCGCATCGCCCGCGATTACACCGAGCGGCACGGCGTCACAGTCAGCCCCGAGCGGGTCGTCATCACCACCGGATCCTCGGCCGGCTTCGTCCTGGCCTTCATGAGCCTGTTCGATGCCGGGGCGCGGGTGGCGGTGCCGCAGCCCGGCTACCCGGCCTATCGCAGCATCCTGTCGGCCCTCGACCTCGTGCCGGCCCCGATGGTCCTGCGCGACGCCGACCGCTACGCGCCGACGGCGGCGCTCCTGCGCGAGACCCATGCCCGCACGCCCGTCGCCGGCGCGCTGGTGATGAGCCCCGCCAACCCGTCCGGTACGGTGATCACGGAGGCGGCGCTGCGCGACCTCTGCGCGGCGGCCCGGGCCCTGAACCTGCCGCTGATCTCCGACGAGATCTATCACGGCCTCAGCTACGGCGTGCCCACGACCACCGCCCTGCGCTTCGAACCCGACGCGGTAATCATCAACTCGTTCTCGAAATACCACTGCATGACCGGCTGGCGGGTCGGCTGGATGGTGGTTCCGGAGGCGCTGGTCCGCCCGATCGAGCGTCTGGCGCAGAATCTCTACATCTCGGCGCCCTACCTCTCGCAGGTCGGCGCGCTCGCGGCCTTCGACGCGACCGAGGAACTGGACGCCGTACGCGACGGCTACGCCCGCAACCGCGCGATCCTCCTCGATGCCCTGCCGGGCCTCGGCCTCGGACGCGTCCACCCGGCCGACGGCGCCTTCTACCTCTACGCCAACGTGGCGAACCTCACCAACGACGCCTCGGATTTCTGCCGCCGGATGCTCGACGAGGCGCATGTCGCGGCGACGCCGGGCCTCGACTTCGACCCGGATGAGGGCCACCACCACGTCCGGTTCTCGTTCGCCGGATCGGCGGACGAGTGCCGCGCGGCGGTGGCGCGGTTGCGGGCCTGGCTACGCTGACGGCCCGTCCCCGCTCAGGTTGAGACGACGCCGTCTTTGCGAGCGGAGCGGAGCCAGCGCGTCAGTGCCACGCCGACATGCCTCGCGCGACCCTGGGTCGCTTCGCTGCGCTCGCGATGACGGACAACGCAGTACGCGATTGTGCGCGGCAAGACGGCATTCCGGCAGATCCAGCCCTGCCACCTCATCCTGAGGTGACCGCGAAGCGGGCCTCGAAGGAGGGCTCCAGCCAGCCGCGCGATCCCTGGACGGCTCCTTCGAGGCCTGCGCGGCGCTCCGGCGCCTCAGGATGAGGACAATGGGTGGGATCGCCGACCATAAGTTGTCACGGCCCGGGTCATAGACGATGGCCGGGACAAGCCGCGTCACCCGAAGCGGTCGAGCGGAAAACGGATCAGACCGCTTCCATGGGGACCACGGCGCCGATCGCCTCCACCAACTGCGAGAAGTGCTCGATCACCCGGTCCGGTCCCAACTCGGTCACCGGGCGGTCGGTGTAGCCGAAGGTGACGGCGACCACCGGGATGCCCGCCGCCTTGGCGGTGTCGATGTCGGTCCGGGAATCGCCGACCATCACGGCGCGCCCGGGATCGCCGCCGGCCCGCGTGATCGTCCCGGTGAGGTGGCGCGGATCGGGCTTGAACTGCGGGAAGGTATCGCGGCCGCAGATCGCCGCGAAACGGTGGCCGATGCCGAGGATCCGCAGCAGTTCCACCGACTGGCCCTCGTACTTGTTGGTGCAGACGGCCAGGCGGAAGCCCGCCGCTTCCAACTCGTCGAGGGCCTCGACCACGCCCGGGTAGAGGTGCGACGTGTCGGCGAGATGGTCGCCGTAATGCGCGATGAAGGCGTCGAACAGCCGGTCGTGATCCTCCGGCGAGAGGGCGCGCCCCTCCGCCTCGAAGCCGCGCCGGATCAGCGCCTTGGCGCCGGCACCGATCAGCCCGCGGGCCTGCGACAGCGGCAATTCGGCCAGACCTTCGCGCTTCATCAGCACGTTGAGCGTGCCGATCAGGTCGCCCGCGGTCTCCGCCAGCGTCCCGTCCAGGTCGAACACGGCGATCGGTGGGCGGGTCGTCGGTCCGGCGGGCATGGTCGGGAGGCTCCTGTTGGCTCGGGTCTCGCTAACGGGGCGCAGGACCGGGGGCAACCCGCCTTGGCGCCGCGTCGCGCCCGGCCCGCGGAAAGCGCGCGGTCGGGCGCTCGGCGCCCCAGACTCGCCCGAAAGCGCAGCGAAACGCTGCCTGTCCCCGCCCCGAGATCCGCGATGAAACCGTTCCTGCCCCTCCTAGCCGTCTGCGCCGCGCTCTACGCCCTGCCGGCCGCGGCGGCGTCCTACGAGTTCGTGCCGGCCCCGCAGACCGACCTGAACCGGATGTACCGGGTCGACAAGGTCACCGGCGAGGTCACCTCCTGCCAGTACGGACTCCAGGAATCGGCCGGCGGCATCGGCCAGACGGTCTGCTTCGGCGCCGGCGAGGGCGCAGGCCCCCAGACCCCGTCTGAATACGGGCTGGTCGCGAGCCGCCACACCCGGGAGGCCGGCGTCTTCCGGGTGAATTACCGCACCGGCGAGATGAGCATCTGCTTCGTCCTGGTGAAGAAGGAGCAGGTCGTCTGCACGCAGCAGGGCAAGCCCGGCGCCGAGGCCGGGACCGACGCGCCGCTGACCGGGCCGGCACCGGGCCGGGCCGGGGCCAGCGCCACCCCGACACAGGGCGGCCGCCCGTGACGCCGCTCCGCCGCCGCGGGCGTTCCGGTCGGCGCTGTCCCATGCTAGGGGCCGGCCGACTCCCGCAGCATGATGGACGGCCCAGGATGCGCGCTCCCTCGATCTCCCCCATCGTCAGGGCCGTGCCGCGGTGAGCGGTCCGGACCTGCGCCGGGCCGCGGCCGCCCGCGCCCTGGAACTTGTCGAACCCGGCATGCGGCTCGGTCTCGGCACCGGTTCGACCGCGGCGGCCTTCGTGGACCTGCTGGCGGAGCGGGTCCGCGGCGGCCTCGACATCCTGGGCGTGCCGACCTCGGAGGCGACGCGGGCGCAGGCCGAGGCCGGCGGCATCCGCCTCGCCACCCTCGACGAGCAGCCGGAACTCGACCTGACCATCGACGGGGCGGACGAAGTCGACCCGCAGCTACGCCTGATCAAGGGCGGCGGCGCCGCGCTCCTGCGCGAGAAGATCGTGGCCTTCGCCAGCCGCCGGATGGTGGTGATCGCCGACGCCGCCAAGCGCGTGACGACGCTCGGCGCCTTCCCGCTGCCGATCGAGGTGAACCCCTTCGGCCTGACCGCCACGCACCGGGCGGTGGAGGCCGCGGTCGCGGGCGCCGGCTGTCGCGGCGCCGTCCGGCTGCGGCTCCGGCCCGACGGCGGCGCGATCGTCACCGACGGCGGCCATCACATCCTCGACGCGCATCTCGGCGCGATCCCCGATCCGGACGCCCTCGGCGCCGCGCTGTGGGCCGTCCCGGGCGTCGTCGAGCACGGCCTGTTCCTCGGCATCGCCGACGCCGCGATCCTGGCTGCCGCGCGCGACGGGACGGCCGACATCACCATCCTCGGCAGCCTCACCTGAGGCGCCGCTTCCTCCTCAGGCCCTCCTCGCAAGAAAGCCCCGCATGTCCCGACGCTACATCGCCGCGCTCGGCCTCGCCCTGATCGCGCTGCCGCAGGCGGCCTCCGCCCAGGCCGGCAAGGCGGCGCCCGCCACGCCGGCGGCGCAGCCGAGCACGCCGTCCGCCAACACGCCGGCCTTTACGCCGAGCCATCTCGCCCTCGCCCGCGAGGTGATGCTCGCCTCGGGCATCGCGCGCTCCTTCGATTCGGTGCTGCCCGCCTTCGCGGACCAGATCCGCAAGCAGGCGGTGACGCGGCCGGAACTCGCCAAGGATCTCGACGAGGTCCTGGCCTCGCTGCAGCCGGAGATGGAGCTGCAGAAGCAGCGCATGATCGACATCGCGGCGCGGACCTACGCGTCGAAGTTCTCCGAGGCCGAGCTGAAGGAGATCGCGACCTTCTTCCGCTCCCCCGCCGGCAGGCACTACGTCGAGGCCCAGCCCCAGCTCCTCGACGAGATGGTGCAGGAGATGCAGGACTGGACCCAGGACGTCTCGGAATACGTCATGGTCCGCGTCCGCGCCGAGATGGGCAAGCGCGGACACCAGATGCAGTGAGGGCGGCCGCGCCCGGGAACGCGTCGCCGTGACGGGCGCGGCCGGCGCGGCCGGCCGGCTCTACGCGGCCGGCTGGGCGCTCCTCGCGGTCATGCCGCTCGCGATGGTGCTGGCCAACCGGTCGAGCCCCGCGCTCGTCGGGGTGTCGGCGCTCGCCTTCCTGGCCGCCCGCTGGATCGAGGAGCGGGGCGCGCTCCCGCGCCGTCTCCTGGCGCCGCTCGGAAGCCCCTTGGGCGGCGCGACGCTCGCAGTCCTGGGCTGGGCCCTCCTGTCGCTGAGCTGGAGCCCGTTCCCGGCCGCGTCGATCCGGGTGCTGGGGGAGTTCCTGCCGACGCTCCTCGCCGCCTACTGCGTCGGCTGTCTGGCGCCCGGGCGCATGCCGGCCTTCGCGCCGCGTCTGGCCGCGATCGCGATCGGCCTCGCGGGCCTCCTGATCGCGGTGGACCTGGCGTCCGACCTCGCCCTGGAGCGGGCGCTCGGTCGCCGGGTCGCCGCCTTCGTGCACAACCGGCCGGCACTGACGCTCGATCTCGTCGCCGGGCCGCTCGCGCTGGTCCTGTGGCGGATGCGCGCCGGCGGCCTCGCGGCGGCGGTGGTCGCCCTGGCGGCGCTGGGCGTCCTGCGCTCGATCAGCGGCGCGGCCCAGCTCGGCCTCGTCGCGGGCGCCGCGACGTTCGCCGCCGGGCGGCTGCTGCCGCCGCGGGTCGGGATCGGGCTCGCCGGCCTCGGCCTCGGCCTCGCCGTGGCGCTCGCCCCCGTCGAGGGCGACCTCCTCGCCCGCCTCATGCCGGAGGCCGCCCACGAGCGCCTCGTGCAATCCTCCTCCCGGGCCCGGGTCGCCATCGCGCGCAGCTTCGGCGCGGCCGTGGCGACCGATCCCTGGCGGGGCGCCGGCTATGGGACGAGCGCGCGGTTCGCCGAGACGCCGGTCGCGCAGACGGTGCCGCCCGAGATGCGCGTGCTCCTCGGCGTCGGGCACCCGCACAACAGCTTCCTGCAGGTCTGGGCTGAGCTGGGGCTGCCGGGCGCAATCCTCGCCACCCTGGCGCTGATGCTGCTTCTCGCCCGGATCGCCCGGCTGCCGCAGCCGGACCGGGCGGCGGCGCTCGGCCTCGTCGCCTGCGCGTCGGCGATCGCCTTCGTCGAGCACAACGGCTGGGCCGCGTGGTGGACGGCGGGGCTCGGCGCTGCCATCTCGTGGATGCGTTCGGCCTCCCGGGCCGGCGCGGTCCCGAATCCTGAGACGGACAATTCGGCATGAGCGCGTTCGACGTCGACCTCTTCGTCATCGGCGGTGGCTCCGGGGGCGTCCGCGCGGCACGGATCGCGGCGGGCTACGGCGCCAGGGTCATGCTCGCCGAGGAGTACCGGGTCGGCGGCACCTGCGTGATCCGCGGCTGCGTCCCGAAGAAGCTCATGGTCTATGCCGGCCGCTTCGCCGACGAGTTCGAGGACGCGGCGGGCTTCGGCTGGACGGTGGAGAAGCCCCGGTTCGACTGGGGGATCCTCAAGCGGCGGCGCGACGCCGAGGTGACCCGGCTCGAAGGCATCTACGACGCCAACCTGATCCGCGCCGGCGTCGAGATCGTCCCCGAGCGGGCCGTGATCGAGGATCCGCACACGGTGCGCCTCGTCGGGTCGGGCCGGACGGTGCGGACCGAGCGGATCCTCGTGGCGGTCGGGGGGCATCCGGTGAAGGAGCCGGCCGTGCCGGGGATCGAGCACGCGATCACCTCCAACGAGGTGTTCGAACTGGAGAGCCTGCCGGAGCGGATCCTGGTCGTCGGCGGCGGCTACATCGCCGTGGAGTTCGCCGGCATCTTCGCGGCGCTCGGCAGCCGGACGACGCTCCTGCACCGGGGCGACAGGCTCCTGCGCGGGTTCGACGACGAGGTCCGCGACGCCCTGGCCGAGGCCTACCGCCAGCGGATGGACCTGCGGCTCGGGCGCTCGCTGACGCGCCTCGAGCGGCGGGACGACGGTCTGGTCGCGCAGCTCGATGACGGCAGCGCGATCGAGGCCGACCAGATCCTCGTCGCCACGGGCCGGCGTCCGAACGTCGCCGGGCTCGGCCTCGACCGGGTCGGCATCGAGACGGACGCGGCCGGCGCGATCCCGGTGGACGCCTATTCCCAGACCACGGTGCCGTCGATCTACGCGGTGGGTGACGTGACCAACCGGGCCAACCTGACGCCCGTGGCGATCCGCGAAGGGCACGCCTTCGCCGACACGGTCTTCGGCGGCAAGCCGTCCTGCGTCGACCACCGGCTGATCCCGACCGCGGTGTTCTCGACCCCCGAGATCGGGGTCGTGGGCCATACCGAGGCGGCGGCGCGGGAGGTCTACGGCAAGATCGACGTCTACAAGGCGCGGTTCCGTCCCATGAAGGCCACGCTCTCGGGTCGCGAGGAGCGCATCCTCATGAAGGTTCTGGTCGATTGCGCTTCCGACCGGGTGGTCGGCGTTCACATCTTCGGTCACGATGCCGGGGAGGTGATCCAGGCGGTGGGCATCGCCGTGACGATGGGCGCCACCAAGGCCGATTTCGACCGCACGGTCGCGGTGCACCCGACGGCCGCCGAGGAACTCGTGACGATGCGCGTCCCGGAGGTCACCAAGCACCCGGTCGGCGTCGGCTGAGGACTCCTTGGCGCGGGCCCTCGACGCGCTGCCCTCCCGAGCTAGATCAGGGGCATGGGCAAGCCGAGCGCAGGCAAGGGACGGGGCGGCGACGACGCGCATGCGCGGCGGCAGGCGATCATCGACGGCCTGCTGGCGGATGCGCTGCGTCCGACCTTCCACCGGCCGCCGAGCCACGACGCGCTGCCCGCCGACATCCGCCGGGCCATCGACCAGCTGCTCGCCAAGGCCGAGGCGCAGCGCAGCCGCTGCCTGACCTACGACGACCTGGAGGAGGCCCTGCCGCCGCGGGATGTCTCCGCGGAGGATCTGGAGGCGATCTTCTGGATCCTGGCCGAGCACGGCATCGAGGTGGAGGACGGCGAGGCCTGACGCCGGGGCGCGCCTGCCCCCGCGATACCGGCACTCGCCTCGGTGCGGGAACCTCTCTATAAGCCGCGCTTCGCGCACGAGGCGCGGTCGCACGAAGGGGTGCGCGGAGAGAGGTCATGGGCGAGCGTTGGACACCGAAGAGCTGGAGACATCTGCCGATCGAGCAGGTCCCCACCTATCCGGACGCCGCCGCCCTCGGTGCCGTCGAGTCGCAGATCGCGAGCTTTCCGCCGCTGGTCTTTGCCGGTGAGGCCCGCAAGCTGAAGGCGGCGCTCGCGCGCGTCGCGGCGGGCCAGGCCTTTCTCCTCCAGGGCGGCGACTGCGCCGAGAGCTTCGACGAGCATTCGGCCGACAACATCCGCGATTTCTTTCGGGTGTTCCTGCAGATGGCGATGGTGCTGACCTTCGCGGGCGGCTCGCCGGTGGTGAAGGTCGGGCGCATCGCCGGGCAGTTCGCCAAGCCGCGGTCCTCGCCCACCGAGACGCTGGATGGCGTGAGCCTGCCGAGCTACCGCGGCGACATCGTCAACGGCATCGGCTTCTCGGAGGAGGCCCGGGTGCCCGATCCGCGGCGGCAGCTCGAGGCCTACCGCCAGTCGGCCGCGACCCTGAACCTGCTGCGCGCCTTCGCCACGGGCGGCTACGCCAACCTGGAGAACGCGCATCGCTGGATGCTGGGCTTCGTGAAGGATTCGCCGCAATCGTCCCGCTACCAGGACGTGGCCGGCCGGATGACCGACGCCCTCGACTTCATGCGGGCGATCGGCATCAATCCGGAGACCCATCCGGAGGTGCGGACCACCGACTTCTACACCAGCCACGAGGCCCTGCTGCTCGGCTACGAGGAGGCGCTGACCCGCGTCGATTCGACTACCGGCGACTGGTACGCAACCTCGGGCCACATGCTGTGGATCGGCGACCGCACCCGGCAACCGGACCACGCCCACGTGGAATACGCCCGCGGCATCAAGAACCCGATCGGCCTCAAGTGCGGCCCGTCCATGAAGGCGGACGGTCTGATCCGGCTGATCGACCTGCTCAACCCGGAGAACGAGGCCGGCCGCCTCAGCCTGATCTGCCGCTTCGGCGCCGACAAGGTTGGCGATCATCTGCCGGCTCTGATCCGGGCGGTCGAGCGGGAAGGGCGCTCGGTGGTGTGGACCTGCGATCCGATGCACGGCAACACGATCCCGGCCGGCCGCTACAAGACCCGGCCGTTCGAGCGGGTGATGCAGGAGATCGAGGGCTTCTTCGGCGTTCACCGGGCCGAGGGCACCATCGCGGGCGGCATCCACCTGGAGATGACCGGCAAGGACGTGACCGAGTGCACGGGCGGCGCTCGGGCGCTCACGGCCGACGACCTGCAGGACCGCTACCACACCTACTGCGACCCGCGCCTCAACGCCGAGCAGGCGCTGGAGGTGGCGTTCCGTACGGCCGAACTGGTCAAGGCGGAGCGCAGCCACGTGGAGCGCCCGCGCCTCGACGCGGCGGAGTAGGGCAGGGCGCGCACCTTACCCTCCTCAAAAGACGCGGGCGGCTTCACACTTCTTGGCCCGACACTGAACCCTCCAAAGATGAGGCGCTATTCCCCTCCCCTTGCGGGGAGGGTCAGGGGTGGGGGTGGTGCGGAAGGCACCGCCTAGCCCCATGCTGCACCACCCCCACCTCCAACTCCTCCCTCAAGGGGGAGGAGAGTGCGTCGGCGCAGATGTGTGAACATCGTAGCTTGCAAAGGGCGTGGGCAGGCGCCTGGCACGGCCGCTCAAGCGATCGCGCGGGTGGGTTCGTTCCACCGGCGGATGACCGCCGCGACCTCCGGGACCGGAACGGGCCGGCTGAACAGGAAGCCCTGAACCTCGTCGCAGCCTTCCGCGCGCAGCCGCGCGAGCTGGGCCTCCGTCTCGACACCCTCCGCGGTGGTCGTCATGCCGAGGCTCGCCCCCAGCCCGATCACCGCCCGCACGATGAAGTCGGTCCCGTCCGCGATGCAGAGATCGCGCACGAAGGACTGGTCGATCTTGATCTTGTCGAAGGGGAAGGAGCGCAGGTAGCTCAGCGATGAGTAGCCCGTGCCGAAATCGTCCATCGCCACACGCACGCCCAGCGCCTTGAGGCTGTGCAGGATCGCCGTGGTCGCGCCGGGATTGGCCACCAGCACCGATTCGGTGATCTCCAGCTCCAGCCGCCGGCCGGGCAGGCCGGTCCGGCGCAGGGCCTCGCGCACGGCGGTCACGAGGCTCGCCGAGGCGAACTGCACCGCCGAGACGTTGACGGCGACCTTGAGACCGTCCGGCCAACGGGCCGCCTCCTCGCAGGCGCGGCGCAGGACCCACTCGCCGAGCGGCACGATCAGGCCGAGTTCCTCGGCGATCGGAATGAACTCCGTCGGCGAGACGAAGCCGCGGGTCGGGTGGTTCCAGCGCAGCAGCGCCTCGAAGCCGCAGATCCGATCCGTGTCGAGGCTGTAGATCGGCTGATAGTAGACCTCGAACGCCTCGCGGGTGAGGGCGTCGCGCAGGTCGCGCTCGAGGTTCCGGCGCGCCTGGAGCCGGGCGTCCATCTCGGGCTCGAAGAACCGGAAGGAGCCCCGTGCCTCGGTCTTGCCGCGGTCGAGGGCGACCTCGGCGTTCTTGAGGAGCTTCTCGCAACTCGTCCCGTCGCCCGGCGCCAGGGTGATGCCGATGGTCAGACCGACGCTGATCTCGTGGCTGCTGAGGCTGTAGGGCGCGCTCACCACCTCGATGATGCGGCGGGCCAGCACGGCGGCATCCTCCGGACGGTCGATGCCGCGCTGGACGATGATGAACTCGTCGGCGCCGAGCCGGGCCACGCAGTCGATCTCGCGCACGCAGGCGGTCAGCCGGTTGGCCACCGCGGCGAGGAGCTCGTCGCCGACGCCGTGCCCCAGGGTCTCGTTCACCGGCCGGAAGTCGTCGAGATCGATGGCGAAGACCGCGAAACCCTGGTCCCGGCCGGCCTGCGCGACCGCCATCTCGATCTGCTGGCCCAGCGCCACGCGGTTCGGCAGGCCGGTCAGCATGTCGTGATGGGCCAGGAAAGCGATCCGGGCCTCGGCGCGCCGGCGCTCGGTCACGTCCTCGTAGGTGGCGACGAAGCCGCCATCGGCGGTCTGCCGGCGATCGATGGCGACGATGCGGCCGTTGCTGAGGTCCTGGAAATGCGTGCGCCACGCACCGTTCTGGAAGGCCTCGCCCTGCTGCCGGATCATCATGTCCAGGGTGCAGCCGGGATGGTTGCCGGCCGCCAGGCTGGCCTGCATGACCTCCAGGGTCGACATGCCCGGCACGACGGCCCGCGCCGGCAGGCCGTAAGATCTCGCTGTAGCGCCGGTTGACGACCATCAGCCGGTCCTGCGCGTCGTACAGGCAGAGGCCCTGCGACATGTTGTCGAGGGCGGCATCGAGGCGGAGGTTGGTCTGGGTCAGGCGATCTTCCTGCTCCTTCAGCAGGCTGATGTCGCTGCACACGGCGATGAACCCGCCCTGCTGGGTGGCGCTGCGGCTGACGCGCAGCCAGCGTCCGTCCGCGAGGCGGATGTCGCCGTCGCGGGCCAGCGCCCGGAAGCATTCCGCGAGCGCTTCCGCATCGGGGCACTCCGCTCCGCCGGCCGGGAGCTCCAGGCAGGTTCCGGCCTCCAGGGCCGCCTCGAGCCCGTCGAAGAAGCGCAGGGCCTGGGCGTTGGCCATCGCGATGCGCCCGGCCGAATCGACGATCACCACGGCCTCGCGCGAGGTCTGGAGCGCGTCCGCCACCAGCGCCTCGGCGCGGCGGCGCTGGCTGACCTCGCGCGCCATCATGGACTGGATGTTGTCGCGCATCACCGCCATGGAGCGCAGGAGGCTGCCCAGTTCGTCGCGGCCGCCGGCCGGGATCCGGTCGTCGAGCCGGCCGCTCGCGATGCGCTCGGCGGCGGCCGACGCGGCCGCCAGCGGCCCGGTGATCCGGCGGTTGAGCAGCCACGCGATCAGCGCGCAGACCGCGATGGCCAGGACGGTGGCGATGGTGTTGAGCCGCATCTCCCAGGCGACGAGTGTGCGGGCCGCCTGACGGAACGTGAAGCCGTCGCCCGCCGTGTAGTTCACCAGCAGGTCGATCTGGCTGTCGACCACGCTGGCCTGCTGGTCCAGGGCATCCCAGCGCTCCGGCCGCGCCGTGGCCGGATCGAGCGCGCGGCGCATCTCCTCCCAGGTGGTGACCGCCGCCTGGACGGCACCGGCCGTGCGGACCGCCCGGTCGGACTGGGAGCGCTCGACCGCGATCGTGAGATCCTCGGCCAGCGTCGTCGAGAGGTCCGCGATCTCCGCGTCCAGCTTGGCCTTTTCGGCAGCATCGTGACGGCTCATCCGCCGCGCGAAGGCCATGCGCATCTTGGCGAAGTCGGCCGCCGTCGCGCGGGCGTAATTGATGGACATCAGGGATTCGTCGTACGTGCGGTTGATCAGCGTCCCGATGTGCGAGATCGCCACCACCGCGTAGAGCCCGAGCGCCGCCGACAGCAGGCTCATGCCCAGGAACGCCACGAAGATCCGGCTTCGGATCGTGGTTGTCAGCCCGAAGGCCCAGCGCGCCGGGCCGGGCGCCGATGGCCGCCCGTTCTCCTCCGTCGCTGTATCGGGGTCTCGCATCGCACCGGTCGCCGCATCGCACGTGCCGTCATCTGTAATTGGCACATGTTAAGAGGCGATTATCCGACCGCGACGAGAATTTCGTGCGTCAGTCCGGGCATCCGGCGGCTGAAAGACCGCAGATCGGGCCTCGCCCGCGCGTTCACCCGACGAAAAAATGTTTTCTCAACGAAATCTTGGCAAGGCTAGACTTCAGAACCCGGGGACTAGCATGTACGCCTCCAAGCTGCGGTTGTCCGTTTCGTCGCGCTGGTCTGCAGTGATCCCGGCCGCGCTGGCTCTGACCGCCGGTGCGCTGTGCGGTCTACTCCTGAGCGGGACGCTGAGCGCCTCGGGAATAGCGGTGTCGCAGAAGGGCCGCATGTTCCATCCCGGCAACCTCACCGTCGGCCGCGGCGAGACGATTACCTTCGTCAACGACGATAGTGACCTTCTGCACCACGTCTTCGTCGAGTCGGACAGCTTCAACTTCGATTCCGGCGATCAGGAGCCGGGCAGCCGCACGCCGATCACCTTCACCGAGCGCGGGACCTTCCAGGTCCTCTGCGGGATCCACCCGAAGATGAAGCTCGTCGTCCGCGTGGATTGAGGCCTGTCAGCGCTGGGCCGACCGCAGCGGCGGGGTTGGCGGCGCCGGCTTCCGGCGCTCGATCGCCTGTCCGTCCCGCAGGTCGGGCGGCGGGCTGTAGATGACGTGACTGTCGGCCGTCAGGCCGGAGTCGAGCTCCAGGGTGCGCCCGTGGTCGCGCCGCACCCGCACCGTGCGCCACGTCACCCGGTCGTCGGCGCCGACCTCCGCGACCTGCAGCCCCTGGCTGTTGAACACGGTCGCCTCCGCGGGGATCGAGATCGTCGTCTCGGTGCGCGGGATCTTCAGGGTCACGTAGGCGTAGAGCCCGGCCCGCAGGGTGCGGTCGGCATTGGGCACGTCCACCTGCGTGGTGAGGGTGCGCGAGGCGGCGTTCAGGGCCACCGAGCTGCGCTCGACGAAGCCGTCGAAGCTGCGGCCCGGGAGCTGCGGCACGGTGATGACGGCCTTCACGCCCGGCTTGATCCCGACGGCATCGTTCTGCGGAACGTTCACGGTGATGCGCAGGGTGCTGTCCTCGTCGATGCTGAGGAGCGGCGTGCCGCCGTTGTCGGCGCGGACCAGATCGCCGACATCGACATTGCGGGTCGTGACGACGCCGTCGAAGGGCGCGACGACCCGCTCGAAGGCGGTCAGCGCCTTGAGCCGCTCCACCGCGGCTTCCTGCGCCTTGATGTTGGCGGTGGCGACCTTCACGCCGGCCTCGGCGGCCGCCAGGGTCGCCGCCTGGGAGAGGACGCTGGCCTGCGAATTGTCGGCATTCTGCCGCGAGGCCCAGCCCTGCACCGCCAGCGTCGAGGTGCGGTTGTTGGTGAGGTTGGCGAGGTTCACGTTGGCGCGGGCCTGCTCGACCTGCGCCTGCGCCTGCAGGAGCTGCGCCTTCAGCTGGCCGACCTGCGCCTCGGCCTGGGCGAGCTGCTGATCGAGATCCGGGGCGGCGATCCGCAGAAGCAGGTCGCCGGCCTTGACCCGCGCGCCGATGTCGACGCGGCGCTCCGCGATGTAGCCCGTGGCGCGCGCGGCGATCGCCGCCGTGGTGAAGGCCTGCATCTCCCCCGGCAACACCAGATCCAGGGGTCCGTCGGCCCGCTCCGCCGCGATCACGCGGACCTGCGGCACGAGGGTTTTGGTCTGCTCCAGCGTGGCGGTCGCCTCGACGTCCCGCTGCCAGTGGCCGTAGGCGCCCCAGGCCAGGAGCCCGGCACCGACGAGACCGGCGAGGAGGAACGGGGCCTTGCCGGGCGGCGGGGGTACCTCCGCGCCCGCGTCGTGCGCCTTCATCGATCCGCTCTCCGCCCGAGCGTGCGGCCGGGTTCACCGCGAAGGTAGCGGCCGCAGGCCTTGGCCGCCAGAGCGGAGTTTGGCCGCACCGGCGCCGCTCAGGCCGGGCGAGGTCCGGTCAGGCGCGGGCGCCGGCTCAGGCGCTTGTGCAGGTGGACCATCAGGGCGATCCCGAAGAGCGGCGTCAGCAGGTTGAGGATCGGCACCACCATCAGGGCCGCGAGGAGGCAGCCGGCGGCCAGCGTCCGGCCCGAGAAGGCGCGGCGCATCTCGGCGGCCTCGGGCAGGGGTCGGAACCGGGCTGCCGCCATCTCGAAATACTCGCGGGCGAGGAGGTAGGCGTTGGCGGCGAAGAACGCCGCGATGCCGATCACCGGGACGAAGAAGATCACCAGGGCGGCGAGGTTGACCAGCAGCGTCACACCGGCGAAGCGGACCGCGTACAGCATCGCGGTGCCGAACGGCATGGCGCGGCCGGGCGGATCCTCGGGGAAGTCGGTTTGCTCCACGATCGCGGCCGCGTCGTCCAGGAAGAAACCCGCCACCAGGATCGAGACGGCCGGCATGAGGTAGGCGAGCACCACCACGAGGCCGAAGCCGGCGAGGTAGTAGGCGAGGCTGTCGAGGATCGGGTACTGGGCCGAGATGTGATGGCTTGCCTGGAACGCCTGGATCAGCCGGGTGAGGCCGAGCCAGATCAGGGCCAGCAGCCCGAGCGTCAGGCCGAGGGACTTCCACAGGATCGCGCGGAGCGGCGGCGAGAAGGTCTGGCGCAGGGCCGCCGCGGCGGACTCGACGAGCATCGGGCGATGGTTCCGGCCCGCGCCGGGGGCGGCGCGGCTGCGTTGTGAAACGGTGCGGCCGGCGGCGCAAGGCCGCGACGGCGGCGGGGCGAGCGGCGGGGAGGGCACGTGCAGGACGCGGAGAGGGGACACGCGATGTCGCAGGCGGCCGGCTTCAGGAGCGCCGATCCGCCGCGTCGGCCCGCCTGCGCGCCGCGTCTCGCGGCGCTGCCGGCGGAGCCGGAGGTGCTGGTCATCGGGGCCGGCGCGGCCGGGATCGGCGCGGCCCGGACCCTCACGGCACGCGGCGTGACCGTCGCGGTGCTGGAGGCGCGCGACCGGGTCGGCGGGCGCGCCCTGACGGTGTCCCTGCGCGGCCACTCCCTCGACCTCGGCGCCCACTGGCTCCATGCCGGGCCGATCAATCCCCTGGTCGCGCTGGGACGCGCCCGCGGCGAGCGGCTGCGCCGGGCACCCCAGGACAGCCACGTCTGGGTCGACGGCCGGCCCGGCGGTTTGGACGCGGTCCACGCCAATGCCCGCGCCTTCGAACGCGCCGACCGGGCGATGACGCGCGGCGCCGCGCGGCCCGGCGCCGACAGGCCGGCCGCCAGCGCCCTGCCGCCGGGTCTCGGTCCCTGGGGGCGACGGGTCGCGCAGGTCCACGGCCTCGTCTCCGGGCGGCCCTTGAGCGAGGTCTCGCTCCACGACTTCCCGAGCCTCGAATACGGCGACAACTACTTCCTCGCCGGCGGTTACGGCAGCTATCTCGCCCGCCTCGCCGACGGGCTGCCGATCCGGCTCTCCGCGCCGGCAGCCCGGATCGAGTGGTCGGGGGGCCGCGTCCGGGTCATCACGGAAGGCGGCGCGGAGTACCGGGCGCGCGCGCTGATCCTGACGGTGCCCATGATGGTTCTGCGCGACGGCCCGGCCTTCACGCCGCCGCTGCCGAACGCGGTCCGCGCGGCCATCGACGGCTTCACCACCGGCATCTACGAGCACGCTGTGCTGCACTGGCCGTCGAGCCCGTTCCGGGGTCGCGACCGGCTGGCGGCGACGCACGGCAAGCGCCGCACGCCGGCCGGCCTGCTCACCCGCATCGACGGGACGCCGTTCCACTACTACGAACTCGACCTGCACGAGGCCGCCGCCCTCGACGCCGCCGGCGCCGGCGCGGACGGCGTGCGCCGCCACGTCCGCGCGGTCCTCGGTTCCCTGTTCGGGCGGGCGCGACTGCGCGACCTGACCATCCCGGCGGTGAGCGCGTGGCGCCACGACCCGTGGTCACGGGGATCCTGGGCGGTCGTGCCGCCCGGCCATGCGCCCGCCCGCCTTCTCCTGCGGGAGCCCCTCGCCGACACGGTGTGGTTCGCCGGAGAGGCGCTCTCGCGGGCGCAGTGGGGGACGGTAGGCGGCGCCTACGAGGAGGGCGTGCGCGCCGCCGAGGCCGTCGCCGCCCGCGTCGCGCAGGCGGCCCCGGAGCGTATCCGCGCGGGCACAACCTGAGGCGGGCGCGCACCGGAGGCCCCGCATTACCTTGCCGGGACCGGACAAGACAGGCATCCCCCGGGCGACGAGCTTTAGGGGGCCGCCATGGACTGGATCGAGGGCATCGGATACCTCGGCACCGCGCTGACAATCTCGGCCACCGCCATGAGCACGATGATCCCGCTGCGGATCATCTCGCTCTGCGCGAGCGTCGCGGTGATCACCTACGGCATCCTCATCGGCAGCATGCCGGTGGTGCTGACCGAGCTGATCCAGATGCCGTTCAACGCCTACCGGCTCTGGCAGATGCTGCGCCTCGTCCGCGATGTCGAGACGGCGGCCGACGGCGACCTCTCCCTCGAATGGCTGCGCCCCTTCGGCTCGCGCCGGCCGTTCGGCATCGGCGAGGTCGTGTTCCGGAAGGGCGATACTGCCGACGAGATGTACTACATCGAGAGCGGCGTGTTCCGGATCCCGGAGGTCGGGATCGAGGTCCGCGCGGGCGGAATCGTCGGCGAGCTGGGCCTCCTGTCGCCCGAGAACGCCCGCACGGCCTCGCTGGTCTGCGTCGAGGCCGGCCACGCGCTGTGCGTGTCCTACTCGGACGTCAAGCAGCTCTACTTCCAGAATCCGGAATTCGGCTTCTACTTCCTCAAGCTGACCAGCGAACGCCTGTTCCAGGGCGTGCAGGGCATGTCCAAGCCGAAGGCGGTGACCGGGGACGTTCTGTAGGGCGGCTTTCCACCGCGTCGTTCGTGTGAAACCGACCCTCGGTCGTCACGAACGGAGCGCAGTGACCCAGGGCACGGCGAGGCCGGCGCGCGGAGCGCCGTCTGGGTTGCTTCGCGCCGCCCGCAAAGACGGCGCGCGTCGGCGCCCGATCAGAGCATGCTCGGCAGGATGCGGTCTGGCGGACGGTGCCCGTCCATGAAGGTCTTGATGTTGATGATGACCTTCTCGCCCATGTCGGTGCGGCTCTCGTAGGTGGCCGAGCCCATGTGGGGCAGGAGGACCACCTTGCCCTGGCGGGCCAGCTTGACGAGGCGCGGGCTGACCGCCGGCTCCTGCTCGAACACGTCGAGACCGGCGGCCGAGATCTCGCCGCCCTCGATCAGGCGCGCGAGGGCGTTCTCGTCGATCACCTCGCCGCGGGCGGTGTTCACCACGACGGCCTCGGGCTTGAGCAGCTTGAGGCGACGCGCCGAGAGGAGATGATAGGTCGCGGGCGTGTGCGGGCAGTTGACCGACACGATGTCGACCCGGGCCAGCATCTGGTCGAGGGATTCCCAGTAGGTCGCATCGAGCGCGCCCTCGATGGCGGCGGGCACGCGGCGGCGATTGTGGTAATGCACCTGCAGGCCGAAGGCACGGGCACGCTTGGCCAGCGCCTGCCCGATCCGGCCCATGCCGACGATGCCGAGGCGCTTGCCGGTGATGCGCCGGCCGAGCATCCAGGTCGGCGACCAGCCGGTGGTCCACTCGTCGTCCGGGATGATGCGCGCGCCCTCGGTGACCCGGCGGGCCACCGCGAGGATCAGCGCCATCGTCATGTCGGCCGTGTCCTCGGTCAGGACGCCGGGGGTGTTGGTGACCGTGATGCCGCGCTCCAGCGCTGCCGACACGTCGATGTGATCGACGCCGTTGCCGAAGTTGGCGATGAGCCGGAGATTCGGCCCCGCCTGCGCGATCAGGCCGGCATCGATCTCGTCGGTCACGGTGGGCACGAGCACGTCGGCCTCGCGCAGGGCCGACGCCATGGCGTCGGCCGCCATCGGCGCGTCCTCCGAATTCAGCCGGACGTCGAACAGCTCGCGCATCCGCGTCTCGACGGCATCCGGAAGGCGCCGCGTCACGACCACCAGCGGCTTGCGCTTCGACACGTCTCTCTCCCCGGTCGGCCTTGCGGCCCTGATTGCGGCTCGGGCCCGGCGGCTCTTGCGCGGACCGCTTCCCGCAAGCGTCCGTTAACCGAACTCGGCCAGACAGGATCGGTCACGAGGCGCCGGTCCCGGAGCCTGTTTCGACCCATTGGCCTCTCTACCAGAGGTGGGCCGGAACACAATCGGAAGCCGGCCCGGCCCGCTTGCCGGACGGGCCCCGCTTCGGACATGCCCGGCACCGAACCGCGTCGCGTCAGAGAATGGGAGAGGACCATGCGCGTGCCACGCCTCAGCTTCGCCGTCGCGGCGCTGCTGGCCGGCGGCCTCGCGACCGGGGCCGCGGCCGCGCCGACACCCCCCGAGACCGGGGTCGGCCCGGTGACCAAGCTGCCGCTGCCCCGCTACGCCAGCCTGAAGACGGACCGGGTCAATCTCCGCGAGGGCCCGTCGAAGGATCACCGGACCCTCTGGGTCTTCCAGCGCGCCGGCCTGCCCGTGGAGATCGTGGGCGAGTTCGAGACGTGGCGCCGGATCCGCGATTCGGAGGGCACGGAGGGCTGGGTGCTGCACTCGCTCCTCTCCGGGCGGCGCACGGCCCTGGTGAATGCCGGACCCGACAAGGGCGTCGAGAAGGCCGCCGTCTCTCTCCGGGCGAAGGCCGACGACGGTGCCGAGGACGAGGCGCGGCTGCAAACCGGCGTCATCGGCAGCGTGAAGAGCTGCACGGGAACGTGGTGCCGCCTCATCGTCGCGCTTCCGAACAAGCGGGACGTGGACGGCTACATCCGGCAGAACCGCCTCTGGGGCGTCTACCCGAACGAGGTGGTGGAGTAGTCTCCGGTTGACGCGACCGGCGCACTGGCGTGCGTCAGGGAGGATGCTGCACGACTGGCGACACCAACGCGCCGAACGCCCCGTCATTCCGGGGCCGCGCAGCGGAGCCCGGGATCCATAAACACCGCTGGATCAGGATCTGGTACCGTCGGCGGATCTGGAGTCCGGGCTCGGCTGCGGCGCCCCGGAATGACTGCGCGCGACCCTGATGTCGTAGACCATCGGCGTCCGGAGGACCCGGCTCAAGTCGCCGAACGGTCCGCCGTGACGATTTGTGCGGCGCCTCGCGCCTCAACGCTCTCCTGGCCGCGAAAAAACGAAGGCCCGGACGATGCCGGGCCTTGCAGCGATCCTGGTGATCTCGGAGCGCGGCGGGCGTCAGCCCTGGCGGCGACCCGCCGGACGGCTGCGGCGCAGGCGGACGATCACCTCGACGCCGGCGATCTCCATGCCCTCCGGCGCCTCGGGCAACGAATCGACCGTGATGCCGCAATCCGGCATGTCGATCACCTGGCTCTCGTCCTCGAGATAGAAGTGGTGGTGCTCGGTCGGATTGGTGTCGAAATAGGCCTTCGACCCGTCGAGCGCGAGCTGGCGCAGCAGGCCCGCCTCGGTGAACTGGTGCAGCGTGTTGTAGACCGTCGCCAGGGAGACCGGCACCTTCGCCCGCATCGCCTCGTCGTAGAGCATCTCGGCGGTCAGGTGGCGGTCGCCGCGGCCGAACAGCAGCCAGCCCAGCGACAGGCGCTGCCGCGTCGGCCGCAGGCCGGCCCGGCGCAGGCGGTCGCGCAGGTCGGAGAGCGGGCAGCCGCGGCGCGGTGTCCCGTTCGCCTCCAGCTGAGGGACGGGGACCCGCCCGTTGAAGACGGCCTGGAAGGGCACCGGTTCGGACATCGCTGGACTGAACGCTCGACAAGGGGCCTGGGGAACGGACGTCTCGACAGTATATGAGACCGGGCAGGCTGTCGCAACCCGAGTGTTGCTGCGCCGCATCGACGGCGGTTGACGGCTTTGACGGTGCGGCGGCCCGTGTTAACCCCCGCGCCTCCGCAAGGGCGAGCGACATCGCCCGCGAACGCGCCGTGCGCGCCAGCCCGAGGAAACAGCCACAGCAATGCCGCCAGACGCCGAGAAACCCGCGCAGAGCGCGAGCCGCCAGTCGCACTACTCCTATGAGGAACTCCTGGCTTGCGGGCGCGGCGAACTCTTC
This sequence comes from Methylobacterium mesophilicum SR1.6/6, assembly GCF_000364445.2. Lineage (NCBI taxonomy): Bacteria > Pseudomonadati > Pseudomonadota > Alphaproteobacteria > Hyphomicrobiales > Methylobacteriaceae > Methylobacterium > Methylobacterium mesophilicum. Next base: position 1,427,529 of record NZ_CP043538.1, on the reverse strand, counting down.
GGGCCCGGCAACGCGCAGCTGCCGCTGCCGCCCATGCTGATGTTCGACCGGATCACATCGATCGCGGCTGACGGCGGCGCCCACGGCAAGGGGCACGTGACGGCCGAGCTCGATATCCGGCCCGACCTCTGGTTCTTTCCCTGCCACTTCCAGGGTGACCCCGTGATGCCGGGTTGCCTCGGGCTCGATGCCCTGTGGCAGATGCTCGGCTTCCATCTCGGCTGGCTCGGCTCGCCGGGCCGGGGCCGCGCCCTCGGCGTGGGCGAGGTGAAGCTCGCCGGCCAGGTCCTGCCGACGATCAAGAAGGTCGTCTACAATGTCGACGTGAAGCGGGTCCGCCAGGGCAAGCTCGTCCTCGGCATCGGCGACGGCTGGCTCGAGGCCGACGGCGAGCGGGTGTACCAGGTCCAGGACATGCGGGTCGGCCTGTTCCAGAGCTGAGCCGGCGCCGCAGGGCCTCCGTTTCTGGCCCAGCTGCAACGCCGAGCGCTTTCGGCTGTTGAGATTGTGTCCGCGTCACCTTAGCTGACCGGGACGCGCCGCGGGCGACCGCGGCCGCGACGGAGGTAGTGTCACCATCATGCGCCGTGTCGTCATCACCGGGATGGGCATCGTCTCGTCCATCGGCAACAACACGCAGGAGGTGCTCGCCTCCCTGCGCGAGGCCCGCTCGGGCATCGCGCGCGACGCCAGCTACGCCGAGCACGGCTTCCGCAGCCAGGTGTCCGGCGCGCCCAACCTCGACCCGGAGGGCGTTGTCGACCGGCGCGCCATGCGCTTCCACGGCGGTGGCACCGCCTGGAATCACGTCGCCATGGACCAGGCGATCCAGGATGCGGGTCTGGACGCGGGCGACATCTCGAACGAGCGCACCGGCATCATCATGGGCTCGGGCGGGCCCTCGACCCGGGTGATCGTGGAAGCCGCCGCCATCGCCCGCGACAAGGGCCCGAAGCGGATCGGCCCGTTCGCCGTGCCGAAGGCGATGTCGTCCACAGCCTCGGCGACGCTGGCGACGTGGTTCAAGATCCGCGGCGTGAACTACTCGATCTCGTCGGCCTGCGCGACGTCGAATCACTGCATCGGCAACGCCGCCGAGATCATCCAGGGCGGCCGGCAGGACATCATCTTCGCCGGCGGCTGCGAGGACCTGGACTGGACCCTGTCGGTGCTGTTCGACGCGATGGGCGCCATGTCGTCGAAGTTCAACGACACGCCGTCCCGCGCCTCCCGGGCCTACGACGCCGCCCGCGACGGCTTCGTCATCGCGGGCGGAGCCGGCGTGCTGGTGCTGGAGGAGCTGGAGCACGCCAAGGCTCGCGGCGCCCGGATCTACGGCGAGGTCGCGGGCTACGGCGCCACGTCGGACGGCCACGACATGGTCGCGCCGTCGGGCGAGGGTGCCGTGCGCTGCATGCGCCAGGCTCTGGACGGCCTGAAGGGCGCGCGGATCGACTACATCAACCCGCACGCGACCTCGACGCCCGTGGGCGACGACAAGGAGATCGAAGCGATCCGCGAGGTGTTCGGTCGCGGGGACGCCTGTCCGCCGATCTCGGCAACGAAGTCCCTGACCGGTCATTCTCTGGGCGCCACGGGGGTCCAGGAGGCGATCTACAGCCTGCTGATGATGAACAACGGCTTCATCTGCGAGAGCGCGCATATCGACGAGCTCGATCCCGCCTTCGCCGACATGCCGATCCTGCGCGAGCGCCGGGACGGCGCCCAGCTCGGCCACGTCCTGACCAACTCCTTCGGGTTCGGCGGGACCAACGCCACGCTGGTCCTGAAGCACGTGGACGCCTGAGCGCGGCCGGTGGAACCGGCCGAACGGGGGACGCGTTTACCGGTCGTTGAGAATCGGTGATGGCGATGGGCACCTTCATCCTGGGAACCCTGGGCGGGCTGATGATCGCGGGCTGTGCCGCGATCTACGCGAAGCAGGCGCTCATCGACGAGGCGCAGGCGCACACCGACGGCCATTTCTGAGCCACGCCGCGTCCCGCGACCGCCCCGCCAACCGGCGGGGCTTTTTTTTGCCGCGCGATCGGTGTGGACCGGTTTGGCGCGTGCGGCCAGCCGCGTTAAGGCTCAGCGCCGCGGTTTGGACGATCGTCCCGCGGCCCGCCTCCGTTCCGGAGCGGCGTGCTCGTTCAGGATAGGGTCGGCATGACAGGTTTGATGGCGGGTCGGCGCGGCCTGATCATGGGCGTCGCCAACGATCACTCGATCGCCTGGGGCATCGCCAAGGCGCTGCACGCGGAGGGCGCGCGCCTCGCCTTCACGTACCAGGGGGAAGCCCTGGGCCGGCGCGTGGCCCCCCTCGCCGCCAAGCTCGACTCGGACATCGTCCTCCCCTGCGATGTGGAGGACCTAGCCTCCGTCGACGCGGTCTTCGACGCCCTCGACGCGCGCTTCGACGGCGGGCTCGATTTCGTCGTCCACGCCATCGGATTCTCCGACAAGGCGCAGCTCAAGGGCCGCTACGTCGACGTGACGACGCGCGAGAACTTCGTGCGGACCATGACGATCTCGTGCTTCTCGTTCACCGAGATCGCGCAGCGCGCGGCCAAGCGGATGGCGCCGGGGGGGGCGCTGCTGACGCTGACCTATGGCGGCGCGACGCGCGTGATGCCGAACTACAACGTGATGGGCGTGGCCAAGGCGGCGCTGGAAGCCTCGGTACGCTACCTCGCCACAGATCTCGGGCCGAACGGGATCCGGGTGAACGCGCTCTCGGCCGGCCCGATGCGGACGCTGGCCGGTGCCGGCATCGCCGACGCGCGGCTGATGTTCAACCACCAGCGGGCCCACGCGCCGCTGAGGCGCACGGTCAGCCTGGAGGATGTCGGCGGCTCGGCCCTGTACCTGCTGTCACCGCTCTCGGGCGGCGTCACCGGCGAGGTCCACTTCGTGGATGCCGGCTACAACATCATCTCGATGCCGCGCCCGGACGTGCTCCAGGCGCAGGACGAGGCCGGCGTCGTCGGAGACGCCTGAGGGAAGGACGTCACTCCTCCGGGATCCGTCCCGGGGGCAGGGGTCCCGAACGGACGACGCCGCGCTCGCCGCGGCCGTCCCGCCGCTGCCGCTCGGCGCGCAGGTCCTCAACCGAGGGCGATGCCGACGGATAGTTGGACGCGAACGGGTTCGGGGGCGCCCCCGCCCGGATCCGCCGAAGAGCTTATCCAGGAATCCTTCCTCGGCGCGGGCCGGGACCGAGGACAGGAGGAGCGCTAGGGCGAGGATCGGTCGAAGCTGCATCATGGTCGCCTGCATGCCGGGATGCCGCACCGATAGCCGCACTTTCCGGCGGATCGGAGGCCGGAGCGCGCGCCCCCTGGAACCGCGGCGCGTCCGGCGGGTTCGCGCTCAACGGTACTGGGCGCGTTCAGGAGGCGTGATGTCCGAGGTTACCTATCGCATCGTCGAGCACGACGGCGGCTTCGCCTACAAGGTCGGCGACGTCTTCTCCGAGACCTTCCCGAGCCGTGAGGAGGCACTGCAGGCGGCCCAGGCGGCGGCGGCGGAACAGCAGGTGCCCGGCTCGACGGAAGGCATCCGCTACCAGGACCAGGCCGGCGGCTGGCACGACGAGACCGCGCAGGGGAACGACCGCCCGCGCGCCAAGGTGGTGGACTGATCTCAGACGGGCGAGGCGTTCGTGCCGGATCTGGCGCATCGACGGGGGCGGCGGTCTTGGCGCGGGCGCGCCGGGTGACGGCGGCGGGCGCGAAGGCGCCCGCCCTTCCGAAGGGCGCCCGGCGCACGACGCCCTCGCCCGAGACCCTGGCGGCCCTCGGGCCGGACCGCCTCATCGACCTGATCCTCGGCGAGACGGCGCGCAACCCCACCTTCAAGAAGCTGGTGAGCGCGGCTCTCGCGTCGCTCCAGGGTCCGGACGCCGTGGCGGCGATCGTGGATCGGCGCCTGACGGCCCTCGAAGGCGCGCAAGGCTACATCGACTGGCAGAAGCGGCGCGCCTTCGCGGCCGATCTCAACGCCCTGGTGACGGTGATCCTCACCGAGTTGCGCCCCCTGGATCCCGGTGCGGCCCTGGACCGCCTCCGACGTTTCCTCGACGGTGCCGACGCCGTGCTCAACCGCGTCGACGACGGCAACGGCACGGTCCAGGGCATCTTCGACCGCGCCAGCGTCGCCTTCGTGAAGATCGCGGGCGCGCTTCCGGCAGCAGAGGCGGAGCGGGTGGCGCTCGGCCTCGTCGCCGGCTTCGCGGCCGATCCGCTCGGCCCGCTCGGCGTCGTCCTCGCCGACGTGATCCCGCGGCTGCCCACGGACGCGCTCGCCGACATCGACGCGCAGCTGGCCGCATCGGACGCCGTGACGGGCAAGGGCGGCGATCCGCGGAAGGCTGCGACGCACCATCGTCAGGCGGCCCGGATCCAGATCCTGCGCCTGCGGCAGGCCATCGCCGACCGGCGCGGCGATCCGGATGCCTTCATCGCCCTGGAGCGCGCGATGCTGCCGGGCCGCGAGAACCGCGCGGAGATCGGCCGCCGCCTCCTCGCCGCGAAAAGGCCTGCGGAAGCGCTGGACTGGATCCGGCGCATGCAAGATCCGGGGCTGCGCCTCGCCACCCGGGCCGACCTCATCGCCGGCTTCGACCCGCGCGGCCCCGAACGCGAGCGGCAGGCGTTGGAGATCGAGATCCTCGACGCCCTGGATCGCACCGACGAGGCGCAGGCGCTGCGCTGGACGCGATTCGAGCGCGAACTCGATGCGCCGATGCTGCGCACCTACCTCGCCAAGCTCCCGGATTTCGAGGACGAGGAGGCGCTCCAGCGTGCCCTGGACCTCGCCGAGGCCTTTCCGCAACCCCATCGGGCGCTGGCGTTCCTGGTCGGCTGGCCGGACCTGAACCGCGCCGCCCGGCTGGTGATCGCGCGCCCCTCGGTCTGGCAGGGCGACCAATACGCCTTGCTGGCCCCGGCCGCGGACGCCCTGGCGTCGCACCATCCCGTCGCCGCGACGATCCTCTATCGACGGCTTCTCGACGGCATCCTTGAGGGCGGCCGGAGCGCCGCCTACACGCACGCGGCGCGCTACCTCCTGGAACTCGACGGCTTGGCGGGTCGGCTGGAGACGGGCGCGGTCAATCCCGAGCCGGGAGCGTACCGCGAGCGGCTGCGGCGCGACCACGGCCGCAAGCACGCCTTCTGGGGCCTCGTCCGGGACTGAGGCTCCGCTCCAGCGCCCGATCCTTCCTCAATCCGTGACCTCGATGGCGTCGACGCGGTCCGGATAGAACGCCACGTGATCCCGAATGTCCGCGACGGCCGGGTACGGGTCCTCGTAGCTCCACACGGCGTCTGGGCGACGGGTCGCGCCGACCGCAAGGTCGAAATAGCGGGCATCACCCTTGTAGGGGCAGTGGCTGCTCCGTGCCGACGCGACGAAGCTCTCCGCCCGGATATCCGCCCGCGGCACGTAGAACACCGCCGGATACCGGCCCTCCTCGAGGCGCAGGGCGTTGCGCGTGTCGGCGACCGCCACGCCGGCGACGAGCACGCGGACGCGCCGCTTTTCGGGGGTGATGGTGATGGGATGGTCCGGTCCGGGCAGCTTCATGGCGTTCCTCCGCTCTCGGGCTTCAATTCCACCGTCCCGAGGGCGTCGGCGAGCCGCGCCTGCGCGCTCCCGGGCCTGAGCGGCTTCTGCTGACTCTCATGCGGCACCCACCCCGAGAGCCACAGCACCTCGAACGTCGCCCGCACACGCCCGTCCGGATCGGAGAACCGCTCGGCGTAGATCTCCGCGGCGCGCAGGAGCGTCGTCCGGCGCAGGGGTGTGCGGCGGCGCTCGGTGAGGACGTTGGTCATGCCCATGGCGCGCAGGTCGCGCATGAGCCCGAAGGGGTCGGCGTAGCGGACCGTGAGCGTGTCGGTGTCGGCGACCGGGAGCGCGAATCCGGCCCGCTGCAGGAGGGCTCCGGCCTCGCGGACGGCGGCGAAGGGCGCGACCCGTGGGCTGATGCCGCCCTCGACCTCGCTCTCGGCCTGGCCGAAGCTCTGGCGCAATTCCGTGAGGCTGGCACCGCCGAGCAGGCATCCGATGAACAGGCCGTCCGGCCGGAGCGCACGCCGCAGCTGGATCAGGGTCCCCGGCAGGTCGTTGACGGCGTGGAGGGCGAGCAAAGACACCGCCAGGTCGAGGCTGCCGGGGGCGAGGGGCAACAGCTCCGGATCGCCGACGATCAGGCCGCCCTCGGGGCCTGGCAGGGGCGCGAGCCGGAGATGCCTAGCGTCGGGATAGCGGGCGGCGAGCCGGCGCGCGGCGGCCGCCGTCGGGGTGGCGAGATCGACCACCGTCGGGAAGCTGCGCAGCACGGCACCCAGCCGGTCGTCGAGGTCCTCGGCGAGCCTGTCGAGCAGGAACCCGGCGAAGCCGCCGCGTTCGGCGCGGGCGAGGCGGTGGCGGGCGAGGGCGGTGTCGAACAGGGTGGCCGGTGCGTCCATCGCGCTGGAGATGGCATTCCCGACAGGCCACCGCCAGCATCACTGGTGGAGAAACCGCGCGCTCGCGAGACGCCGCGCGCACGGACGCGTGAGCCCGCCTAAAATCATGGAACGACTCGGCAGCGTCGCTGTTCCTGCTGCAACTGGTCCTACGGCCGAGATTGATCTGGAGCACCCACCATGAAGCGCATGTTGTTCGGCGCTGCCCTGGCCGTTGCCGCCCTCACCGCCGCGGGCGGCGCCGAGGCGAAGGGCTGCATCAAGGGCGCCATCGTCGGCGGCATCGCCGGCCACTATGCCGGCCACCACGGCCTTGTGGGAGCCGCGGCCGGCTGCGCCATCGGGCGCCACCGGGCCAATGCCCGCGCCCGCCAGGAGCGGATGGATTCGCAGGCCCGTCCCGTCTCGGCCCGCTGAGCCACGAGCGGACGGCGTCCCCGCCCCGGTGACGGCGGCTCGCGCCGTCGCCGCGACCCTGCGCAGCGTGCCGCGCGGGCTTCTCGCGCTGATCTATCCGCCGAGCTGCGCGGGCTGCGGCGGTGCGGTCGCCGATCCCGGCGCCCTGTGCCCGATCTGCTGGTCGGGCCTGCGCCTGATCGAGGAGCCGGTCTGCCAACGCTACGGCACTCCGTTCGCCGCGGACCTGGGTGTCGGGCCGCTGCTGTCGCCCCGGGCCATCGCCGAGCCGCCGGCCTACGGTCGGGGTCGCGCCGTCGCCCTCTATGACGGCGCCGCCCGCCGGCTGGTCCACCGGCTGAAATACGAGGACCGCCTCGACCTCGCCGGCGTGATGGCGCGGATGATGGCGGCGAGCGGGCGAGCCCTGATCGCCGAGGCCGACTGTCTCGTTCCGGTCCCCCTCCATCGCGGGCGCCTGTGGCGCCGTCGCTTCAACCAGGCGGCGCTCCTTGCGACGATCATCGCCCGCGACACCGGCCGCGCCTGCGTGCCGACCGCCCTGGTGCGCGTGCGCGCGACCCGTCCGCAGGTCGGTCTCAGCCGAGCGGCGCGTGCCGAGAACCTCAGCGGCGCGTTCCGGGTGATTCCCGCCGAGGCGCATCGGCTCAGCGGCAGGCGAATCCTGCTGATCGACGACGTGACGACCACCGGGGCCACCGGCAACGCCGCCGCCCGGGCGCTGCTGCGCGCCGGGGCGGCCTCCGTCGATCTCCTGACCTTCGCGCTGGTGGGCGATACCGCCGGGTGATCGTCCCGGGTCAGGCCGGCGCGCCGCCCCGCGTCGGGAAGCTCACCGCCACGGAGAAGTCGAAGGCCTCCGCGATGCCCTCGTACCAGAGCGAGAACGGCGTCGGCCGCGCGAGGTGCAGGGCGCCCTCGACTTCGCTGCCGGCGTGCTGGAGCGCCGCCCCCTGCTTCGCCGCGAGCCGCAGCATCGGGCCGTTGCCCGAGAGGCAGCGCACGTGCAGATCCACGACGCCGCGGTGCCGGGCCGAGCGGGCGATCCGCGCGAACAGGTCCGCACCGATCCCCCGACGCCGAAAGGCCGCCTCCACGGCGAAGGCTGCCTCCGCAGCCGGGCCGAGGGTGTAAGGCGAACGGCAGGCCCCCATCGGCCGGAGTTCGCCGAGCCCGCGCAGCACACCGTCCACGAAGGCGCCGTACAGGACGCCCTCGGCGGTGACCGCATGCGCGGCATAGGCCCGCACGCCGGCCTCGCTGACGTTGCCCATGAAGCGGCTCGCCCGGGTTTCGGGGTCCAGCCGCAGGAAATAGTCGAGGACCGCGATGCGGTCGGCCGGCCAGAGGCGCCGGATGCTGTGGGCCGGCACGTCTCGCGCTTGAACGGCCATGGTGGGTCTCCGGTCTGAGCGCGCAGCCGCGCTGGGTGATCCGGACGTTCCTCCCCAGAGACGCCGCCGGTTTGGCAGCTTCCTCCCCATTGTGCAATGCAGCAGGACTGCGAAGGGTCCTCGAACGTACCTGCCATGCGCGACGGCGATGGGACGCTTCCGCGCCGCTGTTCGGCGCCAGACTTGATTCGGGCCGAGCTTGCGCGTCACAGGGTTGGGATCCGGGTCGCGGCGCCGACACGGGAAACGGTGCCGGTCGGGCGCCGCGGGAAGCTGCGAGGGACCGGCGGCGTGAACGAGAGATCCGGCAAGCATCACGCCCCCTCGCCGGAGGCCCGGGCCAGCGCGGTCTCGCCCGGCCCTGTCCACGAGCGCTACGAGGCGCTGGTCTCCGGCGGATCCATCGAGCGCGATCCCGCGCAGACGCGGCTGGTGCGCGCCCTCGACCGGCTGATCCAGGATCTCCAGCGCCAGAAGCGCGCCAGCAAGACCAGCGCCCTCGGCTGGCTGTTCCGCCGCAAGGACGAGGCGGAGCCGCCCAGGGGCCTCTACATCTGGGGCTCGGTCGGGCGCGGCAAGACCATGCTGATGGACCTGTTCCACGAGGCGGCCCCGGAGCCGAAGCGGCGGGTCCACTTCCACGGATTCCTGGCCGATGCGCACGAGCGCATCCACGCCTACCGGCAGGCGCTCAAGGCGGGCACGGTCAAGGGCGACGACCCGATCGGCCCGGTGGCCGACCAGCTCGCCGACGAGGCGACCCTGCTGTGCTTCGACGAGTTCACCGTCACCGATATCGCCGACGCGATGATCCTGGGCCGTCTGTTCGGCCACCTGTTCCGCCGCGGCGTCACCGTGGTGGCGACCTCCAACGTCGAGCCGGACCGCCTCTACGAGGGCGGCCTGAACCGGGCGCTGTTCCTCCCCTTCGTCGCGACGCTGAAGGAGCGGGTCGAGGTCATCCGCCTCGATGCGCGGACCGACTTCCGCCTGGAGAAGCTCGGCGGCGCGGCCGTGTACCACGTGCCGGCCGACGACGGTGCCCGCGCGGCCCTCGACGCCGCGTTCAAGGGGCTGACCGGCAGGGCGCGGGGCCGGTCCGCGACCATCAAGGTCCACGGCCGGGACGTGGACATCCCCGAGGAGGCGAGCGGCGTCGCCCGGTTCGCTTTCGACGATCTGTGCCGCAAGCCGCTCGGCGCCTCCGACTACATGGCACTGGCCCGCGCCTTCCACACGCTGATCCTCGACGGCATCCCGGTGATGCACGAGGCCGACCGGAACGAGGCCAAGCGGTTCATCACCCTGGTCGACACGCTCTACGACCGGCACGTGAAGCTGGTCGCCTCGGCGGCGGCCGAGGCACAGGATCTCTACACCGCGCAGACGGGCCGCGAGGCCTTCGAGTTCGACCGGACCGTCTCGCGGCTGATCGAGATGCGCTCCCGGGAGTACCTCGCCCTGCCGCATGGCCGGCCGGATTCCGAGGCGTCCGGCGCCAGCACCGGGCTGGTGGAAACGTGAGCGGCGCGCCGGGCGGCGGATCCATCTTCGGCCTGCGGCGCCGGAACTGGCGCGGCGCCGGCCCCCTCGGGCCGCTCCTCGGATCGCCCGTGGCGTTCCTGCTCCTCGTCGTGGCCCTGGCGACCGGCACGGCGAACTACCTTGCCGGCGAGGCCGATCGCGCGGCCACCGCCCGGACGAACGCCACCATCGCGGGCGTCGAGCGGCTGATCTCCGAGGTCAAGGATCTGGAGACCGGGGAGCGGGGCTTCGTGCTGGTCGGCAGCGAGGATTACCTGGCCCCTTACACGACGGCCCTGTCCCGGATCGAGACCGAACTGTCGAGCCTCGGCTCGGCGGCGCAGGAGCCGGTTCGGCTGGGCGGCCCGTCGCTGGCCGGCTTGATCGCGCGCAAGCGCGACTTCGCGGCCCGGGTGATCGCGGCGCGCCGGGACCAGGGGTTCGACGCCGCCACCGATCTGGTCCGGACCGGCGAGGGCAAGCGCGTGATGGACGCGATTCGCACCGAGGCCGCCGCGCGCCAAGCCTCCGCCGCGCAGGACCTCGCCGCGTTGCAGGACCGGGAGTACCGGCGCGGGCTGATCCTGTTCCTGCTCTCCGGGGCGTCGGCCCTGGGCGCGATAGTCCTGCTCGCGCGCCTCGCCCTGGTCCGGCGCCAGGAATCCCTGCGGATGTCGCGGCTTCTCGACGGCGTGCTGGCCAACGCGCCGGTGGGCCTGGGCTTCCTCGACCGCGACCTGAAGATCCGGCACATGAATCGGGCGCTCGCCACCATGAGCGAGCGGGGATTCGGGGCCGATCTCGGGGTGCCGATCTGGGCGATGCTGCCGACGCTGCGCGAGGAGCTGGGGCCCAAGCTCGCCGCGGCGCTGCGCGAGGGCCTCGTCTCGCCCGACGTGCCGGTGGCCGTTCCGGCCCCATCCGCCCCGGGGGGCGTGCGGCAGTTCTCGATGAGCTTCTATCCGCTTCGCGGTGCCGCCGACGGGCCCGGCCAGGAAGTCGAGGGCGTCGGCCTCGTGGTGGTCGACGAAACCATCCGTCACCTTGCGGAAGCCCGGCTGCGCCGCAGCGAGGAGCGCTTCCGCTCGCTGATCGAGGCCAGCGCGGCCATCGTCTGGACCGCGGATCCCCAGGGCAGCCTGCACCGGCGCCAGAGCGCCTGGAGCCGCTTCACCGGCCAGGACGAGGCGGCCTATTCCGGGGTCGGCTTCCTGGATGCCGTCCATCCCGAGGATCGCGAGCACACCCGGGTGGCGTGGGCGGACGCGCTCGGGAGCCTCAGACCCTACGCCACCGAGCACCGCATCCGCGCGGCCTCCGGCGCCTACCGGCACATGAGCGTGCGGGCTATCCCGATCCTCGAATCGGACGGGACGCTCCGCGAATGGGTCGGCACCCACACCGACATCACCGAGCGGAAGGAGGCCGAGGCGGCGATCGAGGCGGCACGGGAGGCCGCGGAGGCGGCCAACGCCGCCAAGAGCCAGTTCCTGGCCAACATGAGCCACGAGCTGCGCACGCCCCTCTCGGCGGTGATCGGCTATTCCGAGATGGTCCAGGAGGAGCTGGAGGATCTCGACGCCGTCGACCTCATCGCCGACATGAAGAAGATCGAGGCCAACGCCCGCCATCTGCTCGGGCTCATCAACGACGTGTTGGACATCTCGAAGATCGAGGCCGACCGCATCGAGATCTACGCGGAGGATTTCGACGTCGCCGCGATCGTCCGCGACGTCGCCGCCAGCGTGGACGGACTCATCGCCAAGAAGGGCAACACCCTGGCGCTGACCCTCGGGGACGACCTTGGCACGGCCCGCACCGACGTCACCAAAGTGCGCCAGTGCCTGATCAACCTCCTGAGCAACGCCGCGAAATTCACCCAGGACGGTCGAATCGAACTACGGGTGGACCGGGCCGGCGAGGCCCTGCGCTTCTCCATCGCCGATACCGGGATCGGCATGACGCAGGAGCAGGTGAGCAAGCTGTTCGAGCGCTTCACCCAGGCCGATGCCTCGACCACCCGGCGGTTCGGCGGCACCGGGCTCGGCCTCGCGATCAGCCGCGCCTTCGCGGAGATGCTCGGGGGCGCCATCGCCGTGGAGAGCCGGGAAGGGCAGGGCACCACATTCACGCTGACGCTTCCGGCTCGGTTCCGGGGCGCGGACGAGGAGCTGGCCCAGGAGCCCGAACGCGAAACGGGACAGGCGAGGCCGATCCTGATCGTCGATGACGACGCGTCGACCCGCGACCTCCTCGCCCGCTTCCTGGAGCGGGAAGGTTTTGCGGTCGCGATCGCCGAGGACGGACGGCGCGGCCTGGATCTCGCCAGGCGCCTGCGCCCCCAGGCCGTGCTCCTCGACGTCACCATGCCGCATATGGACGGCTGGTCCGTGTTGCGGGCGCTGCGGGCCGACCCCGAGATCGGTGCCACGCCGATCGTGATGGTGACCGTTCTGGACGAGCAGAGCCTTGCCTTCTCGCTGGGCGCGACCGACTACCTGCAGAAGCCGATCGACTGGGGCGGCCTGCGCCAGATCGTCGACCGGTTCCGGCCGGCGGCGAGCGACGGCCCGATCCTCGTGGTCGACGACGAGGCGGACGTGCGCGGGCATCTCTGCGCCTATCTCGGCCGGGAGGGCTTTTCGGTAGCAGAGGCCGAGAATGGATTGCGGGCGCTGGATGCCGTGACGGCCCGGCGCCCGTGCCTCGTCCTCCTCGACCTGATGATGCCTGAGATGGACGGCTTCGGCTTCCTGCGCGCGCTCCGCGCCCGGCCGGACTGCCGCGACGTACCGGTGGTGGTGCTCACCGCCAAGGACATCACCGCGGACGATCGCCGACGCCTGGCCGGGCAGGCCGACCGGGTGTTGGCAAAAGGGACGACGGGGCTCGGCGAGCTGGCCCGGGAACTGCGCGCCCTGGTGCCGGCCCTGGCCGACGCCGGCTGAACCCGCCCGCGAAGACGGCGGTTCCAGGATCGTTGGCCGAAGGCGGTGTCAGAGCCCTCGGAACGCCATCATCAAGGCGCCGATGGCGATGCCCCACAGGGCGAGCGTCGACCAGATCGCCCGGTAGCGCTCGTTGCGGGCGAACCGCTCCAGACGTCGCGCATCGCCGGTGCCGCTCTCGTCGAGGCGCACCAGCACGCGCTTCAGCCGCATCGCGAGATCGGGGATGTCGCCGACCACGTCGGAGACCACCCGCAGGGCCTCCAGGCCGCTCTGGGCCCGGCCCACCGGCCCCATGTTCCGGGCGATCCAGGCGCGCACCACCGGCTCGGCCGTGGTCCACATGTCCAGGCGCGGATCGAGCGAGCGCGCCACGCCCTCGACCACCACCATGGTCTTCTGGAGCATCACCAGTTCGGTCCGGGTGCTCATGTCGAACAGGGCCGTGACGTCGAACAGGAGCGTGAGTACCTTGGCCATGGAGATCTCGTCGGCCCGGCGCTGGTGGATCGGCTCGCCGATCGCCCGGATCGCCTGCGCGAAATCCTCCACGGAGTGGTGGGCCGGCACGTAGCCCGCCTCGAAATGGACCTTCGCCACCCGGCGGTAATCGCGCAGGATGAAGCCGAGCAGGATCTCGGCGAGGAACCGGCGCTCGTTCGGCCCGAGCCGGCCCATGATGCCGAAATCCACCGCCACCAGCCGGCCCTCGGCGTCGACCAGCAGGTTCCCCTGGTGCATGTCGGCGTGGAAGAAGCCGTCGCGGATCGCCTGTCGCAGGAAGCTCTGGATCACCGTCCGCCCGATCGTCTCGGGATCGTGCCCCTGGGCGGCGAGTTCCGCCGCGCTGTGGAGACGCGTCCCCTCGATCCACTCCGCGGAGAGAACCTCGCGGGCGGTCAACTCCCATTCGGGTCTCGGGACCCGGAAGTCGGCATCGTTCTTGGTGTTCTCCGCGAGTTCGGAGGCGGCCGCCGCCTCCAGGCGGAAGTCCATCTCCATCATCACGGAGCGGGCGAGGATCTCCACCACCTCGCGGGGCCGGAGCCGCTCGGCATGCGGGGACAGCGCGTTGACCACCCGGGCCATGAAGCGCATGACCTCGAGGTCGCGCATGAAGCGCTCACGGACGCCGGGCCGCATCACCTTCACGGCCAGCGCGCGCTGCGTGCCGTCCGGATCCTGCACGACCGCCTTGTGGACCTGCGCGATGGAGGCGGCGGCGATCGGCTCGCTGAACGAGACGAACAGCGCGCTCACGGGCTTGCCGAAGGCAGCCTCGACGGTGCGCAGGGCGACCTCCTGCGGAAAGGGCGGCACCCGGTCCTGCAGCTTCTCCAGGTCGAAGGCCGCCCGCATGCCGACGATGTCGGGGCGCGTCGCGAGGAACTGGCCGAACTTGACGTAGGACGGGCCGAGGCGGGTCATGGCCGCCGACAGCCGGGCGGCGCCGTCATCGAGGCCCGGCCGCTCGAGGGACCGCCCGATCCGCAGGGCGAGGCGCAGGTGCGGCGGCAGCTCCGAGGGATCGGCGAAGGCCAATGCGCCCTCTCGGGCGAGCACGAAGCCGACCTTCGCGCCGCGGACGAGGTTGATGACGGCGCTGATCATGGACCCGGTGCTCCGAAGCCGATTCGTATAGCGGCCCACTCCTCCCCCTTGTGGGGAGGAGCCGGAGGTGGGGGTGGTGCAGGATGGGGCGTTGCGGTGCCACCTGCGACACCCCCACCCCTGACCCCTCCCCACAAGGGGGAGGGGAAGAAGCTGCCGGCCAAGATCAGGTGACCTTCCAGCCCGAATGGATCGCCACGATCCCACCGGAGAGCGGCCGGTCGGTGACGTGGCGGAAGCCGGCGCGCTCGATCATGCCCGCGAAGGCGCCGCGCGTCGGGAACTTCCGGATCGACTCCACCAGATAGCGATAGGACTCAGCGTCCCCGGCCACGCGGGCGCCGATGCGCGGGATCACGTTGAAGGAATAGGCGTCGTAGATCCGGTCGAGCAGCGGGACGTCGACGGCGGAGAATTCGAGGCAGAGGAAGCGGCCGCCCGGCTTCAGAACGCGCCGCGCCTCGGCCAGCGCCGCATCGATCCGCGGCACGTTCCGGATGCCGAAGGCGATCGTGTAGGCGTCGAAGGCGGCGTCGGGCAGTGGCAGCGCCTCGGCGTTGCCGGTCACGAAGGCGATGCGGTCGCCGACCTCGTCGATCTTGCGGTCTCGCGCGCGTTCCGCGCCGACCCGCAGCATCGACTCGTTGATGTCGAGCACCGTGACTCGGGTCCGCGGGCCGCCCGCGGCCAGGACCCGGAACGCCACGTCGCCGGTGCCGCCGGCCACGTCGAGATGCGCGAAGGCCCGGTTCTGCGGCGGCCGCAGCATCGAGACGAGCTGCGCCTTCCAGGCCCGGTGAAGCCCGGCCGACATCAGGTCGTTCATGATGTCGTAGCGGCGGGCGACCGAGTGGAAGACGCTGTCGACGCGCCCCTGCTTCTCGTCGAGCGCCACGCGCTCGAAGCCGAAATCCGCGCTCGCGCGCTCAGACGCCCCGTCTCCGGCCTTCATGACGCTCCCGTTCCTCGATCGGCGCGTCATAACGGAGGTCGGGCCCGACCGCCATGCGTCGAAACACGCGGGTGGGGATCAATCCCGGTGCATCGACGCGCTGGCGGCGTGGCTCAGCCGGCGCGCGCCCGCAGCGCATCCGCCACCGCCGACGCCATCGCGCGGGTGCCCATCGGGTTCGCACCCTCACCGGCGATGTCGGCGGTGCGGGCGCCGCCCGCGAGCGCATCCGTAATGGCGCCGTCGAGGGCGTCGGCGGCGTCGCCGAGGCCGAACGAGTAGCGCAGGCACATGGCGAGCGAACCGATCATGGCGATCGGGTTGGCCTTGTCCTGGCCGGCGATGTCGGGGGCCGAGCCGTGGACCGGCTCGTAGAGCGCCCGGCGCAGGCCGCTCGAGTCCACCGCCCCGAGCGAGGCCGAGGGCAGCATGCCCAGCGATCCGGTGAGCATGGCGGCGATGTCGGACAGGACGTCGCCGAACAGGTTGTCGGTGACCAGCACGTCGAACTGCTTCGGCCGGCGCACGAGCTGCATGGCGCAGTTGTCGGCCAGGATGTGCTCCAGCTGCAGCTCGGCGTAATGCTCCGCGTGCACCTTCGTCACGACCTCCTTCCAGAGGACGCCGGACTTCATCACGTTGTGCTTCTCGGCCGACGCGACGCGGCCGGAACGCTTGCCGGCGAGGTCGAAGGCCACATGGGCGATCCGCTCGATCTCACCGGTCGTGTAGACCTGGGTGTCGACCGCGCGCTTCGAGCCGTCCTCCAGCGTGGTGATCTCCTTCGGCTCGCCGAAATAGACGCCGCCGGTGAGCTCGCGCACGATCATGATGTCGAGGCCCTCGACCAGCTCGCGCTTCAGCGCCGAAGCCTCCGCCAGCGCCGGGTAGCAGATCGCCGGGCGCAGGTTGGCGAAGAGGTCGAGTTCCTTGCGCAGGCGCAGCAGACCGGCTTCCGGGCGGTTCTCGTAGGCGACGCCGGCCCATTTCGGGCCGCCCACGGCGCCGAGGAGGATGGCGTCCGCCGCCTTGGCGCGCTCCAGGGTCGCGTCGGCCAGCGGGCTGCCATGGGCGTCGAGGGCGCAGCCGCCGACGAGGTCGGTCTCGGTCTCGAAGGTGGCGAGACCGGTCGCCTTGAGGGTGTCGAGCACGACCTGCATGCCGGCCGCGACCTCCGGGCCGATCCCGTCACCGGGGAGGAGCAGGAGCTTGTAGCTGGCCATGGACGGTCTCGCGGGTTCGGTCTCGACGTGCCGGCGGGCTTTATCGAGGCCGGACCGCCGTTGGCAAGGTACCCGATCCCGCGCCCGCGCGTTCGTCAGAGCAGCCGGACCCGGCCGGTGGCGATGTCGTAGAAGCCGCCGACGACCTTCACCTGCCCAGTGGCGACCCGCTCGGCGAGGATCGGCCCGGCCTGCTCCAGGCGACGGACCGCGTGCCGGACGTTCTGCGCGATGGCTTCGGCGAGGGGATCCCGCGCGCTCGCCTTCGCGGCGAGGTCCACCGCCGGGCGAATCGCGTCGATCAGCGCCGGGAGATGGCCGGGCAGGGTGGCCTCGGTCTTCATGACGTCGATCGTCGCCTTGACGGCCCCGCAATCCGAGTGGCCGAGCACGAGGATCAGCGGGGCGCCCAGCACCTGCACGCCGTATTCCAGGCTGGCGAGGCCGTCGGTGTTCACGAAGTTGCCCGCCACGCGGACAACGAACAGGTCGCCCGGCCCCTGATCGAACACGAAGTCCGGCGCGACCCGGGCATCGGCGCAGCCCACGATGCAGGCGATCGGGTGCTGCGCGCTGGTACGCGCGGCCCGTCCGGCCGAGAAATCCCGGTTGGCGGGCGCGTTGGCCACGTAGCGCGCATTGCCTTCGAGCAGCCGCGCGAGCGCGCTGTCCGGGCCGATGGCGTTCGGGCGCGGCGCCTCGTCGGCCGCTACGGCGGACAGGGGCTTGGCGGAAGCGGCCGCGACGGCGCCGACCGCCGCAGCGGACAGCAGGCGGCGGCGCGAGAGGAAGGACACATGCCGATCGCACATGGCGGTAGCTCCGTTGGACATCCGTACCGGCCGGGTTCGGGCCTGCAGAACGCGGTTGTTCCGCGGCGGACGCGCAGCGAACCGGGTGCCGGTTCAAGCAATTGCCTCTTATCCTCGGCACTGCTTAACCACAGAGTCCAAACTTTGCAGAGAACGCTCGACGGGCACGGCCATTCGCGTCGGATCTGATCGAATGAACCACGCCCGATGATTCAGACATGACGGATCATGATATTCTCGAACGCTCCTCAGAGATCATAAAGCACGAAAAATTTTGCTCTTCTGTAGCTGAGTATTGCCATTCAGCAGTCGCTCCCTCCGAGATCGTCTGGCCGGTCCACAAGATGTTGAATCAGGCCGGCCGCTATCTGGTCTCGTTCATGCTGGTCCACAACGATTACGCGCAGCGCCGCCACGGCGGCCCGCGCCCGACCCTCACCGCCCTGCAGGCGACGGTCGGGTCCAGTCCCCGCCAGACCGCGGCCTTCGTGGCCACGCTGAAAGCGGCCCGCCTGGTGGGCGTCGAGACGGATCCCGACGACGGACGCGTGAAGCATCTGCGGGCGACTCCGGCGCTCGTCACCGAGATCGGACGGTCCGCACGCCTCTTCGTGGCGGCCATGGACTTTCTCGCGGCGAGATGCCCGGGCCGTGCGCGAGCGCTGGAGCATCCGGACCGCCTCGGCGACCTGATCTGCCGGTCCGCCGCGCACGTCCTGCGCCACGGCATGCTGACCGATCCGTTCCCGCGGATCTTCCGGCTCACCGGCCGGGACTGCGGCTATCCGCTGCTCACCGCCATCGTGGGCGCGCACTACGCGGCCGCGGTTTCGGACGCCCCAGCACCCCTCCCGCTGAGCCTGCGCGGCCTCGCTGACCGACTGGGGGTGTCCCGCGCGCATGTCGGCAACCTCCTCCGGGAGGCGGACGAAGCCGGATGGTTCCGAACGGGCGACCGGCGGCTGACGCACCTCGATCCGTCGCTGCTGGAAGAATTCGAACTCTGGGCCGCCTGCCAGATGATCTTCTACGACGACCTCGCCGGCGAGATCTGCGCCGAGGCCAGCGTCGAGGCGGGCGTCGAGGCGGCAGAGCCTCCCGAGCGTGCCGGTCTCGCTTGTGTTCCGGCGGTTCCGGAGATACCTACGGGCAGTGCCGCGCCGTGAGATCATCCCGCGCAGGCCGCCGAGAGGAGAGACGAGCCTTGGCCAGAGCCGGCTCAGCGCCCGAGACCGCCCGCGCCGCCAAGACGGCGCCGTGGTCGCGTGCGCGCCGCGCCGGGCTCGCTCTTCCGCTTCTGCTTACCCGCCCCTGAGGGCCGTCCGGGCGCGCGCCTGGGCCTTCAGGGGAGTTCTTCCATTCGCGAATCCGCCCCATCGGGCACCACGCCGCGCCGCGCCATTCTGAGCCGGGCGGCCCGCGACAGGGTAACGCCATGACCTCGACCTCCAGCACCGCCCGCGACCGCATCCTGATCTTCGACACCACGCTGCGCGACGGCGAGCAGTGCCCCGGCGCCACCATGACCTTCGACGAGAAGCTCGCGGTGGCCGAACTGCTCGACACGATGGGCGTCGACATCATCGAGGCCGGATTCCCGATCGCCTCGATCGGCGACTTCGAGGCCGTCTCGGAGATCGCCCGCCGGACCAAGCGCGCGACCATCGCGGGTCTGGCCCGCGCGATCCCCGCCGACATCGCCCGGGCCGGCGAGGCCGTGCGGCACGCCCGGCGCGCGCGGATCCACACCTTCGTGTCGACCTCGCCGATCCACCTCGCGCACCAGATGCGCAAGAGCCAGGATGAGGTGATCGAGATCATCCTCAAGACCGTGGCGCAGGCCCGCGACCTCGTCGACGACGTGGAGTGGTCGGCCATGGACGCGACCCGCACGCCGATCGACTATCTGTGCCGCTGCGTCGAGGCGGCGATCAAGGCCGGGGCCACCACGATCAACCTGCCCGACACGGTGGGCTACGCCACGCCCTCAGAATACCGGGACATGTTCGCGAACGTGCGCGAGCGGGTGCCGAACGCCGACAAGGCGGTGTTCTCGGTGCATTGCCACAACGACCTGGGTCTTGCGATCGCGAACTCCCTGGCGGGCATCGAGGGCGGCGCCCGGCAGGTGGAGTGCACGATCAACGGCATCGGCGAGCGTGCCGGCAACGCCGCGCTCGAAGAGATCGTGATGGCCTTGCGCACCCGCGCCGATGTGCTGCCCTACGAGACCGGTGTCGAGACGACCATGCTGACCCGCGCCTCGAAGCTCGTGAGCCATGCCACGAACTTCCCCGTGCAGTTCAACAAGGCGATCGTCGGCCGCAACGCCTTCGCGCACGAGAGCGGCATCCACCAGGACGGCATGCTCAAGAACGCCGAGACCTACGAGATTATGACGCCGGCCTCGGTGGGCCTGACCAAGACGTCCCTGGTGATGGGCAAGCATTCTGGACGGGCTGCGTTCCGCTCCAAGCTTGAGGATCTCGGCCTGCACCTGTCCGACAACCAGTTCCAGGACGCGTTCGAGCGGTTCAAGGCGTTGGCCGACCGCAAGAAGCACGTCTACGACGAGGATATCGAAGCGCTGGTCGACGAGAACCTCGCCACGGCCCACGACCGGATCCGGCTGGTTTCCCTGTCGGTTATCGCCGGCACCCGCGGGCCGCAGCGGGCCACCCTGCGCATCGCCGACGAGACTGGCACGCGGATCGAGGAGGCGGACGGCAACGGGCCTGTGGACGCGGTGTTCAACGCGATCTCCGCGCTGGTGCCGCATCAGGCTCAGCTGGAGCTTTATCAGGTCCACGCCGTGACGGGCGGCACCGACGCGCAGGCGGAGGTCTCCGTGCGTCTGCGCGACGGCGATCGCAGCGTCACCGCCCGCGGCGCCGATCCGGACACGCTGGTCGCCTCGGCGAAGGCGTATCTCTCGGCGTTGAACAAGCTCGCAGCCCATGCGGTGCGCGTGCATGCGCAGCATGCCGCTGCGGAATGAGAAAATCGCCGGTCGGGGGTGGACAGCCCCCGGCCGCGTTGGTATCAGCCAGCCACCCCAGCGGACTTGGTGGCCGCCGGGCGATCGCAGAAGCGATCGGGCGCATAGCTCAGTTGGTAGAGCAGCTGACTCTTAATCAGCGGGTCCTAGGTTCGAACCCTAGTGCGCCCACCATCTAACTCTCTGATTAGCTGGGACTTTTTCTCGAGTTTGCTAGAACAGCTACACTCGGTCGGGGGCTCGGTCGGGAAGTTTCGTTCTGGCTTCGAGCCTTCTGATCGCCTCCTGGGCCATCGCCGGATCGCGGTGCAGGTAATGGCTGTCCAAGATCGCATCCACATCTCGGAGCGAGTGCCCGGTCAGCGTCGCGATCTCCGCAGAGGAAGCCCCCGCCATGGCGAGGCGACTCACGGCCGTGCCGCGCAGGTCGTGAAAAGTTAGACCCGTGATGCCGGCAGCGAAGCATGCCTTGCGCCACGAGGTTCGAAAGCCGTCGCTCGTCCAGGATCGGCCGTCCGAGTTCAGCAGGATCATCCCGCTGGTGCGCGGCATAGCATCTAGGGCGGCTTTTAGAGGAGCTCCGACAGGCACGTAAACACGCGCACCGGTCTTCTGCTGCGTCAGCCGGATTGCGGCGCCGTCGTAGGCAGCCCAGGGCAACCGGAGCAGGTCTCCCTGGCGCTGTCCCGTCCACAGGGCGAGGATCAGAGCAAGATGCAGGTGGGCCGGCGCGGAGGCGAGGAAGCGAGCCTCATCGTCATCGCTCCACACCTTGTCGGCGCGGCTGGCCCTGTAGAGCCGACCACCCCTCTCGCAAGGATTGGCGAGGACCAAGCCGCGGTCAATCGCCCAGGACAGGATCCGCGCGAGTACGGCCCAGGCGTAATCCGCCCCCCGACGAGAGCGCATCGCCAACCGGTCGCGCCAGGCCATAAACTCGCCGCGCGTCCTCTTGTCAGAGAGCGCGCTGAGTGGGAAATCTTCAAACTCGGCGTCGATCATTCTGATGTACCGGACGTAATCCCGGCGGGTCGCCACACTCAGCGAGCGGAAGGCGTCACTGGCTTGGAAGCGCCTCAACACCGATGAGAGCGTATCCGCGGCGGTCTGCGAGTGACGCGACACCGCTTCCTGATAGCACGACATAAACTCGGGCGTACCTGGCTCGCCCTTGAGGCGGGGGCCGCCCTTGTACGCGTAGAAGTAGGTGCGCCAAGTACCATCGGCGAGGCGCTTGCGCTTGCTATTGAGGCCTTTCAGTCGCACGCGCATCGCGCTTGGCCCTCCATACGTCGAGCGGATTGGCAGAGTCCGATTTCGTCGGCTGCCCGGAGTGGATCACGACCTTGTCGGGCGAGATTTCAAGGCCGGTGACCTTGAGGCCGGCAGCCTGCATGCCGGCCACAGCACGTGTGATGGCAGTCTTTGTGAAACTCTTGCGGCGCGACATGCTCAGCCCTCAATCGGCACCCTAAGAGACAGCTCGCGCTGCGGCGCTTCCACCCTGACCACCTTTTTGGTAGGTGCTTATAAACTCGTAAATAGCAGCCTGCTCGGGTAGTGGCAAGCTTTAACGTGTTGGAATATGGGACGCGATATTTATGGCGTGCTCAGACGGAGAGTGGCACATGGCGGACGAACGCGAGCGGCCTGGAAGACGAGGTCGGCCAAGCCTGCCTCCGGGGGAGAAGAAGCGACATTCGATGACCTTCCGGCTCAGAACGGAATTGCGAGACGCTCTTGACGATTTGGCAAAGCGCGATGGGAGGTCCATCAGCGAACAAGTCGAGTACTACGTCGAACAGGGAGTCATCCGCGACACTAAGTTCCTGCTTAACGAGGAAGAAAGTGAATTGTCGGAACCAATGCTACGCTTAATCACGAGACATATGGGTCCAGAACATACATGGCCGTCAACTCATACTGGCCAATCTATTAAAAGTAGGCTCGCCGGTATCTTAAATGCAGAAATGCTAAGCCGACAGCGGCATCGGAGCAGCGTTTCTCTTTCAGATGTCAATGAATTGGAATTCTTGAGTTTCATTTTCGACCTTATAGGCAGACGTCTGGCGGAAAAACTGCGCTAATCAGATCGCAGTGAAAGTAGATTTGAATACATTTGGCCCGTATTACTGCGTCCGGAGCGTGAACATTGTAAAGTATTCGAAGCCTTTTTTCGATCTTTGCGTCGGTAATTGGGCAAGCCTCAAAGCGCGGCCGTTAAGACTCGTCGTTAATGTCGGCGGGTGGCTGACGCCGCGGCGCTACAGGCAGCGATGCAGTGACGAGCGGGTCAGATGCGAAGACTCGGCTGCAGCGCATAGAGGCAGTTGTCCAGCTGCAGCAGGATGTGCCGCCGGAAGGCGACGATGATCGCCTCGTCCTCCACGCTCAACACGCTGGAGCAGAGTTCCTTCGGAGCAATTCGCTGATCGGTGTTGGTTTGGCGCGAGCGTCACTACTGAACGGTAGTCCGGATGATCTTGTAGCGAGCGGCAGCGGCCCTCAAGATTTCTTGATGAACTCAGATTGCTCGAAGAACCGTATTGTATCTCTGAGTTGCCCAGTTGAGCGAAGCCGGCGAGTTCGGCTCGTATTTACACTGTGCGGGAAGAGAGCAGCCGAACTCCTATCCCCTCGATGACTGCATGTGCAGCAGGTCCCTTGTGGCTGCCCAAATAGTCCATGACCGCGATGTCGCCGGGGGCGAGTTCCGGCACCAGCACCTGATGGTAGGCCCGGAAAGTCTCACGGCTGATCGGGCCGTACAGCACGAACGGTGCAAACAACCCGGACAGACGTAGGCCGCCACGAATGTCGTGGTCCGCTAATGAGCCTGCGGCACACCCGAGCGTAGGCGTTCGCCCCGAACACAGCGCCAGCGCGTGCGGGCCATGTTGGGGGCCGTTCATGTCTCGTCGATGAACACCGGCCGGGCCGGGTCGAGATCGGGCTGGCCCTCGAACCACGCCTAGCGCGCCGTCCTCACATCCCGATGCTCCTGCTCAGCTGCGTGGGCGGTGTTTTTTGTAGGTCGGACGGCGCGCGTCGAGGAAGCGCCACAGCGTGCCGAGCCCCACCGTGAGATCCTGATCCTCGCGTAGACGGGTGCGCATCTCTTCCAGAATGAGGTCATCGTGCTCTGCGATCAGCTCGCGCAGGAAAGCCTCATACTAGTCGAGCTTCGAGCGGCGCGATCGGCTCATCGGGCGAGCCGCCACAATTCCGGTCGCCTCAAGGGCTGCCATCCAGTAGAGCACTGTGACTGCAGCAACTGCAGAACGTGCCGCCGCATGGCGGTGCAAGGTCGCCGCTGCCGCATCGGACACACGCTCAAGCAGATCCGTGGTGTAGGGTCGGGACAGACATCCCCCTCCATCGGAGCGATATAGTATATCAGCCCAATCGGAAGACACTCTAATGAATGTTTTTTGTTGAGACGGCATCATCGCTGTCGGATGACAAGCATTGTACGTTCCTACATTGGATCGTCAGATTGCCTACATGGTATGCAAGTAGCGGATTTTTCTGTCTGTCGATATCGCCCATGAAATTCATAAGGCTTTGAATCACAAGATCAGCCGACTCCGGCATAAGAAAAATCTCACCATCGGGATCAATAGATAAATCAATCGTCGCAATTCCGGATGTATACTCCTTGATTTTCAAGTTTGCGTGGGCGATCTGACGCGCATCGCTGGCACTGATGGCAAATTCTTTGTAGTAGGAGACAGCCAGGCTAAACGCATCTAGGACGACGTCGCGGATGCAAGTCTCGGGTATTAACGGGTTCATGTTTGCTCCTGTTGATTGGTCTGTCAGGCCGGACCGTTGGACCGGATCGGCGTAGCGGCGAGGAGTTCGGACCCCCTTGTGCTTGCCTTGCGAGCAGCATCGTTGGAGTCATCCCGGGGCTCATCCGCTCGCTGCGACGAATTCTCTGCGCCGGGTCGGCAGACACTAAGCAGCGCAGGGACGTGCAGATTGTGGCCGGGTCCACCGGCCAACAGGGCTTGGCGCAGCTCGTTAAAGTCGGTTCGCATTCTCGGGTCGTCCTCTTCTGTTTGTCCCCATGGACACCGGCTGAGTACGATGCGGCTGGCTGCGCGTGGCCGAATTCGGTTATGTTGGGGCCGAAATCGGCGACTCGGTGTGATGATGCCCTTGCTTTGGGCATCTGGTGAATGCGGAAGCCATTCACAGCCGCTGTCGGTGCCACCATCTCACCGGGTCTCGATCGGGGAAGGCGTGGAATTGGTCGGCAGATCGCATATCGGGCCACTGCGGTTCAGGTTGGCGAGTTAGGGATCTTGGCACCTGCGCTTAGTGGCGAGCGAAGGCAACGCAGGCACAGAACATCGTCCAATACGGCGATCCGCTATTCAGCCATCACAGTCTCCGAGCGCTGCCGACATGACCCTGGACTGGGGCTGCCGCTTCCATCACTGCCTGATCGACCCGTATCTGGATCCCAACCGGCGACAGACCTGACTCATGCTTACTCCCAAGTCAGACGGCCACCGCCCGACCGTGGTCGGCGACGACGCGCCGCTGATCCAAGCAACAGACGCACGCCCGGAGCTAAGCTGATCGCCAGGATCTTGAAGCTTAGCCGGTAGGTTCCGCATGCCAGCCGCCCATCCTTTGCGGAGAACAGTGCATTGAGATGAAAGCGGAGTTTGCCCCAACCTACATCGTACTTCCATTTGAGCGTGCCGGTACAGTGGTCGGCGCTCGTGTTTGATGATCCCCGGCGCTGCACGGTTCTACGCCGAGGCCCTCGGCCAGCGCTCGACCGGCGTCGCAATCCCGGTGCGCACGATCGGCGGGAAGGCGGACGAGGCGGGCGACCGCCTCGTGGCCACGGGCGGCGCTGTTCCTGCGTTCACGCCGGGCGCCATGCAGTGGACCACGCGCCTAAACTGAGCGACACGCTCATCGCTGCCGCGGACCTTCCGTCTGCGTCAGTGCAGGTTGCACTCGCTGGCGATAGCTCTCAGTTCTGCGGGCTTGATCAGGCGGCTATGAACCACCTTCACCGAGTGCAGTGGCCCATCGAAGTGCCCCTGCCAGAACGCCAGACAGCGCCTCGGCTCGGGAAAGTCCGGGAACAGATCGTGCTGTTGTCAGATGAAGATCTGCAGAAAATGCGGATGGTCGGGCAGGTGGTACAAGATCTCGGAAATCGTTAGGCTGCTAACACCATCAAATTATACAACGACAGAGACTGACAATTCTCTCCCATTTGCGCCTGCATGATTGAAGGGCCTAGTTGCGCCAGGAGCGGAAGTTCGGTGCCCGCCCGAAAGCCGACATGGCGGCCATCTACTCTCGTGTTTCATGTCACTGCTTGAAGCAGTGGTTTCGATGCAGGCCAAGAAGTTTTAACTGACAGAAGCTAAGGCCGTTCGAGGCGAAGACCACTTAGGTGGTCTTCTCAACCGCACGGGGCCAAGCCGCGACTGTCAAGGCCGGTCTACATATAGAAACTGTAGCTGACCTGCGGCTTCTCAGTCGGGCTGACATATTTCATAATATCGCCGATCTTTCTGGCGCACTCCAGAGTGATTGGTAGCCGGCCATCCATCTGCGTGTTGTTCCAGTTCATCTTCGTCAGGCCGAGGATTTCGTCACACAGATTTTCGAGGGAGGAATCCTGCTCGTAGACGGTGACCTTCAACGGATTGGGAACATACATGCCGGGATAGGTCTTGTAGAAATCGACGGTCCCGCGCGTGTACAGGACGCCCTCTGTCTCCGAGATCGTCAGCATGGTGCCGCGCTTTGGCGGATAGTCGCTATCCCCGAACAGCCTGATCTGGGTGTCGGTGATCGCGACGAAGTCCTTCGACCTGATGCCCTTTTCGTCGAGCGCGCGGAGGAACCCGGCCCGCTCGCTATCCCGGAAGTAGCTGGACTTGTGGATCACGATCCGCGCCGGCATGTGCTCCAGGGCCCGATCATACTCGTCCAGAGCATCGCGCAGCAGCTCGTAGGCCTGCTCCTCGTTCAGGTATGGATGCCGGTTCTTCTTGTCGATCGAGACCGGAGTACCGCGGAGGATGATGCCGTGCCCAAACTCATCGAAGACCTGCGCAAGGCTGGACGAGATCGTAGCCCCGTCCCGGCTTTTGTAGAATCCGATCCCGATGTAGCAGGACCGCAGTTTTGCCGTATCCTCGACTAGGCGCCATGGGATCGTGCGGTTGCCCTTGTAGTACAGGGCCGTGCAGAAGTTCCAAGCCTTGGTGGCTGGATCCTGCTGATCGCCGGCGAACTTCGTGATGAGGATGGTCTTCTCGCGCACGAGCTGAAGCGGCGTGCCGAGGTGCATCGACTTCGCCTTCAGGATGCGCCGAAAATTGTGCTCCAGCTCATCCTTGTCCGTGTCGTCGTCATCGGCCGTAGTCACGGAGTCAAACATCTCGTTCGGCATCACGCAGACGATCACATCAACGGCTCTGTTCTCGGCCAGGAAACGGATCTGCTCGTAATACAGTTCGACAGCCCGTTGGATGCGGTCCACACGGGAGGCCATCTTGACGACCTCAGTAATGTCGGATTTCTTCAGTGTCCGGGTATACTGGGATGAGTTGATGAGCTTGGTCAGGAACCCGTAGTTTTGATTGATGCCGCCGAACCCTCGGAAAAGGTTTAGCAGCTTCGATTCCTTCTTGCGCTCAACCCCAACCCGGCATTTTTCCAGCCAGTCATCGAGGAGATCGACGCCCTCGCCGCGGCCGACAACTCCTATCCGAAGCTCGGTCCGGCGGAGCTCGTCACGCTTGTCGTAGACCCCCATCCGCTCGATCCCGGTTCGGGGGCAGATATGGGTTCCGGTGCCGAACTCCAGCAGCGGCTCCGCCAGCATAGTCAGCTTCATGCGACGGCTCCCTCAGCCAAATCGTCACCCTCATCGCTCTCGGCCTGGTCGCCCTCATTAGCCTCCCCGACGTCGAACTCCAGCAACGACAGGAAGCGGACGCCGTCATCCTGGACGTCGTACATTTTGGACAGGAAGTGGGCGAGGAAGCGGACCATGTTCCGGACGCTGGCGTTGTGTTCGAGAGCCTTCTGCGTCGACAGAAGGTCCTCGTGCCAGTTCGATCTGACGTAACCGTTGTACGAGTAGTACCAGCTCGGCACGATCTGCACGTACCAGTCGTCATCCAGCTTCGTGAACGTCAGTTCGAACGAGAAGTGGGTGTGGTGGGCGACCTTGGTTGGGTCCTTGCGCTGGTATTTCAGCTCATAGACACGTCGGGTTGCCGCCCTTTTGCCGACCCACGTCTCCTTCCGCTCGGTCTGACCTTCCTCGACGGGACCGAAAAAGAAAAACCTGTCCTTGGCATGCATGCGGACGTGCAGCTTCTTTAACCGCTCCTGAGTTTCGGCGGACAGAAGCTGCTTCAGGATGTTGACGTTGTCCAACTCGGGCGAGTCGGCGAGATCAGATATCGCCAACCGCTCCACCAACCCTTCGTCGACGACACTGCGCAGCCCGCACTGCTCGATATCGAGGAACGAGAACAGCTTGTTGTCGTGGCAGACCCACGCGTCGGTCTCCACACCGTTGAGGAGGAGCGCCATCTTGACAACGGCTTTGCGGCTCTTCGCGTAACCTTTGTAGTTGAGCTCCCGCTTTGCCCTGGAGATCACGGCCTTGTCGTCGATCGTCAGCTCGGCGACATACGCCGCGTCGGGAAGACCGATCCGCTGGAGGTTCGTTGTTATTGCTACCGGCGCCGCGATGCCCTCGGCACTGAAGCTGATAAAGGCGTCGATCTCGCCCAGAATGTGCCTGAACTCGGCTAGCACTCTTTCCTGGGCAGCGAGCCGAAGGCCAGATACCTGACCGAGGAGATCGCTGAGATCGATGATGTGCTTCTTGCAGTTGAAGGCGAATTGGTCCGTCAACAGCTCGTTGACCGAGGGCTGGCTGTAGGAGGCCTGTTTCCTCGACAGCATGAG
Organism: Methylobacterium mesophilicum SR1.6/6; assembly: GCF_000364445.2. Lineage (NCBI taxonomy): Bacteria > Pseudomonadati > Pseudomonadota > Alphaproteobacteria > Hyphomicrobiales > Methylobacteriaceae > Methylobacterium > Methylobacterium mesophilicum. The sequence goes on along the minus strand of NZ_CP043538.1, from coordinate 1,399,203 downwards.
GATGAACAGCTCGTCGAAATCATTGTAGTAGGCCCGATCCATGAACTGGCGGATCGTGCCCTTCACCTTGTCGAGCGTCGTCGTCGATGTGATCTGGAACGCGACGCGGTCGTGGTCGTCGCCGAGATCAATTCCTGGATAATTCTTCTGCTTTCGATTCAAATTGACGAGTTGAGGCAGGTTGTAGATCGACTTCAAGATAGGGATGAACGCATCCTCAAGCGCGAGGTTGATGTCGGTTCGTCCTTGCGCCGTGGCCAGTTCTACCTGAACCACGATGCGGCTGACCACCTCACGGAGCTGGTTCTCGATCTCTAGCTGCCTCATCGGGCACCCCCGTCACGTGCGCGACCAGGTCCCTATGATTAGAACGCAGCGGGAACATTTCAAGAAGACGGAGGGCGGTCGTTCACCGATTTCGACGTCTGGCACCATCCCGCGGCGCCGCCCAGTGCCTCGGGCGTGGCAGCGGTTAGGAAGCGGACAATTTCAGGGTCGGCTATGGGTCAACCGTGGAAATGGACTGCCGTTTGGAAGCGGACGTTCTGCAATGCGCCCATTCCAGCCATTTGGCACGTCATCGGTCAGCCCCAGAAGCGGACATGTCTGCAACGAGCTCCCGGTGAGCGCGACGACGTCGCCGTTGGTGCCCCGTCATCAGCGTGTTGGCGGCCTCCATCGTGGCCACGACCTTCTCGCCGACCATCGAGACCATCTCCGTCCGGCCTTAGGCGTCGCCCTAGGCGATCCAGACGAGCCGCAACTCGATGACCTTCTGTGCCTCTATGGCGAGCAGGATGGCTGCACAGAAGGGGGCAGCATAACGGCTCCGGTTGATCGGTCGCATCCGACAACGTCGGGACGGGGCCGCGGTCCCTAAAACCGGTGACGTAGGTTTACCGAGGTCTTCCAGCACCTCGGTGACCAGCATGCGCACGGAGGGCTCGTCGTCCACGATCAGCACCGTCTCGCCCTGGCCGGCCTGCTCCACCTCGGCAAGCCTGCGGGCCACCTCATCCTCGTCGGCCTCGCCATATTGACGAGGTAGGTAGAGGCAGACGGTCGTGCCCTCGCCGACCTCGGAGTAGATCCGCACCTGACCGCCGACTGTTTGGCGAAGCCGTAGACCAGGGAAAGCCCGAGGCCGGTGCCCTCGCCGGTCGGCTTGGTCGTGAAGAACGGCTCGAACACCTTCTCGATCAAGTCTGGCGCCATGCCGGTGCCGGTGTCGGAGACGCAGACGCTGAGGTAACCGGGAACTGATCGCGTCGGCTTGGCGGTGGGCTGTCAGCGTTCCCGGTCCAGTCTGAAACTTTCCGCTGCATGCCTCCGTACAAGTTGGCGTACGCCCGGCCTGGGCGCGGCGCGAGGCCCTGCCTCGGCGTCCGGCTTGTTGCGCCCCAAAGCCATCAAGTTCCTGATTTATCTTCGATAATTCAGGAACTTGATGGCAGTGCCTTTTCTTCTCTCATTGTGCGAAAGGGGATTCCTTCCCCGTGCAGGAGACGTTGAATGAAGATCACCACCCTTGCCCTCGCCGCCTCGGTCCTCGGCAGCCTCGCGCTCGGAGCCGGCGCCGCCTCCGCTGCCCCGATGGGCCCGAACGGTCTCCAGGCCGGCTCCTCGACCGTTACCCAGGTCCGCATGGACCGCAGCGAGCGAATGATGATGAAGAAGCGCATGATGCGGAAGCAGATGATGAAGCGCCGCATGATGAAGAAGCGGATGATGATGAACCGCGGCATGTGATTCCGAGGCGCCGTGCGCTTCCGGAGGCCCCGATCCAGGGGCCTCCACCCCTAACCGTCCAGAGTGCGTGGAAGACCGTTTGGCTCGAACCTACCTGACCCGATCCGCTCCGGAGACCGGCGAGGTCGAGCGTCGCCGCTGGATGTTTCGCCATCCCCTCGTCATCCGGGTCACCCACTGGGTGAACGCGGTCTGCCTGCTTGTCCTGCTGATGAGCGGCCTGCAGATATTCAACGCCCACCCGGCCCTGTACTGGGGCAAGGTCTCGACCTTCGACGCGCCGCTCATGGCGATGTCCCAGACCGAGGACGACCCGCCCAAGGGCGTCACGACCGTCCTGGGGCGGACTTTCGACACCACCGGTGTTCTGGGCTCCTCGGTCGGCTCCGACGGCGAGGCGGCGGACCGCGGCTTCCCGGCCTGGGCGACCTTGCCGAGCGACCAGGACCTCACCGGCGGCCGCTCCTGGCACTTCTTCTTCGCCTGGGCCTTCGTCCTGAACGGCCTCGCCTACCTAATCTATGGTCTGGTCAGCGGGCAGCTTCGGTTCCGGGTAATCCCTTCCCGTGACCAGATCCGGCATTTCGGCGCGTCGATTTGGGAGCATTTGATGCTGCGCTTCCCGCAAGGCGACGAGGCCAAGCGCTACAACGTCATCCAGAAGCTTACCTACCTCGTCGTGCTGTTCGTGCTCCTGCCGGTGCAGGTGCTGGCGGGGCTCGCGATGTCGCCGGCCATGGACGCCGCCTTTCCCTTCCTGCTGACGCTGTTCGACGGACGCCAGTCGGCCCGCACGGTCCACTTCATCGTGGCGGCCCTGCTGGTCCTGTTCGTGGTCGTGCACGTCGCCCTGGTCCTGCTGTCTGGCTTCTGGAACAACATGCGCGGCATGCTCACCGGCTGGTTCGTGATCGAGCGCAAGGTCGAGCCGGCCGTTTCAGCCAGAGATCCCCGGACATGATCCGCTCCCCCAACCGACGCGCCCTCCTGCTGGGGGCTTCCGCCACGGCCGCAGCGGCCATGCTCGGCGGCTGCGACCGCCTCGGCAACGCGGAGTGGTTCCGGCGAACGCTGAAGACCGGCGAGGACGCCAACATGTTCGTGCAGCGCCTGCTCCTGAGCGAGGCGACGCTGGCACCCGAATTCGCCGAGGCCGATATCTCGCCGTGGTTCAAGCCGAACGGCACCGAGGACCCACCGGACAGGGACTACAAAGCCCTGGCGAAGGGCAAGTTCGCCAAGTACCACCTGGAGGTCGGCGGCCTCGTGGAGGCGCCCCTCAAGCTGTCCCTCGCCGACCTCCGCAGGCTCCCGGCCCGCACCCAGATCACCCGACACGATTGCGTCGAGGGGTGGAGCGCCATCGGCAAATGGACCGGGGTGCCCCTCGCCGAACTGCTCACTCGCGCGAAGCTCAAGCCGGAGGCGCGCTACGTGGTGTTCCACTGCGCCGACACCATGGACCAGGGCAGCCCGCTCGAAGGCGGTGGGGACGACGAGGAGGCCGACGAGGTCCCTGCCGGCAACGCCAACCCGAGCATGACCAAGCAGTCGGGCAGCGGCGAGAGCAGGAAGGACTCCGGCGGCCAGCAGGTGACGGAGGACGATGCGGCCAGCGGGGAAACGCCGGTTCGGTTCTACGAGAGCATCGACCTTGTCGACGCGTTCCACCCGCAGACCATCCTCGCCTACGACATGAACGGGCAAGCGCTTCCCGTGTCGAACGGCGCACCCTTGCGCCTGCGGGTCGAGCGCAACCTCGGCTACAAGCAGGCGAAGTACGTGATGCGCATCGAGGTGGTCGAGAGCTTCGCCCACATCGGCGGGGGCAAGGGCGGCTACTGGGAGGACCAGGGCTACGCCTGGTACGCCGGCATCTGAGTTGGCGCGGACGTGACCTCCACGTCTCTGCGGGCATTGAACGCGCAGCCCCCTCGTGGCGAACTCCGGTGGGGCCTTCTCGGTGGCATCCGGCGCTCGCGAGACTGTGTGGCAGGGTCGGCCAGCGCCGTGTGGCCGGCTATCGGACCGGCGACGCCGGCTGGAGGCGTTCGATATGAGCGGTCCGCGGACCTGACTGAGACGCCCTGCCCGGCGAAATCCGCGACGGACCAATGTTCGGACTACAGCGCGAATATCGAAGGACAATGCCGTCATGTCCCTACATTTTGAGCGCCTCGGCACGGGCCGGCCGCTGCTAATGGTCCATGGGTTGGGGTCTAATCTTCGCACCTGGGATCCGCTCTTGCCCGCGTTGCGCGGCTCGCGCGAACTGATTTTGGTCGACCTGCCGGGACATGGCAGATCGGCCCCGCTCGCGGGTCGGCAGACCGTGGAGGCCCATGCGGACGCCCTTGCCGGCTTCGTGCAGTCGCAAGACCTGACGTCCGCGGATCTTGTCGGCAGTTCGGTGGGGGGCCGGCTGGTGCTGGAGATGGCGCGGCGCGGTATCGGTCGGCACTGCGTGGCGCTTGATCCCGGCGGTTTCTGGCACGGTTGGGAAACGCCCTGGTTTCACTCGACGCTCGCAGCGTCGATACGCTTGGTTCGGTTGCTGCGGCCCTTCCATCCCGGCCTGTCGCGCCACGCCGTTACCCGCACGCTGCTGCTGGCCCAACTGTCGGCCCGTCCGTGGGGGCTCCCACCACAGCTTGTCGTGGCGGAGCTGCAGAGCCTGGCGGCCACACCGGTGTTCGATGCGATGCTGCGTGAGCTGGCACGCGGGCCGTTGCAGCAGGGTTCGGCAAAGACTCCCGGCCTTGTCACCATAGGCTGGGGCCGCCAAGACCACCTTCTGTTGCCGCGCCAGGCTGCACGCGCCCGGGTGGCATTCCCGTCGGCCCATCTGCACTGGTTCGAGCGCTGCGGCCACTTCCCGCATTGGGATCAGCCTGCCGAGACGGCGCGCGTGATCCTTGAAACGGTCGGGAAGGATGCGCCCTGAAACGGCTTGTCGCAAACTCGAGCCCGCGGTCGTCCACGGGTCGTCAAGCATATCGGCCGAGCTTGCCGCCTCTGCTCCGCAACCAGTCCGATTTTTAGTCTCCCTTTACCGCGAGGACGAAGCAGCGCTTCGAAGCCAACTCATAGCGCAGCCGAACTCAGGCAGACTTTCGACGAACGCGAGGTCATCCGGGAACGGTCCGGGGCCCTCCCTCGATATTCGGAACGGGATCCCGTTTCCGACTCAATGCGTCGAACCCAGAGTCCGCCGCGCTCTCTCCTGCCGCGGTCCGCTTTGATTCCCCGATCACCGTGAGGAAGATCATGACCTACCTTCGATACGCCCCCGGCATCGAGACGCCTGCTGCGGACGAGCAAAAGACGATTGACGGCATCATCGCCGGCATGACGCAGCAATCCGAGAGGGTAGAGAAGCGCGAGCACCATGCGGTGCGGGCCAGCCACGCAAAGAGTTCGGCCTGCGTCACCGGCGAGTTGACGATTTCCCCCGGCCTGCCGCCCGAACTAGCCCAAGGGTTGTTCGCCATGCCCGGCACCCACCCCGTGGCGGTTCGGTTCGCTCAGGGGCCAGGCGAGACGCTGGGTGACCGGGTCTCGACCCACCGCGGCATGTCGATCAAGGTATTCGACGTCCCCGGCGAGAAGCTGCCCGGCCACGCGGTCGACACCCAGGATTTCGTCCTCGCGACTGGGACCACCTTTCCGTCCGGCACGGCGGCGGGCTTCCTGCGCGACGGAACGGTCATCGGCAAGTCGACGGGTCTGCCGGAGGGCGTGAAAAGCGCGGTGTCTGCCACCATGCGCAACCTCAACAAGGCGCTGCATGCCTTCGGCACCGAGAGCGCGCTCGCCGACTTCTTCGGCCATCCCTACAGCCACCCGCTCGCCGACAGCTACTTCAGCCAGGCGCCGGTTCGTTACGGCGACCACGTGGCCAAGCTCGGGGCCGTGCCGACGACCGAGGCCCAACGTGCGCTGTCCGAGTGGAGGCTCGACCCGAACCAGGACGAGGATGGCTTCCGGCACGCCACCGTCGCGTTCTTCCGAGAGAACGACGTGGTGTTCGAGTTGAAGGCACAGCTCTGGGCCGATGCCGAGAAACAGCCCATCGAGGATGCCTCGGTCGATTGGCCGGTCTCGATTAGCCCTTACCGCACGGTGGCGACGCTCCGACTGCCGCGCCAGGACGCCTACGGGCCGGACCGGGTGCGCTACTTCGACGAGGTGATGACCTTCCGCCCTGCGCACAGTCTCGCGGTGCACCGGCCGCTCGGTTCGGTGATGCGGGCGCGCCTCCAGGTCTACCGGGCCTTGAGCGACTTCCGCCACCGCGAGAACGGCGTCGTGGCCGAGGACACCGCCGGCATCGACTGCATCCCGGCGTGAGGAACGGCGCGACGGCGCCTCCGTTAGATGCCGACACCCGGAAGGACGATGACATGAGCTTGCAGGGCAAGAAGATCGCGATCCTGATCGCACCGCGCGGCACCGAGGATCCGGAGTTCGCCAAGCCGCGTGACGCGGTGAAGCAGGCGGGGGCGACCGTGACGGTCATCGGTTTGGAGGCCGGCGAGGCCGAGACGGTCAACAACGACCTCGACCCGGCCGGCCGCTACCAGGTGGATAGGACCATCGATGGCGCCACTGCCGCGGACTACGACGGGCTCGTCATCCCCGGCGGTTGCGTCGGCGCCGACAAGCTCCGGGCGAGCGAGGATGTCGTTGCGTTCGTCCGGGACTTCTTCGCCGCGGGTAAGCCGGTCGGGGTGATCTGCCACGGTCCCTGGACCCTGATCGAGGCGGACGTCGTGAAGGGCCGTACCTTGACCTCCTATCCCACGGTCCGGCGGGACATCGAGAACGCCGGTGGCACTTGGGTCGACGAGGAGGTCGTCTGCGACAAGGGGCTGGTCACCAGCCGTACCCCGAAGGATCTGCCCGCCTTCTGCGCCAAGATCGTCGAAGAGTTCGCGGAGGGCCGTCATCCCGACCAGGCCCGGAGCGCCTGAGGAGTCGGACAGCCAACGGTCAGTTCGTGAGCGTCCGGGGCGGCCGGTGGGCCGCTCCGGGGTCATGCCCTGACGACGTCCCGCGGCGGGGACGCCCTCGCGGAGGCATTCGTCAACCCTCAATGACGCCGATCTGCTTCAGGATGCCGAGCTCGTCGGATGAACCCCACCGCTCGACCATCTTGCCATCCACGAAGCGGCCGATCTGCATGCCACGGACTTTGATGGCCTTCCCGGTCGGCTTGTGCCCGTTGAAGTCGCCATGGTGGGTGCCGGTGAGCGTGTAAGCGAAGGCGACGCTGTCCCCATCCGCGACGAGCTTCTTTACCTCGACCTGCATGTCGGGGAAGGCGGAGCGAAGCTGCGTGAAGAACGCTTGATATCCCTCGGGGCCCATATGCTGGCCCGGCGCCGGATCGTGATCGTGGCAGTCCGGGGCGACGACCTCGGGAAAGGCGTCGAACCGGCCGCCGTTGACGAGCTCGCCAAACTTTTCGGTCGCCTGGATGCTGCTCTCGCGGGACATGTTGCTCCTGGAGTTCGAATCGGTGGGATCGGGGCGTGTAACTCGAAGCTTGGGAAACCCGCGCCAAGCCCGGTCGTTGCAAGCCGCCCCACGAGGCCGCGTCGGTATCGACCGCGTCCTCGCCGATCCGGCGACGCGCACCAGTGATCCTGGGGGCAGCGCCACGTGGTGCCACTGATCATCGAACGCCGCATCGGCTGGCCCGTCGTTAGGCTTCGTCAACCATGCGCCACCAACCCTGCGGGCATCAGCTCGCAGGTACCTCGCGTGAACCAGGTTCGTTCGATCACCGCTGCGAATTTCGCCAGCGACTGCCCTGTGTCGCTTGAATTCGTAGCGCAGCTCACTCGCGCAGAACCCGATGTGCGCTCTGGTCTGCTCGACGGCATATCAGGAGGGACGCGGGCGCAGCTCGCCGTCTGGCTTTATGGCCGCAGCCACACCCATCAGATCGGCGTGCAGGTGGCTGCGACCTGCGAAGAGGCAATCCTCATCGATACCGCCGGCCTCGTCGGCAGCCAGCTCTACGAACTGTCTCGACGTCCCTACGCAGCGCCGAGCCACGGCATGCTCGGCGGGGGTGGACGGCGCCAGGTCAGCCTCGGTGGATCGCGTGCCACTGCCCAAGCCTTCGCATAGCGGCTTCACCTCGCTCAGCAGCACACCGGCATGCCCTTCGTACAAGATCTCCTCGCACGCTTCCGTCAGACGGTCGCCGCCTATGCCGGCGACGAGGCATTGATGCAGGCCGGCGTCTCAGCGGCTGCCAACATCATCGTCACCGATGGAGAAGTCGCGGGCGCGGAGTTCGAGACCGCACTGACCGGCGTTATGGCTAGCCCGATCCTGGAGAAGGGCTACGATGTCCTGATGTTGGAGGCGGAGAAGTGGCGGGAGAGGGTCATCGCGGAACTCCGCTCGGACGGCATTGGCCTCTAACCGCGCGGCGGGCGGATGCCGAGCACCCGGATGATGCCGTAGGTCGCGGCCGCCGACAGCAGGCTCAGCCCAGCCACGAACAGGAAACCGCAAGGGTCGTCGGCGAACGGCAGACCCTTCACGTTCATGCCGAACAGGCCGGTGATGAAGGTCGGCGGCAGGAACAGAGCCGAGAGGATGGACAGCACGTAGAGCTGGCGGTTGCTCTCCTCCGCCACGCGGGCCGCGAGCTCCTCCTGCAGCAGCCGCGCGCGCTCGGCGAGTGCGGTCACGTCACGGTCGAGGGCATCCAACCGCTGGGCCAGCCGCGCCGCCACGGCGATTGCGGGACCGTGCAGGTCCCGGGCTAGGTCGTCCTCCTCCAACCGGTGGAACACAGCGGCGAGCCCAAGCAGTTGCCGGTGCAGGCGCACGGCGCTCCGGCGGATCGGCCCCAGGCGCCGTCGGTCGTCGCGCACGCGCCCGTCGAGCACGCGGTCCTCAATGCCGTTGACCTCGTCGGCGAGCCTCTGCCCCGTCGCCGCCATGGCGGCGACCACGAAGCCGACCATCGTCTCCAGCAGCAGCACGGGGGAGGGAATCGGGCGCCCTTCCTGGGCGATCGTCCGCGTGGCGTCCGGGCTCTCGGCTAGGCCTCGGCGCCCGCTCACCAGCGACCGCGGACCCATGACGAAGTGAAGACGGCCGGCGATGTCGGGCTTGGCCCCGGGCCGGGCGAGGTCGGCGACCACGCCGCCGACATGCCCGTCCGCGACTGTGACGCGCTGGTGCTCGTCCTCCCTGAAGACGGCTTCGGCGAGCGACCGCGTCCCGACGTGCCCGGCATCGTTCAGCGACCCCAGGTCCGCGGCCTTCAAGTCGAAATGCAGCCAGAGGAAGCCCCCGCCGAATGCGTCGAGATCCGGCAGCGCCTCGTCCGGAGCCAGAAGGCGTCCGCAGCCCCGCTCGTCGAAGGACATCGCCCAGAGCAGTCCGGGCAGGGGCCTGCCTATCGGCATTGACGGCACGTGCGGGCAACCCCTTCAGTCGGCTGCGACCGCCGAGAGGGAAAAGGTGTCCGCGATGGCGAAGTTGGCGGCGACGAGTAAGGCGAGGACGGTCATAGGGGGTGTCCGTTCATGGGCACTTACAACGGCTAACGGCCACGGTTCGTTGCGAGCCGGGGCAAGCTTGCTGTTGACGCGCGGTCGCCCGCAACGTCGGCATGCGGCGCCCACGGCTGAGAACGCCCCTGACCCGTCAGGGCTGTCGACCTCGGAGCCGGTCAACACCAGTCTCAGGCGCGCCTAGGCCGCCCGAGAGAACGTGGGACATGGCTCTCCCTGTATTCAGCGCCTATGGGACACTTCGCGAACGATGATGGAGCCAACGCGGCGGCGTTCGGTCAGGCCGAAGCCTGCGGGGTGCCTTGGCGTTCCGAACCGTGGCCGAGCCGGTCAACCTCGGCCGCGAGGTCCTGGAGGCTGGCGTCACCCTTGCGCAGCACTCTGTCCGCCCCGTCCAGCCTGCGGCGCTCTTCGCCCGAAACATCTCGCGCGCTGAGGACGACGACCGGGATCTCTTCGCAGCCTGGCTGCCCCCGCATCTCGCGCAGGAACGTGAACCCATCCATCACGGGCATCGTCAGGTCGAGCAACACCAGCCGGGGCCTATCCTCGGCCATACGCCGAAGGGCCTCGGCCCCGTCACCGGCCTCGCGCACCGACCAGCCGTTGCGTTCGAGGACGCTCCGGAGGCGTGCCCGCATGTCGGCGTCGTCGTCGACAACGAGGATGTCGCCGGCACCGCGTCCGACCCGGTCGAGGACGCCCTTGAGCCGTCCCCAGTCCACCGGCTTCGGCAACGCCTCCGCCGCACCGAGGGACGCACTCAGCGCCGCGTCTGCCACGAAGCTTACCATGACCACCGGGATGTCTCGCGTGGCGTCCTCGCTCTTCAGGGTCGCCAGCACCGTCCAGCCGTCCACGTCCGGCATCATCACGTCGAGCAGGATCACCCGCGGCGTCAGGCTGCGGGCCAACTCCAGACCTGTCTTACCGTCTGAGGCCGTGCGCACCGAGAACCCCTGCCGGGCGAGGAAGCGGGTCATTAATTCGCGCTGGCTCGCCTCGTCATCGATGACCAGCACGAGGCCGCGCCCCGGCTCGCCGTGCCCTTCCTCATGCGCAGGCTCGGCTGCGACGCCCTCGTCGGGCACCTCCGGAAGCTTCGCCGGCACGACGAGGGCGAAGCACGTGCCCCGACCCTCGATACTGGTCACCGTGATGTCGCCACCGAGAAGCTGGGCGAATGCACGGCTCAGGGCCAGCCCAAGACCGGTGCCACCGTAATTGCGCGTGGTGCTCTCGTCGGCCTGGGTGAAACGCTCGAACAGGCGCCCAACTTGCTCAGGGCTCATGCCGATGCCGGTGTCCTCCACGGTAAAGCGGAGCCAGCCGCCGCCGACGCCTGCCTCGCGGGCGACCCCGAGGGTGATGGTACCGTTCTCGGTGAACTTGGCCGCATTCGAGAGCAGGTTGAACACACACTGGCGCAGCTTCACCGCGTCCGTGCGTGCCAGTCCCACATCTTCGGAAACCGCGACCACGAGGCGGTTGCCCTTCTTCGCGACCAGCGCATCGACCGTCCCGGCGGCGTCGCGCACGAACTCCGCGACGTCGATGTCCTCCAGGTATAGGTCCATCTTCTCGGCCTCGACCTTGGACAGGTCGAGCACATCGTTGATCAGCCCGAGCAGGTGCTGGGCGTTCGACTTGATCTTGCCGAGGTCCTTCAGAAGGCTGTCCTGACCGAGTTCCTCGGCCTCCTCCTCCAGCATCTCCGAGTAGCCGATCACCGCCGACAGCGGCGTGCGCAGCTCGTGGCTCATGTTGGCCAGGAACTGGCTCTTGGCGCGGCTATGCTCCTCGGCCTCATCCCTGGCCTCACGTAGGGCGGTCTCAAAGGCTTCGCGTTCGGTGATGTCGGCGTGGACGCCGACCCACTCGCGGATCGTCCCATCCGCGTTGCGCACTGGGCGCCCCTTGACCGTGAACAGCCGATACGCACCGTCTCGGTTGCGCACGCGATGCTGGAGTTCGTAGCCCCGGTCCGCCGCCACAGCCTCGCGCCACGCCGCCTTCGTCGCCTCGACGTCGTCGGGGTGCACGGCCTTCGCCCATCCGGTGCCCTGGCACTCGGCCTCGGACTGACCGGTGTAGGCTTGCCAGTATGGCTGAGGCCCGGTCATCGCGCCGCTGGCGTCGGCGGTCCAGATGATATCGCCGACCGCCTCAGCCGCCGCGCGGAAGCGGCCTTCGCTGGCATGGATGTCGCGCTGCACCCGCTGCTGGTCGAACGACGCCGCCACGATGGCCATGAACAGGATCGTGAAGGTCGCGCCGGAGACGTATAGGGCGAGGTTTTGCTGGCTGACGCTGACGCCCGCGGCGTGAGCGGCGTGCGCTCCGAGATCCTCCGCGGTGAAGGTCGCCGCGGCCATGCCGGTGTAGTGCATGCCCGCGACCGCGAGACCCATGACTACGGCGGCCGCGAGCTTTTGCCAGACGCTGTTCTGCCGGAAGGTCAACCACAGCGCGGCGGTCGCTGCGGTCACGGCGATGGCTACCGATGCGGCGACCACAGGCAGGCTGTAGGCGAAGTTACCCGGCACCCGCATTGCCGCCATGCCGGTGTAGTGCATGCCCGCGACGCCGACACCCATCAGGGGACCGCTGATCAGGACGTCGCGCGGTCCGGCGGCCGGGCGGCTGACCCACGAGAAGGCGGCCCCGGTGGCGGCGATGGCGAGCACCAGCGACGCGACGGTCGTCCGGAAGTCGTAGGCCGCCGGCATGCCCATCTCGAACGCGAGCATGCCGACGAAGTGCATCGCCCAGATGCCGCCACCCATGGCGAGCGAGGCTGCCGCGACCCATGCCCAGCGCAGGCCGGCGGCCGCCCCCCGGACGCGTCCACCCAAGTCGAGCGCCGTGTAGGAGGCAAACACCGCGATGGCGAGGGACAGCGCGACGAATGCGGGATCGTAGCCGGTGGGGACCATGAAATTTCCGGTGGCGTCTCCGTGGCTATAGCTTGGAAACACGGCAGCCCGCGAGCAATCGCCCATTCGTGAACGACGTCGACGCGAACCATTACCGCGTCCCACCGTGGCGGGCGCAGAGATCAGTAGCCACCGCGGCGTCGTTCGACTGAGGCTGTCGTTGGATCGCCCGCGAGGCGGTGACGCTGGCCCCCAGGCCTGAGCCGTGCGGTCGTGACGCGGAGTGGTCAGCGGCCGCAAGCCGAGGGCGATTGCTGCGACCTCAAGCGCCGTCAGGCACTCCCCGGTCAGGCATCACCCAGCTTGCTCAGCCTGGTTCGACCTCGTCCGTATGCACCGTGAACCTAGCCAACGGCGAGGGGCCGAAGCTCGTGGTGATCGCGCAATCCGTGGCGTCGCGGCCGTAGGCCATGACGATGCGGCCGATCCGCGGTCGGTTGTGCCGGGCGTCGAACGTGTACCAGCGCGGTCCCGCCGGCCCGTCGAGGTAGACGTCGAACCACGCCGAGAAGTCCATCGGCGCCGGGTCCTTCGGCACGCCGATGTCGCCGAGGTAGCCAGTCGCGTAGCGCGCCGGGATGTTCATGCACCGGCACAGCGTGATGGCCAGGTGGGCGAAATCTCGGCACACGCCGATCTGCTGGGCGTGGCCGTCGAAGGCGCTGCGGGTCGCGTCGGCCTGCATGTAGTCGAAGCGCAGGCGGCCGTGCGCGTAGTCGACGATGGCCTGGACGCGCCCCCAGCCCTCGGGCGTCGAGCCGAACTGGTCCCAGGCGGCCTGCGAGAGCTTGTCGGTGTCGCAGTAGCGCGAGCCGAGCAGGAACGGCAGCGCCTCGTCCGGTAGGTCCCGCACCGGGATCTGCCGGGCGTCCGGCGCGTGGTCGTCAGGGCGACCGTGATCCTCGATCTCGAAGTCCGCCGACATGGTGATGCGCCCAGCTGGGACGAGGATGCGGGTGGCGACATTGCCGAACGTGTCGCGGAACTGTCTTGGCTGGACCGGTGGGTCGAACGCGATGACCTCGCGGCTCAGAAGGTCTGGCTGACGCTCGGGGCGCACGTTGAGCAGCAGCACCATCGGGGTCGGAGCAAAGGTATCGAGGGCGACGGTGTAGCCGCAACGGATGCGCATGGCCGGATCTCCACCTGAGACGGTGCTGTCCTGGCAAGATGTCCGCCATGCCCTCGTTCCCCAGGCGGGAAGGCGTGACGGGACGAAACGAGGCCGACGACGTTAGGAGGAACACGCGGCGCACCGGCCCGCGTCGAGGAGTTCAGCGTATGCCGACCGACACTACGGGCGCCCCGAAGCAGCCTGCCCAAGTCCCGCCGCCGCTCGTGCCGGGCCTGCGCGGCCTCTTGACCCTCGCCGTCGGTGTCGTGCTGATCGCCGCGCTGTATTTCGGTCGCGAGGTGTTCGTCCCGCTGGTGCTGGCCATCCTGCTCAGCTTCGTCCTGGCGCCGGTCGTCAACCTGCTGCGGCGGATCAAGCTCGGGCGCGTGCCCTCGGTCATCGTCGCGGTCCTGCTGGCGCTGGCCGTACTCGGCGGCATCGGCGCGGTGATCGGCACCCAGGTCGCGGGCCTCGCCGGCAATCTGCCGCAGTACCAGACAACGGTGCAGAAGAAGTTCGCTGGACTGCAGCAGGGCTGGCTCGGCGAGGCCAACAAGCTCCTCCAGAAATTCAATCATCAGGTCCAAGACGTCACGCAGAAGGCCGACGCCGCCGGCACGACGGCCGAGACAGGCCCCGCTGGCGACACGCCGAAGGCGCAGCTCGTGCGGGTTCAAGAGCCCGAGCCCTCGCCGCTGGCGTTGGCGGAGAAAGTCCTCGGCCCGGTCGTCTCGCCGCTGACCGACGTCGGCATCGTCCTCGTCGTCGTCGTATTCCTGCTGCTACAGCGCGAGGACCTGCGCAACCGCATGATCCGCCTGTTCGGATCGAGCGATCTGCACCGCACGACGGTGGCCATGGACGACGCGGCCGGCCGGCTCGGCACCTACTTCCTGGCCCAGCTCGGTATGAACGCGGCCTTCGGCGTCATCGTCGGCGTCGGGCTGTGGTTCATCGGCGTACCGAATCCTCTCTTGTGGGGCGTGCTCTCCGCCATCATGCGGTTCATCCCGTACATCGGCGCCATCGTCTCGGGGGTGTTCCCGGTGGCGCTAGCGGCCGCCGTCGATCCGGGCTGGTCGATGGTGATCGCGACCGCCGCCCTGTTCCTGATCGCCGAGCCAGTGTTCGGGCAGGTGGTCGAGCCGCTGCTCTACGGCCATTCCACCGGGCTTTCGCCCTTCGCAGTGATCGTCTCGACCCTGTTCTGGGGGTTCCTGTGGGGGCCCATCGGGCTGATCCTGGCCACGCCGTTCACCGTCTGCCTCGTGGTGCTCGGCCGCCACGTCGACAGTTTGGAGTTCTTCGACGTGCTGCTCGGCGACCGGCCGCCGCTGACCCCGGTGGAGAACTTCTATCAGCGCATGCTCGCCGGCGACCCCGACGAGGTGCGAGACGTCGCCGAGGGCATGCTCAAGGAGCGCTCCCTGTCCTCGTACTACGACGAGGTGGCTCTGAAGGGACTGCAGCTCGCCGCCAACGATTTCGCGCGCGGGGTCGTCACCCCCGCTCAGCTCGACAACATCCGAGCCTCGGCACGATCCCTGGTGGAGGACTTCGAGGATCACGTCGATGCCGAGCCAGCCGTGAGGGCGAGCGAGATCAACCCAAGCGACACGCCGACCCTAGCCGAGCGGGCGCATCCAAAAACCGAGGCGGTGCCGGCGCAAGCCCCGCCGCGGGATGCGCTACCGGAGGCATGGCAAGGCGAGGCTCCCGTGCTGTGCCTAGCCGGGCGCGGTCCCCTCGACGAGGCCTCCTCGGCGATGCTGGCTCAGCTGCTGCGCAAGCATGGGCTTGGCGCGCGCGTGACCCCGTACCAGTCCGCCTCGCGCGAGGGCATCCGTGAGCTCGACCTCACGGGTGTGGCGATGGTGTGCGTCTCCTATCTCGACATCACCGGGAACCCCTCGCACCTGCGCTACCTGCTGGAGCGGCTGAAGCGACGCGCACCGGGCATCCCCGTGCTGGTGGGGCTGTGGCCGGTGGGCGAGAAGGTCTTGACGGACGCAGCGCTGGGCCGGGAGGTCGGCGCGGATGCCTACGTGTCGTCGCTGCGCGAGGCCGTGGACGCCTGCCTCGCCGTCGCCGCCGGCTCGTCCCCAGGGGCGAGCTCGTCCAACACAGTGCGAGCGGCCTGACGGCGTGACGGTGGAACCGACGTTCAGCTTGGCCATTATCTGCTGAGTACACAGTCAAGTCTTGGGCCGTCGCCTTGAAGTCAGTCCTCGCCGCCCTCGCACTGTCCATCCTGGCCGTCGCTCCATCGACCGCCGGGACAGATCCTGCGCTCCGCGGCTCCGGGAAGTCAGTCGAGGTCCCCGCCGAGATCGAGGTTGAGGCTGTCCCGCCGCGCACGCAATCTGCTCCGGCCAAGAAGGTCCGCATCGTCCTCGCGTCTCCTTAGACAACTGAGGGCCCGAAGCCCGCCTGATGCCGCAATCACCCGTTAGTGCGCTCGGACCTTGACGGTTCGTGAAGCGACGTCCGTCACGGTTTGCATGAAGCATGTGTGGATGGCGCAGGTGGCGGAACCGAGTAACAAAGCCTTGCGCACGGCCTTGGTCGCCTTGCTGGTCCTGTCGCTGCCAGCCTGTGCCGGCCGCCCGACGGGGGTTCTGCTCCCCATCTCTGCCGTCGAGCCTCTTCCAGGTACGTCGCGCGTGGACATGCTGGTTGCAACGACCCGCAAGTCCGCGACAGACCGCGGCGTGCTGTTCTCTGGAGAACGCGGCGATGCGGTGACCTACACCGACCTCGCTGTCTCGATCCCGCCCGATGCCACGCGCCAGCCCGGCTCGGTCCAGTGGCCGAAGTCCCTGCCGGGCAATCCCGCTACCGACTTCGTCGCCCTGCGCGCCGAGCCCGTCGACCGCGCGAAGGTCGCGGCCTGGACCGGTCGCGCCGTCCGCCGCGGAGCCAAGCGCCACGTGCTGGTGTTCGTGCACGGCTTCAACAACAAGTTCGAGGACGCCGTCTTCCGGTTCGCGCAGATCGTCCATGATTCCAGCGCCGAGGTCGCCCCGGTCCTGTTCACGTGGCCGTCCAAGGGCAGTGTGCTCGCCTACGGCTACGACCGGGAGAGCACCAACTTCTCCCGAAACGGCCTAGAGACCCTGCTGCGGGATCTGGCCAAAGACCCGAATGTCGGCGATGTCACCGTACTCGCCCACTCCATGGGGAACTGGCTGACCCTGGAGAGCCTGCGGCAGATGGCGATCCGCGACCGGCGCGTGGCGCCGAAGATCCGCAACGTCATCCTGGCCGCGCCCGACGTCGACATGGACCTCGCCCGTGAGGCGTTCCGCGACATGGGGCCGGACCGGCCGCGGCTGACGCTGATGGTGTCCGGCGACGACCAAGCACTCGCGGTCTCGCGGTTGGTGTGGGGCGACAGCGTGCGGCTGGGGGCCATCGACCCGACCGCCGAGCCGTACCGGTCCGAGCTGGAGCGTCAGAACATCGGTGTGCTGAACCTGTCGACCGTGAAGGGCGACGACCCGCTCAACCACGGCAAGTTTGCCTCGGGCGAGGTCGTCGCGCTGCTGGGCAAGCGCCTCGCGGACGGGCAGCCGATCTCGGACGGGCAGGTCGGCATCGGCGACCGGCTTGTGAGCACGGCCGCTGGCGCTGCCTCCACCATCGCGACCGGAGCCGCATTGGCGGTGGCCGCACCGGTGGCCATCGTCGACCCGCAGACGCGCGAGACCTACGGTGAGCACCTCTCGAACGTCGGCAGCGGCTTCAAGGACACCGTAGGCTCGACGGCCGACCTCGCCGCCGCGCCCCTGCGCGTCGTCACTGGCGGTCGTTAACTATCCGAGGCGAGTAAATCTCGATGGGGTTGGACCCTCGGTACTCGGGAAAAGAGACGATGGTATGGAATGTCGGGCTCACCGTTGCGGCGGTGACGTTGGCCTGGGCGGCTTCCGCCCAGGCTCAGGGCCTGGAGCGGGGGCGCGCAAGAGGGGGCCAACCGGGGTGAGATGATCACCGGTCCCCTCGGGGCCGTCGTCGGCGGCGCGGTCGGCGCGGCGGTCGGCACGGCCAACGGCATCCTCGGCGTCGATTGCCGCGCGCGCTTCCGGGTCTATGCGCTCGGCGAGCGGCGTCCGTCCTTCACCTACGCTCGTCCCGTCCGGGTCGGGACCATTCTGCCTGAGGACGGTGTTGTCTACTACGACGTGCCCACCGAGTTCGCCCTGCCGAACTACAACTACACCGTCGTCAACGACCAGCCCGTGCTCGTTGACCCGAGCACGCGCCGTGTCGTCGAGGTCATCGAGTAAACCGGGGTCAATGGGAGGCTGTCCACTTTTTTGATGGGCTTATTCTCAAGCGGCCCAGCCGTTTTCGGCCAGACTCCGTCACGCCGGATTTCCGTCGCGCGCGAGCCCGGACATTCGGCTTGGCGCCCAGCCTCGCCATACAATCGCGGGCGGTTAGTTCCCGAAACCGGACGTGAAGCGTCGCTCAGGCCCCTTTCACGAGCGAATGAGCGGGTGCCGAACCAGATTTCAACCAGCGCAGCCTCGAATTTTATATCCGGTAAAAGCGTCCTCGCCGTAGTCAGGACCACTCCGCTAGTGTGACTCACGTCTGCCTGGGATCGCCCCTTTAATGGTCTGCAGCCCATGCACGTTCTCGAAGTATTGGCGCCGAATTCGTATGTCGCCCACGTGTATGCAAGTTTTTGGTTGTGCAGTTGCTGCTAGCTGTAGTGCATCCGGCACCAGCCAGCCCATGAGCCGGATGCGCGGCGCCACCTGAGGGGTCGCGCACTTCTTACACCGCTGTGGCGAACGACATTGGCAGCGAGAGAGCCGCTGTCGCTGCGTGTGCCGGGTGATCCATCGTTCAGTTGCGCTCCGGCAACGAACACACCTTGACCAAATGCGATGCCCTCCGCACGGAGGCTCTTCGAGGGTCTTCGAGTTCAGGTTTCCGCTTATGTGTTTTTCGCCAGAGGTCGATTTCATCGCCAGCGGAGTGATCGCGCTCATCGGCGTCGCGACCCTCGCGCATGTCCAACAACCTCGCGCCGTCCTGTTCGCGGCAACACCTATATTCTTCGCCCTCCACCAATTTACGGAGGGATTCATCTGGCTCGGCTTGGAGGGTCAAATCAGACCGGAGGCCCAAGGACACCTCGTCTTCCTGTACATGCTCTACGCGCAGGGCATCCTGCCTCTTCTGATGCCACTCGCAGTGCTCCTCATGGAGCCGCCTGGGCGCCGGCGTTGGCTGATCGCGGGCTTGACGCTCCTTGGAGCGGCCCTCGCCGCCTTCGTGTTCCGTGGCCTCATCGTCTATCCGAGCACGGCCTGCATCGAACGACACTCGATCCACTACGACAATCCCGGCACCGCCCTGTCCGGGGTGGCTGTGCTGTACGTTCTGGCTACCTGTGGCGCATTGATCTTGTCGAGCCATAGAGTGGTGCGATGGTTCGGTTCGCTCAATTTCGTAGGTGTGATCGCGACCCTCATCGCTAAGGGCTACGCCTTCACGTCGGTCTGGTGCCTCTACGCCGCCATAGCGAGCCTGATCCTGTTCTGGCAGTTCCGCGCTCGCCGTATCAACGTTTCGGAGCCGAACGCTTCGCTCGTTGCACGTGCCACGGGGTGAGCTGCCACCCATGTCCCTCCTCCCGCCTTAACCCGTGGCGCGTTGCGTCGAATCGCTCGAACGAACGCGACGGCTTCGTGCGGATATTCAGCCCGTATTCTATGCCACCGTGCCAGCTCGCCGGCTGAGATTTCAGGCGGCCTGGGTACATTCCATGTCGAATTGAACCGTCATCGCGTTCATACTATGCGAACGCTATGTAGACCTGGGCGTTGATCATGCGTGGATAGGAATATGTCCACGTCAACCCCAGTGAGCAATCGATGAACCAAGAGAGTAGAGCCGACCGCCGTCCCACCGTGGTGATAACTGGTGCCAGCGCTGGGGTGGGACGGGCGATCGCACACGAATTCGCCCGGCACCGCTGGAACGTATCGGTGCTGGCGCGTGGCGAGGCGGGGTTGAGGGGAACGGTGCGGGACATCGAGCGCGCAGGGGGACGTGCGCTGGCCCATCAGGTCGACGTCGCTGATGCCGATGCCGTCATGAGAGCGGCGGACGAGACGGTAAGGGAGTTCGGCGGTATCGACGTTTGGATCAACGTCGCGATGGTGACGATCTACGCCCCCGTGCAGCAGACCTTTCCGGAGGAGTACAGGCGGGCGACCGAGGTCACTTATCTCGGACAGGTCTACGGCACGCTCGCCGCGCTGAAGCACATGCAGGCGCGAGATTATGGTGCCATCGTTTGCATCGGCTCGGCCCTGGCGTACCGTTCGATTCCGCTGCAATCGAGCTACTGCGCGGCCAAGGCCGCCGTGCGCGGCTTCCTCGACAGCCTGCGCAGCGAGCTGCTGCACGATGGCAGTCGGGTGCGGTTGACGATGGTGCAGCTGCCGGCGGTGAACACGCCCCAATTCGACTGGGCACGCACCCGCATGCCGCGTCGGCTGGAACCGGTGCCGCCGATCTATCAGCCCGAGGCCATCGCCCGTCACGTCTATCGCGCCGCCCACACCTCGCCGCGCGAACTCTGGATCGGCTTCCCGACCTGGAAGGCGATCATCGGCAACATGATCATTCCGGGCTGGATCGACGGGTACCTCGCGCGGCACGGCTATCGCGGCGAGATGACGAGCCAAGCGGCGCTCGAAGGGCGGCCGGACAACCTGTACGGTCCCGTCGACACCGATCCGGGCGCGCATGGACGCTTCGACGACCGCGCGCTGACCACCGTGCCGGCCGCCGACCCGCGCTGGCTGAAGCTTGGCATCGCCGCCGCGCTCGGCGCGGCGCTGCTCGGCACGCTATCGATCGCCAAGGCCTCGAAGCCACCGCAGCGCCTTCGGTAGAATGCCCGGGTGGCACCGCGATCGGCTACATCATCCGGATGCGCAGGTTGAAGAGAACGACGAGGGTGCCACCCACCATGAGGCAGACGATGAGGCTCGAGAACAGGATCAGCTGAAGGTCATCGCGGGCCGAGCGCCTCAGGTCGACGTGCAGGAAATAACGAAAGTGTACCATCGCCTGAAGCAACGCCAGAGCGAGGATGATCCCGAGCGCTGTCGCACCCGCCGCCCATCGCCACGTTACGACGGCGAAAGCTGCGCCCGTCAGGAGTAGCGCGAGGACGTAGCCGACGGCGTAGGTTCTCAGGTCATTTCGCCTGGAGTGACGCTCGTCGGCGACCTGACTCCTGTCGTCGCGCAAGCCCCCCGATCGCCGATTCGGACCGCCGGTCAGCACGCGCACGCTTCCCAGAAGAGCCGCCGCTCCGATGGCCTTCAGCAGGACGATGCCCCTGGATTGATCGCGCACGTTCATCCGAGCGTTCCCTGCAGGTAGACCACCGAGAAGATCGCGATCCAGATGACGTCGAGGAAGTGCCAGAACAGGCCCAGCTTCAGAAGATTCAGCTTGACGCGAGCGTCCGTCCCGAAGACCGCGACCTGGACGAGCATCACCGCGATCCAGATGCAGCCGGCCGTGACGTGGAGGCCGTGCGTCGGGACGAGCGCGAAGAAGACCGACAGGAAGCCGCTGCGGTCCGGCGTGGCGCCGTCGCGAAGCATCGTTGCAAAATCGTTGGCCTCGAAGCCGAGGAAGGCTAGGCCGAGTGCGAGGGTGAGGCACAGCCAGACGAAGAGACCGGTCCGTGTGCGGTCGTACTTCATCGCGATCGCCGAGAGCCCGAAGGTCAAGCTACTCGTGAGCAGAATCAGCGTCTCGATGAACGCGCTGCCGAGCTTGAACTCAGCCTCTGGTCCCGGTGCACCCGCCGTGGCGGCGACCTGCGTGCCGTAGACTGCGAAGAGCAGCGCGAACAGCACCGCGTCGCTCATCAGGAAGATCCAGAACCCGTAGAGGCCGAGTTCGGCCGCGTCCGGTTCGAGTTCATTGGAACCCTGGAGGTTGAGGCCGACGTGCCGGAGCTGCGGTCCGGTCATGCCGCGACCTCTGCCGGATTGACCTTCGCGAGCCTGCGATTGGCTTGGCTCTCTTCGAGCTGTCGTGGCACCGGATGGGTGGCGTGAGCGAGATCGAGCCAGCGTCGGTTCTCCGCCTCCACCTCGGCCGCCGGGATCCAAAGGTGGGTCTCACGCACAAAGCTGCGCGCGATCACCGGCAGCCAGATCGCCGCGAAGCCGAGCATTGCCATCCACCAGATGTGCCAGATGAGGCCGAAGGCGCAGACCGCGCCGCCGAGGCCGACGAGCGGCCCGACCCAGCTGTTTTTCGGCATCTCGATGCCGCGGTAATGGTCAGCGGGCTTGTAGGCGCCCCCATGCACCTTGCGAAGGTAGAACGTATCGCGGCCGCTGACATGCGGGATCGTCGCGAAATTGTACTCAGGCGGTGGGGCGGAGACTGACCATTCCAGGCTGCGCGCATCCCAAGGATCGCCGACGGAAACGCGGTTGTGTTCGCGGTCGCGGACGCTGACCCAAAGCTGCACGAACAGCGTCACGAGGCCGGTGAGAAGGATGAAGGCACCGATGACCGCGACAAGCAGCCAGGGTCGGTAGTCTGGCTCGAACAGGGCTTGGGAGCGCCGCGGCATGCCCCCAAGACCAAGCACGTAGAGCGGCATGAACGCGAGGTAGAAACCAACCACCCAACACACGAACGAGATCTTGCCCCAGCCTTCCGACAGACGGAAACCGAACGCCTTCGGAAACCAGTACTGGTAGCCGGCGATCAGGCCGTAGAGCGTGCCGGGGATGAGCACGTTGTGGAAATGCGCGACCAGGAAGACGGTGTTATGGACCATGAAATCCACCGGTGGGATCGCGAGCAAAATGCCGGACAGGCCGCCGAGCACGAAGGTGATGATGAAGGCGACCGAGAACAGCATCGGCGGCGTGAAGCGAAGCTCGCCACGGAACATCGTCCAGATCCAATCATAGACTTTGACGCCGGTGGGGACGCCGATCATCATCGTCGCGATTCCGAAGAACGAATTGACATCTGGGCTCTGTCCCATCGTGAAGAAATGGTGAAGCCAGACCGTGAACGAGAGGACGCCGATGGCCATGGTTGCGATGACCAGGGAGGTGTAGCCATAGAGTTCCTTCGACGAGAAGGCCGACACCACCTCTGAGTAGATGCCAAAAGCCGGAAGGATGACGATGTAAACCTCAGGATGGCCAAACAGCCAGAAGAGGTTTACGTAGTTCATCATATTGCCGCCGAGATCGTTCGTGAAGAAGTGGAAGCCAAGGTACCGATCGAGGGCGAGCAGGGCGGTCGCAACCGTCAACGGTGGCATCGCGAAAACCATCAGAATCGCGGTGCACAGCGACGTCCAGCAGAAGAGCGGCATGCGTAGGAGATGCATGCCCGGGCAGCGCTTCTTGTAGATCGTTGTCGCGAAGTTAAGGCCTGAAAGGGTCGTGCCGATCGACGACAAAGTCAGCGCCCAGATCCAGTAGTCGGGTCCTACGCCAGGTTGGTACGCCGTCTCGGTGTAGGGCGGGTAGCCTGACCAGCCACCGGTTGAGAACTCGCCGATGGCGAGCGAAATCATGACGAGGCCGGCCCCGCCAGCTGTTAGCATCAGGCTGATCGAGTTCAGCAGCGGGAAGGCGACGTCGCGGGCACCGATCTGTAGCGGCACGACGTAGTTGATCAAGCCCGTCAGGAACGGCATCGCCATGAAGAAAATCATGATGCTGCCATGGGTGCTGAACAGCTGGGCGAAGTGTTCGGGCGCCACGATGCCGGGTGCGTTGACGGCGAGCGATTGCTGCGTGCGCATCAACACCGCCTCGATCAACGCGCGCGTGAACATGACACCGGCGAGCACGATGTACATGATGCCGATCTTCTTGTGATCGAGGCTGGTCAGCCAGTCGAGGAACAGCGGACGCCACCAGCGCTTCCACGTCAACAATGCCGCGAGGGTGACGGCGCCGATCACGACCATCGCGCCTGCGAAGGCGCCGATGAACTCGCTCAAGTTGGGGTCGTCCCAGGCTCGCACGAAGGGCAGCGCCTTCGCATCGAGCCGGCCGAACAGGACGTACCAGAGGCTGTCGCCGCTCATCATCGGGCTCTCATGTGGGCGGCATGGATGCCTGGATGGTCCAGGGCGACAATCGATTGGAACAAGCCCGGCGTCACCGATCCGAACAGGATCGGTTCGGCCTGGGTCGAGCGGGCGGACAGCGCCTTGAAAGCATTCATGTCGAGGGTCTTGCCACCCGCACGGGCGCGCGCGAGCCAAGCTGTGTAGTCGTCGGCGGATTGCGCCAGCACGGGAAATTTCTGGTTCTGGAAGCCCATCCCGTTGAATTGGGTGTTCTCACCACGAAAGCGGCCCGGTTCGCTCGCTGCCAAGTTGTGCTGTGTCGTCATGCCAGCCATCGCGTAGATCTGCCCACCGAGCTGGGGCACGAAGAACGACTGCATGACCGTGGCGCTGGTCAGGCTGAGATGGATCGGACGGTCGGACGGGAAGGCGAGTTCGTTGACGCTGGCGATCCCCTCCTCGGGGTAGATGAACAGCCACTTCCAATCGAGCGCCACGACCTGCACCTTGACCGGCGGATTGGGCGATACCAATGGCTTGTAGGGATCGAGCGCATGCGTGTCCCGCCACAGGAATACCGCGAGCACGATCACGATGATCGCGGGCGGGATCCAGATCAGGCCTTCGAGCGACCAGTTGAAACCCCATTTCGGCCGGTAGGCGCTTTTGGTGTTCGACAAGCGGTAGTGCCAGGCGATGATCGGCGTCAGCAGCAGCACGGGCCCGACGACGAACAGCAGGATGAAGCAGGCGAGCAGGAACAGGCTGCGGGTCTTATCGGCGACCGGTCCAGCAGCCCCCATGAAGCCGTGATCGAGCACCCCGCAGCCGCCGAGGCTGCCCAGCGCGATCAGTGCCACTGGTCCGATGAACTGTCGGACCAGTTCCTTTAGGCGGCGGGCGGGACCAGCGGCGGGCGGGCATCTCACATCAGCCACGCCGCTCTCCCCTGCCGGTCGCGGTGGCGTGGATACGATCGGCGGTACGCAGGGCGATCGCCTGGATGGTGAGCGACGGGTTGACCCCGCCGGTCGTGGGGAACACCGAACCGTCGCAAACGAACAGGTTCGGGATGTCCCAGGACCGGCAATCGGCATCGACCACAGACGTGCGCGGATCGTAGCCCATCCGGGCGGTACCGTTGAGGTGACAGGTGTCGTCGCCCTGATCCCAGACCTCGCGGCCGCCCGCGGCTGACAGGGCCTCGCGCAAGAACTTGAGCCCGTGCCGGTTCAGCGCCTTGTCGTTGTCGCACCAGGAGTAGGTGATCCGGGCGACCGGGAGCCCGTACTGGTCCTTCACGTCCGCGAGCGTCACCCGGTTGCGCTCCTGCGGCATGTACTCGGAGACAACCTTGAGCCCGGCGACGTGGTTGTAGCGCTGCATCTCCGAGACGAGTGCCTCGCCCCACAGGCCGTGCGCTGAGGCCTGGGTGTTGGCCCAGAGCTGCGGTAGCGGCCCTTGGCTCATGTATGAGTATCCGCCGAAGAAGTCCTTCGCGAAGGGACCATAGCCCTTGTCGTCGTAGTTCCAGTGCTCGCTGATCGCCAGGGAGGGTGGGCCCTTGTAGCTGCGGATCTCCTCATCGAAGACGCCCCAGACCGCTTGGTTACCCTGAACCATGAGGTTCTTGCCGACGAGGCCAGAGGAGTTGGCGAGCCCGTCCGGAAACTCCTGGTTCGCCGAGTTCAGGAGGAGCCGGGGCGTCTCGATGGCGTAGCCCGCCACGACGACGTTCTTCGCGCGCTGGAAACGCCACTTCCCCTCGCGAAAGTAGTGGACGCCGGTGGCGCGCCCGTTCCTCGTCTCGATCCGCCCGACCATTGCGAGGTCGCGGATCTCCGCGCCGGCCTTCAGGGCGCGGGGCAGGTAGCTCACGAGCACGCTCTGCTTGGCGTTGGTTGAGCAGCCCAGCGTGCAGAAACCCCGGTAGACGCATGGCGGCGCGTCGCCGTGCGGCGCCGAGACCGTGGCGAGCGGCGTCGGCGTCCAGTCAATGCCCATCGCCTCGGCGCCCCGTGCCAGCACCTTGGCGGCGGCGTTGATCTCGTGCGCGCGCCGGTGGTAGCGCCGTCGGTGCGGCCCCCAGGGGTAGTTGACCGGTCCGGAAATCTTCAGGTCGTCCTCGACCTGATCGTAGTAGCGCCACATCTCCCGCCAATCGATCGGCCAGTCGGCGCCGTAGCCCATGAGGGTGCGAGCCTTGAACCATTCCGGTCGGAAGCGCAGGGCCACCATGGCATAGTGGACGGTCGAGCCGCCCACCGCCTTGCCGGAATTGTTCGAGCCCATCTGCAGCGGGTTCTCGCCGTCGACGATGCGCTCGTCCGTCCAGTAGAGTTTGGACTGGTGACTCTCGTCCGAGGCGAAGTCCTCCAGGGGCCGGAAATACGGGCCGGCATCGAAGGCCACCACCGACACGCCGCCTTCGGCGAGCCGGCAGGCCAGGGTTCCGCCGCCCGCCCCGGTGCCGACGATGGCGAAGTCGACCTCGTCCTCGTCCCGGTGCTGGCGCATCGGCACCCATTCGCCGATCCGCATGACGTTGGGGGCGCGGCCGTCGCGAGCGCGGGGATAGTGCTCCGGGTCGTCGCCGGGCGTGGCGTGCTTGGGGTTGTCGGCGGCGTTGCCGAGGCCGGGGATGCGCATTGACGAAAATCCTTATCGGCCGACCCGGAGGTTCTCTTCGTAGGCCTCGTCCTCGCGGCCGGGCTTGGCCTCGGCGGCCTCCCAGGGGTCGCGGCGGTCGAAATCCATGCGGACGTAACCGCGCGGGCTCGCCGGGCCGCCCCAGCCGATCTCGTTCCAGGCCGTGGGGTGGGCGTAGTAGGCCTTCACCACGTCCGACAGGACGCGCTTGTGGAAGAACAGCTTGGACGGCATGCCCGCCCAGGCGGCGTCGGTGAGTTCGCCCGCCTCCGCGAGCTTGAGCAGCGCATCCTGCGCCCAGGCGCCGAGCTCGTGGAAGCGTGCGCCGAACCGTGCCCTAGACTCCGCGTCGAGGGCGCACAGCCCCCGGCGCCACGCTTCGCGTTGCTCGGGCAGTTCAGCGTTGCGGTAGCCGTCGCGCGTATCGGTCGCGAGCTTATGGTCTACGAGGGCGGCCACCGGCACCGCATCCGTCCGGTCGGCGGGTTGCGGCACGATCCGCTCAGCCAGCGCCGTCATCGTCGACCATTCGGCCTCGTCGAAGAAGCGACGCGTCTCGGGGCCGATCGCCAGCCGTTCTTCCAGGACCTCGCGGGTCTTGGCATTCCAGGACGGGCCGTCGCGCTTCGCGAGCACGTCGTAGCCCGGATAAAGGTCCAGTCTCGGACGCATGATGTTCTTTCGGGTCAGAAGCGGAAGCGGCCGCGTTCGATGAGTTCGAGGGCGGCGAGACCGCCGAGCGCGACACCGGAGAAGGAGGGTGGGGCCGGCAGCGGCGGCCCGTCGATGAGGTTCTGGCGCCAGTTGGCCCAGCCACCCATCATCCGGGCGACGCCGTAGGCGTGGAAGGCGACGCCACCCACGCCCATCGCCGAGACCGCCCACATCCCCCATTTGGCGGTCGCTTGGCTCGTCCCTACCGGTTTAGCCGCGGCGCGAACCAACAGGGCGGCGGCGAGCGGCGGCAGGGAGACGGGGATGTACATGGCCGGGTTCTGGAAGGCGCCGCGGAAGTGCAGTAGCCCGGCTTCCAGGGTCGTGCCGACGAGCATGCCCGCCGTGGCGAGCGCAAGTGCCGGCCCGGCCGGAAGGCCGGCGAGCCGGGGCGCGCCGGGGTCGGCGTCGCGCACGCGTTCGGCGACGACGCCGAGGATGCCGGCGAGCGTCAGTGCCATCGGCGCGCCGATGGGGGCGGAATAGAACAGGTTCTGGAAGGAGTAGCCGCCCTCGCGCTTGCCGACGTTGTAGGCGTGGAAGCCGAAGCCGATTAGCCCTGTCAGGCCGGCGAGCGCCTGCACCCCGTGCCGGACGCGGGAGCGGCCGGGATCGGTGTCGCCGGCCCCGTGCAGGGACGCCGCGAGGGTGACGCTGGACACGATGATCGGCGTGTACATCGCCCGGTTGAAGAACTGGCCGCGGTAATGCTCCAGGCCGGAATCGAACAGCACCGAGGCGGCGAGCATCGTCGAGGCGTGGTTGAGGCGTTGCGCGGCGCTTGCCGTCACCGCGTGCCCGCGCGGCGCGTAGCGGCGCCCCTTCGAGGTGGCCAGGTCGAGGCGCTTCGAGCGGCCGGAGGCGAACCATGTCACCAAACCGGCTCCGACAGCGGCTGCGGCGAGGACCACCACCGGGTGCACCGTGGCCTCGACCTGCACGGGGGCGACGCGCCGTTTCAGGGCGGGCCCGGACGATCCCAGCGCGCCGCGGTGACGTTCCGGCGAACGGGGGCCGCGGTCAGACAGCATAGGCATCGGCGTCCCGGGTCTTGAGGATGAGGCCGTGGCCCGGCCGGGTCAGGTCGGGGGCAATCGCCCCGTCCCGGGGTACCGGGGCGCCGTCGAACAGCATCCGCTCGATGCGGACGTGGTCGTGGAACCATTCGAGGTGCCTGAACCGCGGCGCTGTCACCGCCACGGGCAGGTGCAGGGCCGGCGCGCAATGGCCTGAGAGGTCGATGTGCGCCGCCTCGCACAGGGCCGCCATCTTGAGGAACCCGCTGCAGCCGCCGCACCGTGTCACGTCCGCCTGCGCGACGTCGACCGCGCCGGTCCCGAGCAGACTGCGCAGGTCGTCCAAGGTATAGGCGTACTCGCCCGCGGCAATCTCTATGCCGGCGGGCGCAGCAGCGCGGACGGCGGCCATCCCGGCGGGATCGTCGCTCGTCACCGGCTCCTCGAACCACGTGACGCCGAACCGCTCCGCCACCTGCGCGGTGCCGATGGCGCGTTTCAGGGTAAAGGCGCCGTTGGCGTCGATGAACAAGTGTGCTGCGCCGATCGCCGCCTTGGCGGCCGCCATACGAGCCGGATCGTGCTCGGGCTGACTGCCGATCTTCATCTTCACGGCTCGGCAACCGTCGCGTTCGACCCAGCCGGCGAGCTGCTCGCACAACTGCCGGTCGTCGTAGCTCGTGAAGCCGCCGCTGCCGTATATCTCCGCGCGCTCCCGCGCCTGGCCGAACAGGCGGGCAAGTGGCAGGCCGAGAAGGCGGCCCTTCAGGTCCCACAGAGCGGTGTCGAGGGCCGAGATCGCATTGGCGGCGAGCCCGGAGCGGCCGAGGTTGCGCACCGCCCCCACAGCACCGCGTTCGCCCGCGGGATGTCGAAGGGGGAAAGCCCCAAGAGACGCGTCGCCAAGGTCTTCGTGATAAGCTGCGCGACGCTGGCATCGGTGTAGCTGTAGCCGAGGCCGGTCTCGCCCCCAGCCTCGATATGGACGACGACAATCGTCGTTTTGTCCCAGGCGAAGGTACCGTCCGCCTCCGGCGCGTCGGTGGGAACGGTGTAGGCTCGCGCCCGCACCGTTCCAATCGTCGGATCGTCACGCATGCCGTGGAAGCCGTTCTACTTGCTGCCGGGTAGGACGGAACTCAGCACCTGACGCGCGGTGTCGACGAGGAGATGGCGCTCCTTCGGATCGCCCTTGCCGAGCATCGACATGAAGTTCTGCACCTGCTGGAAAGTGAAGAACGGCGGCAGCGGAGGCACCTCGGGGTCGGTCTTCACCTCCAGCACCACCGGCACGGAGCTAGCGAGGGCCTCGTCCCAAGCCGCCCCCATGCGTTCCGGATCGTCGACGTAAATGCCCTTCAGGCCGATCAGCTCGGCGAACTTGTGATAGGGCACGTTCGGGATGGTCTGGCTCGCCTCGAACTTCGGGTTGCCCTCCATCACCCGCTGTTCCCAGGTCACCTGGTTCAGGTCCTCGTTGTTGAACACGCAGCAAATCCAAGTCTTGTTGGACCAGCGGTGCCTGTACTTCGCTACGGTGATCAACTCGGCCATGTTGTTCATCTGCATGGCCCCGTCCCCGACCAGCGCGATCACCGGCCGGTCGGGATGCGCCACCTTGGCAGCGATGGCATAGGGGACCGCGGCACCCATGGAGGCAAGGCCGCCCGAGAGCGAGCACATCTGGCCGCGGCGCATCTTCAGGTCGCGGGCGAACCAGTTGGCGCAGGAGCCGGAATCCGAGGTGATGATCGCCCGCTCGGGCATGCGCGGCGAGAGTTCCCAAGTGACGCGCTGCGGGTTGACCGGGTTGGCCTTGGCCATCGCCCGATCCTCCGCCTCCTTCCACCAGGAGACCATCCCCTTCTCGATACCAGTGCGCCAGGAGCCGCCCTCCTTCTTCTGGTCGAGCAGCGGCAGCAGGGCGCGCAAGGTCTCGGCGGACTCGCCGCACAGCGGCACCTCCATCGGATAGCGCAGCGACAGCATCTCCGGAGAGATGTCGATCTGTACTCCCCGGGCCTGCCCCTCCTTCGGCAGGAATTCGGCCCAGGGAAAGCCGGAACCGATCATCAGCAGGGTGTCGCAATCCTCCATCATGTCCGACGAGGGCTTGGACCCAAGCAGGCCGATGGTGCCGGTCACGAAAGGCAGGTCGTCGGGGAGAGCCGCCTTGCCGAGGAGGGCCTTGGCGACGCCGGCCTGAAGCTTGTTGGCGACGGCAATGACCTCGTCGGTGGCATGCAGCGCGCCCGCACCGACCAGGATCGCGACCTTCTTGCCGGCGTTCAGCACGTCGGCGGCGCGGTGCAGATCAGCATCGAACGGCACGACCTTCGGCGCGGTGTAGCCCACCCCCGAGAAGGTGTTGCCGTGCTTGCGCACCGGCTCCTCGTAGGGAACGTCCTGCAGATCGTTGGGCAGGATGATGGCCGAGACCTTCCGCTCGGCCTTGGCGATCCGCATGGCGCGATCGACGATGTGGCGGACCTGCGCGGGCGAGGACGCCTGCTGCACATAAGCCGAGACGTCCTTGAAGACGCTCGTAAGGTCGAATTCCTGCTGGTAATGGGCGCCGTTGACGTTGCGCGCCTGCTGCCCGCAGATGGCGAGAAGCGGCACGTGGTCGAGATGGGCGTCATACATCCCGGTCAGCAGGTGCGTCGCGCCGGGACCGGAGGTCGCCATGCAGACGCCGACCTCGCCGGTGAACTTGGCGTAGGAGGCGGCCATGAATGCCGCCATCTCCTCGTGACGGACCTGAATGAACTCGAACGGCAGGTCGTTGCGCTGGAGCGCGCCGAGCAGGCCGTTGATGCCGTCACCGGGATAGCCGAAGATCTTCTTCACGCCCCACTCGGCCAAGCGTTTCCAGAAGAAGTCGGCGACGGAATCAGCCATGTCCTGTCCTCGGGGCGTGCAGCGACGGCCGTTCGAATGCCGGCGTATGCAGGAGATTTCCTGGTCGGGGCGAGATGTGTCGCGACGAGACGCGATCCTGTCCGGCTAACCGGACATGCGGTGCAGTGTTCCTGACCGCATTGCGCGCAATCTAACGATACCGTGAGCTCATCTGGTGGCCCCGACGCCGAGATCGAGCGCATAGAGATGCGCCTTGGAGGTGATGAACACCCGACGCTCGGCCGGGTCGAAGCAGAGATTGGAGCACACCTGCGGCGTTGGGATCAGCCCGAGCCGGTGCCCCTCGGCGGAGTAGACCTGGACCCCCGCCTCGGAGCTCGACCAAACCCAGCCGCGACCGTCGACGCGGAGGCCGTCGGGCACGCCGGGTTCGACCTCGGCGAAAATCCGCCGTTCGCCCAGGCTTCGGTCATCCAGAACCGGATAAGCGTGGATCGTGTGCCCGTCGCCCCCCTCCGTGCGGGAGGTGTCGCTGACGTAGAGGGTCCGCCCGTCCGGTGCGAAGGCCAGCCCGTTCGGCTGTCCGAGGTCGGCCATGCGCCTGACGGAGCCATCCCTTGGATCGAAGCGATAGACGCTGTGGTGGCCGAGATCGGACTCCGCCAACGCACCCTGCTTGGGCAGTCGGAGGCCGTAGGCTGGATCGGTGAACCACAGGGCACCGTCGGCGGCGCAGATGACGTCGTTCGGGGAGTTGAAGCGGCGGCCCTCGTAGGTCTCGACCAGGGCCTCGTAGCGCCCGCCCGGGGTGGTTCGGGACAGGCGGCGGTTGCCGTGCTCGCAATGGACGAGGTTGCCGTCCCGGTCGACCGTGTTGCCGTTGATGAACGGCGTGGCGTCGATGACGACCCGCACGCAGCCGTCCGCGCGCCAGCCGAGCACCCGGCGACCCTCGATGTCCGACCACACCAGGATGTCCCGGGCGGGCCACCATGTCGGCCCCTCGGCGAAGATAGCCTGGTCGTAGAGCGAGACCAGGCGGGCGTGGTGGGGCACCACCGCGGCGAAGCGCGAATCGGACGCGCGCGGCGGGTCGACGTGCGGGACAGGCTCGGCCGGCCCAGCATGGCGAAGCACGTCGGACATGGCGCTCGTCTCCTCGGCAAGGGTGGTCGAAGGCAAGGATGGTCGAAGCGCGGACATCCCCCCGTCCGGTGGCGCTTGGCGAGACCGCGCAGCCGCCTCGCGTTCACGGGTCCACGCGATCGTGCTGTACGAGACGGACACTCAGCCGCCGCCGCGATCGACGACGGGGCCGCACAGGCTCAGCGCGGTGTTCACCACACCGAGATGCGTCAGGGCCTGCGGAAAGTTCCCGGTGAGGCATCGACCGGGTACGTCGTACTCCTCCGAGAGGAGCCCGACGTCGTTGGCCACGCCGAGCACCCGCTCGAGGTAGTCCTCGGCCAATTCGGGGCGGCCCTGGAGCCGCAGGCAATCGGCCATCCACAACGAACAGGGCAGGAACGCCCCCTCGTCCTCTCCGTCTCCCTTCGCCCGCATGCGGCGGATCAGGCCGTTCTGGTCGAGGTCGCCTCTTATCCGCTCGATCGTCGCCGCCATGCGCGGCTCCGTGGCTTCTAGGAAGCCGACGAGCGGCAGCAACAGGAGGCTCGCGTCGAGATCGTGGCTGCCATAGCTCTGCGTGAAGGTTCCAAGGCCGACGTTCCAGCCCTCGCGGCAGACCTCGGCGCGGACCTTGTCACGGCATTCCGCCAGCGTCGCGCGCAACTCCCCGGGCAGGTCGCAGTGCCGCAGGACTCGATCGAAGCCGACCCAGCACATCGCCTTCGAATAGGTGTAGCGCTTCGGCTCGCCACGCGACTCCCATATGCCCGCGTCGCGGTCCTGCCAGACCTGGGCGAGGTGTTCGGCGAGGCGCCGCTCGACGACGCATTGGTGGTCGGTCGCCGCGATGCCGACGCGACGCGCCAGCGCAAGCGTGTCGAGGACCTCGCCGTAGACGTCGAGCTGCTTCTGGGTCGACGCGGCGTTGCCGACGCGCACGGGACGCGCCTCCCGGTAGCCCGGCAGCGCGTCGACGGTCCACTCGGGCAGGTGCCGGGATCCGTCGGCTCGGTACATGATCCGGAGGTTGTCCGGATCGTCGGCGATGGCCCGCAGGAGCCAATCGCGCCACGCCGTCGCCTCGGCCTTGAAGCCGGCATTGAGGAAGGCGCCGAGCGTGAAGGTCGAATCGCGCAGCCAGGAGTAGCGATAATCCCAGTTCATGCCGCCCGCCGGCACCTCGGGCAAGCTCGTGGTCGGCGCGGCGAGCAGCCCACCCGAACGGGCGTGCGTCAGGGCCTTCAGAGTCAGGAGCGAGCGCTTGACGGCGGCGGCCCACCGGGTGCGCGTGGGGTCGAAGCCTGAGATCCAGCGCTCCCAGTGCGCCTGCGTCGCCCCGAGCGCCGCATCGACGTCGAGATGCGGGGCGTCGCTGTCCCAGGCGTCCGTCCGCGTCAGGACGAACGTGTGCCGTTCGCCCTCGCGCAGCCTGAACGCCGCCTTCACTCCCCGGACGTCGACGCTGACGGGAACGCTGGCCCGGAGGGTAAGGCGATGCCGGCCGGCCACCGAGGCGGCGCCACCCTCGCGTGCCTCCCACCACGGCGCGAGCGCACCGTAATCGAAGCGCGGGCTCAGATCGATGTCCAACGCGACGGTGCCAGCCAACCCCTCCACGATGCGGACCACCGCCGAGAGCGTCTCGCGGATGGGCATGAAGTCGGTGATGCGAACGGCGCCATCCGTCGTTTTCATCACCGTCTCCAGGATCATCGTGTCGCCGCGATACCGCCGGGCCGTGTCGAGGACGGCCCCACGGGGTGCGATCGACCAGCGTCCGTTCCTGTTAGTGCCGAGAAGGGCACACAGGCACGCGTCGTCATCGAAATCCGGCCAGCACAGCCAATCGATCGAGCCGTCCCGTCCGACCAGCGCGGCGGTCTCGCCGTCACCGATAAGCGCATAACTTTCGATGGGTTTGCTCAACGCTCATTTCCTTCGGCCGACCGGTGCCCTGCTGGCATCACCGTTTCCTCGTTGTCATGCAGAATGTGGAGGGATCGGACGCTAGGCGAGCCGCTCCGCGATGCGGTCGGCGACCCGCAATGCGTTTGCGATGATCGTGAGCGTCGGATTCACCGCGCCGATCGACGGGAAGAAGCTCGCGTCGGTGACGTAGAGGTTGTCGAGCTCGTGCGCCTTGCAGTCGAGGTCGAGCACGGACGATCTCGGATCGGCGCCGAACCGGAGCGTCCCGGCCTGGTGGGCGGTGCCGCTGAGGGGGATGTTCTTGCCGAGGTAGAGCGAGCGCTCGAACAGGTAGGTGTAGGCGCCGCCCGGCCGCAGCAGGTCGGAGAGCTTGGCGCGCAGCCGCTGGTGCGCCTCGCGGTTGTTCTCCTCGATGTCGAGGGTCACGCGCCCGTCCTGTCCCAGCATCACCCGATTGTCGGGGTGCGGCAGGTCCTCGCTCTGCAGCCAGAAGTCCATGGAATGGCGTGCGACCATGTCGAACGGGGCGTTCGGCAGGAAGCCCGTCCATTTCGGAAATTCCTCGCCGCGGATCTGATCCGGGTGCGTCTTCGCGCACATCTGAATCAGGCCCATCGGGTACTCCCAATCCTTCGACTCGAAGTAGAAATCCGATACGGCGAGGGTTTTCTGAAAGACCGTGTCGTTGGCATCCTTCGAGAGGGCCATGAGCACGGACATGTTGTGGCGCATGTAGTTGCGCCCGACCTGATCCGACGCGTTGGCGAGGCCGTTGGGATGGGCGGCGTTGGCGGAGCGCAGGAACAGCAGCGCCGAGGATAGGGCTCCGCAGGCAACGACGACGATGTCGGCGGTATAGCGTTCCTCCCGGCTATCCCGGGTCACGCGAACCCCGGTCACCGTGCGGCCGGCCGGGTCAGTCTCGAGCCGCGAGACATAGGCGTTGACGAGAAGCGTGACGTTACCGTGCTTGGCGAGCGTCGGATCGACGGTCATCACCTGGGCGTCGGCCTTCCCGTTCAGCAGGCAGGGAAAACCGTCGAATGCGTCGCAGCGGATGCAGATGCTGGTTGGCGTCGGCCTTCCGTCGCGCTCGTCCAGCTTGATCCCGAGGGGCAGGTGGAATGGCGTCAGCCCTTCGCGCGCCCAGTCGTCGGACAGTTTCTGGATGCGCGACTCGTGAGTAACGGCCGGATGATCGTAGGGACCGCTCGACCACGGCTCGGTCGGATCCTCACCTCGGGTGCCGTGAACGGCGAAGAGCTTTTCGGCCTGGGTGTAGTATGGCTCGAACTCGGCGTATGGGACCGGCCATGCCGGCGAGACCCCATCGACGTGGCGCACCTCGCCGAAGTCCCGCTCGCGCAGGCGGAACAGCGCGGCGCCATAGACCTTCGAGTTGCCGCCGACGTAGTAGTGCAGCGCCGGGCTGAACGACTGGCCGTCACCGCCGTACCACGTCTCCTTCGCCTGATAGGCCCCGTCGACGAAGACGGTCTTGGCCGACCAGTTGTCCTGCGAGCGCGGTAGGTAGTCGCCCCGTTCCAACAGCAGGATGCGCTTGCCGGTCTCGGCGAGCCGTGCCGTCAGCGAGCCGCCGCCGGGGCCGGAGCCTATGACGATGACGTCGTAATGGTCCTGCGGCATCGGCTTGCCTCGCACTGCGGCACGGTAGAGGGGTAGCGCTCGCCCAACAGGGGTGGGCACTTGGCGTTCCGGATCATACGTTCACGGGATCGTGCCCGTCGCAGTGAAGCTAGTTCGCAGTTTCACCACGGTTCTTGGGAAACCGAGGTGTAGCGGTGACGTTGAGGACATGCATTCCTCGACGAAAATTCCCAATCACGAGCAACTTATGTCCGCTGTCACGGTCTCTATATGATCTGGATCAACCTGGTGGCCGTCCCGCTCGCTGCGAAGATTCTTCTCGTCTGCATGTTTCCGTTGAGCGCCTACGATAAGATCGTCCACTGGGGTGAGGCGATGGGTCAGGCGAAATCGGGCCCGCTGCCGTTTCCAGCCCTGCTGCTCTGTCTCGGCATCGCCGTGGAGGGGGCTACGCCGGTGCTGATCGTGCTCGGGCGGTGGGACCGCGCGGCGGCGCTCGTGCTGGCCGGGTTCTGCGTCATCACGGCATTGACGTACCACCAGTTCTGGAAGTTCCCGCGTTTCTGGGCGAGGAACGGCGAGGGCCGGACGCATCTCTGGGACTTTCTCAAGAACTTCGGTCTCGTCGGCGGTCTTCTGCTTGTCGTGATCGGCGGAAGCTATGCACCCGTCTCACTCGTGGCGGAGCATCCCTTCGCGAGCGGACCCGCCACCTTGGTCCCCGGCGAACGCTGAGGGATTCTTGCGCATGTCCGATCGATTGGCCCTTCGGGCGCCGACGACGCTCGATCGGGACATATGCGACGCGGCGACATCGTGTGCCGCTGAGTGCGGTACGAGGGCGCCGCGTTCATATTCGAGCGCGTCTCCTGGATGGCTCAGCAAGGGGATGTCCCGGTCGTCTTCCGGGAGGCGAAGGCCCGCTCAGTCGCTCAGGTCGACCGCCAAAAGGTAGGACTGCGCGGCGATGAACAACCGGCGCCGTTTGGGGCCGCCGAAGCAGCAGTTCGAGGGCGTGGCGGGCATCGGGATGAAACCGAGACGAACGCCATCCGACGCGTAGACGTGGATGCCGTCGCCGGCAGTCGTCCAAACCCACCCCCTCTCATCGACCGCAAACCCGTCCGGATAGCCATGGTCGGTGCGGCAGAACAGGCGTCGGTCTGAGAGGCTGCCGTCGGCGTCGACGGCGAACGCCTGGATCTCGTGTGTGTCGCGCTGGTGGCCGCCGATGATCTCGCCGAGGGACCGCGCCGTGTCGGACACGTAGAGCGTGCGCCCGTCCGGTGAGAAGAACAAGCCGTTCGGCTGCTCGAAGTCGGCCATGCGTCGCAATGCGCCGTCGCGGGGATCGAAGCGGTAGACGCTGCGATGGTCGAGTTCGGGATCGACGAGGCTGCCCTGGTTCGGCATGAGGATGCCGAAGGTCGGATCCGTGAACCAGATCGTGCTATCCCGCGCCACGGTCACGTCGTTGGGCGAGTTCAGGCGCTTGCCCTGGTAGTGGGTGACGATCGGTTCCGGCGCCCCGTCGGCATTCGAGCGGCTGATGCATCGCCGGCCATGCTCGCAATGGACGAGGCGTTGCTCGGCATCGACGGCATTGCCGTTCATGAACTGCGTGTTGTCGATGGCAACGTCGACATGGCCATCCGGATACCACGCGAGAAGGCGCCGGTTCGGCACGTCGGACCACACCAGGCGGTCGCGCGACGCATCCCAGACCGTGCCCTCGCCGTGCAGGGTGAACTGATAGAGGATCGACGGCACCTCATCGGGGGACAGAACCTCTCCCAGCCTGGGATCGTGCACCTCGATCCCGGTGAAGCCGTCGAGCTTCAGGGGCGGGCCCGCCTCGCGCAGAAGCCGGCCCGGCGACAGATCGGTGCTCTTCGACATCACGCTTCCCGCATCCCTGTCAGCAACGCGTCGCGTGCCATGCGCATTGAACCCGAGCGCGCTCTCGATGGTTCGGTGCCCATTCGGATGCGTGGCCTTGAGCGTCTCGGTCAAGCCGTCGCCCCGGCCGAGGCAAGCCCGTGTCTGCCGAGGCCTCGACGCGCGAGTTCGCGGGGGGAGGGTGCCGGTGCCCATCCATCCTGCCAGTAAGAACGGATCTGGTCCAACGAATGCGGTGATCGGTGCATCCGCGCAGGATGGCCGAAGCGCCGGCGGGACATGGAAATCGTCGGCCCGACGAACTCGGTACGCGCGGATCCGTTTCCGAGAGCGGCTTGCTCCATCAGTCCCGCAATAACGAGGATCGTTCCATGGATGAGACCACTCTCCGCTTGCGGGCCCGCGTGACCATTCTGGAGCAGCTGACCGTTCGCCTGTTCGCGATCCTGGGCACCCAGCATGCGAACGAGGTCAGGGCGGTGGTTACCAATCTCGATCAGGTCGTGAAAACGGCGAAAGAGTCCGATCTGTTCGGGGCGGATCTCACCGCGGAGGACAGGGCTGATCTGTTCAACAAGACCACGAACGAATGGGCCTGGATCCGCGCCCAGATCCTGGACCCGATGAAATGACGGTTCAGTGTCGGTCCCGCGCCGAACGACCGCCCCCTATGCGGTCCGCCCATGCGGCGCTCAGACCGGTCCGTCGTCGGCGAGCAGGCGTTGCGCGATCTGACTGAACGCCCATCCGCTGCCGCGCCGCTCCAGGGCCCAGTCGAAGTCGTACCGGTCGTTCGGTCATTCCGACGGGACTGGCGGAGCATTGGGCAATGCTGCGACGCAGGCCGGGATGCGGGAATGCTCCCAGGCGACCAGCACGGTCCCGTGGCGGGTCATGACCTCGGACATCAGTGCTCCGGTCTCGGGTTTGGTGAAGCGTTCGTCGTAAGCGACCGATCCCCCGTCGCGCAGGACGGCGTGCAGGGGGGCGACGGTCTGCTGCGACCTGCGGCTCTCGCTGCCGGGCGCGACCGCCGAGGTGAAGATCGCGCCGGGAGTGGGGACCGGCGCATCCGCGGAGCGGAAGAAGGGAATCAGTGCACCGGCGCGCTGCCAACCGCGCACGATGAGGCTATGCCGGTCGAACCGGCCGTCGCCGTCGATCCCGGGCTCGTCGTGCTGCTCGGCGTGGCGGATGATGAGGATGCGATCGGGGCCCATGAGGTTCCTTGCGGCCTACCCGTCAGCTTGTCCATGGGATCCTGGGGCGGAAAGACCCGGTCCTGGATTCATCCACCCGGCGCATTTCGACCCAACCCCTGGCCTATGCGCTTTAGGGGGCAAGGCGTCCTCGATCGTGATCTTGAGGGACCTCGAGAACGGCTGTCTCGCGCACGAGCGCCTGTTTGACGAAGGTGCGAAGCGCGAACACCGCCACGAACATCAGGATCGCCTCCCAACTGCGCAGCTCGATCGTCTTCAGCAGGGTCGCGGCCGTCTTGAAGCCGAGCGCCGCCACGATGCCGTCCGCGACGGCGAGGCGCGCCGAGACGATGCTACGGCGGCTTCCAAACCCCGCGGCGAGCCGTAGCAGGCCCCGCGCGCAGCCGAACACCACGAGAAGGCCGCCGCCGAACTCGATCAGCGTCGCCATGGTCCGGATCCAGGCATCGAGCTGCGGCATGGGCACGGCGCCTCAGCCCGGATCTGCGGCCGGGCCGGCGGCGGGTCGCCGTTCCGCCTTGTCGATTTCCTGCTGGAGGAAGTAGTTCAGGACCGTCCGGATCGCCGCTATGGCCGCGAGCTGCCCGATCTCCGACCAAGTCGGGGCCACGGCGGTGCGCAGGATGTCCGCCCCCAATTCGAACTCGAGCGCCACGGCGAGCCACCGGCCCAGCCTGAGCCGGACCTGCTCCTTGGCCGCCTGCGGGCCTTCTCCGGTCTGGCGCGCGGCCAATCCTGGCACGAACAGCAGCAAGGCGGACAGAACCGCCTCGATGGTGGCGAGCCCAATGATCAACGCGGCGGCCGCCTCGGTCCCGACTGCGAGCCAAAGCGTAAAGGCCTTGATCGTTTCTTCCATTTCGCACCTGTTCGCCGGGCGGGCGGGCGCTGGAACGGTGTTGCTCCGCCTCATCGGAGCGGAGTCGGTCCGCAGCCGAAGATCCCGTGATGAACGGCCGAACAGGTTCTGCAAGATGTGTTTGCCGGTTTTGCGGCAAGACCCTGCGCATCACAAGGGACCCGAGCGGACGAAAAGTTGGCCGGCGAACGCAGGTCGGCCCGGGCCGAGCGCCGCAGGCCCATCGCGACACGTTCCCAATGTGCGATGGCGTCGCTAACGGCTATGGCAAGCCCCGGCTGCATGTGCGAGGCTTCGGCCCGTCCGGGCCAGTGCCGATGCTCCCAGGCCAGCGGGACGCCGCCTTGGCCCCGCGCCGAACGGCGCGCCCCGTCCAAGCCGCGACTTTGGTCCGGTCGACCGGCTCGGCGCAAAGCGCCACGAAGTCTGTGGCCGGGTCACCCGGCAGGGAC
The DNA here is from genome assembly GCF_000364445.2 of Methylobacterium mesophilicum SR1.6/6. Lineage (NCBI taxonomy): Bacteria > Pseudomonadati > Pseudomonadota > Alphaproteobacteria > Hyphomicrobiales > Methylobacteriaceae > Methylobacterium > Methylobacterium mesophilicum. The sequence goes on along the minus strand of NZ_CP043538.1, from coordinate 1,359,419 downwards.
CTGGGCCATTGCCCGGATCCGCCGGAGTGCCGGATCTGCCGCCGAAGGTGCCACCTTCTACGACATACTATCGGGCGAAGATCCGGCACGCGACTCGATCGCGATGATTCCGGAAGAATCATAATTTGGTGCGCAGTTCCCCCCCCCGTCCATCTCGCCCGCTTCGTAGTTCAGGCGCATGTCTGCTTTCCTGCAGTCCAGGCCCGGAAACAGCCATTCCGCTTTCGGCCAGACCCGGTCATTCACGACCGCTGAACTGCCAATAAGCAGACGATCCGTTCTCCTGTTCAGAAATTCGCCCTCGGCTTGTCCGTATACACGCCACCTTCGTTGGCGGCTGCGACCATTTCTGATATGCTTCTGCGTGCATCGCGATGAGGCTGGCGCCTCGACCAACCTGCCCGCCGTGGCGAAGGTGGTGACCGGGAAACCGGGATGCGGCCGATTTAATCGGCAACAATAGCGGGAGTGCCAGCCTCCAGCCGTGTTGGATGGAGATGCTCATGATCCAGCGGACACCATTAGCAAACCTCATCCAGACCCAAATGCAGAAGCTCGGCCTCAGCGACGAGGCCCTCGGCTGCAGCCTCGGCTATACCAATCCCACCAAGGCTGCTGGACGAGTTCACGCGCTGTGCAACGGCCTGCCGCTCAGCGCGAAGAGCCATTTCGCCCTTAGGCGGCTTCCCGCTGCTCTGGACATTGATCCCGACATCGTTGTGCACGCCGTCTCAGACACGGAACGGCTGATTGCACTGCGTAAGCAGGCAGCAGAGGAGCAATGTCGTCTTGAACAGGAAGCTGAGGATGCTGCTTGGCGGGCGAGCTTCCAGCCGCAAGCTGTTATTCTGACCGAGCACACGATCCCGACCCAGATTACGATGTGCGGTTTAACAGGCGGCGCGAAGTGCCGGCGTATAATTCCGCTTGACCTGACCCAGTCGCCGGTCACATTCATCCAACAGGCACTAGACGCATTGCCACAGCAGACCGTGGCCGGCTCCGATGGTGGACGGGGTGTGCTGTTCTTCGGCGAGGCGTTCGGACTTATTATCAACTACGCGCCAGATGCGGCGCTGCGCTGCAGTCTCAAAGGCGAGCCGTTGGAAGTTCTCGATAAGGCGTATCGGCTGGGCGAGGTGCGCTTGTCTTTCGGTGGCGGTGCGCTCGAACCAAGCGCAGTGTCACGGGTGCTCGGCCTCCGGTGAGCCACGAACCGATGCTCACCGTCACGAGGGCGCCGCCGCTTCGTGACCTACAGAGCACGGGCCCCGATCGCCCATACGGCCGTGTGTCCAGGCAACGCCAAGTTAGAAACCCACGAAGAGGGAAAGACAAATGTCGTCGCGTCCTGCCGGTGTGCAACACCATAATCCGCCGTTGTTGCCTCCAGAAGAGACGCAGCACATGTATACGCATGTCCGAGACTGGATGGGATCCTTGGTAGAAAGAGGGCAGTAGATTGTCGAGTTCCAGCCGAACTTCGTAGGAACGACTAAATCCGTAAAAACCTGGGAATACCAGAATGATTTTGTTGAGTGCATGCTCAACTTCTAAGCTCGCTGGATCCAACGTCGATGCGTCGTACCTGTTGCTAGGAATAATGAAATAGCGTCTGCTATCTAGCGGCACTTAGACCGTACCGCCTCTTATCGTAAGGACGTTTGGGTTAGCGTTCGTCGATTTGTACCTCAGTAGACTCGGCTGAAGTCATTAAATTTCTAACGGTATAGTAGTCAGAAGCTTTATTAATACCAACGGGTCCGGCAGAAAAACGTCAGCGAACCCATGAAATGCCAATAGGCAGCGTTTTGGGAGCGATTAGCTCATGCGGCCAAAAAGTAACTGGTGGCCTCGACTGCATCGGGTGTGCGCATTATTTTCAGGCGATAGGCCGCCCCTATTTGAGCAGGACGAAGGTCGAACGTTGATATACGGAGTTCGGGGGTTTGCTCTCGGAAGACGAGGGTCTTTCCGGCAGCCGCGACCTAATCGTGTCTTGCATAACAGGCCAAGACAACCGAGATGCGAACTCCTGACCTATCTCGGACTCTCGGAAGGTCCGCTAGTCGGACACCTGAGCTGCCCTGAATGACCAAACTTGGCCGAAAGCAGTTCGTCCGCTTTCGCGTTGACGATGTGCGGAAGCAGACGTCGTTACGGCGAGTTGCGGTTTGCGGCCCCTTCACCTCAGTCCTTTCCGGCGACTCGTTCCCACAGCTTGCGCCTTCGCAGCCCGGGATCGGCGCAACGTCGTTAGCCGTCCTCGGTCTCGGCGCAGGCCGCGCTACTGCGCCGCGCGCGCCCGAGACCTCCAGCAGATCCTACAGGCGGCGCAATGGAAGGGTCCAAGCGAGCGCGGCGTTGAGGAAGGCGAAGACAGCGACCGTTGCGAAGGCGGCGGAGAAGCCGCCGGCGATATGGTCTGCCGCCCGGATGCGCTCAGCCTCAGGCAGTCCCGCCAGCACAGACGGCCCGTGTCGAACCGCGTCCGCGAACGCTTCGGAGGCCCCGTACCGCCTCAACGCCGCGAACAGGCCTCCCGCCACCAGCGTGACACCGATCGCCGAGCCAACCGAGCGCGACAACTGCACGGCGGCCGATGCTGCGCCCAACTGGTCGGATGGGGCCTGGGACTGCATCGTGATCTGGGCCACCGGCATCGCCGAGCCCTGAAATACGGCCACAACCGCCAGCAACGCTGGGAGGCCCCAGGGCCCGAGCACCGCGTTGGCGAGACCGGATCCGAACGCCACGAGCAGCAGACCCAGCGCCGCCGCCGTCTGTCCTACCGAAGGGAAGACGGCCACGCGCCCGGTGCGCGAGACTAGCCACCCGGTGATCAGTGAACCCAGCCCAACCGTCGCCGTCAAAGGCAGCATCATCAAACCGATCTGCCCGGCCGACGCACCATCCACCGCCCGCAGGTGGAGCGGCAGGATCGTCGCCTCGCTGACTAGCAGCGCGCCGGAGCAGGCGGCCATGGCGTTGGCCCGCCACATGGTCGGGCGCCGCAGAAGTTTCAGCGGGAACAGCGGCCGCGCCGCCCGCCGCTCCCACCACCCAAGCAGCACGACGCAGATTAGAGATAACGCGATCTCAGCCAAAGCGGGGAAGGCCGTGGTGACTTCGACACCCTGCAGTCCCTCCAGCGCCAAGAGGAGCGGCACGACCGCTCCGGCAAACAACAGCAGCCCTGGCCAATCGAACGCGCCCGACCCGCCGCCCCCGCCCCGGGCGGGCAGGCGTAGCGCCAGCAGCATCGCCAGCAGGCCAAGCGGCAGGTTCACCAGGAACACCGAGGGCCATCCGAACGCCTGCGTCAGCGCCCCGCCAGCCACCGGCCCGAACGTTGACGAGGTCACGATAACCGCGGCCATCACGCCCTGCGCCTGCCCGAGTTGGTGGCGCTGGACGTTCTCGGCCAGGAGCGCTTGGCACAGTACCATCAGGCCGCCGCCACCGAAGCCCTGGAGTATCCGCGCCCCGGTCAACGACAGGATGCCTGGGGCGCAGGCGCAGAGCGCGGACGCGGCGACGAACAGCGCGAGCGCCGTCAGCAGCAGACGACGCCGGCCGAGGGCGTCCCCGAGCCGACCGTAGACGGGCGCCGCCACGGTGCTGGCTACGAGGTAGGACGCGACGACCCAGGTCACCCGCTCCACCTCGCCGAACGCGCCGGCCATGGCGGGCAGGGCCGCGGCGACGATAGTGCCGTCCACGACGGCGAGGAATGTCGGTAGCAGGATGGGTGGAAACACCCGCCGGAGCGGTGGGTTCGTTGGCGTCATTCCAGAGCCGGATCCGCTGCGGTGGGCCTTGTGACCCGATACGGCTGTGTAAACGCAACGTCGAGATGGCGGTCAGCAGCGACCGGCCATCACCTGCTGCGGGCGGGCGGCGTCAACGACGCCCGACGGCCTAAATCGGCAGGCCTTGGCCGAAAGCCGCTGGTCCGCTTCGGAGAAGGCCGCTCGAAGACGCGGACATTCAGCGTGCCGGCCGATGTCCCAAAGCACTTTTTGCGGAAGCTCAGCGCCCTTACCGGGCACCTCGATACGTCCGACTACGTTTGGACAAATGGCCCCACGGCCGAGCCCGGATGATGGTTAAGCTGAAATGCCGAAGCGGATCGCCTTTCGTCACCTGGATGCGTTTCTGATCTTGGCCCGCGAGGGCAACGTCAGCCGGGCGGCAGAGTTGATGGGCATCGCACAACCGGCTTTGAGCCAGCAGATCCAACTGATCGAGGCTCGGATCGGCACGCCACTCTTCGAGCGAAACGCGCGGCCATTGCGGCTCACCGACGCCGGCCGGTACCTGCACGCGGAGGCCGCCAGCTTGGTCGATCGGTTCGAGTCTGTCGTCGCAGAGGTGCGCCAGATCGGACAGGGCAAGCGGGGTTGGCTCGGCATCGGGTTCACGCGCTCCGCCATGTACGATTTCCTCCCTCCTGTCGTGCGCGAGTTCAGCTTGAACCATCCGGATGTGGAACTTCGCTTGCACGAGATGCTGACCGAGGACCAACCGGACGCGCTGCGGGCGGGGACGATCCATCTGGGATTATCGCGCGATCCAGTCGAGACACCGGGCTTGATGCAGGAGGTTCTGCTGCGGGAGGATCTCGTCGTGGCTCTGCCGCGGCAGCACCCCTTCGCCCAACGACGAAGTCTAGGCTTGCCGGAACTCGCCGAGGAGGCGTTCATCCTGTTCCCAAAGAACCCCGCCGCGCGTTTTCCATCGCGCATTCTGAGCCTCTGTCGCGAGGCTGGCTTCACCCCATCGGTGGCCCAGGAGGCATTCGAGATCCAGACTGCGCTCGGCCTCGTCGCGGCGGGCCTCGGCGTGACGCTCGTCACCGCTGGCGTGGCGCGCCACATCCGCTCCGACCTGACCTTCAAACGTCTGGAAGGCGGGCGCTCAGCCTTCGAGACCCTGCTCGTCGCGCTCTATCGCCCGGGCCCGCGCGACTTGCCGCTCGAAGCCATGCTCAACCTGATGAGGCCGTCTACATGTCGCGACGCGCGCGCCGGTTGAGGGTGATCTCGATGGCATGAGCGCCCATGCTTGTATAAGTCCGACCTTATATCAGCAATTAAAATCGGTCTTGGACGGCCCTGACAGCTTCTGAGATGACTGCCATCAGAAGCAGACACCACGCAGGCACCCCGACTAACGGTTCCGCCCGGCGAGCGACGCGCGGATCGCTGATTGGGCCATCGAACGCCGCCTCCGATCGGGGCTGAGATAGCGGCGCGGTCAGCTGCAGCCAACCTGAGTTGAATCGCCGGGTCCCGCACGCCACGGGTTCAAACAAAAAATCTCGATCTGGGAGGGACGCATGAGTGACGACATCGAAACGCGCACGATGCGCCGCGTCTACTGGCGCCTGATCCCGTTCTTGTTCTTGCTCTTGGTCGTCAATTACCTCGACAGGGTCAATATCGGTTTCGCGGCTCTGCGCATGAACGCCGATCTCGGTCTGAGCGCCACCGCATTTGGGTTCGGAGCCAGCATCTTCTTCGTCGGGTATGCCCTGTTCGAAGTGCCCTCGAACCTCATCCTGCACAGAGTCGGCGCGCGCGTCTGGATTGCCCGCATCCTCGTCAGCTGGGGACTGGTCTCGGGCTGCATGGCCTTCGTCCAGGGCGAGACGAGCTTCTACGTTCTCCGCTTCCTCCTCGGTGTCGCTGAGGGCGGGTTCCTGCCCGGCGTCGTGTACTACCTCACGCAATGGTTCCCGATCGAGCATCGGTCGAAGGCCAATTCGGGCGTGGTCGCGGCGACAGCGCTCGCCTCGGTGGTCGGGTCACCCTTATCGGGTGCGATCCTGACATACATGCCCGAGGCCCTCGGCCTGCGCAGCTGGCAATGGATGTTCCTCCTGGAGGCTGCGCCGGCCGTACTGCTGGGGGGAGCTGTCCTGATCTGGCTCACGGAGCGACCGGAGGCGGCGGCTTGGCTGCCGGCTGACGAGAAGGCGTGGCTGACACGGCGCCTGCGCGACGAGCAGACCGGCACGGCAACCCACGGCGACCTTGCATTCTGGCAGGTCGTGCGGCTGGGACGCGTCTGGGCGCTGGCCGCCCTGTTCACTTGCTTCCTGACGGCACTCTACGGCGTCTTGCTGTGGCTTCCGCAGATCATCAAAGGGTTCGGGGGCTTGTCCGATGTCCAGGTCGGCCTGATAGCGGCGCTGCCGTTCCTGTGCGGAGGTGCCGCGATGCTACTCTGGGCTCGCCACTCCGACCGCGCACGGGAACGCAAGTGGCATCTCGCCGCCTCGTTGGCCTTGGGTGGCATCGGCCTTCTCGGCAGTGCCTACGCACCGAACAACACCATCAGCTTCGTGAGCCTTTGCTTCGCCGCCGCGGGCATCTGGGGTGGCCTCGGCATCTTCTGGAGTTTGACCGGCGACTTTCTCTCAGGCGGAGCGCGCGCCGCAGGCATCGCCCTCATCAACACGCTGGCCCAGCTTGGCGGCTTGGTCGGACCTTGGATGACCGGCGTGATCCGCGACTGGGCCGGAAGCTTCTCGGCAGCACTTGCCGCCATGGCCGGCGCAGCCTTCGTCGCCGCACTGATCGCCGCGCTCCTCAGCGACCGCATGGCTCATCCCGCGCCAGCTGCGACGACCGTGGCAGTCTGACATGGACGCCGCAATAGGTGCGCAGATAAGGCTTCGCTTGGAGGGCCGAGTGCTCCAATCCATCGATGCTGCCGGCGCCTGCACGCCGAAACTGACGGTCGGCGCCGTCGGGAACAAGCTGCCCTATCACATGCGCCGAACCACGCGGTCATGCTGCGCTGGAGATCGGGGATGGGTTCGTGTGGATTCCCCGCCATGCCTTCGCATCCGAGGCGATCCGGCGCTGAAGACATGTGAGTTGATTTAGGGTCGCATAATCTTCTGACGAAGCTGAAAAGAAACTCAGATATGTCAAATATCGATCATAATCCGCTACCGCCTGCCGTGGATCCGTCGATCCTCGAGGCGTTACGGACGGCCGCCACACCGACGATCAGCGACAACCTCGATCGCTTGCCCGGCATCGTTGGACTGCGTCCTTTTCATCGCGGTGGCAAGCTTGTCGGCACCGCGCTTACGGTACGGGTTCGTGCCGGCGACAACTTGGCGATCCATCAAGCTCTGAACTTGGTCCGCCCCGGCGACGTGGTCGTGGTCGACGGCGGTGGCGATATCAGCCGCGCCCTCGTCGGCGACATCATGAAGGCCATCGCCGAGAGCCTTGGAGCGGCAGGCTTCGTCATCGATGGTGCTGTTCGCGACGCGAACGCCTTCAAGACGTCGGACTTCCCCTGTTACGCACGAGCCGCAATCCATCGCGGCCCTTACAAGATGGGTCCCGGTGCGATCAACATCCCTGTCTCGATCGGAGGCTGGACGGTCAATCCAGGCGATGTGGTCGTCGGCGATGAGGATGGCGTGGTGACGTTCCCGCCAACCATCGCGCCGAGCCTCATCGAGGCGGTGCGCGCCCAAGAGCGGCGCGAAGCTGAGGTCCTGCAGATGATCCGCGAGGGGCGGTACGACGGTCGATACGGCAAGGTAACCGCGCCTTGAGACGCGCGCCGGTCCACACTTCTGAGCTCAGAACGACTGACGGAGAGCTGCTAGCACACACCTTCAGGCAAATCGCCCGGTCCGAGACTGTTGACTGACGGCACGCCTCCCGGTGGGAACAGCTCTGATGGAGTTGTATCAGACAAAAATGAAAGCGTCACCTGCGTTTGGCTAAGCATCAATCCTTGAACATTTGTCTGCCCCATCTTCGCGCGACTCTTACTGAAGGAGGCAATCGTGCGCCAAGCCGATGAATTTCATAATCTCGACAATCCAACGGACGGCCTACTGCGTGAGCTTGCGCCTGGACTGACCACACGCATCTTCGCGGGTGAACAGGCGATGCTGTCGATCGTGTCACTTGAACCGAACTGTGCTGGCACGATGCACCACCACCCGGAGGAGCAATGGGGTGTGCTCCTTGAGGGCACGGCGGTCCGGATCCAAGGTGATGAGGAGATTGCCGTGAAGAAGGGTGACTTCTGGCGGACGCCGGGCGGTGTTCCACACACGATGAAGGCGGGGCCGGAGGGGGCGCGGGTCCTCGACATCTTCGCACCACCGCGGCCCGAGTATAGGAAGGCTGGCCAAGGTTTCGGAAGCTAAGAGGCCGATGCTTCGAACGCAGAGGCCGATCAGAAAGCGACGATCCGCTTAGTGCAACCGAATGCCTGCTACGGAGCGCCGTCTCTGGTGGCGCTCACGGCACAATCCGAGTCCGAAACACAGGTACAGCAGCGTCCGCTTCCGGGAGCAGTCATCGATGATTGCAGGGCGGCCATGGGCGCTCAGCGGCCGGCTAGATCTGGCCGATTGCGGCTTGTCCGCTTCTGAACAGGAGACCAGAAAAGCGGACGCGGTTGTAACCCTCGCTCACGACCCTCCTCTGCCCTTCAGAAGTCCGCTTGCCGGCAATCTAAGCGGTCCTGATTGACTGACCCCGGCCAATTGCGTACCGCCTGCTTCGAAGCAAGCGGTACGATAGACACGCCACCAGCACACATTGACTAAAGGTTTCGTGACAGCTCGCTCATCTCAAGTCGCTTATCAATCCTAAATCTCTATAAATTCAGCCATCGCTGTCCACATCCGGTGCCTCATGATGCCAAGTGGTGTGCAGTGGGCGACATCCGGGAGCACGGCAATACGTTTGTCGCCGGTCGGGAGGCGTTGGAAAAAGGCGACGATGTCGTCGAGAGTGGCGATGCCGTCGTGCTCGCCACGCACGATGAGTGTAGGAGCCAGGATCCGCTCAGGGTTGGCCAAGGGCAGGCGCGTGGTCATGTCCAGGTAAGTGCCGGTCGGAACCGAGTTGCCGAGCGACATCTGCGCCTCGGCGCAAGCGCGCGCGACCTCCGGTGCCGTTGTGCCCGGCTTGTCGCGCAGGAAGATGCCCTCGATGAACGCAAGATCGATCGGGCGGCGGTTCTGCGCTCGGAAGGTCGCGACACCCTCGCGCCGCTTCGCGAGCGTCGGCGCTCCCTTCCCAGTCCAGACAAACGCGTCCAGAACGAGGCGTTCGACACGATCCGGGAACGCCTGCGCGAAGCCCGCTGCCCTCAACGCGCCCGACGAGAGGCCATAAATCGAGACGGATCGGGTGCCGGTCACGTCTCGAATGAGATCGGTCGCCGCTTCAAGATCCGCGACACCGCAGGCGACGTCCGAGTTGCCCCCCGTGATGGTCGATCGGCCGTAACCCTCGTGATCGAGCGTCCAAACGTCGTGGCCGCGCCGCGCTAGCCAATCCATCATCGAGTAATCTGGATGGTTCGGCACGCTTAGGTCGAACGTCGGGAGAGCCGACATCGACGATCCATGCACCAGCACGACCGGCGGCCAGCCGGAACCGAGGCCATCCTGGCCTCGCTTACGCCATAAGAAAAGTGAGACGTCGTCCTTGGATGCGCGGTGTTCGGAGCCGATGATCTTGTCCATGGATATTCACCGCGTGGCGGGCAAGAAATCGTTGGTGAAGGTTTTTGTAGGGTCAATCGCGCGCCCGCCGGCGGGCTTGATGAAGTCCACGACCTTCTTGGCGCCCTCGATACTCATGCGTCCGTCGGGACTCCAGATCTGGCGCACCACCTCGTAAGCATGATCATTCGCGGCGACGTCCATCTCGCGGAACTCCTCTCCCATGATCCGCTTGCCCCGGGCGGGATCGAGCAGGATCTTCTGAGCCTCCTCGAAAACCGCGACCGTTTTACGGACGATATCCGGCTTGTCTCGGGCCATGTCCGGATGGGTCACGACCGTCATGAAGACGAGGTCGCGGAACTCCTCCATACGGCCGTCCATGAGGCTGATCAGCGTCGAGCCGAGCCCGCGCTCCTCGACCATAACCCCCGCCGGCTCAAAGGGCATCGCGGCATCAATGAGCCTGCTCCGCATGGCGCCGACATAGGTACCGGCGTCCGTCCCCAGGTAGACCATCTCGATGTCACCCGGCAGGTTCAGCCCGTAGCGCTTGGCCAGCACGCCGAGCATCTTCTCCCCCGACCCGCCCGCGGACGGCGTGCCGACCCGCTTGCCCTTCAAGGCGCGAACCCGATCCTCGAGCGATTTGTCCTTTGCCGCCTCGTACAGGGCCTTGGAGACGATGACGTTGTTGAGCGGTCGCGTCGTGACGTTGAAGACGGAGAGCACGTTTCGGCCCTGCGCGGCGGCCGTAATGACGTGCTCGTAGGTCAGGATGCCGAAGTCCGCCTCACGGCCGAGCACCGACTGGAGCGCGAGGGATCCACCCTTAACGTAGGTTACCTCGGGTTTTAGCCCGTACTTTTCGAACAGCTTTTCTCGGATCGCGACGTAGAGCGCACCTGCGTAGTAACCGTGCCCGATGTTCGTGATGCGCACCGTCTCTTGTGCCAGGGCTGGGGTGAACATCGAGACAAGACCAAACACCGCGGCCACCACCCCTCGTAATTTCACCATCGTCTCCCCCGGTGATGCGGCCAGCGTACCCGTGCGCTGGCCCGTCCGTATCGCCCGCGGTCAGCGGCTCACGATCTTCCAGCGCTCGAGGCGGGCCTCGACGCGCTCGACCAATCCGTTGAAGAGCACGGCGAGCGCGGCGATCACGAGCAGCGCGGCGAAGACACCGGCCGTGTCGAACTCACTTCCGGCCCGTTGGACGAGGTAGCCGAGCCCGCGGTTGGACGCGATAAGCTCGCCGATGATCGTGCCAATCAGCGCGTAGGGCACTGCCGTCTTGAGGCCGACGAAGATCCAGGAGGTGGCGGCCGGCAGAACAACCTTCGTGAGGATCTGGCCGCGGCTGGCTCGCATCAGTCTCACCCCGTCGATCAGGTCGGGATCGACTTGGCGCACGCCGGAGAAGGTGTTCACGAAGACCAAGAACACCACCAGCACGGCAGCGAGCGCGATCTTCGACTGGATGCCGAGGCCGAACCACAGGATGAAGAGCGGCGCGAGCGCGACCTTCGGCAGTGCGTTGAAAGCCCAGATGTATGGGCTCAACAGGCGGCTGAAGAACGGCGACAGCCCGAGCCATACCCCACCGATGACGCCTGCCACCGCGCCGATAGCGAAACCAATCACGGTCGCATAGATAGTCACCCAGATGTGGATCGCGATGCTGCCGTCGGCGACCCAGCTCCAAAGGCGCGCCGCGACGGCGAGCGGTGAGCTGACCAGGAATTCGTCGACGAGGTGCCCGGCGGCGAGCTGCCAAGCAAGCAGGAGTGCAAAGCCTAGTGCGGCCTGCATCGCCAGCATTGTCGGCACGCTGGTCTCCGACCACGGCGGGTGCGGTGGTCCGGCGACCTGCTCCTCAGCGAGCGATGGCGTGATCTCGACCATGTCAGAGTCTGCCCTCGTCATATTCTTCGCGGAGCCGCTCCCAGAGAGCGCTGTAGATGTCATGGAATTCGGGGGTAAAGCGGATCTCCTGCACGTCGCGGGGACGGCTCAACGGTATGTCCTGGCACAGTGCGACGCGCGCCGGCCGCCGCGTGAACACAACAACACGATCAGCGAGAGTGATTGCCTCCATCAGGTCATGCGTGACCAAGACGATGGTCTGTCGCCGTTCGCCCCACAAGCGCAGCAGTAGATCGTGCATCGCGATGCGCAGCTGAGCGTCCAGTGCCGCGAAGGGCTCGTCGAGAAGGAGCGTCCGCGGCTCGTAGAGGAGCATGCGCGCCAGGGCGACGCGCTTCCTCATTCCTCCGGACAGCTCACTCGGGAACTTCGTCTCGAAGCCGTCAAGCCCGACCTGTTTCAGAAGCCGGCCGGCCGCCGCGTAGCGCTCGTCGCGTGGGTGCCCCGCCAATTCCAGGGGGAGCGCAACGTTGTCCAGGACGTGCCGCCAGGGCAGCAGGTTGTCCTTCTGAGTCATGTACCCGACGTCAGTGTTCACGTCAGTGACCAGATGCCCGTCGTAGTGGATCTGGCCTCCGCTCGGCTTGTAGAGCCCCGCGGTCATGTTGAGGAGGGTCGATTTTCCACAGCCCGACGGTCCAATCAGCGCCACGATCGAGTGCGCCGCGATGGTTAGGTCGACACCGTCGACCGCGCAGACCTCACGACCGCCCCGACCAAACAACTTGCGGATACCGCGCAGTTCGATCATCTGGACTGCCTCAGGAAATCGTCCGCCGGCGACCGACGCCGGCGTCGGCCCCGTAGAAGTACCTCGCCCGCTCGGAGGCGGCGATCTATTACCCCGCTCCTCAGACGGACACTGACGGCCGTGGCCACCGTCGATCAGGTCGCGGTCCGACGGGCAGAGATCCACGGACCGCGCCCCTACCAGAGTCCCTTGAGACGTCCCCCGTCGAGATTGAGCGAGACACCCGTGATGTAGCTCGCACGCTCCGAGCATAGAAATGCGATGGCGCTAGCTAATTCCTCCGGCTTGCCCATGCGGCCGAGCGCGTTCTTCTTCTTCGCCAACTCACGCGCCTGCTCGTCGGTCTGGACCTCGAGTTCCCGCCGGAGGCCTTCAGCGTGGCGGCGCCAGAGATCAGTCGCCACCCAGCCTGGACAGACAGCATTGACGAGGACGTTATCCGGACCAAATTCAGTCGATAGCGATTTGGTCATGTTGAGGAGCGCACTGTTCGTCATCGCGGAACCGAACATGTACGGATCGGGCTCTTTGCCAGCACCGCCGATGAGGCTTACGATACGGCCCCACTTCTTCTCGCGCATGATCGGCGAGACCGCCCTGATCGCCCGAAGCCAGCCGAACAGCTTCGTGTCAAGCTGCGTCTGCAAGCCTTCATCCGTAAGTTCCGCGAAGCGACCCGGATACATCGTGCCCGCATTGTTCACGAGAATATCGATTGTGCCGTAGGTCGACAGCGTCGCGTCGATAATCGCCTGAATGTCTGCGGGTTTCGTCATGTCGACGACGCGCGACTGGATCTCGCCGCCGGTCAGTTCACGGAGTTCGGCACAAGTCCGCTCCAGCTGCTCCCCCGTACGTGCGCACGTCATGACCTTGACGCCGGCTTGGAGGAATTCGCGCGCCGTCTCGCGCCCGATACCCCGACCGCCGCCTGTCACCAGGGCGACGCGCCCTTCAATGCCGAGATCCATAATCGTTGTTCCTCGCGTTTTCGTTGGCAGATCGGTTTGCGCCTATACAGGCGCAGCTGTGTGCGTCTGTCCGCGTGCGGAGCCCGCGTTCATTGGACGAGTCTTGGCTAGTCGTTGGAGAAAGGGGCGAGCTGCGTAGCCGCCATCGCGGGCGAGGGGCTCGCGCGTAGATCCTCCCTTAAACTTTCGGCGTTTGTTTTCCGATTGGATTTTCCGAAAATCTGCGCGACGCGCCGGACCCTGTCAAGTAGGGGTGTTAGACGGCACGGTGTGCAGTTACGGTGAAACGTAGATGACCGAGACTTCTTCCACGCTTGAGCCGCCGCGCGGGTTGACCGTTGAGCAGACTATTGAGCGTCTGCGTGCGGCGATCCTCGCCGGTCGCCTCGTGCCAGGTCAGCGGCTCGTGGTTCAAGACCTGACGGAGGCGTTCAGCGTCGGTCGTGGTTCGCTGCGCGAGGCGCTACAGCGGCTCTCCGCCGAGGGGCTGATCGAGATCATCCCCAACCGCGGTGCCGTGATCAGGCGCCTATCGCGCAAGCAGGTGCGGGATTTATTCGAGATCCGGGTGAACCTAGAGGGTCTGGGTGCTCGGCTCGCAGCGGAGCGCATCCGCGAGATAGATCACCGGGCTCGCTTCGAGGAGGTTTGGAACGAGGTCAAGGCGTGCGGGGCGGCGCAACCGTGGCACGGCTTCATCCAGCAGAACCGGCTTTATCACCGGACGATTGTGGGCATCAGCGGCAACGAGCGCCTCGCGGAGCTAATCGACAACCTTCATCTCCCCATCGTCATGTTCCAGGTTGGGCAAGCGATGGGACGAGAGAGCATCGAGCGTTCACACGCGGCGCACGTGGAGATCGCAAATGCCATCCTGGCAGGGGCGCCGGACGCCGCTGAAGGCGCAATGCGCGACCACGTTCAAACCTCGGCCGACTGGATCTTGGATTTGCCGGACAATGCTTTCCGGCGCTGATCCTACTAGCCGCAATCGAAGGACAAGCCGAGGCCGGCATCTCGCCTCAACTTGGACGTCTGAAATGGGTGCAAAGTCGAAGGTCCACTTGCGGGCGATGCGCTAACTTCTGGTTCCCACCCTTCTATGACGTTCGCCCTTCTGCACCCTTTGTCCGCTTCGGAGCAGGCCAGCGGCCCCGCTCAACGGCTGTCTTGGCCTCGAAGCGGCCGGCCGGAGCTGGCCGTAGGCGGAACGCCCGCTTCGAAGTAGGTCAGTCGGAAAAGCAGACGGCCTCCTACCGATCCAGGGCAGCCGCCCGGAGCGCTGTCGGCTCTTCCGCAAAGCAGCCATTCGTCGACTGCCCCGCGATTATAGCTGAGCTAGCGAACAACCCTTGCTTTCTATTTTGATATGGATCTGCCAATTTCTTGATCATTTACCTGATCAACATATCTAAATGCGACTAGAGGATGCATGAAACATTATTAACCGCCATGCGCTATAGCCTGTCGTCGTTGCCTTACCGTCAACCGCCGGCAGTCACTTCTCACGTTTGGCTGCGAGCTCGGCGAGACGCGCCGCGGCACGAGTACCCTACACCGACTTGCTGCAGCTTCCCGCAGGATCTCATGGCACTCCACGTTGGCACCCGCATACAGCTCATCACCCTGACCGCTCTGGGCGGCATGGCAGTGCTGATCGGGCTGGCAGCCTTGGATATGTCCCAGACGGTCACGGACGCGCGCGAGTTGAAGACGCGCGACCTCGTCGAGACCGCGCAAGGGGTACTCGCGTATTTCGAAGGTGAAGAGCTCGCCGGCCGGATGAGCCGCGATGCCGCCCAGCAAGCGGCGGTGGCGGCCGTTCGGGGCCTTCACTACGCTGGCAGCGAGTACTTTTGGATCCAAGACATGCACCCGCGCATGGTGCTGCATCCTAAGGCCGACCTGATCGGCAAGGACATCGCTGGGATCGTCGATCCGACTGGAAAGCACCTGTTCGTGGATGTGGTCGAGCGGGTGAAACAGTCGGGCGCGGGCTTCGTCCCATACCTGTGGCCGAAACCGGGTTTGGATCAGCCAGTGGCCAAGGTCTCCTACGTGAAGGGCTTCGCGCCTTGGGGCTGGATCATCGGATCGGGCATCTACGCAGATGACACGGCGGCGCAGATGCGCCCGACCTTGATGCGGCTGCTTGGCGGTGCGTCCGTCGTTGCGGTCATGATTGGTCTTCTAGCGACGATCATCGGCCGGAGCGTGGTGCGACCGGTTCGAGCCATGACGGCGTTCATGACCGGTCTCGCGGCGGGGGACCTGAGTAGAGCGGTGCCAGCCAAGGAGCGTCCCGACGAGATCGGCGCGATGGCTGCTGCCGTACAGGTGTTCAAGGACAACCTAATCCGCACGCGCGCCTTCGAAGCGGAGACCGCGCAGGGCCGCCTCGCCGCCGATGCACAGCGCAGGGCCGGGATGCGCCAGATGGCCGATGCCTTTGAGCGGTCGGTCGGCGGCATCGTCGGCATGGTGTCGTCCTCCGCGACCGAGCTTCAGGCCACCGCGCAGTCCCTGACTATGACGGCGACGGAAACGGCCACTCAGTCGACCACCGTGTCCGCGGCTGCAAATGAGGCTGCCTCGAACGTCAACACCGTCTCAGCGGCGGCGGAGGAGCTGGGCTCGTCCGTTCAGGAGATTGGTCGGCAAGTGGCCGGCTCGGCCGAATTGGCGCAGCGGGCCGTTCACGAGGCCGACCAGACTGGCGCGTTGGTCCACGAACTCAGCGCGGCCGTCTCCCGGATCGGCGATGTTGTCAGCTTGATCTCGAACATTGCGGGACAGACCAATCTGCTAGCGCTGAACGCCACGATCGAGGCGGCGCGGGCCGGAGCCTCCGGAAAAGGCTTCGCCGTGGTGGCCTCCGAGGTGAAGGCGCTCGCCGAGCAGACCGCCAAGGCGACGAGTGAGATCTCTGGTCAGATCGCTCAGATCCAGGCCTCGACCGGACAGGCGGTGACGTCGATTGCCGGGATCACCGGTCGGATCCGCGAGATCAGCGGCGTTGCGACTTCGATCGCAGCCGCGGTCGAGGAACAGGGTGCGGCCACCCAGGAGATCGTCAGAAACATCTCTCGAGCGGCGCAGGGAACCGGTGAGGTGAAGAGTAACATCGCAGGCGTTGCCGGCGCAGCCGAGGAGACGGGTGCGTCAGCGAGCCAAGTCCTAGGCGCTGCTTCAGAGCTATCGCGCCAGTCGGAGCACCTCACTTCCGAGGTCGCCCGCTTCCTCGCCACGGTGCGAGCTGCCTAACGCTTCCTTCGAACGTCTGCTTCCGCCCCATACTCGAGCGGAATCAGATGGGCCGGAAACCATCCAACCAAGCCATTCCAAGGCGCTCGCCAACGCGACTGAAGCTGGCCGAAAGCCGCCTGTCCGCTTGGAAGAACGCCCGCGGGAAAAGCGGACAGTCACCTACCGACCCATAGCGGCGGTACTTGAAGCCCATTCGCCCACCCTGAAGCGGACGTCCGATGCGCCTCGGCTGTAAGTCGTCGGATCACGAACCCGCGACTTCCCTAAGCGGAAAAAAACGCTGCCAAGCCTTTGGCAAAGGCTGCGGCTCAGATTTGGCGCAACTGCGACATTCATCCTACGCAACGATCTCGTTCCAAGCCTCTTGGGCAGGGTGCCGCCACGTTCGTGCGCGGCTCTTTCATCCCTATCCCAATGAGACATCGATGACGCCTCAATTCTGGCTGTGGCTCGGCTTCGCAGGCATGGCGGCAGGAGCTGCCGCGATCCTGTTCATGGCAAAGCGGCGGACACCCGCCGAAGAGGCCGATGGGATCATTCACGGGATCGTGCCGATCATCGCAGCCTGCTCCTACTTCGCTATGGCCACGGGACAGGGAAGTCTCATCCTCCCCGCCGGTCCCGACGCGGCAGAGGCTGCGCGCCAGTTCTACTTCGCGCGCTACATCGACTGGACGTTCACCACGCCTCTGCTGCTCGTCGGGCTCTCGCGCACGGCGATGCACTCTGGCATGCGCCGGCCGGCTGTTGTCTGGGGGCTGATCGGCTCTGACCTGATCATGATCGTGACGGCCCTGGCCTTTGGCCTGTCCGATGTCGCCGCGGTCAAGTGGACGTGGTTCGCCATCTCCTGCGGCGCGTTTCTCGGCGTGTTCTACGGGATCTTCGTGCAGTTGCGTGAGGAGAACGCCTCTGAGCGCGCCGATGTGCGCAAAGCCTTCGTGCGTAATGCCGTGTTCCTCACGGGAGTGTGGTCGGCCTACCCGATCGTTCTGCTTGTCGGTCAGGACGGCCTCGGCATCCTATCGCCGACTGCGGCCCTGGCCGTGATCGCCATCCTCGATCTGACCGCCAAGGTCGTCTACGGGATCATGGCGACCCTGGACACAACGCGCGCCGTCGATCGCGATCTGAAGGACGGATCTGTCGCTGCCAAGCCGCTGCGCCGGGCGGCCTGAAGCGGATGGCGGCTCCGTCGTCTTTCTCCCTCCTCGGGGATGCCGCCGGCGCGAGCCGCCACCGCATGCCTTCACTGTGGCCTCGGCTGCTGCAAGGCGCCGGAGCGCTGGCTGTGCTCGGGCTGGTCGCCTCCGCCTTTCTGCCGCGCGAAGCCTCCTGGCTGGTGGCCCTGACCGCGGTGATCGTTCTCGGCGTTCCCCACGGTGCCCTGGACGGCGCGGTGGCGGCGCCGCTGCTGCGCCCCCGATACGGGCGTGCATGGTTCGGGGTCTTTGCCATCCCGTATCTCGGTCTCTCCGCGCTGGTTCTCGTGGCTTGGCAGGTCCTGCCTCTTGCAACCCTGGCGGGGTTCCTGGCTGTATCGGTTCTGCATTTCGGCGAGGAGGACGCGGGCCCGGGCAGACCGATCGAGGCGCTCGTGCGCGGGGGCCTACCGATCGCCCTGCCAGCGCTGCTACGCCCGGAGGAAACGGCGCAGATCTTCTCGGTCGTTGCGCGTATGCCGATGCCGCAGCTTCCCACTTGGTGGTCAGCCGCAGCGTGGCTCTGGCTTGCCTTGACAGGGGCTTGGCTTTTGACGCGCCAAGCACGGTGGAACGTGCTCGGTGAGATCGTGGGCTTGGCTGCGGCCTTCCTGGCGCTACCGCCCCTAACAGCTTTCACCCTGTACTTCGTCGGCCTACATGCGCCCAGGCACATGCTCGCTCTGGTGCGAGACCCGATCAAGGCTCCTAGCGTTGATACGATGCAGCGGGCCGTCCGCACGTCGCTGCCGATCTTCGCTCTGACCCTCCTACTGGGCGCTGGCCTCTGGCCGCTCTACGCCTCTGGCTCATCTGACGTGTCGGCCAATCTTCTGACCGTGACGCTCCAGATGTTGTCGGCCCTGACCGTCCCGCACATTCTCCTCGACCACATCGCAGCGCGGCATCAAAGCCGTTCAGACTATCAGCCGCCGCGGTGAGCGCGATGCTTCGAGGATCATGTCGGTTGACGCCAAGGCGATCCTCAAAGCCGACCTTCCCCTTTCCACCCTGAGCGGACCTCCCGCTTGCGACCCAACCCAGCCGCCGGGATCAGCATCTAGGCTTCCTATAAGCGGTCATTCGTACGCTGTTTGGCGGCTTCGGCTCGAGGCGGAAAAATGAAGCCTCGTTGATACGGCCGGAAATATAAGCGCTCAATATCCCTACAATCAGATTGAAAACTGATCTGCTTAAGATCGTCGGTCGCCATATGATGCGATATCCGGCTCAATCGCGGGCTTCAATTTGGGCGTACCCGTGAGTGAGGGCCTTCGGCTCCCGCCTTTCATCGGCGGAGAGCAGCGTGCCGCGTTACCACTTCAACGTTCATGACGGCGTGGATGTCCCCGATCCGACCGGCGCTGATTTCGCCGACTGGCAAACGGCCCGCGTAGAGGCAATCCGCAGGGTTGGGGTCATCTTCAAGGATGAGCCGCAGCGCATCGCCCTCGGCGAGGATTGGCGCATGGAAGTAACGGACGAAACGGGGCTGATCCTGTTCCGTCTGGACTTCTCGTCTTCGGAAGCACCGGTCCTGGCGGGCGCGGGGCACAGCCCGCTCGAACAGACCTAACCAAGCTTGCCTCATGCCGCGCTACTTTTTCGAAACCTCAGGCCCCGGCGGCGAATGCCGCGACGAAGAAGGGACCATCCTGCTGGATGTTGACGCCGCCCAGCGTTACGCACGTCGGGCGCTGTGTGAGATCGCGGGCGATTGCCTCAAGGGCGGTCACGTTACCTTCGTGGTGCGCGTGCTCGACATGACCGGCAGCGAAGTCTACCGGGCTTCCATCGCACTCACCGAACCGCACAAATACGGTTCCGCCCCTCACCCTGACCAGCAGGTTCACGCTGCGCCTGCCAACGACGCCGTCGAGCGTCACCCGTAGCAGGCAGTTCTACGTTCAGGGCCAGCTTCTCCAGGCGTGCTTTGGGATGTGAACGGGCATTATGTCGGTGTCTGCTACCGACAATCTTTGCCCGAAAGCGGATCGTCGGAAATCCACCCTTTGCGGCCGTTCCGATAGCGACCCAACCCGGCCGTGCGAGCGATACTCGACGCATCTCAGAAGCAGCCATGGATCGGCCGGCTACCACCTCCGGCTCGGGTGTGAAGCCACCGCGGGAGGACCGCGCCCAAGGGGACATGATCCATCAGCCTCAGATCAGCGTTAGCTCATTATGTCAGTTTGGCCCCAAGGCAGCGGCGAGATGGCGTCGCTCATCCGCGATCACGATTGGGGCGGCACACCGCTCGGGTCGATAGGAGCCTGGTCAGAGCGCCTGAAGCTCATGATCGAGCAGGTGCTCGCCAGCCCCCTCGTGTCGAGCCTCGTGTGCGGGCCCGAGCGCATCCTCGTCTACAACGACGCGGCCGCACGCCTCTACGGTGATCGACATCCCGGCGCGCTCGGCCAACCCCTGCCGAAAACATTCCCTGACACGTGGCCGGTTGTCGCCTCACTCTACGACCACGTGTTCTCGGGCGAGAGCGTACACGTGCCAGCCCAGCCCCTCGACCTGAGGGAGAACGAGATCTTCGATGCATATCTGACGCCCTTGCGCGACGAGGCAGGTGGGGTGATCGCGGCGCACATGGTCGGCTTCGAGATCAGTGATCGGTTGCGTGCCGAGGCGGCGTTGCGCGAGAGCGAAGAACGACTTGCTCGTGCGCTGGAGGGGGGCGATGTCGGGGCGTGGGAACTCGACCTCGTCACGTTGAAAGCTTGGCGCTCACCACAGCACGATCGCATATTCGGGTACAAAACGCTCTTGCCTGAGTGGACGTACGACGTGTTCCTCAGCCACGTCGCGCCCGAAGATCGTGGCTGGGTCGATGCCCGCTTCCAGGATGCGATCGCTACGGACAGACGCTGGAACTTTGAGTGCCGAATTCGGCGCGCGGACGGTAGGCCTGGTTGGATTGGGGCGCAGGGACGGATCGATGTCGGCGCGGGAGGATGCTCCCGACGAATGAAGGGTACGGTACGCGACATCACGGAACGGAAGCAGGGAGAGAGCCTTCTGCGCGAGAGCGAGGAGCGACAGGCATTCCTGCTCCTGCTCAGCGATGCTCTAAGGCCGTTGTCCGATCCGGCCGAGATCCAGCACGCCGCCATGAAGCTGCTGGCAGAGAAGTACGACGTGATGCGCGCGGGGTATCTCGACGTGCACGCCGATGGCGACACGATGACCATGGCGGCACACTACGAACGCGACGCGGTGCCGGCCCCGCCGCAGATCCGGCTGTTCGATTATGGGCCTGATCTTATCGCAGCCTTTCACGCCGGACATACGCGGCATGTGCGCGACACAATCGCCGAAGCCGAAACTGAGGAGCAACGGGCAGCCTACCGGGTGCTCGGCGTCTACGCATGGATCATCGCGCCGCTGGTCAAGGACGGGCGTCTGATCGCGATCGTGGGCGTCGTGTCGAAGACGCCCCGCGACTGGACGCCCATCGAGATCCAACTGGTCACCGATCTCGCGGAACGAACTTGGGACGCCGTCCAACGCGCGCGCTCCGAAACGGCATTGCGCGAGAGCGAGGAGCGCTTCGCTCAGTTCGCGAACTCCTCCTCTGACACGCTGTGGATCCGGGACGGCGCGACGCTCGCCATGGAGTATGTCAGTCCGGCCACCCAGGAGACCTACGGTGTGCTGCCCTCCGCTATCCTAGGCGACGTCGAACGATGGGCTGGGCTGATCGTGCCCGAGGATCGCAATGCCGCGCTGGCGCAGTTGGAACTGGCTCGTCAGGGCAAGGCTAGCGTGCATGAGTTCCGGGTGCGACGCCCGTCGGACGGTGAGGTGCGCTGGATCAAGAATACCGATTTCCCGCTCCACAGCGAGCGCGGTTGTGTGCAACGCGTCGGCGGCATCGCTGTGGACGTCACCGACGCCAAACGGGCGGCCGATCGTCAGGACGTGCTGATCAACGAGCTTCAGCATCGAGCACGCAACCTGCTCGCCGTCGTCAGGGCGATCGCCGGTCGAACGGTGACACGCGGTGGATCAGTTGCGGCGTTCGAAGTCCGGCTGCAGGCGCTCAGCCGGGCTCAGGCACTCCTGAGCCAAGCCGGCAGCGACAAGGTCGAGGTCGGTGCGCTGATCCGGGCTGAATTAGCTGCGCACGCCGATAACGCATGCGAGCGCACCACCGTCTCGGGGCCAGAGGTTCATCTGACCGCCCAGCAGGTGCAGAACTTCGCACTTGCCGTGCACGAGTTGACCACCAATGCCGTCAAGTACGGGGCACTACAGGATGGCACCGGCCACCTTGCGGTCACTTGGGAGGTCGTGCTGGATCGGCGCGAGCGTCGTCGCTTGGCGCTGAATTGGGTCGAGAGCGGCGTTACCATCAGATCGGAGGCGGCGAGACGTCATGGCTACGGCACTGAGTTGATCCAGGAGGCATTGGTCTATGCGCTGGAAGCCAGGGTCGATTACGAACTCAGCGCAGATGGCGTGCGCTGCCGGATCGAGATGCCTGTCACTTGACCTGGGTCAGTGCACGTCCGTCCAGAGGATCTACCGTGGCTCGTTCTTGACATGTGCCACGGAGGGCTAGTGCCCGATCCTGCTCGACCACTCGCCGGCCACCGTATCCTCGTCGTCGAGGATGAGTACCTGATCGCCATGGATGTGAAGCGCTGGCTGATGGCAGCCGGAGCTACCGTCGTAGGGCCTGTCCCCAGCGTAGATCAGGCCCTTGATCTCATCGAGGATGATGGTCTCACCGCGGCCGTGCTGGATGTAAACCTCGGCAGTGGCAATACGGTCTATCCCGTCGCTTCCGAACTGCGGGCGTCCGGTGTGCCATACCTGTTCGCCACCGGGGACGTGAAGTTGTCTGATGAGGATGATTACCGGGGCCGTCCAAGATTGACGAAACCGTACTTGGAGGCGGAACTCGTGCGTGCTGTGACGGAACTCGTTGCAGGATCTACGTCAAGTTCCTGAGCAGATCTTGCTTGGCTAATCACGCGTGAGAGCCAGTAAGCAGACAATGTCCGCTTCCAAACGTGCGCTGCTTGGAAGCGGACCGGCTGCAAACCACCTTGAGCGGCCCCCACGTCTTCGACCCCTTGGGGTCACATGGGCGGGTAGTCGAACTAGCTCGAAGCGGAATATCCGCTACTCGGGGCTGTGTTCTGGATCAGCCAGAGCCTCGATGACATGGCAATCGCCTACCCGACCGTGACCGCAGGTGTCGAGAGCGCGCTGCAGTTCGCGCCGGAGCGCTACGAGTTGCGCGATGCGCCGGTCGATATCCTCGACGTGATGCCGGGCGATGCCATCAACCTCAGCACACGGACGCTCAGGCTGTTCGCTGAGCGCCAGCAGTTGGCGGACAGCGGCGACCTCAAACCCTAGCTCGCGCGCGTGTCGGATGAAATTAAGCCGCGCCACCGCGGCGGCTGTGTATCGGCGCTGCTGGCCTTCGGTGCGGGTCGGCGCGGGGAGCAGTCCGGCCCCTTCGTAATAGCGAATGGTCGGCACCTTAACGCCAGACCGCCGCGCCAACTCGCCGATGGAAATCTCCGCCATCGCCCCTTGAACCTCTAGTGGCTAGAGAGACTATGTGAGGGCCGTAAGGGAGTCACCCCATGGCCGATAGCTGCTGCAAGAGCGACGATGCCTGCTGCGAACCACCCGCCCTCGTGTTGCCGGGTCAGTCCCCGCAGGCTGCACCCGCTGCTCACGGCACCCCAGGCGATACCTGCTGCCCGAAGGGCGTGCCGGTGTTCGACGGGGTGGATCCTCGCTACAAGCGCATCCTCTGGACGGTGATCGCCCTCAACGGGGCGATGTTCCTCGGCGAAATGGTGGCAGGTCAAGTCGCCGGATCGCAGTCGCTGAAAGCCGACGCCCTCGACTTCCTCGCCGATACCGTGACCTATGGCCTCTCGCTGGCTGTGATCGGCGCAAACCTGCGCACCCGTGCCTCGGCCGCGCTCGCCAAGGGCGTATCGCTGTCGCTGATGGCCCTGTGGGTGTTCGGCTCAACAGTCTACCAGACGCTTATCCTCGGCCTGCCAAAGGCGGAGGTCATGGGTGTCGTCGGCGTGCTGGCACTCGCGGTGAATGCCGCTTCGGTACTGCTGCTGCAGCCTTACAAGGACGGCGATGCCAACGTCCGCTCGGTCTGGCTGTGCTCGCGCAACGACACCATCGGCAACGTGATCGTCATGGGCGCGGCCTTGGCGGTGTGGGGTACCTCGACGGCGTGGCCCGATCTGCTCGTGGCAGCGATCATGGCAGGCATCTTCCTGACCTCCTCCGTGCAAATCCTACGGCAGGCGTGGGCCGAATATCGCGAGGGTCAACGCTCTGTCCCAGTTCCGGCTGAGTAGATCAGGGCAGACTGCATTGGTTCGGAAGAGGGCGACGAGGATGTCCGCTTCTTTCAGATCATCCCTGAAAGCGGATCGGCAGAAAACCACCCTGAGCCGCCCTTCCGACAGCGACCCAACCCAGCCGCCTGAGGCGCTGTCGGAGTTCACCCGAAGCGGACGTTCGTCAGCCCTCCGGCAACTTCAGCTCAGGGTGGGCAGCAGGCACCGATACTTTGCTCTGACGTGGACCCTCCAGCTATGACCCTTCAGACATGACCGTGCTGATGGTGTAGGTCCGGGTAGTGCGGATGGGTGTGCCGCAGCGGCTCATGCCGATGCCAGTGGGAGTGCGGCTCCGTCACCGGCCCGTCGTGATGATGCTGGTGGTGCGCGTCGTGAACATGAGCGTGTTCGTGCTCCATCGCCTCGTGAACGTGCTCGTGCTCGTGGCGCTCTACGAGGTGCAACGCCAGACCCACGCCCATCAGCGCGCCGGCCACGACGAGCTGCACCGTCACCGGCTCGACCAGCAGCCCGACGGCAATCACTGCGCCGATGAAGGGCGCCAGTGAGAAGTAGGCCCCGGTGCGCGCCGCACCGAGGTGGCGCAAGGCCAGCATGAACAAGACGAGGCTCACCCCGACGCCGAGGAAACCGACCACGGCCGCTGCACTGATCGTCGTCATGGATGGCATGGCCGCGCCCAGCATCAGTGCCAGAACGACGTTGACGCTGCCCGCCACTACCCCCTTGATCGTAGCCGTCACCACCGGATCGGCCGAGGACAGCTTTCGCGTCAGGTTGTTGTCGATGCCCCAGGCCAGACACGCAGCGGCGATCAGCACTGCGCCTGCATCGAGGCGCACACCCTCACCGTTCCACGACAACACGACCGCGCCCATGAGGATGGCGAACGCGCCGAGCATCAGCCGACGATCGACGTTCTCTCGGAACACCACCCAGGCGATGAGCATGGTCGCCAACCCTTCGAGGTTGAGCAGCAACGATCCGGAGGCGGCAGAGGTCTGCGACAGCCCCAGCATCAGCAGGAGCGGCCCGGCCAACCCGCCGAACAGCACGACTGCTGCCAGCCACGGCAGATCATGCCGGCGAAGCGGAGCTTCCTGGGCCGGAACGCCAAGGGTAGCTCGGCTGACATGCACGGCTGCCAGGCCGACGCCCGCACCTAGGTAGAGCAGCCCAGCAAGCAGTTGCGGCGACACCGTGCCGAGCAGAAGCTTTGCGAACGGAGCAGAGGCACCGAACAAGATGGCCGAAACGAGGGCCAACGGCACCCCAGGCCAGAGGTGGGAATGGGAGTGTTTCATCCCCCAACTCTAACAGCGTTTCAGAGAGTGCCGGAGAGCGAACCGTCCGACCTGCCGCAGAGGTTCGTGAGCGGCTTTATCGGCGATGTCCGCTCGATGCATTCGCAGCCCAGAAGCAGCCCGGCAGAAATCCACCCTACCCAGACGTACAGAGGCGCCCGACTGTGGGACTGGATTTGGCCGGAGGCTGCCGGCCTGCTTCGAAACAGGCGAGGCACCGAACCGGACGTCTTTGCTCCGTTCCCTCAGGCATCGGCGTGGCGTAAGCTCAGATGCATCGTCGAAAGCAATGCGCTGGCGTGATCCGCCCGTGGCGGCCGCCAATGTCGGCTGGTGCTCCTGCGAGCGACACTACGAGCGAGCGCTCCCCAACGCCTCGCGGCCGACCAACTCATCCTAGATTTGAGAAAGATATTCCCAGATTCGCAGACTAGCCACAGTCGTCGCTTCGTTGCAAAGCTATGGAACGGTGTCGATCAGGTACGGCAGCCGGATGTTGATCACGGATGACGGTGCACGCGGAAGCCCGTCAGGCGGCCCAGTGTCGACGCGCTTGGGTAGGCCAACTAGATCACCTGCACGCCGACAGGCGTGCTCTTTCCGGTATCCGGCGTCGGCGAATGCACCGTCGCCGATGCGGTGCAGGTCCGCGAAGAGGCGAACGGCATGGCGACCATTCTGATCCGGCGGACGGCTCTCCCCGTTCCTGGCGTAGCGCCCAAGGCTTCGACCGGTTGGTCCGAGAAGAGCACACCTGAGTCATGAGTACTATGAAGGCGGCCGTGATCCGCGCCCCGGGCGGCCCCGAAGCGCTGCGCGTCGAGGCGTTGCCGATCCCCGAGGCGCGTCCCGGCCATGTTCTCATTCGGATCGAAGCCTTCGGGCTGAACCGTTCCGAGCTGTTCACCCGGCAGGGCCTGTCGCCCAACGTCCGCTTCCCCCGCGTGCTCGGCATCGAGGCGGTGGGCACGGTAGCGGCAGCGCCCGGCGGCGAGTTCCAGCCGGGGGAGACGGTTGCCACGGTGATGGGCGGCATGGGGCGCGACTTCGACGGGGGCTACGCCGAGTACACTCTGGTGCCGGCGGGCAACGTGCAGGTGTTCCGCACCGATCTCACGTGGGATCGGCTGGGGGCGCTGCCCGAGATGCTGCAGACCGCTTGGGGTTCGCTCCACCGCGCGCTGCGTCTGACGAGCGGCGAGCGGCTACTGATCCGCGGCGGAACGACTTCCGTCGGCATGGCCGCCGCGGCGATCGCCAAGACGTGGGGCGCTACCATCGCGGCCACGTCGCGCAGCCCAGCGAGCGAGGAGGCGCTGCGAGCGCTCGGCGTCGACCTGTTCGTGGTGGATGACGGCGCCGTCGCTACGACGGTCCGGCGCGCGTGGGAGGGGGGCGCCGACAAGGTGCTGGAACTGATCGGGGCGACCACGCTCTCCGACTCGCTGCGTGCCGCGCGCGAGCCGGGAATCGTGTGCATGACGGGCATGGTCGGCAACAGTTGGTCGCTCCCCGATTTCAGCCCCATGGAAGCGATCCCGACCGGCGTGTGCCTCACCACCTACGATGGCGGCGTCCGCGACTTCGTCGGCATGCCGATGCAGGCGCTGATCGACCAGGTCGCTGCCGGCACCCTACCCGTCGCGGTCGGCCGCGTGTTCCACCTGGACGACATCGTCGAGGCGCATCGTACGATGGAGGAGAACCGAGCGCGCGGTAAGATCGTCGTGCTGACGCGTTGAGCGCTTCGACTGCTGAATCGCGCGGCGGCAACTTCAGGATCTCGCCGGTCCTGGTGACCGTCGGCCCATGGCGCCAACCGGCAGCGGACCCCGATACCGACCATGTTGTGGGCTTGTCCAGCCTCTTGGACATCCAGCCAAAACTAAATGCCGCAACAGAGATCGGCGGCTGTATGTCGCGCGCTCGGCAGCACCGACTTCGTAGGTATCAACGCCGTGCTCGCCAAGACCCTCAATGTGAAGCGGACTGGAAACACAAATCATGGTCGATGTTCTGATGCGTAAGAATTACTCGCGACCTGGCATTTCCAAGATGGCTTCTGCGTGTGCCGTCGGGATCTACCTCCTGCTCGGCTCGCTCGTGGGCGACCCTGCCTTTGGTCAGACTGCATCCTCCGCAGAGGGGGCGAGCCAGCTCCCTGCGGACTGGCGAGATGTCAAGGATGGGGTCGGCGGCTATCCCGCGGGGCCGATGCTCGAGATCGCCCTGCGTCGCACGCACTCGGACAAACTTGAGATGTTCAAGTGGCGCTCGGAGTTCATCGCGATGCTGAGCGCGCAGCCGGGCCCGCTGGTCGAGCGCGAGTGGCGTTCGATCTGGGGCCGTCCCGAGAACACGGGCGCGGGCACCTGGACCGGTATGACGTGGTGGGAAAACCAGCAGCGTTGGCAGGATATGGCCAACATGCTGTTTCCTACGCCGGCCGCCGAGCGGTGGCTTCGCACGCTCGACATGACGCTGGTTTTCGTGAAGCCGCTCGACAGCAGTTTCGACCTTCGAACGCTAGCCCAATCCGGCGATCAAGTGCTCGAGCTGGGCTTACTCGTCTTCCCCATATCGGGCCCAAACGCGGTCTCTGAGAAGGATCCCGCTGCCGCTCGAGCCTATCTTGATGCTCTCAGGAAAAACGATGCCAAAACCTATCGATTTGCCATCTACCCCAATCCAGCCGGATTGGATGGCCCTTTCACCGTGGCTTACAACAAGAATGGCCCACCAGCCACGACCGGCGAGAAGTGGTTCGTCTATATGGCGAGCTACCCCTCGGCGGAGGCGCGTACGCGGATTCAATCGACTGATGAGGTGCGTCGTGCGTTCGACGCCATCACGGACGCTACGGTGAAGGAGCATTCGGACATACAGGTCATGACTCGAACGACCTCGCAGGTGTGCATCAAGAAGGCGACCCATGCATGCTCACTCGACCCGGACGACTGCCATGTCGGCGTGATGGGGAGTGGCGATACCTGGGCCGCAAGCTGCGGTGAGCGCCCTCAGCCGTGTGTGACGGCTTACGATGTCTGTTCCCAGCTCTCCCCCAGGACCTGTGATGCGGTGGGCGGCAGGCGCGTCGATGGCTGCCGCTGATCCGCTCGCCCCTGGTCCGAGGGACTCCTGGTGAACAGCCTCACTCGACGAGAGCGAGGGCCGTGATGCTGCGCGCCGCCGATGGGGGAGGCGTCGGCGGAGGTCGCAAGCGGGGGCCTTCGGCGCGCAGGCCGGAGATCACTGCTGGGTTCGACGAGACGCTCGACGGACTGGCGATGAGGTAGGCGGACGGGACGCGTCAGTCGCCAACTGTGACCATCTCGCCCGACGGATCGCCGGCAAAGGTCCAGATGCCGCTCTTGCGGAAGGTCGACCCGGTGCCGAGCGTGTCTTCCATGTACAACATGTACGTGACCAAACCGCCCTGGAGTTTCGCGTGCACGGCGAAGGGCGACACGAAGACCTTGTCGAGGTTCACCGAGTGGACCGTGAAGCTGCCGAACACGGCCACGTTCTCGTCGTCGCCGAAGATGTCGCGGATATCGAAATCGTCGATCGTCCAGAACGTGTTCAATGTCCGGAACGTCGAGAGTATCCTCTCGCGTCCGTTTCGATGCGTGCCGGCCCAGGGCATGAGTTTCTTCAGTTCGGGGTTATCCCAGGTCAGCGAGATGTAGACCGCATCCTCCGCCATCAGGCGGTCCACGACCTCGGGATCAGTCGCCCCCTCCAGCAGTTCCCGGACGACGTCGATGCTGCGGCAACTCATGTTCCATCCCTTCCCGATGTTCCCCAGAATGCCTTTTCTGAGGGCGACGTCGTGGACGAGACCGCCCGGCCTCGTTCCAAACCGTCTTCATGTCAATCCGGCGGGCCCGATCCGTCACCGCCGGGTCTGAGCGATCGTGGGCTCACCGATAGCCGGGGCCGCGGACCCACCGCCTGGGAGCAAGACCAGCATAGATACGACTGAAGCGGCGGACCGAACCGTCTCCCAAAGCGTTGTAGACGGCGATCAACGATCCCAAAGTTCTATGCGATCCTCCGATGTTCTGTAAGGGGCCCACGATGAGAAAGTGTTTTGCAGATATGAGACGATGACGCCTGACTTGAACGCCCTGCTGATCTTCGCGCGGGTTGTCGAAGCCGGTGGCTTCTCGGCAGCCGCGCGGCAGCTGCGCATGCCGGTGTCAACGGTCAGCCGGCGCGTGGCGGATCTTGAGGCCGAACTTGGCATCCGACTGCTGGAGCGCTCGACGCGGCGACTGCGCTTGACCGACCTCGGCGCCGCGGTGCTGGATCAGGCCCGCCGCGGTGCCGAGATCAGCGAGGCGGTCATCGGCCTGGTTTTGGATCAAGCCACGCACGTGTCGGGCGTGCTGCGCATCGCGGCGCTGCCGAGCCTCTGCGATACGCTGATGGCACCGCTCGTCGGCGCCTTCCAGGCCGAGCACCCGGACGTGCGGGTGCAGGTGATCGTGATCGAGCGCCACGTCGACCCCGTCGCGGATGGCATCGACCTTGTGCTGCGCTATGGCGCGCTGGCGGACTCCGCCCTCGTCGCGCGCCCGGTGCTGACTTACCGCCACCAACTCGTAGCGAGCCCGGCCTACCTCGTGCAGGCCGGCGCGCCGCGAGGTCCGCAGGACCTACACCGGCACCGCCTGGTGGCATTCTCGATCGGCCGGCCGGACCACAGCTGGGTGTTGGTTGGCGCGAACGAGCGGCGCGAGACGGTGTCTTTCCAGCCGTACCTGACCATGAACGACTACACCGGCTTGGCTGCGGCCCTCGCGGCGGGCGCGGGCATCGGCGGGTTGCCACCGGTGGTGCGGCCGGAACTGATGCGGGCGGGCCAGCTGGTTGAGGTCATGCCGGACTGGCGCTTCCGCACGTTCGACCTGTCGCTGGTCCATCTCGGCCACGCGCACACGCCGCGACCGGTGCGGCTGTTCCGGGACTTCGCCGCGCGCACGGCGCCGACGCTGTTCCCGAACTTGCCGGTATGAACAGGGATGCAGTCGGCGCCGGTTTGCTCATCGCCGGGCGACATCTGCGCCATGACCGCTTTCGAGCGAATCATCCGAACTCACGGATGACCGCATCGGGCGCGAAGCAGCCGACTGGACATGGCCGAAAGCCGCCGGTCCGCTGCGGAGAAGGTTAGCCTGGAATGCCGACGATCCAGTAGCGACTTTGCGGGATACCCGGAAGGACGGCTTGCAGGCTTCCGACCCTCGCTATCGAAGCCAGCGAGCGACCGGGCTACGTCGAGTGATGTCGACAGCCCCGCGAGAAGCGGGGCGTCCCCAGCGGGCCTGCTGGATACGAGCTCCGTGAGGCGGACAGGTTTCACGAAGCCAATACGGTCAATCCCCGCATTTGGCACGCTTCTTGGTTCTTATTTGCTAGCGCAGCGTCGCTCTGGCGATAGCTAAAGGTTGGCGTGCCGTCGATGTGCTGAGGTGCCGGGCGACCGGATCTCCGCGACTGCCTAGAGCCTGTCCCGAGCTCCGATCCCTCCGTCTAACATCGGCACGTGGTCCGGCGGATCGTACGATCCGCCCTCTGAGGAGAGTCGATATGTGCGACCGCCACGGCGATTATCGCGTCCCAGACTTCTCGCGGTTCAAACCCAGCCGCAGGCGCTTCCTCAGCGGCACCGCCGCGGCGCTCACCCTGGCGGTGGGCCCAGGCCTGAGCAGCCCGGCCGCGGCGGCCACCGGCATCCGGGCGACGCACGGGACCGGCTTCTGCAACCTCAACTTCTTCCTGGCCGAGGCGATGCAGCTTGCCAAGGATGACGGCCTCACCATCGACTTCGTCAACACGCCGACCTTCTCCGATCAGGTTACCTTCCTCGGGATGGGTCAGGTCGATGCCGGCGTGATGCCCTACACGAGCTTCATGGCGCTCTACGATGCCGGCGCTCCGGTGAAGATCGTGGCCGGGGGCGGCATCGAGGGCTGCGTGCTCGTGGCCCAACCGGGCCTCGACAGCTCGGAGAAGCTCAAGGGCAAGACGCTCGGCACCTTCCAGCTCGATACGCTGGAGGTTTTGCCCTACGACTGGCTGAAGAAGAACGGCGTTGCCTTCAAGGACATTACGGTCCGCTACATGGGCTCGACCCCGGAGGCCGTAGAGGCGTTCCGCGCCGGTGCGCTGGACATCATCTCGACCATCGAACCCTACGGCACGGCGCTCCTCACCGACGTGAAGGGCGCGGTCAAACTCTCCGACGGCACCGACATCTACGGCAAGGGCTACACCGACTGCGTGCTGGCGGTCCGCAACGAGCTGATCGCCAAGAACCCGGGCGCCGTCAAAGCCCTGATCAAGGGCATGATGAAGGCCCAGGCGATGGCGGAAGGCGATCCCCAGACCGCCCTGAACAAGCTCGTCGGCTCCTACTACAAGACCTCGATGAGCAACGCCCAGCTCGCCATGGGCCGGCAGCCCTCGGTGGTGGACGCCCGCAACCAGACGCAGTTCATCCTCGACCGGACCGATTCCGTCGCCGAGATGGGCTACATCAAGAAGAAGCCCGGCCGCGACGCGATTGACTGGACCCTGCTGGAGCAGGTCATCGCCGAGAACCCGGATCTCTACGGCAAGCTCAAGCTGAAGTCGGCCTGAGCGGATGGCCGTCGATCTTGCCCGCGCCGCCGCCGTCCCGCACGGCCGGCCGCGCCTCCCGTTCGGTCAGCGCCTCGCGCTGCCCGACGGGTTCGTCCCGCTCCTGCAAAGGACCGGCTGGATGCTGGTCTCGGTCGGCTGCTTCGCCGGCCTGTGGGAGCTGCTCTGGGCGTTCGGCATCTCCGACGCCAAGCTGCTGCCGCCGCCGCACATCTTCCTCGGTAACCTCGTCGAGCAGGCGCGCTTCTTCAACACCGCGCAGCGCTGGCAGATCGGCACCGGGATGAATGCCGGCCCGAGCCCCGCCATGGCGGTGCTGATCACCGTGCTCGCCTCCACGGGCCGGGTCCTGGCGGGGCTGTTCCTGGCCGCGACCCTGTCGATCCTGGTCGGGGTTGCGATCCGCTACTTTGTTCTGTTCGAGCGGCTGACGCTGCCGACCATCACGATGCTGGCGCCGGTCTCGCCGATCGCGTGGCTGCCGGTGGCGATCTTCATGTTCGGGATCGGCAACGCGCCCGCCATCTTCATGGTGTTCATCGCCCTGTTCTTCACGATGGTGCTCTCGACCATCCACCAGATCGACGGAGTCAACCGGAACTACATCAACGTCGCCCGCACCATGGGCGCGTCGAAGCGCCAGATCTACAGGCGGGTGATCGTGCCGGCGATCCTCCCGGGCCTGCTCGCGGTGCTGCGCCTCAACCTGTTTGGCGCTTGGATGGTGGTGCTCGTCGCCGAGGCGACCGGCGTCGGGTACGGGCTCGGACAGGTGATCATGCTGGCGCGCAACACCTTCAACCCGTCGCTCGTGTTCTTCACCATCACACTAATCGGCCTTCTCGGCTTCGCCTTCGACCTGCTGTTCCGGCTGGTCCAGCGGCGTCTGCTGTACTGGCTGCCGCGCGACACGGGGTCCGCCCTTGGCCTCTGATCGCATCTCCGACGACGCCGTCTCCTGCCGCGGCGTCGCCAAGGTCTGGGCGGCCGGCACCGCCCGCGCTCACGAGGCCCTGCGAGACATCGACCTCACCGTGCGGCCCGGCGAGTTCGTAGTGTTCCTCGGCCCCTCGGGCTGCGGGAAGAGCACGCTCCTCTACCTGATCGCCGGGCTCGAACCCGCCTCCGGCGGCGAGCTCTTGACCTTCGGCGAGGCCGTCACCGGCCCCTCGCCGGAGCGCAGCCTGATTTTCCAGGAGACCTCGCTGCTGCCCTGGCTCAGCGTCTGGCAGAATGTCAGCTTCGGCCTGTCGCTGAAGGGCACGCCGGAGATCGAACGCCGGAGCGTGGCCCGGACGGCGCTGCAGCGGGTCGGCCTCGCCGAGGCTTTCGACAAGCGGCCGGACGAGTTGTCCGGCGGCATGCGCCAGCGGGTGGCGGTGGCCCGCGCGCTGGCCATGCGGCCGAAGGTCCTGCTGATGGACGAACCTTTTGCAGCCCTCGACGTCCAGACCCGCCAGAAGATGCAGGACTTCCTGCTCGACGTCTGGCGCGACAGCGGCGCCTCGGTGCTGTTCGTGACCCACCACATCGACGAGGCGGTGGCGCTCGCCGACCGGGTGGTGGTGTTCACCGCCCGCCCCGGGCGGATCAAGACGATCGTCCGCAACGATCTCGCCCGCCCGCGCGACCCGTTCTCCCCCGAGGCCGAGGCGATGCGGCGCCACCTCACCGAGCTCCTGCGCGACGAGGTCGACCGGGCCTTCGCCGAGCAGGAAGCGCTCGTCTGATCCTTTCCCAATCAAGATGGACCCAACCATGGCCACATCGCTGATCCGCAGCCTCCGGATGATCACCCGTACCCTCGACCACGATCGCTGGGAGGAGATCGCCGACGGCGCGGTGCTGCAGAAGGACGGCGTGATCGAGGCGGTCGGCACCTACGCGGACCTGCACGCCCGCTACCCCGACGCCCCGGTGATCGGCTCCGGCCGCGAGATCCTGCTGCCGGGCTTCGTCAACGGCCACCACCATGTCGGCCTGACGCCAGTGCAGCTCGGCTCGCCCGATATGCCCCTGGAACTGTGGTTCGTCACCCGCATGGTGGCGCGCAACCTAAACCTCTACCTCGACACCCTGTACTCGGCCTTCGAGATGGTCGGCTCCGGGATCACCACGGTCCAGCACATCCACGGCTGGATGCCCGGCAGCCTGGAGGAAGTCGAGGCGCGCTCCAACGAAGTGCTGCGCGCCTATCGCGACATCGGCATGCGGGTCTCGTACTGCTTCGCGGTCCGTGACCAGAACCGGCTCGTCTACCAGGCCGACACGGACTTCGTGGCGAGTCTGCCGGCGCCGCTGCAGGACCCGATGAAGCGTTGGTTCGAGCGCTTCCAGATGTCCCTGGAGGACAATTTTTCCCTCTTTCGCAGCCTGCACAGCGGTCAGGAGGGTGCCCGCCGGGCGAAGATCCAGCTCGCGCCCGCCAACCTGCATTGGTGCTCCGACGCGGCCCTCGAAGGGCTCGCCGGCCTGTCGGAATCCTACGACGTACCGATGCACATGCATCTCGTCGAGACCGCCTATCAGAAGGCCTATGCCGAGAAGCGCGGCGGCGGCACCGCCCTCGACTATCTCGACCGGTTCGGCATGCTCGGTCCGCGCCTGACGCTCGGCCACGGCGTTTGGCTCAATGAAGCCGACATCGACCGGGTGGCCGCGACCGGCACCTGTATCTGCCACAATTGCTCGTCGAACTTCCGGCTACGCTCCGGCGTGGCGGCGCTCAACCGCTTCGAGGCCAAGGGGGTCAACACCGCCATCGGCCTCGACGAAGCCGGCATCAACGACGACCGCGACATGCTCCAGGAGATGCGCCTCGTGCTGCGCGCCCACCGGGTGCCCGGCATGGACGAGGCCGACGTGCCCAGCATGGCCCAAGTGCTGCGCATGGCCACCGTCGGCGGCGCCCGCACCACCCCCTACGGCGAGAGCCTTGGCACGATCGAAGTCGGCAAGGGCGCCGACCTCGTCCTGCTCGACTGGGACCAGATCGCCTACCCATATCTCGATCCGGAGACACCACTCCTCGACGCGGTGATTCAGCGGGCGAAGACCGGCGGTATCACCACGGTGCTTTGTGACGGCGAGGTGCTTTACGCGGACGGGCGCTTCACCCGGGTCGACCGGGACGCGGCCCTGAAGGCGCTGCACGACGAACTGTCGCGGACGCTGTCGGACGACGAGGTCGAACGGCGCCAGCTTTCGAAGGCGCTGCTGCCGCACGCCCGCCGCTTCTACGCCGACTACATCAACCCGTCGCGGCACGAGCCGTTCTACCGCCCGAGCTCGCGCGTCTGACGGCGTGCGGCTCCTCCTTATCAACCCGAACACCTCGGCCGCGATGACGGCCCGCATGGAGCAGGAAGCGGCGGCCGCGCTCGCTCCCGACGTGACGCTCACCGGGCTGACGGCCGCCCGGGGCCTGCCCTACATCGCGAGCCGCGCGGAGGCGCAGCTCGCCGGTGGAGCGGTGCTGGAGACCCTGGCCGAGCATCAAGCCGGCTACGACGCCGCCGTGATCGCGGCCTTCGGGGATCCCGGGCTGATCGCGGCGCGGGAGCTGTTCGACCTGCCCGTCGTCGGCATGGCCGAGGCCGCGATGCTAACCGCCTGCCTGCTCGGCCAGCGCTTCGGCCTCGTGACTTTTTCGGGCACGCTGCTGCCCTGGTACGAAGATGCCGTTGCCCTCTCCGGCCTCTCGGCCCGCTGCGCCTGCGTCCGGGCGGTCGCGGCTGCGTTCCGCTCGGTCGCTGAGGTCCAGCACGAGTTCGAGGGCGAGATCGTCGCCCTGGCCAATCGAGCCGTCATCGAGGACGGAGCCGATACGGTGATCCTGGCCGGCGCCCCGCTGACCGGCCTTGCCGTGCGGGTCAGAGACGCGGTGCCCGTGCCGCTGATCGATCCGCTGGCGGCCGCCCTCGGTCAGGCGCAGGCAGTGGTCCGGCTCGGTGCGCGTCCGCCGCGTGCGGGCCGCTTCGCCCGGCCTCCGGCCAAGCCTGCCACCGGGCTGGCACCGGCGCTGCGGCGCTGGATCGAGCGGGACGACGGCTGATTGACGCCGCTCAGTGCGGCGCGAACAGGCTGCCCCAGCCGGTGATCCCTGCGGTATCCAGCCCGGCGAGGCCCATCGCCTTCCACAGGCTGACTGCCACGGAATCGTAGACCGGGATCCCGAGTTCTGCCTCCAGGGCGGGCGCGATGGCCGCCCCCGCGAGGTTGGTACAAACGATGGCGGCCGCCTCGGCGCCCTCGGCCGCCACGGCGCGGACCATCCCGGCGATCTCGACCTCGTCGGCCTCTGCGAAGGCAAAGTTCTCCGACAGGCCGAGATGCCGCTCGGCCGAGCAGTCGAGCCCCTCGACCTGCCAATTCGTTTGGATCTGCGCCTGGACGTCGCCCATATAGGGTGTCACCAGCCCGACGCGCGTGATCCCGCGCCTGCGGAATAGGTCGCGGAAGGCGAGCGCCGAGGTCGAGGCCGGCACGCCGGTCCGCTGCGTGATCGCCTCGGACAGGGCCGCATCGTTCGCAAAGCCGAGCCAGGCGCCCGCTGTGCCGTTCCACAGGATCGCGGCGACGCGGGCATCGGCCAGCAGCTCCGAGGCGGCCAGCATCGGCGCCTGATCGAACTGATCGCGTGCGGTCGACGATAGCCCGATCTGCGTCACCCGCAGGCGCGCGAAATGGGCGGTAATCCCGGGTTGCCCGACCAGCATGCGTGCCGTCATCGGCTCGAGGACGCTGTTCGAGGATGGCGTCAGCATTCCGAGCCTGACCGTCGACTGCGTGTCCACCATCCCTGTTGTCTCCCCTGCGCCTCGTTGCGAGCCAGGCCCTCGTCGGTGGCAAGGATCGTTCCGGCGGGGCGGCATGGTAGTGGCAGGGTGACGCCGTCGCGGTCCGCTCCGGACCCGCGCCGCGGGAGCGCAGTATGGCTACGGTATCGGCGATCGGTGCGGCGGCGCGTGCGCAGAGCGGCCGGGTGGAGGCGCTGGTCGCCGATCTCGCCCGGTGCGGCAGCACGGATCCCGGTTTCGCGCGGGCTCCCTACAGCGTGGAGGACATCGAGGCGCTCGCGGTGGCGACGCCCTGCACCGCTGATCTCGGCCGCGCGGTCGGGAGATATGTGGCCGCCAACACCAAAATGACCTGGAACGTGCACCGAACCTGGCGCGGTGCGGCTTGCAGGAACGGGGCCGGAATGCAGCTCAGGAAGGAGGCGCGTCAAAATCCGATCGATCTGACCGAGTCGAAGACCAGTGCTCACGAACTGACGGTCCGGGCTGGCTCGGCGCAATTTATCCGCTTCTGGGATGGCCGTGCAGTCACTTCCACGACCGGAATGGGCGCAAAGCCGAATGTCGGCTTGCGGGAAGCAGCCCAATGGCGGCTTACACTCGTTGCCGACCTACGCACGGTCAAGCTGATTGAATTTTATCCTCGGTCGACGGCGGTATGAACATGTTGATGGACACAGCATTCGATATTGAACAGCTGCTTGTATCGTCGTGCATGGAAAGCGCTGAGCACGAGCGTAAACCTCGACATTTCGGTCCGAGATGCCGAGTCCTGACATTTGGTGTCTAATTGCTTGATTCAGCTTCAGCCTCGCGCCTGAACAGCTCGACATCCTGCTATTTCATGAAATGAACAGGTCGTCTTCGTAATATACCGTCGGCTTCAGACGGTCAGCCTCACCGATTCGACCGTTGCTCTGGTATGTATGCGCTGAACCAGGCTTGACCTGGTCTCGGCCTCGCCTCGACGCCCGCGACTTCGTCACGGGCAGATCTTCCATTCCGATATTGTCAGACGATTCTATCAGATATCAACGTCTGGTTTGTTCGGAGGCATAGTTCACCCTGCTGGGGAAAACTATGCCTCCGGAGACTCTGCTTCGTCCCGATCGACATGCTTGATCAGCACACCCGGTGGGTAGGACAGGCCATTCGTGTTGCCCTTTTCTGTGCTCGTTCACTCAGCCGGTTAGGCGGAAACGGCGGTGGTCCCCCGGGCCGATCAAGGGACCTCGGAGGACGTGCTGGTCTCACTGCCAGCATCTTGGTCCTGAAAGGACCTTTCATAACAAAGAAGCCAGACACCCCGACCTGTATGGGAAGGTCGACGAGACGGTGGACTGAGATGGAGCCGCCACAAGCCCTGGGGTTCAGACCCAGTTTCTATGTAAAATCATGGGGCAAGTGGCCCGCTACCTATTTAGGCGGTGGCGTCGCTTCAACTGTCGGCCGCATACGATCTTCCGGTCTCGGCTTTCGCGAGGTACCCGGGGTTGCAGCTGCCGCTGCGCTTGATCTCGCGAACGCGTGTACGCTGCTGATGCTCTCGAGAGCCTCGGTGCAGCCCGGCCGTCAGACGGCGATGTTTGAAGGTGTGCACGCGCCAGAGGGCACGGTTGTGGCGAGCGGCAATATGCGCTGCCTTGCTTGAGGTTCGCGGAGCGCTCATCGCGCGCCACCCACGGTGAAGACCGATGCAGGCACAACCCGGTGCCCGATCGGGTCTGACCAGGTCCGTGCGAGGCCAAGGTTCGCACCGGTCCAATCGCCCTTCTGCCGGACCGACACATATTTGCTGAATGTTCCGGGACTTGCCAGCGATGCTAGAGGTCCCGGATCCGTGTGGAGCTTATCTTGCACTTCGCTTCTCCCGTCTTATGGACGGGTGCTGTGTAGGACCGAACCGGGGGGCGGAGGCCGACTTCGGCCAGGCGGGAAGCGATTTCGGTCAAGAGTCCTTCTGACCGGTCGTGACGAGGTAGCCGAACTCGTCGGCAGCCTCGGCCAGCCACTTGCGGATCGTATCCTCGTCCAGCTTAATGCCGACGCGGTCCAGATCGTCTTTGATCTCCCGGACGATAGATGTGCGCGCCCTTTGATGGTCGTAACTGTACGTCGCGGTTACCAGCCCGATCACGAGCTTTAGCAAGCTCTGTCTCGATTTCGAGTTCAAGTGATCGTCTTCTCGAGCTTGCGTGGCCTTCGCGGCCTTGTTGCTGGTCCTCACCGCCTTCTCGAGCTCTGGGTCGAACGACATCCCCTGTCTCTTCGCCCACTGGATAAACACTTCCGGTTCGTTAAATTCTTTCAGCTGACCCATGTGACGAGCGCGGATCGCCAAGCTCCTCCACTCGGCGTATCGCTTTTCGAAGGGGTGACCAGTGCCCTTCAAAGCCGGCCAATTCACCACTCGCGGTTCGCAACCGAAGGAGAGGGCGATAGCCTCCTCGACGGTCCAGCCTGCAGCCCTGCTCCAGTATTCACGATCGGATTGCGGATCTGTGCCATAGAACTCCTCACCCGTCATGTAAAAATAGGGATGGGACTCATCCCAGTAAAGACTTTCCATCTCACTGCCTCTCGTGTTTGTACCGGTATTCGTCGTAAAGTGCGAGCTAGTATTCCGCAAAAGCTGGAGCAGAGCAAGATAGAACATCGTTAACGTGTCGATGTTGATCATGACAGGACTTCGTCCGGCCCCGCCGGCGCAGACTCCTGATGATCATTGAAGCTCAGGCGACGGTGAGGTGCTGAAGTTCTTCAGAGCCTGAGGGTCTACCGACGGTCGGCGACATGCTGTGGCTCACTGAGCTGAAGGCCGTGACGGACGCCACGACGCTTTTGCACGCGGCAACCGAGAGCGTGCTGCAACCGGCCATTGAGCCCCGCCTCGAAGGGCAGATTGGCGCAGATCGCTTAGT
The DNA here is from genome assembly GCF_000364445.2 of Methylobacterium mesophilicum SR1.6/6. Taxonomy (NCBI): domain Bacteria; kingdom Pseudomonadati; phylum Pseudomonadota; class Alphaproteobacteria; order Hyphomicrobiales; family Methylobacteriaceae; genus Methylobacterium; species Methylobacterium mesophilicum. Next base: position 1,319,760 of record NZ_CP043538.1, on the reverse strand, counting down.
GCATGACGCCGAGCACGTCCTGCGAGGCAATGGCTACCGCGAGCGGGCGCTCCCGGCCCTCGCCTCGATCGAAGCAGCCTTCGAAGGTAGAAGAACTTGCGACCCGAAGTACGCGGATTTGCAGGTACCTCTTGCGACATCCGCGACGGTTGCGACACTTCGGCTGCTCAGAGGGTGAAATGTCGCAAATGTCGCTTCCGTCGCAGAGGAGACTTGTCAGGGCGGATGCCTCATGGGCTGTCAGCTTCATTCTCGAGGTGCGCTCGGAAGGTGCAGGGTCGGCGGCTGACTTCCTCCACCCGTCCGTGCTGTTGCAGAATGGCGAGTGCTGCCTCTGCCTCCTTCTTCGTCCGCGTGGCGCTCGGGCCGAGGCGCAGGATGTCGCGTAGTAGGCAAGTACCGCTGGGTTGATCCTGCATCCAGCTGAGGAGCGCCTGAGCCTGCAACAGCTTCGGGTCAGTCCGGTTCGCGCCAAGAAGGCGCAAGACCTCTCCGAGGTACCACGTCGCCAAGTGGACAGCAGCATCCATAGCCCCGGACGGGATCTCAACCGCGCGCTCGTCATCGACGATGGTGAGCACGCCAGCGATCCGAGCCGCGTGCTCCGCGGCCTTCGTGGCGAAGTCGCAGACCGGGCGCAGATCGCCCTGTTGGCCGCATCGTTCCTCAACTCGGTCGTGGAACTGTCGCCAGCTAGCCTCGGCTTCCGGTCCCATTACCAACTCGCGTGGCTGAAGACCTTGGGTCCGGTTGACGACAATCGGCCAGCCCTCCAGCAGGTCGAGGATCCGAGCACGATAGCAGCCGATCTGCTCGGCGTCGGCTTCCGATGGGGAACGATAACGACGCGTGCCGGCGATGCTGTCGGGCGCGGCCACAAGTACCCGGCCCAGCAATCCCTGGTCGCGCAACACCGGATCGGACAGGAAGGCGGCCGCGGCCCGCGGCTGCACCATCAAGTTCATGGTGAGACGGCGGCCCCTCAGGCTTGACACGCCATCGAGCGCGCGGATGCGGGCAAGGGGTTTGGCGTCCCAGAGAGCTGAGAAACCGGCGCCGGTGCGCAGCCGGTTCTCCTGGGCCATGCTGTGACCACCGATGAACTGCCCACCCTCGGCGCTGAACACGCCCTGAGCCGGCGGAAGGCTGGACCAGCTCTTTACCAGTCCCTCAAGCGTCGGCTCTGCCGAGATCAGCACCGGCCGGATCGGCGGCTGCGGTTCCGGTCCGAGCGCCGCAAGGCGCGCCTTCCGGTCCTCGAACCGGAGATTGCGCTCGCCCTCGATCTTCTTTTTCTCGGCAGACCAGGCCGCGTGAGCGACGAGCCAGTCCTGGTGATCACGGCCGTGCTGCTCCTGCAGTGACTCCTCACGCCTCGCGATGGGCCAGAGCGCCTCATTGTCGGTTGTGCTCTTCCGGTCACCCGACGAGGCGATACTGAGGAGATAGAGGCTGAGGGGACGGGATTGGCCGTAAGGCATCAGCACATCGGCGTAAGCCTGGGCTGCAAGCGCAGCTGTGGCGAGGACCGATTGTGCGGCGAGTGCGACGGGCGCTTGGACCTTCCTGGCAATCGCACTGGCGGCCTCGCCGAGGATCGGGCCGAGAGCGTGGACCGGGTACGGCTCGGCGGCCGGCAAAGGTGGGAATAGCGGCAGGCGTTCCACCTGGTGGGTCTGAGCCGATGTCACGGACGCATCAGACAGGACCGCATAATTGAGCGGCGGAGCTGCCTCGCTGAGCTCTGCAAGCTGGTCCGCCGTGCCGCCGGCCTCGATCCAGTCGTAGGCATCGCCCTTGTACGGGAGATGGGGCAATTCGAGCACGCGAACCGAAGCCGCGAGCCCCGTGAGCGTCGCCACGACCTGATCCTTATGCATCCCACCTGCCTCATCATTGTCGGGCAGGATGACGACGTGGGCGCCGCAGAAGGTTTGCGAATACTCGGGCAGCCACTTGCCGGCTCCCATCGGGCTGCACGTCGCCGTGACACCGATCCCGGCGAGGGCGTCTACGGCCTTTTCGCCCTCGGCAATGTAGACAACACGATCTTTGGCAACGGCGTCGATCACCTCTGCGAGGCGGTAAACGAGGCGCTCGGCATCCCTCAGGCCCCAAATCCATCCGTCCTGAGATGCTGGATCAGGGCGGCGCTGGCGGAAATCCTTCGGATCATAGCGCACGACTTGAAAGGATACTTGCCCTGCCGCGTCATTGTAATTGTAGGTCGCGACGATCCGTGGTCGGCCGTCGTGGTGCGGCTTGACCCGGTCATTCCCAACCTCGGCCAGGTCGAAGCCCTGCTCGCGCAGCCACGCGATCGCGTCTCCCCCAGCCAATCCTTTCACGGCCTTGATGAGGTCGAGGACACCACCGCCCGTGTTTGCCTCGTGGTCGTGATATACGCCGCGATGGCGGTCGACACATAGCGATCCGCGTGTTCTGAAGCGGAGCTCGCGACCGCGGCTAAGACGAGCATTCGGCTCGCCGAGGAGGATCCTAGCGACCGGTTCCATCAATGACGCGTAGGTGCCCGCGCGGCTCATCGTGCCGGCTCCTCTAAGCGACGGACGAGGGCCATCAGGACCCAAGCCTGACCGGGGCTGAGCGTGTGATCCTGAGCGAAGTGACAGACCACTGGGGTAGGGGAGGGGGGACCGCCGGTCGGCATTCCCACGCTAACCCTTTGATCTTTCATAGCCGCTTTTCTCCTTGGTCGGAGAAAAAGCTCAGTCTTTTCAAAGAGGTCGTTAGGACTCTTAATCAGCGGGTCCTAGGTTCGAACCCTAGTGCGCCCACCAAGCAAATCCCTCCCCAACAATCCGGCGCTGTCGATGGTTCGATCTGTCGCCTGAGGCGGATCCGAACCGCGATCGAGCCCCGTTACCGGCGGTCCAGTGGTCGGTGGCACGCCGTCCGACGTCGCCCCGGGGTCGAGCGCTTGGAGAAGGTCGCGTGTCGTCGCCGGGTCATCCGCCGCACGCTTCACTCAGCCATCAGCTCCTCCGTTTCAGCGAGGACAGCAACAAGGCGCACCGCCGCCGCGGCTCGCCTGCGGTCCGGATGCGATCTCGGGCGGCACGTCTGCCCTCGCGAGTTGCGCCGCACGATGGACGTCACGATGCGCGTCAGGATGGTCGGGGCATGCGGTACAGTCCTCGGCTGAGCTGACGCGACATACGACGGTTACAGGCCGTCGTGACGAACACCTTTTCGAAGATCTCCCGTTCGCTTGATCCGCAATATAGACCGTGCAACGGTGAAAACTGATAAATCGGAGATGGACGGCGCGGCGCATGTCGGTTCGGGGCGGCCGGCGAAGAGACCGGCGCGACGCTCCGAAAGGGTTGGTCCGATCGATGTCCCAAGCTCAGACCGGATCGTCCCCGGAGCAGCCCCCCGGCGTCGGCGGCTCCGAAGCCCGCGATGGAGAACGTCTCGAGGCGGCCGGCGTCGCCAAGGGGACGCTGATCGAAGCGATCGAGAGCAGCTCGGAAGGCTTCGCGCTGTTCGATTCCGACGATCGGCTCGTCCTCAGCAACGATCACTTCCGGGATTTCCATCCGCGGCTGGAGGCGGTGATCGGCCCGGGCGCGACCTTTCAGGCGATCGCCCGCGCCGCCGCCGAACGCTGCATCGAGCGGCCCGACGGCGTGACCGTCGAGGCGTGGCTCGCAGAACGGATGTCCCATTTCCACGCGCCGAGCGGTCCGCTCCTCCAGCAGCGGACCGACGGGCGCTGGGTCCAGGTCAACGAGCGCAAGACCAACGACGGCGGGGTGGTCGCCGTCTACACGGACGTGACTGAGATCAAGCGCGCTGAGCAGACTCTGCGCACGACGCAGGGCCGGCTGACCTACCTCCTGACCGCGTCCCCCTCGATGATCTGCAGCTTCGAGGTGGGCGGACGGAACGCGCCGACCTTCATCAGCGAGAATGTGCGCGATCTGCTCGGCTACGAGCCCGATGATTATCTGGCCGGGCCGGAGTTCTGGTTGGACCGCCTCCATCCCGAGGATCGGGACCGGGTGCTGTCCGAGTTTCCGAACCTGCTCCGACAGGGACACAACGTTATCGAGTACCGGTTCCTGCGCGCGGACGGCACCTACCGCTGGGTGCGGGACGAGCAGCGCCTCCTGCGGGATCCGAATGGAGAGCCGGTCGAAGTCGTCGAGTCGTGGAGCGACATCACCGCCCGCAAGGAGGCCGAACTGGCGCTGCAGAAGCAGACCGGGTTCGTCGAGTTGCTGCAGGCCGCTGCGACGGCCGCCAATGAGGCATCCACGGTCGAGGACGCCATCGGTTTCTGCCTGGACCGCGTCGCGCATCACACCGGTTGGCCCCTCGGACACGCCTACATCGTCGCCGCCGACGGCAGCGGCACGCTGGTCCCGACCGGCCTCTGGCATTGCGACGCCCCGGGCCGGTTCGGCCACTTCCGCGCCGCGACGAACGGGACGGCGCTCCGGACCGGGGCGGGACCTGCCGGCCGCGTCCTGCTGTCGGGACAGCCGGAATGGAACCTCGACGTACAGGCCGACCTCGACGACCCGCGCGCGGCCGCGGCGGCGGCGGACGGCGTCCGGGCCGGCTTCGGCTTTCCCGTGACGGTCGGGCGCGAGGTCGTGGCCGCCCTGGAGTTCTTCGCCTGCGACGCGGAACCACCGGACCCGGCCCTCCTCAAGGTGATGATCAACATCGGCGCGCAGCTCGGGCGGGTCGTCGAGCGCCAGCGCGCCGAGGAGGCCCTGCGGCAGGCCAAGGAGGCCGCGGAAGACGCGAGCCGCGCCAAGAGCAGCTTCCTCGCCAATATGAGCCATGAGCTGCGCACGCCGCTCAACGCCATCATCGGCTTCACCCGGCTCGTGATGCGGCGGGCCAAGGATGTCCTGCCCGTCAAGCAGTTCGAAAATCTCGAGAAGATCCTGGCGAGTTCGGAGCACCTGCTCTCGCTGATCAACAGCATCCTCGACCTCGCCAAGGTCGAGGCGGGGCGCATGGAGGTGAAGCCGTCGGAGTTCGCCCTGGCGCCGGTGCTCGACCTCTGCCTGAGGACGGTCGAGCCGCTGATCAAGAACGAGGGCGTGCGTCTCCTTCGGGACGTCGCGGATCCGTCGGCCACGCTCCGCACGGACGAGGAGAAGCTGCGGCAGATCCTGATCAATCTCCTGAGCAACGCGATCAAGTTCACGGAGGCCGGTTCGGTCACGCTCCGCGTCCGCCCGGCGGGCGAGCATATCGAGTTCGCGGTCGCCGATACCGGCATCGGTATCCCCGCGGCGGCGCTCTCCGCGATCTTCGAGGAGTTCCACCAGGTCGACAACAGCGCGACGCGGTCCCACAGCGGGACCGGCCTCGGCCTCGCGATCAGTCATCGGCTCGCCCGTCTGCTCGGCGGCCGGATCGAGGTCGAGAGCCGGGAGGGACAGGGCTCGACCTTCACGCTCAGCATTCCGGCGCGGATCACCGGGACGTCCGAGACGGCGCTGCCCGCGCCGAAGCCGATGCCCGCCCCGCCTCCCGTGCCCCGATCGGGCGCCAAGGTGGTGCTCGCGATCGATGACGATCCGAACGTCGTGTACCTGCTGCAGGAAAATCTCGCCGATGCCGGTTACACCGTCGTCGGCGCGTCGAGCGGCCAGGATGGCCTGCGGATGGCACGGACGCTGCAGCCGCGGGCGATCACGCTGGACATCATGATGCCCGGCACGGATGGCTGGCAGGTGCTGCACGCGCTCAAGACCGATCCGCAGACCCGGGAAATCCCCGTGGTCCTGATCTCGATCGTCGATCAGAAGGAACTTGGCTTTCGGCTCGGGGCCACCGACTACATCGTCAAGCCGTTCGAGCGGGAGGCGTTGATCGGCGCCCTGGCACGCATCGCCCCCGACAACGAGCGCATCCTGGTGATCGACGACGATCCCAACGTGCCCGACCTCGTCCGGCAGCTGCTCGATCCCGAGCACTGCACCGTCGATTGGGTGGCGGACGGCCAAGCGGGCCTCGAGCGCATCGCGCAGGCCCGGCCGAGCGTGATCCTGCTCGACCTGCTCATGCCCCGGATGGACGGCCTCACCTTCCTCGACGCCCTCCAGGCGGATCCCGTGGCGCGCACCATCCCCGTCGTCGTCCTGACAGCCGCGTCCCTCGATTCCGGAGAGCGCGAGATGCTGCGGGAGCGCGTCCTTGGCTTGATCGACAAGCAGGGCCTCGACCGTGCCGCCCTGGTCCGGGAGGTCCAGCGCGTGCTTCCGCTGCCGGGATCCGAGGCGCTCGACGGTCGATGAGCGATCCGGAGCGACACGCGCGGCGGAGTGCCCGCTCTGAGGACACCCGATGAAGCGCATCCTCATCGTCGAAGACGTCGCGCTCAATCGCGATCTGCTGACGCAGCTTCTGGAGGACGATTACGAGATCCTCATCGCCGTCGACGGCGCCGCGGGTGTCGCGATGGCGGTGGCGGACAGTCCCGATCTGATCCTCATGGACCTGTCGCTGCCGCTCGTGGATGGCTGGGAGGCGACGCGCCGCATCAAGGCGAACGCGGACACCGCCCGCATCCCGGTCGTGGCGATCACCGCCAACGCGATGAGCGGCGACGAGGAGCGGGCGAAGGCGGCCGGCTGCGACGACTTCATGACGAAGCCCATCGACGAGGACCTGCTGTTTGCCAAGCTGCACCGGTGGCTCGGCTGAGTTCGGCCGGCTCGGATCCGGCCGGAGAGAGGAACACACGTGGAGCCAGCGCGCATCCTCATCGTCGACGACGAGCCGTTCAACCTGGATCTCTTGGAGCAGGAGCTGGAGCTGCTCGGTCACACGAGCATCCGCGCCGCCAACGGCCTTGCCGCGCTGGACCGGCTGAACGAGACCCCGTTCGATCTGGTCCTGCTCGACGTGATGATGCCGGCCCTGGACGGCTACGCCGTGCTCGAACGGATGAAGGCCCATGACGCGTGGCGCCATACCCCGGTGGTGATGATCTCCGCTCTGGTGGAAATCGGCAGCATCGTCCGTTGCATCGAACTCGGGGCCGAGGATTACCTGCCCAAGCCGTTCGAGCCGGTGCTCCTCGAGGCGCGTATCCGCTCCTGCCTGGAGCGCAAGCGCTTCCACGATCGGGAGATGGCGCATCTGCGCACCATCGAGCGCGAGCGCAGCCGTGCCGACGAATTGCTTCACGCCATCCTGCCAGTCTCCGCGGTAGCGGAGTTGATGGAGACGGGACAGGTCAAGCCGCGCCTGTTCGACGACGTGGCGGTCCTGTTCATCGATCTCGTCGGCTTCACGGCCTGGTGCCACCGCCAGACACCGGACACGGTCGTCGCCGAGATCCATCGCTTGGCGGAGGCGTTCGAAATCGCCGCACAGGCGCACGGGCTGGAGAACATCAAGACGATCGGCGATGCCTTCATGGCCACCGCCAACCTGCTGCGACCGCACGCGGATCCCGTCGAGGCGGCGATCCGCTGCGCCAGCGACATGGTGGGCGTTGCGGCTGCCGGTGCACCGGGCTGGCGGATCCGCGCGGGGATCCACATCGGCTCGGTGGTCGGCGGCATTGTCGGCCGAACCAAGTACACCTTCGATCTCTGGGGGGACACGGTCAACGTCGCCGCCCGTCTCTCGGGCCTTGGCGACGGGTGCACGCTTCACCTGTCGCGCGAGGCATTCGCGCGGCTGGCGGAACCGAGGTCGGTCAAGCCCATCGGTCAGGTTGCGCTGAGGGGGAAGGGCGAGATCGACGTCTACTGCTATCCGCTTGCCGGACAGGTCGTGTGATCCGGCGCTGAAGGGGCGGCCGCGGGTTCTGGTGGTCGGGCCGGCGAGGCGGGAAACGATCGTTGGGACGCACTGGAGCTATCCGGCGCGATCATGCGCGTGCCCCACCGTCGCGGGCATCGCGGAGGACGGGGTCGACGGCATCTCGGCAGCGCCAAATCGCCGGGACACGACACGGACCGCGCCGTTGGTCGGCGCGCTCAGTGCCGCCGTTGCCGTGCGAGCGAAGGGCCACGGTCCGGAGCCAAGCCTCGCCTGACGAAGGGACCTTCGGCTCCGTCCCGCGGCCAATCGCTCTCTCAAGCTTATAGCGTCGCGAGCTTCTGCCGTTCGGGCTCCCTCCGGAAGACCACGGCGATTGCCGAGCCGGAGCCGACCGCGCCGTCGGAGGCGTCCAGTTCGTGGCGGACTTCGGCTATCTCGTAGACAGAGTACTGGCCTGGAAAGACGAAGACGTCGCCCGCTCGCGGCATCGTCGGAAAATCGTGCTCCGACGGTATCGCGTCATCGTCGCAAATGACTTGGCAGCGTACGGGCATAGGCTTCACCTCGCTACGGCCAAGATAGATGGTGCAGACGAACCGTCGCGATAGCTCCTGCATCGTGGGGCAAACATATCGGCCGCCATGTCTCGTGAAGCTCTCGGAAAAGTTATCCGAAGCCAGCCAATACAGTGGCAACACTAGTAGAAAACGACCGACTTGGTATGAATGGTCCATCGGCTGGAACGTCCGATGATGTCGTGTTGAGCCGACCTGCAGGCGCGGTCCTGCCGCTTGTCCCGCTTTGAATTGGCGAACGCCATGAACCCGGCGCCCCGCCGCATGCCGCTCAGCCCGTCCGCGACCGCGCGCTGGAATGGGGCCGGCCGGCACCGGGCTGGCACCGGGTCGCATCGCGAAACTCAGGCGTCAGGCTCGGTCGGCTCGACGCTGGACTGCAATGCGCCGCCTGCCGGCAGATCGGTCGCGCCATGTCTGGAGCCGCCGGGCGAGTCAGCCTCGGCTCTGGATCGCGATAGGTGCGGATTCGTGGCGCGTCGCTGTGCGGCCGCCAGATCGCGCTGGGTCGGGATGGGCCGCCACGCCGCCGCGGGGGTGCCCAGACGAAGGGCAGTCGGCGACCGCGTCAGCCAGAAGGCCAGCAGCGCCCAGGGAACGACGAAGACGACGAACGCGGTCAGACCCATGGCCATTCTCCTTTCGTGAGCCGTAGATCCGTGGGGAACGTCCTCGGGTCGATCCTTGATCCGGGCCACCGGAATGTCGCGCGCCGGAACGGGCCTGTGTCCCTATCCGACGCCGGGTCGCTCGCAGGGTAAACGAACCATTCACCAACTGTGCGCAATTGCACGGGATCGCGTGATCCTGCCGGCACCCGTCAGCGTTCTTCCAGCACATTTACCGGAGGCGCACGACCATGCTGATCCTGAATCCCCTGACCGGTCAGTTGGTCGAGGTGCGCGTGCCGCGACCCGGCACCAAGGCTCCGTGCGATCGGTCGAACGGCGACGCACACGCCGTGTCGCCCCCTTCTCGCGCTCCGGCGCGTCCCACCAGTCGTTGAACGTCTGAATTCGAAATCCTGAGCTGCTATACTTGCCAATACACCACGATCTGTGATTCTTCTCAATTAATGCCAGACTTGAAGCGCTGCACCACAGCGCCGTGCTGTCTCCGCCTGCGAACAACCGCCGTGGCGGCGCCATCGAGCGGACCAGAGCACTCCGCATCAGACGCTGCCGGATCGCGGGACGCGACTCTCTTATCAGCATTTGCGACACGATTGATGATCGCGGCGAAGAATACTGCTTGGCTTGAAAGCCGATCCGATCGAACGCGGCTGTGAACTGTGACGCCGGCCAAGATTAAAGACACGGAGCCCTGCCTAAAAATTAAGCGTTCGATCTCCACTAACGAGCCGGCCGTCTGACACTACATGAACCCCTGAGACCCGTGAGCAAGCTTTTCGCGATAATGCTCAGCTTCGACGCGCGCACGATCGCGTCCATCGTTTCAAGACGGGAGGATCATGTTCTGGGCTGCCGTGATCACCGCCTTCTACGTCGTCGGGCTCCTCGTGTTCTGGACGCTGTGCCGCACGGCGCCGATCATGCGCGAGGAGGATGATGAGCTATCGCACCCCGCGATAAACGCGGAGGAGCCGTTACCGGAGGATCGAAGCTTCTCCGAGCCTCAGGCATCCGTCAGCGCCGGAGCGGCCCGCCGCTCAGAACCGATTGCCACCGACGGCACCGCCGCGCTGGATGCGCCGGGAGACCCAGCACCACACCCTGTCCGGCATCCAATACACATGCGCGGCCACGACCACCGCAGCCATCAGGATCAGGAAGAGATAGGCTGCCACGTTCAGCAGTAGCCCGGGCGGCAGATCGGGCTCGGCCCGGTCGTACCAGAGTGGGTCGAAACGCCCGTGATAATCGTCCTCGTCCACGGTAAGACCCTCTTCACCGCCGAGATCGTGCCCGGCGATCGAGCTTAGCAAATCATTTACCAGACCCGTTGTCACGCAATGGGACAAGGCTGTTCACGGATCGCTGCGATGCGTTGTACTGAGCGCCCCCGGAACCCTGCTGGATCCTGAAGGCGCGGCCTCCGCATCGGTCGTGCGGTGCAATCACGCCCGGCACCCCGGAGGCTCCCGCGGCGACGCCATGGGGTCGAGAGAGGGCCTCCGATCCGGTCGCCGCGCAGGTGAACGCAGCCGACCGATCGTGGAGAGCGCTCGCGCGGGTCGGCGCCGCTTCACATCCCGTGCGTGATACCGGTCCGGCGGCCTGCGACACCCGCCCGGCCGCGTGATCAGCCTGGATCTTCCATGCAGCCGTGAAGTCCCGGGATTGCCGGGCGACCTGCGGCGCGGGCTCAGCGGCTTCCGCGTTGGGCGAGGACGGCCGGGATGGTGCGCAGCATGATGACGAGGTCGCGGCGCAGGCTCCAGCGGGTGGCGTAGTCGAGATCCAGCGCGACGCGCTCGGCGTAGGTCGTGTCGGAGCGGCCCGAGACCTGCCACAGCCCGGTCACGCCCGGCGGCACGGCGAAGCAGGTGGCGAACGCCCGGCCGTAGCGGGCCACCTCCGCCGGAACGATCGGCCGCGGGCCGACCAGGCTCATCTCGCCGCGCAGCACGTTCCAGAGCTGGGGCAGCTCGTCCAGCGAGGTCTTGCGCAGCACCTGGCCGATCGCGGTCACGCGCGGATCGTCGGTGAGCTTGTGGGTCTCCGCCCACTCGGTGCGCGCCCGCGGGTTGGCAGACAGATGGGCCGCCAGCACCGCCTCGCCGTTGGTGACCATCGAGCGGAACTTCAGGCAGCCGAAGCGGCGCCCGTCCCGGCCCAGGCGCATGTGGCGGTAGATCGGCGGCTTGCGGTCGCCGGCCCAGACCATCAGGGCGATCAGCAAAAGGAGCGGCAGCAGCAGGAACAGAGCCGTGGCCGCCACACTCACGTCGAGGCTGCGCTTGGTCGCCCAGTCCAGGCGCAGCCCCCGCGCCACGAACGGCGTCTCCGGCAGAACCGCCCCCGCCACGATCTCCGCCGCCTCGCTCACTTGGCCAACCACCTGCTCGGCCGCGTCAGCCATGTCGGACTGACGCTGCGGCGCGGGAAATCCGGCGGAAGCGGGAGGCTCGACACGGGTCAGCACGGTCTCAGCTCCTATGATGAGGCCAATGGCGAGCGGTTAACGATTGCTTATCGCAGCGGTCATAACCTGCAATAACAGTCTCCGCAACACAATATGTTGGCTGTTTACACGCACTCAGGCAGGCTAGGCGTACGTAGTTTGGATGATGAAAGTTGGGCCTCAGACGCGGGACGCTGACCGCGCGGCCTCAACGCTCAGTATTTTCTACTCAACTGCGTCGGATCTGATAACGCGACGAGGAATGTCGGAGTTATGCAGTCGAGACGCCTACTACGCGTGAACCGGGTGGTGGCGGCGGAGGTGAGACCGCCGGCACCGGTGAGCGACGCGAAGCACGATGCTCGATGCGGCACCGCGCCTAAGAACGGCTGAGCTGCTCAAAGCGTTTCACGACGAAATAGAGTTTTTATTAACTGCCTTCGACAGGCCCCGATTGAGCGCCTCCCGCAGGTAGGGCGTCTACGGTCGACGGGCAGGCCGAACCCGCCGGACAGGGCGGCTCATCGAAGATCAACCGGCCGTTTTCCAGATCCTGTTGCTTCGACGCATCGATCCGCCTCGCCCGTTCACGCAACCTCGCCTTAGAATCGGGCTGAGCGGCGGCCGGCAGGTCCCTTCGTCAGCAGTATCTGGCGGAGCGGGTTCGGCTCGACCTCGCTGTCGTTACGGCCTCGGCTCTGCTGCGGCCAACACTCTCGAACCCCGAGGCGCAAGCTGGTCCAGCGAGCGTCACCCATGGCATCGTTGGCGAGCTGGCCGCCGGCGATGCGCGGCTCGGAGAAGCCGCGGGAATTGCCCGCGCACGGATTGACCGCCACGATCTCGGTCTGCGGCAGCGCCTTGAGGTCGGCGTGCGACAGGGAGAGCGGGCGCTCGACCTGCCCGATCACCGCGACGCGAAAGGCCTGCGGGTCGATCTCGGTCGGGATGTCGGCGAGGTGATAGTGCACGAAGACCGCGTTGTTCGGCGTGATCGCGCCCTTGTCGAGGACCGCGAACGGCGTCTCTAGTTTCGGTGGGCGCGCGGCACGCCTCTGACGGCGGCAGGGGCGGCGAGCCCGATCAGCCGCATGAAGCCTCGCCTTCCGCGACCGATCTTCGCGCGCTCACCGTCACCACAGCCACAATCGATTGCGGCGTGACCGCCGCAACACAACCGCGCGGTCGCCGCCCCGGCGACGTGCCGGCCTGAATCGCGACGCAGAACTGCTGCGGCGCGGATCAACCGCACCTGACCCTGGTTGCCCAAAGATCGGGGATGTTCAAGGGGAGACCGGTTATGCCGCCTGTCCGAGCCACCGACCTCGCCCGTGAGGCAGAGGCGATCCTGTGGGCCGATCTGTGCACCTGCACCGCCTGCACCATGGAGGGCCTGCGGATCACCGCCGTCGCCGCCCTTCAGAGCGTCCATCCCGTTCCCCAGGTGGTGACGGTCCGCCGACCCGACCCCAACAGCGATCAGTTGTGCATCCGGATCGAAGGTCCGCATTTCACCGGCGAGATCAGGCTCGTGGCGCCCTGGTGCGACTGAACCGTTCGCGTGTCGCGGACCAGTCCGCGACGAGCGTCGACGATCGCTCCTGAACGCACGAAGACGGCTCGCCCTGGCTCACTTTGCTGCGCGTGTCATGACGATTGGGATGCATCGACCGAGGCCTCGAAACGGCTTCCGTATCGGGCTCATGCGCGGGCGAAGATCGGCGATCCGGGCAGCCTGTCGCCCCGGCATCCAGCCTTCGAAGCCGCGTGGCCGGCCCGGGTCCTCGACGGGGCGTGCGCCGGCGCCCTCGACGTGTGCCGCAACACGCCGATCCGGAAAGCTTGGGCTTACATCGACATCACACCGCGAAAACAGTCGCGGATCCGATGGAGACTTCCGATGACCCTCACGGCTCGCCTCACCCTCGCCGCCGCACTCGCCGCCGCGACCGTCGCGGTGTTCGCCGGGACCTATGTCGAGGCCCTGGAGCGCGCGCTTCCCATGCACTTCGTCTGATCCCGGGCGAGGCCCTGCCATTTCGATAGAGCGGGAGGTCGATGATGCGCACACTGATGAACGCTGTCCTCGACGGCGCCCTTTCCGCCGTCGATACGCTGGATGACTGGCTCTCTGAAACCGTCAACGGTTTCGGCGCCGTGATGCCGGTGATCGCGGACGAGGATGCGGCGACCGGCGCCGTGCCTGACGGAGCCCGCGGACCGCGCTGATCCGGCTGCCGGATCAGCGCTTCTGGTTATTCGGCGCCGACTGGTCGGTCTGCGGCTCCAACTTCGTGGCATCGGGCTTTGTCGGCGTGTTGGTCTGCGCCTGCTTGTCATCGCAGGCGGCGAGCCCGACCATCAGCAGTCCGAGCAACGCGATCGTTCTCTTCGCCGGCATGGTTCCTCCGTGAGCCGCTGACATGTTCCGAGAACGGTGGCCCTGCGAGTGGCGTTCCGCCGGATCCGGGGCGCTCCCGCCCGGGCCCGATCCCCGGGCGGTCCATCCGCTCGCCAGTTGCCGAACCGGCCCCGCGTCAGCGGCTTCCGGCGCCGGGCTTCGCGCCCGAGCCAGCATCGTTGGCGCCGGTGCTGTTGGTCGTGCCGGAGCGGCTCAGGTTGCCGGAAGACGGGCCGCTGCCCGAAGCGCCGGGGCTGGCGCCGGAGCCGGCATCGTTCGGTCCGGTCTTGTCGGCCGTGCCCGACCGGCTGGTCGCGCCGGATCCGTTCTCGGCCGCCAGGGCCGGGGCAGCGGCGGCGAGCAGACCGGCTGCGGCGAGCGTGATGAGCCTCGTGCGGAGCGTCATGGCGTGTCTCCCTCCATGCCGGCCGTGGGGACTGGAATGCCCTGGAATGGCCCGGCCGGTCCGTTGGGGAACCCTCGGTCAGCACGGCTGTTCCTGAACGCGGGGGCTGAGCGACGAAGGCGGACTTCGCGCATGCCGATCCTGATCGCCCTGGTGGCTGTCGCGGCCGGGGTCCTGAACACCGTCCAGGCCGGGGCGAATGCGAGCCTGAACAAGGCCCTGGGGCAGCCGATCCTGGCAGCCCTCGTCGTGGCCGGCACCAACATCCTCGTCTATCTTCTAGCGGTCCCGTTCCTTGGGATCGGCTGGCCGAGCGGCGCGCGCTGGACGGGCGTGCCGTGGTGGGCGTGGCTCGGCGGCGCCATGGGAGCCGCCTACGTGCTGGCGATGATCATCCTGGCCGAGCGCCTCGGCGCCGCCTTGTTCACCGGCATCACCGTGACGGCCGCGATCGTGACCTCCGTGGCGCTCGATCACTACGGCTGGCTGGGCTTCGCGCAGCACAGCGCCGGTCCCTGGCGGATCCTGGGCGGCGTCATGATGATCGGCGGCGTGGCGCTGATCTCGCTGTTCTGAGCGGTCGCGGAGCCCCGTGATCGGCGGGGTTCAGGACGCACCGGGGTCCGCACCGCCGTCGGTCGCCGCCGCGGACGTCTCCCGGGCTTCCGCATCGGGCATCTCATAGCCGCGCGCCCAGGTGCGGTGGGCGTCCGTTCCCTCCGGATAGGGATTCGCGGTGAGCGGGTCGCCGCGCTCGCGGGCATGACGGCCCTCGGAGCTCACCGTGGCGGGCGAATGGGACGACAGTGTCACGACAATCTCTCCGGCATCCCGTTTCTGCCCGAACGCGATCTCACGTCAGCGGATGGCCGCGGGCGGCTCGGCTGCCGACTGGGTACCGGCGCCGGTCACCCGCCAGACGACCCCGCCCGCATCATCGGCGATGAGCAGGGCGCCGTGGCTGTCGACCGCGAGGCCCACAGGTCGACCGCGGGCCTGCCGGTCTTCCGTGACGAAGCCGGTGACGACATCCTGCGCCTTCCCGGACGGCTTGCCCTCCGCAAACGGGATGTAGACCACCTTGTAGCCGTTGAGGGGGTCGCGGTCCCAGCTTCCGTGCTCGCCCACGAAGGCACCGCCCTGGTAGGTCTGGGGCAGGGCCGTGCCGGTGTAGAAGGTCATCCCGAGCGGCGCGACATGCGAACTCAGGGAATAGTCCGGCATGATCGCCGAGGCGACGCGCTCGGGCCGCTGAGGCATCACCCGCGGATCGACGTGGCTGCCCCAGTAGCTGTAGGGCCAGCCGTAGAAGCCGCCGTCCTTCACCGAGGTCATGTAGTCGGGCACGAGATCGGGCCCGAGCTCGTCGCGCTCGTTGACGACGCACCAGAGCGTCTTGGTCTGCGGCTCGAAGGTCAGGCCGTTGGGGTTGCGCAGGCCGGTGGCGTAGAGCCGGTGCGTCCCGGTCGTTCGGTCGATCTCCCAGATCGCCGCGCGGTCCTTCTCCGCGTCGAGCCCGTTCTCGGAGACGTTGCTGTTCGAGCCGATGCCCGCGTAGAGCTTGGTTCCGTCCGGGCTCGCCGTCAGGCTCTTGGTCCAGTGATGGTTGATCTGCCCCGCCGGCAGCTCGGTGAGCTTCACCCCGGGCTCCGCGATCGTGGTCTCGCCCGGCTTGTAGGGGTAGCGCATCACCCCGTCGGTCTCGGCGACGTAGAGGTCGTTGCCGACGAGCGCCATACCGAAGGGCGAGTTCTGCTTGTCGAGGAGGACGTTGCGCTGCTCGGCAACTCCGTCGCCGTCAGCATCCCGCAGCAGGATGATGCGCTGACCCGGCGTCTCGGCGGAGTGGGACTTCCGTTCAAGCCAGCCCATGATGATCTCCTTGGGCCGGTATACCGGCGGGTTCGGGCCGCCGCTCTCTGCCACCAGGATGTCGCCGTTCGGCAGGACCAGGATCGAGCGTGGGTTCTTGAGACCCGTGGCCAGGGCCTTCACCTGCAGCCCGGCGGCCACCTGCGGTGCCTCGCCGTCCTTCCAGCCGACGACGCTGGAGACGTGCATCGGCGGCAGGAGGTACTGGTGCGGCTCGGGAAGTGGCGGGTTCGGCCCGATCTGTGTCCGCGGATCGATGGGATCCGGCCCGCAGGCTGCGAGCGGCAGCAGTAGGCCGGTGATCAGGATCGCGCGGCCGAGCGTCATGCGCGCTCTCCGTTCCGGACGCCCACGCCGTGGCGGTGGACCAGTGCCGCACCGTTCCAGCCGGTCACCAGCAGGATGAGCACGACGGCGGCCGAGAGGATCAACCCGGTCGGCACCACCGACGTGTAGGCGTCGCGGCTGTGCACGAAGAGGTTGATGAGGCTGAGGCCTACGGCCACGACGTTGCCGACGACGTGGATCCAGGCCGGGCGGAGCCGCCGGATGCCGCGGTCGCCGAAGAAGTCGATCAATCCCGCGAGCACCGCCAGGGCGGCGCCGATCAGGCCGACGCTGAGGAGCCAAGCCGAGAAATTGGCCCATTGCATATTGGCGGTGAACCAGTACGCGATGTCGGTCCCCAGGGTGCCGACGAAGCAGGCGATCGGGATCGGGACGAGCATCGCGTGGATCGGGTGAGCGCCGATCCGGGCCGTGGATTGCGGGTTTGTCTGGGCCAAGCGATGGTCCTCGTCGCGCGATCGCGCCGCGGGGCGCATGGTCCGCCGGGCGCCTCCGCGAAGGTTCCCGGTCTGGTGCCCGTGTGTCCGCCCGCCGGTCGAGTCGTCAGCACTCCGAGCCGCCGCCGGAGAGGCGGCGCTCGAGATGCTGCATGGCTGGCCAACCCGAGGGGATGCGGTCGGTTCCTGCCCACGGCGGGCTGAGCCGCGTCGGTCGTCCGGGCAGGAAATGGTGGGGTCGGATCGCGCTCGAAGCGGCTCTGATCGAAAGGCCGTCGCTACTGAGGCCGAGGAAGCGCGCGGTGCGGCAAATGGCGAAAAGCCCGGCCGCTTGCGGTTCGATCCCCCCCGCCGGCGCGCTTCACAGTCCGGTATAGCCCCTGGCCGCGGCAGCGTCCTTCAGGCGCGCGAACGCGGTTGCGTAGCGCTCCCGCAGGAACGCGGCGTTCGGCGGTATCCGGGCGGGACAGAGATTATCCTCGGTGTCGGACATCTTGACCAGGATCGCCGCGAGGTCGCCCGCCTCGATCAGGCCGGTGATGCGGTCCGAATAGGCTGTCCGGGCCGCAGGCTTCGTCAGCAGCATGACGATCCCGATCACGCCCGGATCGAAACCCTCGGCGCGCAGATCGCCGACGGTCCGCGGCGTGTCCTCCAGCACATCGTGGAGCAGGGCAGCCTGCATGACTTGCATCGGGTCGATGTCGAACCCGTCGACGAGTCGGGCATGGCCGGCCCGGGCGAGGGCTGCGTTGGCGACGCGTTCAAGGTGTCGCATGCCGGGTTCGCCGCCCTTGTCGAGCTGGCCCGCATGCGCGGTGAGGGCGAAGGTATGGGCATCGAAGATCGTCGGCACGCTACCCTCTCGCGGGATGCGCCGGTGCGGTACGGCGCCGCTTCGGACTCCGGTAACGGACAATCGTGGCCGGGCGGCGGCGTTCCCGGTGGGCGGGCCATCGCCGTCAGTGACGTCCGGACCGACTCCGATCTCCTGCGTTTTGAGGATGCCGGATTTTATCGATCTGTCAGACCGTTATTACTGGCAGAACTATTGCCCAGTTCGTATGCCATCGCCATTTGCTGTCTCATAAACGGACAAGCGGCGGTTCGCAGTCCAGGATTGAGCCAATGGCGTCCGTTACCGTAGAAAAGCCGCTCGATGTCGGTGGGCCGATCAGCCGCCGCGCCGCCGCCCTGGCCAACGCCAGGTGGTTCCGCGCGCTGGCGTGGCGCACCCTTCGCGACGGCGGTCCGCAGGCCGAGCTTCGCGCCGCCAACGCGCGCGCCGCGGCCCGTATCGTCCTGAAGCAGGCCAAGCGCGAGGCGGTCGTCGCCCGCATGGCCCGCGAGGCCCTGGGATCGGATGTGTAGCGCGGAGCGCGCGGGCGGTCCGGATCCTCCATGGTGGCGGCAGGTCGAGGCTTGCCCGACAGGTCGCGCGTGAGCGTTATAACGCCACCGCGGGTTGCTTCATGCCGCTCTCGGACGCCGGGCGGTTCCAGGGATCGGAACGCCTGACCGGATCGCCGGGAGCGGCCGAGGCCGCTCCCTTCGCGACGCCTGTCGCGCTCTGGGATCAGCGCTTGAACTTGCCGTCGTACTTGAACTCGGGCGCCGACTTCAGCTGATCCTTGCTCGCGCCGATGACGGCCTTCCACTTCTTGGCGTCGGCGTCGTAGCCCAACGCGATGGAGGACGGCGACACGGCCACATACCGCTCGCCCATCCCGAGGAAGCCGCCGACCGAGACGATGTAGCCCACGAGCTTGTCGTGATCGATAACGAGATCCTTGATCTCGCCCACCGTGTTGTTCTGGGCATCGGTGACGTTCAGGCCGATGAGGTTGTAGCTCAGGACGGCGTTCTGCGGGACGGTCTCGAACTTCGGCGCGACGGTTGGAGGCGCTTCATTGGCGGCGAGGGCCGGCCCGGCCAGGGCTGCGGCGGCGAGGGTGGCGAGGACGAGGCGACGCATAGGAATCTCCACTAACTCAGGACGAGTCGCTTGAAAGCTCGAACACCGCCGCATCGTTCCGGCTCGTAGCGGAAATGTTAATGCCCGGAACATGGAACCTTCGCGCGCGTCGCGGGCGCTCCGGCCGGGCCATCGCACACGCTGCGCGCACGATGCGCCCCGACTCCGTTTGCGCACCGTACTGCTCGGCCGGCAGGACAGTTCGGCGGCTCGGCCCGCCGACGTCCCTGGCGGAGGCGGGCTTGCCCGCGCATGAAGGCGGGGTTCCTGGCGGGAGGCATCGGTGGCGGAGGGATCGAGCATGGCGGTGCCGGCGGACCAGGGCGCCCCGGGCGCCTGGATCGACGGGCTCATCGGCGTCTCCATCTTCAGCGCCTCGCTGGTCGCCACACGCCTCGCGCTGACCGGCATGGACGCGCTGTTCCTCAGCGCGGCCCGCGCGGCCCTGGCCGGCCTCGCCGGGGCGGTGGCCCTGCGCATCCTGCGGCAGAGGCGACCGCGCGGAAACGACCTGCGATCGCTCGCGATCGTGGCGGCGGGCGTGGTCGTCGGCTTCCCGCTGCTCACGGCCCTGGCCCTTCGGACGGTGAGCGCCGCGCACGGGACCGTCTTCGTCGGCCTCTTGCCGCTTGCCACCGCCATCTTCGGCACGCTGCGCTCGGGCGAACGCCCGTCGGCGGCGTTCTGGCTGCTGTCACTCTGCGGTGCGCTGGTCACCGTCGCCTTCGCGGCCCGTGGCCTCGAAGGCCAAGTCGGCCCCGGCGACGCATTCATGCTCGCGGCGATCCTGGTCTGCGGGCTCGGCTACGCGGAAGGCGGCGTGCTGGCGCGGCGGCTCGGGGGCTGGCAGGTGATCGCCTGGGCCACGGTCCTGTCGCTGCCGGTGAGTCTGCCGCTCGCCCTCGCTCTGGCGCCGGCCGAGCCCACCGCGATCCCTCTGCCGGCCTGGGCCGGCCTCGGCTACGTCGCCCTGTTCAGCATGCTGATCGGCTTCGTGTTCTGGTACCGGGCGCTGGCGCGGGGCGGCATCGCGGCAATCGGTCAGCTGCAGCTGCTCCAACCGTTCCTCGGCCTCGGCGTCGCCGCCCTGGTGCTGGGCGAGCGGATTGAGCCCGCGATGATCGGCGCCGCCGTCGCGGTGGCCGCCTGCGTCGCGCTCGCCCGGCGCTTCGCCTGAACGTCCCCGAGGCTCAGCCCGCCTTGGCCACGACCTCGATATCCCGGTCCAGCCCGCTCTCGACCTTGAACTCGCGGGTGTAGACCTGCCCGTCGTGGCGGGCGATCAGCACGTAGTCGCCCTCCGCGAGTGTAACCTGCGGGAAGGCGCCGATCGCCTCGCGGATCGTGTCGCCGCCGGGCGTCAGGACCGAGAAGGCGGTCCCGGCGAAGGCCTCCGCGCCGGGCGCCGCCACCAGCTTGAGGGTCACGGTGGCGGCGCGGTGGTTGAGGGTCGCTTCCGTCACCTTGCCGTTCTCGACCCGAAGATCCGCGCGCTGGATCGCGTTCGACTCACCGTAGGTCGAGACCACGTGGTAGGTGCCCTCCGGCAGCCGCAGGATCTCGCCGGTCTTGATGCCGGAGCGCACGAGGCGCCCTTCCGAATTGGTGCCCACGGGGACGAAGACCGAGAACGTCACCTGCGCGGGGGCGATCTTCTGGTCGCCGACGGCGCCCGCCAGCATCAGCGCGCCGGCCGCGACGCGCAGCGTGTCGGTGGCCGGCTGGCCACCCATCACGATCCGCTTCGAGGCGCTGGCAAAGCCATAGGTGACGGTCGCCACGTAGGTGCCCGGCGCGAGGGTGAAATGCGGCTCCGCCTCGCCGGACCGGGCCACGATCGAGGGGCGAGTGCCGTCGCCGCGATCCTCGTAGATCCGCCAGGCCAGCCCCTGCCGCAGGGGCACGCCGGGACCGGCCAGGAGCGCCGACAGGGAGAGCTGCGCCTCCGGCTCGCTGGGCGGCATGGTGGGCGGAAGGGTCGGGCTGGTGATCGACGGGGAGGGCAGGGGGCCGCCGAGGCGGTTCTGGAACAGGTCCTGCTGCGCGCGCGCCGGCCCCGCGCCGGTCAAGAGACCGGCCAACACGGCCGCGGCAAGCCCCACGCGCATCGCTCAGTCTCTCTCACAGCGTCCCCGCGGCGCGACGCGCCGGCTCATCGGATTCTGCCTCTGCATCCGGACCATGGCGACGGCAAGGCCGCCTCGATGCCCGTTGCCCATGCTGCTCCTCCACGCCGCCCTTCCACCCGGGCCCGGCGCATGCCACATCGGGCACGGACCCGTGACCGGGACGGAGCGCATGACCGCCACCCTCGATCTCCTGAAGACCCGCCGCTCGGTGCCGCCGCCGCTGCTGGACGAACCCGGACCGGACCGCGCGCAACTCGACGTCATCCTCAGGGCGGCTGCCCGCGTGCCCGATCACGGCAAGCTCGCGCCCTGGCGCTTCATCGTGATCGCCGGCGACGCCCGCGCGCGGGTGGGCGAGACCATCGCCGCCACCTTCGCGGCCGACAATCCGGACGCGACGCCCGAGCGCCTCGCGCAGGAGCGCGGCCGGCTGACGCACGCACCCTTGGCGATCGCGGTGGTGTCGCGGGCGGCGCCGCACGCGAAGATTCCGGAATGGGAGCAGGTGCTCTCCGCGGGTGCCGCGACCATGAACCTCGTCATCGCCGCCAACGCCGCGGGCTTCGCGACCTCCTGGCTGACGGAATGGTTCGCCTACGACCGGCGGGTGCTCGACGCGCTGGGCCTCGCACCCGCCGAAAAGCTCGCGGGGTTCGTCCATATCGGCCGGGCGCGCGAGGTCCCCTCAGACCGGCCGCGTCCGGCGCTGGACGAGATCGTCACCTACCTCTGAGAGGGGTCCCGGCCGTGCATTACGATCTCGACGTGCCGCGCGAGGCGCGCCCGCTCCCTCACAATCCGCTCAAGGCCATCGTGGCGCCGCGTCCGATCGGCTGGATCAGCGCCATGAGCCGGGACGGCAAGCTCAACCTCGCGCCCTACTCGTTCTTCAACGCCGTGGCCGACAACATGGTGGCGTTCTCGTCCTCGGGCCGCAAGGACGCGATGACCTTCGCCGAGGAGGGTGCGGAGTTCGTCTGCAGCCTCGCCACCTGGGACCTGCGCGACGGGATGAACGACTCCTCCGCGCCGCTGTCGCGGGGGCAGAGCGAGTTCGCCTTCGCCAATCTGGAGACCGCCGCCTCGCGCAAGGTGCGGCCGCCGCGCGTCGCCGCATCCCCGGCGGCCCTCGAATGCCGGTGGCTCCAGACCGTACCGCTGGTGCCCCTCGAGGGCGGCGAGCCGGACAACTTCCTCGTGATCGGGCAGGTGGTGTCGATCTACGTCGACGAGCGCTTCGTCCGGGACGGCATGGTCGACACGGCGGCGATGCATCCGATCATGCGCGGTGGCTACTTCGATTACTTTCACGCCACCGCCGACACGCGCTTCCAGATGCGCCGCCCCAAGGGAGCCGGCGAGTTCACCGGGTCCTGAATGGGGATAGGCCCGCGCGCCACCGATTGAGGACTTATTTACCATAGGGAGCGCAGGTTCGGGCTGTCGTCAGCCCCCTTCGCGCGCCCGGATGTTCCTGTTCACCACGCCCTCAAGCCCCCCCGAGAGCCCGCCCCCGGCGCGGCCCCTCGCCGGGACGGCGGCCTCCGGACCGGTGGTCCAGGCGATCCGCGACGGGGCGATGGCGAGCGGCGTCGGCTTCGATTACCTGCTGGCCACCGCCCGGCGGGAATCGGCCCTCGATCCGGCCGCCAAGGCCGGGACCTCGTCGGCCACCGGGCTGTTCCAGTTCATCGAGCAGACCTGGCTCGGCGTGATGAAGAATGCCGGGCCGCGGCTCGGCCTGCAGGCCCAGGCCGACGCCATCACCCGCCAGTCGGACGGCACCTACATGGTCCCCGACGCGGGGCAGCGGCAGGCGATCCTCGACCTGCGGCGCGATCCCAAGATCTCCGCGACGCTGGCCGGAGCCCTGACCCAGCAGAACGCCGATGCGCTCGGTGCCGCGCTGGGCCGCGAGCCGACGGCGGGCGACCTCTACGCGGCGCACGTGCTCGGCGCCAAGGGCGCGGCCGCCCTGATCTCCACGGCCCGCGCCTTCCCCGAACGCGCCGCTGCCCTGGACCTGCCGGAGGCGGCCGCCGCCAACCGGGGACTGTTCTACGACCGCACGGGCCGGCCCCGGAGCGCCGCAGAGCTCTACGCCAGCCTCGCGGCAGCCGCCCAGGGTGCAGCCGCCACGGATCTCACGGTGCTGCGCCAGGACGGCGCGGCGGCCCCGCAGGCAGCCTCGGCCTATGCCAGTGCGGCGACGGCCTTCGGCGGCACCAGCGACTTGCGCAGCCTGTTCCAGACGGACCAGCGCGGAACGGTCCCGGACGCCGCGGCGCGGCTCTGGCAGGCGCGCAATGCCGCGCCGCCGCCCGCCCACGCGGCGCCGACCTACTTCCCGCGCTCCGCCTCCGAGTCCGCGATGGGCGGTGCACCGGATCCCGTCGCGACCGGCTCCGTTGCCGAGCCCGCGGCGACGCCACCCGGATCCGCGCTCACCAACCCGCCGCTGCCGCCTCGCCGCCCGGCGGATTTCGCCGCGGCGCCTGCCACGACCGGCGCCAGGAACAGCCTGTTCGCCCCCCGGAGCGGTCCATGATCATCCGCGAGTTCCTGGCCTGGACGCAGAACGCCTCGGCGAGCCGCCGCGCCGAGGCCACGGCGGCCCTCGCGCGGGCCTACCTGTACGGCGACCTCACCGCGGAGGATGCCTGGGAGGCCAAGACCGCCCTGCTCGCGCTCCTCGACGATCCCTCGCCGGTGGTCCGGTGGGCACTCGCGGAAGCCTGCGCAGCCTCCGCCCGGACGCCGCGCCCCCTCGTCGTTGCGCTGTCCTGCGACGCACCCGAGATCGCGCGACTGGTCCTGGCCCGTTCGCCGGTTCTCACCGACGCGGATCTGGTGGATGCCGCCGGACTGGGCGACGAGACGACCCGCGCCGTGATCGCGGCGCGCCACCACCTGTCGCCCGCGGTCTCCGGGGCGCTGGCCGAGGTCGGCGAGGTCGAGACCCTGGTGGTGCTGGCGCGGAACCCCACGGCGAAGATCACTGCCGGCCGGATGCTGCGCATGGTCGAGCGCCGCGGCTCGGAGGCGCCGTTGCGCGAGGCGCTGCTCGCGCGGGCCGACCTGCCGCCGGAGGTGCACCACGCGATCGGGCTCGCGGTGGCGCAGGCTCTGTCGCGCTTCGTCACGGGCCGCGGCTGGCTCGGCGCCGAACGCTGCGAGCGGATGAGCCGCGAGACCGGCGAGCGCCTGGCGCTGGAGGCCTGCGCAGGTGCTGGCGCGGCCGGCATCGCAAGGCTGGTGACCCACCTCCGCGTCACTCGCCAGCTCAATGCCGGCCTGATCCTGCGCGCCGTCCTGTCGGGCCAGACCGACTTCGCTCTGGCCGCGCTGGCCGACCTGTCCGGCCAGGACCATGCCGGCGTCGCGCGGGCCATGCGCGATCCCCGCGGCTTCGCCGACCTGCACGCGCGGGCGGGGCTGCCGGCCGCTCTCCTGCCGGCCATGCAGGCGGCCCTCGCGGCGTGGCAGGACGTCGCCCGCAGCGGGGCGACCATGCGCGGCGCAGGCCTGTCGCGGCGGATCATCGAATGCGCCATCGGCGCCTGCAATGCATTGCCGGATGCCGAGATGAGCCCCGTCCGCGCTCTGCTGAACCGCTACGAGGCCGAGGCCGCCCGCGACGAGGCCCGGGAGGTGGCGCGGACCATCGCGGCGGAGGCCCTGGCGCGCGAGACGGCCCGCCGCGACGCCGCGGCGGCAGACGAAGCGTGGCGCACCGCTCTGGAGAGCCAGCGCAGGACCACGTTCGCGACACCGGCCAGTGCGGTGGACGCCGTGATGGTCGCCGAGGACGCCCCAGCCACGACGCCGGAGGTCCCCAACCCGGTCGGCGCCATCCTCGACGCGCTGCCCGAGCAAATCCTGGCTTGGTACCGGACGGAGGAGCGACCGGTCGATCCGGAGGAACAGGCCGCCACCGACGCGGTGCTCGACGGCCTCGGCGAGAGCCTGCTCGAACAGTTCCGTGTGAGCCGCGGCCCGATTGCCCCGGCGGCCGACATGGGCGGGGCGGACACGGCGGCGAAGATCGCCGCCTGATGACGCCGGCCGGCCTTGTCGAGGCCTGCCGCAAAGGAGGCGCGGGGTGAGGATCGGTCCTGCACCGGCTTCGACCTGCTCGTCGCCCGCGTGATGGCGGCGCAGGGCCTCGCTACTCGGCCGCTCTGCGCTCCGCCGCGTCGGCCGTATCCGCCACACCGTAGCGCTCGATGCTGCTCTCCAGCCGCAGGGCCGCATTGATCAGGGCCATGTGGGAGAAGCCCTGCGGCGTGTTCCCGCGCTGCTCGCCGGTCGTGGGATCGATCTCCTCGGCGAACAGCCCGACATCGTTGCCGCGGGTGATCAGCCGCTCGAAGGCCGCCTTGGCCTCGCCGGTGCGCCCGTCGAGGGCGAGGCAGCCGACCCGCCAGAACGCGCAGGCGGTGAACGTCCCCTCGTCGCCGATCAGGCCGTCTTCCATGCGGTAGCGGTAGACGAGATCCCCGGCGCCGAGTTCCCGCTCGATCGCCGCGAGCGTCGAGCGCGTGCGCGGATCCCGGGGATCCAGCGCCGCGAACAGGGCGACCCGGAGCACGGCCGCGTCGAGATGGTGCGCGCCGTAGGCCCCGACATAGGCCTGCTTCTCCGGGCACCAGCCCTTGTCGAGGTAATCCGCCCGGACTTCCGCGGCGATGCGTTCCCATTCGGCGATCTTCTCGGCGGGCACGCCCGCGATGTTGCGCGCGATCCGCGCCGCGTCGGTCAGCGCCACCCAGATCATCGCCTTGGTGTGGACCTGCTGGCGCGGACCGGTGCGCAGCTCCCAGATGCCGTGATCGGCGTCATGCCGGTGGCGGATGGCGCGGGCCGTCAGGTTGTCGAGCACCTCCGGCAGCCGGTCATTGACCTTCTCGGGTGGGTCGTAATCCACGGCCTCCAGGAAGATGCACAGGGCCCGCAGCAGCTCGCCGTAGATGTCGTGCTGGTCCTGCCCTTCGGCGAGGTTGCCGATCACCACGGGCCGCACGCCGTTCCACCCGGCGAGGTGGGTGAGTTCCTCCTCCGGCGGCATGCCGTCGGCGATGCCGTACATCAGCTTGGTCTCGCGCCCGTAGGTCCCGTCGCGCTCGCGCAGGAAGCGGAGGAATTCGGACGCCTCGCGGACGTAGCCGAGCATCACGAAGGCCGTGACCGTGAACGAGGCGTCCCGCATCCAGGTGAAGCGGTAATCGTAGTTACGGTTGCCCGGCACGGCCTCCGGCAGGCCCGCCGTCGCCGCCGCCACGATGCCGCCGGAGGGGGAATAGGTCAGCAGCTTGAGGCAGAGCGCCGAGCGCATCACCGCGTCCCGGTAGGCGCCGCGATAGGTGCATCGATCGCTCCAGCGGCGCCAGTAATCGGCCGTGGCCTCCAGCCGCCTCTGGGCGCCGGCGAAATTCTCGATGCAGGCATCCTCCTGTTCCTCGCCGTGGGTCAGGACCACGTAGGCGGTCTGGCCCTCGTCCAGGCTAAACCGGATCTCGGCCGCGTCCTCGACGATGTTGGGCCGCGCATGCGCGTTGACCCGCACCCGCCAGTCACCCGCCTCGAACAGCACGGATGCGCCCTCGACCAGCGGCGTGCAGGCGCGGCGCGCGTAGTCGAAGGTCGGGCGCACCCGGAAGACGCCGGAGACACGGCCGCTCTCGCAGGTGAGCATCCGGATCAGCCGGCTCTCACCTTCGCCGTCCGGTCCCTCGTCGGGCTCCGGGCTCGGCGGGTTGACCGGCATCAGGTCGACCAGACGCGCGCGGCCCGAACCGGTGGTGAAGATCGTCTCCAGGATGTTGGTGTCGGGCACGTAGCGCCGCGCCGTCCCGGTGAGCGCGTCGAAGTCGACGCTGCAGGCGCCGCCCTTCTCCTCGTCGAGCAGTTTCAGGAACAAGGCCGGCGAATCGTGGCGCGGCCAGCACAGCCAGTCGATCGACCCGTCGCGGGCGATCAGCGCACAGGAATGGGTGTCGCCGATGAGGGCGTAATCGCTGATGGGCTTCGACACGGGGCTTCCGGATTGCGGCGCCCGCTGCGGCGGGCAAGACCTTGTCCGGGAGGTAGCCGGGTCGCCCCGGGCGGGGAGTCCGGCTCGACGATTCGCCGCAGGGTCGGTCAGCCCCCGGCCCTGGGCAGCATGCGGTCGCTGATGATGCGCCGCTGGATCTCGCTCGTGCCCTCGAAGATCGTGGTCAGGCGCGCGTCGCGCCAGTAGCGCTCGACCCGGCGCTCGGTGGTGTAGCCGTTGCCGCCGTGCAGCTGCATCGCTTGGTTGGTGACGCGCACCGCCATCTCGGTGGCCAGCAGCTTCACCATCGCCGACTCGCTCTCCGCGGCTTCGCCCTGGTCGAGGAGGTGGGCCACCTGCTGCCAGTAGGCGCGGGCCTGGGCGACATCGGCGGCCATGTCGGCGAGGGCGAAGCGCAGCGCCTGGAAGTCACCAATCGGGTGTCCGAACTGGACCCGCTCCTGCAGGTAGGCTTGGCTGTCCTCCACGGCGGCCCGCGCCACGCCGACGGCGCGGGCCGCCGTGTGCACCCGCGCGATGTTGAGCCCGCGCTGGACCGCGGCGAATCCGCCGGAATCGGCGTCCGCCCCCTGGTCGCCGTAGAGCCCCGTCAGGCGGTCGCTCTCGGGCACGCGCACGCCGTCGAGGGTCAGCTCGAAGGTCTCGAAGCCGTGATAGCCGATCTTGTCGATCACACGGCCGGTCATGCCGGGCGGGAAGCTGTCGCGCTCCTTGAGCACCAGGAAGGGCTCGAGGCCGGCCGAGCGCGATTCGCCGGGCTCCGGGTCCCGGGTGCGGGCCAGGACCTCGACGAAGTCGGCGCCCTTGGCGAAGCCGGCCCAGCGCTTGGTGCCGGTGAGCACCCAGTCGTCGCCCTCGCGCACCGCCCGGGTCTGAACGCCGGCGAGGTCGGAGCCGGCATTGGGCTCAGACAGGGAGATCGAGCCGATCCACTGCCCTTTTGCCGAGCGCCGAAGCAGATCAGCGCGGCGGTCCGGATCGAGGGTCTGCGTCCCCAGGCCTTGTCCGCGGGCCAGGATGCTGCCCACCGACAGCCAGGCCCGGGCCAGTTCCTCCGACACCAGACAGTACTCGAACACGCCGAGGCCCAGGCCGCCCTGCGCCTCCGGAATCGTGATGCCGAACCAGCCCTTCCCGGCCATGGCGTCGATGAGCGACCGGGGCATCTCGGCCTTCTGCCGGTCGAGTTCGTCGGCCAGCGGCAGCACCGTGTCGTGCGCGAAGCGCCGCGCTTCCTCCTGCAGCGCCGCCCGCTCCGGCGTGTGCCAGGGCGAGATCAGTTCCGGCGGCTGCGGCGCGACAGAGTCCTTCCGACCCGCGAAATCGGTCATCGTTCCCCCCGGTGCTGCGGCGTGCCAATGCAGGCCGCGTGTTGGAAACACGCGCTTACAATTTGGTTCCGTCTCCCACCTTCGAATAATCCACGGACCGGCGCATAATAGCCTGATGATCCAGGCCGAACCGCACGCAGACTCCTTCGCGATGAGCGCACCGACTACGCCTCACATCCTCGTCGTCGAGGACGATCGGGAGATCTCGGCCCTGATCGCGCGGTACCTGCGCGGCAACGATTGCCGCGTGACGCTCGCGGGCGACGGCACCGAGATGGACCGGGCGCTCGCCGAGTCGCGGATCGACCTGATCGTGCTGGACCTGATGCTTCCTGGAGAGGATGGCCTGAGCCTGTGCAGGCGCCTGCGCGGCACGTCGCAGATCCCGATCCTGATCCTGACGGCGAAGTCCGAGGACGTGGACCGGATCCTCGGACTGGAACTCGGCGCCGACGACTATCTCGCCAAGCCCTTCAACCCGCGGGAGCTGCTCGCCCGGATCCGGGCCATTCTGCGCCGCGTCGCCGCCGAGGCGCCCGATACCGACGAGCGCCGGCGCCTGCACTTCTCCGGCTGGACCCTCGACGTCTCCCTGCGGCAGGTTCTGTCGCCGGAGGGCGCGCGGATCGCCATCACGGGCGCCGAGTTCGACCTTCTCCACGCCCTCTGCCTGCGTCCGGGCCGGGTGCTGTCCCGGGATCAGCTCCTGGATCTCACCCAGGGTCGCGCCGCCGGGCCCTTCGAGCGCAGCATCGACGTGCTGATCTCCCGCATCCGCCAGAAGATCGAGCGCGACACCCGCAATCCGGAATTCATCCGCACGATCCGCTCGGGCGGCTACCTGTTCACGCCGGAGGTCACGCGGTCATGAGCGCCCTGCGTCGGTTGCGCGCCCGCCTTCGCCCGAAGACCATCGCGGGACAGATCGCCCTGCTCATCGTGGCGGGGATCGCGGTGGCGCACGTGGTCGCGACCGCCGCCTTCCTGCTTCTCCACGAGCCGCAGAATCCGGACACGCTGCCCGGGGTGGCGGCGAGCCGCCTGGGTACGCTGGCGCGGCTCCTCGACGCCGCCGATCCGGCGGCCCGGCCGGCGCTGCTGGCCAGCGGGCGCAGCCTGCCGCTGATCCGGGTGGAGGCCTGGGACGGGAAGGCCCCCCCCGGCGCGAAGCCGGCCCCCAATCTGCCGGTCATCCACCGGCTCCGGAACGGGGCCGGCCGGGCCGTGACGATCACGGACCTGTCCGCCGGCGATCCGGATCAGAGCCGCTCGGCGAGTCAGCTCCATGTCGGCATCGTCACGGCCTCCGGGGCGATGCTTCAGGCGACGCTGCCGAACGACCCGCTGCGGGCGCCCAAGCAGGGCGCGCTGATCTTCACGGTGGTGTTCCTGGCGCTTACCCTGGCGCTGCTCAGCGTCTGGGCGACCCGCGCGCTCACGGCGCCGCTGAAGCGGCTCGCGGGCGCCGCCGAGGCGTTCGGCGCCCGGGACGACCACGTGGCCCTGCCGGAAGCGGGACCGCGCGAAGTGCTGGCGGTCTCCCGGGCCCTCGACCGGATGCGGTCGCGGGTGCGCCGGCTGATCGACGACCGCACGCAGATGCTCGCGGCGATCAGCCACGACCTGCGCACGCCGATTACCCGGCTGCGCCTGCGCGCCGAGTTCATCGAGGACGAGGCCGCCCGGGCCGCGACGCTACGCGACCTCGACCAGATGAACGGCCTGGTCGAGGCCGCGCTCTCCTTCGTGCGGGACGGTCAGACAAGGGATGCGGGCAGCCACAGCCTCGTGGACCTCGCCTCCGTGGTGCAGACGGTCTGCGACGACTTCTCGGATGTCGGCGCGCCTGTCAGCGTGAGCCGCAGCCGCCACGTCCTGGTGCAGGGCCGCACCGAGGAATTGCAGCGGGCCGTGACGAACCTCGTGGACAACGCGGTGAAGTATGGCGGCCGGGCGGAAGTCCGGATGGAAGCCTTGGAACGGGGCGTGCGCGTCTGCGTGCTGGACCACGGCCCGGGCATTCCTGACGCGGAACGCGACGCGATGCTCCAGCCGTTTGTGCGCGGCGACCGGGCCCGCAATCTCAACGCGGCGAGCGGCTTCGGTCTAGGCCTCTCTATCGTTCAGGCCATCGTCGAGTCGCACCACGGGCGGCTCCTGCTGGAGAACCGTCCGGAGGGCGGTCTCTGCGCCGCGATCGAGCTGCCGCTGGCGGCCCAGACCTTCGCGGGTCGCGGGACGTCCAAGGCCGTCCCGCTCCCGGCCGAGGCCGCCTGACGCGCGGCCGGGTGGCTCCCGAACCGGGCTGGCGCCGGCGGCGGCGCGGGGCCGCCACATCCGTCATCGAAGGACGGCCCGAGGCCTGCTAGGGCTGTGGCGGGCCTTGGGGGCGCTCTCCCCGGCCCGAGGAGATTCGATGACGAGCAGCGCCCATCCGGACGAGCGGCCCAGCATCGCGCTGATCGGCGCGCCGATCGAAGTCGGCACCAGCGAGCCCGGCGCCCTGATGGGCCCGGCCTCCCTGCGCACCGCCGGCTTGGTCCGGGCGCTGTCCGATCTCGGCCACGCCGTGACCGACGGCGGCGACGTGGTCCCGGACGGGCAGGCCGCCGCGCGGGGCCTCGAGGCCGTGGGTGCCTGGACGCGCGCCCTCTCCCGCGCCGTCGAGGCCGCCCTCGACGTGGGCGCGCTTCCCCTGGTCGCCGGCGGCGATCACAGCCTGTCCCTCGGATCGATCGACGGGGTCATGCGCCATTGTGCCCGCCGGGGACGCGCGCTCTTCGTGCTCTGGCTCGACGCCCACGCCGACTTCAACACGCCGGAGACCTCGCCTTCCGGCAACGTCCACGGCATGCCGCTCGCTGCCCTCTGCGGGGAGGCGGGCTTTCCGCGCCTCTTCGCCGAGCCGGCCCCGCCGCCCCTGCCGCCGACCAGCGTCCACCTGTTCGGCCTGCGCTCGATCGATGCCGGGGAGCGCGCGCTGGTCACCGCGCGGCAGGTCGGCGTGACCGACATGCGCACGATCGACGAGTTCGGCGTGGTCGCCCCGTTGCGGCGCGTGCTCGACCGCGTCTTGGCGGCGGGCGCGCATCTCCATGTCAGCCTGGACATCGACTTCCTCGACCCGTCGATCGCGCCCGGGGTCGGGACCACGGTGCCGGGCGGCGCGACGTTCCGGGAAGCCCACCTCATCATGGAGATGCTGCACGATTCCGGGCTCGTGCGCTCCCTCGACGTGGTGGAGCTGAACCCCTTCCTCGACGAGCGCGGCCGCAGTGCGCGGGTGCTGGTCGAGCTGGTCGCGAGCCTGTTCGGCCGTCGCATCCTCGACCGACCGACGGCGCCGATCGAGGCCGTGCCCGAGGCGTTCGAGCGGGATTGATGCACGGCCGCGTTCCAGACCCGCCGGGCACCGGCCCGGCGACCGGACAGGCACCGGCGCGCCAGCGCTCCGACGGCCGGGTCCGCTTGCGCGCCGGGCCGGCCGGAGGCGGAGGATCGACGCGGATCCTCGACCTCGCGGAGGCGGGGCCGTCGCGACTGCGCTTCCCGCGCGGGGAGGGACCGCTGGAGGCGGTCCTGGTGAACTCGGCCGGCGGCGTCGCCTGCGGCGACACCTTTTCCATCGATCTGGATCTTGAGCCGGACGCCGACCTCGTGCTGACGACGACGGCGGCCGAGAAGATCTACCGTTCGGACGGTCCGGTGAGCCGGATCGAGAACCGCTTGAGCCTGGGGGAGGGCGCGCGGCTCGCCTGGCTGCCGCAGGAGACGATCGTGTTCGACCGCGCCCGGGTCCGGCGGGTGTTCGAGGCGGATCTCGCCGCCGGAGCCGCGCTGGTCGCCGTGGAAGTCGTCGCCTTCGGCCGCGTCGCCCGGGGCGAGCGGATCGCCAGCGGGCTGTTCGCGGATGCGTGGCGCGTGCGCCGGGCCGGGCGGCTCGTCTACGCCGACAACCTCCTGCTGGAGGGCCCGATCAGCGACCTCCTCGCGCGTTCGGCGATCGGCGGCGGCGCGTGCGCCTGCGCGACGGTTCTGGACGTCTCGGACGGCGCCGAGGCGCGCCTGGAGGAGGCACGCGACCGTCTCGCAGCGATCGAAAGACCCGGGATCGAGGCCGCGGCCAGCGCGTGGAACGGCCACCTCGTGATCCGCGCCCTCGCGGGCGGGGTCGGCCCGTTGCGGGACCTCATCGCGCGCTTCCTTGCCAGTCATCGCGGCCTGCCGATGCCCCGGGTGTGGCAGAGCTGACGGGAACCGGAAAATCGATGCAAAGCGGCCGTTGCCTGCCGGCGCCGACCTCTGCTAGAGACGCGCACCCGGAGCTGTCCGCCAGGCTCCGCGCGGCGCCCCGGCGCCGTTCCAGAAGGCCTCGTGGCGGAGTGGTTACGCAGAGGACTGCAAATCCTTGCACCCCGGTTCGATTCCGGGCGAGGCCTCCAATCTTCCATTTCAGACGCTTTTGACGGGTCCGGCGCGATGCGGTCTCCGATCGGACGCGTCGGTTGGCGCATCCCACATCACGAGCGAAGCGCAGTGCCCCAGGGCGGCGTGGCCTTCGAAGGCTCTGCCGACTGAGCTGCGTCGCACCGCTCGCACCGACGGCGGTGCCGGAGGCATCGACCGGAGATCGCGTCAGGCGACGTCGACGTGGCCCATGAAGGTCTCGATCGCCCGCTGCAGGCTGTGCGTCCCTGCATTCACCCGGGACGCGCTGCCCCGCACCTGCCCGGCCTGAGCGTCGTTGGAAGCGGCCGCCGCCCGGACGCCCGCGATGCTCTCGGAGACCTTCCGCGCATCGGCGGCGGCATTGAAGATCGCGCGCGCGATCTCCTGGCTGGCATGGCCCTGCTGGTCGGTGGCCTCCGCCACCTCCGAGGCGATCAGGCTCATCCGGGCGATCGTCTGGCCGATCGCCTCGATGGCGTCGACCGTGCGGCCAGCGGCGCCCTGGATCGATCCGACTTGCCCGGTGATGCGGTCGGTGGCGAGCGCGGTCTGACCGGCGAGGGCCTTGACCTCGGCGGCCACCACCGCGAAGCCCTTGCCGGCCATGCCCGCGCGGGCCGCCTCGATCGTCGCGTTGAGGGCCAGGAGATTGGTCTGCTCGGCGATCTCGCGGATCAGCGTCACGACCGCCCCGATCTCCTCGGCCGCCTGCGAGAGGCTCATCACCGTCTCCTCCAGACCGCGGGTGTCGGAGAGGGCGGACGCCGCGATCTCGCTGGTGTACCGGACCCGCGCCTCGATCTCCCGGGCCGAGGCCGAGAGCTCCTCCGCGGCGCTGGCGATGCTGTCGACGATCTCGGCGGTCTGCCCGGAGGCGCCCGCCACGACGGCCGCTTCGGACGCCATGGCGCCTGCATTGCCCGAGAGCGTGTCGGCCGCGGCCTGCATCGCCTCGGCCGAGTCGGCGAGATCCGTCACCGCGCGGTGCGTCTCGGCCTCGAACGCGGTGGTCGCCGCGGCCATCGTTTCGGCGCGCCTGCGGTCGCGATCCCGGCGCGCCTGGGACTGCGTGTCCAGATCCCGCTTCTCGATCAGCGCCGCCCGGAAGGCCGCGATGGCGCCGGCCATCTCGCCGATCTCGTCGCGGCGGTGCGTGAACGGGATCGGACGGCTGAGGTCGTTGCCGGCCAGTGCGGTCATGCTCACCTTCAGCCGGTGCAGGGGCTGCCGGACCTGCGTGACGATGATCGTGACGGCCGCGAGCAGCCCCAGAACGAGCGCCACCGCCGGCAAGGCGACCAGGGTCATGCGGGCCTGCCTCCGGTCCGCGGCGTCGGCGGCGCGGCGCACGTTCAGGCGGTTCAGCACCTCGCGCCCCAGAGCGCCGATCTCGGCGATCATGTGCTCGCGGTTGCGCACCGTCGCCTCGTCGGTCGCCTGGATGAGTGCGGCCTTGGGCGAGATCGTCAGGCCCAGCTCGGCGGTGTCGTTCTGATAGGCGATGAACTCCTTCACGAAGAGGTCGAACCGGCGGCGCCGATCCTCGGGAAGCTGCTCCTCCATCGCGTTGAGGAAGGGGACTCGGACCTGCTCGACGGTGGCGAGGGCTTCGTGCAGTGCGGACAGGCGCGAGCGGGCCTCGGCCACGTCCTCAGCCACGTAGAGCGCCGTGGCCTGCACCACGGCGTGCTCGATCGCCTGCCCGAGGGTGCCCGCCTGCAGCCCGGCATTCCAGATCTTGTCGGTGGCGGCCGCACGCTCCTGCTCCCAGTTCGACTGCCGGACCGCGAAGATCGAGATGGCGATCGCCACGGCGGCCAGCAATCCGATCACCATCGAGAGCTTGAACCCGAGAGAAACGCGCATGGGGATGACGCCGGAACCGCGGCCAAGCCGCAACATCGTCGCTATACCGCAGGCATTTCCGCAAAGCATTCAAATATAGCCGGCAAAATCACATCATCCACGTCCCAGCTTTCAGCAGTATCTTAGAAGTAAATCCATCAGATTTTGCTTAGATTTACTGTCACTCCAAAAAATACGCGGGGCGCGCAGCCTCGCATCCGTTTCCGTCGGCAGTTCGTACTGATCCAGGCGCCATCCTCGGTTGCCCCGCCTCTGCGCCACGCCCTCAGAGCGGCGGCAGTGCCGACCCGGGAGTCTGCGCGGCGGCGATCTCGCGCCGCAGGTCGTCGCACTGCACCTCGATCAGCTCTGGGAGGATATCGGCTTCCTGATCGTCCAGGGCCGCGAGCAGGCGCGGAAGACCGGCGACCCACTCGAAGGCGACGCGGACTTCGCGTTCGGCATAGGGATCCTGGGGATCGAGACAGCGAAAGGTCTGCATGTTGGCGGGTCTGAACCGGTCGGCTTGGCGGGGGCGGTGCCTTAGGATCGGCTCATGACGCTGGGATGACCCTCGAAGACCAGATCGCGCGGCCTGGGCGAGCAGACAGCGGGTCGAAGGTCGAAACTGTTGCTGCCCCGCCACGCTTCCGCGTCAGGCGGCGGGACGGGCTCTCTGGGCAGATACAGTTGCACCGCACCCGCATCGAGGCCCTTGCGTCCGGCGAGCCCGGTGTGTAGAGACGCCTCCGTGATCCCCGATAGCTCAGTTGGTAGAGCAGGCGACTGTTAATCGCCTTGTCGCAGGTTCGAGTCCTGCTCGGGGAGCCATCCCTTCTCCCAACATCTTCAGGCGCTTAAGCCAGCCGGGGCGATACCTTCGCGTTACCGCGGATCGAGCCCGTGTTACCGAAGCGTGTTTCAGGCTTGTTCGCGAGCCTTTCTGCGGGCGGCGCGCAGCTCGGCGACGCGGCTCGATTGCACCACGCCCCCGCGATTGTAGATCATGGTGGTGGCCATGTGCGTGTGCGTGGCCGTGCGCATGACGTCGGTCGCATCGGCCCCCGCTTCGAACGCCTCGGACACCGCGCCGGCCCGGCTGTCCATGTTCCATAGGTCGTCCGGCCAGCCGGCAGAGCGGGCGATCTTGCGGAAGGTGTGCGAGAAGTGCGTCGCCCGCCACGGCAGCTTGGAGCGCTCGTCCAGCACCACTGGCCCGACCCCGCGTGGCGGCAGCTCGGCGAGAATCTCCGGGTGCAGCCGCAGATCGTGCGCGGCGACCTCGCGCCCGTTCGACTTCGAGGTTGGCTTTTCCAGGAGTTGCTCGAGCCCGATGTGATTCCAGGTCAGGCCCCACTGCCAAACCCACGCGCCGTCCGTGATTGCGCCGGCAATCGCGGCCCGCTCGGCCGGGGAGGGGCGTACCCACTCGCCGATCACGTCCTTCTGGCGCAGGCCCAGCTCGAACTGGAGCGCGACGGCGAGCGCCACGCTCGGCCGCCCGGCGGCGTGCGCGGCCTGGCGCAGCGCCACGACCTGCTCGAACGTCGGTCGGTGCTTGCGCTTACGCGGCATCGGGAACTCGGTCCGCTCCAAGACGGCGGCCAGCTCGATCGCGTCCGGCAGGCGTAGCTCGCACCCGTAATTCACCACCCGCCGCAGGGTCTGGATGCACGCGTAGGCCGAGCGCTCACCGGTCGAGGCGATCCAGTCCTTGTGCCAGCGGCGCACGTCCCGGCCGAGGATGTCGGCGAGATGCATGCCGCCGGCCGTATCGACGAGCTTGCGGATGTACTTGGCGTAGAACACCCGCGTCGCCTGCCGCTTGTCGTGGTAGGGCGAATCGGCGTCGGTCTCGAAGGCGCGGCACACCCATTCGAGCGTGCCCGGCGGCGCGGCGTTGCGGGCGGGCGCGAACCCTTCCGCCCATTCCAGCATTTCGGCGTGAAGGATCGCGCAGCGGCTCGCGACCTCGACCGACGGCCACGTGCCGAACAGGCGCACGGTCTTGGGCAGATAGCCCGCCTTCACGAGCTTCTCGTCGGCGACCCAGTACAGGTCGACCCGCCCGTTATGGCGCTTCATGCGCTTAAGACCGGGCGCGTACAGATCTTTGTCCACGGGCATCCAAACCCTCCTCACCCCGGCGAATCGGCCGGGCGGGGGCATGCTCGCCGACATGATGTCGGCGGTCGAGGAAGGCTTTGACAGCCGGCCAGTAGCGACCGCCCATCATGACGTCGACCTTGGGGAACCCAGAGCGCTCCAGAACTACAGCGAGGCTGGGCCAGCATTTCGCGCGGCCGGGGCCGAGGACGGCGCGGGCAATCTCCGCCTCGTCGGGGTAGAGGCAGGCCGGTTCGGGCGAGGTGGACGCTTTGCTCGCGGCCATCAGCCCCTCCGCACCGGGCCGATGCGCTCGGCCGCCAGATACGGCCGCCGCGCCAGGATCGCGGCCGGCGAGCGCCAGGAGCGCCGCCCGTCCCGCTCGGTCACGTCCTCCGCCCGGAACCCGGCCGCAAGGCGGTTGAGCAGCCGCCAGACCTTGAACGCGGTCGCCACCGCCCGGTCGTGGCGCAGGGCCATGAACAGGTCGTAGAGTTCGGCTCCGCGCTTGGCCCGGCGGTTGTTGAAGGCCATTCGGCAGGCGCTGGCGCAGAACTCGGCCTCGATCGAGCTGGCGGGCGTGAGAGGGCCACCGCACTCCAAGCAGACGCGCGGCTCCAGCCCGCGGCCCGCGCCGCCATCCTGGGCCCGCTCTGGCGCGGCGTTTAAACGGCCTTCGCTCACGTCCGCGCCTCCGCGATCCCAAGCTCAGTGTCGTGCGCGCGATCGGCCAGGGCGTCCTCGACGAGTTCGAAGGCCGCGCGCACACCCTCGGCCGCGTCTTCCACGTGCGGGGCGAGCAGCTCGGACACCTGCGCGATCACGTCCCAGGCAAACGGGTCCGATCGGTCGGCGGGCTCACGCACAGCGCGCCTCCGCTGTCGCCTCGACGTAGAACCCGCGCTCCTGAAACCAGCGCAGCATCCGGCCCGCCTGCTTGCGGGCGCTGGCGTCGCTCGCCTCGACCGCGAAGCCGTGCTCCATCATCGGCAGGAGGAGGGTGACGGCCTCGGCCATGCTGGACCCTTCGACGAGGCTGAGCACGTCGCGGGCGAGCAGATCCTCCAGCCAGTAGTAGTACGTCATCGCGAACTTGACCGAGGACTGGTCCTCGAAGCCCATGGCGCGGATGCAGGCCTGGCAGAGGTCGGCGGTGACCCGCAGCAAGCGCGAGCGCGGGCCGAGGCTGAGCCCCGCGAACGGTTCGGTGCAACCGGCGACGATCAGCTCCTGGAGCTGCTTGGTCTTGACCTTGATCTCGGCTCGCGCGGCCGCCTGATCCTCGGCGTCCGGATCGGGCCCGAACACGTCGGCAAAGGCCAGCGCACCCACGAGGATCGCGGGGATCGCGAACATCATCCGGTCGCGGTCGGTCAGGTGCGGGGGCGGGACGTAGCCGGCGGCCGCTCGGCGCTTGCGCTCACCCATAGACAGCCCCCGGTTCACGCTGCCGTTGCGCGATGATCTGCGGAGTAACCCTTGGCAGGTCGCGCGCGTGGATGATGGCCGGCCGCGCCCATCGCCTCTGGAAGGCGCGCCAAGCGGAGTCGGGCCTGTACTTTTCCTGGCTCGGCGTCTCGGGCTGCCAGAGCATTGCCATCGGCGTGAAGCCGATCGACTGCATCTGCCGGAGGCGCGCCTCGGCGAGGTCGAAGGTGTCTTTTGGGTAGCCGATCAGGACGTAGACCCGCATCCGGTGCGAGGCCTCCGTGAAGCCGGCCTCCAGCAGACGGCGCGCCGCGCTCCTTAGGGTCTCGAAGGCGTCGCCCGGGTCGTAGGCGAAGAACATGTTCGGTCGCGGCCGCAGGCTCGCCAGCGGGTCGACCTGGTAGTCCTGGAGCGACAGCGCTTCGAGACCGCCCGTGAACTCGATCCGCCGCCCCTGCCGGCGCAGCATATCGAACACCGCCTCGACGTGGTCACGTGGGCAGGCCAGCAGGTTGTCGTCGAGGACGTTCCAGCCCTCGTAGATTCGCAGGACGTTCGGCTGCGGCCACTTCTTCCAGACGCCGCAGAACCAGCAGCGGCGCGGGCAGCCGCGAGACGTGATCGTGTAGCCCGGCCTGATGTAACGGCCTGGGATGAACTCCAGGCTCGTGTCGCCATACGCCACACCGCCGACCTTCACCGGGGCCACAAACCTCCATTCCTCGGCCAGCCGCTCGGCGATCGCCTTGTCCGCCGTGAACGCGACCGAGACGTGCACCTCGTCCGCCTCCGCAAACAGATCGGGCCGGCCAAAGTACGCGAGCGCGTCGTCGGGGCTCGCCTTGGTCTTGCGCGGGAAGACGCGAATGATGCGAGTTGCGCTCATGCTGCACCCACGGTTACGCGGGCGAAAGATGATACGAACACGTCCTCGACACGCGACGCGACTTGCGTCTCTCTGGCGGCTTGACTGATGATGGCGTTGGTAAGCCGAGGAACAACCGAATGCCACCAACACAACTTAACCCGAGCCAGATCCATAACCTTGAGGAGTTGATCGAACGCGTCACGCGATTGGAGGCGGAAAATCAGGCGCAGCGCTGCGTGCTCAAAGGCTTCGCAAGTAAGTACTATGGAGCCAAAGTCGGGAAGGTTGCACACGAAGAGGCGGATAAGCTCGATGGCGACGATAAAGAGCTTATAAAGCGCCTCATCGACGAGATGATCGTACATGACATCTGATGCCGGGAGGGTTGTCACCGCGCAAACCCCGGCGTGCCGTGGTGCTCGATGCCGTGTGGGTGGCGACCGGTCGCGGCCTCCTCGCGCACGGCGACGATCTCGGCTCCGGGGAAGCGCGCCAGGACCTCGCGCACGAGCGGCTCGTCCGTGACCCGGCGCTTGCGGCGGTCCTGATCGGACCACGCGCGGGTGCGGCTGCACCACTTCGGGGAGCAGAGGTGGGGCTGGAGCGGTTCGCCGCACTGGTCGCAGCGTGCAGTGTTCACGCGACCCGCGCCTCCGACTCGAGCTCGATCGCCGGGACGCGGTAGGCGCTCTCCCGCCGCGCCCGGATCGCCTGCGCCTGCGCCACCAGCATCTTCCCCTCGACCCGGCCGGGCGGCAGGATCTCGGGGACGTGGTCCAGGCCGCCGATCAGGCGCCGCGCGTCGTCCCGGTAAGCCTCGATCTCGGCTTCGGCGAAGCCGGCCGCGCAGAGGTCCGCGTAGGTGCAGGCGCCCGTGGACGCCTCCTGGCGCTGCATCACCTCGGCCATCAGGAGGACGCGGGTGATGCGATTGTCGGCGGCCTGGGCGGCGCGGACGTGGGACGGGGCGGGCATGGACGCGAACTCCGAATGCGATGAATGAGGGGAGGGCGGTTGGTCGGGCGGCCCGTCAGAACGGGATGTCGTCGTCCAGCTCGTAGCCGGAGCGATCCGGGCTGCCGGCCGGGATCGCGGGGCGTGACGCGCCGCCGGACTGGACGGAGCCAGGCGCGGTCTCCCGCGAGCGGGTCGTGCCGTAGCTGTCGGGATCGGGCGCGGGGCGGCGCTCGCCATCGTCCAGCAGCGTCATCTCGCCGGCGTAGCGGCGCAGCACGATCTCGAAGGCCGTGCGCTCCACGCCGTCGTTGCCCTGGTACTTGCGGCTCTGGATCTGACCTTCGAGGTAGACCTTCGAGCCCTTCTTCAAATATTGCTCGGCGACACGCCCAAGCCCGTCGTTGAAGATGACGACGTTGTGCCACTCGGTGCGCTCCTTCCGCTCGCCGGTGGTCTTGTCCTTCCAGCGCTCGGAGGTGGCGAGCCCGAAGCTGACGACGCGGTCGCCGGCTTGGGTGTGGCGGACCTCTGGGTCCCGGCCGAGCCGGCCGATGAGCGTGACCTTGTTGAGCATCGTGGGCGATCTTTCGGTCAGTGCGCTTCGGCAGGGATGGTGAAGTCGAGGGCGGCCCGGGCCCGCTCGATCGCGCAGACCAGATCGAGGATCGGGCGCACGTCCGGACGCCGCAGCAGCGCGACCGAGGCGGTCTCCAGCAGCTCGGAGGCCGCGGCCACGAGGCTGACCGGGCAGCAGTCGACGTGGCCGATCTGGACGGAGTAGCCATCCTCCGGTGTGCCGACGTCGA
The DNA here is from genome assembly GCF_000364445.2 of Methylobacterium mesophilicum SR1.6/6. Taxonomy (NCBI): domain Bacteria; kingdom Pseudomonadati; phylum Pseudomonadota; class Alphaproteobacteria; order Hyphomicrobiales; family Methylobacteriaceae; genus Methylobacterium; species Methylobacterium mesophilicum. The sequence goes on along the minus strand of NZ_CP043538.1, from coordinate 1,278,921 downwards.
CCGTCCCGACGAGGAAGCCGGCGCGGGGGCGCTCCTGAAGCCATTCACGGAAGGCGGTCAGGACTTCGGCTTCCTCGGCGGGACAGCGGTGCATCGGTTTCTACGGATCAGAGATCAGGACGCGCGCCGGCCGCGCTGGAGCGCCGGCAGGTGGGTGCGGAAGGTCGCGATTAATCGGTCGGCGACCTCGGCCGGCGGCAGCCAGCGCCAGACCTTCGGACCGGGCTCGATCGGCGGGGTCATCTGGTCGATCGCCCACGGTCGGGGCTTGGGTCCGCGCCGGTAGAAGTCGCGCCGCTCGGTGGCGAGCGCGCGCAGGTCCACAAGCTTCACCGCCTGGACCGTCAGTGCGTCGGGCGGGCTCAGGCCGGCGGCCACGTGGATCGCGGCGTCGTGGCGGCGCTCCAGCTCGCGGCGGACGTCGGCGATCCGGTCGGCGACCTCGTGCCCGTACAGCTTGAGCGCGAGCACGGCTGACGCTTCCTTTATTGGCGAGGTCGTGTCGCCGAGCCGGGCCTCGTGGGCGTCGTGCAGGAGCCAGTGGGCGCGCACCGCCGCCGTCGGGCACAGATCGAGCCCGATCAGAGTGTGCAGGCCCACGGACACCGGGGTCAGGCTGTTGCCGGACGAGCGGTTGAGGTGGGACAGCGCGTGGGCGATCTCAGCGAAGTCGACCTGGGTGGGGCAGGGATCGACCAATTCTACGGGCACGCCGTTGCAAGAGGGCATCCAAGTCATCGGCCGGCATCCATTTTGCAACTCAGTAGTTTCCCCACGGCTGGAACCTCGCGCAGTGAGGTGTCATGGAAGCGAAAACTGATCAGCGCGCCAACGACGCAGAATTGGCGCTCGACATGGTCGGGCGCGCCTATCTGGCGCTCGCGGTGCAGTTCGAGACCGCCAATCCCGGCGCCTTCGAAGAGGCGCAGGCCAAGGTCCACGGCTTCGTGGAGGCCAACCTCCGCTTGATGGCAGACTCGAACGACGCGGGCAGCGCGACCCCCGAAGGCGTCGCGACGCGGGTCCACGACCTGCTCACCGAGGTGGAGCGGGAAGTTGGCGAAATGAGCCGGTCGGGCACCGAGAGCGACGGCTAGCGCCATCACGCGACCTCGTCGGCGAGCTGGCGGGCGAGCGCTTGATCGGCACGGGCGTAGAGGTCGGAGATCCACGGCTCGAAGTGCCGGGCGACCGGCGTCGGCCACAGGTCGATCCGGCGGGTCGCGGCGATGAGGACGCGCTGCGCCTCCGCGGCGAACCCGGCGTCGAGATGCTCGCGGGCCAACCGACAGGACGCCCAGGCCCTCAGGGCCGCACCGGCCACGTCGCCGAGCGGCACGTTGGTGGTCGCGCCCGCGAACAGGTCCTGGTCGTAGGCGCAGATCCCCCGCAGCCGCGCCGTGCCGACGGCCGCGAACAGGATCTCACGCGTGTGTACAGGCGGATGGAGGAGAACCTCGACCAGCGCGGCGGTCGGCAGCGGCGCGACCCAGGCAACGAGGTCGCCGCCCGGCACGCGGGCACCACGCAGGTTCTCCGCGAGGCGGGCGATGAAACGCACCCGCAGGGCATCCATGAAGGCGACGGCGGACAGGCTCTCGCTCACGGGCGCGGGCTCCGGTCGGGCACGGCAGGGCGGCGGCGATGGGCGCGGGCCTGGGCTCTCAGGCGGTCGCGCACGGGCGCAGCGGCCAGCCAGCCGAGACAGAGCGCGAGGATGAGCGCGCCGTGCATCACAACCGCTCCCCGGTGACCCGGTCCGCCACGCCGCCGCCGATCAGGCGTTTAAACGGGCTGCTCTTGCCGCAGGACATCGGGCGGCGGCTGCGACCGGCGGTGAAGCCGAATGTTGCGGCGCGCTGGCGCTTGGCACGGGCGATCCGCGCGAGGTCGCCGTCGGGCCCGCGCGTCTTGACGTCGGCACACCGCGCGTGGACGATCGCGCGGTTGCCCAGATCGTTCGTGCCAGCCAGCCCAAGCGCCCGCAGATGCTCGTCGCGCGTCGGCTCGCCGGGGACGATCTCCCGCTCGCACAGGGGGCAGAGCCCCTCTTGCGCGTCGAGGAGCGCGACGCACTGGAGCGCGGTGAGGCGGGTGCGGGGCTCGATCCGCATCAGAGGGTATCCCCGGCCGCGGTCCGGTAGGCTCGGAGGGCGTGTGCGGCGGCCTCTTGGGCGACCCGGGCCAACCGCGCCAGCGTCGCCGCGTTGGCCGACGTCGCGACGGCGCAGCGCTGCCGCGCCTCGTTGAGATCGAGGCAGGCCTCTGTCAGCGCGTCGGCGTGCCGGTCGCCATCGGCGCGGGCGAGCTGCGGACTGGTCTCGGAGATGACGCGCATCTCAGCCCCCGAGCCGCTCGTCGAGCCGGGCACGGGCGACCATCGCGTTGGTGATCGCGGCGTCGAGCGCGAGGCGCAGCCGCTCGGCGTTCGCCCGCGTGTCGGTGGCGCAGGCGCCGCCCGCGAGCAGCATGAAGTTCGCCATGCTGTCGTAGGCGTAGATGCCGTGCTGGTCGGCCTTGGCCCGGGCGGTGCGCTCGGTGGCCGTCGGGATGCGAGCGGGGGCCGCCATCACGCCGCTGCCAAGCGCTCGCGGAAGCTGACGAAGGCCGACAGCATCGCCTGGGCGGCCTCCTGCGCGGCCATCATCAGGCGGCAGGCGTCGTCGGTCGTGTCGGCGGTGTAGCGCGCCTTGGCCTCTTGGAGGCCGGCGACCTTACTCAAGGCGACCGTCAGGGCGATGTCGGCGCGGGCGCGCTCGACGGAGACGGCCGTTGCCTGAGCTTCGGACCGGGCGCTGGCTTCGGCGCGCAGTACAGACACGATCGTGGGAGAGGTGGCGTGGATCGGCGCGTGGCCGATGGGGTCGAGCATGGCGGGCTCCATCGCGGGAGAGGCGATGGATAATAATTGTCACCGATATGGTGACGAGTCAACCAGACAGTCACCAAAAAGGTGACGATGGAGCCGCTCGGCCGCGCTACAACCTTGTGGAAAGTTCAAACTTCTTCGTGCATCCGTAGCTTGAATCGTCCGACGCTGCTTGAATGCATGCAACCGCCCAGCCCAAGCGAAGGACGCCTCGGTTGGCGTTGCGTCTCTCGGCGCTCGAATCGATTGCGAAGTGACGCGCGCCGCGCCAAACTAAAACGCCGCCCAGGCTAGAAAGCTGGACGGCGAAGAAAGTACGTTTAATTGATAATGTTAACGTTATAGTAGTAACTTTCTCCCTGCTCTGTAATCGTGTAGCGAACGGCAATCGTATTGCCATTGCTGGCAGCAACGCTGCCGGAACACTGCCGCGACTTATCGTTTTTTGACAATTCATTGATCGCAGTCAGATCAATCGCAGTGACACCATACATCTTGACCAAAGGAATATCACCGAAGATCTTTTTGACTTGGTTCACAGACGAGGCACTATTACATGTTGGAAGTCCGAAGCCAAGATAAACCTCACCCTTGAGAAGGCCAGGCGTCTGCCAAACCATTGCACCGAAGAAAGTGACTAACCAGATTATCAAGAATTTCTGATTTTGGAACAAGGTTCTTGAACGTTGATACAGGTAAGCCGGTATCAGCCAAAACCATCGTCCTAAATTAATGTTGTTCGGATTACGGCCAGCTTTATTAATCTTGTTAGCGTCGAGTAGACTGAGAGCTGTGTTCGCACCGAAATACGCCAGCATCACCGCTTTCCAAGAAAGTTGCGTGCCGTTGTCGGCAATCGCCCTCTCGACGACCGCACCGATTGCCGGCACGAGTGCGAGTAACCAAGCATACGCGTCAGACACGTGAGTGGTCGGAAGCGGCGGAGGTCCTGCGATGTCGGCGGCCATCAATTCAGTATCGCCGGCCCGCCGCCAAGTGGTGCCGAAACTAGTGTTCCAAACAAGTGTTTCCGGCGCTATATCGCCAGCCGAAATTAAGGACTGCATCTTCTCGGCGATTACAGGTCCAAGACGCTCGCCGCCTCGTTCGTAATACCAATCCATCCCGAGCCCCATTTTTGCTTATTATAGAATTTATTCTAGTAAGCAAATTCAAGTTCGTCTTGCGCTCTCAAGCTCTGCCTCGGGCCTGCCGTTGTGAGGGTTTTTTTAAGCGCGCCTCATTCACCGCCTCCATTTGAATGCGGCGCTCGATAATGCGCCATTCGTCTGCCGGAATGATCGCGGCGATGCGCGCGACCCATTCGACCCTAACATCCCTCATCGTTGGGTAGGCTTGGTTGAGGCTAATCAGGTCAAACAGGTTTGGCTTCGATCCTTGGTGGAGGATCTTGAGTTGGCGCCCGTGCTCCGTAGTGCCGACGGCGACCCGTCGGCCGATGTGCTGTGCGACCTCCTGGGTGTGTGCGCGACAGATGATGACCGTGTCTGGCTCGAAAATGGGCAGCATCGAATCGCCGACTACCTGATATGCGATCGAGGCATCCGGAACCTGAACCATCGTCTCGACTTCGTACCGTACACTCGGCTCGGCTTGTTCGCTTGACGTATCAATCGCGCCGCCGGCTCCGATCTTCCCTCCTAGAAAGACACGTGTCGGCTTCGCTTCGTTCAGCAGTAAGAGGGCCGCGGCTGAGGTGTTGAGAATCGGCGCAGCGATATTAGCAACTTCTGGCGGCAAACGGCGCTCTCCCTTGGCCCAGCGCGAAACATCCTGCTTTGTCGCACTGAGGCGACGTGCAAGGTCTGTGGGACCGATACCTGCCCGCTCCATCGCGGCGGCCAGCCCATTTGGAAACTTCTCCGTCACGCCGGTCAGCATGTCGCCAACTCGGTGACATCGCGAGCATCCAAATCGGTGACAGCCTCTTGCATAGTCACCGATTTGGTGACACTCTGCCAAGCATGAAGCTGACGGCCTATCTCGGTGAGCACGCCATCTCCGACTCCGCATTTGCGGAGCGGATTGGCGTCACGCGGCAGTCGCTCTGGCGCTACAAGTCTGGCGAGCGCCGACCAGATTGGGATGTGCTGGAGCGAATCGCCCAGGAAACTGCCGGTCACGTCACTCCCAACGACTTCTTAGATGAGGCCCCTCCGGCCGTAGTCGACGCGCATGCGTCCGAAACCCTAGCCCACCCCCATCCTGCAGGAGCGCCCCTCTGATGCGCTTCCTCTCGATGTTCATGCGCGATCTGCTGAGCCCTAACCTCGCGGATCGCGCGGCCGCCTTCACGGCGCCCCGTGCTCAGAAAGTCGTCGATCTGGCCGATCGCGCTTTGAACGAACGGAGCAATCTGGCGCCGGTCGACGATGCGGCTCCGACCTCCGCACGCACCTGGACCCTGGAGACGGTCCGCACGTCGTCCGGATCGCCGGAGATCGTCGTGCGGCTGATCGGCGACGCCGGACGCAGCTATCGCGTCGCGCTGTCGCCGAGCCTTGCCGCGGGCCTGTGCGGCGCGCTCGGGCACGCGTTGGCAGAAACCTTCAACGTGACCCCGCGCCCGGCGCCCGGGATGACCGTCCGCCGGGAGGACCGCTGACGTGCGCTCCTTCGCCTTCGCCCCCGGCACAATCGTCAGCATCAGTTGCGGGTTTGCCGAAGACGCTCAGCTATCTGAGCTTGCAGTCGGCGTTGCCAGCGCATGGCTTCCCGCAGACTTACCCGAATCTTCACACCCTGCCCGTCGCCTGTGCGCAGGTGATATTGAAGATCATGCCCAGGCCGATCGGACGGCTCGACGTCCACCTGCTCGACTTCGGCTTCTGGTGGGTGATCCCGCGAGATCCCGATGGATGGAAATTCATCGGCTTGCTGGGGGAGGGCGCCCATGAGCCCGTCCATCAAGGCCTCAGCATCGGCAGCCGAGAACAACAAGCCCATCGTCTGTCCGAAGGCGGTCACGCTCACCGCGATCTTTCCGTCGACTTGCTTGACCCAATTCAAGCGCTCGATGGGTGCAGCCGGCACCTCGTCTGTCATTTCAAGCTCCATCGGTCCTCGCCCTTCCGATGGTAGGGGGCCGGGCGGGTCTGTCGAGCACAGCTCTCGCCAGCCCGCCCCGGTCTGCCCGCACGCCTCGCATCCACCGCAGGTCAATCTGCGCCTCGCGATCGGCCTACTCGTCGGCCTGCCGATCGGCGTGGCTCTCTGGTACGCGCTCGCCCGCCTCACGCTCGCCCTCATGGGAGGGCTGTAGCGTGGCCGATTCCATCCTTCCCCCTTCGTCCGCCGACCAGTCCCAGACCTGTCCGGTCCGCGGCGAGGCGGCGGCCGGGGCGATCCCCTCACGATCCCCGGTCGCCCGTCTGATCCCCGATCCCTTCGGCCTGTCGACGCCGGATGGATCCTTGCGCCTGTTCGTCTGCCATCCCGCCGGCCAGCGCGAGCTGCGCGTGCAGATCCGCGGCGAGGCCTTCGACGTCGCGATCGACGACGACGCCCGCGACTGGCTGATCGACCTTTTGACCGGAGCAGCGCGATGACGCGCCCGGTCGACCAAGCTCCGCTGCGCGCACTCCCTGGAGCAGCGGAGGCGCCGGACCGGCGTGCGAGACTCGGAACTGACCGGAGCCGGGCGGCTCCGGTCCCTTTCGAACCCACGCTGCCGCCGCGCCTCGACCCCGGCCCGACCCTGTCGCGCGTGACGGCCGAGGGCGACGCGTGGTTCGCCTATCGCTGCGCCTTGCTCGCCCAGATCTGCGCCGCGCTCGAATCCAACGGCGCCGCGCTGTTCGATGATCTCATCCCCGAGACGGCGGCCGTTCTCTCCCTGAGAGCGGCCGCTTCGTCTCCATACCCGATCGCGTCGGCGGGAGCCCGCCAAGGTCTGCCGACCGCGATCATCACCGGAGCCGCGTCCTGACATGGCCGCCGGCTCCGTCATCGCCCCTCCTTTCGCGAGCACCGCTTCTCCGATGCACACAGCATCGGAGAAGCGCGTGCGACAGTCCCGCCCGAATATCGGACAATTGTCCGGGATTGATCATGAAATTATCGCCGCGCGGGTCGCCGCGTTCCTAAAGCACAGGCATCCGCACAACACCGCAAAGTACGTCGCCCGCGAGATCGACGTGCCGCGCGATACGGTCGCCAAATGGATCGAGCGCGGCTCGGCACCGAACGCCGAGGGCATCCTCAAGCTGATCGCGGTCTACAAGACCGACCTGCTGATCGCGCTCTTAGGCGGCGCGGAGCAGTGGCTCGCGGTCGCCGCGTGGCACGAGCGCCGCGCCCGGTTCGAGGCCGAGCAGGCCGCGTTCCTGGCCGAGATGGGCCCGCTGCTCTTCGGGGAGGATCAGCCGTGATCCGCGCCCTCAAATGGCTGTGGCATCGCGCCCGCGGCAACCGCTGGGCCGCTCGCGCCCGCCACCACATGCGCCTCTCGCGCCTGGAGTTCGATCTGAATCGGGCCTGCGCCGAGCGTGCCCGCCGCCACTTCGCCCGCGCTGACGAGCTGTACCCGCCGCCGCCGCGCGGCCCACCCGATCCCCAAGACCCGGCGGACGGCGACACAGCCGCCGCCCAACGCGACGGGCCACAGATCCGCTGAGCGGACCGGCCACCGTCTCCCGCCACGTCAGCGCGGGACCGATGATCCTCGGGGGCTTTCCGAGACACGCATCGCACGACCCGCGACCCGATGAGGCCGGCGGTCGGCTTCGCTGTGTCCGGAGACCCCCGAGGCGCCCCGCAACCCCTCACGGTCAGACGCCATGGCCAAGCGCCGCTCACCCCTCAGCCCCCGCCTCGTCGAAGCCGACGCCGAGCCGCGTCGCCACGCGCGCCCCGCCCGTGGACGGGACGATCGGACGCGCGCGGCCCGGCTCGGCACCGAGGGCGACACGCTGCCCGGCGCACAGCTCACGCGGTCGCAGCAGCAGGCCCTGCGCACCGTCACCCTCCTGGCACGCGCGGCCGCCGATCGGATGGCGGTCGAGCTGCGGGAGGCCCGGGCCGACCAGCACCGCTCCGACGTCGCCCGGGCCCAAGCCATTGTCGCCCTGGCGCAGCTCCACGAACGCTACGCCGCCGCCCTCGACCGCCTGCGCGGGGCCGACGTGCGCCTCGCCGTCTTGGAGGCGCAGAACGGCCTCCTGCGCCTGCACCTCGGCCGGGGAGGCGACCATGGCTGATCTGGCGCACACGATCGCCTTCGAGGCTTGGGTTGACGAGGCGCGAAGCGTCGACCTCGCCGGCTACGCCCGCGACCGCGTCGCCCTGCGTCGGTCCGGTTCCGAGTGGTCCGGCCCGTGCCCGGGGTGCGGCGGCCGCGACCGCTTCTCCATCTCCACCCGCAAGGGCGTCTGGCACTGCCGGCAACTGGAACGCGACGGCGCCAAGCCCGGCGGCGACGTGATCGCGCTGGTCCAGCACGTCGAGGGCTGCGACTTCCTCCGCGCCTGCGAGATCCTGACCGATCGGCCTGCCCCCGGGCGCGACATGCCCGAGACCGAGGCGGAGCGCGCCGCCCGCCGGGACCGGCAGCGGGCGCAGGCTGCCGCGCGCGAGGCCGCCGCCGCCGAGGAGGCCGAGGCCGAGGCGCAGCGGCGCTTGGCCGAGCTGAAGCGCGCCCGCGCCTTCTGGGACGCGGCGGTCCGCGATCTCAGCGCGACCCCGGCCGCCGCCTACCTGCGCCTGCGTGGCCTCACCGCACCGCCCGGCGCTCGTCTTCGCTTTCTGCCGCGCCACCCGCTCTACACCCGCCGGGAGGATCCCCGCGGCCGGCCGACCTTCGCTCGCGTGCACGAGGGTCCGGCGCTCCTCGCCGGTATGATCGGGCCCGACGACCGCTTCGCCGGCGTGCACCAGACCTGGATCGACCTCGCGGATCCCGACGGCAAGGCCCGGATCGCCGACCCGGTGACCGGCGAGATCCTGCCCGCCCGCAAAGTCCGAGGCACGAAGCGCGGCGCCCGGATCGAACTGGTGCGCCGGCCGGAGCCCGAGACACTGATCCTCGGCGAGGGCCTGGAGACCTGCCTGTCGGTGCGCGAGGCCCTGCTGCGCAAGGGCGAGCCGCTCGCCGAGGAAGCAGCGCTTTGGGCGACGCTCGACCTCGGAAACCTCGCGGGCCTCACCCCGGTCCCGGACAGCGTCCGCAGACTGATCCTCTTGGGCGACGGCGATTCCGATCCAGCCGCCACCGCCGAGGCGCTCGCCCGCGGGTGCGCCCGCTACGCCCGCCCCGGGCGCCACGTCGGCATCGCCTGGGCCGAGCCCGGCCGGGACTTCAACGACATGCTCCGGAGCGCCGCTTAGGATGGACGCGCTTGTGATGATGGCCCCGATGGAGCTGCCGCCGATGAACCCGGAGATCCGGGCCGGCGGCCTGCCGATCCGGCTGCTCGCCGAGGACGCGATCCGGCGCGCCCGCGCCGCGATGGCCAAGCGCGCCGCACCCGCGCCCGTGCCGGCCGCCCCGGTCGAGCCGCCCGAGCTGCCGCCGGTCGAGGATCCCGTCGCGCCGCCACCGGCCGTCCCGGTCGCCGTCGTGGCGGTGGTCGCGATCGCCGCGCCCGTCGCCGACGGCCGCGCCCTCGAGCAGACGCTGCGCGGCTTCACCCTCCTCGACCTCTACGTCGAGGCGCGCCGCGCCGCGCTCGATGCCGCGTTCCAGCATGAGCACCTCGAAGGCCTGGCCGCGGGCCGCACCTATGGGGACAAGCAGCTCCAGCCTGGCTTCCTCACCCCCGAATCGTACCGGCTCGCCGCCGCCGAGGCGAAGCGTCGGGCCGAGATGGCCGGGGCTCTCGTGGATTTCCTGCGCGAGCTGCTCGGCCGCGAGGGTGCAATCGCCGGCTTATTAGCGGACGTCGACCGTGTCTGAAACTCCGTCCCGCTTAAACGGCGGCGCCGCAAAGCCAGCACCGTTGTGCCGCCACCGTGGAGCACTCGCTCTGATCGGCTCAGCGCCTGCGGATCAAGCCGCGCACGTCGACCTGACGCGCTTCCGTGGGATTGCCGAGCAACTGGTAATCGACGCGGACACGGACCTCCTGATCTGTTCCGGACAAATCAGGGTCGCCCTCATCGGTGATCATCAGACGGATGACGTCAATCACCGCGCCACCCACCGGGTCGCGGCCCTGGATCCAGCGATTGAAGGCGAAGGTCGATCCGTCGATCTGGTCGACCCTGATCCCCTTCGCGCCGCCTTTTCCGATTTCGAACTCTGCCGGAATGAAGCCTGCACGGGGCGAAATAATTTGGATCCGACGCAAGCTGATGGGCCGTCGGTTGTAGTTCTGGATGCGGAGAATGCCATCCTCCAGGTCTCCAGCGCTACCGTCGAAGCTGGTGTCCCATTCGAGGAAGAAATCGGGATCAAGGTCGCCGGTCGCGGCCGCAACCTGCAACCGATTGGCAGCCACCTGTCGCTGCAAAAGGATCGCGGCAATGATGGCACTGGCCAACGCCAGGATGCCCGACAGGAGCGTCTGATAGCGGTTCAGCCAGAACTCGACGCAACCGGCTGCTTGTCCGTCCGTAATTGCCTTCTGCACGAAGGTCAGATCACACACATTCATCGTTGGTCCTTCTGCGACCTCTCAGCCGAAATCCGGGTCGTCGAGGTGGATCCACCCATCCTGGGCGCCTTCTCGCTCGTATTTCTCGGCCGCCGCATCCTCCACCACGAGGTGGTAGCGGTGGAACAGGTCGAGCGGATCAAACGGCTGGCCCTCGACCGCGAACAAGTGGTGCAGCGCCTCGAACGTCACCCGACAAGGGACCAGCGCGTCGCCGTCAAGCATGGCGAAGCGGACATGCGCCCCGGTCTCTTGGTCGATCACGGCCGAGCCGGACGCCGCGTAACTCTCCAGCGCCATCGGACGCCTCCCGAGTTCCGGGCCGCGATCGCGCCGCCCTCTTCGCCGGTCAACCGGCGCCCGCACGCCTGTATCCAGTGAGCCGCCCGTGAGCGTCGACGATCCCACCGACCGCATCGTGCGCGCGATCGAGAACGCAGCCACGCCGGACGCCTCGTCCGCTGAACCGGTCGACGCGTGGCCGCCCTACGATGACGCGGATGAGCCTGAGCCCCCGGAACCCCCGCGCGATGGCGAGGCGGTGGGCGAAACCCTCGCTCACTGTGCTGGGCTCGAACAGAACGACACCGACAACGGCCAGCGGCTGCTGGCCCACTTCGGCCACGAGCTGCTTCACGTGCGCGAGGTCGGCTGGCACGTCTGGACCGGTCAGCGTTGGCAGCGCGACGGCGGCGACGAGGCGGCCGTGCGGCTCGCTCAGCGCACCGCCAAGCGCATCCACCTGGAGGCCGATCACATGGCCGCGCTCCCGCACGAGCTGCGCGCCATCCGCGCCGGCGAGCCGGCGCTGTCCAAGCCCGAGAGCGCGCGCAGCGAGGGCGACAAGGCGCTGATCCGCGACGCCGACGACGCGCGCGACGCCCTGAAGAAGCGCCAGATCAGCCGCCGGAAGTTCGCGGTCACCTCCGGCAACGGCGGCCGTGTGAGCGAGATGATCCGGCAGGCTCTGCCGCATAAGACGAAGGCACCGACCGACCTCGACGCCGACCCGATGCTGCTCAACCTGGAGAACGGCACGCTGCGGTTCGCCAAGGTCGAGGATCCGGAAAACCCGTGCGAGCACTCGCGCCGGCTCACCCTAGAGGTCGAGCGGCTCGACCACGACCGCACGCACCTCAACACCAAGATGGCGCCCGTAGCCTATGATCCGGAGGCGACCTGCCCGAACTGGGAGGCGTTCCTGGAGCGCTTCCAGCCGAAATCGGCCATTCGGCGCTTCCTGCAGGCCTATCACGGCCTCGCGCTCACCGGTCAGACCGGGCAGCAGTGCTTCATCTTCAACTACGGCACGGGCGCCAACGGCAAGTCGACCTTCTCCGAGGCGATCGCCGCGCTGATGGGCTCGTACTCTGATCTCCTGAACGCAGAATCGCTCACTGGCCAGGGGCAGCGGCGCGGCGACCAGGCGACGCCCGACTTCGCCGACCTGCCCGGCACGCGCTACCTGCGCATCTCCGAGCTGCCGCGCGGCGAGCCTTTGAAGGAAGCGCTGGTCAAGTCACTCACCGGCGGCGAGGAGATCAAGGCACGCCACCTCAACAAGGGCTTCTTCAAGTTCTGGCCGGTGTTCAAGGCCTCGATGTCGGGCAACGACATGCCGTCGATCGGCGGCGTCGACAACGGCATCTGGCGCCGCGTGCGCCTCGTGCCGTGGGAGGTCACGATCCCCGACGACGAGCGTCGGCCTATGGACGAGGTCTTGGCCGAGTTCGCCACCGAGCGCCCCGGAATCCTCAACTGGCTGATCGAGGGCCTGCGCATCTACGTCACCGAGGGCCTGCAGGTGCCGGCCGAGGTACAGCAGGCCACAGCCGCCTACCGCGAGGAGATGGACCCGATCGCGGCGTTCGCCGCCGACTGCATCATCCGTGAGCCCGGCGCGTCGGAGACCGCCCGCACCGTCTACGAGGCGTTCGTGTCGTGGTGCATGGCCAACGCCGTGCGCCCCTGGAAGGAGACCGCCTTCGGCCGGGCGATGCCGCACAAGGGGTTCGAGCGCGAGAATGGCCGCGTGCGCCGCTATCTCGACATCCGCCTGCACGACGTGCCGGCCCGTCCCGACGAGCGGCCGGGACAATCGGGTATCGACCGCTACGAGTGAGCCGCTACGCATCTGCCATGCGTCGATCCCCGCAGCCCCTGATGATGGGAGAACCAACCCTCGAACCTTCGCGGCAGCACTCGCGAGAGAGGATGTCGCGCGGTCGGCCGGCGCGGTGTGCGAGGGTTTCGAAGGTCGCGAGGTTCTAAGCGAGCGATCTATAACCCTCGCGACCCGATTTTTATTCAACCCGTTCACCGGCTTGGCGTCGCTTACGCGAAGGTTGCGAAGGTTTCAGCGTCCGCGCCCGCGTATGAGAAGGGGCTACGGGGAGCCAATTCGATGTTGATTCACATATAGACCGGTCTTTGACCTTCGCAACCTTCGCAAAATATCAACTAAGTCACTGCCAAATAAAAGAGGATCGGTTTGCGAAGGTGCGAGACAACGTTCGCTCCACCTTCGCAACCTTCGCAGCAGGGCAGGGGCGGCACCATGGCATCCCGTGAAGTGATCGACATCGAAGCCCTGCTGATCCGGACCTACCGGGAGAAGCAGGTCGACCGCCGTCACGTGGGCGACGAGCGCTCTGAGCGCGCCGTCGAGCGCCTGATCCTGATGGGCTACCCGAGCGCGGGCGGCGGCTTCGGCGGTGAGCGCGTCGACCGCTCACCCTTCTCGACCAAGCGCATCGCGATCGAGCGGCGCCTGTGGGGCGATGTGCAGCTCGTCGCCGACCCGCTTCTGCGCGTCCACGACGCGGTGCTGGCGCTGCCGGACTTCTTCCTCGAGCCGCTCGACGACATGGACTTCGCCGTGTGGGATCGTGAGACGGCCGCCCAGCATGGCCACGCGATCAAGGAAGCGCCGCACGGGGCGACCTTCACGATTCGATCCGGCGAGCACGCGCCGCGCCGGGTGACGCGCCTCCTGCCCGCGCCGATCCTGATCCGGTGCGCGCGCTCGGCCGAGCGGCCGGAGCCGAGCCCGGTGGTCGGCTATCGGGGCCGGGCGCTTTACGATCATCGCAAGCACGTCTGCGGCTACGAGACGGAGTGGGAGACGCCGCGCCACGTCGTCGTGGCCGAGCGGGCCGAGTACGCGGTCTGGCACGCCTGCCTCGACATGCTCGCTCAGGAGTTCCGGGTGACGCTGCCGGAGCTGGTCGTTCAGCGCCCGGCCGCCCCAATCACGCCGTGGCTCGACACGCCCGACGTCCTGCCAATCCCGTTTTCACGCAAAAAAGCGACGGAGGCCGCCCACGGGGCGCACAGCAAGCTTGACAGTGCGGAAAACGCTTGCGTATAGTGTGATGGTCGAGAAGTCTGACGCGAGCCCTGGCGCACCCCGCCGGGGCTTTTTGCTGTCCGCGACCCATCCATCCTGGGAGGCCGCCATGAGCTGCCGCTGCGCCGAGCGCCGCGTCGCCCTCACGGGCCTCGCCCGCGCGCTGGGTCGGGCGGACGCGCGGACCGCAGCGCGCAGCGCGCACGACTTCGCCCGGTCGCTGAACCGGGACGCTCAGGAGCTGGCTGCCCGGCTGGCGCGCTCGCCGCGCCCGCCTCGCTCCTGAAACCATGCCTTTCCGAGACGCTGGCCAACGCCCTCCTCGCATCCCAGCAGAGGCGCACGGCCGCGCCCCTCGACCGCCTGATCCACGGGCGGTCGAGGGTTCAATCCCCGAGGTGCGAGATGGGCGGCCTGTTCGTCACCCTCGACGCCTCGGCGCTCGCCCGGCTGGGCAACCAGATCGGTGCGGCCGGCAAAGGCGCGCCCCTGGCGCTTGCCCGGGCGATCAACCACACTGGCGCCAAGGCCCGGACCCAGATGGTGCGCGCCCTCGTCCCGCAGACGGGGTTGAAGCGCAAGACCATCGTCAAGGCCTTGCGGGAGAGCAAGGCGAGTGCGGGATCGTTGACGTATGCGATCAAGTCGCACGGCGGCAACATCCGGCTCAAGCACTTCGGGGCGCGGGAGACGCGCCAAGGCGTGAGCGCCGCCCCGTGGGGCCAGCGCAGCGTCTACGCACACACGTTCATGAAGGCCGGCTGGTGGCCGAACCGGGTCACCAAGGGCAACTGGAACGGGCAGGTGTTCGAGCGCGTGGGCAGCAAGACCCAGACGCAGCACGGCACCAAGGGCCGCGGCGGTATGGACCGCTTCACGGTCGTTCGTTCCGGACTGTTCATCCCGGACGAGATGGTCCAGGGCGCGTCGGCCGCGGCGTTCAACGCGACGGCGGCTACGGACCTGCCCGCCCGGCTTGAGCATGAGCTGGGCCGCATCCTCGGCGGGTGACGGGAGGGGTGGCCCGCGGGTCCCTCCCCCGGTCGACCGACCATACGGGCAGGAGGCCCCGGCATTTCGCCAGTGAGGCCGGTTTCAACCTGACCTGACACCCCTGACACCCCTGACAGGACACCCGGACATCCTCAACGACGGCGACCCCGACACCCTGTTCGCACGCCTCGACTTCGTGGTGCGTCGCATTGAGCGCGCGGCCTAAGCCATCATTGCAGCTAGCTCAGCTTCAGCTTGCGAACGAGCCTGCGGTTCTGGAACATCAATTGGAAATTGCCGCGGTCGCCCGGGTAGATCAGGACTTTCGTCTCAAGGTCACCGAATTTGCTCTCGGCCGTGACGTCGCCGACGCATCCCAGCAGGTTTGACACCCGCGAGATGGCCCAGTCGAGGCGGATCGCTTCGAACTGATCGAGCGTCATCCGGCAGTTCGGCTCGGCCGAGGCACCGGTCGGGATCAGAAAGGCGAGAGCGATTACAGCGGCGCGCATGGGTTCCAGCTCTGGTGGCGCGGCACAGCTATATGGCGCTCAGTCCGGTTTCAACGTGCACGTGCAATACGCTGTGGAAGCGTCCGCAGGCGAACCCGTCGAGCCTGCTCGCAGACCTCAATGCAGCTGCAGAACCTGCAATGCCTTGCGCACCAAGCGCTCGCCGCACGGCTTGGCGATGAAGTGCGCTTCGTCAGGTAGCAGCGCGGCCTCGTGCGGCATGCAGCCTGAACACACGATGATCCGCGTCGCCGGCCAACGGGCGCGGACCGCGTGCACGAGATCGCAACCATCCATGGTGCCGGGCATGTTCACGTCAGTGTAGAGGAGCGCGACGCGCTCATTTGCCTCTAAGTGCAGGAGGGCACCCTGCGCGTGCTCAGCCTCCAAGACGTCGAAGCCCAAGGCCATCAACATCTCGGCAGCCGCGACACGGGTGAGTTCCTCATCCTCGGCGAGGACGGCGATAGGGCGGAATCCAGACATGGATCAACAAAGCGGACGGCCGTCGCGCGTTTCAGCGTGGCCATGAATTTTCTGATCGCCGACGCTGGTGGAACCTTGGCCGTGCTCGCGGATTCATTCTGCAGCGAGCCGGCGATCTCAGCCCCCGATTCCCGTGGCTCATCCCTTCGCCCGGCCCTCGCGTGATGCGGGGCCGGGCTTTTTTATTTATCTAAGCATTGTTCTTAAGTCGACCCTTCAAAAAATTGATCGACCATCAACTTATAAATACGCTCAAGGTTCTCGGATGTCAGACCGTTGGCGGAAGGATGCCCGTACTCCATTACTTTACGCTCAGAGAAATTTCGTCCAGGGTTTGGCGGAAATTCCCAAACCACTCTCACGGACGGGATAACATCAATAACTACGCCAAGACCCTGCCTAGCGCCTCTGGCATTCGAGGCAGCTAGAATCAATTTAACGCTCGCTGGCAATTGGCCATTCGGCGATGGTCCCATCTCAATTCGCAGAACTGATCCGCTTTGAGCGACAGCATCTGCCTTCCGTTTGAAAAATGGAATGATATCGTCGCGTAGATGCTCGCGCGCCTCAGCCTCGCGCTTCATAGCCGCACTTCTTCGAGCCTGCGAAGCCTCATTCGCCTTCGCCTGCTCAGCCGCGACCGCAGCCTTCTTCTGCGCGAAATAATCCTCGCCCATCGCTTGTCCCATGTTCATGGTACGTACCAACGTGGCTCGAGATGCGCAGTTCCCAATTTGCACACAGACGTCTTTCCCAGTCGGGAGTAGGCACTTTTCTAAATCAACCAGCCTGGAGGCTCTCGGCAAAATCGTCCGGCACCTCGCCCCACTGCCCCAGGATCGTGACCCCCTCCAGCTCGCCTGTCTCGTCGTCGGCCACGATCCGAAGAGCGGCCGCGCCCGGCATCCGGCCAGACAGCGCCTCCGCCTTCTTGCAGGCGCCGAACTCGGTGGTAGCCGGTTCTTGGCGCGCTGGTCTCAACCGCTTCCGGTGGAGTTCAAACGGCTGCACGAGATAGGTTGTCTTGAGCGCCATATCTGTCTCCTCAGTTCACGCGGCCGCCCGGTCGACGTCGACGTCGAGGAAGGCCTTCACCCACACGCGGCGCCCCGTGGCGTCGTAGACATCGACTTGCCAGCCCGACCAATCGAACCGCTCGGTGACCCGCTCCATCAGCCCGAGCGCCACGCGCTCGGCATGCACCCGCATCTGCGCCGCCGTCGGCAGGCGCCTGCCCACGCCGTCGGCCACGAGGTCGTGCCCGTCGGTGCAGTGGAAGCGGTAAAGCCGTATCGGCATTCAGATTTCCCGAACTGATCCACAGCGCTCCACCGCGATCCTGATGTCGGACGAATTGACCGTTGAACCGCGGCCGGTCCCGCGCTTTGTTCTACATCTGTTCTAGCCGGGATTCGGATTGCGATGCACGCCCAACCGCACGAGCCACCTGTGGACATTCGCCTCACCGAGGCCGAGGCCATCGCGCTGGACTACTACCAGGCCGCCCGCCGGGACGGCTGGGTCGCGCTCGTGCGCGCGATTGAGGACGCGCTCGCCGACCTCGACGCGGCCGAGGTACGCGCGGCAGGGCAGGGGCGTCTGATCTCTCACGGCTACGCGCGCGGCCGTTTAAACGGCTGAGCGATGGCGGGGACCCTGGGTGACATCGCCGGCGATCGGCTGACGGTCGACTGCGCCACCTGCCGCCGCCACGGCAGCTACCGTCTCGACGGCCTTATGCAGCGATTCGGCCCGGAGATCTCGACGCTCGATCTCCTGCGCGCGCTCACCACCTCCTGCCGCCACCAGCGCGGACCCGGCTCGAAGGTCGCCCGCAAGTACGAGACCCAGTGCCTCGCGACCCTGCGCCTGCCGAAGGCCGTCAGTCTGGAGGCGCCAGTGCCGCCTGGTACGCCCTTCGCGATCGAGGTCTGGGACGCCCGCGGCCGGATCGAGATGCGGCTCGCCGTGATCTACCCGCTCGCCGGCGCCCTCGCGGCGTTCGAGGCGGTGCAGGCGGCCTATCCGCAAAGCGAAGTCACGCTGCGGCAGGCGGCACGGGTGGTGCGGCGCAGGGACAGGCCAGGCGCGCCGACGCACGTGGATGCCGATCCCGGCGGCAGGTAACGACGGCTTCTGCGCCCGCCGAAGAGAATCAATCCGAGCCAACCCTTGGCTGCCGGCCAGATCGTCGCCGTCAGTCTTCTGGCAGGTCCGAGCCAGATGTATCGCCATCTGGAAGATCGTTCGGCTCCTCCTGAGGCGCTCGTTCCCGACTCGGTCTGACTGCTGGCGTGGCACGCGGCATCGAAGACTGAGCTGCCGGAGGCGGCTCGGCTCTCACGACGACCAGAGACGCTGGGTCCGGGCGCCCCGGCGGGAACGGCGCGTTCCGGATCGGCTTGACCTCCGCCGCCGGCAGAGGGGCGACGAGCGCACCGGTCGTTGGCGGAGCTTGAGCGTCGGTGAGCATCAGGCCCTTTCGCCGGCCACGGGGCGAGGCCTTCACCGACCGCGCATCCAGCTTACAGACCCCGCCGCACTGCCCGACGACGGCCTCGACGATCTTGTCGCCGATCGCAGCTCGGACGATGCACTCGGCTGGGCGGTAGCCGACTTCGAATTGGAATTGCGCCTTGTCATCCGACTCGGCGTCGAACTTGCCGTCCAGTTTCACCTTCGTATGGGGCTGATCCGTGGTGCCGGCGACGTACAGGCGCCCCTCCGCGATCGAAGCCGAGGTGATGTCGGATGCGGCGCGCGATGGAGCGGTGAGGAGCAGCGCGAGACATGCCGTAGCGGCAGCCAGTGACCATTGGTGGATCAAGCGGACACCTCCGAAGATGCGCCGACCGCCGAGTCTGAGCGGTCGAGTCGGACCTAACGCATCGTTGGACCAGCCTAGCCTGTATCCAGCTTACTCTCGAACTTCAGTGAACACTGCTTAGACCGGAATGGTTGCAGCTACGCGTCAGAGGTCACGTGCGCCGGTAGAGAAATCAACGGGCGCCTTAGGGTCCACGTCCGACGCTTGGTAGCGGCCGCTCCCGACCCCAAGCAGATCCTCGGGATGTCTGCTCCGTGGCACTCCGGCTTGCCGGTCTGCTGTGATTGGTTCGGTTGAGAAAGTCGGCTTTGGATGGTCTCAGTGGGCATCCAAAACAGACCGATGGCCAGGGTTCGCCAGGACCATACCCTAATCAAACTGGTTTAGCGGCGGCTGTGCGTGCTTTCCCGTCTGCCAATCGGACCCAGACGCACAGACCTATATTCCGTAGCCAGTTGCCAGCGATCGTTAAATATTAATGAATGTTGCACAATAGTCACAGCCAGGCCGTAGGCACCATCATAGGCTGACGCGCGCAGTCTAAGGGTTTCGCGATGGCTATGCCGCGGCTGATACCAGCCTTCTTCGCTGCATGTTGTCTTACTGGATGCGGGACCTATGTTCCGGAGCTTCGGGAGTGGCCGAATACAGGAACAGAAAATTACAATCAGGCCATGATCCAGGCAATCGTCAGAAGCGTTCGCTGTGAGTTGTCAAATGCCGTATCGGACACCATCAATGTAGACAAAAGTGTTTCCGGATTGCGCCGAAACAAACGCGCATACGCAGATTTTTTGTATGGATGGGGCGCCGAGGTTCTCCTAACGCTCACGATCGTTGAGAAATCTGCTATTAGCCCGTCAGCTGTAGGAATGCCCCCATCTCCTGCCGACGCAGTTTTTACTATTGCTGGCGGCCTTACCTTATCTTCACAAGCAACGCGCATCGAGAAAATGAACTTTTTCTACCGTGTTGTTGATCTCTATCATGAAGATGGTCAGACCTGCGACGCCACTCATGAGCAGCGAAACGACTCTTTATTGGTTCAGAACGATCTGAAGATCGCGACCATACTCGATGCAAAGATCACAGCGGCCGCGCTTGGGAACGCTGAAACTCCAGCACCTGGATTAGGCGCTAAACCCCTCAAAAATAGCGAACGACCCTATAAGGGCGAAAAGAATGTCCTCCAACATCAAGTTACATTCCAAGTTGTTTCAAGCGGCAATCTGACACCAGCCTGGAAACTTGTACGGGCGACAGTGAACCCGGTCGCACCGTTCCTATCGGCAAGCCGCGATCGAACGCACGATCTGATTGTCACCTTCGGTCCACTCGATCCGTTGAGGGGTGACAAAGCTTTGGTTCCCATCGCGGAGCAGACACACTTCTCGTCTCAAATTACCGCGGGCATCGTGAACGGCTTTACATCGAGAAATTTCCTTCAATAGCCCGGTAAGCTTGGCATATATTAGGGAGAGCCAATCATGTCGGAAGACAATGGAGCAACTGACCGCAAACAAGGCGGTCGAGGTAAAAAGGGCGGCGCAACGCGTGGGCGTAAGCCAAGCCAGCACGGATCGTCTGGCCGACACGGAAAGAAGGCGGCAAAGCCTCCATCAATTGATCCGTCCGTTCCACTGAGTATGGCCTTAGCAGCCGATACCGCATCTGCTGCCTCCGCGAAGTTGCAAGACGTTGCTGAGAATTTGAATGATTCGTTCTCCAAACTTGAATTGCCATCATTAATCAATGACAACCGTACTGAAGCCCTGGTCGATCTAGCGGCAAAACATGTCTTTGCAACTCTGTCCGCGCGAAGTGCAGCTCTGAGCAAGCCTGCTATTTGCTATCAAACATACCATGATCACAGCTGGACTATTCATCATCTGCAGCTGGATGGAAGCTACGACGGTGGCACACCATATTTTGGGCCAACCCCCGCAGGACCTATTTGTGAGTCAGATTGACGCAGACATAATGGTAATCGGTAGTAGAATCGGAGAAGAGACATGACCTTTTTAGATAGAAGGATCTTCGTCGCGCCTCTCGCGCTTCTACTTCTTCAAAGTTCTGTTGTCTTTGCACAAACGATACCGCCGTCAACCCCAGAAAAAGGAGGGTTCGACTGGAGTTCTGTTGCAATAGCATTAATAAATCAGAGCTTTGCGTTAGTTTTGGCAATCGGATCATATTACATAAATAAAAAGATAAGGGATCAACAGATGAGAGACTTGCTGTCGAAGTCACTTACGAGTGCTGTCGGTGTCGTTAAGGGTGCTGCTGCCGACGCTCTAAAAAGCAGCAAGAACTTGGTGGCTACGACCGGCAACACAAATGTCGACGCGGGGGTGCAGTATGTATTAAACAATGCATCTGAAGCCATTACTCACTTCAATATCAGCAACGAAAAGATTGCTGAGAAAATTCTCGCCCGGGTTGGCTTGGTCGATGCTGGTATAACTCCTCCTTAGCTAAATCTATTAAATTACCAATCCCCAGGCGACTTGACCGCTGAAGCAAAGCGTCTCCGTGATCTGCCGAACGGCGGCGACAAGGGATAAGGCTTGTCGGCGATCAGCCTTGATCCGGACGTTTCTAAAGCCGGCCAAAGGGTCGGAAGCAGCCATTAGGACCGGTTCGTTAGATGCGCACTCAAACCAGACCAACCGCCACTGGCTTAAATGTCCGGTTTCGGCCGCTGTGCTAAAGGCAGCTCACCACCCTTCTCGGACGTTGTAGGGTGGTTCCAAGCGTCAGGTTTCGACCACTAGCTCGAACGCGATCACCGCTCGATCCCCATCATCCCGTCGAGGATCCGGAAGATCCGATCGGCGGCGTCCGCGTGCTCCTCGGCCTGCTGCTTGAGAGGTGTGGCGCCGTCTTGGCCGCCGCGCTGATCAAGCCACCAGGCTTCCTTGCGCAGATCCTTCTCCTTGTCGCGCAATGCCTGATGAACGAGGAGCGCCTCGCGCATGGTGAAGCGCATCTCGATGTTGCGTGGGCCGGCACCATCGCCGACATTGATCTTTGGGATATCGGGCATCAGCGGCCCCTCATCGAGCGCTCCATGCCAGCAGCGAGCATGCGCTGACGAAGCACCCGACAGAGGTCCAGCCCGACATAAGGCCAAACCAAAAATACATCTTTGTCCGAAAATCGGACTTCCTCTTTTCGCTGGTAAATTGCTTCAGTTCATCGGACCACGCGCGTTGAACGAGCGATGGAGATAAGCGACCCAAATCCGACTCACGCCACAATCTTTCGGCGTTCCAGTGGTTGGCGATCGCCTCATAATTTCGGTAGGTGAAGAAGGCGGCAAGCGTTGCAAGGACCAATCCGCCGGTAAACAGTCCCATTGGAAGACCAATGAGAGTCAGTTTGTCTTCTTTGGTCAAGCCGGTGAGACCGAGCAAATTCGCGGATATTGATGGCGTAGCAAGGAGCGCCCCCGCGTTTATAAACTGTAGATTAGTAATGATTATCTTAGAAAACTCGGCTGAAAGCTTTTGAGCTTCAATAGCTCGACGTTCCGGCATCTCTTCGACGTCACGCCTCACTTTTACGAACGTAGCCCAATCGCGAAAGTCCGGCAAATCCGCCAATGCAGGCCTCTGGGGCGGAATGTTCGATGGATGACTCACTCCGCGTCCTCGCTGATGTAATCCGCCCAGATCGGCGTCTCGAGCGTGCCCACGAACGCCGCGTGACGCTCGCGTTCCGCATCGGTCAGCCAGGACTTGCAAACGCGCAGCGCCGCCGAGTGAGCGACCATCGCAGCCGCCGCGACAGGGGAGGGGGCGACGGGCCCACGATCAAATCCAACCTGTTTGCCGCCGAGCAACTCGACATAGACGTCGGCGAAAATCTGAACGTCGAGGAGCGCACCATGCTCGTAATGCCCCTCGATCTGCTTCGGTACGACGACACCGCGAGACGTCGTATCAGTTTCTTCGATAGATCTGCAAGCAAGGCAAACTTAAGGATGTATCACCAATATCGAACTGTGACCCCGATCGCGGAGGAACCGATTATTCGGATTGACGTACATAGCGCCATGCCGAATGCTTTAGTTCCTCCAACTCCGAGTCGTCGGGATTATGAATAGAGATCGCGTCCACCATGCGGGCGAAGCTGACACAAGCGGCTGGGTCCGATCTGAACGCGTATGTCACGTGACACCAAACTCGCGCCCGCTCCACCTGCATATCGCGATCGTTGGGGTAGGGAGCAGCAATCAAGTCTACTGACCGGGCATGCTCCAAACAAGCGGCCGAGTCGGAACGGGTTGCGTAGGCGACGGAGCGCCAGGCTTGCGCTCGCTGATGCTGCATGTCGCGATCGTCGGGGAAGGGGACAGCGATTGCGTCCACCGTCTGGGCGTGCTCAGCACACACGGCCGCATCAAACCGAGTCGCGTAGGCGACGTAGCGCCAAGCCTGCGCCCGCTCAAATTGCATCTTGAGATCCTCGGGGTAGGGGGCAACGATCGCGTCCACCGTCCGGGCATGCTTCACACAGGCGGCCGGATCAGATTCGGTCGCTTCAGCTAGCACGCGGCAGGTTATCGCCCGCTCCAACTGCATATCGCGATCGTTGGGGTAGGGGCAGCGATTGCGTCCACCGTCCGGGCGTGCCTTGCACAAGCGGTTGGATCAGACCGGGTCGCGAAGGCGACGTAGCGCCAAGCCTGTGCCCGCTCGAACTGCATATCGCGATCGTCGGGGAAGGGGACAGCGATTGCGTCCACCGTCTGGGCGTGCTCAGCACACACGGCCGCATCAAACCGAGTCGCGTAGGCGACGTAGTTCCAGACCAGAGCCCGCTCCAATTGCATGTCGCGATCTTCTGGATAGGGGACAGCGATCGGGTCCACCGCCCGGGCATGGTCCGCACACGCGACCGGATCGACTAAAGACGCGTAGGCGACGCAGCGCCAAGCTTGCGCTCGCTCGAATTGCATGTCGCGATCCTCGGGGTAGGGGACGGCGATTGCGTCCACCATTCGGGCGTGCCCCGCACAAGCGACCGGATCAGGCGCGTTCTCATGAGCGACGCAGTACCACGTCTCCGCTCGCTTGAGCTGTAAATAGCGGTCCCCGGGGTGGGAGTCGACAAGCTTATCGAGTGCGAGCGCCCACATCTGACATTTGCCGGCCTCAATAGAGCGATCGAGAAAAGCAGAGCGATAGAGAAAGGCGGCTGCTGCGTACGCTCCAGCGATCGCTTCGACCGTGGCACTGCGCTCGTCGAGCTTGTCCACGGCATCGGACAAGGTCTTGCTCATCGACATCGCGAGTATGTGACAATGATTCGGCCGATAAGCTTCGGCCAGACGCTGAATCACCTCAGCTTCCCAGCCAGCGGCGCTGAATAAAACTGGCCACATCGCGGATAGCGTTTCGAACACTCGCGACCGCGACCCTCTTCCATGAGTGCGATCGACGAGATAGAATAATCGCTCCAACCAACCCAGACTCCGAGCGGTGGGTACACCCTCTGTCCGAACAAAGGTCAGTCCGACAAGGCATAGCCACGTGTCGGCCATAAATGGACGGCACGCTTCACGAACTTCTCCCAGATCCAATATTTGGGGCATGAAGCGTGCTGCTGCTTCCCGGTCTAAGCCGTTACACCATGCCTCCGCGAGCGTCGCGAGCCGACGCGCCTCTTGGATGTCCCTCGAAGCGGTCGACATTCCCTCGGGCAACCAAACGGCCGCGTCAGCATAAGCCAAAGCCACTGCAGTAGGATCGAGGCCCGCATTCGTCGGCGGTCCACTTCGAAGCAGCGCGCCGAGCTGATCGTCTTTCCCGCCCAGACGCAAAGCGCTGCGTAAGGTTCCCTGAGAGCTGATCGCCCATGCCGTCGCGACGAGCCGCTCCTTTTCGGCCAGAGAGTTCAACTTCTCGATAACACGCCGTACGAAAGCGTCACCGATCATCTCCGGTCGGATGGGCGGCAAAATATCCGATCGATCAAGGTCGTCGACGGGATAGACGCGAGCGAGCTCTTCACGATTTGCGGTCGGCAAATGATAGATAGCCGTTAGTGTAGACAGCCCACGATGCGTCACGCTATCGGTCGCCCCACCTGCCAGCGTCGCCGCAGCTGCTGCGTAGCGATGCTCTTCTTGATCGAAGCCGGCCTCGCTTAGCGCCTCAATGACTCGATCGACCCGATGACGCAGCAAGTCGTGCTCGGTCATCGACGAGAGCGACTTGCCCTCGCGCAACCAGCGCAGGCCGAGTTCGACGAGAAGCGGGTTGCCGTGCGTCCTCTCCTCAAAATACCTGACGCGCTCCGTGTTGCTGAGCGGATAATAATTCCCAGAGACACATATACCGCCACCCAAGAACCGGATGTCCCCCTCCGTGAGGCGCGTTTCATCTGAGAGCATCAACGGGCGCTGAAACGATCGTCTGCCGCGATTCGCGCTCCAGGCACCCTCGCTACGGTTGAGGCCTAGCTCCGCGGGTGCCGTCTGATTCACAATCAGCAGACGTACTGGATGACGGAAGGCGATGGCGGACTCTTCCAGCATAGTGACGATCTGCTCTGAGTCAGCCGGACGAGGATCATCGAGAAGCAACAGCGTGGGTCGACGGGGTCGCCAAGCGCTGAGGCTCGCCAGCCAGCCCTTCGAGACGCCGGCCCGTGCATTCCAGGGTGCATAAACGGAGCGCTCAAGCGAACCTTCGCCTGGCACGAGCCAGCCGGCATCCCAAGGATCCTCGGCCTTCGGAGACCGCTGGCAGACCTGAACGCGCCACCAAGACCATAGACGTTCGTGTAAGGCGGCGGGCCCGCCTGACCCAAAATGCGTTCGACGTGCGAGTTCGCGGGCAAGTTCGACAGCCAATCGACTTTTGCCCGAGCCAGAGCGGCCCATCAGCAGCGTCCAGCTGAACGCATCCTCGGCTCGCGGGATGGTTTGCCCGCCCGATCTATCCTCGGCCGTACGCCGCACGAAGTCGAGTGAAGCGGCCCAAACCTCCCGGCGCGTTCCCTCCCTTGGAACGCGCCAAGGTAGAACGACATCGGATTCGTCCTGATAACCTTGTCCTACCCCTCGAAGCGGATCGAAGGGTCGCGGAGCTTTGATCGGCCTCAAGACCTCCCGGTCGAACTCTGCGAATAGCCGATCGTGTAGAGCGGAAGCCCGTTTGCCGATCGATAACCAGCCAGCGGCTACGCCGATCGCCAAGGTCGTTAAGAGCGGATATTTAATCAGCAGGGGTTGAGCAAACGCTGAAAAATTTCGCCGAGCTTTCCGGCCGGCAGCAGTCCGATCAAGAATTTGTTGATGTCGGCTGCTGTGATGGGCTCTCCAAGACCGACAAGAGAAGATATCCAGGGCAACGCCAGTGTGAATAAAACCAATGCAATGCCGGCTGCGACAGCGCACATGCACCGTACGACGCGGGTGCGGCTCTCACGTCGGCGAGCGAAGGGGCTCGTAAAGCGCTTGGCTGACATCTCGCGCCTAAATGCGTCGTGGCCTACCGCCGTCGCAGCTATAGCAGCGCTCTCTAATTAAATTCTAGGGTTCGCAAATGTAGTCAAATGCCGAGGATTGCGGCGAAGGGGTCGCGACAAATGCCGTATCCGCGACCCGCATGCGTCGAGCCGATTCGCTTGTAGCCATCAGAAAAGTTGGCCCGGTTTCGGCGCACTGCGGCTTTCCTGCGCGGCGCCGTTAGATAGGGGACACACCTCCAGGGCGTTAAGGTGCACCCCCTTCGGCAGATTGATGTAGCAGTGGAAGGTGCGGCCGGTCTGGGTATGGCTCACCAGCTCGACGCAGCCAACTTCGATGATGCGATCAACCCTGGCGTCGGCGCTGGTGGTCTCGGTGTCGAGAACGACTTCGTGGGTCATGCTTCAGATCGTTACACGCCAATTATCCCTCACCATACTGATAAAACAGCAATCTAGAAAACGAGATAAATCACTAAACGGCGCTAAGTTGGCTCTAAAAATCTTTGAGCACCAATAAAGCCAGATTTCTGTACGGCGGATTGGTGCCAAATTTCAAGTACTCGAATTTCTAAACAGCGAAAATCTCAACATTAATTATAAATAGGTTCCATTCACGCAGGCTCCTAAAGGCAGGCTGCATATTGCCTAGAATTTAGAGACGTGCATTTATGAAGAGAGGTTTGAGAAATGAAAGTGCTGCAATGACAGATGACGTAACTTTTATACGCACTACGTATAGGGATTTTGCTAAAACAATTCTCCTAAATTGGCGTTTGTACGCGACCATATTTTTGGTTTGTGTTCTCGGCATAATTGGCACATATTTAATGTATACAATGAATATGCCATATGACCCAACAATCGGCATACTATTTGTATACGCTGCGTTTACCTCAGGACTAATTGGATTTTTCCTGTTTGTAGCGACGCGTCTAGATATCATATCTCCAGTCGCGAGAACACGCGTAGAGTTGGGCGGCGAATTAGACCACGCATCAAAAGAACTTGACAGGCTGATTGCATCTAATGAAGCGTTGATGAAACATGTTGAAGCGCTTACTCAGCGGGATCTCAGGGAGACTTCTGACGTAATCGCAAGCATTGAGCCCGATCTGGACAGGATAGTTGGCGTTCACTTCGAAACAGATGTCTATAAGTCTTTTGAAAATCAAATTCTGCAAAAATATGGCGCAGCTATAGACATCGGACATAACATCAAAGAAATTCGCGAAATATTTATCCGTTCGGTCGAAGGCATGAACATACAACTTTTGCAGCAAAGAGCAAATTCGAATATAAATCTCTTGATTGGTCTTGTTTTTTCTTCTGTTGGCATGTTGTCAATGGGATACCTGTTTTACGTTGGATATTTCATCGAGAACCATGTAGCAAATGTTTCTGATATCACGCTTTTTATATTGGGATTTTTGCCGAGGCTAACATTTGTAATCCTAGTCGAGACAGTAGCTTTCTTTTTTCTGAATTTGTACCGAGAAGATCGCAACATGATCAGATATTTCAGAAATGAGATCACAAATTTTGAAGCAAAGTTCCTTGCTCTAGAGGCATCTGCTCGCTTTCGAGAGAGGGACGCCATGAAAAATGCAATCGCGATCTTCACATCCATGGAGCGAAATTTTCTAATTAAAAAGGGAGACAAATTAATAACGGAAGCGTTAAGGGAGAGTGATGATCGTTTATTTGATAAATTTGTGGACAAACTTACAAATAATTTTGATTTGACACGTCTGCGTAAGGGAAGTGGTTCTGAGCCTTAATGTAACCCTCCTGTCCCTTTAATTTAGCCTATCGCCGAACCAATGGAGTTGTGATGGAAATATTCCTGACTCTATTCGAACGCCGACGATTGATCTCACTTCTGTTGTCATCTATACGAATATTTCCTTCAAGATCGTACTTTGTTGATTACAGGTCGCCTCGCCTAATGTCGCCACTACTCGAAGACCGCCGGATTGGTGGCGCGGACAGCTACAGCCGAGTCGATCGCGAGAAACAACTCGGAGCTGAGGGATCAGGCCAGTATGCGAACGTGCTGATCGACCGGAGCATGGCATCCAGCCTTTTCAAGATCGTTTGAGGATCAATCATGTCGTGCAAAAGGACATTTTGATGATCGTTCATTCCGGACCGGGCCGGCGGCCTTGCCGCGGCCGGTCCAGTTCGCCGGCACGATGATCTGGTCCAGGCCTCTGGCGGATGCCCAACAGTCCGCCTCTGTGTGGGCACCGGGGGCTACGTCGGCGATCACGAGGCAGACGGGATCGCACCTATGGACAACATCGAGTGCGTCCTAGATCAGACCCTGTCGATTGACGTCGCGACCGCCGCAGACGAGGAGCTTCATGCGGCCTTTCTCTGATCGGCTTCCTGGGCGCGCTGGGCGGTCCGCAGCAAATTGTCCATAAGCCGGATCGCGTGGGCTTCGGCGATGGTCGGACGGCCGCCCTGCTGCATCCGCTGAAGGATCAGCACTTGGTGTGGCATAAGACATTTGCCGCCGTAGCGCTTTGGAATCTTGTGGTTGAGCTTCAGCAGCTCGAACGCCAGTGATTTCCAGGGACGCATGTACCCACGCTCGCACGTGAGTCCCCAAGCCTCGCTCGGGCTTTCGGGCCGAGGCCCGTATGCCCATGGGGCGGTCGGATCCATGTTGTCCGGCGCGATGCGTCCCGGCGCCAGCTTCAGTGCAGCCGCCAGATCGTGGAGATCCATGTCCTCGGAGGCAAGGGTGCGCACCAGCATACGAGCGGCATTCACGACCTCGCCATCAACATCACTTCCGAGCATCAGCAGCAACTTCGCAAGTCGATCGGTAAAATCAGCTCTCATGGATTATCTCCGGTTGCTGATGTTGTACCATTTCAAGACGCGAAAGTTGCGTGCCTGGCCGGCGATATCCACCGGGCGTGGGTAATAACGCACAGTGGATCGTTGTCCCCGCAGTTTTCCACAGCTGCCTCGAACTCGATTGACCCCCTTGCGGACGAGAACGAAGCTGGAACATCAGCAGCGGAGGTCAACCGTGGTGACTGTTCAGTCCATCTCGATACCAGCTGGGAGCGATCGAAATCCAAAGTCTTTTCCCGTGACCGCACCGAAAAGCATTATCGAGGATGAACTACGGATGATGCGCCTGGGGAGTACCTGCAGGCTGAGTTCCCTGACTGGTCGTTTGTTATGGCGCCGGAGAATATGCTACCTGGCAACCAGTCGGCCGTCGGCGTGCTGCTGGATCGGAACGGCGCCTCGCCGTTCCCACAGGAGGAAGCGGAGCGTGTGTCAGGCTACGTCTGCGAGGCCATGGCGGCCTTCGTGGACTATCAGAAGCAGAGCCATTAGCGCGGCGGATGCGACGGAAACCGAACCCGATATCGTGAGCCGCCAAAGAGCGGCGGCCGGTAACGCTATCCTTTCAGATCAAGGACATCGCCCCGACTGTTAATCGCCTTGTCGCAGGTTCGAGTCCTGCTCGGGGAGCCATCCCTTCAAAACCCGACATACCGCAGACGGATGCCGACGCGTCGGTACTGTTCGCGCGCCTCAAGGCCCTGGCGGCGAACGTCTGCAGGAAATGCCTAGGGATCAGTACGGGCGATCAGGATTACTTTCCAGCGGCCCTCCGCTCACGTAGGCGCGAAGAGCGCCGCGGAACGCGCGGCCCCGCGATGTGACCTCTACCGACGCCGCCGCGCGCGGAGCGCGTAGAGCACCGCGAAGGCGACGATGATGCCGACGAGGATCCAGGCCGGCGCGCCGGAGGAGGCCGTTGGTCTGTGCGGCCTCGGTCCCCGGCGTGGGGTTCACGGCCTGCGCGTCGGCCGCAGCGGTCGCCGCCGCCACGAGCGCCAGCGCGAGCGATGTCGTTCGCAGCATCCTCCGACTCCTGGTCCGGGTTCACACGCCGTCGAAGATGAAAGGCGGGGCCGTCGCGGCGAGAAGACCCGCCGGTCACGAACGACCCCGCGGCGGACGGCTTACGAACCCTGCTGCTTCCTGAGGCTGCTCTGTTCGCCGGACTCGTCCGTTTGCGGATTGGCGAGCCCGCTGGTGTTGCCGGTCGCGTCCAGAACGCCCTCTGCCGAGACCTGTCGATTGCCGGCGTGGTCCTGATACTGCTCCGTTTGGACGTTCTTGCTGTCGAGTCCGCGCTCGTCGGTGTGGCGGGACTTGTCACGGTTGCTCAGGACCATGTTCTCCGGCAGCACGCCCTCGGGCAGCTCCGACATGGCACCGGTCCCATCGCCCTTGCCCTGAGCACCCGGGCCGACCTTGTGCCGACTTGCATTCGCCATCTACGATCTCCGCTGCAGTTCAGCCAACCTTCGGGACGCCGCGGCGCGCCGGCGCCGCGGCAATCGCCTTCAGCGATTCTGCTGGTAGCCCTGGTTTGTGGTGTTCACCTTCGCGTTGCCGGCCTGACCGACCTTTTCGGGATCCTTCGTCTGCGAACCCGCGCGACCCTGCGAGAGCGGCGCCTCCGGGGCGCTGCCGGGCCCCTTGTCGGAGCGGTTCGCCGGAGGAACGGGCGGTGGCTTGGTCGTCATGTGTACCCCGTCGTTGCCGAATGACTGGCAAACCCGGACCACCAAGCATCGTTCCGGACGGTACCGCTCCAGGCCAAGCTTTCGGTGACGTTCTTGGTCGAACGATCGGCCGCGCTCGGGACGGAATACGAAGATTCATTTTAATGCCGAGCTGCTGATCCTGAAAGTCTCCTGTGCCGAGCGCTTCTATTGCGAGGACGCGCGGAACGACCGGGCTGCGGCGTCGAACTGGCGCGCGGCGGCGAAACAATGTCGGGTGTGCCGGGTTTCCGGGGCAATACCGGTCTCCGCGACGCACTGGCGGACCGGGTTCCCCGTATCGCCGTCGCGGATCTGCGCGACGCCCTGCGCGTCGATCCCTCCCGCGAGATGTCGTCGCCGGCCTTCAGACCGAGAGAAGCGCGACCATGACGTATTTTCCGAAGCCGCCCTTCGACCGGCAGCGTCCGCTGACCCCTCCGGGTCGGGACGCCGACATGGACCCGCGGCCGGATTACGGCGAAGCGCACTACCGAGGCTCGGACCGCCTGTCTGGGCGCAAGGCGATCATCACGGGCGCGGACAGCGGCATCGGCCGGGCGGTGGCGCTAGCCTTCGCCCGCGAGGGCGCCGACGTGCTGGTGAGCTACTACGACGAGCATGAGGATGCCCGGGAGACCTGCCGCCTCGTGGAATCGGCCGGGCGGACGGCGATCCCGCTCCCCGGCGACGTCAAGGATCCGAAGCACTGCCGGGCCATCGTCGACAGGGCGGTCGAAGCGTTCGGGCAGGTCGACGTGCTCGTCAACAACGCCGCGCACCAGAAGACCTTCGCCAACCCGGAGGAGATTTCGGACGAGGAGTGGGAGGTCACCTTTGCGACCAACATCCACGCCATGTTCTACCTAGTGAAGGCCGCCCTGCCGCACATGAAAGCGGGCGGCACCATCATCAACACGACCTCGGTGAACGCCGACACCCCCAGCCCGCAGCTACTGGCCTACGCCACCACCAAGGGGGCGATCCAGAACTTCACCGGCGGCCTCGCCCAGATGCTCGCGGAGCGCGAGATCCGGGTGAACTGCGTCGCGCCGGGCCCGGTCTGGACGCCGCTCATCCCCTCCACGATGCCGGAGGAGAAGATGCGCCAGTTCGGCACCCAGGTGCCGATGAAGCGGCCGGGCCAGCCCTGTGAACTCGCGCCGGTCTACGTCCTGCTGGCCAGCCCGGAATCCAGCTACGTGTCGGGCGCCACCATCGCGGTGACGGGCGGCAAGCCGATCCTCTGAGATCCGAACCGGACCCGAACGAGAGACCATCCGTGGCCCAAACTTCAGACGACCCGAAGGGCTCCGAGCGCCCGAACCTCCGGGCGTTCAGCGCGTCCGCCGACCGCAACGGCCAGGATCTCGGTCAGGACGAGGCGCGGGATCTCGCCCGTCCGGCGGAGCTTCAACGCGAGCGCGACTCCGATCTGGGCTGGCAGGCGGAGACGGTGCGCACCGCCTCCGGCCACGCGCGTCTCGACTCCGTGAGCGGCGGCAGGACGGCCTCCGTGGAGGCCACCGAGGCCGAGACGCCGCCCGAAAACCTGCGCCGCCTCGGCGATGCCAGCACAACGCCGAAGGCGTCCTGACCGAAACCCTCCTGACAAGGACGCCAGCGCGATGATCCCGAGCCGCGTGCACGCCGTGAGCGATTACCTGTTCCCGGCCCTGATCGCCGCGCTCTCGCGGCGGCGGGGCCCCGCCGCCCGCCGGATCATGCGGGTCGGGCCCGTCTGGCACTATGCCTACACGGTCCTCACGCGCTACGAGGGCGGCCTCGTACCGGTACTCTCGATGCGGACGCACCTCGCCTGCGACGCCCTGGGCGCGCTCAGCTTCGTCGGTGCGGCCGCCCTGCTCAGGGACGAGCCGGCCCGGGACCGGCTCCTCCTCGCGGCCCTCGGCCTCAGCGAGCTGGCGCTCATCGCGGCAAGCGAGCGGGAGGTTCCGGTCCGGTGACGCAGCCCCTCCTCGGCGTGCCTCTGATCTTGGCCTCGGTCTTCACCCTGGGCTGCATCCTCATCCAGAAGGCCGGCCGGCGCGCGGAGGCGGTGACGGAGGGCCTGGGCTTCCTGTTCCTGCTCTGCGTGCTGCTGAATGCGGTCGCGCTTCTGGCCTTCTTCGCGAGTGCGCGAAGCTCCGGCACGGTTCCGATCCGCCTGCTGACGGCTTGGTAGGGCGAAGCGGCAAATCTTGCCGCGCGGCGGATCCTGCCCGCTCTGCCACCAGCCGAGCTACTGAAAACACTGGCGAAATTCTGGAACGCGGCATGCGTGCCCGCACCGTCAACGGTCGCGAGGGCATCTCATGTCGGTGAATTCGGTATCGGGCACGTCCCTGCAACGGGACCTCGCCGGGGCGCTGCGCCTCACTCGCGCTGCCGCCGTCCAGGAGGTCGACAGCAGCACCTTCACGCCGCCGAGCCAGAATGCGGGCTCCACGCAGGGCACGGGCAGCGCCTCCCAGCCCGGCACGGCGGCGTCGACGCCGGCGCTGTCGAACGACCTCATGGCCTCGCTCCTGCAGCTGCAATCCGATTTCAGCCAGATGGGCCTGCAGAACGGCGTCGCGGTGCCTGCAGACGGGTCGAGTGGCGGCAAGGTTTCCGCGACCGGTGACGGCACGGATGCGAGCCAGGGCGCGGACGGCACCGCTCCGGTGCGTCATCACCGGCATCACGCACGCGCGAGCGCGGCCGATGCGACGGATGCCACGCAGGCCGGCCAGTCCGGAAGCGCGACGGACGTCACAGCGACGTCCGCCTCGGCCTCGACGACCGCGACGACCTCGGTGAACGATCTCGGCGACGGCCTGCAATCGTTCCTGCAGCAGATCACCAAGGCCATCGCTGCTTATGCGAGCGGCGGCCCGGCAGGGATCGCGGCCGCCGCGCTCACCAGCCCGTCGAAGGCCTGAGCCGTCCAGTCGCCGGCGACGCCTGGAGCGGCGCGCGCGTCTCTGGCATGATCGGGCCGACCGGAGGCCGCCATGTCCCTCACCGTACCCGTCATCCTCGGCAGCGTCCGGACGGACCGGATCGGTATCCGCGCGGCCCGCTTCCTAATGGCGCGGCTGGAGGCGCGCGGACACGCGGCCCCGCTGGTCGACCCGGCCGCGCTCAAGCTTCCGCTGCTCGATCGCATGTACAAGGAATATCCCGCCGGGACGGCGCCGGAGCCCCTGAGCCGGCTTGCCGATCTGTACCGCCGGTCCGACGCGTTCCTCGTGGTCTCTGCCGAGTACAATCACGGCGTTCCGCCGGCGCTCTCCAACGTCCTCGATCACTTCCTGGAGGAGTATTACTGGCGCCCGTCAGCGATCTGCTGCTACTCGGCCGGTCAATACGGCGGGGTTCGCGCGGCGATGCCGCTCCGTGCGATGCTGGCCGAGATGGGCATGCCCAGCATCCCGTCGCTGCTGCCGATCCCACGCCTGCAGAAAGCCATCGACGATGCCGGCGCGCCCGCAGAGCCGTGGCTCGAGGCCTCCGCAAAACGTTTCCTCGACGAGTTGGAATGGTACGCTGAGGCGCTGCGAGACCGACGCCAGCGTGGGACACCCTACTGAAGCGATGGCTGTCAGCCCCGCTCCTCGATCGACCGGATGCCGACCGACCCCTTGGAATAGGGAGTCTTCGGCGGCAGGGCGCCGGATGGGAGGCTGCGGCCCGCACGGTCGCTCCTGAAGCGCTATTTCTGAGCGCTCAAATGTGCGGAATTTGTTGCAGAGACAATCCAGCTTCCAAGATACAACGCGATGAACCAGCGATTTGATTCAATTCAGGCCGGAGAACTCTCGATCAAAGCCTGCAGATCCCGCGAACGACTTCGCAACCGCCTCGTCAAGTGAATGGTCTCGCGGCGCCGCGAGACAGTATTAAGCTGTTGCAAAAAAGTGGCTGCCGAGTCGGCCGAAGTGTGGGAGCTTGGCTGTGTTGCCGAACCCCGGACACACCCCGATGAAGATCGACGAGAGGGCGCTCTTTCAAGAGCGCGTGCGGA
This sequence comes from Methylobacterium mesophilicum SR1.6/6, assembly GCF_000364445.2. NCBI lineage: Bacteria > Pseudomonadati > Pseudomonadota > Alphaproteobacteria > Hyphomicrobiales > Methylobacteriaceae > Methylobacterium > Methylobacterium mesophilicum. Next base: position 1,244,198 of record NZ_CP043538.1, on the reverse strand, counting down.
CACTTGTCCTGCGTCATGCCCTGGAAGCCGTGCTCGAGCGCCTCGCGTTTGCCGCGCGTGAGAGTGGGAAGAATGCGGAGACCGAGTTCCTGAACTTGGAACAGGCCTTGATCACCGCCGCCCAGAGCATCGCGGACCGCGCCGCGACCCAGAAACTGGCGGTTCTGAACGCCGTCGAGGATGCCAGCGCCACGATCCGCGCGGCTTTCAACAACGCCCATGATCGTCTGGAGGCGTTGCCCGCCGCGCATCTGGCGCTCGTCGAGGCCCCGGTCGCCGTCGCCGCCTAGCTCGATCTCGGACCCTCCGAGGCGCCAATTCGTCCCGGAGGTCCCGAGCGCGAACCCGGCGCGCGCTACTGCTTCGCGCGGTTGATGATCGTCCAGAGCGCCTGAGCCACCGGTTCGGTGACGGTGCGGCGATACTTGCGGTGCACCAGCTGTCCGTTGTGGTAGACGTCCTGCTCCACGTACAGCCGCTCGCCGTCCCAGCGGACGATATTATCGGACTCAATGGTCTCCTCGACGCCGAGATCCCCACGAAGGATCGAAGTGCCTGTCTGGGTGAGCATACGCGCGTCCTCGTTCACGCAATCGTTTCCTAGGGGGCCGTCGTTGCCGCCCGAGCGGCCCTCCACACGGGGCAGCATAGGTGCGCATCCGCCCACAAGCCAGCGACCTCACGAACGCGGAACGACGACCGTAACGCGAACCGGACGGACGGGGCGGTCGGGCGGTCTCCGGCAACAGGCCTCATCACGCCACCGATGTACGTCACCGATGTGCGCTTCGACACGGCGAAGCTCGTGACGCGGTGCGATGCTGCACGTGCAGACCGGGGTTGCGTTCAGGACGCCTTCCGGCCCGGCACCCTCGCGACGGAGGCGTCCATGATTTCTCGGCCGTTCCGGTTCATCGCCCCGGCGCTCGCTGCCCTCGGCCTCATAGCCCTGCGCCTGGCGAGCCCCATCATCGGGCCGATAACACCCCCGCCGCCCGGCAGCGCCGAGGACGGGCGCGTCGTGTTCCGCCACTATCTTTGAGCGGTCAGCCGCGACGGTTCAGGACGACGGCCGGCACCGCGCAGGACGGTTGGGCGCCCGGTCCGAGGACGATGTCACCCTGGCGCGGGTTGTTCACCGTGAACGGCGCCGTCTCCTGAAGGCCGATGAAACCGCGTCCGATCTGCGGGACGAACAGGTCGCCGCCGAATCGCACGAAGCAGCGGTCGATCACCGCCTCGTAGTCGAAGGTCCTCTGCAGCACCGGCGCACCGCCCGCATCGGGGATGCCGCAATAGGCCGACAGGTTGATCTGGCCTGGCCGCGACAGCCGCAGCGACAGCGCTTGGCCCGGCAGCACCGTGGCGGGCGGCCCGCCGTCCTGACGCGCCACCAGCACGAGGCCCGACCGGTTGTAGACGCGGCGCAGGCAATCGGCCGAAGCGCCCGAGACCACCGAAGCCGTGCCGGCAATGCCGAGCAGGATACCGGTCCAGGCGCGCCCAATACGCTTCGTCACTGCTCATCCTCCGCCAACCGGCCGATTGATCCGCAAAGGCCGCGCCTGACTTGAACAGCGACCGGCCGGGTCGCGCAAGTCGAACACGGCCATAACGGCCCAAGGGGCGAATCGTTCGGGGGTCAGTGTACGCGCGGTGACGGCTCAGCGACGCTCGTAGAGCAGCCGGGCGCGGATGGTACCGGGGATCGCCCGGATTTGCACGAGCAGCGCCTCGGCGTCGGCGTCAGTGGCGTCGGTTTCCAGCACCACGTAACCGACCTCGCCGTCGGTCTGGTAGAACTGGGCGGCGATGTTGACGTGCCCGCGGGAAAACACGTCGTTCAGGCGCCCCAGCATGCCCGGCAGGTTGCGCTGGACATGGATGAAGCGGGTGCCGGTCGGGCGAGCCGGGAGCTGTACCTGCGGGAAGTTCACCGCGCCCACCGTGGAACCGATGTCGGAATAATCCACGAGCTTGCGCGCCACCTCGGAGCCGATGCGCTCCTGCGCCTCCTCGGTCGAGCCGCCGATATGAGGCGTGAGGATCACGTTCTCGATGCCCTGGAGTGGGCTGACGAAGGCCTCCGCGTTGGAGCCGGGCTCCGCCGGAAAGACGTCGACCGCTGCACCCTTGAGGTGGCCATCGCGCAGTGCCGCCGCCAGGGCGTCGAGATCGACCACGGTGCCCCGGGCGTTGTTGATCAGGAAGGCACCGGGCTTCATCGCCCGGATCGCAGCCTCGCCGATCATGTTCGCGGTTGCGTCGGTCTCCGGCACGTGGAGGGAGACCACATCGCTCTGGGCGAGCAGCGCGTGAAGCGATTCGGTTGGTTCTGTGTTGCCGTGGCGCAGCTTGTCGGTGTGATCGTAGAACAGCACCCGCATGCCCATGGCCTCGGCCAGCGTGGAGAGCTGGGTTCCGATATTGCCGTAGCCGACGATCCCGAGCGTCTTGCCCCGGACCTCCAGGGAGCCCGCGGCCGACTTGTCCCAGCGACCGGCATGCGCGCCCACCGAGCGCGGCACGATGCGGCGCAGCAGCATCACGATCTCGCCGATGGTCAGTTCCGCCACCGACCGGGTGTTGGAGAACGGCGCGTTGAAGACCGGGATGCCCCGATCGCGCGCCGCCTGCAGGTCGACCTGATTCGTGCCCACCGAGAAGCAGCCCACCGCCAGAAGTCGGTCCGCGGCCTCGAACGCCGCAGCGTCGAGCTGCGTCCGCGAGCGGATGCCGACCATGTGCACGCCCTGCAGCGCTTCGTGGAGTGCCTCCCGGTCAAGGGCCTTCGGCAAGCGCGTGAGATTGGTGTAGCCGGCCGCCTGCATGAGCGAGACGGCACTGTCGTTGATGCCTTCGAGCAGCAGGACCCGGATCTTGTCCTTGGGCAGGGAGAGCTTTTCGGGCGTCATCGGAGTCGATCGTCTGCCGGCTTGCCTCTGCGGCGGGAATCGCCGGTCCGGAGGCGGGGATCATCAGGGATACGAGCCTGCCCTGTGCGATGCAACATGACGCCGCGCTGGGCAGATCCGCGGTGCGACCGGGCCCTGCGAACCGAGAGGGGTCGACGCCGCACAGACTTCAGCCAAGCGTGCCAGATATTGAGGCGCCGGAATCGACCGAATCCGCACGAATTGTCGGAACTCGGCTGTGCTTCGCGATTTGACCGGCCCTGTATTGCAACTTTCGGTCTCCGGGGCGTTCCGCCGCCGACACCGCACACGGTCTTCGCACGATGCACATCCGTACCGGCTTCACGATCGCGTTTGACACGTTCGGCCCGACCCCGATGAACCTGCTCCTGAACGTGCGCCCGGAGCATCAGAGCGATCTGGTGATCCCCGAGGTGATCACCTTCGACCCGCCGGTGTCAGCCCATCAGCACCGCGACGGGTTCGGCAACGTCTGCACGCGCATCATCGCGCCTGGCGGCCGGATCACAATGGCGACCGACTTCATCATCGCTGATTCCGGACTGCCGGACGATCAGGCGCCGCAGGCCCGGCAGATCGCCGTTCAGGACCTGCCCGACGACGTCTTGGTCTATCTGCTGGGCTCGCGCTACTGCGACACCGACAAGCTGTCGGGCATCGCCTGGTCCCTGTTCGGCGGCACGCCGGAGAGCTGGGCGCGGGTCCAGACCATCGTGGACTACACCCATCACCGCCTGCGCTTCGACTATCAGCAAGCCGACGCCACCCGCACGGCGTTTGACGGCTATACTCAGCAGGTTGGCGTGTGCCGGGACTTCGCGCATCTGGCGATCACGCTGTGCCGGTGCATGAACATCCCGGCGCGCTACGCCACCGGCTACCTCGGCGATATCGGTGTGCCGAAGGATCCGGCCCCGATGGACTTCTCGGCGTGGTTTGAGGTCTATCTCGACGGGCCGGACGGGCCGCGCTGGTACACGTTTGACGCCCGGCACAACCGCCCCCGCATCGGCCGCATCGTCATGGCCCGCGGCCGCGACGCAACCGACTGCGCTCTCACCACAAGCTTCGGCGCCGCACATCTCGTTCAGTTCGACGTCCACACGGATGCGCTCGCCGACGCGCGGGACGCGTTCGACCGCGCGGCCTGAGGCACTGGAGGACCCTAAGCGGGCACGGCCGCCTCCCGGACGGCCGGCTCGTTGTTGCGCTGATGCAGGAATGTCGGATCGAACTCGGCCACCGCCGTCAGCGCGTCCCAATCCTCGATCGTCAGGACGCCGCCCGACAGGGCGACCAGCTTGCGCTGGCGCAGCGTCCGCAGAACCCTGTTGAGGTGGACGCTGGTGAGACCGAGCGCGTCCGCCAGCTCCGACTGCTTCGGCGCCAGGGGGCAGCTCAGCCCCGTCGTCAATCCGACGGCCTGTTGCCGGAGGAACAGCTCGCAGAACAGGTGCGCGACGCGGCCCAGCGCCTGCCTCCGGCCCAGGCTGGTGATCCGCTCGCGATAATGCGCCGCGTCGATCAGCGTGTCGCGCCACAAGGCGCTCGCGAGGTCGGGATGTCGCCGCAGGAGCGGTCGCAACTCGTCGTGCGGGATGAACGCGATGACCGCGGCCGTCAACGTGGCGAGGTTGTGATCCATGTGATGCAGGTGCAGGCTCTGCAGATCGGGCATGTCGCCCGCGACGTAGAACGACAGGATCTGGCGGTCGCCGTCAGTGAGCGCGGCGTAGCGGGTCACCCAGCCCTGGAGCACTAGGCAGCACTGATTCGGCCTCTCGGAAAAACGGGCGATGTCGTGACGGGCCGGCAGGTTCCGGACCGTATGCGGCAGGTTCAGGAGGGCGGCGCGCTCGGCATCGGCCAAGCGCGTGACGCTGTCGAGCTTGCGCGCCAGCATCTCCATCGGTGCGTTGTAGCCGTTCGGCATCGGACCCTCAGGCCTCGCACCACGCGGTCGGGATCGATGAGGGGGCTGACCGGCCGTCCGAGCGGGGCCTGACATCGAAGCGCGACACGTTCTCTTCCCCCATAACGGTCCGCGGACGGTCGAGCCCCGCACCGGCGCCGGTCGGCTAACACGACGGACCTTGCAGGAGGCCGAACCGCAGGAAGCCGGGACACGGCTCCGGTTCGCGGACGTATCGCGGCGATCCGGCCCGAGGCAAGACTGGCACGTGGCCGCGGTCTCGTCACGCGGTCCAGCGCCGAAAATCCCTTTCGGTTGAAGTCACAGGGCCGTTGCTGTATGGCACGCCGGTCTTTCCGGACATGCTCGCGCGCGCTCGTCGCCCGCCGAACCCCGGATGGACCGCCCTCGTCATCCGTATCGACGCGTCGGCAAGCCGGGTCCCGCGGGACCGGCCGCCTCTCCCGAAAGACTCCGGGAAGGCCGCGGCGAGCGGGGGTGCCTGCAACGCGAGCCGCCGACGCAACGGGCCTCCGCCGGAGGCCGTTCAGGAGACAGAATGACCGCAGGTACCGCTCTGGGGCGTGGCCCGAGCCGCGAGGATTTCGCAGCCCTCCTCGAGGAGAGCTTCCTCGAACACGAGATCACTGAAGGGTCCGTCGTCAAGGGTCGCGTCGTCGCGATCGAGAAGGACGTGGCCGTCATCGACATCGGCGCCAAGACGGAAGGCCGTGTCGCGCTCAAGGAATTCACCGGTCCCGGCCGCGAGGGCGAGCTGAAGGTCGGCGACGAGGTCGAGGTCTACGTCGACCGGATCGAGAACGCGCTTGGCGAGGCCGTGATCTCGCGCGACAAGGCGCGCCGCGAGGAGAGCTGGGTCAAGCTCGAGAAGTCGTTCGAGAACAACGACCGCGTTACCGGCACGATCTTCAACCAGGTCAAGGGCGGCTACACGGTCGACCTCGACGGCGCCGTGGCGTTCCTGCCGCGTTCGCAGGTCGACATCCGCCCGGTCCGCGACGTCACCCCGCTGCTGGGCACCCCGCAGCCGTTCCAGATCCTCAAGATGGATCGCCGCCGCGGCAACATCGTCGTGTCGCGCCGGACCGTGCTCGAGGAGAGCCGCGCCGAGCAGCGCTCGGAGCTGGTGGCCAACCTTGAGGAAGGTCAGGTCATCGACGGCGTCGTCAAGAACATCACCGAGTACGGCGCCTTCGTCGACCTCGGCGGGATCGACGGCCTGCTGCATGTCACCGACATGGCGTGGCGCCGCGTGAACCACCCGTCCGAGGTCGTGACCATCGGCCAGACGGTCAAGGTCAAGATCATCAAGATCAACCACGAGACGCACCGCATCTCGCTCGGCATCAAGCAGCTGCTGGCCGATCCGTGGGAGGGCATCGCCGCCCGCTACCCCGAGGGCGCCAAGCTCAAGGGCCGCGTGACCAACATCACCGACTACGGCGCCTTCGTGGAGCTGGAGCCGGGGATCGAGGGCCTGATCCACGTCTCCGAGATGAGCTGGACCAAGAAGAACGTCCATCCGGGCAAGATCGTCTCCACCTCCCAGGAGGTCGAGGTTCAGATCCTGGAGGTCGATCCGGTCAAGCGCCGCATCAGCCTGGGCCTCAAGCAGACCCTGCAGAACCCCTGGGAGGCCTTCGCCGAGAAGCACCCGGTCGGCTCCGAGGTCGAGGGCGAGGTCAAGAACAAGACCGAGTTCGGCCTGTTCATCGGCCTCGAAGGCGACGTCGACGGCATGGTCCACCTGTCGGATCTCGACTGGAACCGTCCCGGCGAGCAGGTCATCGAGGAGTTCAAGAAGGGCGACATGGTCCGCGCCCAGGTTCTCGACGTCGACGTCGAGAAGGAGCGGATCTCGCTGGGCGTGAAGCAGCTCGGCGGTGACCCCTTCGCCGAGGCCGGCGAGATCAAGAAGGGCCAGATCGTCACCTGCGAGGTGGTCGAGGTGAAGGATGCCGGCGTCGAGGTGAAGATCGTCGACACCGACATGCAGACCTTCATCCGCCGCGCCGAGCTCGCCCGCGACCGCGGCGACCAGCGCCCCGAGCGCTTCGCCACCGGCGAGAAGTTCGACGCCCGCGTCGTCCAGTTCGACCGGAAGGCCCGCCGCGTGCAGGTCTCGATCAAGGCCCTCGAGGTCGCCGAGGAGAAGGAAGCGATGGCCCAGTTCGGCTCCGCCGATTCGGGCGCCTCGCTCGGCGACATCCTCGGCGCCGCCTTCAACAAGAAGCGCTCCGACGACGAGTGATGGCAACGGCCGCCCGGCCAGTCCGGGCGGTATAGCCTCAACGTTCAGACCCGCGCCGGACCCAGGTCCGGCGCGGGTTCTTTTTTCCATCCGCCAATTCAAGGTTGTCGCCAGCGGATAACGTCCGGGTCGGCCGGCATCCGGCGCGACAGGGATGGGCAGTGCCGTCATTTTCTTCGCCCGCCCCGTATCCACCTCCGCGAAAAATGCTCTAGAACACCGGCCTCACCCGGCGCGGACCGGGCGAGCCGAAGGAAACCAAGGACTTGCCCGGCTTGGGGCGTGCTCCCGCACCCCGTCGCGGGGCCGGCCGGGGGCTTGAAGGGAAGCGACCGCATGGCAGCCGACGCCGAACTGCTGATTGACCGGCGGCGCCTGCGCCGCAGGCTGTCCCTGTGGCGCGTGCTCGGGATCGGCGGTCTGATCGTCGCGGTCGGCGCCCTCGGCTACCGCGTCCGGACCGGCGCGGAGGGCGCGTTCGCGGTGCGGCCGCAGATCGCCCGCATCTCCGTCTCGGGCTTCATCGCCGGCAGCGAGGCCACCGCCAAGCTGATGAAGCGGGTCGGCGATGCCGACGCCGTGAAGGGCGTGGTCGTCTCGATCAACTCGCCCGGCGGCACCACCACAGGCTCGGAGGAGATCTTCCGAAACCTGCGGGCGCTGGCTGCCAAGAAGCCGATCGTCGCCTTCGTGGACGGCACCGCCGCATCCGGCGCCTACATTACCGCCATCGCGGCCGACCACATCGTGGCGCGCGAGACCAGCCTCGTCGGCTCGATCGGCGTGCTGTTCCAGTACCCGGACGTCTCGGGGCTCCTCGACAAGGTCGGGGTCAAGGTCGAATCCGTGAAATCCTCGCCGCTGAAGGCCGAGCCGTCGGGCTTCACCCCGACCTCGCCGGAGGCGCGCGCGGCGCTCGCCGCCGTGGTCGGCGACACCTACGCGTGGTTCAAAGGCCTCGTGGCCGAGCGCCGGGGCATGGATCCAAACCAGCTCAGCACGGTCTCGGACGGCCGCGTGTTCAGCGGGCGCCAGAGCGTGCCTCTGAAGCTCGTGGACGAACTCGGCAGCGAGCGACAGGCCGTGGCGTGGCTCGAGAGCGCCCGCGGGGTCCCGAAGGACCTCCCCGTTAAGGACTGGAAGCCGCGGTCGGAGAGCGATTTCTCCCTCTGGTCGGCGGCCGGCGTCGGCGCCGATCTCCTGGGCCTCGACGGCCTCGCGGCCCGGATCCGGACCGTCGGCGCGGAGGCGCAAGCTGCCCGCGGCGGCCTCCTCGCCCTCTGGCGTCCGGAACCCTGACCCCGCGCTCTCACGTAGCCCGCCCCGATCCCGCGAGAAGACCAGACGCCATGATCAAGTCGGAGCTCGTCCTCAAGATCGCCGAGCAGAACCCGCATCTCTACCAGCGTGACGTGGAGATCCTGGTCAACGCCATCCTCGACACCATCTCCGACGCGCTGGCCCGCGGCGACCGGGTGGAGCTGCGCGGCTTCGGCGCCTTTTCGGTGAAGCGCCGAGAGGCGCGCAGGGGACGCAACCCACGCACGGGTGCCGCCGTTGCCGTGTCCGAGAAGGCGATCCCCGTGTTCAAGACCGGCAAGGAGATGCGCCAACGCCTTAACGCGGCGGGCATCGGCGAGACCGCCTCGGCCGCCGAGTAGGAAGGACCTGAGAGCGCGATGATCCGTTTTCTGAAGAGCCTCGTGCTCCTGCCGATCGCGGCCGTGGTGATCCTGCTGGCGGTCGCCAACCGCGCGCCAGTACGGCTCTCGTTAGACCCATTCAACCCGGACGCGCCCGTCTTCAGCGTCGACCTGCCTCTCTACGCGATCCTGTTCGGCGCAGTGGCGCTCGGCATCGTGGTCGGCGGCATCTTCACTTGGCTCGGTCAGGGCAAGACCCGGGCGCGGGCGCGCTACCATCGCCGCGAGGCGGTCCGCTACGAGCGCGAAGCCACGCGGTTGCGGACCTACGCACCGGAGAGCGAGACGTCCGGCGCCTACACGGTGCCGAATACAGGCCGCGCAGCCCTGCCGGCACCGCGCTAGGGCGATTGCCGGTCAGGTTGCGTGGGGCCGGACAGCGGGTGCCCCAGCCGCGACGATCCCCCTCGTGCTTACAGGAGAGCGGGGCTCGTCGCGTTCGGCACGGGCTTGGCCTGCGACCGTTCCCTGATCCGGTGGCGGACGACTCCTGAACCCGCTAACGCGTCACCGGCAGGTTCATGCCGGCGCGCGCGGCCATCACGAAGGCCGCGATTTTATCCGGATCCTTCACGCCGGGCGCCACTTCGACCCCCGAAGAGACATCGACTGCGCCGATCCCTGTCCGCATTAGGGCCTCGGCCACGTTCCCGGCGTCGAGGCCACCCGACAGCATCGTGCCGGGTGGAAGAGCGGCACCGCGCAGGATCTCCCAGTCGAAGCGGCGACCGTTGCCGCCGGGCAGCGCCGCGTCCGGCGGCGCCTTGGCATCGAGGAGGATCCGGTCGGCCACCGACGCATAGTCGTGCAAGACCGCGAGATCCGCTCTGGTCGCGATGCCGAGCGCCTTCATCACCGGACGGCCGGCGAGGGCCCGGATCGCGGCCACGCGCGCGGGACTCTCGCGGCCGTGGAGCTGGATCAGGTCCGGATCCACGGCGGCGACGGCCGCAGCGATCACATCATCGTCCGGATCGACCAGCAGGACCACACGCTCGGCCCGCCCGCGCGCCAGGACCGACAGGGTAGCGGCCTGCGCCAACGTCACATGCCGCGGACTGCGCGGAAAATGCACGAGGCCGATCCAGTCCGCCCCGGCCTCCAGCGCGGCGGTGAGAGTCGCTTCGGTGCTGAGCCCGCAGATCTTCACACGGGCCGAAGTGGGGGACTCGGGAGACATGGGGCTCCTATAGCGGATTGCGCGGCGCCGATCAGCCGCCATGCACCGCGCGGCCGCCCTTCAGTATAGTGGTGGCACGACGACGTTCGGGATCGGGAAACCACTGAACACGATCTTCCCGTCGACGAGGCGCAGCGGCGGAAGCGCCTTCAGCGGCGGCGCGTCGGTCGGAGCGTCCCGATCCGGGCGCTGGCCTAGGCCCAGGAGGCCGCCGACCAGCTGTCCCACCAGGGCGCCCCTGTCGGAACCGAACCGCTGGCCGACGATGCCGCCCACCAGCGCGTCGACGCCGGCGGCCCGGAGGTCGATCTGCCCCGCCGGGCGGTGAGCGCCGTCAAGGGCGAGCGTGCCCTTCGCCTGGACCCGCTGCGCCCCCTTGGACAGGGAGAGTGCGGTAAGATCGAGGGTGCCGCCGGCCTGACGCCACCGCTCAAGTTCGCGTGCCACCGTGCCGGTGCGCAGCACTATGGCCTGCGTGAGCGTCGCGTCGAGGGCGACGTTTGCCGGATCCTGCGTACCGGTGAGTGCGTCGAGCTGCGGCGCCTCCGCGTGGTTCAGGCGCAGGCTGAGATCGACGGCGCCATCCGATTCATAGCGGCCGGGACTCGGCCGTGCATGCAGTTCCAGATGCTTGCCCGAAACCGCGATGGGGCTTGGCTCCGCCCCCTTCACCGTGACATTGGGCGCATCGACCACCAGCGACGCCCGGGTGAATCCATCCGCCGCGCCGTGGAAGCTACCCTGCAGGTTCTTCCAGGCGGCATCCCCGGTCAGATCGCCCTGCTCGACATGGAACGGTCCGGCACTCTCGAATACGATGAGGCGGGGCTGGTAGATCTGGGCCACCGCAGTGCTCGGGCCCAGGCGGAGGCGCCCGTCGGCGCGTACCAGGGTGACGGCGCTGCAGCGCAGCTCGATCCGGAAGGGGTAACCGCCGAGTGAACGGTCAGCACAGGTCCATGTGCGGCCTGCCGCGGCCTCGCGGGCGATCCAGCCATCGATCTCGCCGGCCGCCCGCTCACGGATCCAGAACCAGCCGGTCGACCAACCTACCACCACGAGGGCGAGCAGGACGTACGGCAAGAACAGCCCGAGCCGGGATCGCCGCGCCCCGCGCGCCGGGGGCGTCTGAGGAGCAACCTCCGGACGCGTCCGATCCTGCACCATGCATTCCGCTCCCGATCACGTTCCCGCAGGAACATCGCAGCCCCGGCTTGAGGCCACGCACGGGGCGAAACTGGGGCGGTGGCGCCTCCGGTCGACCAGCGACGCGCGTTTCATCCGCCAGCCTGGCCGTTCCGATCGAATGTTTCGATCAGACCTGCGCCGGCTCGGCGGTATCGACTTTCAGATCCTCCACGATCGCAACCCGCTCAGCCTCGTTCTCGGCTAGGCGATGCACGTGCATCTCGGTGGCACCCCGGCTGCGGACGCGGTCGAGCCAAGTCCGCCGCAGATGATCGCGCGGGTTCTCGCTGGAATTTGCGACCGAAACCATCTCGGCAATGCCGGTGTCGTCGCGGCGCACCGCGATCACCACGGCCTGTGCCATCTCGTCGAGGTCGAAGCCCCCAGCCGGATGAACCCCAACGACGTAGCGCCGGCCGGAGCGGCCGCGCCACGCGGAAAGGGGAAGCGCGGGCGATCCGCGCAGACCCGCGGTCGTCTTGAGGCGTTCTTCACGCACGTCCTGCCTCCGGTTGCGATCGTCCTTCAGGTCGCGAAGCGCGGCCGACCAGGACAGGGCTCTTCTGTTCGCCATTTGTTCCAAATTAGCGTGCGATATCCACAGGCGTCAAGGGCGACGTTCCTAGAGGAGGATGTGGGCGTTGCCCACGCTATCCACAAGACGGGCACCCCGTTGCGGGTGGTCCTCAGTCGTCGTCGATAGGTCCGACGCCTCAGCGACGCGGCGCGGCTGCGGCAGGGGCCTCCGCCGCTGGGACGGGGTTGCCGGCGGCGGCGAGACCCGCGAGGCCGCCGTCCACGAGTGCGTTCGAGGCCGTCTCCAGGCGCTCCTGCGCCAGAGCTTGGAATTCCTGCCGGGGTAACCCCGGCGGGATGGGCGGCAGGAACTCGATGATGGCGGTGCCGGGCCGTCGAACGAGACTGTTGCGGGACCAGAACAGACCGGTGTTCAGTGCCACCGGCAGGCACGGCACGTTCAGCGCCACGTAGAGGTGCGACAGGCCCTGCTTGTAGGCCGGCTCGGCGCCGACCGGACGGCGGGTACCCTCCGGGAAGATGATGAGCTGGCGACCCTTCCGGATCGCCTCGCCGGCGGCGGCGTTCATCGCGCTCATAGCCCGTGTGCCCTTGGACCGGTCGATCGCGACCATGCCGCTGCGCGAGAGATACCAGCCGATCAGGGGGATGAGCAGCAATTCCTTTTTCAGGATGTAGGCGAAGTCCGGCAGGATCGTGCAAAGCGCCAGGGTCTCCAGAGCCGACTGATGCTTGGCGGCTACCAGCAAAGGCCCGGGCGGGATGTTCTCAAGGCCGCGGAACTCGACACGGGTACCCGCAACCACTCGCAGCAGCCACAACGTGGCCCGTCCCCAGGCCCGGGCCAGCCGAAGCACGGAGCGCCCCGCGATCAGCGTGGGCATCCCGGCAACCGCCAGGACCGTCGTCATGGCGTAGAAGCAGAGGTTGAAGGCGAGGGAGCGCAGGGCGAGCATCGGATTCCGCGGCGTGGCGGCCCCCCTGTAGCGCGCCCGTGGGTCCATGGCCAAGCGGCACTGAGGCCGGGCGGGAGAAGCGATGCTCAGGCGCCGCCCTCACGAGCCTCCCGGACGAATCCGGCGCTCCGTCCGGCGATCAGCCAGTAGACGAGTCCCGCGCCGGCTCCGACGACGAAGAGGATCAAGGTCAGGCGCGCCTCGGCGGCGAGAAGGTCAGGATTGACACCGGAATTCCGGCCGGTATCGCGGGAGCGCACGGCGCCGCGGGTGAGCCAGGGGAGGGCGGCGGTCAGCAGGCCGCACCCGGCGCCGTACCAGAGGAGGCCGCGCCGGGCGAGGATCTCGCCGCCGAGGCCGACGAAGGCCGGAGGCACGACCAGAAGGACGAACAGGGCCTTGGCGAGGCCGGCAACGAATAGGATCAGCCCCTCCGGCGGCAACCCCGCCGACAGGTCGGACAGCGCCATGTCGAGGCCGGCGAGCGCGCCGCCGGTGAGCCAAGCCTGCGCGGCCGGATCAACGAGCAGCGCCGAGACGAGGACTGCGAGGCCCGTCGGAATGGCGAGCAGGAGGGCGAAAGCCCCGAGGAACAGGCGGCCGACGGCATGCATGGGCCGAGCCTCTACACCGGACTGACCCGACCGTCGCGCGAAAGCCGCGCCTGATCCTCGTGGATCGGACGCGGCTTCCGGGTTCGAGCGCGGCGCGTCAGCCGTGAGCGGGGGCGCCGCCGCCGTGATCGGCGTGCGTGTGTTTCTTCCGGAACCGGCCGAGCCAGTTCGAGAAGTGGCGGATCACCACGTAGAAGACCGGCGTCAGGAACAGGCCGAAGAAGGTCGCGCCGATCATCCCGAAGAACACCGCCGTTCCGAGCGCCTGGCGCATCTCGGCGCCCGGACCGGTGGCGATCACCAGCGGCAGCGTGCCGAGGATGAACGCGAAGGCGGTCATCAGGATCGGGCGCAGGCGCAGGCGACAGGCCTCCACCGCCGCCTCCACCGGGCCGCGATGCTCCCGCTGCTCGATGTCGTGGGCGAACTCGACGATCAGGATCGCGTTCTTGGCAGCCAAGCCGATGAGCACGATCAGGCCGATCTGCGTCAGGATGTTGTTGTCCTGGCCGCGGAGCTGCACGCCCGCGAGCGCCGCCAGCACGCCGGTCGGCACCACCAGCAAGATCGCCAGCGGCAGCGCCCAGGACTCGTACTGCGCGGCCAGCACCAGGAAGACCAGCAGCACGCCCAGCGCGAAGACGGCGCCCGCGGTGCCGCTCGCGGCCTTCTGCTGGTAGGCGATCTCGGTCCAGTCGTAGGAGTAGCCCTCGGGCAGCGCCTTCTTGGCGATCTGCTCCATGGCGTCCAGCGCCTGACCGGTGGAGATGCCGGGCTTGGCCACGCCCTGCACCGGCACCGAGTAGTACAGGTTGAACCGCTGCACGATCTGCGGACCGGTCACGTCGCGCACCGAGGCGAGCGTGCCCATCGGCACCAGTGCGCCAGTCGAGGAGCGCACCTTGATCTGCGAGATGTCCTGGATCGACGTGCGGAACGCCGCGTCGCCCTGCAGACGCACCTGATAGATACGGCCGAGGGTGTTGAAGTCGTTCACGTAGGTGCCGCCGAGATCCGCCTGGACCGACGAGAACACGTTGGCCAGCGGCACGTTCAGCATCCGCGCGATGGTGCGGTCGATGTCGAGGAAGAGCTGCGGCGTCGAGTTGTCGAAGGTCGTGAAGACCCGCTGCACGTCCGCGCTCTGGTTGGCCTGACCGATCACCTCGCCGGCCGCGGCCATGAGCGGGCCGATATCCGACGACTGCCGGCTCTCGATCTGCATCTTGAAGCCGCCGCCGTTGCCGAGGCCGCGGACGGGCGGCGGCGGGATGACGATGACCCGCGCCTCCTGGATGTCGGAGGTCGCCTTCAGCACGTCGCCGGTGATGACGGCAGCGCTCCGCCCCTGCGTGGCCCGCTCCTTCGCGCCCTTGAGCGTCAGGAACATCACGCCGGCATTGGTCGTGTTGGTGAAGGTCGCGCCGTCGAAGCCCGCGATGATCACCGCGTTGGCCACGCCGTCGACCGTGCGCGCCTGCTTGGCGGCGCGCAGGATGACGTCCGTGGTGCGGTCGAGGGACGAGCCAGATGGCAGCTGGACCACGCCGATCAGGTAGCCCTGGTCCTGGTCGGGGATGAAGCCTGTCGGCGTCGTCTGCGCGAGGTGCAGCGTGCCGGCGATCACCGCCGCGTAGACCAGAAGCATCACGCCGATGCCTACGACGCCGCCGGTCAGGACGCGGATGGTCCGTCCATAGGCGTTCGAGGTTGCGTCGAAGGCGCGGTTGAAGCCGTTCGCCAGCCAGTTCACGAACCGCGTCAGGAAGAATTTCGGCTCCTTCCGGGCGTGGTGCGGCACCAGAAGCAGCTTGCAGAGCGCCGGCGACAGGGTCAGCGAGTTGAAGGCCGAGATCAGCGTCGAAGCCGCGATGGTCAGCGCGAACTGCTTGTAGAACTGGCCCGAGATGCCCGGGATGAACGCGGTCGGCACGAACACCGCGGCGAGCACCAGCGCGATGGCGATGACCGCGCCGCCGACCTCGTCCATGGTCTTGTGCGCGGCATCACCCGGCGACAGGCCCTCGGCCATGTTGCGCTCGACGTTCTCCACCACCACGATCGCGTCGTCGACCACGATGCCGATGGCGAGCACCAAACCGAACAAAGTCAGGTTATTGAGCGAGAAGCCGAAACCCGCCATCGCGGCGAACGTGCCGATGAGCGACACCGGAATTGCGATGACCGGGATGATCGCGGTGCGCCAGCTCTGCAGGAACACCAGCACCACGATGACCACGAGGCCGACCGCCTCGAACAGGGTCTTGTAGACCTCGTGGATCGACTCCTCGATGAACTCCGTCGGGTTGTAGGCGATGCGGTACTCGACGTCCGGCGGGAAGTTCTTCTTGACCTCCTCCATGACCTTCTTGACCGACGCCGCGGCGTCGAGGGCGTTGGTGCCGGGCCGCTGGAACGCGCCGATGCCCACCGCGGGAGTCTCGTTCAGGTAGGAATTGGTCGTGTAGTCCTTCTGGCCCATCTCGACGCGGGCGATGTCCTTGACCCGGACGAGGCGCCCGTCCTGCGCCTTGATGATCACTTCGGCAAACTGCTCGGGCGTCTTGAAGCGCGCCTGCGACTGCACGACGAGCTGGAACGCCTCGTTCTTGGCCGCAGGCGGGCCGTTGAGCTGACCCGCCGCCACCTGGACGTTCTGCTCCTGCAGGGCCGAGGTGACGTCGGTGACCGAGAGTCCGTAGGCCGCGAGCTTGTTCGGGTCGACCCAGATGCGCTCGGCGTACTCGTTGCCGCCGAAGATCGTGATGTCGCCGACGCCGTCGAGGCGCAGCAGCTCGTCGCGGATGTTCAGGTAGATGTAGTTGGCGAGGTAGTTCTGATCGTAGGTCTTGTTCGGCGAGAGCAGGTGCACGACCAGCATCAGGTCGGGCGAGGCCTTGCGCACCGTGACGCCGAGGTTGCGCACGTCCGGCGGCAGACGCGGCTGCGCCACCGAGAGCCGGTTCTGCACCAGCACGTTGGCGATATCGAGGTTGGTGCCGACCTTGAAGGTCACGGTCAGCAGCATGTTGCCGTCGTTGGTCGACAACGACGTCATGTACAGCATGTTGTCGACGCCGTTGACCTCCTGCTCGATCGGCGTCGCGATCGTGGCGGCCACGGTCTCGGCGTTGGCGCCCGGATAGGAGGCGCGCACCGTCACGGTCGGCGGCACGATCTCGGGATACTGCGAGACCGGCAGGCTCTCGTAGGCCACGAAGCCGAGGATCAGGAACACGATCGACGTGACGGACGCGAAGATCGGCCTGTCGACGAAGAAATGGGCGAAACGCATCGGTCAAACCTCTGAGGCCCGCCGGTCTCCCGGCCGGGGCCCTGCGTCGTCGGTGCGGGGCGCGCCGCGCGGCGCGCTCGGAAGCGGTCTCGGTGAGCCGCTCGGGCTCACGTCTTGCTCGGAGGCAGCTCGATGGTCTCCGGCGTCACCTTGGCGCCGGGCCGGATCCGGGAGATGCCGTTGACCACCAGGGTCTCGTCACCCTTCAGCCCGGACTGGATCACCCGGTAGCCGTCGACCTTCGGGCCCAGCACCACATCCTTCTGCTGGATCACGTTGTCGGGCCCGAGCAGGTAGACGATCCGCTTGTCCTGGTTGGCGGCGACCGCCTCGTCGGGGATCAGCACGCCCTGATACGGCTTGGTCGCCGGCATCGCGACGATGCCGAACAGGCCGGGCTTGATGAACAGGTCGGCATTGGGGACCGTGGCCCGCAGCAGGATCGTGCCGGTGGCGTTGTCGACCCGGTTGTCGACGAAATCGAGGGTGCCCTTGCGGGTCGGCTTCGCCTCGCCGGAGAGCGCGATCGAGATCGGCACGCCCTTGCCCTGCTGGGTCTGACCCATCCCGATGCCGAGGCTGTTCTGGTATTTCAGAAACGATTTCTCGTCGACGGTGAAGCTGAAGTAGATCGGGTCGAGCGACACGATCGTGGTCAGCATCGTCTGGTCGGCACTGACGATGTTGCCCTCGGTCACTAGCCGCCGGCTGATGCGGCCGTTGATCGGCGCCTTCACCTCGCTGAAGTCATAGTTCAGCTGGGCATTGTTGAGAGCCGCCTGGGCGCTGTCGACGTCGGCCTGTGCGGTCAGCGAGGCCTGCCGGCGCTGGTCGGTGACCTGCTCGGAGATGTTACCGCTGCGAGAGAGCGTCTGCGCGCGCTCGAGATCCGTCTGCGAGAAGGACTGACGCGCCTTGGCGGATGCGAGCGCTGCCTGGGCCTGCTCCAGCGCCGCCTTGTAGGGCCGGCGATCAATGATGAACAGGGTCTCGCCCTTCTTCACCGTCTGGCCGTCGATGAAGTTGATCTTCTCCAGGTAACCGGTGACGCGGGCGCGGACTTCGACGTACTCGATCGCGTCGAAGCGGCCCGTGTACTGGTCCTGCTCGACGATCTGTCGCACCACGGGCTTGGCCACGGTCACCTTGGGCGGCGGGCCGCCCGGTGCCTGAGCCCGGGCGGGCGCCGCGAGCGGTCCGGCCACGAGGCCGGCGGCCAGGGCTGAGAGCACGGTGAGAAGGCTGGGAAGCCGGCTGCGCATCGGGTCCTGCTGTCCGTTGGCCGACCCGCCGGTCGTGCCGAGCTTGACGATTGTTCCGCCGCAGGTGCGCCCTAACCTGCGGGAAACGCTGTTGCTTGTGCGCGAGCGCACATCACGGCTCCCTGAGCCGAATTGATCCGCGAGGCTACTCGACCGTCTCGCCTGCGCTGTACCAGTCCTTGAAGCCGCCTTTGTAATGCTCGACGATATCGAGACCGGCGTTCTGCACGGCCATCAGCGCATGGACCGACCGGACGCCGGACGCGCATGAGAAGACAGGCCGCCGTCCATCCTCGGCCACGAGCGCCGCCACGGCCTCGGGATCAAATGCCGACAGCGGATGGGAAACGGCACCCGGGATGTGTCCAGCCGCATATTCATGAGGCTCTCGGACATCGATGACCAGCATCGAGCCATCGCTGAGCCCGTGCTTGATCGTATCCCGATCGAGGTCGACTACCCGCATCGGCAGGTTCTCCGTTCCGCCCGGCCTTCGCCAAGCCTGAGGACTGACGAGTTTCCTTATGCGTCAGGCCGGAGAGGCGCAACTTGATGACGGCGGGCAGAACGGATGACAGCCCGGTTCAGAGCGCGGCCAGAACGGGCTCGACGGCCGCGAAATGGGCCTTCCAGTCGGGCGGCGCATACCCGTCGAGCCGCCTGGCCAGCTCGGCTCCGAGAGGCGACGCTGGATGGGCCAGAGCCTCGATGGCCTCCAGCCAGCCCGGACCATCCAGCGGATCGCGGAACAGGGCGAATCCTTCGGCGATCTCCCGGTGGACCGGAAGATCCGAGGCGACCACCGGCAGTCCGCAGGCCGCGGCCTCCACCACGGGTATCCCGTAGCCCTCGGCGAAGGAGGGCATCAGCAGGGCGGTGCAGCTGCGCATGAGGGCAGCGAGGCCGTGGGTGGACAGCCCCGTGACCTCGACCGTGTGGGCACGGACGCCTGGGCAGCGTTCGAGCATATCGATGGCGCTCTCGGCCTCCCAGCCCCGGCGCCCGACCACGACGAGGCGGGGGGTGGCGGCGCCGTGGCGCTCGGCGAGCCGCCGCCAGATCTGGAACAGGAGCAGGTGGTTCTTGCGCGATTCGATCGTCCCGCAGACCAGGAAGGTCGGTCGGTCGGGGCGGAAGCGGGGTCCGGCGCGCCCAAAGGCGTCCTCGACGCCGAGATGGCCGACCGCCACCGGCGGCCGTCCAAACCCGTCGGCGGCGAGGTGGTCCAGGGTGGTCCGGCCTGTATCGGCCGAGTTCACCAGGATCGCGGCCGCATGACGGCCGATCGTGCGCATGCGCGCCCTGTGGCGGTCGGCCTCCCCGGCTCTTCCATATTCGGGATGGGTGATCGGGATGAGGTCGTGGACGAAGAATGCGGCGCGCACGTCCCGCCGCGTATAGAGCCAGTCGAACCGGCCCGGATTGTCGAGGCGCAGGTGTGAGGTGTGGAGATAGAGCGCGTCGCGCGGCAGGGCGGTGATCGGGCGGCCGCGCAGGGCGATGTCGGCCGCCGTCCGCGCCTGGATCCGTCGCCGCTCTGAGGAACCGATCCGCTGCGCCGGATCCCGCGTCCCGCTCGGAATTGACCCCGCTCCCGCCGGATCGCCGCAGCGCGCCGCGAGGCGGTGGAAGATCGGATCCGAAGCCGCCTGCCGATCCTCGACCCAGCCGGCGGCCACGGCCTCGACGATCGCGAGCGCCTGCTCGCGCTGAAGGACGCGGGGACCATATGCCGTGGAGACGATACCGAAGCCGAGGCCCGGCCGGCCCAGGAAGGCGCGCGCGTAGGCGAGGTCGACCCGGTCGATCCCGGAGGGACTCGGATGCCGCAGGCGCGTGACGAGGCGCGTGAGATCGAAGGCGATCGGTCGGTCTGTCATGATCCTCAAGAGGGGCGGCTGCGGAGATTCCCCGTAGCGACCTGCGCCCGGCATAGCCAGCGCATCGGGCCCGATCACGGGGGTTGCACAGGCGCGGCGCGACGGCTAAGAGCCCCGGGCCCTTGCGGCGTCGGAGTGTAGCGCAGCCCGGTTAGCGCACTAGTCTGGGGGACTAGGGGTCGTGGGTTCGAATCCCGCCACTCCGACCAATCATTCAGGGGTCGAGCCTGTACCGGAGGCTCAGAACCGGAAGCCCCAGGGCAATCTTCAAAACGGTTTACACCTACAGTTCACAGCGAGTTCCCGTCGCGGGTCGTTCCGGAGACGCTGCCTCGGCCGGAGTTTCCCGGTGCGGCGCGAGGCTTGAAGGCGGCGGCATCCCTCGCCCCGGTCCACGATCTGCATCGCCTGGACGGCTGCCGCCGGTCAGGCCTGCGTCCTCCGCGGCCACTTTCGGCTGGTGGTCGGCACGCGCGGAGCCATCACCCGGCATCTTGCCGGCAATGCCGCGTCAGGGCCTCGCGATTCAAACTTGGCGAGCGTCCCGCTGGAGCGCCTGCCCCCCGTGGACCGCATACAAACCGGACCGTGAGTGCGCCCCGGTCAGAAGGCGAGAAGCCTGCCGCATGCGGGCCGTCGTCGCCTGCGGCTGCCGCTCGTTCGAACATGACGAATGCCGCTCCGACGGTTGTTTTCAACGCTTTAGAGCGTTTTCGGTTTGGGCTGAGTCGGCTTGGTGGGGTTCACGCGGCGCTGGGAGGCTGATTCACTCGGCCGGTCGACAGCCGGAGTGATGCATGGGCCGCCCCTACAGCTTGGACCTGCGCGAGCCAGGCAGCCCGCCATCAGGCAGACCAGGGCGAGACCGGTCAGCCACTCGAAGTCCGGGCACAGCACCTGCTCGAGGCCCTGCGGCTGCCCGGCCACATCGTAGGCGCAGAACCACTTCACGTGGGCGCTTGCTGGACCTGTCCCCGCGAGGAGGAGCAGTGGCGCAGCCAGACCGGCAAGCGTGCGCCGACCCCGGCGCGGAGGACGCTCAAGCGCGGTGACCTGAACCATGATGACCTCGGAGGACGTCGTGGCGGACCACCGGCCCGTCTACGTATTCCCTCACAAGTCGGAGCTTCGTGCCAACGATTTGTTAATGAGTTTTATCAATTGGTTAATAGCGGTGATTAAGGTGAATTAGGAGCAAGAACGCACCTCACGTGATCCCCGGGTTTCTCCTGCACGCCGGAGGGTCGACGGACCAATCGGTGCCGAGGCGGGCCTCCGCGCGATCGTTGAGCCCGCCCGGGAGCGTCTGTCCGAGCGTGCATGGGCGAGCGGCGGTGTTCCCGGCTCAGCGAGCTTGGCAGCGAGGCGACCGCGCTGGCGTCATGCTGACCACGGCAGTCACGGTTAAGCCAATACGGTCGCGGGCGTCGATCAGCGGATCGCGTGCGATCATCGGGCTATCTGCGTGAGGCACCGCGACAGCCGTGACTGTAGCCTTCCTGGCGCCGCGCATCGCGCGCGATCCCGGCCAGCCTCTTTGTGGCCGATCTCGCGAAGCGCGGAGGAACGATCGACCCTGCAGAAAGATGCCCTCATGCGCATCCCGCGCGGACGGAGCTGCCTCGCATGTTCATGAAGCTCGATCGCCTTCAGGCCGAACTGCCACAGCCGAAGAAGCCAGACCCGAACGCGGCGGCTGCCCTGCAGGAGCTGCTCGGCGGCAAGTACGGCGAGATGTCGACGCTCGGGAACTACATGTTCCAGAGCTTCAACTTCCGCAACAAGTCGAAGCTGCGCCCGTTCTACAGCCTCGTCTCCAGCATCTTCGCGGAGGAGCTTGGGCATGTCGAGCTGGTCTCGACGGGCATTGCCATGCTGAACAACGGCCCGGGCGACGACACCGAGGAAGTCGACGTCTCGAAGGCGCCCTTCCACGACATGCAGGACATCCGGCTGGCCGGCAGTTTCCTCAGCAACGGTGGGGGCGCGACGCCCGTCAACTCCAATGCTCAGTCGTGGAACGTCGACATGGTCACGACGACCGGCAACATCATCATCGACCTGCTGCACAACTTCCACCTGGAGTGCGGCGCCCGCCTGCACAAATTGCGTGTCTATGAGACCCTCAAGGATCCGACGGGTCGCGAGGTCTGCGGCTATCTCCTGGTGCGTGGTTCGGTTCACGCCCACGCCTACGCGCTGGCGCTCAAGAAGCTGACCGGCGTCGAGATCGAGAAGATGCTGCCCACCCCGAACATCGTCCTCGACAAGATCCCGGAATGTCAGAAGTACCTTCAGGAGGGCTCGCACCGGCGCCTCTACAGATTCAGCCCCGACGACTACAAGGAAGCGGCGGGTGTCTGGTCCAACGACGAGGTCGCCCTGCCGGGCGATCCGCCCGGAAACCTGGAGGTGGTCGACGGTCTCCCCGAGGGTGGGAAGATCCCCGAGCTGGATGGCAATTACGGTGCTTTCGCGCCGAACTACGCGCCCGAGGAGATCTTCGAGATCGCGAGCAAGCTCTACAAGAAGGGTCGTTAAGTCTCGCGTCGCTGTTTATGGGAGCCCCGCGGTTTCATGACCGCGGGGCAGGTCCTTATCTGCCGCTCGGGGCCGCACCGCTGCCCGTGGCACCGTTGCCCGACCCGCTTCCGGCGGCTGCGCCGGGCGTGCTGACGGGCGGACCACCGCTTGTGCCGGGACCCGTTCCCGTGCCGACCGTACCCGTGCTCATCGCATTTCCGCTGCCCTGCATCGACTTCTCGGAGTTGCTCTTCACCGAGCCGGGGCTATTCATGTTGCCCTCGGCGCTACCGCCGCCAGCAGCAGTCTGCGCCATCGCGGCGCCCGAGATCGCGAGCGTGAGAGCAGCCGCTACGGTTAATGACTTCATTGACATGGTGTTTCCTCCGACAGATCGGATTGATCGGTCATGGGTTGAACCAGATCGCACGCAATATTGTTCAGGCCCCCGTGAAGATTAAAGTTTGAGACCCTGTCGTCGTCGCAATCGCAGCGGTGGGATCAGCGCACCTGGGCAGACCACGAGGCTGAGCAGGGCAAGCGGGACGATGGGGCGGCCTTTCCAGCAGGCGATGATGACGGGCAGAAGGCTCGGATCGCCGCGGCCAGGAAGGCCCGGAGCCCAAGGCCGGACAGGGCCATCTGCCGCTCGTGGCAGCCTCAGGCCGCTCCGCTGTCTTCACACCCGGTGGCAGAGCGCCGCCACCGTGCCGATCCGGCCCGCGCACTGCGTTTCCACCCGATCGACCGGTCGCAGCCTTCGGCCCTGATCCGGTTCGGCTGGGCCAGAGACTACTGTGAGGGGTTCGGGCGGCCGCACGGCTCCAGGGGCAGAGGCGCCGACAAAAAAGGCCACTCCCGAAGGAGCGGCCCGAAGTCTTGGGAGGAAACGCCCTTGGGAGGGCTGCAGAACCACGACGCCATCGTGATCCCACGGGAGTGACTTGGACACCTGCAACGCCGTGAACAACCGCCCGCAGGTTGTGGAGCGTGCATAAGTAGGGTTGTGTTCTTCATCAGGTGCGCTTCCACACCATAGCGCGACGCGAGATCGCCCGCCGAGCCCAGGCTGACGCTCGAAATTTCACAGCGCGTCCCAGGGCATCGCAACCCGCCGGTGTCGCGACCCGGCCACCGATTGCTGTTGGCGCGCATGCAGCGCCCATGATTGCAAAGGCCGCTTGAAATTCCACCCGCAGGGTCCGGAGAGCGGAACGGACGGCTCGCTTCACCGGTGCTGGCACACCCGGCGCACCGGCCTCTGTGCGGAGTTCCGAAGCGCATGAAGGACCGCCTCGTGGCGTGGGTCACCGGGCAGGCCATGATCGGCTGTCAGGGGCATCAGCACCTTGCGGCCCAGCGGCTCCTCGAGCAGCGCCCACGTCTGAACGCTCTGAGGCAATACGGTGCCCTATATCGGCGGATCGTTTTATTGACAGCTACGTACAGATACCCAATTGATGCACATAGAGCCCAGCGAGTACTGATTAATAGCTGTCTTGACCCCCCTTGAGACGGCCCGGCGAGGCGGGAGGGGGAGCTTTGCTCGCCTGCCTCGCCGCAAACCGTTCAGGCGGCCCAGGGAGGATAGCCCACCAGGGCTGCCGCGCGGGCCGCACCTGCGGCACACGCGACAGCCGCGCTTTGGTCAGGAACAGCCCCACGCCGCCGCGCTTATCTTGGCGTAAACCATAGGAGGGGGCGATGAAGGTGTTTCAGGTCCGGCAAGGTGCCACAGGCACGATCCTCTGGACCGGCACGGCCACTGACCCGATCGCGGCCCTCGACGCCATGGCCCACGAGGCCGGCTACTACGACCATGCGGACATCCCGGACCACCTGCGAGCCGGTGGGCTCCACGCGGAGGAGGTCCAGGTTTAGCGGGTTGGCTGGTCCCATCGTCGGGCATGGATTCCGGACGCTGCCCGCACCGTAGGACGTGGCGGCACCGTCTGCCCGCCGAAGCCACGCGGCATCGGCAAGCCGGCCAAGCCTGCGCCGGGGTGCCTGGGATGTCCTGGCACCGCCGTTTTGCCAGGAGGCCGAGCAGGCGCGTGGCCCCGCCTACGCCGCCCTCACCACGGCCGTGGCCTCACAGGCGCGCAGACGAGCCTGTACGTCCTGCAGTGCAGGCGCCTGGTGTTCACCGGCGCGCGTCAATGCCGACAGGGCAGTAGAGGCCGCCGACAGGGCATCGTACGTCGCGCGATCCATCCCGCCCCCCTGCAGGGCCCGCTCGGCGACTTGCCGGACGAGCAGCCTGACGTCGGCCTCAATGTTCTCGACCATCGGGATCCCCTTAGCAGCACGCGCGGCACAATCGCCGGTTGCTATGTAGGGCGTGCGACGCAATGGTTAAGCCATCTCTGGACAGCGGACACGAGCAAAGACGTGCGCCCTCCCCACCCGGACGAGACGCAATCGGTACCAGCTGCGTTGAGGCGTCGCCGACTCTGTGGAGACCCTGATGGCTGACACCTTTGCGCCGCGGCTCGCCGTACTGATCGTCGAGGACGACCCGGTGCAGTTGATGGAAGCGGCGGCGGCCCTGCGCGATGCCGGGTACGAGGTGGCTGAGGCCTCGACCATCGAGGCGGCCCAGGCTCATCTGACGGCCCGGCCCGAGCTCGCGGCCATGGTCGCGGACGTGGATCTCCCCGGCGAGCCTCTCAGCGGATTTCTGCTGGCCAAGGCCGTTGCAGCGCGCTGGCCCGAACTCGCCATCCTGATCGTGTCGGGTGTGGCGTGGCCGGGCGTGGATCAGATGCCGATGGGCGCGCGGTTTCTGCGCAAGCCTTTCACGTCCGAGGGGTTGGCCGACGCCCTACGCGCAGTGCTGGTGGCGCGAGGGATCGGCCTGTGACCCGCCCCCCGCGCCAACCGCGGGTCAGTCTGTCAGCGCGGCCATGAGCGAGAACGATCCGGCGAGCACGAACGTACCCGCCACGAGGGACGAGATCAGCAGCATGTGAAGACCTTACTTGGGATGCCGATACGGCTGTGCTTTCCCAACGCCCAAGGTCGAGCTCGGTTGCGGCCGGCCCGGCCCCGCCGCCCGATCTGATCATGGGTCGGCGCGGGAGGTCGTCCTTCCCAGCGGCGGCGAGCTTGACCGCTCCGCGGCGCGGCTCGCCTCCGTCAATCGGCAGCTGGGTCAGGCGGCCGTCGCCCGTGCGGGCTTACGGGTGTGCCGAAACAGGCCGCGCAGGAGCCGGAAAGGCAGGCGGATCAGCCTGTAGATCGCGTGAGCGGTCATGACGGCCAGAACGGCGAGCAGCGCTAGGGCGGTGTTCAACACGGTGGGGTGCTCCCGGCGGCATGAACGCAGCGGGCCGCTTCCGCTCTTGCTTGCAGGTGGCGCGCCGATCGCGGCGGGACTGTGATGGGAGCCGTGCTGCCGCCTGTGACCCATGCGCACCGCCGTCGGCGATCCGCCAAACCAGCCGGTCGCTCCGAGCGGGCCATCTGACGCGGCACCGGTCGGCCTCCCGGCGGTACTACCGAAGGGCGAGCGTCCAACGAACCCGTTTGCCGGAATGATACGCCCGACCGAAGTGCCGCGTGCCCGGGCCCGGGGCATCCAGAGGGGCGTTCCGCATGACGGACGCCCGGGCTGGCCGCCATGCATGCCAGCCGATGGCGGCCAATGCGGTTGAACCCGTGATCGCCACGCAGGCGCACCCCCAGAAGGCCACATCCAGCACGTACAAGCCCAGGTCCTCCCCAAGGATATGATCGGTGCCAAGCCCGGCGCGCGCTCGATCGCGAGCCGGATGGTCGTATCAATGCAGGAGGAGCTGGAGGCCGGATCCGACAAAGACAACGAAGGTCATCGTTGCCATGAAACGAATATCTTCAAGCTTTTGAGACATGGCCGCATCCGATTTCCGATGCTTAATGATCCACTACTTACGTATCGGAAGATAGCCTCTTTCATATCGCGTTAACGGTTTTGCACGCCCTCCACACGCCGTGCTTAACAAATCGTTAAATCACCTTCGCGTTGATTAACAACGCACCCAAGTCAACTGCACCGCGCCAGACGACGGCAACATCCTGCAAAGGATCGACGTGGCGTTTTCGATGGGCGAACGGTCAGTCGGACGGGGCGTCGTCAGGCAAAGCCTGCAGCCTGTCATCGTCAGGGCATCCCGCGTCGGGTTCGTCATACCGTCCGGCCGCAGACCCGCGGCGCCTCGCTCGACCCGCGCCACGACCCCCGAGCATTCTCCCGGAGTCGCTTCGGTCGAGGTCGCCTGCTCGCCTCGGCGGCCTCTTGGACGACGTGTTCCTCGGCGTGTCACACGACCGCGCGCGCAGAAGTCCCGTGACGTCGTGCAGCGGAGCAGCGCAGAGATCCGGCGGGCGGATCGAGCGTCAGCTATTAAGCTCTCCGGCGGTCACGTCCACGATCTGGCCGCTGTCGTCGAGCACTTGGAAGGCCGTCTCGGTGGAGCGGAGCTGAAGCTCCAGCACCCGGGCGGTTCCCGCGTCCCAAGCCTTGCGCAAGCTATCGAAGGTGCCGTCCAGCTGTTCAGCCGGGGGCGGCTCGCCCTGGTTCAGAAACAGCATGCGGACGGTGTAGGCCATGCCCCACCATGCCACGGACATGGCATCCTTCAAAGGGCTGGCAGCACAAGGACCGCGGCCGCCAGAGGGAGCCTCGACCGACAGCCACCCTTTCAAGGACGGCGTGTTGCGGAATGGGCGGACGATGTCTTTGTTAATCGACGCCGGCTTCAGGCAAGACTTGCTTTCAATCGTCAATCTTCGGCCCGTCTGGTCGGCCGGCGCGGGCATTGTGTCGACGTCAGCGCTGCGTCGCTTCGATGTCGTCCTCGTAGATCGAGTCTGGCTGGCAGGCGTGCCACTCCTTCTTCTCGTCGGACTGGCCCTTGCGGCCCCAGCAGTAGCCGGCCTGAGCCAGACGGCCGCTGAGCCGATCGTGCAGCCGGCACTGCTCCTTGATGATCGCGGGATCTCCGGAGCCCTCGCAGGCCTGAACTGCCTTCGCTTCGGCGGCCAGCAGTTCGGGAATTGTGGGCAGGCGCTGTTGAGCCTGCGCCCCATCGGCAGCGACGGCGAGA
This sequence comes from Methylobacterium mesophilicum SR1.6/6, assembly GCF_000364445.2. NCBI lineage: Bacteria > Pseudomonadati > Pseudomonadota > Alphaproteobacteria > Hyphomicrobiales > Methylobacteriaceae > Methylobacterium > Methylobacterium mesophilicum. The sequence goes on along the minus strand of NZ_CP043538.1, from coordinate 1,216,853 downwards.
GCGAGAGCGGCGAGGACGTGGCGCATGGTGGCAGGATAGACGCCGGGGCGCGACTGTCGAGGTATCTGCCCGAGTGGCCCTAACGTCCGCGCAGGAAGAAGAACCACAGCAGGAGGATGACCGGGATCGGCACCCCGATGAGCCACAGCAGGCTGCCTGTCAGCATGTTACCCTCTCTTCGATCTGCATGGGCAACCCCGCTGTCGGAAGGACCGTTCCGCGGCCGGGCCTTCGCGACGGCGAGCAACAGCGGTTTCACGGGTCGGTCCGCTCTCACCCTTGTGAGACGACTCGCGATCGGATTGGGCTACTATCCGAACGTCCTTCCCTCCTAGGCAGGACAGCCTTCAGCCCGCTCGGCACGCCGCCGCAGCGGGCTTTCTTGTGCACGCGATGGTGTCAGCTGGCCGTCAGCCGCGTTCGCCGCATTTCAAAAGAGATGGATTGTATTCGAGCCTGCAGTACAGATCGCCTTGCAGACTATTTCGACGCATGAAATATTCGAGTGCCGACTCACCGCCGATCGGGAGGAGATCAATGGACATTCGAAATTCACATCTTCTCGTCAGCGTATTGATGCTGTGTACAAGTTTTTCGAGCACACAGGCAGAAGATTTACCGCGATCAGGAGATTATAAAGTCATATATACTGGCGTAAACATGGCACCAATCAAGCCCATGCCCATCGGCGAAAACCGTTCGATCGCGATGAGCAACGTAACGATGACGGCCGTCAACACCGAGGGAAGCGGCTTCTTGAATAATCTGGCCGGCCGTTGCGTCGGAATGGCGACGTTGGATAACGAGGCCAAGACGGTGGAGAGCCATGGTCGTTGCGTCTATGCGGATGCGGGCGGCGACCAGATCTTCGAGAAGTACGATTACCCAGTGCAGGCTCAAGGTGCAGGCCTGCGCGGTACAGCCGAATGGACCGGCGGAACTGGAAAATTTGCGGGTATCTCCGGCGATGTTGAGCTGACCAACACCCGGCTTAGCCCAATGACGGACGGCATTGCCCAAGTTTCCGGCACAAAGACAGGCCGGTATTCTTTTAATAACGCAACATCTTCGCTGAAGTAGATCGACGGCCGGAGTTCAGGCTCCGCCCCCGGTGACGCTCCGCCTTCAGCGCGTCTTCCATGAGGAGGATGCACTGCGGGCTCACTCCCGCGGCGATGGCTCGGCTGCCGCAGCACCCGCCTCTGGCGCCGGCCCGGTGCTTAGCGTGCCGCTGGAGGCGAGCGCATCCGCCCACGCCCGTGCGATCACCCGCACCTGCGCGATAGCCTCCGCCTTGGAGAACCTTTCGGTGCTTGAGCGGCGCGGGCTGTCATCGGACCAGTAGACGTAGCCGGTGCGGCGACCGTTGGCGTCCTCGACGCACACGGTCTCTTCAAGGACGCAGATGCGGAGCGGAAGCTTGAGGCCGAGTGTGGGCATGCGGCCGATATAGGGCGCTACTGCCTGGGCGCAGGTGCAGGCGGCTGCGGCGATGCCCCGGGCTGGCCCGGCGCCTGGGGAATAGAGTTCGACGGCGGAGCTGGAGGCTGGTTCTGCCCCGGGCCAAGCGACCCTTGGTCGTTCTGCAGGGTCTGGTTCGCCTTGGTCTGGATCTGGTCAGCGGTTTGCTGGCTGATCAGGCCGTAGGAGACGGCCGCCGCGAGCGCGATGGCGACGACCGCACCGATGATCGTCTTGGTGAGCTTGGGCGGCATCCGAGCATCCTTCCAGGCGTGAGTGCACGGCCTTCAACGCCGATCCCGCTCCGATGGGCTCAAATCAGGGGACGGTCCGGCTACACGAAGCAGCGAACGCGGCCCCGCCATGCGCTTCAACCACTGCGGTGAGGGCCGCGCAGGCGTCCTGATCCGGGGCGAAAGTCTCATTTCCGACGCGGGGAGAGCCACTCGGAAGATCGACCCCGGCCACCGCCAGGGATCCTGCGGGCCGGCGTACCGGTAGATCTCGACATCCACCTCCCCGCCATCTCGGCGGAACGCGTCGGAGTGCGGCGCGTGCTCGAAGTCGCGGTCCTCACCGCCCAGGAAGCGGCTCGATGCGCTCTGTGGCCCTTGCCACGGCCTCACGCAGGACAGGGGACCAAGCGACACCGTTGTCGTGGAGGAACTGCGCGGCGCTGAGGAGAACCTTGCGCCTCTCAGGATAAGCCGATTGCTCCGCAGCGTCCGCCTGCAGACAGTGCTGTGCCAACTCCGTCGCCAGCCGGAGGATCTCGTGCAACTCCTCAGGCTGAGCGTCCGCGTCGGTCACTTCAGGGAGCCCTCCACCTCAAGGTGCTCGGCCGGGAGCCCAACGGGCGCCTGCCTGCCTCAGTCCGCGGACAGAGTGCCTTCATGAGCCGTCCGGATCAACGCTGGCAGACGATCCATCGCGGTGCGGCCGGCGCGCGGGCCGGGCACGCCGTGATGATATGGCCGCCCGGCCGACGGGGCGGTGTGCCGATCAGCGACCCAGCTGCCACCGGCAGTCCAAAAAAGCTCTACCTTGGCAGGAACGGAGTGGGGCGGGAGCCGTTCCTGCCGCGATGACCAACCATGTGGCTCTCGCGGGTTCAGTCCTGGCCGCTGTTGCGCTCTGGGTTGGTGTCTACGCCGCCTTGATGCCGAAGCACGCGCCCGCGTCCTCTGACGATGTGGCGGTGAGCGCACCCGAGAGCGTGACGATCGCAGATTTCGAGCTGGACGTTCCAGCGACGCGGCCTTGGGCCGACGTACCGCGAGACGCCCTGGCGTCGACCGGTGATCTGCCGGTGCGAGACCTGCGCCTCTCCACGGTGATACGGCCGGACTCGAGCCGGGCGCGAGATACTGATCGCTCGGGGAATGCCCTTCAGATCCGCGGGGCGGCGCGTCCGGACATCCTCAACAGGCAGCGCCTCATCCAGGAACGCGTCTCTGCGTCACGACGTGTTCACGCCCGGATGCGGTACAGGCGCAGGCCCGAGCCCATACAGTTCCGCTTGGCGACGCGCTCCTCGTCCTGAACCTCACTCAAACCCCCTATCGTCACGATGTTGAATGGAACGCTCTGGCCAGCCTAGCCGTAAGAGCCTGTCGGTCTGATCCGAGGCCGCTTGGTCCAATCGGGGGCATCAATGCGCGTTCTCGTGCGCACGATCATGGCAGCCAGCCTGATCATGGCAGACGCCGCTCAGGCCGCTTCTCTCACCGCAACGCAAGGCGGGCGGGAGATGGAAGGCCAAGCCACGAACTACGAGGCACGCCTCAAGAACATCCTAGACCGTGATGAGAGGAATTGGCGGCGGCTGTCCGCCTCCATCTGCAACGGTTGTGGTTCGCCGCCGCCGGCTTTGGAGATTGCCCACGCCACACCGTTGTACCTGCGGGCGCAGCGCGAGGCAGCCGCAGCAGCGCCGGCCCCAGTGACAACTGTCCGCACGCCCACCCCGCGGCCGGCTTCGGTCCAGAGCGCAGCGTTGCGGGAGTATGAAGGGGGGCTCGCGCGTGCGGTCCGGTCTAAGGCAAGTCACGCGCGCCGGACGGCTCAAGCGCGGCGACACGCTCGGTATGCGCGCGCGCGCATAATCCGGCATCAGCGGCGCCTGGCTTACCTCCGGGCTCAGAAGGAAAGGCAGGCCCTGATCGGCGTGAAAGCGCAGCAGACGGCTCATCGGACGAGGCTGGCGGGCCTGGCAGGAACGCCGGGCAGCGGAATGGGCTACCCCGGTGGGGATCGTCGTCCGACGCCGCTCCCGCCGCCACGACCGGACACAGTGTGCGCTGACGACCGTGGGCTCGCGACAGCGGGTTTTCGACCGTCTTCCGCTTGTGTCAGCCCCCGCTGAGCGAGGCCGCGATGGACGGGCGGGGAAGCCGCGGTAGCTCCGAACAGGGTCGGGCCTGTGCTGTCGGTCACTTCAAGCGCCAGTCCTCGTCCAGGGCGATGTGTGGAGCGTCGTCCTTCAGGACCTCGCCCACGAAGCCAGGACCTTGCTCATGAAGCGATGAGCCTCAACCCGAGCGGCTTCCCGGTCCGCCAGCTCCGGGCCGATCACATTCTGCCTGCGCCCTAATCCTTGAAGATCCGGACCTCGCCACTCGACAGTTCATCGCGCTGGTCGGCGCACCATTGCTGCTCACCGACCTCCTTCACCTCGGCATAGCGCCGCGCCAGTTCGTCCTTGAAGGCGGCGTTCGCCCGATCTTGGCCGAGTACCTTGGTCGCCACGTCGCGCGCGGTCTGGGAGATCCGCAGCGCGGTCGTGCCGTCGATCGCAAAGTGCTTACCGCAGAACGTGATGATGGCTGACTGCGCGCTGGATGCCCGGAGCAGGGCCAGGGCCTCCTCCTCCTGGGTCTGCGCGCGGATAGGTTGCGCCTGTACGCCAACGACAAGAGCCAGAACAACAGCTGCTCGGCAGCGCATAGCCGTGTCTCCTGCGGCCGTACCGCCTGCTTTGGTCAGCAGGGCAACGACGCGACAGATCGTAGGTTGCCCAAGCCCGGCTGCAAACCGGTGCTGGCGTCCTGCAAGCGCCCTGTGTGTCCCATGCGGTGTATCCGGTCTGGGCATGGCTGCGCGTGAGGGTGGGTTCGAGATCAGCCAAAGCGGAGATCCGCTGCGTTTGGCCGCGCGCGAGAGCGGACTCGTCGAGCGCGCTGTCGTCGCTGGGACGTGGCGAGGTGCCGGTGGCGACATGGACACTCCGGCTATCGCCGATGCGCCAGCGGTGGCGAGGACGAGTGGGCGGCGCCCGTAAGGAATGCGCGCCTCAGGCCTTCCGCGGATGAATTCGGTCGCCAGCTCGCCCGCATAGCGGCTTGGTTCGCCGGCAGACCGGTGAGCCGGGATGTAGAAGGCCGACCTGTTTTGCCTATCGATCACCCGGCTTGAACGGCGGCTCCTTGCCGGGCGGGACAGTCTCTTCAGCCATGCTCAGCAGCATGGCGACCGTCACGTAGGTTCCGGTGAGTGCGGTCAGGTCGACGACGCCCTGCTCACCGAGAACCTCCTTGGCACGGGCGAAGGTCTCGTCAGAGATCGCATGCTGCGTGGAGAGCTCCATGCAGAAATCGTACACCACGGCCTCGTCGGGCTTCATGCTCTCGGGGCGCTTGTTGGCCTTCAGGTCGGCTGCAACTTGTTCGGAGAGGCCGGCTTTGATCGCCAAAGGATAGTGGGCGTACCACTCGACCTGTGAGCGCCAGAGCCGTCCCTGGATCAGAATGGCGAATTCGTTCAGCCGTGTCGGCACAGAGGTGTGCCAGCGCAGGTAGTCGAGGAGGTCGTACATCCGCTGCGCCATCTCGGGGCTGCGGATCATCGGGTTGTAGGGGCCGCCGATCCCCACGCTGGAGATCTTCATGATCTTCTCGCCGAGCGGACGCTGAGCCGGCGTGAGCTGATCCATCGTCAGCTGAGGGAAGCGCGGTTCGCGGCCGAATGCGCCCGAGGATGTCTGGGCTGCGAACCACCCTCCGGTCGCCGCCATTATGGCGACAGCAGCGATGCCTTTGGCTTTGAGCAGGCTCATGGATCCCTCCCTGACACGGGCGCTCAGGCGCGCCTCTCTGTGGAGGGATAGTCCGCCATGCCTCCGCGGAGATCCAGTGCCTTGGCCGGGCTTGTGCCGTTCGAACCAACGACCACTCCCCTGAGGTCCTCAGCCCTTATCGTGCTGCTCTGTTGGCGACGAGGTCGGAGGCGAATCGGTCAGGCGACTGTCCCACCACAGACCCGCTCGACGGCATCACCGCTGTTTTCAGGCCGCGTGTTGAAGGCGATCGGCACCTTCGGCGCGGTCTCCCGGGCCACATTGATCAGGACCTCGAACACCGGCAGATGCCGCGGCCAGGAGCGGACGCCGTTGCCGATCACGAGGCAGTCGTAGGAGCCCGAGGTGAGCATCTGCTTCAGGATCGGGCCCGCCTGATCGTCCGGCCGGATGAAGCACTGCTCAGCCGTCCAGCCGCGGCTGCGCATATCCTCCAGCGCAACCTTGATCCCGTGATGGATCTTCTCGGCATCCAGCCCGGGTGGGAGGGCGGGGTCTGAAAAGTCGACCGCCTCCGGTTCATAGCCCACCATCAGAACGCGCATTGGATCCTCCGGCGCGAAGCACCGGACTGAGCCGGCAATCCCGCCAGCTAGCGGCCGGAAGAGCGCTCGCAAGTCTGAATGTCGAGGCGTGGAGACGCGCTGTCTCACCAAGTGCGAGCTTCGGATTGCGGCGTGCTGATACGTCTTCCGTGTTGCGTCCGTTTGGCACGGAGCACCCGCAAGCGCTCCGGCTCGCGTCGTAACCCGTTGGCAAACAACGATCCATGTCGCAGCGTGCTGCGCACCCGGTGGACGTTTCCGCGACAACGAGAAGCCCGCCAAGTCCTTGACTTGACGGGCTTGATTCTGGCGACCCCGGTAGGGCTCGAACCTACGACCTGCCGCTTAGAAGGCGGCTGCTCTATCCAGCTGAGCTACGGAGTCGGGAGGCCAGGCGGCCCCAGAAGCCACGGGCCGGCCCGAGGGTCAAGCGTCCGGGCCGAGCCTCCGCCGCGGCGGTCGCACCGGGACGTCCCACGGTCGCGCGGCCGCGCGATTGGGGTTGCGCGATCCGGCGGATCCGGTCAGGCCGCGTCACGGTTCACGCCAGGGCGCCGCGCCCGCATCTGGAGACCGAGGTTGCCCGCGCCGAGCCCCACGAAACCGCTGCCAGGCCGGATCCGGCGCCGGTTCGCTGCCGGACGGGGCAGCCTCAGCCGGCCGGGCGCAGATCTGCGGCGCCTTCCGACCGGCTTCGATCTCCGGAATGTCCGGCTCGTGGAAGGTGTGCGCGCCGCCTTCGCGTTCGGCGTCGTCATCCTGATCAACATCTGGGCGCAGTGGCCGCCCCTGCTCACCATGGCGCTCGCCGCCAACCTCGCCTGCTTCTGCGACAATGGCGGGCCGATGCGGACGCGGCTGCGCGTCCTCACCGCCTTCTCGGTCCTGGGCGGCCTGCTCTGGGCCGGCCTCGGCCTGATCAAGCCCCTGGGCCTGCCCGTGGTCGTCCCGGTGGCCTGCGGGCTGATCTTCGCCTGCGCCTACGCCCGGGTCTGGAGCGTGCAGGCGCAGGCCGCCGGCAACGTGCTGGTGGTCGTGTTGTGCATCGCCCTCGACCGGCCGCTGACCCTGGCGCAGGCCGCCACCACCGTCGCGATGTTCGCGGCGGGCGGGCTCTGGGCGACGTTCCTGGCCCTGGTCATCTGGCGGTTGCATCCCTACCGGCCTGCCCACCGGGCGGTGGCCGAGGTCTGGCGCGGCCTCGCGCGGCTCTGCGGCGACCTCGAGCGGCTCGTCGCCCTGCCGGAGCCCGACGCGGAAGCCTTCGACGGGCACGCCCGCGACCACCGGCGGGGCGTGCGGACCAGCATCGAGACCGCGCGGACCATGATCCTCGACCTCGCCCGCTCCCGGGAGCGCGTCTCGGACCGCACCGGCCAGGCCCTCCTGCGCCTGGAGAGCGCCGAGCAGATCTTCTCCGCCCTGATCGCGGTCGGCGAACTGATCGACAGCCGGCCGGGGCCGGAGCGCCGGGCGCTGGCCAAGCTGTTCCTGCGGCGCCTGCGGCCGCTCCTGGTGACCATCGCCCGGGCGATCCGCGACGATGCCAACCTCGATCTGGGCCGGCTCGAACATTCCATCGCCCGGGCCGCGGAGGGCCTGTCGGCGGATCCGACCCTGGCGCATCTCGCGGACCGGATCGTCGGGCGCGTGCGGATCGGCGCCAAGCTCTCGACCCCGGAGGGCTACCGGCCCGGCGGCACGCTCACCGAGGGCGGCCGCCTCGACCGCTGGACGCGCTATGTCGGGCCGCTGCGGCAGAACTTCACCCTCGCCTCGCCGAACCTGCGGCACGCCCTGCGGGCGAGCGCGGTGGCGGCGCCGGCGCTGGCCGCCACCCTGACCTACGCGGGCGCCTTCACGCACTGGCTGGTGATGACGGTGGTGCTGACCATGCAGCCCTTCTACGCGGCGACGTGGCAGCGGGCCCTGGAGCGGATCGGCGGCACGGTGCTGGGCGGCCTCGTGGGTGCGGTGCTGGCCTACTACGCCACCACCCCGCTCAGCGAGGCCGGGCTGATCCTCGTGCTCAGCATCGTGGGCTTCGCGGCGCGCCAGATCTCCTACGGCTTCTTCGTCGCCTGCCTGACGCCCCTCGTGGTGCTGCTGGTGGAGCTGCTGGAGCCCGGCCACAGCTCCTGGGAGATCGTCGCCATGCGGGCCGGATTCACGGTGCTGGGCGGGCTGATCGCGGTTGCGAGCTGCCTCGTGCTCTGGCCGATCTGGGAGCCCGATCAGGTCCGCCAGGAGTTGCGCCGGGCGCTCACGGCCCATGCGGGCTTCGCCGAGGCCGTCCTGCGCCTGGGCCCCGGAGCGGAGCGGGAGGCCGCGATCCTGGCCACGACCCGCGCGGCCGGCCTCGCCCTCAACGATCTGGAGGCGGCGCTGTCCCGCGCCCTGCAGCAGCCCCGGGCCGGGCACCATCCGGAGGTGGAAGCCGCCCTCGTGGCCGACGCGACCCTGCGCCGGATCAGCGCCCGGCTCACCGTCCTGCGGCACGCGCCGGAGGCCGCCGATCCGGAGGCGGAGACGTGGCGCGACTGGATCACCGCGACGCTGGCGGCCCTCGGTGCGGACCGGCCGCTCCCGGAGCGGCCCGGGCTCGACCGGAGGCAATCCTTTATCCGGCTGATCAGCCAGGTCGATCTTCTCGTCGGGACCCTGCGGCCCGCGGAGATCCGCCGAGGGACCGCGGCGGACGGGCGGGATCGGATCCGGGACAGTGCGGCCTCCGGGGTATCGTGACGAAGGCCCACGTCCGAAGGGGCTGCCGCCCCCGGACGGCTCGTCGCGTCAGACGATGATTTTGGCACCGCCGGCCCTGCGAGCGGAGCGAAGCGATCCCGCTGGCGCCGCCGTCATCGAGGCCGCGCTGCTCTGGGTCACCTCGCTCCACTCGTGATGACGGTCGGGGACGCCTCAACCGAAGCGTCCGACCGGCAACCGTCTCAGAACCGCGGCAGGGCGTTGGCCGGGCCGCCGGCATGCGAACCGGCGTAGCGGTAGGCGGGCGGCCGGGCGTAGGCGGCGGGAGCGCGCGCGACCGGGGCGTTGCCGACCCAACCGGAATAGGCCGCGGCCGGGTAGGGCGAATGCCTGGAATCCAGGCCCTGCGCGAGGGCCGGGGTGGCGACCGCGGCGGCGAGGGCGGCGGCAGCGAGCAGGCGGGTTCTCATGATGATCTCCGAACGTCTTCGCATGACTTCATCGGGAAGCCATCCGGTCAGCCGTGTCGGGTGAAGAAGATCGTCGGTTCGGCGGTCTCGATCACGCGGGCTTTGCTTGGCCGAATGTGACCTCTCAACGGCAATACTCTGCCTCCGGTTCGCGCGTCGCCGTGTGCTGGCGCACGGCGGGATACGGCTCGGCAGCGAGATCAGGCGCCTCGGTCCGATCGAACGGAACTTGGAGGGGACTTGGACGGGGGTGCGTCCCGCGCCGAAGCGTGCCACAGACCGCGGCCGGACAAGGGATGCACCACCATGCGGCTGATCGTCGGCCTCGGCAATCCGGGCGCGCGCTACGCGGGCAACCGGCACAATATCGGCTTCCTGGCCGTCGACGCGATCGCCCGCCAGCACCGGGCGAGCCCGTTCCGCCACCGCTTCCAGGGCGAGGCCGCCGAGGTCGTGCTCGGCACAGAGCGGGCGATCCTGCTGAAGCCCACGACCTTCATGAACGAGTCGGGCCGCGCGGTCGCGGAGGCGCAGCGCTTCTACAAGATCCCCCTCGCCGACGTGATCGTGCTCCACGACGAGCTCGACCTCGCCCCCGCCAAGCTGCGGGTGAAGGTCGGCGGCGGCAATGCCGGCCATAACGGCCTGCGCTCGATCACCGCGCAATGCGGCAACGACTATCGCCGGGTCCGGCTCGGCATCGGCCATCCCGGCGACAAGGCGCTGGTGCACTCTTACGTGCTCAACGATTTCGGCAAGGCCGAGCAGCCCTGGGTCGAGGATCTCGCCCAAGCGATCGCCGACCACGCCGCCCTGCTGGCCTCGGGCGAGGACGCGAGCTTCCAGAACAAGGTCCACCTCGCCATGGCGGGCCTCGGCTGGGACGACGTGAAGACGCTCGGCGCCAGAAATTGACACGAAAACACGAGGACACGATATGGTTCAGCTGTGAGGCTGCCATGAAGAACGTCACCGTGACGATGAGCGAGGCCCTGCTGCAGCGGGCGCGCGTGGCGGCCGCACGCGACGGCAAGAGCCTGTCGCGCTTCATCGCCGAAGCCGTCGAGCAGCGCGTCGGCCGGCCGCTGACGCAGCGTGAGGCGCTCGACCGCTTTCTGGCCGGTCCCCTCATGCATCTGACGGACGAGAACGGCAAAGCACCCTCGCGCGAAGAACTTCACGATTGAGCCGATCTTCATCGATACGAATGTGTTGGTTTACGCACGCGACAATCGAAACGCCGACAAGCGCGAACGCGCACGGGCGTGGCTGGCTGCCATCACCGATTCGGGCTGCGCCCGCACGAATCTTCAGGTTCTCAACGAGCTGACGCGCTGGATCCTCAAGAACGAGCCGGGGCGCTCGCTGGGCGACATCCAGACTGAGGTTGAGACGATCAGGGCCTGGGGAGCGCGCCCGATCGATCAAGATGACACCGAACTGGCGTGGCTCGTTCGCAAGAATCTCGGCTATCAGTGGTGCGACTGCCTCCTAGTGGCTGCGGCCCAGCTCGCTGGATGCCGCTACTTCCTGACCGAGGACATGGCACATGGCGCCGTGTTCGACGGCCTCACCCTCATCAACCCTTTCCGCACGTCGCCCGATGACGTGCTGCGGCGGACCTGATCACGGAACGGACCTATGGGCTTCAAATGCGGCATCGTCGGCCTGCCGAACGTCGGCAAGTCGACCCTCTTCAACGCGCTGACGCAGACGGCGGCGGCCCAGGCGGCCAATTACCCGTTCTGCACCATCGAGCCGAATGTCGGCGAGGTGGCGGTGCCGGACCCGCGGCTGACCGATCTCGCCCGGATCGCGTCGTCGAAGGAGATCATCCCGACGCGGCTGACCTTCGTGGACATCGCCGGGCTGGTGCGGGGCGCCTCCAAGGGCGAGGGGCTGGGCAACCAGTTCCTGGCCAACATCCGCGAGGTCGACGCCATCGCCCACGTGGTCCGCTGCTTCACGGACGGCGACGTCACCCACGTGGAGGGCAAGGTCGATCCGGCCGCCGACATCGAGACGATCGAGACCGAGCTGATGCTCGCCGACCTCGACAGCCTGGAGCGCCGCGCCCAGTCGCTGGAGAAGAAGGCCAAGGGCACCGACAAGGAGGCCAAGGAGACCCTCGACCTCGTCAACCGGGCGCTCCCGCTGCTGCGCGACGGCAAGCCCGCCCGCCTCGTGGAGCGTAAGCCCGACGAGGAGAAGCTGTTCCAGTCGCTCGGCCTGATGACCGCCAAGCCCGTCCTCTATGTCTGCAACGTCGACGAGGGCGACGCCGACAAGGGCAACGCCTACTCCGACGCGGTCTTCGCCCGCGCCAAGGCGGAGGGCGCCGTGGCGGTGGTGGTCTCGGCCAAGATCGAGAGCGAGATCGCCGTGATGGCGGAGGCCGACCAGGCCGAGTTCCTGGAGGCGGTGGGGCTTGCCGAGCCCGGCCTCAACCGGGTGATCCGCGCCGGCTACGACCTCTTGGGCCTCGTCACCTACTTCACGGTCGGCCCCAAGGAGGCTCGCGCCTGGACGATCACCCGGGGCACCCGCGCGCCGGGCGCGGCCGGGGTGATCCACTCGGATTTCGAGAAGGGCTTCATCCGGGCCGAGACGATCGCGTTCAAGGACTACACGGCGCTGAACGGCGAGTCCGGCGCCCGGGACGCCGGCAAGCTGCGGCTGGAGGGCAAGGAGTACGTGGTGCAGGACGGCGACGTGCTGCACTTCCGCTTCGCCAACTGATCCTCCCTGGAAGAGCCCGCCCTCTGGAAGAGCCTGCCATGCCGGACCCCGCCCTCGAAGACTTCTCCGTCGGCGACGTGATCGTCGGCGCGCCGCTGACGGTCACCCGCGACGCCATCGTGGGCTTCGCGCGAGACTTCGACTTCCAGCCCTTCCACCTCGACGAGGCGGCGGCGGAGACGACCTTCGTGGGCCGGCTGATCGGCTCGGGGTGGCACACGGCCGCGCTCGGCATGCGGTTGCTCCAGCAGGGCCCGTTCAAGGGCGGCTCGTCGCTGGGCGCGCCGGGGATCGACGAGCTGCGCTGGCTCGCGCCGGTGCTGCCAGGCGACGCCCTGACGCTGACCTTCCGGGTCGCCGGGATCCGCGACTCGGCCTCGAAGCCCGGGCTCGGCTTCGTCACCGCCGAGGTCGCCCTCGGCAACCAGCGGGCGGAGACGGTGCTGACCCAGCGCTTCACCTTCATGCTGGCCCGGCGCGGCACCGATCCCCTGCCCCCGCGCCCCGTGGCGATCGGCGAGCCGGCCCCCGTCGCCGAGCCCGAGGATGCCGAGATCCTGCCGTTCCTGCGCGATGCCGAGATCGGCGCCGTGCGGGAGCTCGGCGCCTACCCGTTCAGCGCCGAGGCGATCGTGGCCTTCGCGCGGGCCTACGACCCGCAGGCCTTCCACCTCGACCACGACGCGGCCAAGCGCAGCCATTTCGGTGGCCTGTGCGCCTCCGGCTGGCACACCACCGCCGCCTACATGAACCGCATGCTCACGACCCGTGCCCGCGACGCCGCCTACACGGCGCGCCGGGGTCCGGTCCCCGCGGCCGGCCCCTCCCCCGGGTTCAAGAACCTGCGCTGGCTGAAGCCCGTCTACGCGGGCGACACGGTGCGGTTCAGCGCCAAGCTCACCGACAAGCGGGCCTCGGCCTCGCGGCCCGGCTGGGGTCTGGCGTTCGCCCGCAACACCGGGGTGAACCAGCGGGGCGAGCCGGTCTTCGCCTTCGACAGCGCCGTGTTCCATCAGTGGGCGCCGTGAGCCGACCGGCCCCGTCAGTTCTGGCCCTCGCGGGCCCAATCCTCACGCCGCCTGCCGGCGCTCCGGGTACAGCCCGTACAGCCCCTCGCGGCTCGCCGCGCAGACGCCGCGCTCGGTGATGATCCCGGTCACGAGGCGCGCCGGCGTCACGTCGAAGGCGGGGTTCGCCACCGGGCTGCCCGGCGAAACCACCTCGATCGTGGCGAAGCCGCCGTCGGCCAGACGTCCGGTCATGTGGGTGACCTCGCGCCCGTCGCGCTCCTCGATCGGGATTTCCTTCACCCCGTCGTCGAGCGTCCAGTCGATCGTCGAGAACGGCAGCGCCGCGTAGAACGGAACGCCGGTGTCGTGGGCGGCCAGCGCCTTCAGGTAGGTGCCGATCTTGTTGCAGACGTCTCCGCTCGCCGTCGTCCGATCCGAGCCGACGATGCAGAGATCGACCTGGCCGTGCTGCATCAGGTGGCCGCCGGCATTGTCGGCGATCACCGTGTGGGGCACGCCGTGGCCGTTCAGCTCGAAGGCGGTGAGCGCAGCGCCCTGGCTGCGCGGCCGGGTCTCGTCGACCAGCACGTGCACCGGCACGCCCCGTTCGTGGGCCGCGTAGATCGGCGCGAGCGCCGTGCCCCAATCCACCGTGGCGAGCCAGCCGGCGTTGCAATGGGTCAGCACGGTGATGGGCCTGCCCATCGAACTACCCTTGGCCGCGTGCAGGTCGGCGATGATCTGGCCGCCATGGGCGCCGATGGAGCGGCAGCTCGCCACGTCCTCCTCGGCGATGCGGCCCGCCTCCGCGAAGGCGCGGGTGAAGCGCTCGTCCGGCGCGACCTGCCGCAGGTTGGCGGAGACCCGGTCGAGCGCCCAGCGCAGGTTGATCGCCGTGGGCCGCGTCGCGGCGAGCGTCGCCACCGCCCGGTCGATCCCGTCCGTGGAGGCATCCGCCCGCATGGCCAGCGCCAGCCCGTAGGCCGCGGTGACCCCGATCAACGGCGCGCCGCGCACGATCATGGTGCGGATCGCCACGGCGGCGTCCTCCAGGGTGGCCAGCCGCTTCAGCACGAAGGCGAAGGGCAGGCGCGTCTGGTCGATCACCTGGACGCTGACGCCGTCCGGGTCCGGGAAGATCGTGCGGTAGGGCTGGCCGTCGATGTTCATGACCGGTCCTGTGCCACAGAGGGGCGGCTTTTGCACCCACCGGAACGGGGGCGACGGCTCAGGAACGACGGCTTGGAGATGCGCGGCTTGGGGATGTGCGGCCCGGAGCCGGTCAGCCTTCCTCAACCTTAGCGGCTCGTTAAGGGGGCCGTGCCTAGCCTTCCGGGTAAGTCCCCGTCCTGCGTCCGGTCCCGCATGCGCTCGCTCCGCCGTCCCGCATCGCCCTACGACACCTTCGTCGACAGCGTGCGCCCGTTCCTGGGCAAGCGCCTGACGGAACTCGGCGGGCTCGTGCTGTTCACCGGCGCGGTGGCGCTCACGGTGGCGCTGGCCACGTGGTCGATCGACGACCCGAGCCTGAATCACGCCACCGACCACGCCGCCCACAACGTGCTCGGCCAGCCGGGGGCCGTGCTGGCCGACCTCGCCATGCAGATCCTCGGCCTCGGCTCCCTCGCCTTCGTGCTGCCCCCGGCCCTCTGGGGCGTGCGGCTGATGCGCGAGCGCGACCTGCCCGACGGGGGGATGCGCATCGCCCTCTGGATCATCGGCTTCTGCGCGGCGAGCGCGGTGGCGAGCGCGCTGCCGCCCACGACGCGCTGGCCGCTGCCCACGGGCCTCGGCGGGGTGGCCGGCGACGGCCTGCTGTCGATGGCCCGGGTGATCGTCGGAGCGGTCTCGTCGGCGGCGGCCCACCTCGTCGGATTCGTCTACGCCGCCGTGGCGATCCTCAGCCTGACCGGTGCCTGCCGGTTCGGCGCCGTCGAGGACGACCCCTTTCACGACGAGCCCTACCCGGTCCGGCGCGGGCCTGCCAACGGCCGCGACCTGGGGCGGCAATCGGGACGCGACACGGGCCGCGGGTCAGGCCGCGACGAGCGCGAGGATGCCGACGAACCGGGCCTCGGCCTCGTCGGCGTCGGCGCCCTGGCGCAGGGCCTGATGGGGCTGCGGCTCGCCGTGGGCGACCGGATCGCCGCGTGGCGCCAGGGCCGGGCCGAGCCCTTCGACGGCGCCTCGCCGGCGCTCGCGGCCCGCCGCGCCTTCACGGATGCCGACCTGCCCTGGGCCGACCACGTACCCGCCCACATGGCCGCTCCCGTGGCCGCTCCCGTGGCCGCCTCCATGCCGGCAGGGTCCCGGCCCGGTGCGGGCCGGCGCGAGCCGGTCTTCGCCGTGGAGGACGAGGTCCCCGCGGCGGCCGAACCCGTCCGGCGGGCAGCCATCACGCACGACGACGATGACGATGCGGATGCCTTCGAGCCCCCGCGCCCCGCCGCACTCCGGCCCGAGCCGGCGGCTTCCCGCGTCGCGCCGCCGGCCGCGGCCCCCGTGCCGGCCCGCCGGGCGCCGGCGCCGCCGGTCCATCCCGAGGATTACGCCCTGCCGGCCCTCGACCTGCTGGCCGCCCCCCGCGGCCCCTCGCAGGCGAGCCTGATCTCGGCGGATTCCCTGGAGCAGAACGCCACGCTGCTCGAGGCGACGCTGGGCGATTTCGGCGTGCGCGGCGACATCCTGGCGGTGCGGCCCGGGCCGGTCGTCACCCTCTACGAGCTCGAGCCCGCACCGGGCACCAAGTCCAGCCGCGTCATCGCGCTCGCCGACGACATCGCGCGGTCGATGTCGGCGGTCTCGGCCCGCGTCGCGGTCGTCCCCGGCCGGAACGCGATCGGCATCGAATTGCCGAACGCCAAGCGCGAGACGGTCTACCTGCGCGAGCTTCTGGCCTCCACGGACTTCGCCGAGAGCAAGCACAAGCTTGCGCTGTGCCTCGGCAAGAACATCGGCGGCGAGCCGATCATCGCCGACCTCGCGCGCATGCCGCACCTCTTGGTCGCCGGCACCACCGGCTCGGGCAAGTCGGTGGCGATCAACACCATGATCCTCAGCCTGCTCTACCGGCTCAAGCCCGAGGAGTGCCGCCTGATCATGGTCGACCCCAAGATGCTGGAGCTGTCGGTCTACGACGGCATCCCGCACCTGCTCTCGCCGGTCGTCACCGACCCCAAGAAGGCGGTCATCGCCCTCAAGTGGGCTGTGCGCGAGATGGAGGAGCGCTACAAGAAGATGGCCAAGATCGCCGTCCGGAATATCGACGGCTACAACGCCCGGGTCGCCGAGGCGGCGGAGCGCGGCGAGGTGCTGACCCGGACCGTGCAGACCGGCTTCGACCGCCATACCGGCGAGGCGGTGTACGAGGACGAGGCGATGGACCTCGCGCCGCTGCCGTACATCGTGATCGTGGTGGACGAGATGGCCGACCTGATGATGGTGGCCGGCAAGGACATCGAGGGGGCGATCCAGCGTCTGGCGCAGATGGCGCGGGCGGCGGGCATCCACCTGATCATGGCGACCCAGCGCCCGTCGGTGGACGTGATCACCGGCACGATCAAGGCCAACTTCCCGACCCGGATCAGCTTCCAGGTGACCAGCAAGATCGACTCGCGCACCATTCTCGGCGAGATGGGCGCCGAGCAGCTTCTGGGCCAGGGCGACATGCTGTTCATGGCCGGCGGCGGGCGCACGACGCGGGTGCACGGGCCGTTCTGCTCGGACAGCGAGGTCGAGACCGTCGTGGCGCACCTCAAGCGCCAGGGCCGGCCCAGCTACCTCGACGCCGTCACGGCGGATGACGAGGAGGGCGCGCCCGAGAAGGGAGCCGCCAAGGGCAAGGCCGGCGCGGCCGAGCTCGAACTCGACGGCGCGGTCTTCGACCAGGGCTCCTTCGGCGAGGCCGGCGGCGATCTCTACGAGCAGGCCGTCCAGGTGGTGCTGCGCGACCAGAAGGCCTCGACCAGCTATATCCAGCGCCGGCTGCAGATCGGCTACAACCGTGCCGCCTCGCTGATGGAGCGGATGGAGGTCGAGGGCATCGTCGGCCCGGCCAACCAAGCCGGCAAGCGCGAGATCCTGGTGGAGGACGCGGTCGGCTGAGGCCGTCTCGATCGGGTTCGGAGAGTGGCTGAACGGTCCCGCGCGTCTCCCTCCCCCCTCTGCGGGGGAGGGTGGCCCCCGAAGGGGGTCGGGAGAGGGGAGCGACGCTGCAGAACAAGGCTCTGCGCCGTGTGAAGGCCGCGCTCAATCCTGACGCCGGGTTCCCCTCTCCCGACCCTCGCTGACGCGAGGGCCACCCTCCCCCGCAGAGGGGGGAGGGAGGGCGCGTGGACATCCCGGTCAATCGACCTGACAACGATCCCGAGCCCGATCTGTGAATCCGCAAGCCCGCTCGGAAGCGGGGACCCACGCCTCGTTCGGCACGGCCATCGACACTGTCACAGCCCGATCGGGAACGACTCTGGGGCCGGACCCCACGCGCCCCGGAACGGGCCCCGCCGCAGCGGGTTGTCCCGCCGGTTTGCTGCAGCGCAGCCGGACGGGAGGCAGGGATGGCCGAGCCGACGACGACCCTCAAGGACAAGGCGGCCTGCGGCACGAAGCCGGCGCCGCCCTGCACGCTGGTGATCTTCGGCGCGGGCGGCGACCTGACCAAGCGATTGCTGATGCCCTCGCTCTACAACCTCGCGGGCGCGGGGCTGCTGCCCGAAGGGTTTTCCATCCTCGGCGTCGACCACAACGACGGCACCGACGAGGGCCTTCGCGACAGCCTCACCCAGACCATGGAGGCGTTCAGCAAGGATCCGACCTCCGAGTTCCACGCCGACCACATCGACGCGAAGAGCTGGGGCTTCATCCGCGACCGGCTGCACTACCTGAAGGGCGACTTCGAGAAGCCCGAGACGTTCGCCGCCATCAGGGAGCGGGTGACGGGCAGCGCGGTGTTCTACTGCGCGGTGGCGGCGCGCTTCTTCGGGACGATCGTGGACGGGCTCGGCCAGGCCGGCCTGCTCCGCCAAGAGGGCGACCGTTTCCGCCGGGTGGTCATCGAAAAGCCGTTCGGCTCCGACCTCGCCTCGGCCCGGGACCTCAACGCCCGCATCCTGAAGCAGGGCGACGAGAGCCAGTTCTACCGGATCGACCATTTCCTGGGAAAGGAGACGGTCCAGTCGATCATGGCGTTCCGCTTCGCCAACGGCCTGCTGGAGCCGGTCTGGCGACGGGAATACATCGACAGCATCCAGATCACCGCCGCCGAGACGGTGGGCGTCGAGGAGCGCGGCGGGTTCTACGAGCCCACCGGGGCGCTGCGCGACATGGTGCCGAACCACATGTTCCAGCTCCTCTGCATGGTCGCCATGGAGCCGCCGAACTCCTTCGACGCGGAGGCGGTGCGCAGCGAGAAGGCCAAGCTCGCCGAGGCCGTGAGGCCGATCCCGCCCGGGGACGCGGTGCGCGGCCAGTACACGGCCGGAACCTCGGAGGGCCGCAACGTGCCGGCCTACCGGGACGAGCCGCACGTGGCGAAGGATTCCGTGACCGAGACCTACATCGCGTTGAAGCTCAACATCGAGAACTGGCGCTGGGCGGGCGTGCCGTTCTACGTCCGCACCGGCAAGCGCATGACCGGCCGGCGCACCGAGGTCGCGGTGCTGTTCAAGCCGGCCCCGTTCAGGATGTTCGAGGACACGCCCACCGCCGACCTCGGGCCCACCGTGATGCGGATCCTGATCGATCCCGACCACGGGGTCAGCACCGAGTTCAACGTGAAGGTGCCGGGGCCGCAGATGAAGATCGGCCGGGTGCGCTCCGGCTTCCGCTACAAGGACTTCTTTCCGGACCAGCCCAATGTCGGCTACGAGACCCTGCTGTACGATTGCATGATCGGCGACGCGACCCTGTTCCAGCGGGCCGACAACATCGAGGCCGGCTGGGCGGCGGTCGACCCGCTGCTCAAGGGCTGGCCGCAGGGGGATGTCGCGTTCTACCCGGCCGGCAGCACCGGCCCGAAGGAGGCCGACGACCTGCTGGCCCGCGACGGTCGCCACTGGCTGGGGTTGGACGGGACGACCGACTGACCGGTCCGGCTCCGGGCGGAACTGCTGTTCAGCGTCGCTTGAACGGCAGCATCGCGGCGACCGCCAGCGCGTCGACCCGGTTGTTGAGCGGGTCGCTGGCGTGGCCCTTCACCCAGTGCCATGCCACGTCGTGGCGCTCGCGGGCGGCGTCGATCCGGCGCCAGAGATCCTCGTTCTTCACCGGCTTCTTGTCGGCCGTGCGCCAGCCCCGAGCCTTCCAATTGTGGATCCAGCCGGTGATGCCCTGACGCAGGTACTGCGAGTCCGTGAACAGGTCGACCCGGCAGGGACGCTTCAGCGCCTCCAGCGCCTCGATCGCCGCCAGGATCTCCATGCGGTTGTTGGTGGTGTGGGCCTCGCCCCCCGACAGCTCCTTCTGGGTGTCGCCGAAGATCAGGATCGCCCCCCAGCCGCCCGGCCCGGGATTCCCCGAGCAGGCGCCGTCCGTGTAGATCGTCACGCGCTTCGGCTCGGCCGCGGCGGCCCCCGTCCCCTCGGTGCTCATCCCGTCCTCGACCCTGCCGCCCTCAGCCCTGCCGCCCGTAATCCCGCGCATCCCGCGCCTGCCGGTGGAAGGTGAGCCGGCGATCGAATTCCCGCGGGTCCTTCGGCTTCACCAGGGCGCCGGGCGGAACGTTCAGCCAGTCCACCAGCCGGGTCAGCATGAACCGGAGCGCCGCCCCCCGGCACAGGATCGGCAGGGCCGCGACCTCGGCGGCCTCCAGGGGCCGCACGGCCTCGTAGCCGGCGATCAGCGCCGCCGCCATGTCGCGATGGAAGGTGCCGTCGGCCTCGAAGCACCAGGCGTTAAGGCACACCGCGAGGTCGTACGCGAAGGCGTCCGTGCAGGCGAAGTAGAAGTCGATGAGGCCCGACAGGGCATCGCCGATGAAGAAGACGTTGTCGGTGAAGAGGTCCGCGTGGATTACCCCGCCCGGCAGATCCCGGGGCCAGTGCGACTCCAGGAAAACGAGGTCGGCGCGGGTGCGCTCCGCGAGGCCGGGCTCGACCGAATCGGCCTGCGCCTCGGCCTGCACGAAGAGCGGGCGCCAGGAGGAGACCGAGAGGTTGTTCTCCCGCACCATGGTGAAATCCCGGCCGGCTTCGTGCAGCGCGGCGAGCGCGCGGCCGAGTTCCCGGCAATGCTCCACCCCCGGCGCCTTGACCGAGACGCCCTCCAGGAAGCTCACGATGGCGGCGGGCCGCCCGCACAGGCGTCCGAGCGCGGTGCCGGCCCGGTCCCGCACCGGCTGCGGGCAGGCGAGGCCGCGGGCCGAGAGGTGCTCCATCAACCCGATGAAGAACGGCAGATCCTGCTCGCGGACCCGCTTCTCGTAGAGGGTCAGGATGTAGGAACCGTCGGTGGTGTGCAGGAAGAAGTTCGAGTTCTCGACCCCCTCGGCGATGCCCTTGTAGGAGAGCAGGCCGCCGATCGCGTAGGCGGACAGGAAGTCGGCGAGCGCCGCGTCGGATACCTCGGTGTAGACGGCCACGTGTTGCGCTCTGAATTTTTGGAACTTCGATACGACGAGGGGCGCCGAAGCGCCCCCGCATAAAGCCTGCCGCGCCTGTGTCCAGGCTGCCTGATCGCGGCTGCCTACTCGGCGGCCTCGCTGCGCAGCTCCCGCGGAAGCGGGAAGACCATGTCCTCGATCACCGTCGAGACCGTGTCGACCATCACGTCGTAGCGGGCCGCGAACGCGTCGATGATCTCCTCGACCAGCACCTCGGGAGCCGAGGCGCCGGCCGTGAGGCCGAGCTTCCGGATGCCCTCGAAGGCCGGCCAGTCGATCTCCTCGGCGCGGAGCACGAGGCGGGTGATCGGGCAGCCGACCCGCTCGGCGACCTCGCGCAGGCGCTGCGAGTTCGAGGAGTTGGACGAGCCCACCACGATGAGCGCATCCACCAGCGGCGCCACCTGCTTCACCGCCTCCTGGCGGTTGGTGGTGGCGTAGCAGATGTCGTCCTTGTGCGGCCCGGTGATGGTCGGGAACTTCTGCTTCAGCGCGTCGACGATGTGCCGGGTGTCGTCCACCGACAGGGTCGTCTGGGTCACCCAGGCGAGGTTGTCGGGGTTCTCCGGCGTCAGGGCCTCGATCTGGTCGAGGTCCTCCACCAGGGTGATCGAGCCCTTGGGCAGCTGGCCCATGGTGCCCACCACCTCCGGGTGGCCGGAATGGCCGACCAGCAGCACGTGGCGGCCGCGCTTGTGGTGAATCTCGGCCTCGCGGTGGACCTTGGTCACCAGCGGGCAGGTGGCGTCGATCGTGGTCAGGCCGCGCGAATCGGCGTTGGCCGGTACCGTCTTAGCGACGCCGTGGGCGGAGAAGATCACCGGGGCGCCGCCGTCGGGCACCTCGTCGAGCTCGCGGACGAACACCGCGCCCTTCCGCTTCAGGCTCTCGACCACGTACTTGTTGTGGACGATCTCGTGGCGGACGTAGACGGGCGGCCCGTAGATGGCGAGAGCCCGCTCCACCACGTCGATGGCCCGCACCACGCCGGCGCAGAAGCCGCGGGGTGCACAGAGCAGGATCTCCAGCGGCGGCTTGCCGGTGGTGCCCGCGACGGGCTCGGAGGGCGCGATATCGACGGTCATGCGGGGGATGTGGCGAGGGTGAGGCTGTCCTGTCAACAGGACTGGCCCACGAACCGGGCAGGAAGAGGGAAGCGGGACGGCTCTGTAGCACGTTTGCCGCGGAACTTGGACCCTCTTCCTCGAAAGGTGCCGGCTCAGAGGCGCCTTATGCCGGTCACCGCGCCGAAACTGTTGGCCTCGATCCGGGCGACCGCCCCGGCCAGCGGCTCCGCCGCCACCGCCATGTGGTGTCCGTTGGCATGGATCAGCGTCTCGGGATCGCGCATCAGCCCGACATGGCCGCGCCAGAACACGAGATCGCCCCGGCGCAGGCCGGAGAGGTCGAGGGGCAGCGGCCGCCCGAGGTCGCGCTCCTGCATGTCGGCGTCGCGCGGGCAGGGCAGGCCGGCGGCATCGAGACAGAGCTGCACGAGACCCGAGCAGTCGAGACCGAGGCTGGTGCGCCCGCCCCACAGGTAGGGCGTTCCGATCAGCCGCGCGGCCGTGGCGACGTGATCCGGCTCGCGATGCGCCACGGGCGCGCAGTGGGCGGCGAAGACGTAGCCGCCCGGCGTCTCCAGGTACGATCCAGACTGGCCGGTCACGACCAGACGCGCCCCGAGGCTCAGATGCGCGCGGACCGGCCGCTTCAGGTCCGGCTCGGGATACAGGAAGGTGCGCAGCGCCGTGACCCGATGCGTCGGCTCCGGCTCCGCCGGGCCGAGGCAGGCGGCGGGCACGTAGCCGACATAGCCGTCGCGGACGAGTTGCACGAACGCGAAGCCGTCGGCCTCGTCGTAGAGCGCGACCGCGTCCCCGAGGAGCGCCTCGGTGTCGAGCCCGGCTTCCGGCGAAGGAGCGCGGTGCAGGGGAGCCGCCGGTGCCATGACCCGACGCGGCGTGGCGGCGACGAAGCGCGCGGCCGCGACCTGGCCGCGCAGGCGGATGTCGGCGACCTCGGGACGGGCCGGGGTCAGGCGGGGATCGAGCGGCTCGGTCATGGGCCGATCCTACACGCCGGATCTTAAGCCTGTCCGCTTCCCGCAGATGCGGTCCCGGGCGTCTCCGGTCAGACCGTCCGCAGCAGCCCCTCCCCTTGCGGCGGCCGGACCGTGCCATTATGCCGCAGGCGCGGCGATCCGGGAAGGAATCTGCCCAAGGCGTGTTCGTGTGCTCGACATCGCCGCCATCAGGCTGCCCATCGGAGTGCCAGGAATGGCCCCATCACCCCTCAGGCATGTGCCGGGAACGGCGGACACGCGTTTTTGATGCACTGCACAACCGGCCCGGAAGGCGCTATGTCTGTCCTATGAAGACCGCGAGTCGCCCCGTGAAGAAGACGCAGAAGAGCTTCGCCGACCTGCCGCCGATCCGGGTGCGCCGCGAGCCGCCGACGGTGAACGAGGCGGTGGCCGCCGCGCAGGATCTCGCCGACGACGTCGAGCAGCAGGTAGAGATCGCCGCGGGCCTGATGGGCTTGGCCGCCGACGAGGTCCGCCCGCACGTCCTGGCTGCCAAGAAGGCCAAGCCGGAGCGCACGCCGGAGCGGATCCTGACCCATGCGAGCCCGAGCCGGGCACCCCGCACGGTGGTGGTCGAGCGTCGCACCCGCCCGACCGTGGTGATCGAGCGCCGCGGCCGTCCCCTCGATCCCCGTCGCTGAGGCGATCCGGCCCCTACCAGGGCAGCGTCTCGCCCCGGTAGTCGAGGTAATGCGCGCCCGGCTCGCCGAGCCGGGCCGCGATCACCTCGGCCAAGCCCCTGACGCTGGTGGCCACGTCGATATCGGCCTCCGCTCCGCCCATCTCGGTGCGCACCCAGCCCGGATGCAGGATCAGGACGGAAAGATTCTCGGCCCGATGGCGACTCTCGAAACTGCGGGCCAGGCTGTTGAGCGCCGCCTTGCTGGCTCGGTAGGTCTCCCAGCCGCCCGTGTCGTTCAGGCTGACGCTGCCGAGGATCGAACTCATCAGGGCGACGCTGCCGCCGGGAGCGAGACGATCCAGAAAGGCTTCCGCGAAGCGGATCGGGCTGACCGCGTTCGTGAGATAGACCTGCGCGGCGACAGCCCGGGGCACCGCGTGCAGCGGGTCGTGGGCCTGGGTGGCGACGCCCGCCACCACGAAGATCAGGTCGAAATGCTCCGCGGCCAGACGGTCGTGCAGGGCGGCGACGCTCGCCTCCTCGTCGATGTCGACGGTCTCGACCCGCAGGGTTTTCGCGGCGCGGCGGGCGAGGTCGGCGGACGGCGTGCGCTGGGTCGCGGTGACGCGCCAGCCGCGCTCCAGAAAGGACTCGACGAGTCCGAGCCCGAGGCCGCGCGAGGCTCCGACGATCAGCGCGCTCTTCTGAGACTGGGTCATGGTGGATCTCCGGATTCGGCACGGTAAGGTCCGGCCGCCTTCAGAGGTTTCCTCACCGCGGGCCCACTTCGAGAAAGGCAATCCCGGAAAGTCAGTCGGCAGTCTGGACCGACCACGTGGCGTGGCGGATGCCCGGCAGGCGGGCGAGGTCGTTGGTCACGGCGTCGAGTTCCTCCGCCTTCACGGCGCTCGCCGTCAACGTCGCCACGACGTCGACCGCATTCTCGCCGCGCTCCTCCACCTCGACGTTGCTCACCGGGTAATTGGCCGCCTCCAGGCGTTCCACCAGCAGGTCTTGCGCCGGGCCGGCCTCCCCCGGCGCCGTGGTCACCTGGACCTCGTAGGTCGCCTCGGTGGCGGATTCGCGGATCGGCGCGCGGTTGATGGCGTTCACCAGCGGCCGCAGCGCCGTGTTGCAGGCGAGCACCGTGATCATCACGAACAGGGCTTCCAGCGGCAGGTCGGCGCCACAGAACGCGCCGACGGCGGCCGAGCACCACAGGGTCGCGGCGGTGTTGAGGCCGCGGACGTTCATCCCCTCCTTCATGATCACGCCGGCGCCGAGGAAGCCGATGCCGGAGATCACGTAGGCGACCGTGCGGACACCGCCGTCCGGGCCGGTGAGCCGCATGCCGAGATCCACGAAGGCGCTGGCGCCCACCGCGACGAGGACCGCGGTGCGCAGGCCCGCGGTGCGCTGCCGGTACTGGCGCTCGGCCCCGATGATCGTGCCGAGCACGAAGGCCACGAGCAGGCCGAGCGCGGATTTCGCTTCTTCGGGGAGGGCGGCGTAGCTGGTCATCGTCGGTTCTAGAAAGCGGTGCGGTGACGAAACCGTGACACCATGGCCCGGCACAGGCGCGAAAGGGCGTCCGGCGCGGGATTGACGGCCGCACCGGGCAGCGGGCACACCGGCAAGAGCCTGAGGATCCCTTAAGAATTCGGGACCCGGCCGAGGAGACGTGCAGGATGCAGCACATGGCCCGAGCGGCGGACGCGGTCCGCGCAGGATCTCTTCGCTCAGAACCCCTTCGCGCAGAACCCCTTCGCGCAGAACCCCTTTGCGCAGAACCCCTTCGCGCAGGACTTGTCCTCGCATGAGCGACGGCCTCGCCGAACGCCGGCCCGAAATCGTCCCGGATCAGGCCCTGCACGGCCGCGTCATGGCGCTGCGCGAGGGGCTGGAGCGCGGCCTGATCGGCAGCGCCGGCCTGGTCGAGCGCCTGCTGATCGGGCTCCTGACCGGCGGCCACCTGCTGATCGAGGGCGCACCGGGTCTGGCCAAGACCCGCGCGGTCAAGCGGCTCGCCGACGGCCTCGACGGCTCCTTCGCGCGCATCCAGTGCACCCCGGACCTGATGCCGGCCGACCTCACCGGCACCACCGTCTGGCGGCAGGATAGCGGCACCTTCGAGTTCCTGCCCGGCCCCCTGTTCCACGCCCTCGTGCTGGTGGACGAGGTCAACCGCGCGCCCCCGAAGGTGCAGTCGGCGCTGCTCGAATCCATGGCCGAGGGGCAGGTGACGGTCTCGGGGACGACCCACCGCCTGTCCGATCCGTTCATGGTCGTGGCGACCCAGAACCCGATCGAGCATGCTGGCACCTTCCCCCTGCCCGAGGCGCAGCTCGACCGCTTCCTCCTGCACGTCGTGGTCGACATGCCCGACGAGACCACCGAGCGGGCGATCCTCGACCTCGTGGAGGGCGAAATCACCCACCACGTCGACGCGATGACCATGCGGTTGTCGCTGGCGGACGTGCGCGCCGCCCGGGAGGCGGCGCTCGCCACCTACGTGTCGCCGGCCCTCAAGGACTACCTCGTCCGGCTCGTGGCGGCGACCCGCACCGACGCGGCCGCCCCGGACCTGCGCGCCATGATCGAGCATCCGGCCTCCCCGCGCGGGACCCTGGCGCTGATGATGGCCGGCAAGGCCCGGGCCTGGCTGCGGGGCCGGGACCACGTCACGCCCGAGGACGTCACCGACCTGGCCCGGGACGCCCTGTCCCACCGGATCGGCCTGACATGGCGGGCCGCCGCCGAGGGCAAGACGGCGCGCGGCCTCGTCGGCGAGCTGGTGCAGCGGGTGCGGGCGCTCTGACGGTGTTCGGGCTCGGGCGCGCGCGGCGCGATCTTCCTCTCCCGGCAGCGAACGGCGACCGGGAGACCGGCATCCACCTCTCGGGCGAGGCGCTGATGGGCCTGCGCCACCTCGCCCGGCGGGGCTCGGCCCCCGCGACCCGGACGCTCGCGGGCCTGCCGGGCGGGATCGTCACGCGGCGCCGTGGCCGCGGTTCTGAGCCGGAGGATGTCCGCCTGTGGTCCGAGGGCGACGACCGCCGCTTCATCGACCGCAACGCCACGGCCCGCACCGGGCAGCTGCACGTGCGCACCCACCACGACGAGCGCGACCGCGCCGTGGTTCTGCTCGCCGATTTCCGGCCCGCGATGCTGTTCGGCACCCGCCGGACCCTGCGCTCGGTGGCCGCCGCCGAGGCCCTGGCGCTGCTCGGCTGGCGGGTCGCCGCCGATGGCGGCCGGGTCGGCCTCGCGGTGGCCTCGGCGGGCGCGCCGACCGTGCTGCGGCCGGCGGGCGGCGAGCGCGCCATGGTCGCGGTGACCGGCGCCCTCGCCCAGGCCCATGCCGACGCCCTCGGGGCCGGGTCCGGCGCGCCGACCGGCGCGGAGCCGCCGCTCGAGGCGACGCTCGCCCTCGCCCGCAGCCTGCTGCCCGCCGGCGGCCACCTCGTCATCGCCAGCGCCCTGGACGATCCCGGCCCGGGCTTCGACGAGCTCCTGACGCTGCTGGCCGAGCGGATCGCCATCCGGCTGATCCTGGTGAGCGACGCCTTCGAGCGGACCCGGCCGCCGGGCTTCTATCCCTTCGCCCTCGCGGATGGCCGCCGCGGGACCGCGCTGCCGACCGCGGCCGGAGCAGCGGGGGATTCCGCCGAGGCGCGGCTCGCCGACTACGCCCGCCGGGGCATCGCGGGCGTGCGCCTCGACGTCGAGACCGGCCCGGAGGCCTACGCGCCGCTGATGGAGCGCCTCGATGCGGTGCTGTGAGGCCGGGCCTGCCCGTCGGATCCGTGCCGGTCGGATACTTGCCGGTCGGATACTCGCCGGCTCGATCCGATGACTCCCGTCACGCCCGCCGAGATTCCCCTGTCCCTCGAGCAGCTCCGGGGCCTGCACCTGCCCGGCGGCGCCGCGGGCGCCGTGCAGGGCGAGGTCGTCGCGGCGGCCGTCCTGGGCTTCCTCGCCGCCCTGCTGGTCGGGCTCGTGCGGTACGGCCGCAGCCGGGCGCGGGCCAGCCTGCGCCGGGCGGCGCTCGCCGAACTCGCCCGGAGCCGCGGCCTCCCTCCGGAGGCGCGCCTCGTGGCCCAGGCCCGGTTGCTGCGCCGCCTCGGCCGGACGCTCGGCGACGATGCCGGGGCCACGGGCGCCGACTGGGCTGCCCGCCTCGACGGCCTGCTCAGGACCGACTTCTTCACGCGCGGTGCCGGCCGGGTCCTGACCGACGGGCTGTACCGGCGTCAGGATCCCGACCTCGACGCCCTGGACGCCGAGCTCGGCCGCCTGATCGGACGGCTGCGGGCATGAGCGCGCATCTGCCCGCGTGGCTCAGCGCGCTCCTGTCGGCCTTCGACCTCGCCGCGCCGTGGGCGCTGCTGGCCTTGCCCCTGCCGCTGCTGGCCGCCCGCCTGATCCCGGCCGAGCCGGAGGGCGGCAGCGGCGCCCTGCGCGTGCCCGGCACCCTGGTGGGCGCGGCGCGCTCCGGCGCCGACCGCACCGCCCGGGGACGGCGCAGGGCCCTGCTCACCTGGACGCTCTGGGCCGCCCTCGTGGCGGCGCTGAGCGGTCCGCGCCTCGTCATGCCGGCGGCCGCGCTGCCGGCGTCCGGCCGCGAGATCATGATCGCCATGGACCTGTCGGGCTCCATGGAGCGGCGCGACTTCGCCCTCGACGGCGAGACCGTGACCCGCCTCGCCGCCGTGAAGCGCGTCGGCACCGACTTCATCCGGCGCCGGGCCGGCGACCGGATCGGCCTCGTGATCTTCGCCGACCAAGCCTACGTGGCGGCCGCGCCGAGCTTCGACACCGCCGCGGTCGCCCGCGCCCTCGACGAGGCGACGATCGGCATCAGCGGCCGCTCCACCGGGATCGGCGACGGCCTCGGGCTGGCCCTGCGCCGTCTGGATCCCCGGGATGCGGAGGGTGGCGCGGCGTCGGGCAGCGGGGCCGGCGAGAAGGCCGCGAAAGCCGTGGTCCTGCTCTCGGACGGGGCCAACAATGCCGGCCAGACGGCGCCCAAGGACGTGGCCGAACTCGCCAAGTCGCTGGGCATCAAGGTCTACACCATCGCGCTGGGCCCCCGCGACATGGCCGACGCCGACGGCGAGCAGGACGTGGTCGACACCGAGACGCTGCGCGACATGGCGCAGGCCAGCGGCGGCGAGGCGTTCCGGGTGCGCACCACCGAGGATCTGGTGCGGGTCGCCGACGCCATCGACCGGCTGGAGGGCGGCCGGGCGCTCGCCCCGCCCCTGCCCCTGCGCCGGGACCTCTGGCCCTGGCCGGCCGCCCTGGCGCTGCTGGCCGCCGCGGCGCTGCTCGCGAGCCGGAGGGGGGCGTGATGAATCTGTCGTCCGCAGTCTTGGTCGATCACGCATCGATACCCGCGGCGGCGATGTGGCGCCTGATCGATAGGGGCGACGACCGAAGCCGAGCGCTGCTCCCGCCCCCCTCTGCGGGGGAGGGTGGCCCCCGAAGGACGTCGGGCCGGGACGTAGTCCCGCAAGAGAGGCAGCGCGACGGTGGAGGACAAGGCTTTGTGCTGCATAAAGGCCGTGCCCTTTCCGGAAGCCGGGTTCCCCTCTCCCGACCCTCGCTGACGCGAGGGCCACCCTCCCCCGCAGAGGGGGGAGGGAAGGCGCGCCCGCTCTGCGGATCCATCCGATGAGCCTCCTCGAGACCTTCGCGCTGCTGCGCCCCTGGTGGTTCCTGGCGGTCCCGGTCGTCGTCCTGCTGGCGCTCCGCGCCGCCTCGCGCTCGGCGCCGCTGGGCGACTGGGCCCGGGCGGTGGACCCGGCGCTGATGGCCCATCTCGCCCGCGCCGGCGCGGTGCTCGGCGGCCGCCGGCAGGCGAACCTCGCCGCCGCGCTGGCGGCCGGGCTGATCGCCGTCGCGCTGACCGGTCCGGCCGTCGAACGGGCGGACGGGCGGACCTACCGCAACCTCGACGAGACCGTGATCGTCGTCGATCTCTCCCGCTCGGTCACGGAGGGCGGCAACCTCCTGGGCGTCCGGCAGGCCGCCGCCGCGGTCGCCGAGGCCGCCGGCACCCGGGCCGTGTCGCTCGTGGTCTACGCGGGCGACGCCTATCTCGCCGCCTCCCCCACCACCGACCGCGACAGCCTCGGCACCACCCTGTTCGCCCTCGACGCCGACACGGTGCCGGACCGCGGCACGCATCCCGAGCGGGGTCTCGCGCTCGCCCGCCGCACGCTGGCGGAGGCCAACGTGGTGGCGGCCGACGTGGTGCTGATCAGCGACGGCGACGGCATCGGCGAGGCCGCCACCCGCGAGGCGCGGGCCATCGCCCAGCAGGGCTGGCGCCTCCAGGCGCTGTTCGTCCCCGCCGACAAGCCGCTCCCGCCCGGCGCGCCGAAGCCTGACCGGACCGCCCTCGACGCCCTCGCACGGGCCGGCGGCGGCACGGTCGCCGACATCGCGACCCCGGGCCCGGTGCTCGACGCGGTCGGCGCCGGTCTCGCGCAGCACCTCGCGGCCGGCGGCTACGGGGTGCTGGCCTACGCGGATCTCGGGCGCTGGCTGCTGCTGCTGGCCGCCCTGCCGGCCCTGATCCTGTTCCGCAGGAGCGCCTGATGAGGAGCGCGTGATGCGGCTGACCCTTCCCGATACGGGCTTCGCCGTCCCGCTCCGGGCCGGCCTGCCGCCGCGCTGGCGGCGCCGCGCCCGCATCGCCGGCCTGGCGCTCGCCGGCGTCGGCCTCCTGGCGCTGCTCGCCGTCTCGCAGCCCCGCACCGGCTTCGGGCGCCTGCTCATGGGTCTCGGCCTGCCGGGCCTCGCGGCCGACGTCTTCATCGACCCGGCCTGGCGCGCCGCCGCGCTCTACGAGGCCGGCCGCTACGACGCGGCGATCGCGCTGTTCCGCGCCGGCGGCCGCCGCGCGAGCTACAACCTCGGCAACGCGCTCGCCAGGGCCGGGGACCTCGACGGGGCGCTGGCCGCCTACGACGAGGCCCTGCGCTTCAACCCCCGCGACGCCGACGCCCAGGCCAACCGCTCGCTCATCGCCCGGATGCGGGCCGAGGTGATCGACCGCGGTCCCGGCGGCGGCATCGCCAACGGCACTGCCCAGTACGGCGCCCGCTACAACAACACCGCCAACCAGGACCAGAACAACGACATCAACGCCGCCTCCAGCGGCGAGGGGCTCGCCGGCAACAAGGAGTCGAACGCCAGCGCCTCACTGCCGGGCAACAGCAAGGTCGCCCGCCGCGGCAAGGCCGAGCAGCAGTCGATCGACGCCGGCAAGGGCCAGGCCCGCGGCTCCGCGGGCGACGCGGCCGGCCGCGGCCGGACCGGCGGCGGCTCCGCCATGGTGGCCGAGGCGCCCGAGCGCGAGGTCCGCCGGGTGACCAAGAGCTTCGAGGCGCACGAGATCCGCCCGGACCGGCTCTGGCTCCAGACCCTGCCGGACGATCCGGGCCGGTACCTCAAGCTGCGCCTGCGCGCCGAGCAGACCCGCCGGGTCGAGGCCGGCACCGCGATTCCCGCCGGGAGCAACCCGTGGTGATGTTTTTCGGGGTATCGAGTCGGCGTACCCTTGCCGAGATGCGCCCATCCCCTCCCCCTTGCGGGGAGGGGTCAGGGGTGGGGGTGGCCCAGGATCGAGCGCAGCGGTGCCGTCTGCACCACCCCCACCTCCAACCCCTCCCCGCAAGCTCGAGCGATCCCGGGCAAGCCCGGGATCGCCAGGGGAGGAGAGAGCCCGGCGGCCGACGACGCGTGATTATCGGAGCCCTCGCGCAGCGGAGGGGGACGCACGCGTGGCGCCTCGCCCTGTTCCTCGTCCTCGCCCCCCTCCCCGCCCAGGCCGAGATCGAGCCGGGCGACCTCACCCTCACGGTCACCGCGGAGCTGAATGGCAACAGCGCGCCCTTCCCCCGCGAGATGGTGCTGCTGAAGATCCACGGGGTCTACAAGCAGCCGATCCTGCTGGAGGAGGTGGTGCAGCCCTCGCTCGCCAACTTCTCGTGGACGCAGCTCGGCCGGGACCACTGGAGCAAGGCGAAGCTCCCCGACGGCCAGAGCGCCATCGCGTTCGACCGCACCGTGGCGATCTTCCCGCACCATGCCGGTCAGTTCACCATCGAGCCCTTCACCCACAAGCTGACGATCAACGATGTCGGCGAGCGGCGCATCGTCGAGGTCCGCTCGAAGCCGATCCCCTTCCCGGTCGCGCAATGGACCGACCCCACGGGCGGCCCCGACGCCAAGGAGCCCTGGTGGCTGCCGGCCAAGGACGTCGCCATCACCGATTCCTGGAGCCCCGATCCCGAGACCATCAAGGTCGGCGAGACCACCCGGCGGATCGTCACCCTGGAGGCCCAGGGCATGATCGCCGAGGGCCTGCCGCCCCGGCCGGTGATGCGCACCCGCGGCATCATCACCTTCGCGGGGCCCGTCACCCGCGAGACCCTGCTGACGCCCTCGGGTCCCGTGGCCCGCGCCACCTACCAATGGGACGTGAAGCCCGGCGTCCCGGAGATCATCCCCCTCGACGCCATCGCGATCCCGTGGTTCGACACCAGCACCCGCACCCTGCGCGAGACCGAGATCCCGGCCCGTCAGATCGGCGGCGGCCTGCCCGACCGCGAGACCGACCGGGCGCCGCCATCGATCCCCTCGCCCCTCGTGGTCGCCGCCGCGGCGCTCGCCGCCTTCGGGCTGGGGCTGGCGCTGATCGGCTTCGGCCTCGGCCGGCCCGCCTTGCGCCTGTCGGCTCCGGCCCGCCGGGCGCTCCACGCGGCGGCCCAGGCCGGCGATCCGGCCGGGTTCCGCGCGGCGCTCGACGGGGCGATGCGGGAGGCGCCGGACCTCGCCCGGATCTGGCGGGCGCGGCCCGACCTCGCGGCAGCCTTCGCGGCCCTCGACCGGTCGGTCTTCGGAGCCGCGGGCGCGGCGGCGCCGGACCTGCCGGCCCTCGCCCGCGCCCTGTCGCGTCCCGAGACGGTCGCCGCCGCGGCCGGTCCGGACCGGCTGATGCCGCTGGATGGTCCGGCCCGCTGAACGTCGGCCCGTGATGGCCGGCTTCTGATCGTCGCCTTGTGAAGGCGCCTTCGGGAACGGCCGGAGCCGTGACGGCTTGGGCTGCCGGCGCTGATCGCCACCGGAGGTTCCAGTCCATGCCCGCGACCCTGCACCGCCCCGCCCGCGCCGCGACGCTCGCAGCGACCCTCGCCATCCTCGTCCTGCCGGCCGCGCTCTCCGCCCCGGCTCTCGCCCGGTCCGCCGGCACCGAGCGCACGCTGAAGATGGTCGACACCGACCACGACGGCTCGATCGATCTGGCCGAGGCGCAGGCCGCGGCCGGAAAGGTCTTCGACGGCGCCGAGAAAGACAAAGACGGTACCGTCGACGCCAAGGAGCTGAAGGGCCGCGTCAGCAAGAAGGAGCTGAAGGCCGCCGACACGGATGCCGACGGTACCCTCGACCGCAAGGAATACCTTGCGCTGGTCGAGCAGCGCTTCAAGGCGGCCGATCCCGACAACGACGGCACCCTCGACGCCAAGGAGCTCAAGACCCCGGCCGGACGGAGCCTGCTGCAGCTCCTCAAGTAAGCGCACCGCAGCGCACCCGGCACGATCGATCCGCCGCTGCACAGTTCGTGAGCAAGTATTATTCCTGTGCAACGGCTCAAGATCTGAGCAAGCATCAATATTTTGCACGATCTTGCATCATCTGAATTGTCTTCGTAGTCTCCCAGTGTCCGAGCCAAAGCATCGGGCCGAACCACCAGGGAGGAGCGCGATGGCACGCGCGAACGAGATCAAGGACAGGTTCCGCGCGCGGCTGCAGGAGGCCGATGCCCGCAGCAACGACTTCCGCATGAAGCTTCTGGCGGACGGCGCGCGGGCGCTGGAGCCGGTCGTGGGCGTCCTGAACCTCATGGCCGAGGTCCTCAACGAGGAGGACAACGTCCACGGCAGCATCACCGGCCTCGAGGCCAAGATTGATCAGGACAACTTCATCAGTCTCTGCGCGCAGCTGCGCGGCACCGACTCGGAGCAGAAGATCAAGATCAAGTACGGGCCCGAACTCGGCGGCAGCAACTACATCTCGGTCTCGGGCCTGAACCAGCGCTACAACGAGCGCCTCGTGCCCGGCGCCGCGAGCTGCTCCGTCGGCCGGACCGTCGGCAGCGACATCCAGCTCGACGAGCACCGGGGCGACGAGCTGGCCGAGGTGGTCCGCGAGGTCGTCGAGGATTTCTACGCCGCCCAGATCGAGCAGCGCAGCCACTTCGCCTACGCGCGCTGACGCGGCGGGGCGGCGTGCGGGGCCCGGAAAACCGGATTCCCCTGCCCGGTCTCCTGCGCTAAGCCTGTCCGCGATGGGGATGGAGCTCCCCGACAACCGCCCGGCCTCCCGCGCCGGGCTGATGGCTCCTACCGCACGGGCGCGCCTCTCGCCGTCCGCGGTGGGGCCGTGCGCCGAAGCCGCGACGTGACGGGGCCGCCCGACCGAACAGGAAGGGCAGGCATGATCAACACCCTCATCGTCATCCTCGGGGCCGGGCTCGGCGGCGGAGCCCGCCACGGGGTCAACGTCGCGGTGGCCCGGCTCCTGCCGGGCCTCGGCTTCCCGCTGGCCACGCTGATCATCAACGTGCTGGGCTCGTTCCTGATGGGCGTGCTGGCCGAGGGATTCGCCCTGCGGGGCGCGGCCGGACATCCGGCCCGGCTGCTCCTGACCACCGGGGTGCTCGGCGGCTTCACCACCTTCTCGACCTTCTCGCTCGACGCGGTCAGCCTGTACCATCGGGGCGAGACGGCGGCGGCCGCGCTCTACGTGGTGGCCTCGGTGGGGGCCGGGCTGATCGGGCTGGTGGCCGGCCTCGCCCTGGTCCGGGCGGTCCTGAGCGGGGGCTGAGAAGTCCTGGTTTCGAAAGGTCGAGACCTTCCGCGGGGCCAGGGCGGAGCCCTGGTCATTCAGGGGCTCCGCCCCTGAACCCCGCCAAAGAGCTTGCCCTTTGGGAACCCGGTTTCAATCCGCGATGAACTTCAGGCGGTGGTCCCGGTAGAGATCGACGATCGCCGCTGCCGTCTCCTCGATGGAGCGGCGGGTCACGTCGATCGTCGGCCAGCGGTTCTTGACGAACAGCCGGCGGGAGGCGGTGATCTCGTCCGCCACCGCCGAGCGGTCGACGTAGAGGGACGATTCGTCGGCGTTGAGGCTCGACAGCCGGTTCTGCCGGATCTGCACGATGCGCTCCGGCGAGGCGAACAGGCCGACCACGAGGGGCTTGCGCGCCCGCTCGATCGCCGGTGGCAGCGGCATGCCCGGCACCAGCGGCAGGTTGGTGGTCTTGAGGCCCCGGTTGGCGAGATAGATTGAGGTCGGCGTCTTCGACGTCCGGCTGACGCCGAGCAGGATCACGTCGGCCTCCTCCAGATCGTCCGGCAGGTTGCCGTCGTCGTGGGCCAGCGTGAAGTTCATCGCGTCGATGCGCTTGAAGTACTCGGCGTTCAGCATGTGCTGGGCGCCGGGCCGCGCCGTGGTCTCGGCGCCCAGATAGGCGCGCAACAGGTCGTGGACCGGCCGCAGCACCGACAGGCAGGGCGAACCGGTCTCCCGGGCGACCTCCTCCAGCCGCTCGCCGAGGTCGCCCCCCACCAGCGTGTACAGGACGAGGCCCGGCGCGGCCCGGATCTCCGAGATCACCCGGTCGAGCTGCGCGGCCGAGCGCACCAGCGGGTAGACGTGCTCGATCGCCGACACGCCCTCGTACTGGGCGGCGGCCGCGCGCCCGACATTGATCAGCGTCTCGCCGGTGGAGTCGGAGACGAGGTGGAGGTGGAAGTAGCTGCGGCCCATTCCGATCGCCTCTGCGGTCGACCTCTCGGCCGACTGTGCGGTCGCCTCGCGCGGCGCCCACGTTGTCCACCGCCGGCCGCCAGGGGAGTCGATGAGTGTGGATAGGATGCCCCGCCGGGCCGGTCCAGCGCGATCCCGATGCGCGCTATCGACTCCGCCGTTCACAGGCAGATGATCGGGACAGGCGGAATCCGGCTCTCTGGACGAATCGGCCGCGAATCCGGCGCCCGTACACGACTCAGCGTTGCCAAGCTGCTGTCGGACCATCCGGTTCTCGCAAGTTGGAGGAAATCCTTTAAAGCCCCGTTAACGGCGCGGCGCCGGGGACCGCCTGTGGACGCTTTTGTGCCCCCGAGATTCGGCCCTCCAAGAGAAAAAACAGACTCCAAGAGTCTCTCTTATCTTTTCGAAGGGGCCTGTGTGGGGATCGGCGCGCCTCGACTCGACAGGACGCCCGCCGACGGGCATGCGGGGTGAGGGATACGGGATGGGAGCGACCATGACGGGGACGGAGCGCGAGCCCGGGCAGACGACGTCGGGGACGACGTCCGAGCGCAAGGTGCTGCGGGTCCTCGAGGGCGAGGCGATCGGGCCGCCCCCCGCCTGGATGATGCGCCAGGCCGGGCGCTACCTGCCGGAATACCGGGCGACCCGGGCGGAGGCCGGCTCGTTCCTCGACCTCTGCTACAGCCCGGATTTCGCCGTCGAGGTGACGCTCCAGCCGATCCGGCGCTTCGGCTTCGACGCGGCGATCCTGTTCTCCGACATCCTGGTCGTCCCCCACGCGCTCGGCCAGGACGTGCGCTTCGTGGAGGGCGAGGGGCCCCGGCTCGACCCGCTCGACGGCCGGGACGCGTTCGCGCGCCTGCGCGAGGCCGGCGACCCGGCGGTGATGACCCATCTCGCGCCGGTCTTCGAGACGGTGACGCGGCTGCGCGCGGAATTGCCGGGCGAGACCACGCTGCTCGGCTTCTGCGGCGCCCCCTGGACGGTGGCGAGCTACATGATCGGCGGCCGCGGCACGCCGGACCTCGCCCCCGCGCGGGCGCTCGCCGAGGGCGACACCGCCCTGGTCGACACCCTGATCGACCGCCTCGTCGCCGTGCAGACCGAGTACCTCGTGCGCCAGCTCGAGGCCGGCGCCGACGCGGTGCAGATCTTCGAGTCCCACGCCGGCACCCTCCCCCGCGCCGTGCCGGCCTCCGGCGGCGGCGTCGAGCCCGTGGGCGACGTGGCCGAGAGCGCCCTGCCGGCCGCGTCCGCGGCGGACGCCCTCACCCGCTGGTCGCTGCAGCCGATCGCCCGGATGGTGGCGGGGGTCCGTGCCCGGGTGCCGGGAGCCAAGATCATCGTGTTCGCCCGCGGCTCGGGCCTCGACGGCCATGCCCGGGTCGTCCCGGAGACCGGCGCCGACGCCGTCGGCGTCGACTGGGGCGTGGACCTGAAGGCCCTGCGGCAGACGGTGCCAGCCACGACGGTGACGCAGGGGAACCTGCATCCCGACACGCTGATCGCGGGCGGCGCGGCCCTCGACGCCGCGGTGGACGCGGTGCTGGCGGCGACCGCCGGCCTGCCGCACATCTTCAACCTCGGCCACGGGATCACGCCACAGACGCCGGTCGCCCATGTGGAGCGGATGCTCGCGCGGCTGCGCGGGCAGGGCTGAGGCCGGGCGTGCTGTACGACTGGATCAAGGCCCTTCACGTCATCAGCCTGATCGCCTGGATGGCCGGGATGCTCTATCTGCCCCGGCTGTTCGTCTATCACGCGAGCCTGCCGCCCGGCTCGGAGGCGCAGGCCGCGACCTTCAAGGTGATGGAGCGCCGCCTGCTCAAGGCGATCATGAACCCCGCCATGATCGCCACCTGGGCGTTCGGGCTGGCGCTCGCCTGGATGAGCGGCTTCTACGCGAGTCCCTGGCTGCAGGCGAAGTTCGTACTGGTGCTGGCGATGTCGGGGATCCACGGCTGGCTCGCCCGGATGGTCAAGGATTTCGCCGCCGACCGGAACACCCGCGGGCACCGGTTCTACCGGGTGCTCAACGAGGTGCCGACGCTGCTGATGATCGGCATCGTCATCCTGGCGATCGTCAAGCCGGGCCTCTGATCCTAGGATCCCGTGATCCCGGGACGATGCACCCTGCCGCCGCACGGGCCGGAGCCTTTCGGGCGGCGGGCCGTTGGGAGGCCATGTCGAAGCCGCTCGTCCTCGCCCTGTCGCTGGCCGCCCTCGCCGGCGCATCCCCCGCCCGGGCTGCCAGCTTCCCGTGTGCGAAGGCCGCGGCGCCCGACGAGGCGGCGATCTGCGCGCATCTCCCGCTCAACGACCGGGACGTCGAGATGGCGACCCGGTTCGAGATCCTGAAGAGCGTGCTGCCGATGGGCGGCCAGGCCAAGCTGCGCGACGACCAGGAGGCGTGGCTGAAGGAGCGGCAGGCCTGCGGCGGCGACGTCGCCTGCCTGACGGCCGCCTACGACGCCCGGCTCAAGGTGCTGCGCGGGGTCCTGGCGGAATTCGCCAAGCAGGGGCCGCAGTAGAGCCGACTTCCGACCCGGGTCCCGAAAACGCGAAAGGAGGCCGAGGCCTCCTGATGCTGTGGGGCGGGGCCTGCCGGAACCCCGCATGGCGCTCCCGTCATCCGCAAGGACGACGGTGCTGCGGCAGGCAGATTGTCACCGTGTCACCCACGCGCGAGATATACGCTCCGGCTGGTGAGTCTTCCCGCTGTCCGGCACCGGATCGGCCGATGAACCGGGCGCTCATACCGTTTCCGGTTGAACGCGTCGGTCGGTGCAGCCCACTCCGGCTTTGCGAGCGCAGCGAAGCAACCCAGGGCTGCGGTACCTCAGGGAACGTGGTGCCGGCTGGATTGCTTCGCTCCGCTCGCAAAGACGGCGGAACCGATCTGATCCACCGAAAACGGTATCACAACCGCGCCAGCAGCCGCTCCGCCAGCGGATTCTCGGCCGCGAAGGCATAATCCACCCGCCGCACCGTCACGGCCCGCGCCCCGGCCTCGACCAGGGCGCCGGCGAGGTCGAACACCGCGGCCTCCCTGCAGCGCAGCACGATCTCGCCCTCGGCCCCGCGCGGTGCGCCGTAGGGCAGTTCGGCCTCGTGCAGGCCCGCCAGGGTGGCGAGGTCGATCGTACCGCTCTGCGGCAGGGCGGCGCGCACCTCCCGGGTGGTGCGGGCGCGCTCCTCGGCGGCGATGCGGCCGAGCACGGTGCGGAGCGCGGCCCGCTGGCCCTCGCCCCAGGGGGCCTTCAGCGAGGCGACGAGGTTCGCCTCCGAGCGCAGGATGATGCCGTCGTCCAGCACCTTCAGGGCGTTGGCCGAGAGCGTCGCCCCCGTGGTGGTGATGTCGACCACGATCTCGGCCGAGCCCGCGGCCGGCGCCCCCTCGGTGGCGCCCAGGCTCTCGACGATCCGGTAATCGGCGACGCCCTTCTCGGCGAAGAACCGGCGGGTCAGGTTCACGTACTTGGTGGCGACCCGCAGGCGCCGGCCGTGGCGGGTCCGCATCCCGGCCGCCACCTCGTCGAGGTCGGACATGTCGCGCACGTCGATCCAGGCCTGGGGCACGGCCACCACCACGGTGGCGTTGCCGAAGCCGAGCGGCGTCAGCAGCTCGACCTGGCCGCGCACGTCCGGCAGGGTCTCGCGGATCAGGTCCTCGCCGGTGACGCCGAGATGGGCAGCGCCCGAGGCGAGCTGCGCGGCGATCTCGGAGGCCGAGAGGTAGCGCACCTCGACGTCGGGCACGCCGAGCAGCTTGCCCCGGTAGTCGCGGGCGCCCGCGCCTTGAGCGAGCTTCAGCCCGGCCCGGCCGAAGAACGCGCTGGCATTCTCCTGCAGGCGGCCCTTGGACGGGACGGCGAGGATCAGGGCGCCCTCGGAAGAACTCATCGGCCGGCTCCCGCCACGCGCGCGATCCAGAAGGTGCAGCCCACCGCGGGCAGCGGCACCGGGCTGCCGAGATGGCCGAGCAGGCCGTCGTAGCGGCCGCCGCCGACCAGGGTCGGACCCTCGCCCGAGGCATCCCGCTCGGTCACCTCGAAGATGAAGCCGGTGTAGTAGTCGAGGTTGCGGGCGAAGCCGCCCTGGAAGCGGAACCGCTCGATCGGCAGGCCGCGGGCCGCGATGAAGCCGATGCGCTCCTCGAACAGGTCGAGGGCGGCCGCCAGGGCGTCGTGGCGGATGTTCGCGTCGGCGACCAGCGCCCGCAGGTCGCGGGCAGCGGCGTCCGGATGGCCGCCGATCGCCCGGTAGCGGTCGAGGAGCGCGCGGTTCTCGGCGTTGAGCCCGGCCCCGCCATGGGCCTGCGCGGAGGCCTTGGCGAGGAAGCGCTCGGCGATCTCGCCGGCGCTGCGGCCGCCCACCGCCGAGATCCCGGCGATTGCCAGCACGTCCTCCACGAAGGCGCGCACGCCCCGTGGGTCCTGGCCCTGGATCGCCGCCAGCAGGCCCGCATGGGGATCCTCGGGACGCGAGCCCTCGGCGCCGTTGGTCACGGCGTCGAGCGAGCGCCCGGCCGCCAGCGCCCGGAGCGTCCGCCGCTTGGCCGCGGGCGGGACCGCGAGCCCGTCGAGGAGCGCCACGGTCAGGCCCATGTCGCCGAGCCGCACCGCCGGGTCGGTCCGGCCGAACAGCGCGAGCCCCTCCAGGGCGAGGCCCAGCACCTCGGCGTCGGCCGCCGGCGTATCGGTCCGCCCGATTGATTCGATCCCGGCCTGGAAGAACTCGTCGGGCTCGTCGGCGGCCAGCCGGAAGACCGGGCCGCAATAGCTGTAATCGGCCGCCTGCCCGTCGGCCTCCGCCCGGTGCAGGCGGCAGACG
Source organism: Methylobacterium mesophilicum SR1.6/6 (assembly GCF_000364445.2). NCBI lineage: Bacteria > Pseudomonadati > Pseudomonadota > Alphaproteobacteria > Hyphomicrobiales > Methylobacteriaceae > Methylobacterium > Methylobacterium mesophilicum. The sequence goes on along the minus strand of NZ_CP043538.1, from coordinate 1,176,859 downwards.
GGAATGGTGAATTCGGGCCGCAGGCACAGTTCGGCCCCGCCCGTGTCCTGGGTGACGAAGATCCGACGGCGGATATCCTCGCCCGACAGCTCGAGGAACGGCTCCAGCGGCTGCAGCACCGGCGGCGTGACCGGCCGGTAGCCCGCCGCCGCCAGATGCGCGGAGAGACGCGCGCGCGCCGAATCCCCCGCCCCCGTCTCGCCCGGCTCCGGTCGTGTCATCGCAATCCACCTCGCGGGGCGATCCACCTCGCGGGCGCTCTGTAGCAACCGCGACCCGGCTTGGCGACAGGGCTCAGCGACAGGGCTCGGCGACAGGGCGCAGGGGAATGCGGCCGGCGGCTCGTCCCGAACAATATTCGCGCCGCTGCCTCGCCCCGCGCGCGGGAAGAAAGCGATGTGCTCATCGACCGCGCCGTGGTGTGGGATGCCGGTGGGAGCCGCCGGCCAGCTTCAATCGGGCCCGTCGCTGAAGATCAGGATTCCGATTTGAAATCCAACGCTGCAGGATCCGTCCGTCAAGGGCGCCCTGATCTGAAATTTCGTAATTCATATATCTCGAAAATGAATATCGAGCGATACTTCATGTCGAAATAAGGAGCAAAAATACGAGCGGTTGCGCCCGCCCTCCCGCTTGATCCATGATCCCGCGGCTCACGCATCCGGCGAAGACAGGGGCAAAGACCGTGATATCTCGGCGGGTTCTTGGAGCCTTCGGCCGCCTGCGCCATGCCGGGCTCGGCGCCGGGCTGACCCTCCTCCTCGGCGCACCGGCCTCCACCGGGGCCGAGCTCAAGCTGGACCGGGTGGTGCTGGTCACGCGCCACGGGGTGCCCGCGCCGACCGCCTCGCCGGCCGCGCTGGACAAGGTGACAGGTCGGCCCTGGCCGGCCTTCCCGGCGGAGCCGGGCGAGCTCACACGGCACGGCGCCGAGGCGCTGTCCCGGATGGGGGCCTATCTGCGGACCGTCTATGCCCGGGCAGAGCTGCTCCCGGAGACCGGCTGCCCGGCGGTGAGCGCCGTCCAGGTCTGGGCGGACGGATCGGCGAGTCGCACCCTGCGCAGCGGCCAGATCCTGGCCGACGCTCTCGCGCCGGATTGCGGCCTCGTGGCGCGTCACGGACCGGCGGGCGCACTCGACCCGGTCTTCGACAGCGGGCGGGTCTGCCCCCTCGATCCGGCCGAGGCCCTGGCGGCGATCCAGCGCCGGACGGCGGGCGGGACCGCCGTGACCGACAAGCCTGCCGACAAGGCCGTCGCGGCGCTGAAAGGGATCCTCGGACCGGAGGCCTGCGCGGCGATCCCGGCCGCCTGCCTCGACGGCCCGAGCACCCTGGTCGCCGACCCCGCCAAGCCGAGGATCGCCGGCCCGCTGGCGCTCGCCGCCCCGGTGTCGGAGAACCTGCTCCTCGCCTACGCCGAAGGCCTGCCGGCCGATCAAGTGGCCTGGGGCCAGGGGCTCCCCCGGGACCCTGGCGGTCCTCGCCGCCGCCCATCGCCGCGCGGCCGACCTCCTGTACCGGACGCCCGAGCTCGCCGTCTTCCGCGCGGCGACGCTGCTGCGGATGCTCGCGGACCTGCTGGCGGGCGAGGCGCCCCGGGGCCTCGGCGTCCCGCCGATCGGGACGCGCGCGCGCCTCCTCGTCCTGGCCGGCCACGACACCACCCTGTCGAACCTGGCCGGCGCCCTCGGCCTGGGCTGGCAGCTCCCGGGACAGCCGGACCCCACGGCCCCCGGAGCCACCCTCGCCTTCGAGGTCTGGCGCACCCCGGAGACGGGCGCACGGACGGTCAGGATCCGCATCTACGCCCAGACCCTCGACCAGCTGCGCTCTGCCCGGGTCCTCGGCCCCCTCGATCCGCCGGTCTCGCTGCCCCTGGCGATCGGGATCTGCCAGGCGCGGGACGGGGCCTGCGGTCTGGAGACCTTCGCGACCAATGTCCGCGCCGCGCTCCCGCCCGCCTGCGTCCGGTAACGCCTGCCCTCAGAGCGGGCGGAGGCTGCCGAGCCGCGCCCCCCGGGGCCGCCGCGCCGGCTTCCGCCGGGTCAGGGCCGCGAGCGCGGGGGCGCCCGCGACGCCGGCGCTGAGGATCGGGGCGCTCCCGGTGCCGGGCGTGGCGGCCGCGACGGCACTCGGCAGCCGGCCGGGGAGCGGACGGGCCGCGGAGGCCGGTGCCGCGCCGGCGAGGACCAGCCCGGCCGGCAGAAACAGGATCTTGAACAGGAACTCGGCACGCATCCCCGGGTCTCCCGGCCGACGGCGTCGCGGCCCAGACCCGGAACCAACGCCGCTGCAGCCGCGGCGTTTCAATCCGCGGCGGATGAGAAGTGCCGGGCCAGCACGGCGCGGACCTGCGCCACCAGATCGGCCTCGGGGCAGGAGAACTGGGCCGGTCGCGCCGCCTTCCACTCGGCGTTGCTGGCGATGGACTCGGCCGCCCGGGCACCCTCGATCAGGTCCTTGATCTGGACTTCGCCGGCCAGCCGCTCGTTCGAGCCCTGGATCACCGCCACGGGGGCGCGGCGGCGGTCGGCATACTTCATCTGCGCCTTCATGCCCGCAGACCCGAGGTAGAGCTCGGCCCGGATGCCGTCCGCCCGCAGCAGCGCGACGAGGCGCTGGTAATCGGCCATGTTCTCCCGGTCGAGGACCAGCACCACCACGGGCCCCGGCGCCTCGGCTCCGGCGAGCAGCGGGCTGTTCACCAGCTGGAGCGCCGAGAACAGCCGCGAGACGCCGATCGAGAAGCCGGTGGCCGGCACCGGCTCGGCCCGGAACCGCCCGACGAGCCCGTCGTAGCGCCCGCCGCCCGCCACCGAGCCGAAGCGCACGGTCTGGCCGTCCTCGTTGGTGACGGGGAACGTCAGCTCGGCCTCGTAGACCGGGCCGGTGTAGTATTCGAGCCCGCGCACCACGCTCGGATCGGCCCGGATCACGTCGTGGCCGTACCCGGCGGCGGCGCAGAGGCGCATGATCGCGTGCAGCTCGGCGATGCCCGCCCGCCCGGTCTCGGAATCGCCCACCGCGTCGTGCCAGCCGGCGAAGAACCTTTCCCAGAACGCCACCTTGTCGGCCCCGTCCGCGGCGTCCGCCTGGAACGACACGTAGGCGAGGATCCGGCCGATCGCCGTCGCGTCGAGCCCGGCGCCCTTGGTGAAGTCGCCGCTCTCGTCCTTGCGGCCGGCGCCGAGGAGGTCGCGTACCCCGTCGACGCCCAGCCGGTCGAGCTTGTCGATGGCCCGCAGGACCGTCAGGCGCTGGCCGGCCTTGTCGGGGCCGGCGAGCCCGATCGCCTCCATGACGCCGTCGAGCACCTTGCGGTTGTTGACCTTGACCACGTACTGCCCGCCGAGCCCGAGGCGGTTCAGGGTGTCGGCCATCAGCATGCAGGTCTCGGCATCCGCCGCGACGCTGCCGGCGCCCACGATGTCGGCGTCGAACTGCATGAACTGGCGGAAGCGGCCCGGCCCCGGCTTCTCGTTGCGGAAGACGTAGCCGGCCCGGTAGCTCCGATACGGCTTCGGCAGCGCGTCGAAATTCTCGGCCACGAACCGGGCCAGCGGCGCCGTGAGGTCGTAGCGGAGCGACAGCCACGCCTCGTCGTCGTCCTGGAACGAGAACACGCCGGCGTTCGGCCGGTCGAGGTCGGGCAGGAACTTGCCCAGAGCCTCGGTGTACTCGACGAAGGGCGTCTCCAGGGCCTCGAAGCCGTAGAGCTCGAAGCTCCGCCGAATCGTCTCCAGCATCCGGCCCTGCGCGGCGATCTCGCCGGCGCGCCGATCGACGAAGCCGCGCGGCAGGCGGGGCTTCAGGGTCTCGGCCTTCTCGGCCTTCGGAGTTTCAGCTTTGGACATGGGTGCATTCGCTTCTCGCGGACCCGAGTCCTGGGTCCCACATCGAATCGTCGATCGTCTCCGGCGCACGGAGATCCTGCGGCCGGGCTCTAGAGCATGCCGGGCGAAAGGGGAATTCGGTTCGGCGGCGCTCTTTGCAGGCACTCTCGGCACCCGACCAGCCGGCGCAAGACGGCGCCGCCCTCCTTGCGGGCGGAGCGAGGCAATCCAGGCGGCGCGACGCTGACCGGGGTCACCCTGCCCGGGGTCACGTCGCTGCGCTCGTGATGACGGGCGGGGCGCATCAACCGAAGCGTTGAAGCGGGGACAGGACGTGTGTGGTTCGCCCCGGAACAAGAACTCAGTACGGCGCGGTCAGCTTGAGCCACATCAGGGCCGCGAGGCTCACCACGGCGATCGGCATCTGCAGGGGACGCAGGCGGGCATGGGCGAGGGGCACCTCGCCGGCGCGCGCCGCGATCGGGTCGAGGATCCCGATGAGGGCGTAGCCGAGGATCAGCATGGCGAGCGCCGGGACCGCCTTGCCCAACACGGCGGTGAACAGGCTGGCGAGCCCGAGGGCGTACAGGACCAGCATCGTGACGATCTGCGAGATCTGCGGGCCGCCCTCGGTCCGGAAGCTGACGCCCCGGTGCACGCCCGCCAGGAACAGCAGGATGGACGCGGCGTAGAGAAGGGTGAACAGGGCCACCAGGTAATCGAGGGGCTGCCCGTTCATCCACCACGCCGCCGCGGCTCCGACGGCGATCGGCACCATGGGACCGAAGCCGAAGACGATGTCGAGCCAGGGGATCCGGCGCGGCTCGTGCGCGGTGAGGGTGCGTCCGGTGGCGTCGTCGCGCATGGCGTTCAGGTGGTTCTCGGGTGGAAAGGTCTCGGGTGGATCTCTGTTGCGCTGCGGCGCCGGCACGATGAACGGCCCCGCGCGGGCACGGTTCCGAATCGGCGCCCGCACCGCGCCGGCGCATCGGCGCGGCCGGTCCCGAGTCAGCCGATCCTGAGGGATCAATCTTGCCGGGCGCTTGTGACCCCGCGTGCCCCCCGGCCTGCCCCCTCGGCCTACCCCCTTGAGTGCGGTGAGGAAACGCGTTATTTCTCCCTTGCCCTCATCACAAGGTCTGCGCCGCAGCGCGCCCGTGAGCCGCGAGGGTCCTGCCAAAACGGTTTTGCCAACCTGATCTCCGGGCCCCTCGCCGCAGCGCGGCCCGCCCTTCGGCGCCCGTCCCCCGGGTGCCTGGCATAGAACCGGCCCTCCCACCTTCTCCGTCGGTTGCAAGACACCCCATGACGCCAAACCCCGACGCCCTCGCCGACCTCGAAACCGCGGAGCCGGCCGACGCGACCGCCGAGCGGCCCGCCATGCCCGCCGCCCTCGAAGGCGTCCGCGAGGTCAAGCTCCAGGACCTCAAGTCCAAGACGCCCACCGACCTCACGGCCTTCGCCGAGGAGGTCGAGGTCGAGAACGCCTCGACCATGCGCAAGCAGGAGCTGATGTTCGCGATCCTGAAGCAGCTCGCTGCCAAGGAGGTCGAGATCATCGGCTCGGGCACCGTCGAGGTGCTGCAGGACGGCTTCGGCTTCCTGCGCTCCTCCGACTCGAACTATCTGCCGGGTCCCGACGACATCTACATCTCGCCGACCCAGATCCGCCGCTTCGGCCTGCGTACCGGCGACACCGTCGAGGGCCCGATCCGCGGCCCCAAGGACGGCGAGCGCTACTTCGCCCTTCTGAAGGTCAACACGATCAACTTCGAGAACCCGGAGAAGATCAAGCACAAGGTCCACTTCGACAACCTGACGCCGCTCTTCCCGACGAAGCGCTTCAAGCTCGAGCTGGACAACCCGACCAAGAAGGATTTCTCGCCGCGGATCATCGACATCGTGGCGCCGATCGGAAAGGGCCAGCGCGCCCTGATCGTGGCGCCGCCGCGCACGGGTAAGACCGTGCTGATGCAGAACATCGCGCAGTCGATCACCCTGAACCACCCGGAGTGCTACCTGATCGTGCTGCTCATCGACGAGCGGCCCGAGGAGGTCACCGACATGCAGCGCTCGGTGAAGGGCGAGGTCATCGCCTCCACCTTCGACGAGCCGGCCACCCGCCACGTGCAGGTCGCCGAGATGGTGATCGAGAAGGCCAAGCGCCTCGTGGAGCACGGGCGCGACGTGGTGATCCTGCTCGACTCGATCACGCGGCTGGGTCGCGCCTACAACACCGTGGTGCCGTCCTCCGGCAAGGTGCTCACCGGCGGCGTCGACGCCAACGCCCTGCAGCGGCCCAAGCGCTTCTTCGGCGCGGCCCGCAACATCGAGGAGGGCGGCTCGCTCTCGATCATCGCCACGGCGCTGATCGACACCGGCTCGCGCATGGACGAGGTGATCTTCGAGGAGTTCAAGGGCACCGGCAATTCCGAGATCATCCTGGACCGCAAGGTCTCCGACAAGCGTATCTTCCCGGCGATCGACATCACCCGCTCGGGCACCCGCAAGGAGGAGCTGCTGGTCCCGCCGGACTCGCTCAAGAAGACCTACGTGCTGCGCCGCATCCTCAACCCGATGGGCGTGACCGACGCGATCGAGTTCCTGCTCGACAAGCTGCGCCAGACCAAGAGCAACAGCGACTTCTTCGACTCGATGAACACCTGAGGCGGTACCGCGCGTCCTCCTCCCCCCTCGGCGGGGGAGGAGGGAAGCGGAACGGGATTCATCCACTCCCTGTCCCGCCGCGGCACGGAACGGCCAGACGACGCGGTTCGCCCGTTGACCTTCCCCTAACCGGCCCCTGCCTAAGGTCATCCCCGGGCGCCAGGTTGCGTATCGGCCCCGCGACAGCCCCGCCGGCCGGCCCATCCCGGCGGCGGGGCTCGTCGCAGCCCCGTCATGGGCGCGGTCGCCGACTTGCACCCGTCCGCGGATCCGTGACACTGGCGCGATGCCCCGCACGCCCTGGACCGGTCCGGACCCGCTCCTCCTCGCCTCCACGAGCCCGACCCGGCGCCTCCTGCTGGAGAGCGCCGCCCTGCCGGTCGAGACCGCCGCGCCCGAGGTGGACGAGCGCGCCCTGGAGGCGGAGAGCGCCGGCCTCTCCCCGCCGGACCTCGCCCTGACGCTGGCCCGCGCCAAGGCCCGGTCGGTGGCGGCGCGGTTCCCGGGACGGTTGGTCATCGGCGCCGATCAGGTGCTCGACCGCGACGGCGCGGTGTTCCACAAGCCCGCCGACGCCGCCTCGGCCCGGGCGCAGCTCGCCCGGCTCGCCGGCCGGACCCACGCCCTGCATGCCGCTGTGGCGCTCGCCGGTGCGGTGGAGGATGCCTTCGTGGAGACCGCCCGGCTGACCCTGCGCCCCCTCGATGACCGGGCCATCGCGGCCTATGTGGACTGCGCCGGCGAAGACCGCGTGCGGTCGAGCGTCGGCGGCTACCAGCTCGAAGGGCCGGGGATCCACCTGTTCGAGTCGGTCGCGGGCGATCACAGCACCGTGCTGGGCCTGCCGCTGCTGCCGCTCCTCGCACGGCTGCGCGCCGCCGGCTACCTGGCCTTCTGAGGGAGCACCGACTTGGCCGGACACGATCATGCGCACGGCGGCCATGCCCATGGTGAACACGTCCATGGTGAACACGTCCATGGCGAACACGCCCATGGCGGCCCTTCGCACGGCAGCCACGCCCATGGCGGCCTCGGCGGCCACGCCCACGCGCCGAAGAATTTCGGGCCGGCCTTCGCGATCGGGATCACCCTCAACACGGTCTTCGTGGTGGTCGAGGCGATCTACGGCTACCTCAGCAACTCGATGTCCCTTGTGGCCGATGCCGGCCACAACCTGTCGGACGTGCTCGGCCTCGCGGCGGCCTGGATCGCCGCCATCCTGGTCCGCCGCCGCGCGACCGCGCGCTTCACTTACGGCTACCGGGGCTCCTCGATCCTGGCCGCCCTGTTCAACGCCGTGTTCCTGCTGATCGCCATGGGGGCGGTGATGTGGGAGGCGCTGGTCCGGCTGGTCCACCCGGAGCCCGTGGCGGGCACGACCGTGATGGTGGTGGCCGGCATCGGCATCCTGGTGAACGGCGTCACCGCGTGGCTCTTCGCCAGCGGCGCCAAGGGCGACATCAACATCCGCGGCGCCTTCCTGCACATGGCGGCCGACGCCGCCATCTCGGCCGGGGTCGTTGTGGCGGGCCTCGTGATCCAGCTCACCGGCCTCGTCTGGCTCGACCCGGCGGTCAGCCTCGGGGTCGCGGGTCTCGTGGTCTGGGCGACCTGGGGTCTCCTGCGCGACAGCGTGGCCATGTCCCTCGACGCGGTGCCGCCGGAGATCTCCCCCGCGGCGGTGACCGGCTTCCTGCGCGAACGCCCCGGCGTCGCCGACCTCCACGACCTGCACATCTGGCCCATGAGCACCACCAGCGTCGCCCTGACGGTCCATCTCGTGATGGAAGACGGCCATCAGGCCCATCGCGCGCCCGGCAACGGTTTCCTCAACGAGACCGCCGAGGGCCTGCGCGCCCGCTTCGGCATCGGCCACGCGACCCTGCAGATCGAGGAGGCGGGCGGCCCGGCCTGCCGGCTCGCGCGGGATTGCGCGGCATGAGCGGTCCGCATCCCCGCGCCTTCGTGGTCGGCCACCCGATCGCCCACTCGCGCTCGCCGCTGATCCACGGCCACTGGCTCGCCGCCCACGGGATCCCGGGTTCCTACGAGCGCCTGGACGTGGCGCCCGCGGCCTTTCCGGACTTCGTCCGCGGCCTGGCCGCGTCCGGCTACCGGGGCGGCAACGTCACCCTCCCCCACAAGGAGGCGGCCTTCGCGCTGGCGGACGGGCTGACGCCGCGGGCGGAAAAGATCGGCGCGGTCAACACCCTGGTGGTCGGGCCGGACGGACGGATCCGGGGCGACAACACCGACGCGCCGGGCTTCTGCGCGCATCTCGACCAGAGCCTCGGTGCCGACTGGCCGGCGCGGGCGGGCGGCACCGCGGTCGTGCTCGGGGCCGGCGGGGCGGCGCGCGCCATCGTGGTCGGCCTCGCCGAGCGCGGGGCGGCGCGCATCCTCGTCGCCAACCGTACCCCGGCACGGGCCCAGGCGGTCGCGGCCCTCGCGCCGGGCATCGCCGATGCCATCGCCTGGGACGACCTCCCGGCCGCCCTGAGCGAGGCCGGTCTCCTCGTCAACACCACGTCGCTCGGCATGAAGGGGCAGCCGCCCCTGGCGCTCGACCTCGCCCCGATGCCCGCCGGGGCCGCGGTGGCCGACATCGTCTACGCGCCCCTGGAGACGGATCTCCTCGCCGCCGCCCGGCGCCGGGGCCTCGCGGCGGTGGACGGGCTCGGCATGCTGCTGCACCAGGCGGTGCCGGGCTTCGAGGCCTGGTTCGGCCTGCGCCCCGCCGTCACGCCGGACCTGCGGGACCGGATCGTGGCGGATCTCGGCGGATGAGACCCAGGGCCGGATCCGGACCCCTCGTCCTCGGGCTGACCGGCTCGATCGGGATGGGCAAGTCGGCCACCGCGGCGATGTTTTCGAGGCTCGGCGTCCCGGTCCACGACGCGGACGCCGCCGTGCACGCCCTCTACGGGCCCGGCGGCGCGGCGGGGGCGGCCATCGCGGAAACCTTCCCGGGCGTGCTCGACGCGGACGGCGGCGTCGACCGGACGCGCCTGCGCGCCGCGGTGCTCGGCGCCCCCGAGCGGATGGCGGCCCTCGAGGGAATCGTCCACCCGCTGGTCCGGGCGGCCAGCACGGATTTCCTCGCGCGCCACGCGGGGGCGGCCCTCGTCGTCCTCGACATCCCGCTCCTGTACGAGACCGGCGGCGAGGCGCGCTGCGACGCGGTCGCGGTGGTGAGCGCCCCGGCCGAGATCCAGCGCGCCCGGGTGCTCGCCCGCCCCGGCATGACCGAGGCGGCCTTCGCGGCCATCCTGGCCAAGCAGATGCCCGATGCCGAGAAGCGCGCCCGGGCGGATTTCGTGATCGACACGAGCCGGGGGTTCCCCGCCGCCGAGGCCGAGGTGGCGCGGATCGTGGCTCAACTGACGGAGGGCCGTGCGCCGCGACCCGATGGGGAGGCCTGAGGGGCCGATCGCGTGCTCGGCCCGGGACAGGGGGTTTCGATGGCGGAACGGCTGCTGGGCAAAGTGGCGCTCGTGACCGGCGCAGGCCGCGGGATCGGTGAGGCTGTGGCCCGGGCCTTCGCCGTCGAGGGCGCGTTCGTGTGGGTCACCGATCGCGACGGCACGGCGGGCCGAGCGGTTGCCGAAGCGATTGGTCGCGATCAAGCCCACTTCGCGCAGCTCGATGTCCGCAACGAGGCGGCCTGGGAGGCCGTGATGGCCGACCTCCTCGCCCGGCATGGCCGCCTGGACGGGCTCGTCAACAATGCCGGCATCACGGGATTCGAGGACGGGCCTGCCGCGCACGATCCGGAGAACGCGACGCTCGCCGATTGGCGGGCCGTGCACGCGACCAATCTCGACGGCGTCTTCCTCGGCTGCAAACACGCGATCCGGGCGATGCGGCACAGGGGCTCGGGCGCCATCGTCAACATCTCGTCGCGCTCCGGCCTCGTCGGCATTCCCATGGCCGCAGCCTACGCCTCCTCCAAGGCGGCGGTCCGGAACCACACCAAGTCGGTGGCACTCTACTGTGCCGCGCAGGGCCTGAATGTGCGCTGCAATTCGATCCATCCGGCCGCGGTACTGACGCCGATGTGGGAGCCGATGCTGGGAGACGGGCCCGGACGCGCGGACCGGATGGCAGCCCTCGTCGCCGACACGCCGCTGCGGCGCTTCGGGACCCCGGAAGAGGTCGCGGCGGTTTGTGTCCTGCTCGCCTCGGACGAGGCCGCCTACATGACCGGTTCGGAGATCAGCATCGACGGCGGATTGCTCGCCGGCACCGCGGCAAGTCCCGGAGACTGAGCAGATGCCGTTCGAGCCACGGAGCGTTTCCGAGAGGGCGTCATCCCATGTCTCACGCCGGACTGTTCGCCTGTGTTGCTCGCATCCTGGCCGTGATGGCCCTGCTCGGAGCCGCGCCGGCGCAGGCGCAGTACGCCACCAGCTGCCCGCCGCCCAGGAAGCTCGCGGCCGGCGCCTGCGTGGCGGCCTGCCCGGCCGGCTACGAGGACCAGGGCCGCGTCTGCGTGTATCGCAACACCTCCCGGTGAGGCGCGCACGGGCGCTTAACCGCGCCGGTCTATGCGGATAGCTTCCGCCCCTCATCTGGGAACCGCGAGACCCATGCTGCGCGAGATCGTCCTCGACACCGAGACCACCGGCACGGAGGCCAGGGGCGGCGACCGGCTGATCGAGATCGGCGCGGTGGAACTCCTCAACCACATCCCCACGGGGCGGACCTTCCACCGCTACTGCAACCCGCAGCGCGCGGTCTCGGAGGGCGCCTTCAAGGTTCACGGCCTCTCCGACGCCTTCCTCTCCGACAAGCCGGCCTTCGCGGAGATCGTGGGCGAGCTGCTGGCCTTCCTGGCCGACGGGCGCCTCGTCATCCACAACGCCCCCTTCGATGTGGGCTTCCTCAACATGGAATACGCGCGGCTCGGCGCCGACGCCCCGCCGCCGATCCAGCTGGAGGACGTGGTCGACACCCTGCCGATGGCCCGGCGCAAGCATCCCGGAGCAGCCAACAACCTCGACGCCCTCTGCGCCCGCTACGGCATCGACAACACGAAGCGCACCAAGCACGGGGCGCTCCTCGACGCGCAGATCCTCGCCGAGGTCTACGTGGAGCTGCTCGGCGGCAAGCAGACCAGCCTCGGCCTCATGGAGGCGGCGGTCGCCGCCCCGGTCCCCGGATCCGTCCTCGATGCGGCGGCTCCCGCGGCGCCCCGGCCCTACCGGAGCCGCCTGACCGAGGCGGAGCGGGCCCGGCACGACGGCTTCCGGGCGAGCCTCGGTCCCGCCGCGATCTGGGCCGACTATATCGGCGCGGAGGATCCCGCCTGACCTGATGCGCCCCGGTCGTGCCGGCCGGTCCGCCGGCCTGCCCCGTGCCGGGCGGCTGTTGCCGCAGCGCACATCGGCGTTTATTGCAATGCACAATAAGCCGTCGGCCCACCGTCTCGACCTGGGGGGTTGAGGGCGATTCGTGCGGCGGCACAGGCGTTCCGGTCCCGACCGCGACAGGATTGCTGAGGCAACGAGGCGTGCACGCATGACCGAGGATATCGGTGGCCGCGACGGGGACCACGGTGCGGATCGCGGCGCCAAGGCAGGCGCATCGCCGTTCGCCGACATGATCGAGGCCACCCGGCTCACCGGCCTCGGCCGGCTGGAGGAGGCGACCGCCCTGATCCAGCGCAGCCTCGGGGGCCAGAGGCCTCCGCCCGCGCCGCCCGAGGGTCCGGTGCGTCGCGAGGAGACCCGCCCCGCGGCGGAGCCGGGGACGCGGGTGCGCGAGGTGGTCGGCCAGGTCGTGGGCGACGTCGTGCGCGGCCTCGCGCCGGTTCTCAAGGGCCTCGGCAACCCGCTGCGCCAGCCCGCCTCGCCCCCCGAGCGGAAGCGTCCGGCGGGGGGCAGCTTCGTGACCCTGAGCCACACAGAGACCGCCGGCACCCGCGAGTACAAGCTGTTCATCCCGAGCCATCCGGACAGGCGCGCGCCGCTGGTCGTGATGCTGCATGGCTGCACGCAGAATCCGGACGATTTCGCCGCCGGCACCGGCATGAACGCGCTGGCCGAGCGGGCGGGCGTGTACGTCGCCTACCCGGCTCAGAGCCGTCAGGCCCACGCCCAGCGCTGCTGGAACTGGTACGATCCCCGCGACCAGGTCCGCGGATCGGGCGAGCCGGCGATCGTCGCGGGTCTCACCCGAGCGCTCCTGGCGGAGCACCCGATCGACCCGGCCCGGGTCTACATCGCCGGGTTGTCGGCCGGGGGCGCGGCCGCTCTCAACATCGCCCGCGCCTATCCGGATCTCTACGCGGCGGTCGGCGTCCATTCGGGCCTCGCCGCCGGCTGCGCCCGCGACCTCGGCTCGGCGCTGATGGCCATGCAGGTCGGCGCCCCGGGCCTCGGCAGCCCGACGCCCTTCGGGGCGCCCCCCGCGGCGACGCGCGTGCCCACCATCATCTTCCATGGCGAGGATGACGGCACGGTGAGCGTGCGCAACGCCGATCAGGTTCTGGCGCAGGCCAATGTCGCGGGCCTGACCGCCCGGTCCGAGACCATCGAGGGCCGCGGCCATCCCTTCACTCGCACCCGCTACCGGGACCCGGCGGGCCGCGTGGTCGTCGAGGATTGGCGCGTGCGCGGCGCCGGCCACGCCTGGTCGGGCGGCCGCCCCGAGGGCAGCTACACCGACTGCGAGGGCCCCGACGCCTCCCGCGCCATGCTCGACTTCTTCGCCGAGCACCGGCTGGGCCCGCAACGCCGGTAACGGGTGTCCATAGGGCGCGCCCTTTGGCGGGTCGCCAGGGCGGAGCCCTGGCCTCGAGGAACTCGCCCGCTTGCAGGGCGCCGCCCTGCACCCGCAAAAGGTCCCGGACCTTTTGAAACCAGGACGTCCACGGACCATCATGACCGCCATCCCGACCCTGAATGGCCTCGCCGCGATCGCCGACCGATACGACCTGATCCTCTGCGACGTGTGGGGCGTGCTGCACGACGGCCAGAAGGCGCACGGGCCCGCCGGCGAGGCGCTGATCCGCTTCCGCGGCCTTGCCGGAGACCGGCCGCGCCGGGTCGTCCTCGTCTCGAACGCCCCGCGGCCCGGCGACGGGGTGGGGCGCATCCTCGACCGGTTCGGGGTGCCGCGAGAGGCCTACGACGCGATCCTCACCTCGGGCGACCTCACCCGCGACCTGATCGCCCAGCGCCCGGGCGCGCGGATCCGCCATATCGGGCCGGAGCGCGACCTCGGCATCTTCCAGGATCTCGACCTCAGCCTCGTCCCGGAGGCGCAGGCCGACCTCGTGGTCTGCACGGGGCTGTTCGACGACCGCAGCGAGACCGCGGAGGATTACCGCGACGAGCTAGGGCGCCTCGCCGCCCGCGGGCTGACGATGATCTGCGCCAATCCCGACCTCGTGGTCGAGAGCGGCAACCGGCTGATCCCCTGCGCGGGCCTGCTGGCGGCGGCCTACGCGGAGATCGGCGGCACGGCCGTCTATGCCGGCAAGCCGCATCGTCCGGTCTACGAGGCGGCGCTCGCCAGGGGGGCGGACCTGATCGGCGCCCCGGTGGATCCGGCCCGGGTCCTGGCGATCGGCGACGCGATCCGCACCGACATCGCCGGTGCCCGGGGCTTCGGCATCGCGAGCCTCCTGGTGGCACGGGGCATCCACGCGGAGGAACTCGGCGTCACGGCCGAGCACCACCGGCTCGGCGACGTGGCGGAGTGGCTCGGCCGGCAGGCGGTGCATCCGGACGCGGTGATCGAGCGGCTGGTCTGGTAGGGCCGCGCCGGTCTACGGCGGCGGGCCGGCGTGCTACGTCAGGCCATGACCGAGCCTGTATCCGCCGCCGCCCATGCCCGGACCGTCCTGGCCGCGCACGAGCATCGCCGCCGGATCCCGCCCCTGACCGGCTGGGATCCCGGCCTCGATCTGCCGGCCGCCTATCGGGTGGCCGCGGAAGTCCGGCGGCTGCGTGAGACGCGCGGCGAGCGGCCGGTCGGCCGCAAGATCGGGTTCACCAACACGACGATCTGGGCGCGGTACGGCGTCGATGCCCCGATCTGGGGCCACATCTACGACACGACCCTGCGCGACCGGGACGCGCTGGCGGAGCCGGTGGCGCTCGCCGCCTTCGTGGAACCGCGGATCGAGCCCGAGATCGTGTTCGGCCTCGCCCACGCGCCGGAGCCGGGCATGGACGCCGCGGCCCTGATCGCGTGCCTCGACTGGGCGGCCTGCGGCTTCGAGATCGTGCAGTCGCTCTATCCCGGATGGCGCTTCGCCGCCCCCGACACCGTGGCGGCCTTCGGGCTGCACGGGCTGCTGGTGGTCGGCGAGCGGGTCCCGATCGTCCCGGCGGATCGGCCGGCCTGGATCGGGGCGCTCGAAGCCTTCACCGTCGACCTCCTGCGGGACGGCGCCGTGGCGGAGCGTGGCGGTGGCCGGAACGTGCTCGGGACAGGCCCTCTCACGGCCCTCGGCCACCTCGTCGATGTGCTGGCTAACGATCTGGCGTCGCCGCCGCTGGCGGCCGGCGAGGTCGTCACCACCGGCACCCTGACCGACGCCCTGCCGGTAGAATCCGGGCAGGTGTGGAGCGCGCGGCTGGCGGGCCTGCCGCTGCCGGGCCTGGATCTTGCCCTGATCTGATGTGGCGCTGCGGCCGGATCCCCCGTGTCGGATAGGCGCGAGAAATCAGGTGTTGGTGATGGTTAGCCGACATGGCACATGCTGAGACATGCCCGGACGCCTGCGGAGACGCTACACGACTTTCCTCGTCTCCGTCACGACGGGGCGACCCGGCAAGGCGCAGGGTTCCACCGTCTACGCGGTGATGAAACCCGGAGCCGAGGAGGCGCTGGAGGCGATCCGGGCCCTCGCCGGTCGGGAGGCCGCCGTGGCCGTCGTGGGCAGCCTGTCCACCCGGATCGCCAAGGCCCTCAAGCTGAAGCCCGACGAGCCGCGCGTCGTGTGATCCGGACGCCGCTTCAGTCCACCGCGAGCCGGTAGCCCACGCCCCGCACGGTCTGCAGGAAGACCGGGTTGGCGGGATCGACCTCGGTCTTGCGGCGCAGGCGGTTGATCTGGACGTCGACGGTGCGCTCCGCCGCCGCGCCACCGCTGCCCGCGAGCTGCTCGCGCTCGACATTGGCGCCGCCCGCCATCGCCAGGATCGTCAGGATCTCGCGCTCGCGCTCGGTGATTCGGATCAGCTCGTCGTCGCGGCGCAATTCGCCCCGGTCGATCCGGAACGCGAACGGGCCGAAGGTCACGGCCTCGGCGCTCACCTCGCGGGGGCGGCCGTTGCGCTTGATGATGTTGTTGAGCCGGAGCGTCAGCTCCCGCGGCTCGAAGGGTTTCGGCAGGTAATCGTCTGCGCCGATCTCCAGTCCCATCACCCGGTCGTTGGTGTTGGAGCGGGCGGTGAGCATCAGGATCGGCACCCGCGAGGTCTCGCGCACGCTGCGGGCGTAGTCGAAGCCGTTCTCGCCCGGCATCATCACGTCGAGCACCATGGCGTCGAACACCACGCTCTGGGCCCGCGCCCGGGCCTCCGCGGCGCTCGCCGCCGCGGTGACGCGAAAACCCTGGTCGGTGAGGTAGCGGGCGAGCAGCTCGCGCAGGCGGCGGTCGTCGTCGACCACCAAAACGTGCGGGGCCTCGTCGGGCAGTTCGGCCCGGACCGGGATCGTCACGCGCCGCTCCCGCGCCGCGCCATCAGGCGCTGGACAGCCGGGCGATCCTCCGGCTCGATCATGGCCATCAGGAAATCCTCCGGCGAGCCCCGCGCATCCGGGGCGGCCAGCGCCCGGGCGAGGCGGCGGGCCTGGACGCGGGTGAGGTCGGCCGCCAGGCCGGCGCCGGCAACCGTACAGTACAGCAGGCGCTGGCGCCGGTCGCTGGAGCCGGGCTTCTGCGCCACGTAGCCCTGGCCGATCAGGTCCTTGAGGACCCGGTTCAGGCTCTGCTTGGTGATGCGCAGGATGTCGAGGAGTTCCGCGATGGTCAGGCCCGGGTAGCGGTCGACGAAGTGCAGCACCCGGTGGTGCGCCCGGCCGAAGCCGTAGGCGGCCAGGATCCGGTCCGGATCGCCCACGAAGTCGCGGTAGGCGAAGAACAGGAGCTCGATCAGGTCGTCGCTGCCGAGGGCGGCCTGCGCGGCGACCGGGACGGGCTTTGCCGCGAAGGACTCCTCGTGCGGGGCTGTCCGTCTCACGGCGCGGCCGCTCCCAACAGGTGATAGGTCAGGTTCCGTGACGTTTCTCAAGCACGGCCGGGCCCGTCAACCCTGGCGCCCGTCCGGCCGGGGCAGAACGCCTGCCATCCCGGGGTGGCGACCTCCAGGTCCGCCCGGATGGAGTTCCGCCCGGATGGGGAATGGGCCTGCAGGATCCCGGCTTGGCAACGGGCCTCCGCCTGACGGCGCGCCCGACCCATGTCCGACCCTTGTCCGGCCCATGTCCCGCGGCGCATCCCGGGATGGGGCGGAAGGATGGGGCAGCCGGTCCTGAAGCGGCCTCCGCCCGGGCGCAACCCGAGCGGGCACGGCACGACAGGCCACCGGCCGCGGGGGCGGCCTCCCGCCCTCTCAGGCGGCCAGCGCCAGTCCTTCCTCCTCCTCGGCCTGGGTCGCCATGAACTGCGCCCGGGCGAGGTCGGCGAAGCGGCCGTCCTGGGCCACCAGCTGGTCGAAGGTCCCGGCCTCGACGATCCGGCCCTCGTGGAACACCAGGATCCGGTCGGCGTCGCGGATCGTCGCGAGGCGGTGGGCGATCACGAAGGTGGTACGCCCCTCCATCACGGTCTCCAGCGCGCCCTGGAGCTTGCGCTCGGTGGCGGCGTCCAGCGCCGAGGTCGCCTCGTCGAGGATCAGGATCGGCGGGTTCTTCAGGAGCGCCCGGGCGATCGAGAGCCGCTGGCGCTCGCCGCCCGAGAGCGACCGGCCGCGCTCGCCGATCACCGTGTCGAGCCCGTCGGCCTGGCGCGCCATGAAGGCGCTGGCCTGGGCGCGCTCCAGGGCGTCGAGCATCTCCTCGTCCGTCGCGTCGGGGCAGCCGACCTGCAGGTTCTCGCGGATCGAGCGGGCGAACAGCATCGGCTCCTGGAACACCACGCCGATGTTGTGGCGCAGGGACGACAGGCCGACGTCGCGGATGTCCATCCCGTCGATGCGGATCGCGCCGGCGGACGGGTCGAAGCTGCGGTGCAGGAGGCCGAGCGTCGTCGACTTGCCCGAGCCGGTGGTGCCGACGAGCGCGATCGTCTCGCCGGGGCGCGCCGAGAACGAGACGCCGTCCAGCGCCTGGCGCCGTCCGTCATACGAGAAGGCGACGTCCTCGAAGGTGACCGCGCCCTCGAACCGGGCGACCTGCCGGGCGTGCGGCCGGTCGGCCACCGCCGGGACGGTGTCGTAGATCTCGAAGAACTCGGCGATCTTCGGGGCCTGCTGGAACAGGCCGTTGACGAAGCCGACCACGTGGTCGAGCCGGGCCACGAAGGCGGTGGCGAGGCTCATGAAGGCCACGACCTCGCCCACCGTGGTGGAGCCCGCCTGATAGAGCCAGATGCCGGTGACGAAGATCGCCGTCATGGTGATGGTCGCGGACGCCCGGGTCGCCACGTTGGCGAGCGCCCACCAGGACAGGACCGGGATCTGCGCGGCGAGCAGGTTGGTGATGATGCCGCGCATCGCCTCCTTCTCGGCCTTGGCGCGGGTGAAGGACTGGATCACCGCGACGTTGCCGAGCGCGTCCGAGGCATGGGCCGCGAGGCCGGAATTGAATTCCTCGACCTGCCCCTGGAGCGCCTCGGTCCGGCGCATCACGAAGGTGGTCAGCGCCGTGAAGGCGAGCACCAGCACCACCAGGATCGAGCCGAGCTGCCAGTTGATGAACAGGGTCATCGGCAGGAGCACGCCGAGCGAGACCAGGGCGACGAGGTGGTCGCGGAAGAAGCCGAGCCACAGCCACGCCATCCCGTTCGTGCCCTCCAGCATCGCCTTCAGGACGCGGCCGGAATGGTTGGCCGAGTGGAAGGCGAGCGGCAGGTCGAGGACGTGCTCGAAGTAGCTCGCCATCGACGACAGGCGGTTGCGGTGGGCGAGCCGGTCGGCGTGGAGGGCGATGAACACGCCCGCCGCGATGGTGAAGAAGCCGAACGCCACCCAGGCGGCGAGCAGGGGCAGCATCGTGCCCATGGCGTCGCCGCCGCGCTTGAGATGGGTCAGCTGGTCGATGATCCGGCCCATCAGCAGGGGCTCGGCGAAGGCCGCGATCGCCAGGATCACGTTGGTGACGGCCAGGCCTATGGCCAGCCGCCTTTCCGCCTTCAGGAATCCCAGGACCCGCCCGTACAGACGAACCATCGTACCGCTCCGCCACCCCTGGCGCGGCCCGTGTGACCCGGGTCTCACGCCTTATCTGAGGAGTTCCGCGCGGTCGGCATCGGCGCCGGATCCGGGTCAAACCCCTCTTGGAGAACGGCTATGCCAGCTTCCGCCTGAACGGGCGATGACGAGCCGATACAGGTTCGAAACAGTTTCCTTACGATCCGCTAAGCAAGATTTCCTGTTCGCGCGATCCCGGCCGGTACCGAGTTCCGGACGACCGGTTCGCCTCGGTCGCCGGCAAGGCCGGCACTGGGCGGATGTTCCCCGACGCCCCCTCCAGGCCGGCCAACCGCCGCGTGGTCGTGAGGGTCCTCGAGAGGGCCATCGAGGAGGCGCCGCCGATCCCAAACGGGACGGGACTGCCGGAGGGACCGAGGCGATGGGAGTCGCGGCTACTTGGCCGTCAGGAGCGCCCAGTAGACCTTGTACTTCGACCCCGGCGCGTAGGCGGTGGCGATCCCCATCTTGGTCGCCCGGGGCGCCAGCATGGTGGCGTCGTGCGGCGCGCTCTCGCGCCAGCCGGAGAACGCCTCCGCCAGGGTGTGATAGCCCGCCGAGAGGTTGGCGTTCACGTCCGCGTAGCCGAGCCGCTCCACCGCGGCCTTGACGGTCTGCGCCCGGCTCGGCCGGTCGGCGAGCGCCATGGCGGCCGCCTCGGCCTCCGCGAGCCGCTGCAATTCGGGATCGACCGCGAGCGGCGCTGCGCCGCGGTTGCGGCGATAGGACGAGATCATGTCGCGCGCCGCCTCGACGTCGATATGGGCGCTGTTGCTGGCGAGCGGCAGGTAGATGCTCGGCAAGGCGGAGGTCGTCGGCGCCTCGGTGTTGCAGGAGCCGAGGAGCGCCAGCACCGGGATGCAGGCCGCCCGCCTCAGGATCCGTCTCGTGTCTCGTGCGCCCACGTGTCTCTGGTCCCCGCTCGGCAGCCGGCACGGCCGCCCGAGGCATATAGGCGGCCCCGGGCCAAACCGCATCGGTCCCTCAGCCCCCCGCGCTCCGCAGGGCCCGGTCCCGCTGCGCCCGGGCCGGTTCCCCCGCCTCGGCCGCCTCGGCGGCCGGCGCCGGCAGCCCGAACCGGCTGGCGATCTCGCCCATGGCGCTCTGCATCGTGTCGAGGCCCTGGATGGTGACGATGCTGGAGCCGGGGCCGAGCGGCGGGATGAAGCCCGCCCCCGAGAGCGTCGCGAACACGGAGAAGTTCAGGTCGGTCAGGACCTTCTGGCCGAGGCTCACGTCCACGATCCAGACCAGCAGCTCGAACTCCAGGAACGGGTCGCCGATCTTCTTGAACACCACCCGCGGGGCCGGGTCCTTGAGCACGTCCGAATGCGCCTGCGCGCAGCCGACGATCATCTCGGCGGCCCGCACCGGATCCTGGTTGCGCAGGACGCTGACCGTGATGCTGACCCGCCCGGAGCGGTCGCCCCGCACCCGGTTCTTGACCACGCCGGAGATCAGGTTCGAGTTCGGCACGATCACGGCCGAGCGGTCGAAGGTCTGGATCTCCGTGGAGCGGACCGAGATCCGCTTCACGATGCCCTCGGAATCGCCGATCACCACCTGATCGCCGACCCGGATCGGGCGCTCCCAGAGGAGCAGCAGGCCCGACACGAAGTTGTTGACGATCGACTGGAGGCCGAAGCCGATACCGACCGACAGGGCGCCGGCCACGATGGTGAGTTTCTCCAGGCTCAGGCCCAGATACGAGAAGGCGAGCGCGAGCGCGATCAGGAAGCCGCAATAGCCCGCCACCGTGGTGATCGAGTTGCGCAGGCCCGCGTCGAGGTCGGTCGCCGGCAGGTAGGTGTTCTCCAGCCAGCGCTGCACGCCGCGGGTGATGAACACCCCGAGCACCAGGATGCCGACGCCCAGCGCGATGCTGGACAGCGAGATCGTCACGTCCCCGACCTTGAAGCCGAAGAAGGCCTGCCGGACCGACGAGAGGATGTCGGTGGAGTCGAGCCCCCAGGGCGCCAGCACCAGGACCGCCGCCGCCAGGAACAGGACGAGCCGGGCCGCGCCGGTCGCCAGGACCGAGATCTGGTTCAGCGACCGCTTGCGCAGGCCGGTATTGGCCTGGAGCGTGGTGGCGAGCCGCGTCTCGTCCGAGAGCGCCCGGCCGATGAAGATGTCGACGCTCTGGACCAGGAGGTAGAGCATCACCAGGACGCCCGCGTCCCAGATCAGCTGGTCGATCATGAAGGCCGCGAAGGCGACGTAGCCCACCAGCGCGCCGAGCCCGATCAGCGCCACCGCGGCCCAGCCCAGGAGCCGGGCCGGCCCGCCGATGCCCGTGGTGGTCTTGGTCGGCACGTAGGGGCCGAAGCAGGCCTCCTCCTCCTGCTCGGTGTCGGCGAAGCGGTGCAGGCCGATCGCCAGGATCAGCGCGGTCGCCACGGCGCCGATGCCCCGCGTGGCGATGGAGATCGGCAGGGCCGCCGAGATCCCGGAATTCAGGGCCTCCACGGATTTCACCACGGTGATCACCGTGGCGATGCCGACCGCGAGCCGGGTCAGGCGGACCGCCGCCGCGTCGCTCACGGGCGCGGGGCGCCAGGCCGGCTTCTCGGTGCTGAGCAGCCCGTCGCAGAGGGCCTCCACGAAGGCGATGAAGGCGAGGCCGCCGAGGATCGCGGCCGCCACCGGCAGGAGCCGGGAGGGCAGGAGGTTGGTGGCGTCCAGCGCGTAGTAGACCGCGTAGGACCCGGCCACCGCCGGGACCGTGCCGAGCAGGATCACCCGCCACGCGGCGAGCATCACGGCCCGGCGCGACGGGTCGGTCTTGCCGGCGTCGCGGCGGGCGCCGCGCGGGGCGATGTTGCGCCGGCCGAAATACAGCGCGACCGAGATCCCGAAGGCGAGCCCCAGGAGCAGCAGGTTGCCGAGGCTGCCGTTGCGGGAGAACAGCAGGCCGATGTCGGAGACCGCGCTCTGCAGGGCGCGCGTGTCCCGGGGGATGTCCCCCATCACCTTGGCCCAGAGGCCCGGTCCGACCAGCGGCTGGGAGCGCTGGAACAGGTCGCGGGTGAAGGATTCGCGGCGGCGGTTCGAGACCCGGTCGACGATCTGGTCGCCCTGCACCACCAGGGAGCGGGCCAGCCGCTGGGTCTCGTCGATCCGGGTCACGGCGGCCTCGCGCTCGAGGCGCTGCTCGGCGACGTCGGCGCTCTCCTGGGTGTCCTTCGGCTTCGGCCCGAGCTGGGCCAGCCGCTCGCGGGCGGCCTCCAGCGGCGCGTCGAGGCGGGTGACCAGGGTGCGGATCTCGTCCGTGACCGTGACGGCGCTGTCGCGGATGGCGGTGAGGTCGGCCACCGTCAGGTCGTTATGGCCGAGCTGCTTCTCGCGGGCATCGAGCTCGGCCTTGGCGGCGTCGATCTTGGCCCGGACCGCCTTGAACTGCTCGGGAAGTTCGGCCTGTGCCGGGCTGGGCTTCGCGACCGCCGGCTTGGTGTCCGAAGGCTTGGCCTCCGCCGGCTTGGCCTCCGCCGGCTTGGCCTCCGAAGGTTGCCCGGTCGGCTTGGCCTCCGCAGGCTTGGCCTCCGAAGGTTGCCCGGCCGGCGCGTGATTCTGGGTCTGCCCCTGAGGCTGCGTCTGGCTCTGAGCCTGGGCGAGGGCCGGCGCGACCGCGGGGGGGCCGAGCACGAGGGCTGTGAGAACCGGAAGGAGCAGCAACGGGCGCGGACAGATCCGCGCTGGCGTACGAGTCATGGGCAACCTCTCGTCGGGTGCGCCGGATGCGGGGTCACGGGGCCGGCATCGGCGAATCGGCGGGGATGGGGGACCGGGGCTGGCCGCTCAGTGGCCCAGCATGGCGGCCCAGCGCTCTGGGCGAGCTTTAGGGCGAAACGTTGCTCCTGCCCACCCTCGGGCGGATTCGACGCCCGGCGGGCGGCCTGTGGGTGCGTCCCTGGGGCCCGGCGGGAAAAGCTTCACAAGGGTGTCACGCTGGGATTAGATGAACACCTGATGGACAGGGCCTTTTCGTCATCACGCGAAAGGGCACGGCCGGTGACAGCGCCGGCCCGGCCCGGCCGCGTTCCGGATGTGACCGCCCCGACCGGCGCCCCCGCGCGCCGGCCCGCCGCCCTGTTGCTCCCTCCGCCTCTCCCGCCAAGCCGACGCGCCGCGCGCCGGCCCGTCCCGCATCGGCCCTGGGCCGGTCCGGACGGGCCTGTGGGGCGGTGGCGCGGTCCCGCGCGTTATCCGCGTTCGAGATAGTCCGAAGAGTCGCGCCGATGATGGATCTCCAAACCCTCGTCCTCAACGCGGATTATCGGCCGCTCTCGTACAATCCGCTCTCGCTCTGGTCCTGGAAGGACGCGTTCACGGCCCTGTTCCTCGACCGGGTCACCCTGGTGGCGAGCTACGACGTGGAGGCCCGCTCGCCGTCCCGCGCCCTGCGGGTGCCGAGCGTGGTGGCGCTGAAGAACTACGTGGCGCTGGCCCGCAGCCCGGCCTTCACGCGCTACAACATCTACCTGCGCGACGGGTTCAGCTGCCAGTATTGCGGCCTGCGGCTGCCCTCGGGCGGCCTGACCTTCGACCACGTGGTGCCGCGCTCCCGGGGCGGCCTGTCGAGCTGGGAGAACGTCGTGGCGGCCTGCTCGCCCTGCAACCTGCGCAAGGCCAACCGCACGCCCGACGAGGCCGACATGCCGCTGATGAACGCGCCCCGCCGGCCGACGCGCTACGAGCTGCACCACCGCCAGCCCGAGTTCGACCACCGGCAGTACCACCACACGTGGCTCGACTACCTGTACTGGGACAGCGAGCTGGAGAGCTGAGGGCGTCGCCGGCGCGTCACCAGGCCGGCCCGCGCCGGGGCGGCTCGTTGTACATCGGGACGTTGTGGTTGCGCGGCAGATAGTCCCGGAAGAGCACGGGCGGCGGCGCGACCGGGACCGGGTCCAGGCGGACCCGGTGGTGCCGGATCACGCGCGGCGCGTGCCTGTGTCCATGCCTGTATCCGTGCCCGTGCCGGGCTGCGGAGGGCTCCGGTGCCAGGACGAGCCCGGCGAGCAGGAGGGGCGCGGCAAGCCGGAGGAACCGGTGTGTTCGCATGTGCAGGCTCCGCCAGCGCGGCACGAGGCGCTTCAAGACAAGGCGCTTCAAGACGAGGCGCTTCAACGAGAGGGACATCGACCCGCGGTCGCCGGCCGCGGGCCCGGCTTTCAGAACTTGACGGCGGCGCCGGCGCGGACGGTGTTCAGGTTGACCTTGTGCCCGTCGAAATCGTTGAACAGCACGTACTGGTACTCGGCGCGGAGCAGGATGTTCGGCGTGATCGCGTACTCGATGCCGGCTCCCGCCGCCACGCCGGCGACGACCTTGGTCTTCGACTGCGCCTGGAGGGAGGTGTACGGCGTGCTGCTGTAGGGCGCGCCCGGGTTGAAGCTCGCGTAGCCGAAGTTGCTCACGGAGGTCGGCGTCCCTGCCAGCGTCGCGTTGTAGGCGGTCAGGTTGAACCCGTAATTCTGGTAGCTGGTCGCGTCGGCGATGCGCGCCCGGCCGATGGCCACGCCGCCGGTCACGTAGGGCATGAAGTTCTCGAACGCGTAGCCGATGCGGGCGCGCAGGGTCCCGTAATCGTTGACCCGTGTGGCCGTGGAACCCGACAGGTTCACGGCCTCGTACTGGCCCGCGGCCGAGACCTGGCTGCGCCCGAGCCCGTCGCTCGACACGCCCATCCGGCCGAAATAGGTGTAATCGGCTTCCACGCCGAAGACGAACTGATCGTACTGGACGTTGTAGCCCGCGAAGGCGCCGAAGCTCATGTCGCCGACGCGCCGCGACGGCGGGCTCAGGAGGGTCGAGGCGCCGAAGTCGGACTCGCCGGTCGTGTTGTGCGAGTCGCGGTAGATCAGCGGCTGGAGCGCCCCCCGGCTGCCCAGGGCCGCGGACGTGTAGCCGCCGTGGCCGCCGACATAGATGCCGCTCCAGTCGACCACCGCGGGGGCGGGCAGCGGATCATACTCGGCGCCGCGCAGGTAATCGTAGTCCAGATCGGCGGCCCGGGCCGTGCTCACGCCGCAGAGGCCGAGAACTGCCAACAACGGAAAGGTGACGGTACGCATCGGGATCGTCCTGGCACTACGAGGCGGACGGCTGATCGAGCCTCGACGCAGTGATAGACGAGTAACCTTAATTGTCCGTTGCTTCGGGGTAATCTCGGGTTTCCCGCCGAAACAATCCTGTTTCTGACGGAAATGCCGGGCTTCAGGACTGATCTTCCTCGCAGGTCCGGCATGGCCCGCGGCGCGGCCGTGAAAACGCGAAACGGCGCGGAGAAGCTCCGCGCCGTCAGGCCTTGGCGGTGAGATCAGGTCCGGTCGGTGCTCAGTACTTGCGCACCAGCGGGCCCGGGACCGGCTCCGGCATCAGCGGCGGCAGCGGGGCCGCGACGAAGCCGCCGAGGTAGTAGCGCAGGCCGATCTTCACGTCGTGCGCCTCGATGTCCTTCACCTTGACCGCCGGCAGGGCACCGGTGCAGCACGGCACGTAGCCGGCGCCGGTCTCGGCCTTGCCGAGGTTCAGGTAGCGGTAGGCCAGTTCGACCTTGAACGCGTCGGTCACGTTGTAGGCCAGACCGGCGTGGAGCGCCCAGGCGAAGCTGCCGCTCGACTTGTCCTTGTAGAACTTGGTGCCGCTGTTGGTGTTGTAGACCGGATTGCCGTTGTTGTCGTAGACCGGCCTGTAGTTGTACGAGGGTGCCCCGCAGTCGCAGCCGTAGATCGGGTTGGCGTAATCGTAGCCGTAGGTCGGGCTCGTGAACTGCTGGTTGGTCGAGTAGGACGAGACGTGGTTGAAGGCGTAGCCGACGCCGCCACCGATGAACGGCGTGATGCCATACCAGGTGCCGAGGTCGAAGTAGGCGTTGGCGAGCACCACCGCGGAGTCGAAGCTGCCGCTCGACTTGTTCACGCCGTAGGAGCCGAGGCCGTCGTCGTAGTCGGGGCCGCGATAGTACTCGCTGCCGCGCAGGCCGGTGGAGTAGCGGTACTCTCCGGTGATGTCGCCGCGGAAGAACGGGGTGAACTGGTAGCCGACGCCGACACCCGCGAAGCCGCCGCTGCCGATGACGTTCCCGAAGGAGCGGTTGGCGTCGGCGTAGCCGGTGTAGTCGTAGGCCTCGCTGTATTTCGGGCGGGTGTAGATGCTCGCGCCGACATCGCCGCGCAGGTACCAGCCGCCGCCGACCTCGATCGGGGGGGGCGGAGGCGGCGGGGGTGGCGGCAGCAGATCTGCAGCGGCGGCGAGGCAGGGCGCGCCGACGCTCGCCGCGAGCGTCAGGCTACGCACCAAAGCGTTCAGCTTGGAGCGGGCCATAGGACTTCCTTCCGGACTCATGAGCGGACACGCAGCGCGCGGCTCGGGGACACTTGGTGAAGGATGTCCGGAAGGTCTTAAATCCGGCTTAACGTTAAATGTTATGCTTGCACGTTCATTGCGCGTCCTTCGAAACTGGCGAACGGGAAGTATTTGTTTATCTTCTTGGCGCCGTGCTGCGGCGTTCCGGGCATCAACTCTACGTACGAAGGCGTGCCCATGGTGAATCCGATCCCGGACGGCCCTCCGGGCGGCCAGGGCCGACCGGCCCGGCCCCTTCAGGTCGGCTGAGCGCTCCGTGCTGCCGGAGGACGTGCGCATCCTGGCGTTGATGCTGCCCGAGACGGTGGCGGGCGCGCACAGCGGCAACCCGGATTTCCGCGTCGGCGGCCGGGTGCTGGCCACCCTGTGGGTCGAGGAGGCGCGGGTGGTGCTGCGCCTCGCGCCCGAGGATCAGGCGGCACTGTGCGAGGCCGAGCCCGACCTGTTCACGCCGCTGGACGGAGCCTGGGGCCGGCGCGGCTGGACCAACCTCGACCTCGACCTGTGCGCGGAGGACACGCTGCGCGACGCCCTGCTGGCGGCGTGGCGCAGGACGGCGCCGCCGGAGCTGCGCGCCCTCTACCAGGACGCGTGAGCAGGCCGGCTGAGGCCCGTTTCAGGCCGCCGCGCGGGTCACGGCGTCGACCACCTCGTCGACCACCTCGTTGACGAGGCTGCGGTCGTCGCCCTCGGCCATCACGCGGATCACCGGCTCCGTGCCGGAGGGGCGGATCACCAAACGCCCGGCATTGCCCAGCCGCTGGCGGGCGTGCTCGATGGCGCTGACCACGCTGTCCTGGCGCAGCGGCTCCCCGGTCCGGTAACGGACGTTCTTGAGGATCTGCGGCAGCGGGTCGAAGCAGTGGCAGACCTCGCTCACCGGCCGGTTCTGCCGCTGCACGACGCTGAGCAATTGCAGCGCCGCCACGAGGCCGTCGCCCGTGGTGGTGTAGTCCGACATGATGATGTGGCCGGACTGCTCGCCGCCGAGGTTGTAGCCGTGCTCGCGCATGTGCTCGAGGACGTAGCGATCGCCCACCGCGGTGCGGGCCAGCGTCAGGCCGAGGCCGCCGAGATAGCGCTCCAGGCCGAGATTCGACATGATCGTCGCCACCACGCCCGGCTGGGTGAGGCGCTCGTCCTCTTTCCAGGAGCGGGCCACGACGGCCATGAGCTGGTCGCCGTCGACCACCTGGCCCTTCTCGTCGACGATCAGCACCCGGTCGGCGTCGCCATCCAGCGCAATGCCGATATCGGCCCGGCGCTCGCGGACCATGTCGATCAGGGCCGCCGGGGCGGTGGAGCCGACGGCGCGGTTGATGTTGAACCCGTCCGGCTCGGTGCCGATGGCGATCACGTCGGCGCCGAGTTCCCACAGGGTCTCGGGGGCGACCTTGTAGGCGGCGCCGTTGGCGCAATCGACCACGACCCGCAGGCCGTCGAGGGTCACGTGCCGCGGCAGGGTGCGCTTGGCGAACTCGATGTAGCGGGCATGCACGCTCTCGATCCGCTTGGCCCGGCCGAGGTCGTTCGCGCCGGAGAGGCGCTTGTGCATGTCGGCGTCGATCAGCCCCTCGATCTCGTGCTCGATCGCGTCGTTGAGCTTGAAGCCGTCGGGCCCGAACAGCTTGATGCCGTTGTCCTCGAACGGGTTGTGCGAGGCCGAGATCATCACGCCGAGATCGGCCCGCATGGAGCGCGTCAGCATCGCCACGGCGGGCGTTGGCACCGGCCCGAGCAGCAGCACGTCCATGCCCACCGAGGTGAAGCCCGCCACCAGCGCGGTCTCGATCATGTAGCCGGACAGGCGCGTGTCCTTGCCGATCACCACCCGGTGGCGGTGGTCGCCGCGCTGGAACACGAGGCCGGCCGCCTGACCGACCTTGAGGGCGAGTTCGGGGGTGATCACCCCGTTGGCCCGGCCCCGGATGCCGTCGGTTCCGAAATACTTGCGCGCCATGACGTCTCCGATGCCGGGCCGCGGACCCGACATAGCCTAGCAGATGACCGGTGCTTCCGGATGCCTAGTGACCGGAAGGATGAATCGGGTGCTCCGCGACAAAGGCGGTCGAAATGCGGCGCCCGGCGCGCTCCGGAAGCCGCGTTCCAGGAGCCGCGGCACCGAGGCCGAGACCAGCGCGAGACCCGAGAGGGTCAGGAGGCTGAGGACGAGCCGGCGGAACGCGGCCTCGCTGATGCCCAGGTAGATCCGGGCGCCGAGGAAGGTCGGGACCAGCATCGCCGGCAGCACCACCGCCAGCATCGGCAGCGCCGCCCGGGTGACGAGCCCGGAGGCGAGATAGGTCGCCATGGTCACGCTGAGCATGGCGAGGTTGAAGTTCTGGATCACCGACCGCTGCACGTCGCGCTCGTAGCGGCGCAGGGTGCACCAGAGGGTCGGCAGCACGCCGGTGAAGCCGCCGAGCCCGCCCATCAGGCCACCCCCGAGTCCCACCGCGGCATCGGCGAGCCGGCCGCCGGCCGTGATCCGCGGCAGGTTCTGGGCGAACAGCATGGCCGGGCACCAGACCATCAGCAGGGCGCCGAGGAGGGCCTTGAACCAGTCGGCGTCGAGCCGCGGCAACAGGAGGAGGCCGAGGGGGATCCCCGCGAGGCCGCCGAGCACAAAGGGCGCGAGGCGCCGGAGGTCGAACCCGCGCCGGACCGAGAGGGCGGCCACGACCTGGCCGGTGAAGGCGCCGGACACGGCCAGAACGGCGGCGAGCTGCGGATCGATCACCCAGGCCCAGAACGACAGGGAGACGAGCCCGAAGGCGAAGCCCGAGAGGCCCTGCACGAAGCCGGCGACGACCGCGCCCAGGGCGACGACGAGATAGGTCGAGACCGGCATCGGGGCTTTTGGGTGCGCTGCCTGGAGGAGGACCCTGTGTTTCCGATTCGCGGTGGGAGGCCGAGGCTCCGGCCAAGCTGGCAGCGTCGGTTTGCCGACAGGGGAAGCGGTTTGTCACGGGAGACGCGATGCGTTCTTCGATCCTCTCGGCGCAACGATGAGCCCGCGGCTTTGGCGAATACCGACGCGCGCGGCCGGGGGCGACAGGCTCCTCTCCCGTGCGGAGGGGGTTGGGGTGAGGGATACGACGGATCCGGATAGGACCCGCCATCGTCGCGCGCGCGACGAGCCACTTCCGGACGGACCCGATCCCTCACCCTGTCCCTTTCCCGCACGGGCTATGGGTTGCACAGTGGGCGATCGTCATCTCCTGTTTGCGGGAATGTCTCGATTCTCTTCTCTGTATCGCAGCGTCTCCGTTTCATCCCGTCATCCCGGGGCCGCGCAGCGGAGCCCGGGATTCAGAGACGCTGGTGCGGCAAGACCTTGCACCGATAGAGGTTCTGGATCGCCCGCCTCCGGCGTGCCCCTTCGGGTCCGGGCTCGCCTTCGGCGCCCCGGAATTGTCTGTTGCGGTGTTGCTAAGGTCAGGCCGTTCCGCGCAAGCGGGATGCTTGGTCCGGGTGGCCACCCGGACCAAGCGCGGAGCGCCGGCCGTCCCGGAATGGGGCTGCAACTCCCGAGAACGCATCGCCGATCTGAATCCCGACTCTGCAAGCCCGAGGGCGAGATGTCTGCGCGATCCGGACTGCGCTATCCCGAACCGGCACGCGCAACGAAAAAGGGCGCCTCGCGGCGCCCTCTTCGCTCATCCGACCCGTAGGGTTTCAGGAGGGTCTCAGGCCTGCGGCTGGGGCTCCAGCCCGCCGTCGGTCTCCTTCGGCCGGCCGCGGCCCGCCGAGGGGACCGAGGAACCCCGGGCCGGGGTCGGCGGCACGTCGCCGCCGTCGCGGATCGGGGGCTGGCCCTTGAGCAGGTTGCGGATTTCCTCGCCCGAGAGGGTCTCGTACTCGAGGAGCCCCTGCGCCAGGGCCTCCAAGTCGTCCTTGTGCTCGGCCAGGATGCGGCGCGCCTCCTCCAGGCCGGTCTCGACGAGGCGGCGGACCTCGGCGTCGATCTTCTGGGCGGTCGACTCCGAGACCGATTGCTGCCGGCCCATCGACATGCCGAGGAAGACCTCGTCGTTGTTGTCGCCGTACGCGACGGTGCCGAGCTCGGGGCTGAAGCCCCAGCGGGTGACCATCATCTTGGCGAGCCGCGTCGCCTGCTCGATGTCCGACTGCGCGCCCGAGGTCACCTTCTCGCGCCCGAAGATCATCTCCTCGGCGATGCGCCCGCCCATCATGATCGCCAGCCGCGAGGTCATCTGCTCGAAGCTCATGGAGAGCTTGTCGCGCTCGGGCAGCTGCATGACCATGCCGAGCGCCCGGCCGCGGGGGATGATGGTCGCCTTGTGCACCGGGTCGGTGGCCGGGACATTGAGGGCGACGATGGCGTGGCCGCCCTCGTGGTAGGCGGTGAGCCGCTTCTCGTCCTCGGTCATCACCAGGGTGCGCCGCTCGGCGCCCATCATGACCTTGTCCTTGGCGTCCTCGAACTCGTGCATCGTGACGATGCGCTTGCCGCGACGGGCGGCGAGCAGCGCGGACTCGTTGACCAAGTTCATCAGGTCGGCGCCCGAGAAGCCCGGGGTGCCGCGCGCGATGGTCTTCAGGTCGACGTCGGGGGCCAGCGGCACCTTGCGGACATGGACGCGCAGGATGCGCTCGCGGCCGGTGACGTCCGGGTTCGGCACCATGATCTGGCGATCGAAGCGGCCGGGACGCAGCAGGGCCGGGTCGAGCACGTCGGGGCGGTTGGTCGCCGCGATGATGATCACGCCCTCGTTGGCCTCGAACCCGTCCATCTCCACGAGGAGCTGGTTGAGGGTCTGCTCGCGCTCGTCGTTGCCGCCGCCGAGGCCAGCGCCGCGGTGGCGGCCGACCGCGTCGATCTCGTCGATGAAGATGATGCAGGGCGCGTTCTTCTTGGCCTGCTCGAACATGTCGCGCACGCGGCTGGCGCCGACGCCCACGAACATCTCGACGAAGTCGGAGCCCGAGATGGTGAAGAACGGCACGTTGGCCTCGCCCGCGACCGCCCGGGCGATCAGGGTCTTACCGGTGCCGGGCGGGCCGACGAGCAGCACGCCGCGCGGGATCCGGCCGCCGAGCCGCTGGAACTTCTGCGGGTCGCGCAGGAACTCGACGATCTCCTGGAGATCCTCCTTCGCCTCCTCGACGCCCGCGACGTCGTCGAACGACACGCGGCCGTGGGCCTCGTTCAGGAGCTTCGCCTTCGACTTGCCGAAGCCCATGGCGCGGCCGGCGCCCGACTGCATCTGGCGCGAGAGGAAGATCCAGGCGCCGATGAAGACGAGGATCGGCAGCCAGCTCACCAGCAGCTGGATGAACCAGGGGGTGTTGTCGGACGGGGGACGGGCGGTGATCGTCACGCCCTTGCCCTGCAGCTTGGAGACCAGGCTCGGGTCGTTGGGCGCGTAGCTCGTGAAGTTGCCGCCGCCGACATAGGTGCCGGACACGTCCTGCCCGGAGATCACCACCGACTGGATCTTGCCGGAATCGGCGTCGTTCAGGAGCTGGCTGTAGGCGATCTCGCTGCCGCCGCCCCGGTGTCCCGGATTCTGGAACAGGGTGACGAGGGCCAGCACCAGCAGGAAGATGACGACCCACAAGGCAAAGTTGCGAAAATTCGGGTTCATCGATCAATCCCTGGCGTGTGCGGCCCCCGGATGGACGCGTCACCCGGCTCGGCCGGCCCATCCGTGCACACCTCGCCAATGTAAGCGGGGGGCCCTCCCTTGCCAAGTAATCGGGGATCCCCTGCGGCGAGGGCAGCATCTTGCGG
This sequence comes from Methylobacterium mesophilicum SR1.6/6, assembly GCF_000364445.2. Classification (NCBI taxonomy): domain Bacteria; kingdom Pseudomonadati; phylum Pseudomonadota; class Alphaproteobacteria; order Hyphomicrobiales; family Methylobacteriaceae; genus Methylobacterium; species Methylobacterium mesophilicum. The sequence goes on along the minus strand of NZ_CP043538.1, from coordinate 1,144,860 downwards.
GTGTCGTCGCGGCGGCGCGGGGGCCAGACTCACGGTCGCCGCCGCGTCGGACGCGATCAGAATCCCGGCCAGCGTGCGCCGGATCGGCGCGTTGCGCCGCAGGGCCGGCAGCAGGGATTCGAGGACGAGCGCCTCGAGACGGTCGAGACGGCGTGGCGCGGCCCCGGCCCGCGACAGGGCCAGATCGACGCAGCGCAGGGCCACGGCCTCCGGCAGGGCCGCGAGGCGTGCGCCGTCGAGGCGCAGCGTCGCCCCCTGCTCCGTGCCGGGCCGCAATGCCGTGGCGAGCGCCCGCTCCGCCGCGCTCCTCAGGGCGGCCTCGTCGCGCGCCGCGCGCTCGGCGAGGCGGGCGAGGCGCGCCGCGCTCAAGCCTTCGCGCTCCAGGGCCGGCCAGGCGTCGCGCAGGCGGCCGCGGGCGAAGCGCGGGTCGGCGTTGGTGGGGTCGCGCAGGACCGGGATGCCGCGCGCTTCGCACCACGCCACCAGGGTCGCCTTCGGCAGGTGCAGGAACGGTCGCCCGAGCACGATCTCGGGGGCGAGGTTCCGCTCGGCGCGCATGCCGGCGAGGCCCGCGAGGCCGCTCCCGGCGGCGAGGCGCATCAGCACCGTCTCGGCCTGATCGTCACGGGTGTGGCCGGTGAGCACGAGGCCGGCACCGATCGCCGCGGCCTGGGACGACAACAGCGCGTAGCGGGCTTCGCGGGCGGCGTCCTGCAGGCCGCTGCCGGGTTTCGGCCCCGTCCAGCGCAGGGTGGTGTGCGGCAGGCCGAGCCGGTCCGCGGCGCGGGCGACCCCCTCGACCTCGTCGCCGGATGTCGGCCGCAAGCCATGGTCGACGGTGGCGACCCGCAGGGATGTGCCGGGATGCGCAAGGGCCGCCGCCGCGTGCATCAGGGCGCTCGAATCGGGCCCCCCGGAGACGGCGAGCAGGACGGCGCGCCCGTGGCGGGCGGACCGTTCGAGCCAGGGGGCGATCGCGTCGCGGAGCGGGTCGCCCGCTCCGCTCAAGCGGCGCAGCGGGCGCGCTTCTGCTCGCGCACGACGCCCTGGCGGACGCCCGCGGCGGCGTTGGGGAACTTCCGGTCGAGCTCGGCCAGCGTCGCGCAGGCCTGTTCGCGGGCGCCCAGCGCGTTCAGCGTGACGCCGAGCTTCAGCATGGCTTCGGGGGCCTGGGTCGAGCGGGCGTAGTCGGTGGAGACCTTCAGGAACTGCTCGGCCGCCTCGCGGTTGCGGCCGCGGGCGAGGTAGCTCTCGCCGAGCCAGTAGGTTGCGCCGGCAACCCGATTGTCGCGGGGATGCGACTGGATGAACTGGCGCAGGCCCATCTCGGCCTGCTCGTACTGCTTGGCGCGGAACAGCTCCACCGCGGCGTCGTAATCCGCCGCCGGGTCGCCGCTGCGCGTGGCGGCCACGCTCTCGGAGGGGCGCGCCGCCGGGATCGCGCCGGTCCGCGCCGGCGGGCGCAGGTCCACCGGCTCGTCGTAGCCGGGGGCGGCGGACTCCGCGTCCTCGTCGTCCGTCGCCCCGCTGATCGCGCCTTGGGGGATACGCTGCGGACGGGGCGCAGTCTCGGCCTCGACCGCTTCCCGGGGCGGCAGGGGCGCGGAGGGCTGCGTGCTGCCGAGCTGCATCGGCGCGCCGGGGGCGCCGGGAGATTGCGCCGGGTCGAAGGCGTCGCCGCGCTTGCCCGGGCGACCGGAGCCGGGATTGACGCCGTTGACGTTGCCGCCACCCGACCCGGAGGACGGAGCGGCCGAAGGCGCCGGCTTGCCGCCGCCCTTGCCCTCGTTCAGGCGGAACTCGACGTCCTCCTGGAACTTGCGCAGCTGCTCCTTGAGCTGGCGGTTCTCGTACTGGAGGGTCTCGATCTGCCCGGCCATGACCCGGGACTGGTTCTCGATGCGCCCGAGGCGCACCACCAGTTCGGAGGCGTCCTGCGCGGCGGCCGGGTGGCCGAGGAGCGCGGCGCCGAGGGCCGTGGTGAGGGCCGTGGCGAGGGCGAGGCGGGTGCGAAGGCGGGCGGGCATGGTGCGGCTGCGGTCCGGTGTCAGCGCGAGGCCCTATCAGATGCGCCGCACCGCGGCAAAACTGGGGCGCGGTGCGGAGGCGGGATCGTTCCCGCCCCCGTCGGGGGTGCCAGGGGGCTTACGCCCCGGCGCCCCGGTCGAGCACGATCACCGCCCGGCGGTTCTGCGACCAGCAGGAGATGTCGTTGCACACCGCCACCGGCCGCTCCTTGCCGTACGACACGGTCCGCATCCGGCTCGCCGCGATGCCGCGGGTGGCGAGGTAGTCGTTCACCGCCTGGGCGCGGCGGGCACCCAGGGAGAAGTTGTATTCGCGGGTGCCGCGCTCGTCGGCATGGCCCTCGATGATGAAGGTGTAGCGCGGGTAGCGCTGCAGCCACGCGGCCTGCTTGTCGAGGGTCGCGGTCGCGGTGGGCGTCAGGTCGGTGGAATCCGACTCGAAGAAGACCCGGTCGCCGATATTGACGACGAAGTCCTGCGCGCTGCCCGGGGTCGCGGCACCTGCCCCGAACGCGGAGGCGTCGGCGAGGTCCTTGTCGTTGCTGCAGGCGCCGAGGCCGAGCGAGGCCACGAGGGCGAGGCCGAGGGCGGCGGCGCGAAAAGACTGGGCCATGATCTGGAAAAACTCCTCGAGCGGTGCCGAAGGCCGGCTGCGGGTCTTCGAGGCGGGTCCGCGTACTCCTGAGCGCCGTCTTAGGCGCGGATGGTTAAGCGACGGTTCCGCCGCCTGGGGCGGAGACGTGGTGGCGGCTCGCCCCGGTCGGTGGCGTGCGCTGTCGCACCCGGAATGCGGCGGCTGCGGGGCGCATCGGCGTGCACGGGGGCGGAGTGCGGCTCCAGCGGCGATTTCGGCGGCGCGGGTTGCGGCGTAGCCACACGGCGGCCCGCGCGCGGTGGTCGTCAGAGGCCGGTATTTTAAGGGTTCCTCAACCCTAATGACTTCTGAATCGCGGGTGTAAAACTCCGGACCCTTGCCATGCGACCCGCCCAGAGCGTCCTCATCGTCGAGGACAGCTACCTGCTCCTCGAGATCATCGCGAGCCTGTGCGAGACGCACGGGATCCGGGTGATTGAGGCCTCGACGGGCGAGGCGGCGCTGACGCTCCTGCGCGCGCAGGGCGCGGCAATCGACTGGCTGTTCACCGACATCCACCTGCCCGGCCTGATCGACGGCTGGACGGTGGCCCACGCCTTCCGGGCGATCCATCCGGACCGGCCGGTGGTCTACACCTCGACGGACACGAACGGCCGCAGCGGCGTGCCCGGCAGCCTGTTCCTGCGCAAGCCGTTCCAGATGCAGGAGGTCAACCGGCTCGTGCGGATGATGGTCGACGGCCTCGGCGCCGCGCATCTCGACGCGCCGCTCCGCGCGGCGGGCTGAGCGGCCTCAGCCGCCCCGGAACAGCGCCACGATGTCCGGCGCGGCGAGCCACGCCTCCACCCGCGGGCAGGCGAGGTCGCCGGGCGGCGTCGTGTCGTAGATGGAAAAGCTCGCCGCGACGAAGCCCGGCAGGTCGTAGAGCACCGGGAAGTCGTCGCCCCGGGGCTTCGCCTTGAACAGGTACGCGCCGGTGAGCCCGAAATGCTCGGCGATGGCCGGGTAGAGCGGCCAGACCACGTCCTGCGCCAGCTCGTCGCCGAGGTAATCCTCGATCTCCACGGGCTCGGGCGTCAGCCCGTTCTCCTGCAGCAGCCGCCGGGCGATGTCGCCGAGGACGTGGACCTTGGGATGGTTCATCAGGTGCATGAAGGCGCCGCGGCGCGCCCAGCGGGTCACCTCGCGCTGCAGGTCGAAACCGAGGGCATCCGCCGCACCGACGAGTTCCCGCACCGCCGGGTCCCAATGGTCGAGGTAGCCGAGGCGGGCGAACACGTCCTCGCGGAACAACGCGGCGGTGCGGCCGGCATCGAGGCCGAGCCGGTGGGCGGTGAGCGCGATCGCCGAGTGGTACTGACCCATCGGCGACGGGGTCAGCTTCAGGGCGGCCAAGTCCGAGGCCTGGCCCACGTAGACCATGTCCGGGTGGAAGGCCGAGAACACAATCGACGGGAACAGCCTGAGCCGGGGATCGGCGGCGCGCAGGGTGGCGACGTCGCCGCCCGGGATCAGCCCGGCCGGGAAGGCCTGCGAGAAGACGTGGTCGTGGGCGCGCAGGGTCCGGATCAGGCCGTCGACATGGCCGTGGTCGCGCTTCAGCGAGCCCATGGGCAGGTAGCGGACCGGGCTCCGCGGGGCGAGCAGGCGCATCGCCCGGGCGATGCCCCGCGCCTGGCAATTGCCCAGCACCGCGATGGTCGGCCCGTCACGGGTCGTGGCGGCGCGGGCGCGGTTCCGCCATGGTGTCGCCCAGGTGGGAGCCCAAGTGGTCGGCGAGAGGGTGAACGCGCTGCGGGCGCGCCGGGGCAGGTCGTTCAGGGCCACGTCGCGTGCCGGTGTCCGCGGACGGCTCAGCACCCCCGAGGGCCTGTCGCCGTCGTGAAGAAGAGGGTTCGAGGATGGCGTTGAATCCGTATACGGGTCTACCGGCCGAGCGATTCTGGCGCAAGGTCGTCACCAACGTGCCGCCTTTCGCGGTCAACCCGCATCCGAAGGACACCTTCGTGATCGCGCCGACCGACAAGGTCGCCACCGGCGGCTCCTGCTTCGCGCAGCGGGTGGCCGAGGCGGTGCGCGGCGCCGGGTTCAACTACTACCTGACCGAGCCGCCGACCCCGGGGATGAGCGCCGAGGAGGCGAATGCCCGCCAGTTCGGCACGTTCTCGGCGCGCTACGGCAATCTCTACTACACGCGCCAGTTCGTGCAGCTGTTCGACCGGGCCTACGGCACGTTCGAGCCTGAGCTGAAGGCGTGGCTGCGCGACGACGGCCGCTACGTCGATCCGTTCCGCCCGACCGTCGAGCCGGACGGCTTCGCCAGCGAGGCCGAGGTGGTGGCGGCCCGCGACGCGCACCTCGCCGAGGTGCGCCGCCTGTTCGAGACGCTCGACGTGTTCGTGCTGACCCTGGGTCTCACGGAAGGCTGGCGCTGGCGGGCCGATGGCGCGGCGCTGCCGCTCGCCCCCGGGGTCGCGGGCGGGACCTTCGACCCGGCGCTCTACGAGTGCGTGAATGCCGGGGCGGGCGAGGTGCTCGGCGACCTCAACGGCTTCCTCGACCGGCTCTGGAGCGTGAACCCGAAGGCGCGGGTGATCTTCACGGTCTCGCCGGTGCCGATGATCGCCACCTACATGGACCGGCACGTGATGGAGTCGAACAGCTACTCCAAGTCGGTGCTGCGTGTGGCGGCCGGCGAGGTGGTCGGCCGGGGGGACCCGCGGGCGGTCTACTTCCCCGCCTACGACATCGTCACGAGCAACGTGAATGCCGGGCGCTACTACAACGAGGACCAGCGCACCATCAACGACGCGGGCGTGCGCCACGTCATGCGGCTGTTCCTGGCGACCTTCGCGCGCGACCGGGTCAATGCGGCCCCGGTCCGCGCCCCCGTCGATCTCGCGGCGGAGTTCGAGGGCAATGCCGGCGTGATCTGCGACGAGGAGGAGATCGAGCGCAGCGTGGCGTAGCGGTCCAGAGTTTGCCTCCGGACGGGCGTTTCGGGCAAGCTCGGCCGCCCGGGCGCCCGCGCCCTTCCGGAGACAAATCCCTTGAGCCTGCCCCCGCCCCGCCGCGCCGACCACGACATCGATCCGGTCTTCGTGAAGCGGCACTCGCCCCGCGCCTTCACGGGCGAGGCCGTGCCCGAATCCGAGCTGATGCGGATGATCGAGGCGGCGCGCTGGTCGCCCTCCGCCTACAACTCGCAGCCCTGGCGCTTCCTCTACGCGCTCCGGGGCGACGCCCACTGGGACACGTTCTTCGGCCTGCTCGTGCCCGGCAACCAGAAATGGGTCTCCGGCACCGGGGCGATTCTGTTCCTGGTCTCCAACGGGATGATGAAGGTCGGCGACGAGCTGAAGCCGTCCTACAGCCACTCCTTCGACGCAGGCACCGCCTCCCTCGCCTTCCAGCTCCAGGCGATCCACCAGGGCTGGCATGCCCACGGCATGGTCGGCTTCGACCATGTCCGCGCGCCGGAAATCCTGCGCCTGCCCGAGAACCACCGGATCGAGGCCGCCTTCGCGGTCGGCCGCAAGATCCCGGAGGCGGACCTCACCGAGGAGCAGCGCCCGCGCGAGACGCCGAACGGCCGGCGGCCGATCGGTGACTTCACCATCGCGGGCCCGTTCCCCGCCGCCAGCTGAGGCGAAGCGGAACCGGCGCCTGCGACCGAGGATTGTGCTCGCATCGCAACGCCGTCGCGGCCGGGGATCATCGCCGACAGGCTGGTCCCCGGGCAGCGGGTCGCCGGTTCCGCGCGCATCCCGTCCGCCCTGCGACGTGTCCGGAGCCGACCCGATGGATCCGTCCGACAGGACCCCTGCATCCGCCGCCGTCCCGGACGAGGGCGGGTTCGACCATGCGTCAGGGCTGCGGAGCGTCGCCGAGCGTCACGGGGTCAGCCTGGACGCAGTACGCCACGTCGTGCAGGCGCTCGAGCGCGGGCACGGCACGATGGCACAGTTCGACCATCCCGACCTCGGCGGGATGGGCCAATGGTTCGCCGGCGGCATGGTGATGGTCGGCCGGATGTTCGACGACGGCCTGAAGGCCCGGGTCAAGGCCCTCTGCGACGAGCTGGCCGCGGCGCTCCCGAAGGCCGGCTTCTCGGAGGCGCCGCCGACGGCGCGGCGCGGCGGCGGCGAGTGGTGGCCGGCCGATCTCGGATCGCCGGCGAGCACCGGCGCGCAGAACGGGCTGCGCTACGCGTATTTCCCCGGGCGCCGGCGGCTCGCCGTCGAATCGGGCTCGGGCGTCGCCGTCTACGACACGGGCGAACACCACATCACGGGGGTCTCCCAGGCGAACGGCACGCTCGGCTTCACCGGCCCGGCGGGTGTCGTCGATCTCGACCGCCTGCACCGCATCGAGGCCGCGGCGGCGGCCCCACGGCAGGCCGACCCGGCGCAGGCGCGGCCCGCGCCCGTCGAGGCACCCGCGCCGATGCGGCCGTCCGGGGAGGACGTGCTGGCGACCATCGAGCGGCTCGCGGACCTGCACGCGCGGGGCGTGCTCACCGAACGGGAATTTTCCGACAAGAAGGCGGAGCTGCTGGCGCGGCTTTAGGGATCTCTTCGCCGAAGCGGACGCAATCCGCGCCACCGCGCCCCCCGCAGGGCGATCCCATCCATTCCCCTCATCCTGAGGTGCCGGAGCGCAGCGGGCCTCGAAGGAGAGCCCCAGGGATCGCGGTGGCTTCTGAAGGGCTCCTTCGACGCCTCCGCTGCGCTCCGGCACCTCAGGATGAGGGGGTGGGACAGCCGAGACGTCGGTAGTAGCTCCGGAGCCGCGGCTGAGATCCTACTCGTCCGGCCGCACCGCCTGCCCGCCCCGGTCGATCGGGAGGCTCGGACCCTTCAGCTCGGAATCGCTCGGCAGCGAGCGTACGTCCCAGCCGCCGCCGAGCGCCCGGATCAGCGTCACGGCCGCGGTGAAGCGGTTCAGCCGCACCTGAAGGGCGTTGATCTCGTTGGTCACCAGCAGGCCCTGCGCGGTCACCACGGTGGTGAAGTTCTGCGTGCCGGCCCGATACTCGTTGAGCGTGATCTCCACGGCCTTGCGCGACAGGTCGACGGCCTTGTCCTGCGCCCCCTGCTGCTGGCCGAGGATGCGGAGCGCCGCCATCTGGTTCTCGACCTCCGCGAAGGCGGCGAGCACCACCTGCCTGTAGCCGGCCACAGCGGAATCGTAGCCGGCTTCCGCCGAGCGCAGGGCGGCGGTGCGGGCGCCTCCGTCGAACAGGACCTCGCTGCCGGACGCCGCGACCGACCAGACCTGGTTCGCCGCCGACAGCAGCCCGTTGCGGGTCGCGCCCGAGATGCCGCCCTGGGCCGAGATCGTGACGGTGGGGAAGAAGGCCGCCACCGCCACGCCGATGCGCTCGCTCTGTGCCTGGAGGAGGCGCTCGGCCTGGGCGACGTCCGGCCGCCGCTCCAGCAGGTCGCTCGGGATCCCGACCGGCACGCCCGGCGGGTTCCGGGCGATGCCCGCGACCGGGATCGACACCTCGGAGGGCGGCCGGCCGATCAGGGTGGCGATGGCGTTCAGGTACTGCACCCGGGTCAGGCGCACCGCGATGGCCTGGGCCTCGATGGTCTGGACCTGGGTCTGCGCGGTGATCACGTCGGAGCGCGCCGCCACGCCGGCGGCGTACTGGTTCTCGGTGATCGCCAGGGTCTTCTTGAAGTTCTCGACGTTCTCGTCGAGCACCCTCTGGAGGGAATCGGCGTAGCGCACTGTCAGGTAGTCGGCTGCCACCTCCGCCTGGATGGTCAGGCGGGTGAGCGCGATCGTGGCGGCGTCGGACTGGGCCAGCGCCGCCTCGCTCTCGATGGTGCGGCGGGTACCGCCGAACAGGTCGAGTTCCCAGCTCGCCTGACCGATCAGCGAGACGTTGGTGCGCGTGGTGCTGCCGCTGCCGGTCCGGGTGATGCTCGGCGCGCCGATCACGGTCGGGTACAGGGCGGCCTGCGCGGAGGCGACGAGCGCCCGGGCCTGCCGGTAGTTGGCCACCGCCTGCCGGAGGGACTGGTTGTCCACGTCGACGAGGCGGATCAGCCGGTCGAGGGTCGGATCCCGGAAGACCCGCCACCAGTCGCCGCGCTCGACGGCATCGCTGGGCCGGGCCTCGCGCCAGCCCTTCCTCCGGGCGGCGACGTAGGCGGGGCTGTCCTCCCGGACGCCGCCCTGCTTGTAGGCGAGCGGAGTCTCCACGGAGGGCCGGGCATAATCGGGACCGACCACGCAGCCGGCGAGGAGGAGCGGCAGGCACAGGGCCGGCAGAACGGCGCGCGACACGCGCGTTCTCGCAGCCGCCGCTGTTTCACGTGAAACCGTAACCATCACTCTCCGGCCGGCATTGCCGCTTCTCCACCCCGTCCGGTGCGCCTGCGCCGGTCGAGCACCCTGTGCCGGAGGCGATCGAGGGTGAGGTAGACGACGGGGGTGGTGTAGAGGGTCAGGATCTGGCTCACAATCAACCCGCCGACGATGGCGATGCCCAGGGGACGGCGCAGCTCCGCGCCCTCGCCGTTGGCCAGGATCAGCGGCACGGCCCCCAGCATGGCCGCGAGCGTCGTCATCATGATCGGCCGGAAGCGCAGGAGACAGGCCTCGCGGATCGCGTCCACGGGATTCGCGCCCTGGGTTCGCTCGGCGTCGATGGCCACGTCGATCATCATGATCGCGTTCTTCTTCACGATGCCGATCAGGAGGAAGACCGCAATCAGCGCGATGATGGTGAAGTCGGTGCCGGTCACCAGCAGGGCCAGCACCGCGCCGACGCCCGCCGACGGCAGGGTCGAGAGGATCGTGAGCGGGTGCACGAAGCTCTCGTACAGGATGCCCAGCACCGCGTAGACCGCCAGGATCGCCGCCAGGATCAGCAGCGGCTGGCGCGAGGCCGAGGCCACGTAGTTTTTGGCCGCGCCCGCGTACTCGCCGTGGATCGTCGCCGGCAGGTGCAGGGAGGCCATGGCCCGGTCGATGGCGTCGGTGGCGTCCGACAGGCTCTTGCCCGGGGCGAGGTTGAACGAGATCGTGGTCGCCACGAACAGGCCCTGGTGGCTGACCTGCGTGGGCGCGTTGCCGGGCTCGATCCGCGCGAAGGCCGAGAGCGGGATCATCGTCTCCTTGGCGGCCGAGACCGGCGCGCTCGACGAGGCGCCGCCCTTCGAGGCCGCGATGGCGTTGGACGAGGCGTTGCGCGCCGAATCCGACGCGATGGCGGCGGCGTTCGAGGCGGTGTCGGCCGTGCTGGTGGACGCGGCGGCGGTCGCGGCCGCGGCGCCGCCGGGGCTGGCCGAGCTGCCCCCCACCGCGCCGGAGCCGGTGGCGGCCCCCGCGGCGGCAGCCGTCGACGCGCTCCCCGGGCTGCTGGTGCCGGTGGCCGCGTTGGTGTTGACGCTGCCCCCCGCCGCCACCGTGCCGGCCACCGCGTTGGTGGTCGCAGAGCCCGCCGCGTTGCCGCCCGAGGTCGAGACGTAGATCTGCTTCAGCGTCTCCGGCGACTCCAGGTAGCGCGGCGCGATCTCCATCACCACGTGGTACTGGTTCAGCGGGTTGTAGATCGTCGAGACCTGCCGCTGGCCGAAGGCGTCGTAGAGGGTGTTGTCGATCTTGTTCGGCGTGATGCCGTAGCGGAAGGCCGTGTTGCGGTCGATCACCACCCGGCTCTCGAGCCCACCCTCCTGCTGGTCGGAGGTCACGTCCGCGAAGGTCGGGTCCTTCTGGAGGGCCGCCACCAGCTTCGGGGCGGCGGCGAACAGCTCCTCGGGGGTGTCGCCCTGGAGGGTGTACTGGTACTGGGCGAAGCTCTGGCGGCCGCCCATCTGCAGGTCCTGCCGGGGGAAGACGTAGAGCCGCGCGCCGGCCACCTGGGCGAGCTTCGGCCGCAGCCGGGCCATCACGGCGGAGATCGGCGCCCGCTCGTTGAGGGGCTTCAGGCCGATGAACACGTTGGCCGAGTTGGTGCCGCGCCCGCCCGTGAAGCCGACCACACTCTCGATCGCCGGATCGGCGCCGACGATCGACGTCGCCTGCTTGAGCTTCTGCTCCATGGACTGGAACGAGATGCGCTGGTCGGCCTGGATGCCGCCCATCATCTGGCCGGTGTCCTGCTCGGGGAAGAAGCCCTTCGGGACGATGATGTAGAGGTAGACGTTCAGCCCGACCGTGGCGAGCAGGGTCAGGAGCACGAGGCGCGGATGGGCGAGCGCCACCTCGAGCGTCCGCGCATAGGCGCCGAGCAGCCGGGTGAAGCCGCCCTCCAGCATCCGGATCAGCCAGTTCGGCCGGCGGCCCGAGGGGGGGGCACCGTTGGTCCCATGCCCCTCGGCGCGCAGCAGCCGGGCGCACATCATCGGGGTGGTGGTGAGCGACAGGACCAGCGAGATCAGGATCGACAGCGACAGGGTCACCGAGAATTCCTGGAAGATGCGGCCGACGAGGCCGCCCATCAGCAGGATCGGCAGGAACACCGCGATGAGCGACAGGCTCATCGAGATCACCGTGAACCCGACCTCCCGCGCCCCGATCAGCGCCGCCTGGAGCCGGGGCTTGCCCTCCTCGATGTGGCGCTGGACGTTCTCCAGCACCACGATGGCGTCGTCGACCACGAAGCCGGTGCCGATGATCAGCGCGGTCAGCGACAGGATGTTGAGCGAGTAGCCGAGCAGGTACATCGCCGAGAAGGTGCCGATGATCGAGATCGGCACGGCCACCGCCGGGACCAGGGTGGCCCGCCAGGAGCGCAGGAAGGCGAAGACCACCAGGATGACGAGGCCGACCGCCACCAGCAGGGTCTCCTCGGTGGCCGAGAGCGAGGCGCGGATCGTGGCGCTGCGGTCACCGGTGAGCTTGATGTCGATGCCGCCGGGGAGCGCCGCGGTGATCTGCGGCAGGGCCTCCTTCACGGCCTTGATGGTCTCGACCACGTTGGCGCCGGGCTGCTTGTAGACGAACAGCAGCACGCCGGGCTTGCCGTTGACGATGCCGAGGTTGCGCTTGTCCTCGACCCCGTCGAGCACCTGCCCGACATCGGTGAGCTTCACCGCGGCGCCGTTGCGGTAGGCCACGATGATGTCGCGGTAATCGGCGGCCTTGCGGCCCTGGTCGTTGGCGTAGAGCTGGTAGCGGCGGTCGCCGGCGTCGATCTCGCCCTTGGGCGAGTTGGCGTTGGCGGAGGCGAGCGCCGCCCGGATGCCCTCGAGGCCGATCCCGTAGTTGAACAGGGCGGTGGGATCGAGCTCGACCCGCACCGCCGGCAGGGACGAGCCGCCGATATCGACGTTGCCGACGCCGGGCAGCTGGGAGAGCTTCTGCTGCACGACGGTGGCGGCGGAATCGTAGACCTGACCGCGGGTCAGGGTCTCCGAGGTCATGCCGAGGATGATGATCGGCGTGTCGGCGGGGTTGAACTTGCGGTAGGTCGGATTCTGCCGGAGCGCGGTCGGCAGGTCGGCGCGGGCCGCGTTGATGGCGGCCTGGACGTCGCGGGCGGCGCCGTCGATGTCGCGGTTGAGGCCGAACAGCAGCACGATCCGGGTCGAGCCCAGGGTGTTGGTGGACGTCATCTCGTTGACGTCCGCGATGGCGCCGAGCCGCCGCTCCAGGGGCGCCGCCACGGTGGTCGCCATGGTGTCGGGGGAGGCCCCGGCCATCTGGGCCTGGACGAGGATCACCGGGAAGTCGATCTGCGGCAGCGGCGCCACCGGCAGCTTCAGGAAGGCGAACAGCCCGGCGAGCAGCACGCCGATCGTGAGCAGCGTGGTCGCCACCGGCCGCCGGATGAACGGCTCGGAGATGTTCACGGCAGCGCCTCGCCGGGCGCGAGATCCGGTCCCCGCCGCCCGGAAATCCGCCGCTCCAGCCGGTCGAACGCCAGGTAGATCACCGGCGTGGTGAACAGCGTCAGCACCTGGCTGACGATCAGGCCGCCCGCGATGCAGATGCCGAGCGGCTGGCGCAGCTCGGAGCCGACGCCGGTGCCGAGGATCAGCGGCACCGCGGCGAAGAGCGCCGCCAGCGTCGTCATCAGGATCGGCCGGAATCGCAGCAGGCAGGCCTGGAAGATCGCCTCTCGGGGCTCCAGCCCGTCCTCGCGCTCCGCCTGGAGCGCGAAGTCGATCATCATGATTGCGTTCTTCTTCACGATGCCGATCAGCAGCACGATGCCGATCACCGCGATGATGTCGAGCGACAGCCCGAACAGCATCAGGCCGAGCAGCGCTCCGATCCCCGCCGACGGCAGGGTCGAGAGGATCGTGATCGGGTGGATGAAGCTCTCGTAGAGCACGCCCAGCACGATGTAGACCGTGACGATCGCCGCCAGCACGAGGAACAGCTCGTTGCCGAGCGCCGACTGGAAGGCGAAGACCGAGCCCTGCGGCACCACCCGGAACGAGGGCGGCAGGCCAATCTCGGCCTTGACCCTGTCGATCGCCTCGACCGCCTGGCCGAGTGCCGCGCCGGGCGCGAGGTTGAACGACACGGTGGTGGCCGGAAACTGGCCGAGATGCGAGATCAGGAGCGGCGCCCGCCGCTCGCTGATCCGCGCCACCGCGGAGAGGGGGACCTGCCCGTTCGCCGCCGTGGACGAGGGCAGGTAGATCGCGTCGAGGCTGCGGAGCGTCGTGTGCAGCTTCGGATCCGCCTCCAGGATCACCCGGTACTGGTTGGACTGGGTGAAGATCGTCGAGATGATCCGCTGCCCGAAGGCGTCGTAGAGGGCGTTGTCGATGGTGGCGGGGGTGATGCCGTAGCGGCCGGCGGTGGGCCGGTCGATCGTCACGTAGGCGGCGAGGCCCTGGCCCTGGTGGTCGCTCGCCACGTCCATCACCACGGGCGATTGCGCCAGCGCCTCGGTGAAGCGCGGCACCCAGGTCTCGAAATCGTCGATGTTCGGGCTCTCCAGGATCACCTGGTACTGGGTCGCCGAGACCGCGGTGTCGATGGTCAGGTCCTGGACCGGCTGCATGTAGAGCCGCATGCCGGGCTCGTTCGCGGCCGCCGCCGAGATCCGCCGGATGATCGCGCTGGCGGACGCCGAGCGCGCGTCCCGGGGCTTCAGGTTGATCAGCATCCGGCCGGAATTCAGCGTGACGTTCTGGCCGTCGACGCCGATGAAGGACGACAGGCTCGCCACGTCCGGGTCCTTCAGGACGATCTCGGCCATGCGCTGCTGGCGCTCGGCCATGGCGGCGTAGGAGACCGACTGGTCGGCCTGGGTGATGCCCTGGATCACGCCCGTGTCCTGCACGGGGAAGAAGCCCTTCGGGATCACCGCGAACAGGTAGATCGTGAGCGCGAGCGTGCCGAGCGCCACCAGCAGCGTCAGGCCCTGGTGGTTCAGGACGATCCGCAGGGAGCGGCCGTAGGATTCGATCGTGCCGTCGATGGCGCGCCGGCCGAGGCGGGAGAGCACGCCCTCCCGGCGTTGGGCCGCCTCCGGCACGTGCTTCAGGAGCCGGGCGCAGAGCATCGGCACCAGGGTCAGCGACACCACCGCCGAGATGATGATGGTCGCCGCCAGGGTGATGGCGAATTCGTGGAACAGCCGCCCGACCACGTCGCCCATGAACAGGAGCGGGATCAGCACGGCGATCAGCGAGACGGTCAGCGAGATGATCGTGAAGCCGATCTCGCGGGAGCCCTTGAGCGCCGCCTCCAGGGGGGAGATGCCGGCCTCCGAGTCGCTGCCCTCCACGTGCCGGGCGATGTTCTCGATCACCACGATGGCGTCGTCGACCACGAAGCCGGTGGCGATGGTGAGCGCCATCAGCGACAGGTTGTCGAGGGAGAAGCCGTACAGGTCCATCACCGAGAGGGCGCCGACCAGCGACAGGGGCACCGACAGGCTCGGGATCAGGGTCGCCGACAGGCTGCGCAGGAACAGGAAGATCACCAGCACGACGAGGGCGATGGCGAGGCCGAGCTCGAACTGCACGTCCTCCACGGAGGCGCGGATCGTGGTGGTCCGGTCGGTGAGCGGCGCCACCGCGACGGCGGCCGGCAGGCTCGCCTGGAGCTGCGGCAGCAGCGACTTGATCTTGTCGACGGTGGCGATGACGTTGGCGCCGGGCTGGCGCTGGATGTTGAGGATCACCGCCGGTGTCGCGTCGGCCCAGGCGCCGAGCTTGGTGTTCTCCGGCCCCTCGACCACGTCGGCCACCTCGGAGAGCATCACCGGGGCGCCGTTGCGGTAGGCGATGATCGCCGAATCGTAGGCCTTGGGGTCGCGGATCTGGTCGTTGGCGTTGATCGCGTAGGACTGCTTCGGCCCGTCGATCGTGCCCTTGGGCGTGTTGACGTTGAGGTTGGTGATGGTGGTGCGCAGGTCGTCGATGTTGAGCCCGTAGGCGGCGAGCGCCCGCGCGTTGAACCGCACCCGCACGGCCGGGCGCTGGCCGCCCGAGATGCTCACCAGCCCGACGCCCGCTACCTGGCTGATCTTCTGGGCGAGGCGCGACTCTGCGAGGTCGCGCACCTGGGTGAGCGGCAGGGTCTTCGAGGTCAGCGCCAGCGTCAGCACGGGCGCGTCGGCCGGGTTGACCTTGGCGTAGATCGGCGGCGCCGGCAGGTCGGAGGGGAGCAGATTGCCGGCGGCGTTGATCGCCGCCTGGACCTGCTGCTCGGCGATGTCCAGGGGCAGATCGAGGCTGAACTGAAGCGTGATGACCGAGGCGCCCGCCGAGGATTGCGAGGTCATCTGGTTGAGGTTGGCGAGCTGGCCGAACTGCCGCTCCAGGGGCGCGGTGACCGAGGAGGTCATCACCTCGGGGCTGGCGCCGGGATAGAAGGTCTGGACCTGGATCGTCGGGTAGTCGACCGCCGGCAGCGCCGAGACCGGCAGGTTCAGGTACGACACGCCGCCGACGATCAGAATCGCCAGCATCAGCAGCGTCGTGGCCACCGGGCGGAGGATGAAGAGGCGGGACGGGTTCATGACGCGCTCCCGTTCTCCCTCCCCCCTCTGCGGGGGAGGGTACCCTGCGCAGCAGGGGGGCAGAGGGGAGCGACGGCGCAGGAGAGGGCGCCGGCCTTCATGAAGGTCACGCTACATCCGGAGACGTCGCTCCCCTCTCCCGACCCATGCTGACGCAGGGGCCACTCTCCCCCGCAGAGGGGGGAGGGGGAGGGGAGCGCGAGTCCGGTTCTCACTGCGCCTGACGGCGCCGGTGCCGACGACCGCCCTCCGCTGCCCCTTGGGAATCTGCCGCGCCGGGCTGCACCTCGCCCTTGCCGTCCGGCTTCGCCTCAGCGGCCTTGCCGGCATCCGCCTGCGCGCCCTCGGTGATCCGCACCGGTGCGCCGTCCTTCAGCCGGTCGGTGCCGTCCGTGACGACCCGGTCGCCGGGGTTCAGCCCGGAGACCACCACCGTGTGGGTCCCGTCGGTCTCGCCGGTCTTGATCGGCCGGACCGTGACCTTGCTGTCCCCGTCCATCAGGTAGACGTAGGTGCCGGGCGTGCCCTGGAGCAGGCTGGAATTCGGCACCAGCGTCGCGCCCCGCACCGTGTCGACGGTGAGCTTGGCGTTGACGAACTGGTTCGGGAACAGCTCCTCGTCGGCATTGTCGAACAGGGCGCGCAGCTTCACCGTACCGGTGGTCGTGTCGATCTGGTTGTCGACCGTGTCGAGACGGCCGGTGGCGATCTCGTGGGCGTCGCCGCGGTCGTAGGCCCGCACCGTCAACTTCGTGCCCGCCCGGACCTGCCGCATCACCCGCGCGACGTCGTCCTCCGGCAGGGTGAACACCACCGAGATCGGGTGAAGCTGGGTCACCACCACGATCGCCGTGGAGGCGGCCGAGATGTAGTTGCCCTGGTCGACCTGACGCAGGCCGACCCGCCCGTCCACGGGCGAGACGATGTGCGTGTAGGCGATGTTGAGCTTCTGCTGGTCCACGAGCGCCTGGTCGGCCGCGACCGTGCCCTCGTTCTGCTTCACCAGCGCTCCTTGCGTGTCGACGTTCTGCTTCGAGATCGAATCCTGCCGGTTCAGCGTCTGGTAGCGCTGGAGGTCGAGCTTCGAGTTCTGCAAGAGTGCCTGGTCGCGGGCGAGCTGGCCCTGGTACTGGGCGAGCAGGGCCTCGTAGGGCCGGGAATCGATCCGGGCCAGCTCGTCGCCCGCCTTGACCATCTGGCCCTCGCGGAACTGCACCTGCGTGAGATAGCCGCTGATCTGCGACTTCACCGTCACGGTGGCGAGCGGCGTCACCGTGCCGAGGCCCTGCAGCACCACCGGCATGTCGCCGGTCGTGACCGACGCGATGCCCACCGCCTGCGGCATGTCGGCGCCGCCGTGCCGGCCGCCGCGGCCGCCGGTCCGGTGGGCCGTGGCGGGCTCCGCGCCCTTGTCGGTGCGCGCCTCGTACCAGCGGTGGCCGATCGCCCCGGCGCCCGCGAGCAGCACGAGGATGACCAGCCAGCGGATCGGCCGGAACCGCCGCCGCCGGACGTCGCGCACCGGCGCCTCGCCCGGCTGGTAGGCGCGGGCCGTGTCGGTCCGGATCGGTGAACTCTCGTTCATGCCTGACTAGAGCACAGGACGGTCACCTGCGCGACCGTCGGCACCCTATCCCTCGCTGTCCAAGCCCCCGGTCCGATCGCCGCGGCGCCGCACCCTGCTGCGCCCCGGAAACCCGCGTCGGCGCCGCCGTCCCTCCCGGGCCGACGATTCCGATCCCGCACGCGGGAGCATAAGCCCATAAAGCTGTCCGGCTCCCGAACGGCTCCTTACCGCGGCGACATGTTCGCTCTGCGCTGTCACCGAACGGGTCCGTCACTGGACACGGCGCATCGGTGCCTGCCCAATGCGCCGTCACTAGGGCGGCGACGTTTCACTCGTGTTGCTGAGGCCCGCCGGCCGGGTCCGGCGCCGCGTAGGCCCGCAGCACGGCGCGGAACGCGTCGTCCACCGGCGTGACCGCCACGGCGCGCCGCAGACCCACGCCGAGGCCGCCGATCAGCAGGGCCAGGAGCAGGCAGACGGGGAGTTCGCGTGGCATCGTCCGCATCGTCGCATCCGGGGCGGCGGCCCGGTGATCGGGGCAGCCCGCCCCGGACATGACGAAAGGGCCACCGGCCCGCAAGCCGATGGCCCTTCGAGAGGACCGGAGCGGCACCCCGCTGACGGGGCGAGGGGGCGAAGCCCCGTCGGCGAGAGCGCCGCTCCAGCCGTGCCATCAACCTACGATACGAGTGATGAATGTCAACATTCGTCAGTCGGTTGCTGCGATGCCGAAAGGAGGTCTGTGCGGAGGCACACATTCCGCTCCGCGGCGCGCCCGTGCTACAGGCCGGCCATGTCGCGATCTGTCCTATCGGGATCTGCCACTCCGAGATCCGTCCTGCCGCAGCCCTCCAGGCCCGGCGCCGCCCGCCGCGCCGCATGAACCCGGTCTTCGATGCCCTGCCGACGACGGTGTTCGAGACCATGTCGCGGCTGGCGCGGGTCCACGGCGCGATCAATCTCGGCCAGGGTTTCCCGGACGATCCCGGCCCGGAGGACGTGCGCGAGCGCGGCGCCCGGGCTCTGCGCGACGGCTGGAACCAGTATCCGCCGATGATGGGGCTGCCGGCCCTGCGGGAGGCGGTCGCCGCCCACTACGCCCTGCATCAGGGGCTCAGCGTCGATCCCGAGACCGAGGTGATGGTGACGTCCGGCGCCACCGAGGCGCTGGCCGGCGCGCTCCTGGCGCTGATCGAGCCCGGCGACGAGGTCGTGCTGTTCGCCCCCATGTATGACGCCTACCTGCCGCTGGTCCGCCGGGCGGGGGGCGTGCCGCGGGTCGTGGCCCTGAAGCCGCCGGCTTTCCGCCTGGACGAGGACGCGCTGGCGGAGGCGTTCGGGGACCGCACCCGGGTCGTGGTGCTGAACAATCCCCTCAACCCGAGCGCCACCCTGATGGCGCCGGACGACCTCGACCTGCTCGCCCGCTACTGCCGGCGTTTCGACGTGACCGCCCTCTGCGACGAGGTCTGGGAGCACGTGGTCTTCGACGGCGCCCGTCACCAGCCGCTGATGGCGCGGCCCGGGATGCGCGAGCGGACGGTGAAGATCGGCTCGGCGGGCAAGATCTTCTCGCTCACCGGCTGGAAGGTCGGCTTCGTGATGGCCGATGCCCGGCTGATGCGCGGCCTCGCCAAGGCGCACCAGTTCCTGACCTTCACCACGCCCCCGAACCTCCAGGAGGCCGTGGCCTACGGGCTGGGCAAGCCGGCCCCGTGGTTCGAGGCGATGCGGGCGGGCTACGCGCGGTCCCGCGACCGGCTGGCCGGGGGCCTGCGCGACCTCGGCTTCGCGGTGCTGCCGGCCCAGGCGACGTGGTTCCTCAACATCGACATCGCGGGTCTCGGCTACGCCGACGACGCGGCGTTCTGCGAGGCGCTCGTCACCCGGCACGGCGTCGCGGCGATCCCCGTGAGCGCCTTCTATCCGGACGCCGCGGTGCGCAACCTCGTCCGGCTCTGCTTCGCCAAGGCCGACGCCACCCTGGATGCGGCGCTCGACCGCATGGGCGGGCTCCCCGGGAGGCCGGCATGAGCGCGGCGGGCGCCGTCCTTGCGGGGATCCGATCGGGGGGCCACATCGTTGGGAGCGATGGCTTTCCGACGGACCCCGATCATGGACTTCACCCAGGCTGCCCGGGCCGGGCGTTTCTCCCGTGCCGAGACCTTCGCCGAGACCTTCCCGGGCGACGCCCGCGCGGCCCATCGGCCACCCTTCCTGTCGGCGGATCTCGGCCGCGAGGCGAGCCTCGCCCGGCTGGAGACGCTGGCCCACCTGATGGACACGGCCTTCATCATCCCGGGCATCAACCGCCGGGTCGGCCTCGACGCGGTGATCGGCCTCGTGCCGGTGATCGGCGACGTGGCCGGCATGGTGATCTCGTCCTTCATCGTCTACGAGGCCAAGCGCCTCGGGGCGCCGCGCTGGCTGCTGGCCCGGATGGGGCTGAACGTGGCCTTCGACGGGCTGATCGGCGCGGTGCCGGTGGCGGGCGACCTGTTCGACGCCGCCTTCAAGGCCAACCGCCGCAACGTCCGCCTGCTGCGCCGCTGGATGGAGCGCAGCGGCGGCCTGCGCCCCGCCGAGATCGACGGCACCGCGACCCGGCTCGAGGGCTGAACGGGTCTGGCCTTCATCGCGAGACAAGCCTTCACACCCCGCCGGGTGAACGGGTGGGCGCGGCTCCGCGCCACGTTCTCCTCGGTGGGCAGACGGTTCGCACGGCGTGTGTACCGACGCGGCGTCAGGATCGAGCGCAGATCCCCTCTCCCGTGCGGGAGAGGGACAGGGTGAGGGGTGGGACGTGTCAGGATCAGGCGCTGCCTGAACGCGCCGCGATGGCGTGCCCGCTCCGGAAACGTCTGGTCGCTCACCCCAACCCTCTCCCGCACGGGCTACCGGATTCACACGTCTCGGTCTGGCGCCAACGCTTTGAAAAAAGGGCGCTTTCCCCTCCCCCTTGCGGGGAGGGGTCAGGGGGTGGGGGTGGTGCAGAAGGCACCGCGGCGCTCGATCCTGAACCACCCCCACCTCCAACTCCTCCCCGCAAGGGGGAGGAGAGAGCCCAGCGGCCTGCGATGTGTGAACATCGTAGCCCGCTCGGGAGAGGGGGCGCGGCGCGATCCGTCACCAGCGTCAGCCTTCCGCGCAGACCTGCGGCCACCGGCGCTCGCCGAGGAACGGACAACCGCGCGGACCGACTTGGGAGCCCCCAGCGATGAACGAGGTCGCCCGCCCCGGCGAGAGCGAGGTCGTGCCGGCGCCGATGCCCGGTGCCCAGCCGCTCGTGCTGCGCCCGGACGAGGGGGCGCCCCCGCCCCTGACCCCGGCGGGACGCCGCGGGCTGTCGCCGCTCAACCGGCGCCGGCTCGACAATTTCCGCCGCAACCGCCTCGGCTTCTGGTCGTTCCTGATCTTCGCCGGGTTGTTCGTCCTCAGCCTGTTCGCCGAGTTCATCGCCAACGACCGCCCGATCCTCCTGTCCTACAAGGGCGAGTGGCTGGTCCCCGTGCTGGTGGACTATCCGGAGGAGAAGTTCGGCGGCTTCCTCGCGGTGACCGATTACCGCTCCCCCGAGATCCGGAAGGAGATCGCCGAGAACGGATGGGCCCTCTGGCCGCCGATCCGGTTCTCCTACGACACGATCAACGAGGACCTGCCGACCCCCTCCCCCTCCCCGCCGACCTGGATGCTGTCGGACGCGCAGTGTCGGCCCGTGGCGGAAAAGCTCGGCGGCGCGACCTGCGCCGACATCCCCTGGCACTGGCTCGGCACCGACAACACCACCCGGGACGTGCTGGCGCGGGTGATCTACGGCTTCCGCATCTCGGTGCTGTTCGGCCTGATCCTGGCCGCGGTCTCGTCGGTCATCGGCGTGATCGCGGGGGCCGTGCAGGGCTATTTCGGCGGCTGGGTCGATCTCGCCTTCCAGCGCTTCATCGAGGTCTGGGGCGGCATCCCGACCCTCTACCTGATCATCATCATCTCGGCCTTCATCGCCCCGGGCTTCTTCGTGCTGCTCGGGATCATGCTGCTGTTCTCCTGGGTGGCGCTGGTGAGCGTCGTGCGCGCCGAATTCCTGCGGGCGCGCAACTTCGAGTATGTCAGGGCCGCCCGGGCGCTCGGCCTGTCGAACATCCGCATCATGGCGGTGCACCTGCTGCCGAACGCCATGGTGGCGACGCTGACCTTCCTGCCGTTCATCCTGAACGGTTCGATCACCACGCTGACCTCGCTGGACTTCCTGGGCTTCGGCCTGCCGCCGGGCTCGCCGTCCCTCGGCGAATTGCTCGCCCAGGGCAAGGACAACCTGACCGCGCCCTGGCTCGGGCTGACCGGCTTCCTGGTCATCGCCGTGATGCTGAGCCTGCTGGTCTTCGCCGGCGAGGCGGTGCGCGACGCGTTCGACCCGCGCAAGACCTTCGCCTGACCACCGTCGCCCGGACGTCTCCGCGCCCGACGGCCGGTCCGCGGGGCCGAACCGAATGACGCATGCGACGCGTTCATCGCGGACTTTTGCGCGAAGATTGTGCCGCTTTTTCAACAGGACCGAAAAACGGTGCCGCAAGACCGTCTAGAAGGCCGGCTCTGCTCGCGGGTAAAGGTCTCTGCCGTCAACGAAAACCCGGCCGGCGGATCCGCCGAGCATTCACAGATTTGACCG
Organism: Methylobacterium mesophilicum SR1.6/6; assembly: GCF_000364445.2. Lineage (NCBI taxonomy): Bacteria > Pseudomonadati > Pseudomonadota > Alphaproteobacteria > Hyphomicrobiales > Methylobacteriaceae > Methylobacterium > Methylobacterium mesophilicum. Next base: position 1,123,062 of record NZ_CP043538.1, on the reverse strand, counting down.
GGACAAATCGCTTTGGAAGAGCCCTTATTGTGCCGTGAATGCAACCTTGCCCTGTAAGCCAAGCCCCATGATGCATACTTAGACTTTTGGCTGGGCACAGGGAATTGTATGGATCACCTTGCATTTTCCAGGCGGTGTCTTAACTCGCGAAAAGAGGGGACCTCATCAGGCTTCGTTGCCAAGGAAAGAGAGAATGTCTGACGCTGCGCCGACATCCCAGATGGATTACATCGAACAGACCGTAGACGTCGTCGCGGCCTACGTTTCCAACAACTCGCTGCCCTCGGCCGAACTGCCGCTGCTGATCGCGAGCATCCACGAGGCGCTGCATTCGATCGGGTCCGGTCCGGCCGCGGTCGTCGACGAGAGCGTGGAGCGCCCGACACCGGCCCAGGTCCGCAAGTCGATCCGCCCCGACGGTCTGATCAGCTTCATCGACGGCAAGTCGTACAAGACCCTGAAGCGCCACCTGACCAAGCATGGCCTGGATCCGCAGGGCTACCGCGAGCGCTACGGGCTGCCGAGCGACTACCCGACGACCTCGGCGAACTACTCGGCGCAGCGCTCGGCCCTGGCCAAGAGCCTCGGCCTCGGTCAGCCCGGCCGCGCCCAGCAGGGTGGCAAGGAGGAGGCCGAAGCGGTGGAGGCAGCCCCCGCCCCCGCGGAGAGCCGCCGCAAGGGCGGGTCCGCCTCGGCCAAGGGCCGCGGGTCCAGCCGCAAGGTCGAGGCCGCCTGAGCGGCCCCGGACGGGCGGCCTGGATCAGGCCGCGATCCGTCCCTCCAGCGGGAAGACCTTGGCGGGGTTCAGCATCCAGTCCGGATCGAACACCGCCTTGACCCGCATCTGCTGCTCGAGATCGACCTGATCGTACTGGAAGCGCATCAATTCGCGCTTCTCGATGCCGACGCCGTGCTCGCCGGTGAGACAGCCGCCGACCTCGACGCAGAGCTTCAGGATCTCGTCGCCCGCTTCCTCGGCCTTCTGCAGCTCGCCGGGCCGGTTGATGTCGAACAGGATCAGCGGATGCAGGTTGCCGTCGCCGGCGTGGAACACGTTGGCGACCCGCAGGCCCTTCTCGGCGCAGATGGCGCCGATCCGCTCGAGCACCGGCCCGAGCTGGCCGGTGGGGATCGTGCCGTCCATGCAGATGTAGTCGGAGATCCGGCCGGTGGCGCCGAAGGCCGACTTGCGGCCCTTCCAGATCGCGGCGGACTCGGCTTCCGAGCGCGAGACCCGCACGCTGGTCGGGCGGAATCCTTCCGCGATCCGCTCGATCCGCGCCAGCATGGCGTCGCACTCGGTGTCCGAGCCCTCGACCTCGATGATCAGCATCGCCTCGGCGTCGCGCGGGTAGCCGGCCTGGGCGAAATCCTCGGTGATCAGGATCGCCTCGCGGTCCATGTACTCGATCGCCACCGGGATGATGCCGGCCGCGATGATCGCGGCGACGCAGTCGCCCGCATCCTCGACCTTCGAGAAGCCGACCAGCACCGGCCGCGCCCCTTCGGCCGCGCGCAGGATCCGCACGGTCGCCTCGGTGACGATGCCGAGCTGCCCCTCCGAGCCGCAGACGAGGCCGAGCAGGTCGTAGCCGCCGCTGTCGAGGTGCTGACCGCCGATCTCCACCACGGTGCCGTCGTTGAGCACCAGGGTGACGCCGAGCAGGTTGTTGGTGGTCACGCCGTATTTCAGGCAGTGCGCGCCGCCGGAATTCATCGCGATGTTGCCCGCGATGGTGCAGGCGAGCTGGCTCGACGGGTCGGGGGCGTAGAAGAAGCCCTCGTGGGAGACCGCTCCCGAGATCGCCAGGTTGGTGATGCCGCTCTGCACCCGGGCGGTGCGGTTGGCGAAGTCCATGTCGAGGACCTTCGTCATCTTGCCGACGCCCAGGATGATCGCGTCGGCCTGCGCGATGGCGCCGCCCGCGAGCGAGGTGCCGGCACCCCGAGGCACGACCCGCACGCCGTTGGCGTGGCAATAGGCCATGACCGCCGCGACTTCCTCGGTGGTCGAGGGCAGCACCACGGCGAGCGGCATCTGCCGGTAGGCGGTGAGCCCGTCGGTCTCGAAGGCCCGGCGCTCGTCCTCGCTCACCACCAGGGCCTCGGGCGCCACCAGGGGCGCGAGTCCGGCCAGGATCGCCTCGCGCCGGGCGAGGATGGCGGCATCGGGTTCGGGGAAGCGGATCGACATGGGGCTGGTGCCCTCGGTTACGTGTGGCGTGGCACCAGCATGGACCCGGGCGGGCGCGGCTTCAACCGGAGCGGGGTCGGCGGGCCTGCGGCCCTGCGTCGTCCCCGCGTCACATTTCAACCACGACGGCTGCCTAGCGTCGGCGCTCACGCTTCGCATCGCCGGCCCGGCCGCCGGGTTCAGAACGGAACCGATGAACGCTCCCGCCTCCAGCGCCCTGCGCGACGACCGCCGCGACGACAGCTTCGCGGTGCCGTCGGCGCACCTCGCCACCACCCGGGATCTCGGGATCCGAAGCCTGCAGCTCGGCATCGCCGCCCTGCAGGAGGCGAGCGCGGCGTTCCAGGGCCGGCTCGGCGCCGCCTTCGAGGAGGCGGTGCAGACGATCCTGCAGAGCAAGGGCCGGGTGATCGTCAGCGGCATCGGCAAGAGCGGGCATGTCGGGCGCAAGATCGCCGCGACGCTGGCCTCCACCGGCACCCACGCGTTCTTCGTCCACCCCACCGAGGCGAGCCACGGCGACCTCGGGATGATCGCCCGCGACGACGTGATCATCGCGCTCTCCTGGTCGGGGGAGACCGCCGAGCTGTCCGACCTCGTGGGCTTCAGCCGCCGGTTCTCGATCCCGCTGGTCGCCATCACCCGCAACGGCGAGAGCACGCTGGGCCGCGCCGCCGACGTGCTCTTGGAACTGCCGCGGGTGCGGGAATCCTGCCCGCACGACCTCGCGCCGACCTCCTCCAGCCTAATCCAGCTGGCGCTCGGCGACGCGCTCGCGGTGGCGCTGCTGGAGCGGCGGGGCTTCACCTCGGCCCGGTTCCACACCCTGCATCCCGGCGGGACCCTGGCGGCCCGCCTGAAGACCGTGCAGCAGGTGATGCACGGCCCCCAGGACATGCCGCTGGTCAGCGAGACCGCGCTGATGTCCGAGGTGCTGATCGAGATCGCGGCGCGGCGCTACGGCTGCGTCGGCGTCACCGACGCGGCCGGCCGGCTCGTGGGCATCGTCACGGACGGCGACCTGCGCCGCCACATGGGCCCGGCGCTCCTCGACACGCCGGTCTCGGCGGTCATGACCCGCGACCCGATCACCGTCGAGCCGCACAAGCTCGCCCAGGCGGCCCTGGAGCTGATGAACCGCCGGCTGATCACGGCGGTCTTCGCGGTCGCGGACGGGCGGCCGGTGGGCATCGTCCACGTCCACGACCTGCTGCGCGCCGGCATCGCCTGATCGGAGCCGACACGGGCCCCGCCCTCCCTTCCGCGGGGTGAGAGGGCGCGGGATGTCGGGTGCGCCCCATCGGCCGATCGGGCGACGATGCCGAGCCCGATATGTGAGGCCGCACGCTTCTACGGGAGGGAGATCCGCAGATCCGGCTGCGCCGCCCTCATCCCCCGCGTCGAGCCCCGAAAAATTTCGCCTCAGCCCGGGAACCCACGCCCAACCCGCGACATTTCGCGCGTGCGAGGCCCGAAACCGGGCTCGCCTTGGGCGCCGGACACGGTGTCCGGCGTCGCTTGTAGTCACGTTGCTCGTCGGAGGATGTGGTTATGAGGACTTACGACGTTTCGCCCCTGTTCCGGTCGTCGATCGGGTTCGACCGGCTGTTCGAGCTGCTCAATCAGGCTGAGCGCGTCGAGACCACCGCGGCCTGGCCGCCCTACAACATCGAGAAGGTCGCCGAGGACCAGTACCGCATCACCATGGCGGTGGCCGGCTTCACGCCCGATGAGATCGAGCTCATCCAGCAGGACACCACGCTGCTGGTCTCGGGCCAGAAGGCGGCGCCGGAGGGGGAGCGGCACTACCTCCACCGCGGCATCGCGGCGCGCACCTTCCGCCAGACCTTCAACCTCGCCGAACACGTGAAGGTCGTCGGCGCAAGCCTGGAGAACGGCCTGCTCATCGTCGCGCTGAAGCGCGCGGTGCCGGAGGCCCTGAAACCCCGGCGCATCGCCATCGGCGGCGTCCCGGCCACGTCTGCGCAGGACAATGCGCCGACGCGGATCGCCGAAGCCGAGGTTGCCGAGAGCAAATCCGTCCAGGCCAAGGCTGCCTGATCGGCCGACCGACCGGCCGCCCGGGCTTCCCAAGCCCGGGCCACTCCCACCTGAGCCGATGGCATTCCTCCTGCCGTGCGCGGCCTTGGCGGCGCCCTGCCCGATGCCGGCGCTACCCCGGGTCCTGGCCGGGCTGCTGGCCTGTCGGGCTTTGCCTGGCTCGGCCTTGCGATCGCGCGGGCCGGCCGGGCCACGCGCCCCACCGGACAGCCTGGGACGCCGCGCTGCTGTCGCTCGCGGGCGCGTTTCGGCGTTCGATCCGCCCCACGTCGCGCGCTCCTCTGATGCGCGGGCGCATGATCGACGCGGAGACAACCATGCAGGATCCTGTTCAGGATCGTGTAGCCGGCTCCGGACACAGCGACCTGCCCGTCGGGACACCGGCCTGGGCATCCGCGCCGGGGCTGGCCGGCCGCCGGGCCCTGATCCGGCGTCGCGGCCGCGCCGCGCGCAATCCCGTCCGCCCTCCTGGGCGTGACCGGCGCGGCGACCCGGAGCGGCGCAGCCAGCCGGATAGTGCGGCCGGACCGTTCGAGCGGGGACGGGCTCACGCCGCCGAGAACCGGAACTCCGTGGTCGCCGCGAAGGTCTCGCCGGGCCGGAGCACCGCGGACGGGAAGGTCGGCCGGTTCGGCGCGTCGGGAAAACCCTGCGTCTCGAAGCAGACGCCGTCGCCGGATCGGTAGATCCGTCCGGAGGGTCCGATCAGCGTGCCGTCGAGGTTGTTACCGGTGTAGAGCTGCAGCGCCGGTTGCGTGGTCCAGACGTCGAGGCGCCGCCCGCTGCCGGGATCGATGCAGGTGGCCGCCGGCCGCAGCGTGCCGGCCGGCCCGCGCAGCACGAAGGTGTGGTCGTAGCCCTTGGCGATGGCGAGCTGCGGATCGCCGTCCCGGATGTGCGCCTCCAGCCGGCGCGGCGTGCGGAAGTCGAACGGCGTGCCGTCGACCGGCCGGATCTCGCCCGTGGGGACCTGCGTGGCGTCCGTCGGGGTGAAGGCGTCGGCGTCGAGCCGAACCTCATGGCCCAGCACGCTGCCGGCGCCCTCCCCGGCGAGATTGAAGTAGCTGTGGTTGGTGAGGTTCAGGATTGTCGGCCGGTCGGTCGTGGCGGCGTAGTCGAGGCGCAGCACGCCCTCCCCGGGCAGGCTGTAGCGCACGCGCACCTCCAGATTGCCCGGGAAGCCCTCCTCGCCGTCCGGCGAGAGCCGGGCGAGGGCGAGGCTCGTCGCGTCGGATCGCTCCACCCGCCACATCCGCCGGCCGAAGTTCCGCGGCCCGCCATGCAGGGTGTTGGGGCCCTCGTTCACCGGCAGCCGGTAGGTGTGCCCATCGAGGCTGAAGCGCCCGCCCCCGATCCGGTTGGCGTAGCGGCCGACCACCGCGCCGAAGCTCGGGCTCACGGTCTCGTAGCCCTCCAGGGTGTCGAGGCCGAGGACCACGTTGGCGCTGCGACCGGCCCGGTCGGGAACCTCGATCGCCGTGACGGCAGCCCCGAAATCGATGACGGCGACGCGCAGGCTCCCCCGGCTCAGGACGTGGCGCGCGACCGCCTGTCCGTCCGCCGTATGACCGAAGACCTGACCCGGCATGCCGTTTCCTTCCGGCCGAAGCCCGGTCAGCGCTTCCAGACGCCGAGCCGCTCGCTCCGGGCATGGTCCTCGGCGGCGACCAGTTCCGGGCTGGCCTCCGGCGAGGCGCGCCCGCCGCCGTTGAACAGCACCACCTCGGAGAGGTCACGGCCGTCCACGAGGCAGTTCATGGTCTGGCTGCCGGGGGCGGGCTGGCAGGTCACCGGCCGGCCGCCGATGTAGCGGGCGAGTTCCTCTGCCTGACCGCCCCGCACCCATTCGACGCCGAACAGACGCACGACCTTCCCGCCGACCTTGAGGGTGGCGGTGTCGACCACCTGGACCGGACCCGTCACGGAGTTCGGGGCGGGCGGCGTCGGGTCGGGCTCGGGTTCGCCGCCGGTCTCGGGCGGCGGCGTGACGGTATCGGGGGCGGACGGCGTCGCGGCGGGCGGTGCGGCCGGGGCCGCGCCGCCGGGGACGGGGCCGCTGGGAGTTGCGCTGCCGGGGGACGCCGTCTGGTCCGGGGTCCGCGCGGTGGCAGCCGGGCGCGCGGCCTCGGGCGGGCGACCCTCCAGGACGAGGCCCGCGGCGATCACCGCCACCAGGGCCGCCACGCTGGCACCCGTGAGCCAGCGGCGCTGGCGGTTGGCGCCCTCGTCGCCGAGGCCGCCGCCGAAGCCGAGGCGATCGCGCACCGCCTCCAGACGGTCGCGCACGGCCTCGCCGAACCGGCCGGGACCGCTGTTCCAGGCCGCGACCGGATCCGGCCGCCGCGAAGCGCCGGCCTCGTCGACGGCCGGGCCGGCGCCGGGATCACCGATCGCTTCGACCGGCCGCACGAACCGGCCGCGCAGGGTGGTCCGCAGGGTCGCGAACCGGCCGGCGGCGGTCTGCGCCAGCGCCCGGCCCTGCACCGAGGAGCGCTCCGCCAGGGAGCGCGCACGCTCGGACTGCGTCCCGACGAAGCGCGCGGTGGCTGCCTTCACCTCGTAGGCGCTGCTCAGGAGGGCTGAATCCCGCTGTTCCTCGGCCTGCGGGACAGGCTCCGGCTCCGGCTCGGGCGGCAGGAACAGGGCGGGATGCCGTTCCTGCAGCTCCGCGATCAGATCCGCGAGGGTCATCGGCTCGGCGGTGTCGCCGCGCCTGCGCACGGCCCCGTGCCGGTCGAGCACGCGGATCCCGGTCCCGGCCGCCTCCGGGGCCGTGGCGGCTTCCGCCAGGAGTTCGAGGGTCCGGACGGCCACCGGGCGGGGACGGGCGCGGACGATCTCGGCCCGGATCGCCGCGCGCAGGGCGGCGCGGCCGGGATCGTCGAGGGCCGGACGCGCCGGCTCCTCATCCTGTTTCGCCACCACCGTTGAAGACGTCATACACCCGATCCCGGCCCGACCCGCGCGGCGCAGGGCCTGCGCGGGAGCGCCTCGCTCAACGCCCGATCGCCGGGACGTATCCCTCGTCCGCGCCGCGGCGCAACCGGGCGCGCCACGGCCCGGGGCCCCACCCGGATGCTCTTACGCCTTGCCGGGCGAGGGAGCCAGGGTGCCGGCCTGGAGGCTCCGGCGCAGGACGCGCCCGCTCTCCCCGATGATGTAGGGCCGGGTGCCCGCGAAACCCACCTCCAGGATCAGCTCGGCCTCGCCGCTGGAGACCGCGCCGCGACCGGGGTTGGCGGTGCGGAACGCCACGAGCGTGCGGATCGTGCAGGTCTCGGCGTCGCAGGCGGTGCTCATCGCCCGCGGCTCGTAGCGACGCTCGGGCCAGCGCTGGACGAAGCTGCGCTTCTCGGCGGCGAGGCCCGCCGTCGTGACCGGCCGGCCGTAGAAGCGGACGCGCGTCGCGTACAACCGGTTCGCGGCCCCGACCATCGTGTCGACCGGGCCCGAGACGGTGGCGAGATAGTCGGCGGTCAGGGTCCGCGCCGCGGCGGCACGTTCGCCGGAGACGGCCGGTGCCATCGGCCTCGTCGGAGCGGTCGGCACCGCGGCGAGGCGGTGCGCCGCGTGGGCGTGGCGGCGGAGTGCCTCCCGGGCCGGCGGCCGCTCCGGGGCGGCCCGATCCGGAGCGCGAACCCGGGTCGCGGCGGCCTTCGGCTGCGCGCGGGATGCCGTCCCGGCGGCCTGCCGGACGGGCGCAGGATCGCGGTTCCCGTCGTCCCGGTCCTTCGCCACCGTCTGAGAGCCCTGTCGGCCGGCCGAATCCTGCGCGGGCGCCGCCACGGACGCGCGCTGCGGTGGATCCACCCAGGCCGTCTGCGGCGCCCCCGTCTGCTGCTGGGCCGAGGCCGCCCCCGCCAGAGCCAGCGGAAGCAGCAGGCCGAGCGCGAGGGCTTTGGGCGCGAAGGCTTTGGGCGCGAGGACTCGGGGCGCCAGGACTTGGGGCGCCAGGACTTGGGGCGCCAGGACTCGGGGCGCGAGGACTTTGGGGCGGTGGGAAACGGTGGCGGGCATCGGTGCCTTCCTGGCGGCCGGGTCTGACGTCTGATGGCGGAACGCGCCCGCCTGTCCGAGGCGCTTCATGGACGGCTCGGGCGCGTCCACCATCCTGCCGGATGATTCGGCCGCGACCAGCCCTGGATTGCGGGGATGATGGGGTTGCGTTCGTGCGTTTGGGTACCAAGTCGGGGACAGCCTTGGCCTTGCCGGGCCTGAGGCTGTTCCCAGGTTCTCATCCCTTCCGCACCGCGCCGCCGCGCATCGAGGATTCCGTGGTCCGACCTGAGACCGAGACGCCGGCCGGCCCGCAGGCCGGGATCCCGCGATGAGCACCGTCCAGCGCCGGGCGCTGCTCATCTGCAACGCCAAGGCCCGCAACGGCGGGCTCGACCTGGAGGAGGTGCGCCGCATCCTCCGGGAGGGCGGCATCGAGCCGGTCGAGCCGCCGCCGGACGCCGAGTGCCGCGACGTGATCCGCGCCGGGGCCGGCAAGGTCGACCTCGTGATCCTCGGGGGCGGCGACGGTACCATGAACCACGCCGCGCCCGCGCTGGTCGAGAGCGGCCTGCCGCTGGCCATCCTGCCGCTCGGCACGGCCAACGACCTCGCCCGCTCGCTGAGCCTGCCGCCGGATCCCCTGGCGGCGGCACGCTTCATCCCGACTGCGCAGGCGCGGCCCGTGGATCTCGGCTGGGTCAACGGCCATTATTTCTTCAACGTGGCGAGCGTCGGGTTCTCGGCGGAACTCGCGGGCGAGCTCACCGCCGAATCGAAGAAGACGTTCGGCGTGCTCGGCTACGCCGTCGCGGCCGTTCGGGTCCTGCGCCGGGTCCGGCCCTTCACGGTGACGATCGAGCACGACGGCACGGTGGAGAAGGTCACCACCATCCAGGTCTCGGTCGGCAACGGCCGCCACTACGGCGGCGGCATGACGGTGGCCGAGAGCGCCGCGGTGGATGACGGCAAGCTCGATTTCTACAGCCTGGAGATCAACCACTGGTGGCGGCTGCTCGCGCTGCTCCCCGCGCTGCGGCGGGGCACGCACGGCCGCGCCGCCGACGTGCGGGCCTTCCACGCCCAGGAGATCCGGCTCTCGACCCGCAAGCCCCGGCCGGTGAACACCGACGGCGAGCTGACCACGCACACGCCGGCCCACTTCAAGGTGATCCCGAAGATCCTGCAGGTCTTCGCCCCGGAGCCGGTGCGCGGGCCCGCCCCGTTCGACCTCGCTTCCCTCGGCAGCTCCTTCGGCAGCCGCCTGTTTCCGACCAGCGAGGCGCCCCGCCTGTGACCGACCTGCTCCAACTCGCCAGCCAGCCCGCCGTCTGGGCCGCCCTCGCCACCCTGGTGGTGATGGAGGTGGTGCTCGGCGTCGACAACCTGATCTTCATCTCGATCCTGACCAACAAGCTGCCGGCGGGTCAGCAGACCCGGGCACGGCGCATCGGAATCGGGCTGGCGCTGATCCTGCGGCTGGGCCTGCTCGGCACGGTGGCGTTCATCGTGCACCTGACCGAGCCGGTCTTCTCGATCCTCGGCCAGGACTTCTCCTGGCGCGACATGATCCTGATCGGCGGCGGCCTGTTCCTGCTGTGGAAGGCCACCAAGGAGATCCACCACACGGTCGATCCCGACCCCGACGCGAAGGAGGGCGGCGGCAGCCTCGGTTTCGGCGCGGCGATCGGCCAGATCCTGCTTCTCGATCTCGTCTTCTCCATCGACTCGATCATCACGGCGGTCGGCATGACCGAGCACGTGCCGGTGATGATGGTGGCGGTGGTGGTCGCCGTGATCGTGATGCTGGTGGCGGCCGAGCCGCTCTCGGCCTTCATCGCCCGCAACCCCACGGTGGTGATGCTGGCCCTGGGCTTCCTGATCATGATCGGCATGACGCTGATCGCCGAAGGGTTCGGCGCGCACGTGCCGAAGGGCTACATCTACACCGCCATGGCGTTCTCGGCCGGCGTCGAGGGGCTCAACATGCTGGCCCGGCGGCGCAGGCGGGGTGCCAAGGGAGAGGCCGTTGCGCCGGTCGATCAGGCGCGGCGGGCCTGAGGCCGTGTCCGAGTGATCAAACCGAGGCCGCAGGCGAGCCCGGCCCCGGAGGAGCACGCCGCAGGCGGGCGATCCCGAATCGCCCGCCGTGCCGTGCGCGTTGTGGATCCGGATTCCGGGCCCTGCTCCACAGTCCCGGAATGACGATGTTGTTCCTGCGCGCGGGAGCCAGATCTCGTTGGCCCGAATTCGGAGCCCTGCGCCCGGATGGGTCTGCCGGTTGGCGGGTCGCTCTCTAAAACGGCTCTCCGAATCGACCCGGACGCTTCACACCACCAGGTTCACGATCCGCCCCGGCACCACGATCACCTTGCGGGGCGCCCGCCCCTCCAGGATCGTCTGCACCGCCTCCAGCGCCAGGGTGGCGGCCTCCACGGCCTGGGCGTCGGCGTCCCGCTTCACGGTGACGTCCGCGCGCTTCTTGCCGTTGATCTGGACCGGCAGGGTGATCTCGTCCTCGACGAGGAGGCCGGCCTCCGCCTCCGGCCAGGGGGCCTGGGCGACGAGGCCCGGGCGCCCCAGCACGGCCCAGCACTCTTCCGCCAGATGCGGCATCATCGGCGCGATGAGCTGCACCAGGATCCCGGCCGCTTCCTTGGCAGCCGCCGGCGAGACCGGGCCGCGCAGGCCCTCCTCCAGGGCGTTGGCCAGGGTGTAGATATGGGCCACGCAGCGGTTGAAGCGCAGGCGCTCGATATCGTCCTGCACGGAGGCCAGCGCCCGGTGGGCGGCCTTGCGCAGGGCGAGGTCCGCGGCGCCGTCGCCGGTCGCCTGCCCGGCAGCGTTCACCAGCCGCCAGACCTTCTGGACGAAGCGGGCTGCGCCCTGCACGCCCTCCTCGGTCCAGATCACGTCGCGCTCGGGCGGCGAGTCGGACAGCATGAACCAGCGTGCCGTGTCGGCCCCGTAGCTCGCGATGATGTCGTCGGGGTCGACCACGTTCTTCTTCGACTTCGACATCTTCTCGATCGGGCCGATGGCGACCGGCGCCTGAGTTTTCACGTGAAACGCGCGGCGCTCGCCCTCCTCGGCGGTGATCCGGACCTCGGCCGGGGGCACCCAGGCGCCGGCGGCGTCCTTGTAGGTCTCGTGGACGACCATGCCCTGCGTGAACAGGCCCGCGAAGGGCTCAGGCGTGCCGGCCCAGCCGGTCTCGCACATGGCGCGCATGAAGAACCGCGCGTAGAGCAGGTGCAGGATCGCGTGCTCGATGCCGCCGATATACTGGTCCACCGCCAGCCAGCGGTCGACCACCGCCCGGTCGGTGGGGGCGTCCGCCAGCCAGGGCGCGGTGAAGCGGGCGTAGTACCAGGACGAATCGACGAACGTGTCCATCGTGTCGGTCTCGCGCCGGGCCGGCGCGCCGCAATGCGGGCAGGGCACGTTCCGCCACGCGGCGTCGCGCTCCAGCGGGTTGCCGGGCTGCTCGAAGGAGACCTCCTCCGGCAGCCGCACCGGCAGCTCCGCCACCGGCACGGGGACCGGGCCGCAGGACTCGCAGTGGATGATCGGGATCGGGCAGCCCCAGTAGCGCTGGCGCGAGACGCCCCAGTCGCGCAGGCGGAACTGCACCTTGCGGGTCGCGATCCCCTCGCCTTCCAGCCGCCGGGCCACGGCCTCGAAGGCCTCCGCCGTGCTCATCCCGTCGAGGAAGCGCGAGTTGATCATCCGCCCGTCCTCGACATAGGCGGTGTCGGTGACGACGAAGGCCGCCGGGTCCTGGCCCTCGGGGCAGACGACGGGCGTGTTGCCCAGCCCGTACTTGTTCGCGAAATCGAGGTCGCGCTGGTCGTGGGCCGGGCAGCCGAACACCGCGCCGGTGCCGTATTCCATCAGCACGAAGTTCGCCACGTAGACCGGCAGCTCCCAGGACGGGTCCAGGGGGTGGCGGACGGTCAGGCCGGTGTCGAAGCCGTGCTTCTCGGCGGTGTCGATCGCGGCCTGGGCGGTGCCGGTGCGGCGGCACTCCTCGATGAAGGTCTGCAGGTCCGGCCTGCCCACGGCCAGAGCGGCCGCCAGGGGATGGTCGGCCGCGATCGCCAGGAACTTGGCGCCGTACAGCGTGTCGGGCCGGGTCGTGTAGACGGTGACCGAATCACCGGCGCCGGCCACCGGCCGCGCCAGGGCGAACCGGACCTCCAGACCCTCCGAGCGGCCGATCCAGTTCTTCTGCATCAGCCGGACCTTGTCCGGCCAGCGGTCCAGACCGTCGAGGGCGGTCAGCAGATCCTCGGCAAAGTCGGTGATCTTGAAGAACCACTGGGTCAGCTCGCGCTGTTCCACGAGCGCGCCCGAGCGCCAGCCGCGCCCGTCGATCACCTGCTCGTTGGCCAGCACCGTGTGGTCCACCGGGTCCCAGTTCACCTTGGCGGTACGGCGAGTGACCAGGCCCTTCTCCAGGAAGTCCAGGAACATGCGCTGCTGGTGCTTGTAGTAGTCGGGGTCGCAGGTCGCGATCTCCCGGCTCCAGTCGAGCGACAGGCCCATGGCCTTCAGCTGGTCGCGCATCGACGCGATGTTGGCGTAGGTCCAGTCCCGCGGGTTGACCTTGCGCTCCATGGCGGCGTTCTCGGCCGGCAGGCCGAACGCGTCCCAGCCCATCGGGTGCAGCACGTTGAAGCCGCGGGCGCGCTTGTAGCGGGCGACCACGTCGCCCATCGCGTAGTTGCGGACATGGCCCATGTGGATGCGCCCCGACGGGTAGGGGAACATCTCCAGCACGTAGTATTTCGGGCGCGAATCGGAATTGTCGGTCTCGAACAGGCGCTGCTCGGCCCAGGCTTCCTGCCAGCGCGGCTCGGCATCCTTGGCGTTGTAGCGCTCGACGGGCTGGGGGGCGGTGCTGGTCATGGATCCGATGAGGTCAGAGGCTCGACGGTGTTCGGGAAACGGCCGCGGCACGGTCGCGCCGCGATAGCATATCTGCGCCGGAGCCGGTCAACGGCGGGCGCGATTCGGACTTGCGCGGGGCGCGCGAGCGCATAGGTCGGCAGGAACGGTACACGACGCGGACTCAACCGCGGGGTCATCCCATCCACCCCTCATCCTGAGGTGCGGCGAAGCCGCCTCGAAGGAGGGCTCCAGGGATCGCAGTGGTGTCCGGAGGGCTCCTCCGAGGCCTCCGCGCCGCTCCGGCACCGCAGGATGAGGCGGTTGGACGGGATGACCGTCGCGCAATCCGGCGCCCGGCAGCGACAGGACAGGCACGCCATGGACGATGCGACCACCGACACGAACGCCCTCCCGACCGACGGGATGGGTCACAGGACTGAGAAGCCCCCGGTGGGGCAGGCCGACGTCGCCGCCGGCCTCGCCGAGGTGCGGGCCGCCATCGCCCGGGCGGCCGAGGATTCCGAGCGCGACCCCGCCTCGGTGCAGCTCGTCGCGGTCTCCAAGACCGTGCCGGCCGACGGCATCCTGCCGGCGCTCAAGGCCGGACAGCGGGTCTTCGGCGAGAACTACGTCCAGGAATCCACCGCGAAGTGGCCGGACCTGCGGGCCCGCTATCCGGATGTGGAGCTGCACCTCGTCGGCCCGCTGCAATCCAACAAGGCGCGGGAGGCGGTGGCGCTGTTCGACGTGATCCACTCCCTGGACCGCCTGTCGCTGGCGGCGGCGCTCGCCAAGGAAATCGACCGGTCCAGCCGGACGCCGAAGCTGCTGATCCAGGTCAACACCGGCGCGGAGCCGCAGAAGGGCGGGGTTCTGCCCGACCAGCTCGACACCCTGCTGTCCGAGTGTCGCGAGACCCACGGCCTGGCGATCCAGGGGCTGATGTGCATCCCGCCGGCCGAGGATCCGCCCTCCGCCCACTTCGCCCTGCTGGCCCGGCTCGCGAAGGCGCACAACCTGCCGATCCTCTCCATGGGCATGAGCGCGGATTTTCCGGCCGCGATCCAGCTCGGTGCCACCCATGTCCGGGTCGGGACGGCGATCTTCGGGGCGCGAACCCGGAAGGCGTGAGCCTCACCCGATCCGCAGATGCGTCCGCGGTCCGAGCCGGCGGAGCAGCCGCAGCAGATCGGCCCGGGCCAGGGCGACGCAGCCCTCCGTCGGGCGGTAGCCCTCCCGGGCGACATGCAGGAAGATCGCCGAGCCCCGCCCCTTCCGGATCGGGGCGCGGTTGTAGTCGAGGTCGATCACCACGTCGTACAGCCCGTCGCCCCGCCACATCGCCTCGGCGCTCACCCCCGGAGCCGGCAGGCGGATCGGTTGGTTGTAGCGGCGGTGGCGCCGGTCGTCGCACCAGCCGTCATCGGGACGGGTCGCCCGGAGCGGCAGCGCCGTGCGCGGACGGATCCCGAGATGGTCGGGCCGGTAGGCGCCGCCCCGCAGGCGGAAGCGTCCCCGCGGCGAGCCGCCGTCGCCCTCGCGCTTGTCGCCGACGATGCCGCCGGCCCCGAGGGCGCAGGGAATCACAGCCGTGCCGACCAGGAGTTGCCCGCGTCGCCGGTCTCCGACCAGCGCCCGCACGCGGATCTCGCCCAGCGTCTGACGGATCGGTTCGGGATGCTCACTCTGCCGTCGACGCACGCAACCCCTCCGCTATTCGTCCTCACCGGGCCGCCGAGGCCGGGTGGCGCCTCTCAGGACCGGAAGCGCGTAGCAAAACCGGTGAACAATTGCGCACAAGGCAATTTCCAGCCACAAACGTTGCCCTATCCTTAGCCGGAAACCGGACCGCCGAGTCGGGATCAGGGAGCGAACCCACCCACCGCCTGGGCGGAGGGATCGACGCCTCCGGATCCCGGTCCCGTCCAGTCCGCCGCCGCAACCTCGTTCGCCGCGCGTTCAGCGTCCGGCCTGAACAATGATGCGGAAACAAAAGCCTCGGCAGAGTCGCCGCGCGCGATCCTGCCGAGATTTAGTCATCGCACGCTGCGACCGGAAGGCGGCCCTCCCCTTCCCGCAGCTTGCTCTGGGACCCGGACGATGTCGAACGCCTACCGCCTGCTGATCTGCGACGACGACGCGATCCTGCGCGACACCCTCACCGAGCAGCTGGATCTCTGCGAGGAATTCTCGGTGTTCACGGAAGCGAACGCCGCGGACGCGATCCGGCGGGTCGCTTCGGAGCGCATCGACCTCGCCGTGATGGATGTCGGCCTGCCCGACCTCGACGGGCGCGAGGCCGTGCGCCGGATGCGGGCCGGCGGCTTCCGCGGCCCGGTGATCATGCTGACCGCGCAGGATTCCGAGGCCGACCATGTCGAGGGCCTGGAGGCCGGCGCCAACGACTACGTCACCAAGCCGTTCAAGTTCGGCATCCTGCTGGCCCGGATCCGCGCGCACCTGCGCAGCCACGAGGCCTCCGAGGACGCGGTGTTCCAGATCGGCCCCTACACGTTCCGGCCCGGCGCCAAGCTGCTGGTCGGCGAGCGCGGCTCGAAGCTGAAGCTCACGGAGAAGGAGACCGCGATCCTGCGCTTCCTCTACCGGGCGGGGCGCGCCGTGGTGAACCGCGACACCCTGCTCGCCGAGGTCTGGGGCTACAACGCCCACGTCACCACCCACACGCTGGAGACGCATATCTACCGGCTGCGCCAGAAGATCGAGCCGAACCCCGCCACCGCGGCGATCCTCGTCACCGAGGGTGGCGGATATAAATTGCTGCCCTGACTGTTCCGGTTTTTGCGTGTAATCGATCCTGCAATCCCGGTCGGCAGGGTTGATGGGGCGGTTCCTTGGGGCTCGACGACGACATCGCGATCCTCGCCGCCGCGCCGGTATTCGGCTTCCTCGACCGTGATGCCCTGCGCCTGCTGACCTTCGCGGCCGAGCGGCGCGAACTCGCCGACGGCGACCTCCTGTTCGACCGCGGCGACGCCGCGGATGGCGGCTTCGTGGTCCTGTCCGGCACGATCCGGCTGACCCCGCGCCACGGCGGCGAGCCGGTGCGGGCCGGCCGGTCCGCGGTGATCGGGCAGCTCGCCCTGTTCGTGCGCGGCACGCGACCCACGCAGGCCCGGGCCGAGGGCCCCGCGGAAGTCATGCGCATCACCCCGACTCTGATGCGCCGCGTCCTGGAGGAATTTCCGGAGGCTGCGCAGGCGGTCCACGCCACGCTGGCGGAGGATCTCGCGGCGTTCGTGACCGATCTCGACCGCGTGCGGGTTCTGCTCGACGACGCGTGAGGATGACGGCGGTGCGCGCCGCCTGCGCCGTCCCCTCCCCTCCCCTCAGGTGACAGGCCCGAGCCCCGCTTGTAAGCACGGGCTCCCGTCGCACGAGTTGTCCAGATCTCCATGTCTCAGCCCTCCCCGTCTCAGGCCGGCATGCCCCATTCCGATCTCGCCCAGACCATCGAAGCCGCCTGGGAGGACCGCGCGAACGTCTCGACCGCCACGAAGGGCGCGGTGCGCGAGGCCGTCGAGGCGGCCCTGGACCTGCTCGATTCGGGCAAGGCCCGCGTCGCCGAGAAGAGCGGCAACCACGACTGGGTGGTCAACCAGTGGCTCAAGAAGGCGGTGCTGCTCTCCTTCCGCCTCAACGACATGGCGACGATCGAGGGCGGCCCCGGCGGCGCTCCCTGGTGGGACAAGGTCGCCTCCAAGTTCGCCGGCTGGGGCGAGGCCGAATTCCGGGCCGCGGGTCTGCGCGCGGTGCCGGGCTGCTTCGTCCGTCGCGGCTCCTACATCGCGCCGGGCGCCGTGCTGATGCCGAGCTTCGTCAATCTCGGCGCCCATGTCGGCGAGGGCACCATGGTCGACACCTGGGTGACGATCGGCTCCTGCGCGCAGGTGGGGAAGAACTGCCACATCTCGGGCGGCGCCGGCATCGCGGGCGTGCTGGAGCCGCTCCAGGCCAACCCGGTGATCATCGAGGACGATTGCTTCATCGGCGCCCGCGCCGAGGTGGCCGAGGGCGTGATCGTCGGCCAGGGCAGCGTCCTGTCGATGGGCGTCTATATCGGGGCCTCCACCAAGATCGTGGACCGCACCACCGGCGAGGTGATGTACGGCCGCGTGCCGCCCTACTCGGTGGTCGTGTCCGGCACGATGCCCGGCAAGGCCCTGCCGGACGGCTCGCCCGGTCCGGGCCTGTACTGCGCGGTGATCGTCAAGCGCGTCGATGCCGGCACCCGGTCGAAGACCGCCATCAACGAGCTGCTCCGCACCTGATTCGTCCGGGACTCGAGGGCGGCCCCATGGAGACGCAGGCGCTGAACCTCACGGTGGCGGGCCGGCCGGTGCCGACCCCCTGCGACGTGATCGGGCAGGGCAGGGACGCGCTGCTGCTCCCGGCCCTGTCGACCATCTCGGCGCGTGCCGAGATGGAAGGCCTCGCCCGGGCGCTCGGCTCGGATTACCGCTGCCGCATCCCCGACTGGCCGGGTTTCGGCGCCCATCCCCGGGTGCGGGTGCCGCTGGCCCCGGAGACGTTCCACGCCTACCTGGACGCGCTGCTCGAAGCCGCTCCGGGCCCCTACGCCCTCGGGGTCGCGGCCGGCCACGCGGCGGGCTACCTCGTGGCGGCGGCGCGGCGCCATCCGCAAGCCTTCGCGCGGCTCGTCCTGGTGGCGCCGACCTGGCGGGGGCCACTGCCCACCGCGATGCCGGGCCGGGCCCACTGGTTCCCGCGCATCCGCCGGGCCGTGGAGGCGCCGATCCTCGGCGAGGCCCTGTACCGGATCAACATCAGCCCGCCGATCATCGGCCGGATGATGCGCGCCCACGTCTACGCCGATTCGGCCCGGGTGACCCCGGACCTGATCCGGGGGAAGCACGCGATCACCCGCCAGCGCAACAGCCGGTTCGGCACCGCCGCCTTCGTCACCGGCGGCCTCGACCCGGTCGGGAGCCGGGAGGCGTTCCTCGACCTGTTCGGCGGCCCCCTGCCGCCGACCCTGGTGCTGCGGCCCGCGGGCGCCCCGCGCCGCTCCGGGGCCGAGATGGACGCCCTGATCGCGAGCGGCCGGGTGACCGGCGCCGCGATTCCCGGTGCCCTGAGCCCTCACGAGGAGCATCCGCAGGCGGTCGCGGCCGCGATCCGGGCGGGCTGAGGGCGGCCGGCGCAGGGTGCCGGGTCGATGCTCCGGCGGCCCGGATCGACGGCGGGGCGCGCCCCTGGACAGATCGGGGCGGCTGTGCAGGGACTGAGGCGGCCGGTCGGGACGTTCGTTCGGCAGCGGGAGCGGCCCGCAGATTCCATCCGAGCCAACCACGGATCCGATGCTCCGCACCCTGACCCCGCCGATTCTCGCCGTGCTTCTCGCCGCCGTGCCCGCCCGCGCCGAGGAGACGCCCCGCCCTCCCCCGCCGGACGCGGCCGCCCCGTCCCTCGGCTCCGACACGCTCAAGCCCGGCAAGCCGGCCGTGAAGCCCTACCTGGCCGACGCCGCGGTCCCCGACGGGATCCAGATCCTCCTGCCGCCGCCCGCCCACGACGCGCCCCTCGACAAGGCGGACCGGGCCGCCTTCGCCAACACCCGCGCCCTCAAGGGCAGCCCCCGCTGGGACATCGCCGCCAACGACGTCTCCGAGGGGGCCGCCGCGGTGCTGGAGAACTTCGCCTGCGTGCTCGGCACCCGCATCGACCAGGCCCGGGTCCCGGCGGTGATCAACCTGCTGGAGCGCGCCCGCCTCGATCTCGCCCGGGCGACGCGGGGACCGAAGGTCCACTATCGCCGCCTTCGACCCTTCGTGGGCAACGAGGCGCCGATCTGCGTGCAGCGGACCCAGGCGCTGGCCGACAGCTTCAGCTACCCGTCGGGCCACGCGACGCAGGGATGGGCCTACGCGCTGATCCTGGCGGCCCTGGTGCCCGAGAAGGCGACCCCGATCCTGGTCCGCGGGCGGGCCTACGGCGAGAGCCGGGTGGTGTGCGGCGTGCACTGGCTCAGCGACGTCGTGGCGGGACGCCTCACCGGCACCGCGGTCTTCGCGGCCCTGATGGGCGACCCGACCTTCCGCGCCGACCTGGAAAAGGCCCGCGCCGAACTCCGCGCCGCCCTGGCCGGGGCCGGGGCGGCCCCCGATCAGGCCGTCTGCACCCGCGAGGCCAACGCCCTGCGCGAGCCGCCGCTGGATTTCTAGCCTCGAACGATTCCAGATTTGAAGTCTTCTAAGTGTGTGATTTACAACACGAATTCGGCTTGATCGCGAGGCCGTGACCGGTTGAACGTGGGCTCCGTACCGCGCCTGAGTTTGAGCGCGTTCGGGGTCTCCGATGTCACTCAGTTCCGTCCGGATTGGTCTGCTTCTCGCCAGCACCGCCTTGACCGGCGTCGCCCTCGTCGGCGCGGCCGCCGCGCAGGGTGCCGCCGCACAAGGTGCGGCCGTGCAGCTCAACGAGATCTCCGTCGAGGCGAGCCGCCCGGCGGCGGCGCCGGTGGCCGGTGCCGGGACCGGCGGCGCGAACGTGAGCGGGGGCGGCGGCAACAGTTCGGCGACGAGCGGCGGCGGGGGCGGCCCCTCGGGCGTCACCGGCTACGTCGCCCGCGTCAGCCCCACCGCGACCAAGACCAACACGCCGCTGATCGAGACGCCGCAATCGGTCTCGGTGGTCACCCGCGAGCAGCTCAATGACCGCAACGTCCAGAGCCTCAACGAGGCCCTCGCCTACACGCCGGGCGTGGCGAGCAACGTGTTCGGTTTCGATCCGCGGGCCGATTCCTTCTACATCCGCGGCTTCGCCGAGACCTACGACGGCATCTTCCGCGACGGCCTGCGCCAGACCGGCGTCGGCTTCGCGGTGCCGCGCATCGAGCCCTACGGCGCGGAAGCCCTGACGATCCTGCGCGGTCCGGCCAGCGGGCTCTACGGCCTCGGCTCGCCGGGCGGCATCGTCGACGTGACCAGCAAGCGCCCGGTCTTCGCGCCCTTCGGCGAGGTCTGGTTCCAGGGCGGCAGCTTCGACCGCTACCAGGGCAATTTCGACCTCGGCGGCCCGGTCGAGGGCTCGGACGGCACCATGGCCTTCCGGCTCACCGGCGTCGCCCGCCAGTCCGACACGTTCCTGCCGGGCCCGGGCGTCCGGGACGACCGGTTCACCATCGCCCCCGCCTTCACGTGGCGGCCCTCGAGCGACACCACCTTCACGCTGCTGACCGAGTTCCAGGAATCGAACGTCCCGGGCAACGCGAGCTTCTACAACTTCCCGGGCTTCCGGGTGTCGCGGATCTACTCGGGCGACGGCGCGCTCAACACCTACCGGACCGACCAGCACCGGATCGGTTACGCCTTCGAGCACGTCTTCACGCCGGACCTGATTGTCCGGCAGAACTTCCGCTACACCGGGGTCGACGCCAACTTCTCGTACACGCAGGTCGATTCGGTAACCGGCCTCAGCGCGCAGCGCTCCACCGGCCTGTTCAAGCAGTCGCTGGCCTCCGTCGCGGTGGACACGCAGCTCGAGGGCCATGTCCGGACCGGGCCGGTGGCCCACACGCTGCTCGCCGGAATCGACTACTACCACTACGATTTCTCGAGCCTCGCCGGCTTCGGCGTGGCGCCCGACCTCAACCTGCTCACGCTGAACTACGGCCGCCAGCCGATCGCCCGGCCGAGCATCGACCGCACCTCGCGGCAGGCGCAGGACCAGGTCGGCCTCTACATCCAGGAACAGGCCAAGTGGGGTCAGTTCGTGCTGACGCTGACGGGACGCCAGGACTGGGTCGCCTCCGACACGGCGAGCAACACCCGGGGCGTGATCGCCGGCCCGCAGAGCCAGAACGACAGCGCCTTCACGTACCGCGCCGGCCTGAACTACGAGCTGGCCCCCGGCCTCGTGCCCTACGCGAGCTACGCCACGACCTTCACGCCGCAGGTCGGCGTCAACACCGTCACCGGCCGCCCGTACCGGCCCGCCACCGGCGATCAGATCGAGGCGGGCGTGAAGTACCTGATCCCCGGCACCAACATCAGCGCGGCGATCGCGGGCTTCGACATCAACCAGACCAGCATCTTGCGCCAGGACCCCACGAACTTCGCCAACCAGGTGGCGACCGGCGCGGTGAATTCCCGCGGCTTCGAGATGGAGGCGACGGCGAACTTCGCGCCGGGCACCAACCTGACGGTCGCCTACACGCATCTCGACTTCCGGTTCGTCCGGCAGACCTCCGCGGTGACCGGCGCGGCGATCGACGGGAATCAGCTCTCGGGCATCCCGGGGGACACGTTCGCGTCCTTCCTGACCTACCTGTTCCCGCCCTCCTCGGCCCTGCGCGGCCTGACGATCGGCGGCGGCATCCGGTTCAACGCCAACAACTTCGCCGACGACGAGAACACGGTGCGCAACCCGACCGTGACGCTGTTCGACGCCCTCGTGGCCTATGATTTCGCCGCCCTCGACCCGAAGTACAAAGGCTTCCGGGCGCAGATCAACGCGTTCAACATCTTCGATCGCGATTACTACAACTGCCAGGCCGGCTTCTGCTACCGCGGTGCCCCCGCCACGGTGATCGGCAGCCTGATCTACCGCTGGTAGGCAGCCGGAAGGGTAGGGGGCGGGACCAGCAACATGGCAGGCCCCCGCCTCCGGCACTGGAGATCGGCGCGGGGATCGTCCTAAGGCCGGAGCATCGTCCTCCGTCCCGGACCCGCCATGCTCTCGACCCTGCTGGTCGTGCTGCCGATCTTCGCGCTGATCTTCGCCGGCTGGCTCGCCCGGCGGATCGGCGTGCTCGGCGCCGCCGCCACCACCGAACTCAACCGCTTCGTGGTGTTCCTGGCGCTGCCGGCGCTCCTGTTCGACGTCACCGCCCACGCCCATTGGAGCACCATCTGGAAGCCCGGCTTCATCGGCGCCTTCGGCCTCGGCAGCCTCGCGATCTTCGCGCTCACCGTGCTGATCCGGCGGGGGCAGGGGCGCCCGCTGGCGGACGCCGCCGTGGACGGGCTCAACGCCGGCTACGCCAATTGCGGCTTCATGGGATTTCCCCTGGCGCTCGTCGCCTTCGGGCCGGAGGCCCTGGCGCCCACCACGGTGGCGGCCATCATCACGGTCTGCGGTGTGTTCGCGGTGGCGATCGTGCTGATCGAGACGGGGCTCCGGCGGGAGGCGGCAGCAACCGGCCGGACCGGGCCGCGCGTGCCCGTCTGGCGCGCGGTCGGCCGCTCCCTGGTGCGCAACCCGCTCCTCGTGGCGCCGGCGCTGGGTGCCCTGGTGCCCGCCGCGGGGCTGGCGCTGCCGGCCGCCGCCGAGACCTTCCTGAAGCTCCTCGGCGGCGCGGCCGCGCCCTGCGCCCTGGTGGCGCTCGGCCTGTTCCTGGCCCAGGAGCGCCGGCCCCAGGCCGGGCAGGGGCGGGTCGCGGCCCTCCTGGTCGGTCTGAAGCTGGCCGGCCACCCGCTCCTGGTCTACGGGCTCGGCCGCTCCCTGTTCGACCTGCCGCCGCTCCTGCTGCACACGGCGGTGCTCATGGCCGCGCTCCCCACCGGCACCGGGCCGTTCATGCTGGCGGAGTTCTACCGGCGCGAGGCCGACCTGACCGCCACGGTGGTGCTGGTCTCCACGGTGCTGGCGGTCATCACGGTCTCGGCCTACCTGGCGGCGATCGGCTAGAGCCGTGACATTCCGAAACCGCGCGACCACGCTCTTGCCGCAGAGGACGCGCAACGAGGACGCGCGACAGGGAATCGTAACGGTTGGTCTCTAGCATCGTGGCGCGGCACGCCGTGTCCGCGCTAGAACGAACCGGCGAAGCGGGGTGGAACAGCGGCGCGATGGTGAGTTCGGGCGTATCGATTGCGGGGCGGATCGCTCGCCTCGCCTGCGTGGCCAGCCTGGGCTTGAGCCTCTCGGCCTGTTTCCGGCCGCTCTACGGGCCGACGGCGTCCGGCGAGTCCGTCCAGGCGCTGCTCGCCTCCGTCCAGGTCGACGAGGTTGCCATGGCTCAGGGCCAGGAGCGGCTCGGGCACTACCTGCGCAGCGAACTCGTCTTCGACCTCGACGGGTCGGGCCAGCCGGCGACCAAGCGCTACCGCCTGAAGCTCGCGGGCTCCGAGATCGTGCAGACGCCGCTCGTCTCCACCACCACCGGCCGCGCCGAAGCCGGCACGCTGGTGGCCAACATCAAATACAGCCTCGAGGACATGAGCGGCGCGAAGGTCTACACCGAGGGGGTCGCCACCTCGACGGCGACCTACGACCGCTCGGTCCAGCGCTTCGCCAGCCAGCGCGCCGCCCGGGATGCCGAGATCCGGCTGGCCAGCGTCCTCTCCGACCAGATCAAGAGCCGCCTCGCCGCCGTGCTCTCGACGAAGCCTTAGGCGTGACCGCCGTCAAGGCCGGCGAGATCGAGGGGCTGATCCGGCGCGGGCCCGATCCGCGCATCCCGGTGATCCTCGTCTACGGGCCCGACACCGGCCTCGTGACCGAGCGCGCCCGCAAGCTCGCCGAGGATTTCGTCGCCGACCCGGCGGACCCCTTCGCGCTGGTGCGGATCGACGGCGACGCCCTCGCCTCCGATCCCGGGCGCCTCTGCGACGAGGCCGGGACGATGGGCCTGTTCGGCGGCCGCCGGTCGATCTGGGTCCGGCCGGGGAGCCGCAACTACGCGCCGGCCGTCGAGGCGGTGCTGGGGGCCGCGGTCGCCGACGCCCGCATCGTCGTGGAGGCGGGCGACCTCGCCAAGAACAACCCTCTGCGCACCCTCTGCGAACGCTCGGCCAAGGCACTGGCGATCCCCTGCTACGCCGACGACGAGCGGACCCTCTCGGACCTGATCGAACGCACCCTGCAGGCGCGCGGCCTGCGTATCGACCGGGCCGCCCGGGAGGTTCTGGCCCGCAGCCTCGGCGGCGACCGCCGGGCCAGCCTGATGGAGATCGAGAAGCTCGCCCTCTACGCGGCCGGGGAGGGGACCGTCACCCTCGACCACGTCGAGGCGGTGACGAGCGACGTGGCGGCCAGCGTGCTCAACACGCTGATCGACGCCGCCTTCGACGGCCGCCGCGACGCGGTGGAGCGGGATTACCGGCGGTTCCGCCACGAGGGCCTGGACCCGGGGGTCGTGCTGGGTTCGGCCCTGCGCCACGCCCTCACCCTGCTGACGACCCGCCTCGACAACCCCGACAAGACGCCCGCCCTGATGGTGGCCACGTGGCGCGGCCTCCATTTCAAGCGCAAGGCCAGCATCGAGGGCCAGCTGGGCGCCTGGCCGGCCGGAACCCTGCGGCAGGCGGTGGCGGCCCTCCAGGAGGCGGTTCTCGCCTGCCGGCGGGCCGAGCCGGACCTCGCCCACGCGCTCGCCTCCGCGGCGCTGCTGCGCGTCGCCGAGGCGGCGGCGCGGCGGCGGCGGTAGGGGGCTCAAGCGCCGTCGAAGCGTCCGGCACGGCGGCGCGCGAGCCACGCGCCCCAGAACAGGCTGGAGAAGAAGCGGGTCGGAGCTTCGAAGCCGGCCGCATCCAGCAGGGTCGCGACGGCCTCCTCGGAGTGGGGCGGATCGGCGCCCTGCAGGATCTTCCCGCGCTTGGCCTCGATCTCCTCGGCGCCGGCGCCCTGCTGACGCCAGCGCTCGCCCCAGGCCGCCAGCAGCAGGGGCTGGCTCGCATACGCGTAGTGGTTGCCGGCCAGCACCAGGGGCGCCCCCGGCCTCAGGCGCTTGGCAATGGCGTGCAGGATCGCCCGCTTCGCCGCGTCGCCCGGCAGATGATGCAGCACGCCGATCAGGGTCGCGGCGTCGTAGGCCGCATCGCGGGGGAGGGCCTCCGGCGGGCCGCAGACGATCTCGGTCCGGTCGAGGAGCCCGTCCTGCTTCAACCGAGCGACGGTGAGATCCATCATGGCGCTGGAGGGGTCGACGGCAGTGAAGCGCCACGCGGGCTCAACGGCCGCCGCGGTGACGATCTCGGTCCCCCCGCCGCCCGCACCGACGATCAGCAGCCGCGCGGGCGTGCCGCGACCCAGCGCGGCGGCGAGCATGCAGGCGGCGAGTTCGTGGCAGGCGTCGTAGCCGGCCAGGGCGATCCGGCTCTGCTGCGCGTATTCCCCCGCCCGGTCGGCGTCGAACTTCCGCGCCGCGGCGCTGACCCGTTCTGCCAAGATCTGTCCCTCCGATCATCGGGGCACTGACCGGGCTGCTGGTCCCGACCTCCGGTGGAGCGGCACGGCCGCTCAACCGGGATGGCCCGCGTTGGTCGAGGGCGGCGCCGACCGAGCCTTCTCAGCCGTCCGACACCCGGAAGCGGTTGAGCAGCCCCTGCAGCTCGTCCTGAGTCTCGTAGCGGATGCGGATCTCGCCCGAATCCGCGTCCTTCGGCCGGTAGGAGACCGGGACGCCGAGCGCCCGGTGGATCCGCAGCTCCAGGTCGCGGACCGGGGCAGCCCGCTCGGCGGAGAGGCGAGGGCGGCCGGCCCGGGGGGTCTCGGTCGGCTGGGCCTCGGCGGCCGCGATCGCCTCCACGTCCCGGACCGACAGGCCCTCCGCGACGACGCGGCGGGCCAGCGCCTCCGGATCGCGCACGGCGAGCAGCGCGCGGGCATGGCCGGCGGTGAGCTCGCCCGCCGAGACGCGCTCCTGCACGGAGGCCGGCAGGTTGAGCAGGCGCAAGGTGTTGGCGAGGTGGCTGCGGCTCTTGCCCAGGATCTCGGCCAGTTCCTTCTGCGTGTAGGAGAAGTCCTGCATCAGGCGCTCGTAGCCCGAGGCCTCCTCGATCGGGTTGAGGTCACTGCGCTGGACATTCTCCAGGATGGCGAATTCCAGCGAGCCCCGGTCGTCGATCTCGACCACCACCACCGGCACCTCGTCGAGCTCGGCCCGCTGGGCCGCCCGCCAGCGGCGCTCGCCGGCGACGATCTCGAAGGTCCCGGGCACGTCGCTGATCGCCCGCACGACGATCGGCTGGATGATGCCGCGCTGGGTGATCGAGGCCGCGAGCTCGGCGAGTTCGGTCTCGCCGAAGCTGCGGCGCGGGTTGCGCGGGTTGGGGCGCAGGAACTCCACCGGCACCTTGCGCTGCCCCTCCGCCTTCGCGGGCGCCTGCCCGGTATCGCCGAAATCGCCGATCAGCGCCGCGAGTCCGCGCCCCAGTCGGGGTCTTGCCCCCTCCTCCGCCATGATCGCCACCCGTGTCACGCTCCACACTCGACCCCTCAGGCCATGAGGGGGCTCACCGGGACGCGCCGCCCCGCGAGGCCGGCCGGTCCCCGTTCGACGTCGATGCCGTCAGGCCGCCGCCGGCACCCGGCCCTCGCGCTGGATCACCTCCGAGGCGAGGCGCAGATAGGCTTGGCTGCCGGCGCATTTCAGGTCGTACAACAGGGCCGGCTTGCCGTGCGAGGGCGCCTCGGAGATCCGGACGTTGCGCGGGATCACGGTCTCGTAGACCTTGTCGCCCATGAAGCCGCGCACGTCCGCGACCACCTGGGCCGAGAGGTTGTTGCGCGGGTCGAACATCGTCAGCACGATGCCCTGGATCGTCAGCTTCGGGTTGAGGGCGCCGCGGACCTGCTCGACCGTCCGCAGCAGCTGGCTCAGGCCCTCCAGGGCGAAGAACTCGCATTGCAGCGGCACCAGCACCGCGTCGGCGGCGGCCAGCGCGTTGATGGTCAGGAGGTTGAGCGAGGGCGGGCAGTCGATCAGCACGTAGCTGATCCGGCTGAGGCTCGGCGCCTGGGTCAGGCTCTTCAGCACGCCACGCAGCCGGTGCGCCCGGTCGGGCAGGGTGGCCAGTTCCAGCTCCAGCCCCAGGAGATCCATGGTCGAGGGCGCGATCGAGAGCCGCGGCACCGCCGTGGGGACCACCGCCTGCGCCAGGGAGGCCTCGCCGGCCATCACCTCGTAGGTCGAGACCCGGCGGCTGGCGCGGTCGATGCCCAGCCCCGTGGACGCGTTGCCCTGCGGGTCGAGGTCGATCACCAGCACGTCCTCGCCGATCGCCGCCAGGGCGGTTCCGAGGTTGATCGCCGTGGTGGTCTTGCCGACACCGCCCTTCTGGTTGGCGAGCGCCAGCACGCGCAGGGGGCGTCGCATGGATGAATCCATGGACCGGTCGGCGGGATCGCCGAGGATCGCTTCGCTCATCGGTGGCTCGGGGCGGCGAGGGCAGTGACGCGCACGATCCGGGCTTCGGAATCGGTCCGGCTCGGCACGAGGTCGTTAACGACTGTCCACTGCGTGGCGGCCTGGGTCAATTCGGCTTGTACGTCCCGGCCCTTCGGAAACAGACCGGTGGTGCCCGTTTTCAACAGAGGTGCCGTCCAGGCGAGGAGCTGGGTCATCGGCGCCAGCGCCCGGGCGCAGACGATCTCGGTCCCGACATACGCGTCGATCACCGCCTCGATCCGGGCATTGCGCACCCGGACCGGCGCCTCCGTGAGGCGGGCCGTCTCGGTGAGGAAGGCGCATTTGCGCGCGTTGCTCTCCACGAGGTCCACCCGGATGCCCCGCTCCGCCCCGGCGATGGCCAGAATCAGGCCCGGGATCCCGGCGCCTGAGCCGAGGTCGAGCCAGCTGCGGGCCTCCGGCGCGAGATCGAGGAGCTGGAGCGCGTCGTCGATGTGGCGGCTCCAGACCTCCGTGAGCGTGGCCGGACCGACGAGGTTCTTGATCGGCTGCCAGCGCCTGAGCTGGGCCACGTAGAGGTCGAGCCGCTCGGCTGTTTCACGTGAAACACGAGAGCCGGCGAGGACGCGGGCGCGGTCCGGGTCGGTCATGCCGACAGGCGGCCAGCGCCCGCACGGTCCGCGCCCGATCGCTCACCCCGCCGGGCGTGGGCGGCCAGGAGCGTCAGCGCCGCTGGCGTGACGCCCTCGATCCGCGCCGCCTGCCCCAGGGTGCCGGGCCGCACGGTCTCCAGCTTCGCGCGCATCTCGTTGGACAGGCCGCTGATCGCCGCGTAGTCGAGACCGGCCGGCAGCCGCACCGCCTCGTCGCGCCGGAAAGCGGCGATGTCGGCGTTCTGGCGGTCGAGATAGACCGCGTAGGTCGCGTCGGTCTTGAGCCGGTCGGCGATGCGGGACGGGACTGCCGCGAGGTCGGGCCAGACCGCCGCCAGGTCCGCCCAGGCGATCTCCGGATAAGCCAGGAGCTGGAAGCCCGTGCGCCGGATCCCGTCCCGGTTGAGGCCGATCCCGTGGGCGGCCGCCTGGCTCGGCGTCAGGCTCACCGCGTCCAGCCGGGACCGGGCCTCCGCGAGGGCCAACTGGGAGGCGGTGAAGTGCCCGGCGCGGTGGGAGCCGACGCAGCCCAGGGCGACGCCGCGGGGCGTCAGGCGGGCATCGGCATTGTCGACCCGCAGGGACAGCCGGTACTCCGAGCGTGAGGTGAACATCCGGTAGGGCTCGCTGACCCCGTGGGTCACGAGGTCGTCGATCATGACGCCGAGGTAGGACTCGGCCCGGTCGAAGGCGGCGATGCCGAGCCCACCCGCGTGACGGGCCGCGTTGAGCCCGGCCACGAGCCCCTGGCCGGCCGCCTCCTCGTAACCCGTCGTGCCGTTGATCTGGCCGGCCAGGAACAGGCCCGGCAAGCGTTTCACCTGAAGGCCCGCATCGAGCTCGCGCGGATCGACGTAGTCGTACTCGATCGCGTAGCCGGGTCGGAGGATCGCGGTGCGCTCCAGCCCCGGGATCGCCCGCACGAGGTCGTGCTGCACGGCCTCGGGGAGCGCCGTGGAGATGCCGTTCGGGTAGACCGTCGGGTCGTCGAGGCCCTCGGGTTCGAGGAAGATCTGGTGCCCCTCCCGGTCGCCGAAGCGCACGACCTTGTCCTCGATGGAGGGGCAGTAGCGCGGGCCCCGGCTGGCGATGCCGCCGGAATACATCGGCGAGCGGTGCAGGTTGGCGCGGATCAGGTCGTGGACCGCCTGGGTGGTCCGGGTGATGCCGCACCGGATCTGCGGCGTGGTGATCCGCTCGGTGAGGGTCGAGAACGGCACCGGATCGGCATCGGCCTCCTGCATCTCCAGCTCGGCCCAGTCGATCGTCCGGCCGTCGAGGCGCGGGGGCGTGCCGGTCTTCAGCCGCCCGAGGCGCAGGCCCAGGCGGTCGAGGGTCCGCGCCAGCCCGATCGCCGGGGCCTCGCCGACACGGCCGGCTGGAATCTGCGTCTCGCCGATATGGATCAGGCCGCGCAGGAAGGTGCCGGTCGTCAGCACCACGGCGCCGCAGAGGAGGGTGCGCCCGTCGGCCAGGACAAGTCCGCATAGGTGGCCCGCGGCATCGAAGGCGAGATCCTCGCAGGCGCCCGCGATCACCGTCAGGCCCGCGGTATCGGCGATAGCCGCCTGCATGGCGGCCGCGTAGAGCTTCCGATCGGCCTGCGTGCGCGGGCCGCGGACGGCCGGTCCCTTGCGGCGGTTGAGCAGGCGGAACTGGATGCCGGCGGCGTCCGCAACCCGGCCCATCAGGCCGTCGAGGGCGTCGACCTCGCGCACGAGGTGTCCCTTGCCGAGACCACCGATGGCGGGGTTGCACGACATGGCGCCGATCGTCGCCGGATCATGCGTCACGAGGGCGGTGCGGGCGCCGCAGCGCGCCGCCGCGGCGGCGGCCTCGACGCCGGCGTGACCGCCGCCGACGACCGCGACGTCGAATCGGTCGCGTGTTGGTGTGTCCATCGTGGAACGAGCAGCCTCTCGCAGGGATCCCGCCGCAGGCTCGCGCGGGGGAGGGGGCCGGCTGGCCCGACATGGCGGGGCTGGTCTAAGCGGGTGCGGGCGCGGCGGTCAACGCGCCCGCGCGCCAGACCATGCCGCGTCGCACGAGATCGACGTCGATTTCGAATCCAGTATTCAGATCGATAATGTAGGCGAATGAAGTCTCACCTGCCGGTTGTACTGCTGGCAACGTGATCAGGACTTGATGTCAAAACTTGCCAGTTGGCACGGCTCATGCAAGGCTCGCGTCGTGCCCGACTCCCGAACGGACAACGGCGTCCGGCAGGCCCACAGGATGGACTGTTCTTCCCGCGCGGCCGGGGACGCGGGATGAGGAGAGACCGAGATGTCGTCGCTCACGATCGGCCTGGGTGCCGTCTGTTGCGCGGCCGGCGCCGCCGCCCATTTCCTCGATCGCACCAAGCGGAAGGAAGGCCTGTTCGGGCTCGCGGGTTTCGCCCTGCTGCTCGCCGGGATGTTCCTCACCCGCTCGTAAGCCGGGTCCACCCCTGGCGAGGCCTGTGCCTGGCCTGCGTCGGCCGGTCCCGGCGACTCAGCCGGTCATGGCCGTGGCCGCGTAGCCTGCCTTCGTGAGGGCTTCGGCGATGATCAGGGCCTGCGCGTCGGTGCGGATGGCCACGCGCCCCGCGCTCCGGTCCACCGCGACGTCGGCTTCGGGATCGATGCGGCGCACCGTGCGGGTCACCGCGGCGGCGCAGCCGTCGCAGGTCATGCCGTCCACCCGCATCAGCAGCTCGGCGCGCGTCTCGTCCATGGCGACCTCCTGGAATCGTGTCGCCGGCATGTCGGGGTCCGGTCCGGCCCGCGCAAGCGGGTCAGAACAGGGCCGGCATGCGGAAGGCGTAGTCGATGCGCAGGCCGAACTGGTACTGGTTGGGGTTGCCGAACGGGCGGCGCACCAGAGGGCTGTCGCCGGAGGCCCCCAGGATGCGGTTGTAGCCGGCGTAGGCCGTGTAGGCCCAGGTCTCGCTCTGCGTGTAGGTCACGGCGCCGAGGACGCCCGCCGCGTAGTAGCTGTCCGGATTGTACGGGGTGACGCGGCCGTTCAAGGCCGCCTCGGCCGGCGACACGCCGAAATACTTCCGCGCGAAGCTGGCATCGCCGATGTTGAAGCGCGGACCCACCGAGAACAGGAACTTCTCCGTGGGGATGAGGTAGTCGGCCGCCAGTGAGCCGACCGTGCCGTGATGGCCATACACGCCCTGCCGGATCTCCGCCCGCGTGCGGATGAAGGAGACCGGGTAGAACTCCACGAACAGGCCCGGCTCCACGGCGAAGCGTGCGTCGCGGAGCCCGAACAGGTGACGGCGGTCGTCGCCGTAGTAGCGACCGGGCACGAACCGCGCCGTGGGGCCGATCCGGAAGGTCTGGTCGTCGTAGAGCGACAGGCTGAAGCCGTCATCCGGCGTCGAGAAGCGGCGTGGCTCGCCCACCCGGCGGATGTCGATGGAGGGATAGCCGACGGCCGTGTAGTCGCTGGCCCCGGGATAGCGCGGCACGGCCTGGATCGAGCCGCTCACCGTGACGATCCAGGTATTGGGATC
Organism: Methylobacterium mesophilicum SR1.6/6; assembly: GCF_000364445.2. NCBI lineage: Bacteria > Pseudomonadati > Pseudomonadota > Alphaproteobacteria > Hyphomicrobiales > Methylobacteriaceae > Methylobacterium > Methylobacterium mesophilicum. The sequence continues at coordinate 1,091,647 of NZ_CP043538.1, read as the reverse complement.
GACCATGGCAAAGGTCGGCGTCGCGCGCGGAAGATCCGCGCCGAGATCCGCCGCGCGCGACGCGGTCGCGCCGGAGACGGCGAGGAGGATCCCGACACCGAGAATGGTGCGGAATCGTGGGCTGCGCGGAGGCACTGACGTCATGGCCACGCTTTATGGCTCTTTTTCATCCCGCGCGCATGCGCGCGGCGCACAAGCCGCAGCGCGACGCCGCGCAATCGGGCCGGCCGTGATGAATCCGCAACGTTCCAGCGGGCGCTCGCGTCACACCGCCCGGAATTCACACGCGCCGCGTCATCGGAGCCGACTTGCAGACTTGCCGCGCCGTTCCCGCGGGGCCAATGATTCGCCGGAGGGTCCTCGCCCGGCGGGGCTTCGCCCGGGATGTCCCCCGGCGACCGGTGCGTGATCCTGTCGGGTGTTCAGACGATGGTCCCGGTCCTCGGCCGGTACGCGGGGCTGTTGACGGTCGGCCTTCTCGGGCTCGTCGTGTTCGGGCCCCTCGCCGTGTTCCTGCCGCTCTGGAGTGCGCTGACGCTCGGCACCGCGGCCGCCGGCGTCGCCGGCCTCGCCCTCACCCGCATCGCCACCCTGAAGGCCCGCTGCGAGAAGCTGTCCGGCGAGGTCGATCTGCTGTCCCGGCGCCTGCTCAAGGTCGAGACGGCCGCCGCCGCCGCGGCGGTTCAGCCGCGGCCGGACGGCGCGGAGCCGGCCTTGCGGGCCCAGATCGAGGAGCTCACCGTCGAGTTCGGGCTGCTGAGCGGCATCGTCCGCGACCTCACCGCGGTGGTGAGCACCCAGGATGCCGAGATCGCGGGTCTCAAGGCCAGGCCGGAGCCGCCGCCTGTCCCGGTTGTCCCGGTTGTCTCGGTGCCGGCCGCGGACGCGATCACGGGACCGGCCGCGCCCGCGCACCGTCGCGAGACCGTCCCCGCACCGCAGGAACCGCTGCCCACCCGACCCGACGCCCCGCCGGCCGCGGCGACCCGGGAACCGGCGGCACCGACACGACCGATCCCGCCGCGGCCGATTCCCCCCCGGCCCGCCCGGGATGCCGCGGGCGAGGCCGAGATCATCCGGGCCTTCGAGGGGGAGGGGCTGGAGATCCACCTGCAGCCGGTCGTCACCCTGCCGCAGCGCAAGGTCGTTGCCTACGAGGCGCTGGCGCGGCTGCGGGTCGGCGACGCGCCGGTCCCGGCCGAGCCCGAGGCCTTTCTGCCGGTGCTGGAGCGCTACGGCCGCACCACCGAGCTGGACCGCCGCATGCTGCAGCGGGCCGCCATCGTGGTGCGCCACCTCGCACGGCGGGGCAGCGACACCACGCTGACCTACGGCCTCTCGCCCCTGTCGCTGTTCGAGCCCGGTTTGATGCGCGAGCTGGCCCGCATGGCGGCGGAGGATCCCGCCCTGGCGGGTCTGGTGCTGGCCCTGCCGCAGGCGAGCTGGCGCGGCCTCGACGCCGGGCAGCGGGGCCTGCTGGCGCCCCTGAAGGGCCGGATCGGCTTCAGCCTCGACCGGCCGGACGATCCGACCTTCAACCCGGCGGAACTCGCGGCGCTCGGCATCGGCCAAGTGAGGATGCCGGCCGCGATGCTGCTGCGGCCCGGGGCCGGCCAGCGCGGCCTGCCGGACATCGCCGTGGAGGACACGGCGCCGACCCTGGCGCGGGCGGGGATCCGCCTGGTCGCCACGGGCGTCGCCGACGAGGCGGACGTGCCGGACCTCATCGATCTCGACGTGCCGTTCGCGCAGGGCGGGGCCTTCGCGGCCCCGCGGCCCGTGCGCGCCGAGGTCCTGGCCGCCGCACCCGCCGATGCTCCGACGCCCCCGACCGCTCCGGAGCCGGAGCGGCGCCCGTTCCGGTCGGTGCTGCGCCGCGCGGTCTAGAGGCCCGCCCCGCTCGGCCTCCGCGCGGGGGGGCTGGCGGACCGACCGGTCGCCCTCTCTCGCCCGACATGCAACGCGGAGCGGGGGGACTTGCGCGCTCGTGCGCCGAAACGGGGATCGCGGCGGCTACCAGTAGATCTGCAGCCGCGTGATGACAGTGTCGACCGAGAACGGCGCCGTGCCGAAGGCGTCGGACTGGGACTCGCCCGGCCGCACGCGCCCGTGGATGTAGTTGGCGATCAGGCGGAGGTTCGGCTCGGGGTACCAGCTCAGGCCGAGCGTCACGTCCCGCTCCGTCCCGCCGCGGAAGCCCCGGGCGTTGAGTTCGATGGCGCTGAAGCGGGCGGCCAGCTCGAATACGCCGATCCCGCCCCGCGTCACCCGCTGTCCCTCCGGCACGCTCACGCCCTTGAAGGTCGCGTAGGTGGTGCCGCCCTGGGGCGTCAGCGCGTAGCCGCGGCCCTCGCCGTTGAGCACCCAGCCCGCCTCGACGTAGCCCCCCTGGAAGCCGAGGACGGGCGGCGCCCCGCCGGGTCCCGGGAACCGCTCGATCTCGGCGCGGATATATTCGGCCTGCAGGAGGATCGGCCCGCTGCGATAGGCGATCTCGGTCCCGATCCGCGAGGCCCGGGCCACGTCGGGCAGGTCGCCGGTATCGACGAAGGGGCGGGCGAACAGGGAGGCTTCCGCCGGCGTCGAGAAGCTAAAATCGCCGTCGCTTCGGGAGCGCCGCCGGTGGATCCCCGCGAGCCCGAGATGCAAGGTCTCGCGCTCCTCCAGGATCGGCGCCCAAGTGGCGCGCGCCGCTGCCGCGACGCCGTCGCCCGAGATGCCGTTGCTGGCGGCGTTGCCGAATACGCCGGCCACCCCGGTCCAGGCCTGCCCGTGATGGCCGATCGCGAAGCCGAAGCGGCGGTCCGGCACGAAGGCGTTGGCCAGGGAGCGCTCGGTGAACAGGGTGTCGTTGTTGCTCTGCAGCCATTCGAGGCTGAACGGCACCTTCATGTTGCCCAGCGTCAGGATCGTGTCCGGCAGCCCTTTCCAGGCCACGAAGGCGTCGTTGATCGGCAGGATCGGATCGGCGAAATCGTACTGGAAGGCGATCACCCAGTCCCGGCCGATGGTCAGCGTCGGCTCGATCCAGGAGCGGTAGACGGTGACGGTGTCCGGGAAGGCGTCGCGCAGGCCCGGCCGGCTGAAGCCCGCCGCGCCGGCATCGATCTGCAGCCGGCCGCCGATCTGCAGCGTCACGTCCGGCTCGGGAAAGGTGAGGGCCAGCCCCTTCTCGTCGACGCGCAGGCGCTCGCCGTAGGGCCCGGCCATGCCCTCGAACGCGTCCTCGCCCGCGCCGGCCGGCGTCGCGAAGGTCAGGGAGGCGGCCAGGAGGGCCGGAGTGGGGCGCAGGCCGATCACGCCTCACAGTGAGCAGGTCGGCACGGGACCGCCAACATCACCGGTTGGAAATGCGCGAAAACAGCGGCCGCGTGGCCCGGCGGCCACGCCGCACGGATCCGCGACCGCGCGCGACGCGTGCGCGGTGGCGTGTCGCCTAGACCGCGAGGTTGTCGATGAGCCGGGTCCGGCCCAGGAAGGCGGCCGCCAGGACGCGGGCGGGGCCGTCGACCCGCTCCACCGTCGCCAGGGACCGGGCATCGCAGACCGCGAGGTACTGGACCCGGAACCCCGCCACCTCGAGCGCGGCCTTTCCGGCGGCGATCCGGCCGGCCACCGGGGTGCCGTTGCGCGAGGCGGCGGCGATGTCGGCCAGCACCGCGTGAAGCTTCGGCGCGACGGCGCGTTCCTCGGGAGACAAGTAGCGGTTCCGCGACGACATCGCGAGGCCGTCCGGCTCCCGCAGGGTGGGCACGCCGCGGATCTCGACGGCGAGGTCGAGGTCGGCCACAGCCTGCTGGATGACCCGCAGCTGCTGGAAATCCTTCTCGCCGAACAGGGCGACGTCCGGCCGGACCTGGTTCAGCAGCTTGGTCACCACCGTCGCGACCCCGGCGAAATGGCCGGGCCGGAACGGGCCGCACAGCCCCTCCGACAGCCCCGCGACCTCGATCCGCGTGGCGAAGCCCGGCGGGTACATGGTGCCGACCTCGGGCGTCCAGGCGGCGTCGGTTCCGGCCTCCCCGAGAAGCGCGAGGTCGGCCTGAAGGTCGCGCGGGTACCGGGAAAAGTCCTCGTTCGGGCCGAACTGAGTGGGATTCACGAAGATGCTCGCCACGGTCCTGCGGCCGATCCGCTGCGCCTCGGCCACGAGGGCGAGGTGCCCCGCATGCAGGGCTCCCATGGTCGGCACCAGCACGATGCGCTCGCCCGCCGCCCGCCATCCGGCGATGCAGCGACGGAGGGCGGCGAGATCGCTGAAATGCTGGGGCGTCGAATCGGGCACGGATCAGGCTCCGAACGGGGGACGAGGCCCGTCTAGAGCATGCGGCCGGCCCGAGGGAACAGCAAAGGGAAAGCCGGCGGGGCAACCCGTCCCGGCCGGTCGCGTCAGGGGCAGTAGGGCAGGAGGGAGCGCCCGAACGGATCGTCGACGCCGAGCGGCGGCGTGAAACCGTAGTAGCTCGGGTGCGACAGGCCGTACTCGGAGCCGACATAGCTCGGATCGTCGGGGGCGTTGGTCGGCACCCGTGCCCGCCGGGGCGTGCAGCCCACCGGCACCGGGCGTGTCCGCACGGCGTAGACCGGGCGCCGGTCCATCCCGTCGCTGCGTGGGAAGAAGCGCGGGCTTCCGGCGAGGCCGGGCTCGGCGACACCGCGGACATCGAGATCGGCCGCCGCGCCGGAACCGCCGAGCAGCAGGGCGAGTCCGAGTCCCACCCCTAGGCTCCGTCCCGTCATCCGCATGCCGCACCCGTCACTCTCCGCGCGCCGGACCCTGCGGCAACAGGGTAAACGCGGGCTTACCCGGAGCGGATCAGGTGAGCGGCACGACGAGGGCCTGCAGCGCGGCGACGAGGTCGGCCTCCGTCAGGCGGATCTGCAGCCCCCGGCCGCCGCCGTTGATGTGGATCTCCGCGCCTGGGTCGCCGAGGGAGCCGGCATCGATCGCGGTGGGAAAGGACCGCTTCTGCCCGAGGGGACTGATCCCGCCCACGTGATAGCCCGTCAGCCGCTCGGCCTCGGCGGGCTTGAGCATCGCCGCGCCCTTGCCGGCGAAGGCGGCGGCCACCCGCTTCATCGAGACCTCCCTGTCGGAGGCCACCAGCAGGCAGACGGGACGCCCGTCCACGGCCGCCATCAGGGTCTTCAGCACGCGGTCGGGTGCGACCCCGAGGGCCTCCGCGGCCTGGAGGCCGATGCGCTGGGCGTCCGGGTCGTAATCGTAGGCGTGGAGGCTGCAGCGAATCCCGGCCCGCTCGAGGGCCTGGGTCGCGCGGGTGCTCTTCGGGGCTGTCTTGGCCATGTCCTGTCGAACGGTCGGTCGTGGGTCAGGTCCGGCGATGGTGTCGGCCCCGTCGCGGCGCGCGTCCGCCGGGGGCGTCGGCCGTCACCCGGATCAGGCGCCGGCCGCCCGCGCGGCGATGAGCCGTCCGATCTCGGCATAGGCCGATTCGACGACCTTCGCGGGCGCCGTCGCGCCGGTCATGTACACGGCGGCGATCACGGGGGCACGCCCCGGCGGGCGCAGGATCGCCACGTCGTTGAAGGAGCCGTTGTCGCCGCTGCCGGTCTTGTCGCCGACGGGCCAGTCCTTCGGCAGGCCGGCGCGAAGCCGCTTGAACCCGGTCTGGCTCGCGACCATCCAACCCTCCAGCCGAGCACGCGAGGACGGGGACAGGACGGAGCCGAGCAGGATCCGGCCGAGGGTCGCCTGCATGGCCTCCGGCGTGGTGGTGTCGCGGGAGTCGCCCGGGATGGCCTCGTTCAGGGTCGGCTCTGTGCGGTCGAGCCGGGTCACGGGGTCGCCGAGCCCGCGTAGCCAGGCGGTCTGGCCCGCCGGTCCACCCAGGGGGACGAGGAGCAGGTTCACGGCGGTGTTGTCGCTCCATTCGAGGGCGGCGGCGCAGAGGTCCGAGACGGAGAGCTGTCCGGTCCCGCCGGCCGCCTCCAGCGCCTTCCGGGTCACCGGCGCGTAGCTCAGAAGGTCCTGGGCCCCGTACCGGACGGTCCGGTCGAGGCTCTCCGAGCCGGCATCGACGCGTGCCAGAATGGCCGCGACGGCCAGGACCTTGAAGGTGCTGCAGAGTGGGAAGCGCTCGTCCGCCCGGTGGCGGAGCAACGCCCGCTCGGCCGAATAGGCAGCGACGCCGAGCCGGCCGCCGAGCCGGTGCTCGATGGCGGCGAGATCGGATGCATCCCCCGCGGGGGCTGAGCGTGCCGGCAGGATCAGCGGGGCGGCGAGGAGCGTGCGGCAGAGCGTGCGGCGCGTTGGGTGCATCGTGGGCTCCCTCCTGGTTCGATCGGCCCGCGCCTGGTCTGCGGGTCCGGACCGTCTCGGCGCGCCGCCGGAATGGCGTATAGGACGGCCCGCGTGTTTCACGTGAAACCAGCGCTGAGGCGGAGAGATGGCAGAGCTTGCCCGTGGCCGCGAACCATGACGACATCTGAAACCCTGTTCGCGCCCGCCAGCGGGTTCGGTCGCGCCGCCGTGGCGGTGGTCCGGATCAGTGGGCCGGCCGCCTGGGACGTCCTCGTCGCCTTGAGCGGCGCTGTCCCGGCCGCCCGGCGCCTGTCGCTCCGGACCCTTCGCGACCCGGCGGACGGGACCGAACTCGATCGCGCCCTGGTGGCGTGGTTCCCCGGACCGGAGACCTACAGCGGCGAGGATATGGCCGAGCTGCACCTCCACGGTGGTCCGGCGGTCCGCATGGGGGTTCTGGCGGCGCTGGCGCGCCTGCCGGGCTGCCGCGCCGCCGGCCCGGGCGCCTTCACGCGGCGGGCGGTGCTGAACGGCCGGATGGACCTCGCCGAGGCCGAGGCAGTGGCCGACCTCATCGATGCCGAGACGGAGGGTCAGCGCCGTCAAGCCCTGCGCCAGCTCGACGGCGCCCTCAGCCGTCAGGTTGCCGCCTGGCGGGCGGAGGCGATCGACTGCCTGGCCTCCGCCGAGGCGGCCCTCGATTTCTCCGACGAGGGCGACGTGGACGAGGCCGGGCTGGACGTCGCCCTGTTCGACCGCGCCGCCGCCCTGCGTGACACGATCGTGACGGCGTTGCGCGACGGACGGCGGGGCGAGCGCCTGCGCGACGGCTTCACGGTGGTGCTTGCGGGCGCGCCGAATGCCGGCAAATCGACCCTGCTGAACGCCCTGAGCCGACGGGACGTCGCCATCGTCTCGGAGATCCCCGGTACGACCCGCGACGCGATCGAGGTGCGGCTGGATCTCGCCGGCCTGCCGGTCCTCCTCGTCGATACGGCGGGCCTGCGCGTGACCGATGAGCCGGTGGAGGCCGCCGGTATCCTCCGGACACGCGCCCGGATCGAGGCCGCCGACCTGATCCTGGTGCTGGTGCCACCCGACGGGTCACCGCCCGACCTCGGACCGGTAGTGACCCCGACCCTCACGGTGCACACCAAAGCCGATCTTTTTGCCGGCTCATCATCATTGGGTGCGGGCGGTGCGCTCTGCGTCTCGGCCCGTACGGGCCTGGGTCTCCAGGCCCTGATTGACGCCGTGCAGGCCGAGGCCGAGAACGGTCTCGGCCATGGCGACGCGCTGATCACCCGCGCGCGTCACCGCGCGGCGCTCGAAGCCTGCGTGGAGCACCTCGACCGCATGCTCGCCGGCGCCGGCGGACTGCCGGAGCTCGCCGCCGAGGATCTGCGTCTCGCCGTCCGCGCCCTCGGGGAGGTCGCCGGCCATGTCGGTGTCGAGGACGTGCTCGATCGATTATTTGCCGGCTTCTGTATCGGCAAGTAGGCGGCCGGGCCCGGCCTACGACTGGGGCAGCCGCAGCACCCGCGGGCGCCAGATCCCGAGGGCGACATTCGCCGTGGACACGGCGAGCAGCACCCACAGCGTGCCGCGCTCGCCCTGGAGCGCGGTTGCCAACGCGGCGGGATCGAAGGACCCGGCGAGAGCCTGGGCGCTCTGCTCGGCTTCGCGCTTCATCGGCCCCTGCACGTAGACCAGCCCGCCCTCGAACATCAGGACGCCGGTGGCGAGCTTGATCCAGGCCCAGCCGGCGTTGAGGTAGGCGCGGTTGAGCGCCATGGCGAGCAGGCCGGACATCAGCGTCACCGCGAGCGCCGGCAGGAAGATCCAGGTGGCGACGGCGCCCATCGCGCCGCGCATCGCCGCATACCCGGCCAGCGCCGTCGGCGGCGGCGCGAGGCTCAGCAGGATCACCAGGGACGCCATCGCCCCCAGCAACCCGGCGGACCCCATCGTGTGGAGGAATTTCAGCAGGCGTCGCACGGCATCTCACCAGGGCCGCTTTCGCGCAGCCTAACCTGGGTTGCGCGCGGAGGTAAGCGGAGCGTCCGTCGCAGGGCCTCCGGACGCGTCCCACCCGCGCGGGCGGCCCTCAGCTCCGCAGGCCCGGCGCCTCCTGGCCGGTGCGGGCCACGTACTCGGTGTAGCCGCCGCCGTACTGGTGGATCCCCTCCGGCGTGACCTCCAGCACCCGGTTCGACAGGGCCGCCAGGAAATGCCGGTCGTGGGACACGAACAGCATCGTGCCCTCGTAAGTGGCCAGCGCCTCGATCAGCATCTCCTTGGTGCCCATGTCGAGGTGGTTGGTCGGCTCGTCGAGCACCAGGAAGTTCGGCGGGTCGTAGAGCATCAACGCCATGACCAGCCGGGCCTTCTCGCCGCCCGAGAGCACCCGGCAGCGCTTCTCGACGTCGTCTCCCGAGAAGCCGAAGCAGCCGGCGAGCGCCCGCAGCGATCCCTGCCCGGCCTGCGGGAAGGCCTCCTCCAGGGTCTGGAACACGGTGCGGTCGCCGTCGAGCAGGTCCATGGCGTGCTGCGCGAAGTAGCCGAGCTTGACGCTGCCGCCGACCGTGACCGAGCCGTCGTCGGGGGCCGTGGTGCCGGTCACGAGCTTCAGCAGCGTCGACTTGCCGGCGCCGTTGATCCCCATCACGCACCAGCGCTCCCTGCGCCGGACCGAGAAGTCGAGCCCCTCGTAGATGGTGCGGCTGCCATAGCGCTTGTGGACGCCTTTCAGCATCACGACGTCGTCGCCCGAGCGCGGCGCCGGCTGGAACTCGAAGGCCACCGATTGCCGCCGCCGGGGCGGCTCCACGCGCTCGATCTTGTCGAGCTTCTTCACCCGGCTCTGCACCTGCGCGGCGTGGGAGGCCCGGGCCTTGAACCGCTCGATGAAGGCGATCTCCTTCGCCAGCATCGCCTGCTGGCGCTCGAACTGGGCCTGCTGCTGCGCCTCGTTGAGCTTCCGCTGGCCCTCGTAGAAGGCGTAGTCGCCCGAGTAGGAGGTGAGCGCGCCGCCGTCGATCTCGATGACCTTGGTGACGATGCGGTTCATGAACTCGCGGTCGTGCGAGGTCATCAGCAGGGCGCCGTCATAGCCCTTCAGGAACGATTCGAGCCAGATCAGGCTCTCGATGTCGAGGTGGTTGGACGGCTCGTCGAGGAGCATGACGTCCGGGCGCATCAGCAGGATGCGGGCGAGGGCCACGCGCATCTTCCAGCCGCCCGAGAGCGCGCCGACATCGCCGTCCATCATCTCCTGGCTGAAGCTCAGGCCGTCGAGCACCTCGCGGGCCCGGCCCTCCAGGGCGTAGCCGTCGAGCTCCTCGAACCGGGCCTGGACCTCGCCGTAGCGCTCGACCAGGGCGTCCATCTCGTCGGCGCGGTCCGGATCGGCCAAGGCGGCGCCGAGCTCGGCGAGTTCGGCCGCCACCGCGCTCACCGGGCCGGCCCCGTCCATCACCTCGGTGACGACGCTGCGGCCCGACATCTCGCCGACATCCTGGCTGAAATAGCCGATCGTGATGCCCCGGTCGGCGGCGACCTGCCCCTCGTCGGGCTGCTCCTGGCCGATGATCATCCGGAACAGGGTGGTCTTGCCGGCCCCGTTCGGGCCGACCAGCCCGACCTTCTCGCCCCGCTGCAGGGCGGCCGAGGCCTCGATGAAGACGAGCTGCCGCCCGTTCTGCTTGGTGATCTTGTCGAGGCGTATCATGCGGCGAGCCGTGTCGGGGGATCTGCGGGGCGCTTACGGCATGGATCGAGACGGCGCAAAGACGGGGCGGCCCATGGGCGGCCCTGCAATGCGCGCAACCGTGGCCCTCATCCATGCGTCCTGCGGCTTTTCGGCCCGATTTCGCGGGCTACGTCGTTTCCCTGCCGCACGGACGGACGGCCCGGCCTATATGGTGCCGGGCTTGGCCGTTGCGGTCGCTCTGAGGAACGCGATGTTTTGCGGTTGGTGGACGACGAGCCTCGACATGGCCATGCTCGGCCTGGAGGCCCAGGGCGTGATCGCTCAGCGGATGGCGATGTTCGCCTTCGGCGGCCCGGCCGCGCAGGTCGAGGCGCAGCTGATGGTGACCGAGAAGATCATGGCCGCCAGCGAGGCCGCCCTGATGCTGGCCGCCGGCGCCTCGAACGGCAAGGTGATCCGCAGCTACCGGCGGAAGGTCCAGGCCAACGCGCTGCGGCTGAGCCGGGGGTGAGGCGGTACGCCGTCTTTGCGAGCGCAGCGAAGCAATCCAGTCGGCACCACCATCCGAGAGGTCGCGCTGCCCTGGGTCGCTTCGCTCCGCTCGCAAGGACCGGGTGAGGCTCTCGGAGCGCCTCAGTTCCCCGCTGTCCGGAACGTGTCGCAGGCCTTGGTCTGGCCGCTCTTGTAGCCGGCCGTGAACCAGCGCTGGCGCTGGGCCGAGGAGCCGTGGGTGAAGGAATCCGGCACCACGTAGCCGCGCGAGCGCTGCTGCAGGGCGTCGTCGCCGATCTGCGCGGCGGCGTTGAGCGCCTCGTCGATGTCGCCCTGGTCGAGCTCGGCGTACTTGTCGTTGGAGTTCTTGGCCCAGACGCCCGCGAGGCAGTCGGCCATCAGCTCGATGCGCACCGAGAGGGCGTTCGCCTCGGTCTTGCTGGAGGCCTGCTGCTGCCGCTGCTGGACCTTGCCGAGGATGCCCAGCACGTCCTGGACGTGGTGGCCGACCTCGTGGGCGATGACGTACGCGTACGCGAAGTCGCCCTTCACGCCGAATTTCGAGGCCATCTCCTTGAAGAAGCCCGTGTCCAGATAGACCTTCTTGTCGAGCGGGCAGTAGAACGGGCCCATGGCCGCCTGGGCCGAGCCGCAGCCCGAGCGGGTGCCGCCGGTGTAGAGCACCAGGGTCGTCGGGGTGTACTGCTTGCCGGTCTGCTGCGGCAGGATCTGGCTCCACACATCCTCAGTGTTGCCGAGGATCTTCGACGCGAACCGGCCGCTCTCGTCGGTGGGTGCCTGGCGGCGCTTCGCCTGGGTCTGCGGGTCGGCGGGCTGCTCCTGCTGGCTGTGGCCGCCGCCGATCCGCTCGGCGCCGCCGATCAGGATCGCCGGGTTGATGCCCGTGAAATAGCTGATGATCAGCAGCACCACGATGGTGCCGATGCCGAGCCCGCCGGCGCCGCCGCCGGGAAAGCCCATCCCGCCACCGCCGCCGCCCTCGCCGCGGCGGTCCTCGACGTTGTCGGAGCTGCGTAGATCTTCCCAGCGCATGGTCGGGTCCCGCCATCGATGCTGCGCCGGCCGCCTCGGGCAGGACGCGGTTTGCCGTGCGTCGTCGTGTCCGGACGGCGGCGGACCGCCAGCGGGAACGAAGCTCTAATGGCGGGAGGGGAGACCCGGTTCCGCGATCCGGGTCAAGCTTGCGGTCAAGCTTTCCCGTCCAGCAGCGCGCGCAGGGCGCGGAAGTCCCGCCACGCCAGGCGCTTCTGGACCGGCTGGCGCAGCAGGAAGGCCGGGTGGAGGGTCGCCAGCAGCTTCACCTCGCGGCCGGGCAGCCGGTAGGGAAACAGCCGGCCGCGGGTGCGCAGGATGCCGTCCTTGGTGCCGGTCAGCGTCTGGGTCGCGGGCGCGCCGAGGCACACGATGATGTCCGGGTCGACCAGCTCGATCTGGCGCTCCACGAACGGCCGGCAGACCGCCACCTCCTGGGGGGTCGGGTTGCGGTTCCCCGGGGGCCGCCACGGCACGATGTTGCCGATATACGCGCTGGTCCGGTCGAGCCCGACCGCCTTCATCATCTTGTCGAGGAGCTGGCCCGAGCGGCCCATGAAGGGTTTGCCGATCCGGTCCTCGTCGGCGCCGGGCGCCTCGCCGAGAAACATCACCCGCGCCTCGGGATTGCCGTCGGCGAAGACGAGGTTCTTCGCCGTGAAGCGCAGCGGGCACGCGTCGAAATCCACGAGGATCCGCTCCAGCTCGTCGAGGCTCTTGGCCTGACGCGCCCGGGCGCGGGCATCGCTCGCGGCCTCGTCGGGCTGGGCGCTGGCGGCGCGGCCGAAGGTGCGCGCCGCCGCAGGGGAGGGAGCCGCGAGCGGCGGCGAACCGGGGGCGGCACCAGCGTGTTGGCGACGGCGCTGACGGGCTGCTCGGCGGACCGGGGCGCGGCCCGGCGCTGGGTGCGCAGGGTCGGCGCGGGCGTATCGGTCTCCGTGAAGCGGTCGTGCGGATGCTCGTCGAGCGCCGCGTCGGCACCGGCCTCCACGTGGAAGTCGAGATAGGCGATCAGGTCGGCTTGCGCGTCGGTCGGGCTCGGCATGTGGCTATGCATGTGGGATTGCCGGGACCTGTGGACAACTCAGGGAATCGCGTCGGGTGGCAAGGGCTTGCGTGACCGAACAGCGCGGTGTCTTCCGGCCCCGAGATACCGATCGTCCCACCCTGTCCCCTCATCCTGAGGTGCCGGAGCGCAGCGCAGGCCTCGAAGGAGGGCTCCAGCCAGCCGCGCGATCCCTGGAGCCCTCCTTCGAGGCCCGCTCCGCGGTCACCTCAGGATGAGGGGGTGGGTGGGCGTATCCCGTATCCTCTCCGGTGCGGCAAAGGGAACTTTGCCTTGAGCTTGAGCGTCGGCAACTTGCCTTTCCAGCTTGGAATCGCTTGAGACGGCATCAGCGTTGCCGGTCCGGCGAGACATCGGGGCTGGAACAAAGAAAAGGAGAGGCGAGGATGGCGCTGCCCGAACGCGAGAGCATGGATTTCGACGTGGTCGTGGTCGGCGCCGGCCCGGCCGGGCTCGCCACCGCGATCCGCCTGAAGCAGCGCGCCGCCGAGATCGGCGAGGAGATCTCCGTCGTCGTCGTCGAGAAGGGCTCGGAGGTCGGCGCCCATATCCTGTCGGGGGCGGTGATCGACCCGATCGGCCTCGACCGGCTGCTGCCGGAGTGGCGCACCGACCCGGAGCGGCCGCTCAAGACGGAGGTGCAGCGCGACGAGTTCATGATGCTCACCAAGAACAGCGGCATCACCCTGCCGAACGTGTTCTTCCCCAAGCTCATGTCGAACCACGGCAACTTCGTCGGGTCGCTCTCGAACGTGTGCAAGTACCTGGGCGTCCAGGCCGAGGCGCTCGGCGTCGAGATCTATCCCGGCTTCCCGGCCTCCGAGGTGCTGTTCGACGAAAACGGCGCCGTGGCGGGCATCGCCACGGGCGATCTCGGCATCGGCAAGTCCGGCGATCCGCGCGACGACTACACCCGCGGCATGGAGCTGCGGGGCAAGTACACGGTGTTCGGCGAGGGCGCCCGGGGCAACCTGACCAAGGGGCTCATCCAGCGCTTCGAGCTCAACCGGCACAGCGACCACTTCAAGTACGGGCTCGGCGTGAAGGAGCTGTGGCAGCTCGCCCCGGGCAAGTTCGAGCCGGGGCTGGTGCAGCACACGATGGGCTGGCCGCTGCCCAACAAGGCCGGCGGCGGCTCCTGGCTCTACCATTTCGACGACCACCTGCTCTCGGTCGGCTTCGTCACGCACCTGAACTACGAGAACCCGACCCTGTCGCCGTTCGAGGAGTTCCAGCGCTTCAAGACCCACCCGATGATCGCCGAGACCTTCGAGGGCGCCAAGCGCATCGGCTACGGGGCGCGGGCCATCATGGAGGGCGGCTGGCAATCGGTGCCGAAACTGGTCTTCCCCGGCGGCTGCCTCGTCGGCTGCTCGGCCGGCTTCGTGAACGTGCCGCGGATCAAGGGCTCGCACAACGCGGTGCTGTCCGGCATGCAGGCGGCCGACGCCATCGCGGACGCCCTGAAGGCGGGCCGCGCCGGCGACGAACTCACCGCCTACGAGGCCGGCTGGCGCGACAGCCCGATCGGGCAGGACCTGAAGGCGGTGCGCAACGTCAAGCCGCTCTGGTCCAAGTACGGCACGCTGGTCGGCGTCGGCCTCGGCGGCATCGACATGTGGGCGACCACCATCCTGGGCGCCTCGCCGTTCGGCACGCTCGCGCACGGCAAGCCCGACCACGCCTGCCTGAAGCCGCTCTCCGAGGTGACGCCGATCGTCTACCCGAAGCCCGACGGCAAGCTGACCTTCGACCGGCTGTCCTCGGTCTACCTGTCGAACACCAACCACGAGGAGGACCAGCCACCCCACCTGAAGGTCCGCGACCTGGAGCTGCAGAAGCGCTCCGAGCACGACATCTTCGGCGGCCCTTCCGGCCGCTACTGCCCGGCGGGCGTCTACGAGTGGGTGGAGGACGCGTCCGCGAGCGACGGCGTGCGCTACCAGATCAACGCGCAGAACTGCGTCCACTGCAAGACCTGCGACATCAAGGATCCGAACGAGAACATCGATTGGGTGACGCCGGAGGGTCCGGGCGGGCCGAACTATCCGAACATGTGAGGATCGCCCCCGGCCGAGGAGCCGGAGCATCTGTCTTTGCGAGCGCAGCGAAGCGATCCAGCGGCGTCACGCCTTTCGCGGTGGCGCCGCCCTGGGTCGCGTCGCCGCGCTCGCGATGACGGGAACGCGGACGACGCGCTCCGCGGCCCCGACGCCATCCTTTCGCCTTGCGGGGCTGGCGGGATGGGTTCAGTGTCCCCAACGTTTTTTCGGGGACGCCCCGCCATTCTCGCGCCCGACCCCCGTGACGGGCCGGCGCCCAGGAGCCGCGATCGGTTCATGATGACATTCCGCGCCCGCCGGAGCGTTTCGGCGCTCGCCCTGCTGCTCGCCGCCGGCTTGCCGCAGACCGTCCTGGCCGCGCAGCCGAAGGAATCGACCCCGGTGCTCGATTACGAGCCCGCGGATTCGCTGGAGGGCAACTTCCTCTCGGCCTACATCGCGGGCGCGTCCCGGGACACCGCGGCGGCCGCCACCTTCTACCGCGAGGCCGTGAAGGCCGACCCGCGCAACGCGGAACTCGTCGAGCGCGCCTTCATCTCGCTGCTCGCCGACGGCGCCCTGCCGGACGCGTTCCGCACCGCCGAGAAGCTGATCGCCCGCGATCCGACCAACGGTCTCGCCAACCTCTCCCTCGGGGTGCGCCAGATCAAGGCCGGCCAGTGGGCCGCCGCCCGCCAGAATTTTTCGCGGAGTGGCCGGGGCGCGGCGACCGACCTCACCGCCACGCTGCTGACCGCCTGGTCGTACGCGGGCGCCGGTGACGGCAAGAAGGCGCTGGAGACGGTCAACAAGCTCCGGGGCGAGCGCTACTACAACACGTTCCGCGACTATCACGCCGGCCTGATCGCCTCGGTGACCGGCGACAACGCCGAGGCCGAGCGGCGCCTGAAGGCCGCCTACGAGGCCGACCGCAACACGCTGCGCATCGTCGACGCCTATGCCCGGATGGAGGCGAGCCTCGGCCGCACCGATCTGGCGATCCAGGCCTATTCCGACTTCGACCAGCTCTCGCCCCGCCACCCGCTGGTGCGCGACGCCCTCGACAAGCTCAAGGACGGCAAGCCCCTCGGGCGGCTGATCACCACCGCGCAGGAAGGCGCCGCCGAGGTGCTGTACGGGCTGGGCTCCGCGGGCTCGACGCAGGGCGACGAGCTGCCCGCCGTCATCTACCTGCGTCTGGCCCTCTACCTCGCCCCCGACCACGCGCTCGCCCGGCTGACGCTCGCCGACACCCTCGACCGGATGAAGCAGCCGGAGCGCGCCAACGAGGCCTACGCGCAGATCCCGGCCAATTCCCCGCTCAAGCTCAACGCCGACATCCAGGTCGGCCTGAACCTGGAGCAGATGGGCAAGGGCGACGAGGCGCTGGAGCACCTCGACGCCACCATGAAGGCGCATCCCGACGACATCGACGTCATCACGGCGCTCGGCAACGTCCAGCGCGCCCGCAAGAAGTACGAGGAGGCGGCGGCCACCTACACCCGCGCCATCGGCCTGATCGGCGACCGGCCCCAGGCCAATTACTGGACGACCTACTATTTCCGCGGCACCGCCTACGAGCGCGCCAAGCAGTGGCCGAAGGCGGAGGCCGACCTGAAGAAGGCCCTGTCCCTGGTGCCGGCCAACCAGCCGGCCGCCAAGGCCCAGGTGATGAACTATCTCGGCTATTCCTGGGTCGACCAGAACACCAACATCGACGAGGCGTTCAAGCTGCTGCAGCAGGCGGCCGACGCGAGCCCCCGGGACGGCATGATCGTGGACAGCCTCGGCTGGGCGTATTTCCGCCTCGGCCGCTGGGACGACGCGGTGCGCGAACTGGAGAAGGCGGTCGAGCTGAAGCCGGGCGATCCGACCATCAACGATCACCTGGGCGACGCCTACTGGCGCTCCGGCCGGCGCCTGGAGGGCAAGTTCCAGTGGCAGCACGCCAAGGACCTGAACCCCGAGCCGGACGACCTCGCGCAGATCAACGCGAAGCTGAAGGACGGCCTGCCCGACATCGAGAAGCCGACCGCCACCGCCGAGACCGCGCCGGCGCCGGTGGCCGCCCCGCACAACCCGGAGAACCCGGAACTGCCCAAGGGCGCGCCGCAGCCGCACGAGGCGCCGGGCGCCGCCGACAAGGCCAAGAAGTCGGGGGGCTGATCCGACGCCCACCGGCGCCCGTCATCGCGAGCGCAGCGAAGCGACCCAGGGCGGCGCGACGTCGGTCGGCGTGGCGCTGCTAGATTTCTTCGCTTCGCTCGCAAAGACGGCTGGGCGTGCCCGCTTTCCGGGTCGACAAGAGTATTTTGTCCGCTCCCTCATAAAAATCGACGCGCTTTTCCCGACCGTTTGACGCACAGTGCGCAGCCGTTCGCGGGCGGTCGCCCGCGCGACCGGATATCCGCACGGCAAGAGCCGGCGGCGGGCCACGAGCCCGCGATTCAGGGAGGAACGCCCATGCCGTCAGATATCGAGATCGCCCGCGCCGCGACCCTGAAGCCGATCGGGCAGGTCGCCGAGCGGCTCGGCATCCCGGATGACGCGCTCCACAATTACGGCAAGCACATCGCCAAGATCGACCACGGCTACATCGCCGGGCTGGAGAGCCGGAAGCCCGGCAAGCTCGTGCTGGTGACGGCGATCTCCCCGACGCCGGCGGGCGAGGGCAAGACCACCACCACGGTCGGCCTCGGCGACGCCCTGAACCGCATCGGCGAGAAGACCATGATCTGCCTGCGCGAGCCCTCGCTCGGGCCGTGCTTCGGCATGAAGGGCGGCGCCGCCGGCGGCGGCAAGGCGCAGGTCGTGCCGATGGAGCAGATCAACCTGCACTTCACCGGCGACTTCCACGCCATCACGTCGGCCCACAGCCTCGCGGCCGCGCTGATCGACAATCACGTCTACTGGGCGAACGAGCTCAACATCGACGTGCGCCGGATCCACTGGCGCCGCGTCGTCGACATGAACGACCGGGCCCTGCGCGCGATCAACCAGTCGCTCGGCGGCGTCGCCAACGGCTTCCCCCGGGAGGACGGGTTCGACATCACGGTCGCCTCCGAGGTGATGGCGGTGTTCTGCCTCGCCAAGGACTTGGCCGACCTGGAGGAGCGCCTCGGCCGGATCGTCATCGCCGAGACCCGCGACCGCAAGCTCGTCACCCTCAAGGACGTGAAGGCCACCGGCGCCATGACGGTGCTGCTCAAGGACGCCCTGCAGCCGAACCTCGTGCAGACGCTCGAAGGCAACCCGGCGCTGATCCACGGCGGCCCCTTCGCCAACATCGCCCATGGCTGCAACTCGGTGATCGCCACGCGGGCCGGCCTGCGGCTCGCCGACTACACGGTGACGGAGGCCGGCTTCGGCGCCGATCTGGGTGCGGAGAAGTTTCTGGACATCAAGTGCCGGCAGGCGGGCCTGACCCCGTCGGCCGTGGTGGTCGTGGCCACGATCCGCGCCCTCAAGATGCACGGTGGCGTCGATAAGAAGAACCTCGGGGGCGAGAACATCGAGGCCCTGGAGAAGGGCTTTGCGAATCTCGCCCGGCACGTGACCAACCTGCGCGGCTTCGGCCTGCCGGTGGTGGTCGGCGTCAACCACTTCCATGCCGACACCGACGCCGAGCACGCCAAGCTGAAGGAGCTGTGCCGCGAGCGGCTCGACGTGGAGGCGATCACCTGCCGCCACTGGGCCGAGGGCGGGGCCGGCGCCGAGGAACTCGCCCGCGCGGTGGTGAAGCTCAGCCAGGCCGAGCCGGCGCCGATCCGCCACGCCTACGAGACGGAGACGCGCCTGACCGACAAGATCCGGGCGATCGCCACCAAGCTCTACGGCGCCGCCGACATCCAGATCGAGACCAAGGCGGCCGGCAAGCTCGCGACCTTCGAGAAGGACGGCTACGGCAATCTGCCGATCTGCATGGCCAAGACCCAGTACTCGTTCTCCACCGACCCGACCCTGATGGGGGCGCCGGAGGGCCACATCGTCGGCGTGCGCGACGTCCGGCTGTCGGCCGGCGCGGGCTTCGTGGTGGTGATCTGCGGGGAGATCATGACCATGCCGGGCCTGCCGCGCGTGCCGGCCGCCGACACGATCCGGCTGGACGCCAACGGCCAGATCGACGGGCTGTTCTGAGGGGCGGCCGCCCCGGGGCGGGCTCGCGGAGATCCCTGGTCCTGCGCGGTCAGGGGCCCGAGCCCGTCCACTTTCCCTCCCTCTCGGCCCGCCGCGCCAGCATCTTGGCCTGCAGGCGGCTGCGGCGGGCGGCGATCACCGTGCCGTTGATCTCGCCGCCGAACAGGAACATGGCGGCGAGCCAGTAGAGGAACACCAGGAACACCATCGCGGTGGCCAGACCCCCGTAGGTCGACGCGTAGGCGTTCGAGAACCGGTCGAGGTAGTAACCGAAGCCGAGGCCCGCGAAGAACCACAGCACCAGCGTCACCCCGATCCCCGGCAGCACCGACAGGATCGAGCGGCGCCCGGCGGCGACGAACTTGTGGGCGATCACCAGGACGACGGCGAGGAGCAGAGCCGTGATGGCGATGCGCCCGATCGCCACCGTGAGGCTCAGGGGCTCCAGTCCCGGCGCCACCAGCACGACGTTGCGCCAGATCAGCGGCCCCAGCACCACCAGCAGCGCGAAGGCCAGCATGGCGAAGGCGCCGCAGATGACGTAGCCGATCGATTCGAGCCGGGTCAGCCACCAGGGCCGGCTCTCGCGCAAGCCGTAGGCCCGGTTCAGGCCGACCCGCAGGCTCTCGACCCCCGAGGAGGAGAAGTACAGGGCAAACAGCGCGCCCAGCGTCAGCACGCCGCTGCGCTGCTCGGTGAGCACCCGGTGCACCTCGCCGACGATCGGCTTGGCGATCTCGCGGGGCCACGCGTCGAAGATCAGCACGCCGGCCTCGTCGGCCAGCGACTGCGTGCCGAACAGGCCGGCGAGCGCCGCCAGCAGGATCAGGAACGGGAACAGCGACGTCAGGGTCGAGAGCGCGATGTGGCTCGCGATCGCCCAGCCGTCGTGGGAGACGAAGCGCTGCGCGGCGAGGCCGGCGACCTGAAGTCCACTGCGGAGGGGATTCACGGGTGGTCAACGATCCTCGTGACGAAGCGGCTCGCCGATGAACGGCGCCGGGACCCGCCCGTCAACGCCGCCGGCCCGATCCGGTCCCGATCGGGTTTTGATCGCCGGCCAGTGACGCGCCGGCGCCACGCCGGGCGCCTGCCGCCCTGGCCGGCCGGCCGGAGGGCCTGATCGCCGTTGCGACTCGCCGGTCCGATGCTCCTTAGATACCGCCATGCCTGACCCCGCCCGCCCGCCGAGCCTCGCGTCCAGCGCCCTGCCGGCGCTGTTCATCCCGATCTGGGCGACCGGCTTCATCTCCGCCCGGGCGGTGGTGCCGCACGCGGACCCGCTGGCCTTCACGGCCGTCCGCTTCACCGCCGTCGCCCTGGTGCTGGCCGGCATCGCCACGGCCTCCCGGGTGCGCTGGCCCGGGGACCGGGCGGGCTGGCGCGACCCCGTCATCGCGGGCTTCCTGATGCAGGGCGTCTACCTGTCGGGGGTGTTCTGGGCGGTGAGCCACGGGCTGCCGGCCGGCATCGCGGCCCTCGTCGGCAGCCTCCAGCCGCTGCTGACCGCGCTGCTGGCGCGGCCGCTGCTGGGCGAGCGCGTCAGCGGGCGGCGGGCGCTCGGCATCCTCCTGGGCTTTGCCGGCACGGCCCTCGTCCTCGCCCCGAAGCTCGGCGCCACGGACCCGTCCGGGATCCCGCCGGAAGCGCTCGCAATCAGCCTCCTGGCGGTGCTCGCCCTGACGTTCGGCACCCTCTGGCAGAAGCGCACCGGCGGCCGGGGCGACCTGCTGGCCGGCGCGACGCTGCAATTCGTCGGCGGCATGGCCTGCGCGATCCCGCTGGCGCTGGCCTTCGGCAGCACGGCCTACGACCCGGCCCCCGCCCTGTGGCTCGGTCTCGCCTGGGCGGTGCTGGTCAACTCGGTGGCGGGGATCCTGCTGCTGCTGGTGCTGATCCGGCGGGGGGCGGTGGCGGGCGTCGCCGCGCTGTTCTTCCTCGTGCCGCCGGTGGCGGCCCTCCTCGGCTACCAGCTGTTCGGCGAGGTTCTGACGCCGGTGCAGGGCGCCGGCATGGCGCTCGCCGCCCTCGGCGTGGCCGTCGCCAGCCGGGGCTGAGCCGCGGCGGCGCGGCGCCGGCCTTGCGACCGAAGGCCCGGAAACCCTTCCGGTCCTCGCGGTTTGGTGCGCGCGGGCCGCGACGGTCCGGGCCGGCAGCGGGCGAGGCGATCATGAATCAGGATAAGCCCCGCGAGGTCCGCCTCGCCCTCGACGCCATCCCGCTCGGCGGCAAAGCCGAGGGCAAGGCCGGCGAGGAGGCGGTGCTGTTCGTGCGCGATGCGGACGGCGTGCGCGCCTTCCAGGCCAAGTGCCCGCATCTCGGCGCCCCCCTCGCCAAGGGCGAGATCTGCGGCGGCCGGCTGTACTGCCCCTGGCACAAGGCGGCGTTCTCCCTGGCCGACGGTGCCCTGGAGGAGCCTCCGGCCCTCGCGGCGCTCACCCGCTACCCCGTCCGGATCGAGGGCGGCGAGGCGGTGGCCACGCTCGCCCCCGAGCCCGCTCCGGCCAGGCGCGCCGAGACGCCCGTCGGCCATGTCCTGATCGTCGGCACCGGCGCGGCGGCGGTCGCCTGCGTCACCACGCTCCG
Organism: Methylobacterium mesophilicum SR1.6/6; assembly: GCF_000364445.2. Lineage (NCBI taxonomy): Bacteria > Pseudomonadati > Pseudomonadota > Alphaproteobacteria > Hyphomicrobiales > Methylobacteriaceae > Methylobacterium > Methylobacterium mesophilicum. The sequence continues at coordinate 1,070,297 of NZ_CP043538.1, read as the reverse complement.
GCGCGAGGGCTACTCCGGCGCCATCACCATGGTCGGCCGCGAGGCGCACCCGCCCTACGACCGGACCAAGCTGTCCAAGCAGTTCCTCGCCAAGCCGACCCCGCCGGAAAAGACCCTGCTGGAGCCGGATTTCTCCACCGCCCACCGGGTGGAGCGGCTCAAGGCCGAAGCGAGCCGGATCGACCCGGCCGCCCGCAGCGTGACCCTGGCGGACGGACGGGTGCTCACCGGCGACGCCCTGCTGATCGCCACCGGCAGCCGTGCCGTGGTGCCGGATTTCGAAGGGGCCCGCCTCGACGGCGTGATGACCCTGCGCAGCCTCGACGACGCGGTCCGGCTCAGCGAGGCGGCGGGCGCGGCCGAACGGGTGGTGGTGATCGGCGCGGGCTTCATCGGCCTGGAGGCCGCCGCCTTCCTGACCAAGCGCGGCCTGTCGGTGACGGTCCTGTCCCGCGAGGAGATCCCCTTCGCCAAGCGCTTCGGCGAGGCCGTGGGCGCGGCCTTGAAGCGCTACCATGCCGGCACCGGCGTGACCTTCGTCACCGGCGCGGTCGCGCGGATCGCCGGCACCGGCTCCGTCGCGGCGGTCGAGACCGCGGACGGCACCCGGCTGCCGGCCGACCTCGTGCTGATCGGCGCCGGCGCCGCGCCGGAGACCGGGATCGTGGCGGGCGTCGAGCCTGACGAGCACGGCGGCCTCCCGGTGGGCGCCGACCTGAAGCTCGCCGACAATGTCTGGGTCGCGGGCGACATCGCGGCCTTTCCCGAGCGCGGCAGCGGCGTCACGGCCCGGATCGAGCACTGGCGGCTGGCGCAGCAGCACGGGACGCACGCGGCCCGGGCGATCCTGGGCGCAACCGGCGGCTTTTCCGGCGCGCCGTTCTTCTGGAGCAACCAGGGGGACAAGCGACTCGATTACGGCGGCTACGCGCCGGGTTTCGAGCGGATCATCCTGCAGGGCGACCCGGAGGCGCTGGACTTCATCGCCTACTACGTCCGCGAGAACCGGGCGGTGGCCGCCTGCAGCATCGGGCGCAACCCGGCCTTCACGGCCTTCCTGCACCTGCTGGGCGAGGACCGGGTGCCGAGCCCTGACGCGATCGAGTCGGGCGCCGATCTCGCCGCGCTGGTGTGACGCACGCCGTCATCGCGTGCAGCGGAGCGACCCGGAGATGCGCGACGCTTCCGAGCGCAGCGCTGCCCTGGCTCGCTGCCCTCCGGTCGCAAAGACGCAGTCTCCGGGCCGATGGAACCAGGCCCAGGACTTCCATCTTTCGGTAGACGCCGCCCGCCGTCTTGAGAGCCGGGCCCGACTCACGGGAGGCCCCATGAATTCGATCGTCGTCGTCGCCCTCATCTGCGCCGCCTCCGTCCAGGCGCCGGACTGCTCCCGCGAAACCGCCATCGACGTGGTCACCGGCCCGGCCCACACGCTCCAGGAATGCCTCGTGCAGGGGCCGGTGCTGGCGGCCAATTCCGGGTTCAAGGGCGAGGACGGGGCCTATGTGAAGACGCGCTGCGAACAGAAGCGCTGAGCGGTCGGACGTGACCCGTCCGTCGATCGAAGCCGGCGATCTCCCAAACACCACCGCATCCTCAGGTGCCCGCGTCAGCGGGCCTCGAAGGAGAGCTCCAGGGCTAAGAGTCAGACACCGTGCGATTTTCGTCGCCCGTTCGGGCGGATGGCTCAACTCCCACTCTATCGACGCATCGCAGCCGCTTCACTCCGTCATTCCGGACCCGCCACCGCGCCAAGACTCTGCACCAACAGCGGTTCTGGATTGCCCGCCTCCGGCGTGCCCTCCGGGTCCGGGCTCGCCTGCGGCGCCCCTGAATGACGGGTCGGATCCCTGGTCGTAGCCATCGAGACACAGACGGGTTTTCTGAAGCGCCTCATCGTAGGGCTCCAGGATCGCGCGGCTCTTGGAGGGCTCCTTCGAGGCCTCCGCTGCGCTCCGGCACCTCAGAATGAGGTTGAAATTTGGACCTCCCAAGTCGAACGGGTTCTCGCCAAGTCGTCGCGTCTTCAACTTCAGTTCAAGACGCCGCAAACGAAATCTGCTTCGGCTCCGCGCCCGAACAGGTTAAAAGACACGATCCAATAAAACGCCACGCGAGCTGAACGCATGTCCGCATCCCCCGCCATCCAGACCGAACCGCAGGATCTCGTCTCCCTGACCAAGTCCGCCGGCGAGAGCGCCAAGGCCCTCGCCGCGGAGGCCACCCGCCGGGTCCGGACGCGGATCCTCGGCACGGACGGGCGCGTCGATGCGGCCAAGCTCGAAGGGCAGCAGCACGCCGCCCACGGCCTCGCGTGGCTCGCGACCTACGCCGAGGCCATCGCCGAACTCGGCGGCTATGCCGAGCGCCTCCAGGCGGAGGGCCGGTTCGGCGAGACGGAGTCGCTCCTCGTGCGGATCGGCGCCGGCGAGTACCTCGACCAGCTGTTCTCCGGCATCCCGATGAGCCAGGGCGAGATGGTCCGGCCCACCGGCTCCCTCGGGCTCACCGCCAAGGAGGTGGCCTCCTACCGCACCGACGCCGTCGAGACCCTGATCGCCGAGGGCAACACCCCGGAGAACCGCGCCGCCCTGGTCGCCCAGATGCGCGACGGCAGCGGCTCGGCCACGGTCGGCGCCTCGGGCCTCGACGAGGACATGGAGGCGATCCGCTCCGAGATGCGCCGCTTCGGCAAGGCCGAGGTGGTCGATCAGGCGCACGAGTGGCACCTGAAGAACGCCTACATCCCGATGGAGATCGTGCAGAAGATGGCCGAGCTCGGCGTCTTCGGGCTGACGATCCCCGAGGAATACGGCGGCATGGGCTTGCCCAAGACCGCCATGTGCGTGGTCTCGGAGGAGCTGTCCCGGGCCTATATCGGCGTCGGCTCGCTCGGCACCCGCTCGGAGATCGCCGCCGAGCTGATCCTGTGCGGCGGCACCGAGGAGCAGAAGCAGCGCTTCCTGCCGAAGATCGCCTCGGGCGACATCCTGCCCACCGCCGTCTTCACCGAGCCGAACACGGGTTCGGACCTTGCCAGCCTGCGCACGCGCGCGGTCAAGGACGGCGATGTCTGGAAAATAACCGGCAACAAGACCTGGATCACCCATCCGGTCCGCGCCGACATCATGACGGTCCTGGTGCGCACCAAGCCCGAGGAGAAGGGCCACAAGGGCCTCTCCATGCTGATCGCCGAGAAGCCGCGCGGGACGGATGAGGATCCCTTCCCCGTGCAGGGTCTGTCGGGGGGCGAGATCGAGGTGCTCGGCTACCGCGGCATGAAGGAGTACGAGCTGGCCTTCGAGGGACTGGAGGTGCCGGCCGCCAACCTGCTCGGCGAGGTCGAGGGCAAGGGCTTCGCCCAGCTGATGCAGACCTTCGAATCGGCCCGCATCCAGACGGCGGCGCGCGCCATCGGCGTCGCCCAGTCGGCCCTCGACGTGGGGCTGCGCTACGCCGAGGAGCGGGTCCAGTTCGGCAAGCCGCTGGTCAGCTTCCCGCGGGTCGCCGACAAGCTCGCCATGATGGCGGTGGAGATCAACATCGCCCGCCAGCTCACCTACTTCTCGGCCCGCGAGAAGGACGAGGGCAAGCGCTGCGACCTCGAGGCCGGGATGGCGAAGCTGCTGGGCGCCCGCGTCGCTTGGGCGGCGGCCGACAACGCCCTGCAGATCCACGGCGGCAACGGTTTCGCGCTGGAATACCCGGTGAGCCGGATCCTGTGCGACGCCCGCATCCTCTCGATCTTCGAGGGCGCGGCGGAGATCCAGGCCCAGGTGATCGCTCGCCGGTTACTCGAAGCCGCCTGATCAGTCGGGCGGTTCACAGAGCCATCCGCGCGCTTTCCCCTTTCCCCTCGCGGGGAGGGGCCAGGGGTGGGGGTGGTCCAGAAGGCACCGCTCCGCCCGATCCTGCTCTGACCCCGCCTCCGGCTCCTCCCCACAAGGGGAGGAGAGAGCGTTTCTCCGGTCGGCAGGTGACGGGCTCAGCTCCCTGGCGGAGGCCAACCCCTACTTGGTGATCTTCACCGAGACCGGGTCGCTCGACGGAAACGTCTCCTCCAGGGCGTCGTCCAGGCGCTCGTTGAGCTTCTCCTGCTTGTTGTCGGGGTGCTTGTCGTCGCCCGGCTTGGCGCTGCCCTGCTGGAAGCCCGGCTTGGTCTCGTTCGGCTTGTGGTCGTCGGCCATGTCTCACGCTCGTCCGTGACGGGGGCACGCAAGGGTGCTGGTGGGCATCAACGCGAGGGAGGGCCGGTGTTTCCGATCTTTCCGGGTCGAGATGTCCCCTCCGTCATCGCGCGCGCAGCGAGGCGGCCGCGTCACACAGGATCCGACGGTGTCCTGGACACCGGCGATCTCACCCATCCCCCCTCATCCTGAGGTGCTGCGCAGCCGCTTCGAAGGAGCTCTCCAGGGATCGCGCGCCGGCTGGAGGGCTCCTTCGAGGCCTCCGCTGCGCTCCGGCACCTCAGGATGAGGGGGGATGGGTGGGAGAGCTGGTCCAGGGCTTCCCTGGCTTGTGTCGCGGACCCTGTGCAATGCCATCGCGCACGGCTCTGACCGGCGTGGGTGTCACGCGGTGGCGAGCGGCCGCCTGGCCCCCGCGACTGCTGGCCCGCGCGCGGACGCCTCGCGCATCACGGTCTCGTAGACCCCTTCGAGCCGGTCCAGATGCGCGTCGAGGGTCAGCGGCGCCGCCCAGTAGCGGTCGTGGGCGGCGCGGCCCATCCGGGCGGCGAGCCCGTCCTCCGACAGGCGGCGCAGATGCGCGGCCAGCGCCTCCGGGTCGCCCGAGCGGAACCAGAACCCGGTCTCGCCGTCGACTACCGCCTCCCGACCCGCGCAGGCATCGCTGACGATCACCGGCGTGCCGCAGGCCAGGGCCTCGTAGACGGTGAGCGGCTGGCCCTCGTACCAGACGCTCGGGAAGACCAGCGCCCGGGCCTGCCGCATCAGCGCCTGCACGCCCGCGGCGTCGCGCCAGCCGAGCATCACCGCCTCCGGGTAGCGCGCGGCGAGCTCGGCCCGCTGGGGGCCGTCGCCCACGAAGACCGCGCGTGCGCCCGCCCGCCGGGCCGCCTCGGCGAAGATCGGCGCGCCCTTCTCGGTGGAGATCCGCCCGACGAACAGGAAGTCGCCCGGCGGCTCGTCCCGAACCGGCGCCCGCGCCACGGCGATCGGGTTGTCGACCCGGTGGAACGCGGTGCCCGGCGGCATCAGCGGCCGCACGACGCCTTCCTGCAGGTCGCTGATCGTGATGACGTGGGCGAACAACTCCGGCAGCCGGGCCACCTGGGTGAGGCCGGCATGGCGGATCATCCGGGCGACCTTGCGCGGATAGCTGCGGGCGTCGCAGTTCGCCACGACGCAGGCGGCCGACATGGGCCGCCGGTGGCAGATCCGCTGCTCCGGGTAGGCGTAGAAGCCGCCGGTCGGGCAGACCAGGAAGAACTCGTGCATCGTGTAGAGGCAGGGCAGCCTCGAGGCCCGGAGCGCCGGGCCGATCGCGGGCGAGAGCGCCTTGGCGAAGGCATGGACGTGGACCAGCGTGTCGCGGGGATCGCAGGCGGCGAGTTCCCGCGCCAGCGCCCGGCCCGCCGCCCCGTTCCAGATCGCCTGCGCGGCGAAGGCCAGTTTGCTGCGCGCCGTGGTGACGTCGTCCTGATCCAGGCAGACCACCCGGATGCCGGCGGGCTCCAGCCGCGGATCCACGGGTCCCACCGCGGCGAACAGGCTCACGCGCACGCCGCGGGCGGCGAGGCCGAGGGCCGACTCGATGGCAACCTTGGCCTGGCCGCCGTTGATGGCGGCGTGGTCTGCGACGAGGACGACGTGCACGTCAGGGACTCCGCCGCTGTGATCCGGGACCGAAGTCACTAACAGCCGGCGGTTGATCCCCCGTAAACCGGTCTCCGCCATGGTCCCTCGGTCGAAGGCCGGGGGAGCCGCATGCACGTCGTGATCCTGGCCGAGTTCGCGGCCGCCAGCGGCGGCGCCGAGAAGGTCGCGCTCGAATCGGCCCGCGGGCTCGCCGAGGCGGGCGTCGCGGTGACCTACATCCAGGCGATCGCCGGCCCCGCCGACCCGATGCTGGATCATGCCGGCATCCGGCGGGTCGTGCTCGACCTGCCCGACATCTGGTCGCTCGGCGGGGCCCGGGCGGCGGCGGCCGGCCTCTGGCACGCGGCGGCGGCGCGCGGCCTCGCCGCCGCGCTCGGCGGATTGCCGACGCGGCCCGACGTCATCCACCTGCACCAGTGGACCCGCGCCCTGTCGCCGGCGGTCTTCCCGATCCTCGCGGCAGCGGGCGCGCCGCTGGTCGTGACCCTGCACGATTACGCCCTGGCCTGCCCCAACGGCGTCTACTACCGCTTCGACCGGGCCGAGCCCTGCGGGCGCGTACCCCTGTCGGCGGCCTGCCTCGCGGCGCCCTGCGATCCGCGCAGCCGCGCCCACAAGCTCGTGCGCGTCGCCCGCGCGGCGACGCTGCGGCGGGTGCTGAGGGGCCGCCCGCTCCACGTCGTCCACGTCTGCGACGCGAGCCGCCGTCTCGTCGCGGAGCGGATGGGCGACCTCCTGGGCGGCGATGCGGTCACCCATCACCGCGTCGACAACCCGGTCCGGGTCGCGGACGGGCCGCCGGCCGCGCCGGCGGGGGGCGACGCGGTCGCGTATGTCGGACGCCTGACCCGGGAGAAGGGCGCCGATCTCGTGGCCGACGCGGCCAGGGCCGCCGGCCTGACCGCCCTGTTCATCGGCGCCGGCCCGCTGGAGGCTGAGCTGCGCGGCCGGCCCGGGGTCGAGGTGGTGGGCTGGCAGGCGCCCGAGGCGGTCTGGGCGATGCTGCGCACCCGCGCGCGGGCCCTGGCCGCCCCGTCGCGCTGGTACGAGACCGGCCCGCTCACCGTCTACGAGGCGCTGGCGGCCGGGATCCCGGTGGTGGCCTCCGACCGCTCGGGCGCCGCCGAGAAGGTCCGGCACGGCGAGACCGGCTTCGTCGTCGCCCCGGAGGTGGCGCCGCTGGCGGACGCGTTCGCAGCCCTGCGGGACGACGCCCGGACCCGCACCCTCGGAGCCGAAGCCCGGCGCCGTTTCCGTGCGGAGCCGATGACGCTCGCCGTGCACGCGGCGGCGCTGCAGGCCCTCTATATCGGCCTCGCCCGGTCGGATCTTGGTGCGTCGCAACATGCGCGACCCGCGCCGCGCCCGCACAGTCCCGGAATCGAACCCGCCTGAGCGTCAGCGAACAGAATACAATATCCTTTGCCTGCCCTCTGGACATCGAGAAATAATTTTGTAAAGCCAGCCCGCGTCGCGAATGTCGGCCCGCGAGCCGCCAATATCTGGCAGAGCTTGAGCGTGAGCGATTCGGAGGCGGCCGAGTCTGCCGGGGACTGTACGGAACCTTGACACCGGCATTTTATCAGGTCCTGCCCATCCGGCATCGACCCCGAAACATGCACTTGACTTCTTGTTGCAGTGCAACATATAGAGGCGCGTCACCGCGGACGCAGACGACGTCCCGCTCCAAGAATGATGCTGGAGACATCGATGCAGACCCCGAACTTCGAGATCCCGACCGAGATGCGCGACTTCGCCGAGAAGAGCGTCGACCAGGCCCGCAACGCCGTCGGCACCCTCATGGCGAACGCCATCAAGGCCACTGAGCAGGTCCAGGCCTCGGGCCAGACCTTCCAGTCGACCTTCACCGCGGCGGTCGCGAAGGGGTTCGATCACGCGCAGACCAACGCCAACGCGACCTTCGACTTCGCCCAGAAGCTCGTGCGCACCAAGGACCTGCGCGAGGCCTTCGAGCTCCAGTCCGAGTTCGTCCGCAGCCAGTTCGCCGCCCTGCAGGCGCAGGCCAAGGACTACGGCGCCCTCGCCCAGAACGCCGCCCGCTAAGGCGAAACCGCGCGACCCCGGTCATCCGGGGTCGCGTTCCGGCATCCGGACGGCCGATTCGCGCCGGCCGGACCCAGAGATTTCGACGCCCGAGCGTCACAGGTCCGGCCCCGGGGGGGCGAGCGGGCCGGCCGCGCACGATCCTCCGGCCGCCGCTCCGCCCGGAACGAGCTGCCGCGGACAGGAGGAGATCGCGCGATGGGAAAGCCGCGTCGACCGAGAGGGGGACGTCCCGCCTGGGAGCCGAAGCCGCCGCTTGATGCGGATGTGCCGTCCGAGGCCGGGGCCGAGACGCCCGCGACCGGGATCTCCGCCATCGAGATGGCCAAGGCCGTGACGGCCAAGTACGAGACGGCCGAGGCCGGGACGACCGAGGACGAGACGGCCGAGGCCGAGACGGCCACCGATCCTGCCACGGACCAGGAGCTCGCCGTCGAGGCGGCCGTCGTGCCGGAGGCCGGGACGGCCGAACCGGTGGCGCAGGCCACCACCGAAACCTCCGACCCGCAGGGTGATCCTCAGCCCGAGCCGTCCTCCGCGGCGGCCCCCGACGAGGCACCGATCCCGGAGGCCGAGCCGGTCGTGCAGCCGGGATCGGCGCCGACCGACGCCGTCGCACCGGACCTGTCTCCCGTCCTGGCGGAATTCCCGGCCGTCGCCGCTGCCCCGGCTTCGCAGCGCATCGTGTTCGCGCCCGAGCGCTGGGACGTCGTTGAGATCAGCTCGACCATCGCGCGCTACATGCGCGGCGAGGGCGAGGCCGCCCTCGCGCATCTGCGCGCCCTGTCCGATGCCCGCACGCCGGCCGACCTGATCCGCCTCCAGGTCGGTGAGGCGCAGCGCGCCGCCGACGCCTCCTTGAGCTGCTGGGTCACGGTGGTCAGCAAGGCGAGTCGGGTGATGGCGTTCCGCTGAAGCGTCCCGGGGCGATTGTCTCCAGGGCTGCGAATCCGAGTCAACGGGACTTGTCTCGATCTCGGGAGAACTAAGCCGTCATTCCGGGACTGCGGAGCAGGACCCGGAGGGGCACGCCTGCGGCGCCCCGGGATGACGGGACGGGACTTGCGAGGCGATCAGCAAGCGGCAGCGTCGCAACCCGGGTTCGTGGCCCTGCGACCGCCCCGGGATCGTCGCATTGCGGTCTCAGGAACGACCCGAGCGAACTGGCGCGGGTGACCATCCGTTAACCATGCCGGTCCTATGCCCTCGTGGAGGGCACGGGAGACGATGCCGGACCGATGCCGAGCTGCACGCGCCTGATTCGTACCGCCTGTCTCTGCCTAGCGCTGGCGCTGGCGGGACCGTCGGCCCGCGCGGAGACCGGCGAGAAACCCGCGGTCGCCATCGGGGCGGATCTGGCCACCCAGGCGGGGACGACGCGCCTCACCCTGACCCTGTCCCGCGCCGTCGAGGCCCGCGGCTTCGTGATGGAGCGGCCCGACCGGGCGGTGATCGACCTGCCCGAGGTCAACTTCCAGCTCGAACCCGGCACCGGCAGCCGCCGCGACGGCCTCGTGCAATCCTTCCGCTACGGCCTGTTCGCCCCGGGCCGCTCCCGCATCGTGATCGACCTCGCCTCGCCCGCCACGGTGGGGCGGATCGAGACCGCCACGCGGCCCAAGGACGGGGCCGTCCTGCTCACGATCCCGCTGCAGCGCGCCGACCGCGAGGCCTTCCGGAAGGCGGCGTCCGCGGCCGATCCCGCCCCCGCGCAGGCCCGGACCGCCGCGCCCGAGCCCGCCGACCGGCGCCCGCTGATCATGGTCGATGCCGGCCACGGCGGCACCGATCCCGGGGCCATCGCGGTGGGCGGCGTGTTCGAGAAGGACATCGTGTTCGGCTTCGCCCAGGCGCTCGTCGAGAAGCTGGAGGCGGGCGGCCGCTACAGGGTCCGGATGACCCGCGACCGGGACGTGTTCGTGCCGCTGGCCGAGCGGGTGCGCCTCGCCCGGGAGGCCAAGGCCGACCTGTTCGTGTCGATCCACGCGGATTCGATCTCGGCCGCCCCCCAGGTGCGCGGCGCCACGATCTACACGGGGTCCGAGAAGGCCACCGACGCCGAATCCGCCAAGCTTGCCGAGCGCGAGAACCGGGCCGATGCCGCCGCGGGCGTCGAGGCCGCCGAGGCGCCGCCCGACATCGCCGACATCCTGCAGGAGCTGACCCTGCGGGAGACCCGCGGCTTCTCGTCGGGCTTCGCCCGCACGCTGATGGGTCAGCTCGCCCCCGTGATGGAGATGAGTTCTAAGCCCCACCGCGAGGCGCGCTTCGTGGTGCTGCGCTCACCCGACGTGCCCAGCGTGCTGGTGGAATTGGGCTATCTGTCGAGCAAGCGCGACCTGGAGATGCTGCAATCGCCGGAGTGGCGGGCCGGCGTCACCGGCTCCATGGCCAAGGCGATCGACCTGTTCTTCACCAATCGTGCCACGCTGGGGCGGCCGGTGGGGACGCGCCGCTCGGCCGCCGTCGCCCCAGTTTTACCATAGAGTAAGTGTCGATACGGGGCATCCGAACGCCCCGTCGCACCGCCGCTGAGCCGGCATTTCGAGGGGGCCTGACGGGACTATCCGGGGGCCGACCGCATCGAGGGCGGACGTTACGCGCCGGATGAGCCGATTCCGGCATGCGGCCGGGCCAGCGACGAGCGGAACACCGGATGCGTCTGATCCTTCGTTTCTTCGGGATCCTGTTCAGCGCCGCCGCGGTGCTGTTCGTGGTCGGCGCGGCGGTGGGCGGCTACTTCTACTGGAAGTACAGCCAGGACCTGCCCGACCACGCGGCGCTCTCCAATTACGAGCCGCCGGTGATGACCCGCGTCCACGCGGCCGACGGCTCGATGCTGGCCGAGTATGCCCGCGAGCGCCGGCTCTACCTGCCGATCCAGGCGATGCCGAAGATCGTCGTGGCGGCCTTCCTGTCGGCCGAGGACAAGAACTTCTACAAGCACGGCGGCATCGACCCCGAGGGGATCGTCCGCGCCTTCCTGACGAACGCGAAATCGGGCAAGCGCCAGGGCGCCTCGACCATCACCCAGCAGGTCGCCAAGAACTTCCTGCTGTCCTCCGAGCAGACCTATGACCGCAAGATCAAGGAGGCGCTGCTGGCGCTCCGGATCGAGGCGGCCTACTCCAAGGACAAGATCCTGGAGCTGTACCTCAACGAGATCTTCCTGGGCACCATCGTCCCGGGGCGCAACCTGCACGGGGTCGCGGCGGCGGCGCTCGACTATTTCGGCAAGTCGGTCCACGAGCTGACCATCAACGAGGCGGCCTACCTCGCCGCCCTGCCGAAGGGGCCGAACAACTACCACCCCTACCGCAAGACCCAGGCGGCGCTGGACCGCCGCAACGAGATCATCCGCCTGATGGCGGAGAACGGCTACATCACCAAGGAGGAGGCGGAGTCCGCCAAGAAGATGCCGCTCGGCGTCAACCCGCGGGTCGCCTTCCCGAACGCTGCCAACGCCAACTACTTCACCGAGGAGGTTCGCCGCGAGATCTCCGAGCGCTACGGCGAGAAGAAGCTCTACGAGGGCGGCCTCTCGGTGCGCGCCACCCTCGACCCGAAGATGCAGGCCTGGGCCCGCAAGGCGCTGGTCGACGGCCTCGTGCGCTACGACCAGGCCCATGGCTGGCGTGGTCCGGTCACCAAGGTCGACCTGACTGGGCGCGACTGGGGCATGGCGGCGGCCGAGGTTCCTGCGCTCGGCGACGTGGCGCCGTGGCGGCTCGCCGTGGTGCTGGGCAACGGCGCCGGCGGCGTGCAGGTGGGCCTCCAGCCCCGGCGCGAGGCGTCCGGCCAAGTGGGCAAGGATCGCGAGACCGGCGTGATCACCCCCGACGGCATGCGCTGGGCCGGCCGCCCGAACCTCCAGGCCGGCGACATGGTGTATGTCGAGGCGACCGAGGGCGGGAAGGGGCAGTTCCGCCTGCGCCAGAAGCCCGAGGTCTCCGGCGCCATCGTGGCCATGGACCCGAACACCGGCCGCGTCCACGCCATGGTCGGCGGCTTCTCGTACGACGAGTCCGAGTTCAACCGCGCCACCCAGGCGATGCGCCAGCCGGGCTCCTCGTTCAAGCCGATCGTCTACTCGGCGGCTCTGGACAACGGCTACACCCCCGCGTCGATCGTGCAGGATTCGCCGATCACCATCGAGGCCGGCCCCGGCCAGGAGGCCTGGACGCCCTCGAACTACGACGGCAAGTCCGGCGGCCCGCACACCCTGCGCTACGGCATCGAGCACTCGAAGAACCTGATGACGGTCCGGCTCGCCAAGGATGTCGGCATGCCGCTCATCGCCGAGTATGCCCGCCGCTTCGGCGTCTACGACGACATGCTGCCGGTGCTGCCGATGTCGCTGGGCGCGGGTGAGACCACGGTGATGCGCATGGTCACCGCCTACTCGATGCTGGCCAATGGCGGCCGGCGCATCCGGCCGACCCTGATCGACCGGATCCAGGACCGCACCGGCGAGACCATCTACCGCCACGACAACCGCAAGTGCATCGGCTGCGACGCCGAGAAGTGGTCGGGCCAGGACGAGCCGAAGCTGGTGGACGATTCCGAGCAGGTCCTCGACCCGCTGACCGCCTACCAGATGGTCTCGATCATGGAGGGCGTGGTCCAGCGCGGCACCGCCACGATCCTGAAGCAGATCGGCAAGCCTTTGGCGGGCAAGACCGGCACCACCAACGACGCCAAGGACGCGTGGTTCGTGGGCTTCTCGCCAGATCTGGCGGTCGGCATCTATCTCGGCTTCGACAAGCCGCGCTCGCTCGGTGACCGCGCCACCGGCGGCGGCCTGGCGGCGCCGATCGCCCTGGAGTTCCTGAAGACGGCGCTCAAGGACAAGCCGCCGACGCCGTTCCGCGTGCCCCCGGGGATCAAGCTGATCCGCGTCAACCTCGCCAGCGGCACCCGCGCCGGCTCGGGGGAGGGCGCCGGGACGATCCTGGAGGCGTTCAAGCCCGGCACCGCGCCGCCGGATTCCTACGTGGCGCCGCCCGCGAACCGGGAGGGTCCGCCGCCCGCGACCGCGGCGGTGCCGCCGGACGCCGACCGGGCCGCGCAGGCCGGCGGGTTGTACTGAGAGGATCACGGCGGGTCTGGCACCCGCCGTTTTCTTTTGCCCGATGGGGCCGGCAGAGCGCACCGCGCCCACTCTGCGCCGAGGCGCTCTCCTCCCCCTTGCGGGGAGGAGCCGGAGGTGGGGGTGGTGCAGACGGCACCGCGGCGACCAGACCTGAACCACCCCCACCCCTGATCTCTCCCCGCAAGGGGGAGGGGAAAGCGCCCATTCTTCAGGGGTGTTGGTCTCAGCCCCGGAAGTGTGAATCCGCGAGTCCGCACGGGCGAGGGGATTTGCGCCACGTTCTGCTTGTGCGGCGTCATACCGTTTCCGGTTGATCGGATCGGTTCCGCCGTCTTTGCGAGCGGAGCGAAGCAATCCAGATCGCGCCACGCTCCCCGAGGTACCGCAGCCCTGGGTTGCTTCGCTGCGCTCGCAATGACGGAGCGGGCTGCACCGACCGAAGCGTTCAACCGGAAACGGTATCAGGGACACCGTGCGAAACCGGTAGCCCGCCGGGGTGGCGGAGGGTGAGACGCGGATGCTCGGTCGCGTTCTCGAATCGCACGCGGGCACGCCCCCGGCGCACAGAAAAAAGCCGCCCCGGATGGAGCGGCTTGGAAGAGTCTTCAGGGAGGCATCAAACAGAGCGGACGAACAACGTCCAACTCGATATCCAGAAGTCTGGATGCCTGTTTATGACCTGAAAACCCTAACCGTTGGTTAATACCGATTCTCGCGGCCCATTCTCACGCCGCGAGACTGTCGAAAAGCCCGCGCCCGTCGGTCCCGCCGATCAGGCCTTCGACGAAGTTCTCCGGATGCGGCATCATCCCGAGGACGTTGCGGTTCTCGGAATAGACCCCGGCGATGGCGTTGAGCGAGCCGTTGCGGTTGGCCTCCACGGTGATGGTGCCGTCCGCGTCGCAGTACCGGAATGCCACCCGGCCCTCGTCCTCGATCCGCGCCAGGGTCTCCGGATCGGCGAAGTAGTTGCCTTCCCCGTGGGCGACGCAGACGTCGATCACCTGGCCCTGCCTGTAGGCGCTGGTGAAGCGGGTGTCGGTGCGCTCGACCCGGAGCGTCTGCCGGTGGCAGATGAAGCGCCGGTTGACGTTGCGCATCAGCACGCCCGGCAGGAGGCCGGACTCGCACAGGATCTGGAATCCGTTGCAGATCCCGAGGACGAGGCCGCCGCGGGCCGCATGGGCCCGCACCGCGTCCATCGCGGCCGCCCGCCCGGCGATGGCGCCGCAGCGGAGGTAATCGCCGTACGAGAACCCGCCCGGCAGGACCGCGAGGTCGGTCCCGGCGGGGAGTTCGTGGTCCGCGTGCCAGACGAGGTCCACCTGGGCGCCCGACCGGCGCAGGGCCCGGACGACGTCCGATTCGCGGTTCGAGCCCGGGAAGACGACGACGGCGGCGCGCATCAGAGGATCTCGATCGCGTAGTTCTCGACCACCGTGTTGGCCAGGAGCTTCTCGCAGGCGGTGCGCAGGGTCGCCTCGGCGGCGGCGGCGTCGGCTGCCGACACCTCGATGTCGAAGACCTTGCCCTGCCGGACGCCGTCGACGCCCTCGATGGCCAGCGACTTGAGCGCGGCCTCGATCGCCTTGCCCTGCGGGTCCAGAACACCGGTCTTCAGGGTGACGATGATGCGGGCTTTCATGGGTCTTCGGGTCTCGCAGGGGGCCGGGGACGGGATGTGAGCTGCGGCGCCGTTACGCAGCCGGCCGCGGAGCGGTTCTAACAGGGACCCTCCCGGCTCGCCAGCAACGCGAGGGCGGGGCGGGTCCGCGCGGGGTTCGCTTACCGGCGGGGCGCCGCGGAGGTCGCCCGCAGCGGCTCGATGCTGGTCGCCCGGCGCCAGAGCTGGAGCATGATCCAGGCCGCGAACAGGCTGAACACGCCCATCAGGACGTGGCCCACGCGCTCCCCGAGGTCGAAGATGCCGGCGATGGCCCAGCCGGCCGCGATGGCCACGGCGAACACCTCGGTGCCGACGAGGACCATCATGCTCACGATGGTGATGGCGTTGCGCCCGTTCACGGTCTCAAGCCCCCAAACAGATCGGGTCCCGGGCGCGAACGCCCGAGACCCGTGCGACTAGCCTACCAGGGCAGGCCGATGCAACCGACCGTGCGTCGGCCGGGGGATCAGCGCGGCGCGCGCTTGGCCAGGATCCGCTGCAGCGTCCGCCGGTGCATGTTCAGGCGCCGCGCGGTCTCGCTGACGTTGCGGCTGCACAGCTCGTAGACCCGCTGGATGTGCTCCCAGCGGACGCGGTCCGCCGACATCGGGTTCTCCGGCGGGTCGGCCCGCTCGCCGGGCTGCGCCATCAGGGTGCCGTGGATCTCGTCGGCGTCGGCGGGCTTGGCGAGATAGTCGAAGGCGCCGAGCTTCACCGCGGTGACCGCCGTGGCGATGTTGCCGTAGCCGGTCAGGATCACGCCCCGGGCCTCCGGCCGGCGCTCCTTGAGGCGGGCGATCACGTCGAGGCCGTTGCCGTCGCCGAGGCGCATGTCGATCACCGCGAAGGCGGGCGCCCGCGCCTCGACGGCCGAGACGCCGTCGGCCACGCTGTCGGCGACCTGGACGTGGTAGCCGCGGCTCTCCATCGCGCGGGCGAGGCGGGTGGAGAAGGGCTTGTCGTCATCGACGATCAGAAGGCTGCGGTCGGCGAAGGCGGCCAGCGGATCGGCCTCGTTGATCACGGCAGCGTCGGTCGCCGCCGAAATCCCGGTCTGCGTGAGCATCCGGCACTCCTTTCGGGTTATTTCGTCGGGTTCTTGGTCTGTCCCCTATATAGGTACGGCATCGCGCGGCGGCAGGGGGGTGCGTATATTGAGTTCGGGAGAATGCCGCGGCGCGGCGCCCCGCTCGAAGATGTGGCGGGCCCAGGACACCCGCACGACGGCGCCGTGGGCATCCGGCGCCGAGACGTTGGTCAGCGTCAGCTGGGCGCCCGAGCGCTCGATCAGCGTCTTGGCGATGAACAGCCCGAGGCCGAGCCCGGCCCCCACGGTCCCGCCGGTCTGCGGCCGGTCCTGGCTGCGGGTCGTCACGTAGGGCTCGCCCGCCCGCAGCAGCACCTCGCTGGAGAAGCCCGGCCCGTCGTCGCGGATCTCGATCCAGACGCGCTCCTGGCTCCAGCGCCCCTCCACGGAAACCCGCGCCTCCGCGAAATCGACGGCGTTGTCGAGGATGTTGGCGAGGCCGAACATCACCCCCGGGTTGCGGCGGCAGGCCGGCTCCGGCCCGTCGCCCGTGCTGGTGACGTCCAGGACGGCGCCGAGCCCGCGCTGCGGGGCGACCAGCTCCTCCACGAGGTGGCTGAACGTGACCGTCTCGAGGAAGTTCGCCCCGTCCCCGTCGAGGGAGGTGAGCTTGCCCAGAATGCCGCGGCAGCGGTCGACCTGCTCGCGCAGCAGCTCGAGATCCTCCGCCACCGCGGGCGAGGCCGTGGGCCCGAGCTGGCGGATCAGCTCCTTGGTCACCACCATGATGGTGCCGAGCGGTGTGCCCAGTTCGTGGGCAGCGGCCGCCGCCAGCCCGTCGAGCTGCGAGAGGTGCTGCTCGCGGGCGAGCACCAGCTCGGTGGCGGCGAGCGCCTGGGCGAGGAGCCGGGTCTCCTCCGCCACCCGCCACGCGTAGACGCCCGTGAAGGCGGTGCCGAGCAGGATCGCGGTCCAGACGCCCGAGACGTACAGGAACGGCAGCTCGATCCGCCCGTCGGCGAACCAGGGCAGGGGCCGGTGCACCAGGGCCAGCAGCGTCGCGAGCCCCACCGCCAGGAGACCGAGCGCCAGGGTCCGCTCCGGGGGCAGCGCGGTGGCGGAGATCAGCACCGGCGCGAGGAACAGCAGCGAGAACGGGTTCTGCAGGCCACCCGTGAGGAACAGGAGGGCGGCGAGCTGCACGATGTCGAAGGCCAGCAGCAGCGCGGCGGAATCGTCGCTCAGCCGGTAGCTCGCCGGGAAGCGGATCCGCAGGGCGAGGTTCAGCCAGGACGAGGTGGCGATCACCAAGAAGCACCAGCCGAAGGGGAGCGGCAGGCCGAGGCCGAACTGTGCCCCCACGACCGCCGCGCTCTGGCCCGTGATGGCGAGCCAGCGCAGGCGGACGAAGGTGTCGAGCCGCAGATGTCGGGCGTCGCGGCCGAGGCCGCTGAGATCGGTGTCGGGCATGCGCAGGTTCGGTATGCGCCCGACGGCACGCGCCGCCCGGCTTCTCGCGGGTCGTTTCCGCGATCCCGACCCCTTGGCGCAGGAGCGGGGATCCCAGCAAGCCGACTCGGACGAGTCGTCGCTGGCTAACGTCGTCACAGGCAACGGGTCACAGGCAAGTTGTCTCAGGCAAGTCGTCGCGGGTGCGGGATGTTCCGCCTTCATTCAGCGTGGAGCATTATCCTAACGTGTCGGGTTGGACGGGGATGGGCCGCGTGGCTGGATGCCGCCGACCCGATCAGGACTGCGAGGTGACGATGCTGCTGGCCTATTCCATGTACGAGGGCGCCCGCGCCCTGATGGCGCCGGCCCGGGTCGCCGCGGACCTTACGCGCTACGGGCTGCAGATGCCGGGCAATCCCCTGGCCTACGGACCCTACGCCCGCGCGGTCAGTGCCGGCTGCGAGATGTTCGAGCGCGTCACCCGCCAGTACGGCAAGCCCGCCTTCGGGTTCACCGAGACGGTCGTCGACGGCACCCCCGTGCCGGTCACCGAGCGGGTGGTCTGGGAGCGGCCGTTCTGCCGCCTGATCGCCTTCGACCGCGCCTTCCCGACGGCTCCTGCCGAACCGCAGCCGAAGCTGCTGATCGTCGCGCCGATGTCGGGCCACTACGCCACGCTGCTGCGCGGCACCGTGGAGGCGATGCTGCCGAACCACCGGGTGTTCATCACCGACTGGACCGACGCCCGGATGGTGCCGGTGGTCGCCGGACGGTTCGACCTCGACGACTACATCGACTACCTGCAGGAGATGTTCGCCGTCCTCGGGCCGGACCTGCACGTGATGGCGGTGTGCCAGCCGGCGGTGCCGGTGATCGCCGCGGTGGCGCTGATGGAGGCGACCGACGAGCCCGCGGTGCCGGCCTCCATGACCCTGATGGGCGGGCCGATCGACACGCGCCGCTCGCCCACCGCGGTGAACTGCCTCGCGCAGGAGCGCGGGCAGGCGTGGTTCGAGAAGAACACGATCAGCCTCGTGCCGCCGATCTATCCGGGCGCCTGGCGCCAGGTCTATCCGGGATTCCTGCAGCTGTCGGGCTTCATGGCGATGAACCTCGACCGCCACGTCACCGCCCACTCGGACATGTTCGACCATCTGGTGAAGGGCGACGGTGACTCGGCCGAGAAGCACCGCGAGTTCTACGACGAGTACCTCGCGGTGATGGACCTCACCGCCGAGTACTACCTCCAGACCGTGCAGACCGTGTTCGTCGACCACGCCCTGCCGAAGGGCCTGATGACGCACCGGGGTACGCCCGTCGATCTCGGGGCGATCCGCCGCTGCGCCATCCTCGCCGTCGAGGGCGAGAACGACGACATCTCGGGCGTCGGGCAGACCAAGGCGGCTTTGGACCTGACGCCGAACCTGCCGGAGGCGCGCAAGGCCTACCACCTCCAGGCCGGCGTCGGCCATTACGGCGTGTTCAACGGGTCCCGCTACCGGGCGGTGATCGCGCCCCGCATCGCCGCCTTCATCCGCGCCATGCAGGCGAATCCGGGCGTGCGCGGCGCGCACCTGCGGCAGGTGGGCTGAGGCGGCCGCGGAACGCAGCGTGGGTTCCCTCTCCCGTGTCGGCTTCGCTGTTCACACACCTCCTCTGAGAGCGGACAAGACGGCTCCGCAGGTCTCCCTCCCCCCTCTGCGGGGGAGGGGGAGCAGCGGAGCTGTGTGTGCCTGTTCCTGATCGAGATGTGCGAACAGCGTAGTCCGCTCGGGAGAAGGGCCGGTCGCGGTCCGTCGCCTGTAAAGCCCCACGCCGCGCGCCGATGATCCCTTGGTCATCCTGAATACATAACGCACTCGCGGCCGTGCTGGCGCGGGGTTTGCGTGAGGCGCGCCGTGAGCCCGCTGACCCCACCTGCCGCCCGCGCCAGTCCCCACGCCGTCCGTCCGACGGCCGCGCGGACGCTTGCCCGGGCCCCGTTGTCACGCCGGGCCATTGCGCCTCTGCTTAAGAATTGTTCAAACTCGCCCGCAAGGTGCGGGCCGGCGGCCGATGCTTGAGATCCGCACCGCCAGGGAGACGACGATGGACCGCAGGACCTTTCTCAAGGGCTCGGCTGCGCTCGGTATGGCTGCGCCGCAACTCGCGCGGCCGGCGCTGGCGCAGGGCGCCAAGGTGCTGCGCTTCGTGCCCCAGGCGAACCTCGCCAATTTCGATCCCATCTGGGGGACCCAGTACGTGGTGCGCAACGCCGGCACCCTCGTCTGGGACATGCTGTACGGCGTCGACGACCAGTTGAAGCCGCAGCGCCAGATGGTCGAGTCCGAGGAGGTCTCGGGCGACAAGCTGACCTGGACCTTCCGGCTGCGGCCCGGCCTCAAGTGGCATGACGGCGAGCCGGTGCAGGCGAAGGACATCGTGGCGAGCCTCAACCGCTGGATGGCCCGCGACCCGATCGGCATCATGATCCGCGGCGTCCAGGACGAACTCGCGGCGACCGACGACCGGACCTTCCGCTGGCGCCTCAAGAAGCCGTTCCCGAAACTCCTCTACGCGCTCGGCAAGACCAACGCCCCGATGGCGCTGATGATGCCGGAGCGGATCGCCAAGACCGACCCGTTCACCCAGATCACAGAGTATGTCGGCTCGGGTCCGATGAAGTTCGTGCGCAACGAGTGGGTGCCCGGCGCCCGGGCGGTGTTCGAGACGTTTGCCGACTACAAGCCCCGGGACGAGCCGAATTCCTGGCTCGCCGGGGGCAAGCGCATGCTGGTCGACCGGGTCGAGTGGGTGATCATGCCGGACGCGGCCACCGCCTCGGCGGCCCTGCAGAACGGCGAAGTCGACTGGTGGGAGAACCCGATCTCCGACCTCGTCCCGCTCCTGCGCAAGAACGCCAACCTCAACGTCGATATCGCCGACCCGCTGGGCAATATCGGGTCGTTCCGGATGAACCACCTGTACCCGCCCTTCGACAATCCGAAGATCCGGCAGGCGGTCATGACCGCGATGAGCCAAGAGGATTACATGCGGGCGATCGTCGGCGACGACGACAGCCTGTGGAAGAAGCTGCCGGGCTTCTTCACCCCCGGCACGGCGCTCTACAGCGAGGCGGGCGGCGAGAATGTCGGCAAGGGCGACATCAAGCTCGGCCAGAAGCTGCTCAAGGAAGCCGGCTACAAGGGCGAGCCGGTGGTCTGCATCGTGGCCCAGGACCAGGGGATCACCAAGGCGCAGGGCGACATCACCGCCGACCTGCTGAAGCAGATGGGCTTCAACGTCGACTTCGTCGCCACCGACTGGGGCACCACCGGCACCCGGCGGACCTCCAAGGCGCCGCCGTCCCAGGGCGGCTGGAACATGTTCCACACGTGGCACGCCGGCGCCGACACCATCAACCCGGCCGGCTACCCGGCGGTGCGGGCGAGCGGCGACAAGGCGTGGTTCGGCTGGCCGAACATCCCGCCGGTGGAGACCGCCATCGCCGAGTGGTTCGATGCCGCCGATCCGGCCGCCGAGAAGGCCGCCATCGACAAGGTCAACGCCGCCGCCTGCGAGGGCGTGGTCTACGTCCCGACCGGGTTCTTCCTCGGCTACCAG
The DNA here is from genome assembly GCF_000364445.2 of Methylobacterium mesophilicum SR1.6/6. Taxonomy (NCBI): domain Bacteria; kingdom Pseudomonadati; phylum Pseudomonadota; class Alphaproteobacteria; order Hyphomicrobiales; family Methylobacteriaceae; genus Methylobacterium; species Methylobacterium mesophilicum. The sequence goes on along the minus strand of NZ_CP043538.1, from coordinate 1,049,553 downwards.
GCGTGGCGGAAGAACGTCTCGGGCATCGTGAAGGGGCCGATCCCCTTCACCTGGGGCGTGTCGAAGGCGTGAGGGGGCGGGTGATGGTCGGGTCGGCACGCCTGGTGCGGGCTCCCTCCCCCCTCTGCGGGGGAGGGGGATGCGTCGAGCCCTTCAGTCCCTCTCGCCCACGCCCTAGCGAGGCCCCATGCTCGGCTATATCGGCAGGCGCATCCTCGCCACCATCCCGGTCATGGCGGTGGTCGGGCTGTTCGTCTTCAGCCTCCTCTATTTCGCCCCCGGCGACCCGGCGGCGATCATCGCGGGCGACCAGGCGACGCCCGACGACGTCGCCCGCATCCGCGCCACGCTCGGCCTCGACCGGCCGTTCCTGGTGCGGTTCTGGGAATGGTCCTGGCAGATCCTCCACGGGGATCTCGGCACCTCGATCTTCACCAACCTGCCGGTCACCACCATGATCGGCCAGCGGGTGCAGCCCACCGTCTCGCTGATGCTCGTCACCCTGGTCTTCGCCATCGTGGTGGCGGTGCCGCTGGGCGTCGTCGCCGCCTGGAAGGCCGGCAGCCTGATCGACCGCCTCGTCATGGGGCTCGCCGTGACGGGCTTCTCGGTGCCGGTCTTCGTGGTCGGCTACATCCTGGCCTACGTCTTCGCCCTCGAACTCGGCTGGCTGCCCGTCCAGGGCTATACGCCGATCGAGCAGGGGCTCTGGCCCTGGCTGTCCAACCTGATCCTGCCGGCGGTGACGCTCGGCCTCGTCTACATCGCGCTGATCGCCCGGGTGACGCGGGCCACCATGCTCGACGTGCTGAGCCAGGATTACGTGCGCACCGCCCGGGCCAAGGGGCTGTCGCAGGGGCCGGTCCTGTTCGTCCACGCCCTCAAGAACGCCGCGGTGCCGATCGTCACCGTCATCGGCATCGGCATCGCCCTGCTGATCGGCGGCGCGGTGGTGACCGAGACGGTCTTCGCCATCCCCGGCCTCGGGCGCCTCACCGTCGACGCGATCCTGCGGCGCGACTACCCGGTCATCCAGGGCGTCGTGCTGCTGTTCAGCTTCGTCTACGTGCTCGTGAACCTCGCCATCGACCTCTTCTACACCGTGCTCGACCCGAGGATCCGCTATTGACCGCGACCGTCGCGCCCTTCCCCGACCACGCCCCGCCGGCGGGCGCCCCGCCCGAGGGCGTGACCGCCAAGGCAGCACCGCCGCCCGGCCTCGCCGTCGCGGCGCCGCTGCCGGACGTCATCCCGGCCCGCAAGCGCCGCGGCCCGGTCTGGACCTACGTGCGCCGCAACCCCACCATCGTGGTCGGCGGCGTGCTGCTCCTCATCGTCTTCCTGATGGCGGTGCTGGCTCCCTATCTCGGCACCGTCGACCCGACCGCCCTGGCGCCCGCCAAGCGCACCCGGGTGCCGTCCGCGCAATACTGGTTCGGCACCGACATGCTCGGCCGCGACGTCTACTCGCGGGTGGTCTACGGGGCGCGGGTCTCGCTGCTGGTGGGCTTCTCGGTGGCGTTCCTCGCCTCGGTCGCCGGGCTGGCGGTCGGGCTCGTCTCCGGCATGGTGCGCTGGCTCGACGGGATCGTCATGCGGGTCGTCGACGGCATGATGTCGATCCCGCCGATCCTGCTCGCCATCGCGCTGATGGCGCTGACCCGCGGCTCGGTCCAGAACGTCATCATCGCCATCACCATCGCGGAGATCCCCCGCGTCGCCCGCCTCGTGCGCGGCGTGGTGCTGTCGCTGCGCGAACAACCCTACGTCGAGGCGGCCGTGACCACCGGCACCCGGATGCCGGCGATCATCTGGCGCCACATCCTGCCCAACACGCTGGCGCCCATGACCGTGCAGGCGACCTACATCTGCGCCTCCGCGATGATCACGGAGGCGATCCTGTCGTTCATCGGCGCGGGCGTCCCGCCCTCGACGCCGTCTTGGGGCAACATCATGGCCGAGGGCCGGGCGCTCTGGCAGGTGAAGTTCTACATCATCCTGTTCCCGGCCATCTTCCTCTCGATGACGGTGCTCGCCGTGAACCTCGTCGGCGACGGCCTGCGCGACGCCCTCGATCCCCGCATGGCCAAGGACGTCTGATGAGCACCGGCGTGAGCGGCACCCCCCTCCTGTCGATCGAGAACCTGCAGGTCCATTTCCGCACCCCCGACGGGGTGAACCGGGCGGTGGACGGGGTCTCGTTCGCGATCCAGTCGGGCGAGACCCTGGCGATCGTGGGCGAGTCCGGCTGCGGCAAGTCGGTGACCTCGATGTCGATCCTGCGGCTCCTGCCCGAGCCGCCGGCCCGCATCGCCGGCGCCATCAAGTTCGAGGGCAGGAACCTCCTCGACCTGCCCAACAGCGCCATGCGCAAGATCCGCGGCAACGACATCAGCGTGATCTTCCAGGAGCCGATGACCTCGCTGAACCCGGTGCTGACGGTCGGCCGCCAGATCGGCGAGACCCTGCGCCTGCACCAGGGCCTCGGCCGGCGCGAGGCCGAGGCGCGGGCCGTGGAGATGCTGACGCTGGTCGGCATCCCCGAGCCGAAGCGCCGGGTGCGGGAATACCCGCACCAGCTCTCCGGCGGCATGCGCCAGCGGGTGATGATCGCCATCGCGCTCGCCTGCTCGCCCAAGCTCCTGATCGCCGACGAGCCGACCACGGCGCTGGACGTGACCATCCAGGCCCAGATCCTCGACCTGATGCGCGACCTGAAGGCCCGGGTCGGCGCCGCCATCATGCTGATCACCCACGATCTCGGCGTGGTGGCCGAGGTCGCCGACCGGGTGGTGGTGATGTATGCCGGCCGCAAGGTCGAGGAGGCGCCGGTCCGCGACCTGTTCCGGGCGCCGCGCCACCCCTACACCCGCGGCCTGATGGGGGCGGTACCGAAGCTCGGCGCGGTCGAGCACGGGGCCGACGCGCGGCTCGCCGAGATCCCCGGCATGGTGCCGAGCCTGAAGGGCCGGATCGAGGGCTGCGTCTTCGCCGGGCGCTGCCCGGAGGTCACCGACCTGTGCCGCGCCTACGCCCCGGCCCTGGAGCCGAAGGCGCCGGGCCACCTCGCCGCCTGCCACTACGCGCCGAAGGACGCCCTCGCGGCATGAGCGCCACGCCCGCACCCGCCGGCCGCACCCTGCTGGAGGTCAACGACCTCAAGAAGCATTTTTCCCTCGGCGGCGGCCTGCTCGGCCGGCAGACCCGGGTGCTCAAGGCGGTGGACGGCCTGTCCTTCACGGTCGCCCGCGGCGAGACCCTGTCGCTCGTCGGCGAGTCCGGCTGCGGCAAGTCCACCGTCGCCAAGGCGCTGATGCGGCTCTACGCCCCCACCGCCGGCCAGGTGGTGCTCGACGGGAAGCGCATCGACGACCTCTCGGCCGGGACGCTCCGGCCCCTGCGGCGCCACATCCAGATGGTGTTCCAGGACCCGTTCTCGTCGCTCAATCCGCGGATGCGGGTTCGGGCGATCCTGGCCGAGCCGATCCGCAATTTCGGGCTGGCCCGCAACGCCGCCGATCTGGAGAGTCGGCTGGCCAGCCTGATGGAGCGGGTCGGCCTGCCGCGCGAGGCGCTCGGGCGCTTCCCGCACGAGTTCTCGGGCGGCCAGCGCCAGCGCATCGGCATCGCCCGGGCGCTCGCCGCCGAGCCGGACCTGATCATCTGCGACGAGGCCGTCTCGGCGCTCGACGTCTCGGTCAAGGCGCAGATCGTCAATCTGCTGCGCGACCTGCAGCGCGAGCTCGACCTCGCGATGCTGTTCATCTCGCACGACCTCGCCATCGTCGAGCACATGACCCACCGGGTGGCGGTGATGTATCTCGGCAAGATCGTCGAGATCGGTCCGCGCCGGGACATCTTCCTGGCGCCGAAGCATCCCTACACCCAGGCCCTGCTCTCGGCGGTGCCGATCCCCGAGCCCGGGGCCGGGCGCACCCGGATCGTGCTCAAGGGGGACGTGCCGAGCCCGATCAACCCGCCGTCGGGCTGCCGCTTCCACACCCGCTGCCCGCACGCCTTCGACCGCTGCCGGACCGAGGTGCCGGCGCTGGATCCTGTGGGCGCCGGCCACCTTGCCGCCTGCCACCTCAACGACGCGGTCGCTCGGGCGGCATGACGGTTGAGCGTCCCGCGAAACACATCCGGAGCCTTCCGTGCCGCACGACCTCATCCTGAAGGGCGCGCGGGTCATCGACCCGTCGCAGAACCACGACGGAATCTGCGACGTCGCCTTCGCGGACGGCCGCGTCTCGGGCTTCGGCCGCGACCTGCCGGCGGGACCGGGCACGCAGGTCCGCGACATGGACGGCGCCATCGTCGCGCCGGGCCTGATCGACCTGCACACCCATGTCTACTGGGGCGGCACCTCGCTCGGCATCGACGCCGACGCATTCTGCCGGACCTCCGGGGTCACCACCTCGGTCGATACCGGCAGCGCCGGGCCGGGCAATTTCGCGGGCTTCCGCAGTCACGTGATCGAGCGGTCGCAGGCGCGGATCCTCGCCTACCTGCACGTCTCCTTCGCGGGCATCTTCGGCTTCTCGAAGACCGTCATGGTCGGCGAGAGCGAGGACCCGCGGCTCATGGCGCCCCGGGAGGCGGTCGAGGTCGCCGAGGCCAACCGGGACGTGATCGTCGGCATCAAGGTCCGGGTCGGGCGCCACGCCTCGGGCGACCAGGGCACCGCGCCGCTGGACATCGCCCTGCAGGTGGCGGAGGAGACCGGCCTGCCGCTCATGGCCCATATCGACGAGCCGCCGCCGAGCTACGAGCAGGTGCTGGCGATGCTCCGCCCCGGCGACGTGCTGACCCACGCCTTCCGGCCCTTCCCGAATTCGCCGGTGACCGCTCAAGGAGCGGTGAAGCCGGCGCTCCGCGAGGCGCGGGCGCGGGGCGTGCTGTTCGACATCGGCCACGGCAAGGGCTCGTTCGCCTTCAAGACCGCCCGGGCCATGCTGGCCGGCGGCTTCCTGCCGGACACGATCTCGTCCGACGTGCACCAGCTCTGCATCGAGGGGCCGGCCTTCGATCAGGTCACCACCATGTCGAAGATGCTCTGCCTCGGCATGAGCCTCACCGACGTCATCGCCGCCTCCACGGTGAACGCCGCGGTGGCGCTCAAGCGCATGGAGTACGGCACCCTGAAGGTCGGGGCGCTGGGCGACGCCACCGTGCTGGCGGTCCGCGACGGCGCCTTCGACTACGTCGACACCCGCGGCGAGCACATGACGGGTGCCCAAAGGATCACCGCGGAGGGCGTGGTGCTCAAGGGCCGGTGGTGACACCCGGCCTGAGCCGGATGCCCTCGGCCCAGGACATCAGGCGGCCCGGACGGTCGCCAGGAAGCGCCCGACCTCGGCGGCGAGGTGCTCGGACTGGCGCGACAGCTCGGAGGCCGCGCCCAGCACCTGGCTCGCCGCCGCCCCGGTCTCCTCGGCGGCGCCCGCCACCCCGGTGATGGTGCTGGTCACCGCACCGGTGCCCTGCGCCGCCTGCGTGACGTTGCGGACGATCTCCTGCGTCGCCGCGCCCTGCTCCTCCACGGCGGCCGCGATGGTGGTCGCCACCCCGCTGATCTCCTGGATCCGCGCCGTGATGGAGCCGATCGCCGTGACCGCCTGACCGGTCGAGTCCTGGACCCGGCTGATCTGGCCCGAGATCTCCTCGGTGGCCCTGGCGGTCTGCTCGGCGAGCGCCTTCACCTCGGAGGCCACCACCGCGAAGCCGCGCCCCGCCGCGCCGGCCCGCGCGGCCTCGATGGTGGCGTTCAGCGCCAGCAGGTTCGTCTGCCCGGCGATCGACGAGATCAGCCCGACCACGTCGCCAATGCGGGTGACCGCCGCGCTCAGTTCCTGCACCAGTGCGCCGGTCCGGCCGACCTCGCTCACGGCGCGCCGGGCGAGGTCGGCCGAGCCGTCCACCTGCCGGCCGATCTCCTGCACGGAAGAGCCGAGTTCCTCGGCCGCGGCCGCCACCGTGTTGACGTTCGAGGCCGCCTCCTCGGCCGCCGCCGCCACGGTGGTGGACTGGGCCGAGGTCTGGCTGGCCATGGCCGACATCGAGCCCGCGGTGGCCTGCAGCTCGGTGGCGGAGGACGAGACGAGGCCGATGATGCCGCCGACCGCCCGCTCGAAGCTGTCGGCCATCTGGCGCATGCCACTTCGGCGCTGCTCCTCGGCGGCGAGCCGCGCCTCGGCGGTCTCCGCCTCCAGCGCCCGGGTGCGGATCAGGTTGTCCTTGAACACCTGCACGGCGGACGCCATGGCGCCGATCTCGTCCCGGCGGTCCCGGTACGGCACCGCGGCGGCCGCGTCGCCGCGGGCCAGGACCGCCATGGCCTGCGTGATGACCGTGATCGGACGCGAGACCCGCAGCATCCCGAACAGGGACGCCGCGAGCGCTGCCGCCACCGCGAACGCCACCGCCACGTAGGCGGCGACCATGGCGGCCTCGGCCTGCGTCAGGGCGGAGCTGGTCTCCTGATGGGCGCTGCGGTTGTTCAGCTCCGCGTCCGACCCAAGGGCCTCGCGCATGCGATTGTACAGGTCGAGCTGCGCGCGGCTGCCGATCAGCGCCAGCGCCTCCGCGGGCCGGCCCTGCTCGAGGAGCTGGGCCATCGCGCGGTTGGATTCCTCGTACTGCGCCCAGAGCCCGCTGAACGCCTCCCACAGGGCCCGCTCCTCCGGCGAGGAGATCATGGGCTCGTAGATCGCCCGGTCGGCCGCGAGCTTGGCCATGGCAGTCGCCTGCAGGTTCTGGTTGTCGGCACGCTGCTCGGGTGTGACGTTGAAGGTCAGCATGCGGAATTGTTTGACGCGGATGTCGGCCACGTCGTTCTGGATCGTTCCGAGGATCAGCACCGAGGGCAGCCAGTTCTTCGTCACCTCGTTCACAGAGTAGCGGATGCCGGACAGCTTGGTCAGCGAGAGAGTCCCCTGTCCCGCGGCGATGAGGGCGAGACAGCCGAAGGCTCCGATCAGGGATGCCTTGATGGATAACTGAAACCGCATGGAGGGACCCCGAAGATTTCTATCGATCCGAACCAATCGGATTGCGTGCATCACCATGCGGCGAATTGATGAAAGATACCTTTTAAGAAAATACTTCCACGGTGATCGCTAAATGAGCGGCTTAAGTCGGAAGAGATCAATACCTTATAACATTTGCAGTATTGTGATCTGAATAATGCCTTCAATATATGAAAACTAGACGAGAAACGAATATTAATGGTCGATACAGCGTCTTCGGCCGCCGTGACAGATGCGGCGCAAAGCGGGCCGCGCGGGGCGTGAGCGCCTTTACAGCCTCCGAGTGCGACCGATACACATTTCCGTGAAGCCCGGACCATATCCGGGCCGCCAACGAAACGTGGCCCAAGCCGCGGCGGCAGGGAGGAAGGATGGACACGGGTCAGCCTCTTCTGGAGGTGGACGGCGTCACGCTCCGCTACAAGACGCCCGAGCATCTCGTCACGGCCACCTACCGGGTGAGCTTCCGGGTCTGGCCGGGGGACCGGTTCGTGCTTCTGGGTCCGTCGGGCTGCGGGAAGTCGACGCTGCTCAAGGCGGTGGGCGGCTACATGGCGCCGACGGAAGGCGAGATCCGCCTGAAGGGTCAGGCGGTCACCGAGCCCGGGCCCGACCGGATGATGGTGTTCCAGGAGTTCGACCAGCTGCTGCCGTGGAAGACGGTGCGGCAGAACGTGGTGTTTGCCCTCGAGGCCTCGGGCCGGCTGAAGGGCCGCGCGGCCCTGGAGCGGGCCAACCTGTACATCGACAAGGTCAACCTGACCAAGTTCGCCGACAGCTATCCGCACACGCTCTCGGGCGGGATGAAGCAGCGCGTGGCCATCGCCCGCGGCATGGCCATGGAGCCCGACATCCTGCTGATGGACGAGCCGTTCGCGGCGCTCGACGCGCTCACGCGGCGGCGCATGCAGGACGAGCTGCTGGCGCTGTGGGAGGGCACGCGCTTCACCGTGCTGTTTGTCACCCACTCGATCCCCGAGGCGATCAAGGTCGGCTCGCGCATCCTGCTGCTCTCGCCGCACCCGGGCGAGGTCAAGGCCGAGCTCAACAGCGCCGACAGCCCGGAGGCGGCGCTGCGGCTGGAGGGCCGGATCCAGCAGATGCTGTTCTCGGAGGAGATCCAGGAGGCGGAGAATGTCTAGCGCGCAAGCCCTGACGGACGCGCCCCGGCCGGGGACGGTGCCGCCGCGGCCCACCCTTGCGGACCCGCCCCGGCCCGAGATCGTGCGCGAGACCGGCCACGCCCACGGCGCCACGGTGGTGGAGAAGAAGCTGTCGTGGGCCGAGCGGCTGTACAACCAGGCGTGGCTGCGCAAGCTGCTGATCCTGGCGCTGCTGGCCGGGATCTGGGAGGCCTACGGGCGCTACCTCGACAACGACCTTTTGTTCCCGACCTTCACCGCCACCGTGGAGGCGTTCGTGCGCGGCATCATGGACGGCACGCTGCCGGCGCGCGCCTGGGTGTCGCTGAAGGTGCTGCTGATGGGCTACGCCGCGGGCGTCGCGCTGGCGACGCTGCTCACCGGCGTCGCCATCGCGTCGCGGATCGGGACCGACTTCCTCGAGACCTTGACGTCGATGTTCAATCCCTTGCCGGCGATCGCGCTGCTGCCGCTGGCGCTGATCTGGTTCGGGTTGGGCAACGGCAGCCTGATCTTCGTGCTGGTGCACTCGGTGACCTGGGCGATCGCGCTCAACACGCATTCGGGCTTCCTGTCGGTGAGCCGGACGCTGAAGATGGTCGGGCGCAACTACGGGCTGTCGGGCCCGGGGCTGATCGGCAAGATCCTGATCCCGGCGGCGTTCCCCTCGATCCTGACCGGCCTGAAGGTCGGCTGGGCGTTCGCGTGGCGCACCCTGATCGCGGCCGAGCTGGTGTTCGGCGTGTCGTCCGGGGCGGGGGGCTGGGCTGGTTCATCTTCGAGAACAAGAACATGCTCGACATCCCGAACGTGTTCGCCGGCTTGCTCACCGTCATCCTGATCGGCCTCGTGGTCGAGAACCTGATCTTCCAGACCATCGAGCGCCGCACCGTCCAGCGCTGGGGCATGCAGGCCTGAGCGGCGGGAGCAGGCCGATCGTCGGGCGCGTACGTCGCATTCCGCGCGCGATGACTTCGCGGCGCGCGCGTCGAGCCGTTCCGAAGGCGCGCCTCCGCTCAGTCCATCCACGGACGATCGCGCGCAATCGGGCGCCCTCCCCGCCTTCGGCTGCGGCAAGTCATGTATATGACACATGAGTGTTGACAGACTTCGCGCCGGGCGTATCCTCGACCCGACGCCGACGAACTCGCGAGAGACGAGAGCGGCGCAACAACTGGTGAGGAACGCCATGACGGCACGGGGCATCATCCGGCTCATCGGGACAGTCGCGGCCCTGTGCGTGACGATCGGTGCCGCCCGCGCCGAGGTCTCGACCGTCCGACTCGCGAAACAGTTCGGGATCTCCTACCTGCCTCTGACGGTGATGGAGGAGGAGGGGCTGCTCGAAAAGCAGGCCAAGGGGCGAGGCCTCGACCTGAAGGCCGAGTGGCTGCGGTTCACCGGCGGCTCGGGGATGAACGAGGCCCTGCTCTCCGGCAACCTCGACTTCGCCTCCGGCGGCGTGGGGCCGTTCCTGACGATCTGGGGCCGGACCCAGGGGAACATCAAGGTCAAGGGCGTGGCGGCGCTGAACGCGATGCCGCTCTGGCTGGTGACCACCAATCCTGCGGTCAAGTCGATCAAGGATTTCGGCCCCCAGGACAAGATCGCGCTGCCGACCGCCAAGACCTCGATCCAGGCGATCACCCTGCAGATGGCCGCCGAGAAGGCCTTCGGGCCCGGCCAGCAGGCCAAGCTCGATCCGCTCACCGTCTCGATGGGGCACCCCGACGCGCAGACCGCCCTGATGGGGGGGCGCTCGGAGATCACGGCGCATTTCGGCTCCCCGCCCTTCCAGGAGATGGAGCTGAAGGACCCGCGGGCGCACAAGGTGCTCGACAGCTACGACGTCATGGGCGGTCCCCACACTTTCAACCTCGTCTGGGCCTCCGGCCGCTTCGTCACGGCCAATCCCAAGGTCACCGCGTCCTTCCTGGCGGCCCTGGAGGACAGCCTGAAGCTGATCCGGGACGATCCCGCGAAGGCCGCGGCGCTCTGGATCAAGGCGGAAGGCGCGAAGATCTCGCCGGAGGAGGCGGAAGCCCTCATCCGCGCCCCGCAGAATGTCTGGACCACCAAGCCCCAGCGCATGACCGACTATCTCGCGTACATGAACCGCGCCGGACTGGTCTCCGCCACGGCCTCCAGCGACGCCGAGCTGTTCTTCCCCGCGCCGGCGACGGGCGATGCCCCGAAGGAGGCCACGCGGTGACGGCCCCCGTCGATCATGCCGCCGTCGGGCAGAGCGCGACCGAGGCGCTGCGGGTGCGGGTCCAGCGGGGCGATGGGGTCGCGGACTACGTGGTGCCGCGCCGGGCCAACCAGACGGTGCTCGACGTCGTCACCGAGATCCAGCGCGACCAGGACCCGACGCTCGCCTACCGCTTCGCCTGCCGGGTCGGCATGTGCGGCTCCTGCGGCATGACGGTGAACGGGCGTCCGCGCTGGACCTGCCGCACCCGGGTCGCCGCGGTGGCGCCGGACGGGGTGCTGACCCTCGAGCCCCTGCGCAACCTGCCGGTGGTGAAGGATCTCGCGGTCGACATGGAGCCCTTCTTCGAGAAGTGGCGCCGGGCCCACGGCTATTTCGAGCCGGGCGAGAACCCGCCCGACGATTTCGCGACGGTCGCGCCGGATTCGCCCGCCCGCCAGGAGGTCGATGCCGGCATCGAGTGCATCAATTGCGGCGTCTGCCACGCCGCCTGCGATCTGGTGACGTGGAGCCCCGACTATCTGGGGCCGGCGGCCCTCAACCGGGCCTGGACGCTGGTCAACGACGTGCGCGACCGCGACCGGGATCGGCTCGCCGCCGTGGCGGGCGATGCCGGCTGCCATTCCTGCCACAGCCACATGAGCTGCACCGAGCATTGCCCGAAAGGCCTGAGCCCGACCTTCTCGATCGCGGGCCTGAAGCGTGAGACCGGCAAGGCGGCGCTGCGCCGGTTCTGGAGGCGCGGATGAGCCCGCTCCTTTACCTCGCCCAGCGCGGCACCGCGGCGATCCTGGCGGTCACGGTCGCGGTCCATCTCGGCACGATCCTCTACGCGGTGCGCGGCGGGCTCACGGCGGGCGAGATCCTGGGCCGGACGCACGGCAACCTCGCTTTCCTGCTGTTCTACGCGGTCTTCGTTCTGGCCGCCGCGATCCACGCCCCGATCGGCCTGCGCAGCATCCTGCGCGAGTGGACCGGCTGGCGCGGCCGCTCCCTCGATCTCGCCATGATCGCTCTCTCGGCCCTGCTCGCCGGTCTGGGCCTGCGGGCGGCAGTCGCGGTGTACGTGGCATGAGGACCGCCACGCCCACGGCCGGGCGGACCGGCATCACCCGCGCGTCCCTGCGCAGGCCCGGCTTCGCCGCCGCGCTGATCCACCGGCTCTCGGGCATCGCCCTCGCGCTGTTCCTGCCGATGCACTTCATCGCGCTCGGCACCGCGCTCCAGGGCGCCGACCGGCTCGAGAGCTTCCTCGGCCTCACCCATAACGGCTTCGTCCGCACGGCCGAATGGGGCCTCGTCTGCGCGCTGGCCGTCCACATGGCGCTCGGCCTGCGGGTCCTCGCCATCGAGTGGCTGCGCTTCCGCGAGCGCAATGCGCTCGTCGTGTCGGGCTGCCTCGCCACCGCCTTCGCGGTCGGCCTGCTGTTCCTCCTGAGCGGGGCCTGACCGTCGCCCCTGCCCATCGTCCTCGCCAGCGGAGACCCGCCATGGATCTCGACATCCGCGAATTCGAGGAGGTCTGCCGCGACCTCTACGTCCGCGCCCTGAAGATCCTGCCCCCCGACATCAAGGCCGGCTTCGCCGACCTGCAGCGGGCCGAGACCAGCGCCACCGGCCGCGCCATCCTCGACACGATGGTGGAGAACGTCGCGGTCGCGGAGCGCACGAAAAATATCCTCTGCCAGGATACCGGCATCCCGATCTACAACGTCGTCATCGGCGCCGACGTGCGCGTCGACGGCGCCGCCCTGAAGGCCGCGATCCGGCGCGGCTGCGAACGGGCCACGAAGGAGTTTTCCTTACGCTCCTCGGTGGTCCACCCGATCACCCGCAAGAACGAGCAGACCTCCTGCGGCATCCGCGTGCCGATCATCCACGTCGACTTCGACGACCGGCCCGAGACCGTGGCGGTGGAGATGATCCCGAAGGGCTCCGGCTCCGAGAACGGCTCGTTCCTGCAGATGCTGCTGCCCTCGGACGGGATCGGCGCGGCCAAGCGCTTCGTCATCGACCGGGTGATCGAGCTGGGCGGCCGGGTCTGCCCGCCGACCATCGTGGGCGTCGGGCTCGGCGGCACCTCCGACCTGTGCATGCATCTGGCCAAGGTGGCGGCGACCCGGCCGCTGCGCTCGGTCTGCTCCGATCCCGAAGGCGCCCGGATCGAGGCCGAGCTGTCGCGGGCGGTGAACGAGCTCGGCATCGGCCCGCAGGGGCTCGGGGGCCGGTCGACGAGCTTCGCCGTCCATGTCGAGCTCGCCGCGACCCACATCACCCAGAACCCGGTCGCCGTGAACATCCAGTGCCACTCCGCCCGCCGCGCCCGCGCGACGCTCACGCCCGGCGGCATCGCGTTCGATTGAGGAGCAGACCGTGGCCCACCACGTCCTCGACATGCCGGCCACTGAGCCCGAGATCCGGGCGCTCCGGATCGGCGACACCGTCACCCTGCGGCGCTGGCTGTTCGGCATCCGCGACGCGACCCTGATCCACATGTTCGACCGGGACCGCCGCACCCGGCTCGACCTCGACGGCCACGCGGTGATCCACACCGCGCCGAACGTCCACCGCGTCCCGGTCTCCAACGAGGCGCCGGTCGGCTTCGCGCCGTTCTGCATCGGCACCACCACGTCGATGCGCATGGAGCGCTTCACCGACGCCCTGATGGAGCGCGAGGGCGTGCGCCTCATCGTCGGCAAGGGCGGCATGGGTCCGGCGACCCTCGACGCCTTCGCCCGGCGCGGCGGCGCCTACCTGGCGATCGTCGGCGGCGCGGCGGCTTTGGAGACCACCTGGATCGAGACCATCGTGGACGTCGATCTCGACGACCTCCACCCCGAGAGCCTGTGGCAGTTCGCGATCCGCGATTTCGGGCCGCTGCTGGTCGGCATGGATTCCCACGGCGGCTCGCTCTTCGCCGACGTCCAGCGCGACGTGGCCGCCCGGCGCGACGCCGTCATCGCCTCCCTCGAGGACGCCCGATGAGCCCCGAACAGGTCGAGACCGACATCCTGATCCTCGGCTCCGGCGGGGCCGGGCTGTTCGCGGCGCTCCACGCCAAGAAGGTCGCGCCGGACCTCGACGTCACCGTCGCGGTGAAGGGTCTGCTGGGGAAATGCGGCTGCACCCGCATGGTCCAGGGCGGCTACAACGTGGCGCTGGCGCCGGGCGACTCGGTCGAGCGGCACTTCATGGACACGATCGAGGGCGGCAAGTGGCTGAACGACCAGGGACTCGCCTGGACGCTCGTCACCGAGGCGCAGGTGCGGATCCGCGAGATGGAGACCGAGCTCGGCTGCTTCTTCGACCGCAACCCGGACGGCAGCGTCCACCAGAAGGCCTTCGCCGGCCAGACCTTCGACCGGACGGTGCACAAGGGCGACCTCACCGGCATCGAGATCATCAACCGCCTGTCCGAGCAGGTCTGGCGCCGGGACGTGCGCCGCCTGGAGGATCATCGCGCCCTGGAGCTGATCCCCGCCCGGGACGGGTCGGGGCTGGCGGGCGTGCTGATGCTCGACATGCGCACCGGCGAACCGAAGCTGGTGCGGGCGAAGGCCGTGCTGCTCGCCACCGGCGGCGGGCCGACCATGTACAAGTACCACACGCCGTCCGGCGACAAGTCCTGCGACGGGCTCGCCATGGCTTTGCGCGCCGGGCTGCCGTTGCGCGACATGGAGATGGTGCAGTTCCACCCGACCGGGCTGCTCGCCGGCGCCGGCACCCGCATGACCGGGACGGTGCTGGAGGAGGGCCTGCGCGGGGCCGGCGGCTGGCTCCTCGATTCCACCGGCCAGCGCTTCATGGAGGCCTACGACCCGCGGGCCGAGCGGGCGACCCGGGACGTGGTCAGCCGCTCGATCATGCGGCGGCTGCGTGAGGGCTTCGCCACGCCGAGCGGGGGCGTCCACATCCAGATGAGCCACCTCGGTCCCGACGACGTGCGCCGCCGGTTCAAGGGCATGGTCGAGCGCTGCGCCGATTGCGGCTTCGATCTCGCGGGCGGGCTCGTCGAGGTCATCCCCACGGCCCATTACATGATGGGCGGCCTCCAGTTCGCGGTCGACTGCACCACGGCGCTGCCGCGCCTTTACGCTGCCGGCGAGGATACCGGCGGCGTCCACGGGGCGAACCGGCTGGGCGGCAACGGCGTGGCGAACTCCACGGTGTTCGGAGGCTTGGCCGGCCAGTCCATGGCGCGGGCCGTGCGGCGCGAGGGGCGCCTCGCCGAGCCCGATCCCGCCGCCATCGAGGCGGGCCTCGCCCGCGCCTACGGCCCGCTCGGCCGGCCGGCGGAGTCGCTGCCGGAGATCCGCGAGGCGCTCTACGAGACGATGTGGGCCGATGTCGGCATCCTGCGGGACGCGGCCGGCCTCACAAGGGCGCTCGCCACCCTCGACGGGCTCTCCGACGCGGTCGCCCAGGCCGGCGCGCCGGACGGCGACCGCCGCTACGCGCTCACCTGGATGGACCGGCTGAACCTCGAGAACCTCGTCCTGGTCTCGCAGGCCGTCGCCCGGGCGGCGCTCGCCCGCACCGACAGCCGCGGCGCCCATTTCCGCGAGGATTTCCCGGAGGCCTCGGATCTCGCGACCTCGCACTTCACCGTGGTGCGCCAGCGCGGCGGCGCCCTCGACCTCGCGATGGAGCCGGTGCACTTCACCCATGTCCGGCCGGGGGGCTCCCTCCTCGACGCGGCCGCCTGAGGTGGCTTGAACCATGCAGACCCTGCGCGGCGCCGACATCGTGGCCCGGACCCTGGAGGCGCTCGGCGTCACCCGGATCTTCACACTCTCCGGCAACCACATCATGCCGGTCTTCGACGCCCTGCTGGAGACCGGGATCAGCCTCGTCCACACCCGCCAGGAGGCGGCCTGCGTCCACATAGCCGACGCCTGGGGCCGGCTGACCGGCGAGGTCGGCGTCGCCCTGGTGACCGGTGGGCAGGGCCACACCAACGGCGCGGCGGCGCTCACCACGGCGCTCGCGGCCGAGTCGCCGGTCCTGCTGCTCTCCGGCCATGCGGGCCTGTCGGAGCTCGGGCGCGGCGCCTTCCAGGAACTGGCCCAGGCCGACATCGCCCGGCCGATGACCAAGGCCGCCTGGACCGCCGGGTCGGTCGCCGCCCTCGGGCCGGACCTCGCCCGGGCCTTCCGGATCGCCCGGGAGGGGCGGCCCGGCCCGGTCCATCTGAGCCTGCCGGTCGACCTGCTGGACACGGCCGTCCCCGCCGCCTCGGTGCGGATCCCGGACCGGGCCGCGGCCGCCATCCGGGTCGCCGAGCCGGCGCCGGATCTCGTGGCCGACCTCCTCGCCGCCCTCGCGGGGGCGGAACGGCCGCTGATCGCCTGCGGCCCGGCGCTGTGCGACGCCTCCGGCCGGGCTGCCATGGCAACGCTGGAAGAAACTCTCGGCCTGCCGGTCGTCGGCATGGAGAGCCCGCGCGGGGTCAACGATCCGGCGCTCGGCGCCTTCGCCGAGGTCCTGGCGCGGACCGACCTCCTCGTGCTCCTCGGCAAGCCGCTCGACTTCACCCTGCGCTTCGGCGCGGCGCCCGCCCTCGCGCCCGACTGCCGCTTCGCCCTCGTCGATCCCGATCCGGCGCTGCTGGCCCGCGCGCCGGCCGACCGCCTCGCGGTCTCGGGCCTCGCCGATCCGCGGCCGGTGCTGGCGGCGCTCACCGCCCGCGCCACCGCCCTCCCCCGCCGGGACGCCTGGCACCGGGAGTCGCGGGCCGCCCTCGCCTACCGGCCGCCCGCCTGGGCGGATTTCCACGGGACGGGTCAGCGCCTGCACCCGGTGGAGCTGTGCCGGGCGGTCGACGCCTTCCTGGAACGCCACCCCGACGGCACGCTGATCTGCGACGGCGGCGAGATCGGGCAATGGCCGCAGGCCCTGGTCCGCGGCGGGCGCCGGCTGATCAACGGCGTCTCGGGCACGATCGGCGCGTCGATCCCCTTCGCGCTCGCCGCCGCCCTGGAGCGCCCCGGCGCCCCGGTGGTCGCGGTGCTGGGCGACGGCACCTTCGGCTTCCACATGGCCGAGTTCGACACCGCCGTGCGCTATCGAATCCCGTTCATCGCGGTGGTGGGCAACGACGCGCGCTGGAACGCCGAGCACCAGATCCAGCTGCGCAGCTACGGCCCCGGGCGGACGCGCCACTGCGACCTGCTCCCGACCCGCTACGACGCGGTGGTCCAGGCGCTCGGCGGTTTCGGCGCGCTGGTCACCGAGGCCGCCGACCTCCCGGCGGCGCTGGAGGCCGCCCATGCCAGCGGCCTGCCGGCCTGCGTCAACGTGATGATCGAGAGCGTGCCGGCACCCATGATCCGCCGCCCCGGCTGAGGGGACGTTTCTCGGGAGGAGATCTCATGCGCAGACGCGACGTTCTGGCGGGCGCCGCGGCGCTCCTGGCGGGTCCCGTCCCGGGGCGGGCCGCGGAGGTCGGCGCCGTGGCGATCGCCCGCCAGCCGAGCCTCGGCCACCTGCCGCTGATGGAGGAACAGGGCCTGCTCCAGAAGGCCGCGGCCGCCCGCGGCGTGGCGGGGCTCCAGGCCCGCTACCTCACCCTCGCGGGCGGCGCGGCGATGAACGACGCCCTGCTCTCCGGGACGATCCAGTTCGCGGCGGGCGGCGTGCCGCCCCTCGTGCTGCTCTGGTCGAAAACCGAGGGCACCGCCATGGCGGTGAAGGGCGTGGCGGCGATGAACAGCATGCCGCTCCTGATGAACACCAGCAATCCGAAGGTGCGCACGCTCGCCGACTTCACCGACCGGGACAAGATCGCGCTCCCCGCCGTCAAGGTCTCGGTCCAGGCGATGTTCCTGCAGATGGCGGCCGAGAAGGAACTCGGCGCCGCCCATCGCAACGACCTCGACCGGCTCACCGTCACCCTCTCCCATCCCGACGGGATGGCGGCGCTCCTCGGGGGCAGCGAGGTGACGGCCCATTTCACCGCCGCGCCGATCCAGGAGCTGGAGCTGCGCCGGCCCGGCATCCGCACGGTGCTCAACAGCTTCGACGTCCTGGGCGAGCCCTCGACCTTCAACGTGGTCTGGGCCTCCGCGGCCTTTGCGGCGGCCAGTCCCCGCGTCTTCGAGGCGTTCGGCGCCGCCCTCGACGAGGCCCTCGCGGGGATCGTGGCCGACAAGGCGGAGGCGGCCCGCGCCTACGTGCGCCTCGCCCGCGACGGGAGCGATGTCGGCCTCATCACCGAGATCCTGAACGACCCGCAGGTCTCCTTCACGGCGACGCCCCGGGCCATCGGCAAGGTCGCGGACTTCATGGCCCGCACCGGCTCGATCCGCCGCCGCCCGGACAGCTGGAAGGACCTGTTCTTCGCGGGCGTTCACGGCAAGGCCGGGAGCTGAGCCGCCCCGGCGGCCGCCTCAACCCTGCAGCAGGCCGGGCAGCGCCAGCGCGGTGGTGGTCAGCCCGATCGCCGCGAGCAGGGCGAGGACGAGGGTGCGGAAGCGCCGCTGGTCGATCCGGGCGAACAGCGAGAGCCCGGCGAGCACGCTCACCAGCACCACTGGCAGCGCCAGCGCCAGGTCGCCGACGAGTTCGGGGGGGATCGGGTCGAGGTAGACGAGGATCGAGAAGGCCCAGACCTGCATCACCAGGGTGAAGGACTGGTAGACCGCCCGCTGGGTGCGCCGGTCCCAGCCGCGCACGAGGCTCCAGGCCGTCGGCAGGGCGCCGGACAGGCCCGCGATGCCCCCCAGCACGCCGCCGAGGAAGCCGATCGCGCCGTCGCTCCAGCGATTGCCGAAGCCCACCCGGTAATCGGCGCGCAGCAGGGCGATGCCGCCGCTGTAGAGGACCAGGAAGGCGCCGATGGCGACCTTGATGAAGCGTGGATCGAGGTCGTGCAGCAGGTGGATGCCGATCGGCGCCCCGACGAGGCCGGGCAGGATCATCGCGAAGGCGGTGCCCCGCGGCGGCCAGGTGCGCAGCCGCAGGATCGAGATCACCTGCGAGAGGATGCTGCAGACGAGCACCAGGGCGGTCGCCTCGACGGGCGTGCGGATCGACAGCAGCGTGCCCGAGGCGATCAGCGCGAAGGCGAAGCCCGTGAGGCCCGAGATCACGCCGGCGCAGCCGACGCACAGGATGAGGAGGAGCGTCTCGTTCACCGCGGGCACCCGGCCCGGCCGATGCCCTGCGCGGGCGCGCTAACCATCCTCGTCCTCCCGGCCGGCGTCCCGCCGGAGGCGAGCCGCTCATGATATGTAACTTATATAAGACATGGCGTGAGGAGCAAGGCGTGATTGCCGCACGAGAGATCTGGGAGACTGCTCGCACGGACGCTCGCTGATCGCTTCGTGCGCTCGATGGGAAAGGCAGGCCAGACCTGACACGCGCCCTCCCTCCCTCGCAGAGGCTTGCGGATTCACACTTCTCTGTCCGACACTCAACCCTCTCGGAACAAAGCGCTTTTCCCTCCCTCTTGTGGGGAGGGGCCAGGGGTGGGGGTGGAGCAGAAGGCACCACCGGGCTCGATCCTGCGCCGCCCCCACCTCCAGCTCCACTCCACGAGCTCGAGCGATCCCGGGCAAGCCCGGGATCGCCAGGGGAGGAGCGCGCGTCGGCGTAGATGTGTGAATGTCGTAGCCCGCAGAGGGGAGAGGGACACGCGCGGAGCCGGATCGGGCCTCGAACAATGAAATCGACCTCCCCGGTCAATCACCCGTTGACGTCCGCCGCCTCATAGGTCTTATATAAGACTAGTCGCCGCCGAGAAGCCGACGACAGCTATCAGGAGGACCGCATGAGCAGCCACGCCGCGTCCGGCGAGGGGCACCGCAAGCCGCATCTTCTCGCCCATTCCCCCCAGGACAACGTCGCCGTCGCGGTGATCGAGGGCCTGAGCGCGAACACCGACGCCTTCGGGGTGGTCACCGAGAACGACTCCACCTTCGCGGTCCATGTCCGCCACGACATCCCGATCGGCCACAAGGTCGCGCTCACCGACCTGAAGGCCGGCGATACGGCCATCAAGTACGGCCAGGACATCGGCAAGGT
Source organism: Methylobacterium mesophilicum SR1.6/6 (assembly GCF_000364445.2). Lineage (NCBI taxonomy): Bacteria > Pseudomonadati > Pseudomonadota > Alphaproteobacteria > Hyphomicrobiales > Methylobacteriaceae > Methylobacterium > Methylobacterium mesophilicum. The sequence goes on along the minus strand of NZ_CP043538.1, from coordinate 1,030,147 downwards.
CATCAAGGACGTCGCCAAGGGCGAGCACGTCCATGTCCACAACGTCAAGACGAAGCGCTGGTGAGGTGACGATGTTCAAGGAAGCCGCTCAGCTCGAACACGAGATCGCCACCCCCTTCGTCGGCGGTGCGCCCGATCAGTTCGCCACCCAGGCGCTCGCGACCAAGCGCGCCTCGGAGAACTACACCTCCGCCACCTTCATGGGCTGGCGCCGGGAGAACGGCCGGGTCGGCGTACGCAACCACGTCGTGCTCCTGCCGCTGGACGATCTGTCCAACGCCGCCTGCGAGGCGGTCGCCAACAATGTGAAGGGCACGATGGCGCTGCCCCACGCCTACGGCCGGCTCCAGTTCGGCGAGGATCTGGACCTTCATTTCCGCACCCTGATCGGCATCGGCTCGAACCCGAACGTCGCCGCCGTCGTGGTGATCGGCATCGAGGACCAGTGGACCAACCGCGTGGTCGAGGGCATCGCCAAGACCGGCAAGCCGGTGGTCGGCTTCGGCATCGAGGGCCACGGCGACATCGCGATCGTCGCCAAGGCGAGCTACCAGGCCAAGCGCTTCGTGCAATGGGCCACAGAGCTCCAGCGCGAGGAATGCCCGATCGCCGACCTCTGGGTCTCGACCAAGTGCGGCGAGTCCGACACCACCACCGGCCTCGCCTCCTGCCCGACCGTCGGCAACATGTACGACAAGCTGATCCCGCACGGGATCTACGGGGTGTTCGGCGAGACCTCGGAGATCACCGGCGCGGAGCACCTCTGTCGGGAGCGGGCGATCAGCCCCGAAATCTCCGACAAGTGGTACACGATGTGGAAGGCCTACCAGGACGACGTGATCGAGGCCCACAAGACCGACGATCTCTCGGACTCGCAGCCCACCAAGGGCAACATCGCGGGCGGACTCACCACGATCGAGGAGAAGGCGCTCGGCAACCTCGAGAAGATCGGCCACGAGTGCCGGTTCATCGACGCGCTGCAGCCCGCGGAGGCGCCCGCCAAGGGACCGGGCCTCTACTTCATGGACACGTCCTCGGCGGCGGCCGAGTGCGTCACCCTGATGGCGGCGGCCGGCTACGTGGTCCACACCTTCCCGACCGGTCAGGGCAACGTGATCGGCAACCCGATCGTCCCGGTGATCAAGATCACCGGCAATCCCCGGACCGTGCGGACCATGGGCGAGCATATCGACGTCGACGTGTCGGGCGTGCTCACCCGGGAGATGACCATCCCGCAGGCCGGCGACGCGCTGATCGACATGGTGGTGCGCACCGCCAACGGCCGGCTCACGGCGGCCGAGTCCCTCGGCCACCGGGAATTCGTGATGACGAAGCTCTACCGCAGCGCCTGACGCGCGAGTCGTTGACTCACCAGTCCCGCGCCCGCGGACCGCGATCCGGTCCGCGGGCGCGGCCCCGACGCCACGGGGTCTGGACCACGAGGGAGCGCACGACCGCGGGCGAAACCGCGGCGGCCTCCGTCCCGTCATTCTGGAGGAACGCATGAGGCTGCTTCGGTCGATCTACGGCCAGGTTCTGCTCGGCATCGCGCTGGGCATCGGCGTCGGCGTGGTCGCGCCCGACTTCGCGGTGGGCTGCAAGATCCTCGGCGACATGTTCATCAACCTGATCAAGATGATCGTCGCGCCCGTGATCTTCTGCACGGTCGTGGTCGGCATCGCGCATGTCGGCGACATGAAGAGCGTCGGCCGGATGGGCCTGAAGACCATCCTCTACTTCGAGGTCGCTACCACGGTGGCGCTCGCCGCGGGCCTCCTGTTCGTCAACCTGCTGCGGCCGGGCGACGGCGTGAACGCCACCGTCGACAGCCTCGACGCCAAGCTCGTGGCCGGCATCGCCGGCAAGGCCCACGCGCAGTCGCCGATGGAGATCGTCGCCAACATCATTCCGCACAGCGCGGTCGACGCCTTCGCCAAGGGCGACCTGATCCAGGTGATGTTCTTCTCGGTGCTCGTCGGCATGGGGCTGGCGATGCTGGGCCGGCGCGGCGAGTTCCCGCTCAAGGTGGTCCACGCCTTCGGCGACGTGCTGATGAAGGTCGTCGGCCTGATCATGCACTTCGCCCCCGTCGGCGCCTTCGGCGCGATGGCCTTCACCATCGGCAAGTTCGGGCTCGGCATCCTCGCCCAGTACGGGATGCTGATCGTCTCGCTCTACCTGACCTTCATCGTGTTCATCGCGGTCTTCCTCGGCGGCGTGATGCGGTTCTACGTCGGCCTGAGCCTGTGGAAGCTGTTCCGCTATAGCCGCGAGGAGCTGTTCATCCTGCTCGGCACCACGAGCTCGGAGTCGGTGCTGCCCCGCATCATGGCCAAGCTCAACGGGCTCGGGGTCGACAAGAGCGTCACCGGCCTCGTGATGCCGGCCGGCCTGTCCTTCAACATGGACGGCTCCTGCATCTACCTGACCATGGCGATCGGCTTCATCGCGCAGGCCCTCAACATCCCGCTGACCTGGGAGCAGGAACTCGGCATCCTGGCCATCGCGCTGGTGACCTCGAAGGGCGTGGCGGGCGTGGCCGGCGCCATCCTGTTCGTGCTCGCCGCGACGCTCCAGGCCTCGCAGCTCCTGCCGGTGGCGGGCATCGCCCTGATCATCGGGGTGGACCGCATCCTGAACGAGCTGCGCTGCGTGACCAACGCGGTCGGCAACATGGTGGCGACCCTCGTGATCGCCCGCTGGGAGGGCAAGATCGACCTCGCCCACGCCCGGGCGGTGCTCGACGGCCGCATCACCCCGAATCTCGATCTCCTCGACGACGAGGACGCGGTGGCGGACGCGATCCCAGCCCGCGAGCCGGCGGCGGCCTTCCGCCGCCCCCTCCCGGCCGCCGTGCCGGCGACCTGAGAAGGACCCTCCATGCCCAAGGTCATCATCAGCGAGTTCATGGACGAGGCGGCGATCGCGGCCGAGCTCGCCGGATTCGACGTCCTGTACGATCCCGGCCTCGTCGACCGGCCCGCGGATCTCGCCGCCGCCGTGGCGGGGGCCGACGCCCTGATCGTGCGCAACCGGACGCAGGTGCGCGGCGCCCTGCTCGATGCCGCCCGCGACCTCAAGGTCGTCGGCCGCCTCGGCGTCGGCCTCGACAACATCGACGTCCCGGCCTGCCGGGATCGGGGCATCGCGGTCTACCCGGCGACCGGCGCCAACGACGTCGCGGTGGCCGAGTACGTGGTCGCCACCGCGATGCTGCTCCTGCGGGGCGCCTACGGGGCCACGGCCCGCGTCGCGGCCGGAACGTGGCCGCGCAACGCCCTGATGGGCCGCGAGATCTCCGGCAAGCGCCTCGGCCTCGTCGGCTTCGGCGCCATCGCCCGCGAGACCGCCCAGCGGGCGGCGGCCCTCGGCATGGCGATCGCCGCCCACGACCCCTTCGTGGCCCAGGGCGACCCGGCCTGGAACCCGGCCTACGGCCCCGTGCAGAGCCAGGCACTCGACGCCCTGATCGCCCAGAGCGACGTGCTCTCGCTGCACGTGCCGCTCACCGATCAGACCCGCGGCCTGATCGACGCGGCGGCGCTGGCCCGGATGCCCGAGGGCGCGATCCTGATCAACGCGGCCCGGGGCGGCGTGGTCGACGAGGGCGCCGTGGCCGAAGCCCTGCGGTCCGGGCATCTCGGCGGCGCGGCGCTGGACGTGTTCGACCGGGAACCCCTCGACGCGGCGGCCGGCGCCGTCTTCGCGGACGTGCCGAACCTGATCCTGACCCCGCACATCGCCGGGGTGACTCAGGAATCGAACGTGCGCGTCTCCGCCGTCACGGCGCAGGCCGTCCGCCGCCATCTCACGGAGCGCTGAGCCGATGCCGAACCTCACTCTGTCGGAGGCGGAGGCCCTCGCCGAGGCGGCCCTGATCCGCTGCGGCACGGCCGAGGCCGCAGCGCGGAGCGTCGCCCGGGCGCTGGTCGGCGCCGAGGCGGACGGCTTGAAGGGCCACGGCCTGTCGCGGGTGGCGCCCTACGGCGCGCAGGTGCGCGCCGGCAAGGTCGTGGGCGACGCGGCCCCGCGGGCGGAGCGTCCGCGGCCGGGCCTGCTCGCGGTCGACGCCGCCCACGGCTTCGCCTATCCGGCCCTCGACCTCGCCCTGGAGGCGCTGCCCGGCCTCGCCCGTCAGCAGGGCGTGGCGGCGGCCGGCATCCGCCGCTCGCACCATTGCGGCGCGGCCGGACGCCCTGTGGAGGCCCTGGCCGAGCAGGGCTGCGTCGCCCTGCTCTTCGCCAACACGCCCGCCGCGATGGCCCCCTGGGGCGGGCGTCAGGCGGTGTTCGGCACCAACCCGCTGGCCTTCGCCTGCCCGCTGCCGGGCCGCGCGCCGATCGTGGTCGACCTCGCCCTGTCGAAGGTGGCCCGCGCCAACATCGTCGGGGCGGCCAAGCGCGGCGAGCCGATCCCCGAGGGTTGGGCCCTCGACGCGGAGGGACGCCCGACGACCGACGCCAAGGCGGCCCTCGACGGCACGATGGTGCCGCTGGGCGACGCCAAGGGCACGGCGCTCGCCCTGATGGTCGAGCTGCTCGCCGCCGGCCTCGTCGGCGCGCGCTTCGCCGGCGAGGCCTCCTCGTTCCTCGACGCCGCGGGCGACCCGCCGGGGACCGGGCAGTTGATCCTCGCCCTCGACGCCTCGGCGCTCAGCCCGGACGCGCCGGAGCGCTGCGCGGCGCTGGCCGACGCGATCGAGACGCAGGACGGCGCCCGGCTCCCCGGGAGCCGCCGGCTGGCGCTGCGCCGCCGGGCCGCCGAGGCGGGGCTCGACGTGGCCGAAGCCCTCGTCGCCGAGATCCGGGCTCTGTGAGGCGGATCGCCTGTGCGGGGGAAAAACCTGTGATTGCTCCCGTCGGCGGAGCCACGTAAGCGAGAGGAGGGAGAGGTGCTGGACACATCCTTCGACGCTCTACCCACGGATGGGGCTCTGCGTCGTCACGCGATGGAACGGTCAGGCGAAGGGCAGGCAGGTTCGGGACGCGCGGATTCGGGAGGCGCCCGCACGGTCGGCTTCCGGCCGCTCTACCGGCAGGTCTACGACACGCTGCTGAGGCGCCTGGCCGACGCGGTCTGGCAGCCCGGCCAGATCCTGCCGAGCGAGGGGCAGCTCGCCCTCGAGCTGGGGGTCAGCCAGGGAACGGTGCGCAAGGCCCTCGACGCGCTCACCGCCGACAGCCTGCTGGTGCGCCGCCAGGGCCGCGGGACCTTCGTGGCCGACCACGACGACAAGCAGAGCGTCTTCCGCTTCCTGAAGCTGCGGCCGGACGGCGACGGCACCGGCATGCCCACGAGCCGGGTCACGGGGATCGCGGAAGCCGCCGCCAGCGCCGACGAGCGCGGGCGCCTCGACCTCGTGCGGTCCGCCCGGGTGGTCCGGATCGAGCGCGTGCGCGCCGTCGACGCCAAGCTGTGCGTGGTCGAGACGATCAGCGTGCCCGCCGGCCTGTTCCCGGGCATCGCCCAGCTCGAGCTGCCCAACACCCTCTACAGCCTCTACGCCACCCGCTACGGCATCACGATCGCCACCGCCAAGGAGCGCCTGAAGGCGGTGGCGCTCGGGCCCCGCGAGGCGGAACTGCTTCAGGTGCCCGCCGGGACTCCGGCCCTCGAGATCGACCGCGTCGCCATCGACCTCGAGGAGCGGCCGGTCGAGTGGCGCCTCTCGACCTGCCTGACGCAGGACATCCACTACCTCTCGGTCCTGCGCTGACCGGGATCCCCTCCGCGGCGTCGCCCCGCGATCGCGGATGGGGCGCGCCGAACCGGAACTCCGCCGCGACAGCCTGAACGAGGAGCGCGCGATGACCGATCGTGGAAGACGGGACTTCATGCGGCTGAGCGCGCTCGGCGCGCTGGCCGCCGTCGGCGGCGTGCCGCGCGCACGGGCGGGCGACACCGCCACGCTGCCCTTCGGCAACGGCGAGCGGCCGCTCGTCGCCTATCCGGGCAAGCGGCCGCTCCTGCAGATGACCGCGCGCCCGCCGCAGCTGGAGACGCCGTTCGCGGTCTTCGACGAGGGCGCGATCACGCCCAACGACGCGTTCTTCGTGCGCTACCACCTCGCCGACATCCCGACCGAGATCGACGCGCAGGCCTTCCGCGTCGCGGTGACCGGGCAGGTCGAGCGCCCGCTCTCCCTGTCGCTCGCCGACCTCAAGGCCATGCCGCAGACCGAGATCGTGGCGGTCAACCAGTGCTCGGGCAATTCCCGCGGCTTCTTCGAGCCGCGCATCGCCGGCGGCCAGCTCGCCAACGGCGCCATGGGCTGCGCCCGCTGGACCGGCGTGCCGCTCAAGGCCGTGCTCGACAAGGCCGGCGTCAAGGCCGGCGCCGTGCAGGTGTCCTTCGAGGGCCTCGACGGACCGGTCCTGCCCGAGACGCCGGACTTCGCCAAGGCGCTGACCCTCGACCACGCCCGGGACGGCGCGGTGATGCTGGCCTGGGGCATGAACGGGCAGGACCTGCCCTGGCTCAACGGCTTCCCGCTGCGCCTGATCGTGCCCGGCTTCTACGGCACCTACTGGGTCAAGCACCTCAACAGCATCAGCATCCTCGACAAGCCGTTCGAGGGCTTCTGGATGAAGAGCGCCTACCGCATCCCCGACAATGCCTGTGCCTGCACGGAACCCGGCAAGGCGCCCGACAAGACCGTGCCGATCGGCCGCTTCAACGTCCGCTCGTTCGTGACCAACCTGACCGACGGCGCGCAGGTGACGGCCGGGCGCGTGCCCCTGCGCGGCATCGCCTTCGACGGCGGCTCGGGCATCAAGGCTGTGGCGGTCTCGACCGACGACGGCCGGAGCTGGGGCGAGGCCCGGCTCGGCCAGGATCTCGGCCGCTACGCCTTCCGCACTTGGACCGCGGAGGTCGAGCTGACGCCGGGCACGCACGCCCTGCGGGTGCGGGCCACGGGCAACGACGGCGGCACCCAGCCGATGGAGCCGCGCTGGAACCCCGCCGGGTACATGCGCAACGTGGTCGAGACCACCCGCGTTCGGGCGGCCTGAAGGAGGATCGGCATGTTCAGCCCCTGCCCGCTTCGCGCGTCGATCATCGCCGCCCTCGCGCTGGCCCCCGCGCTGGCCGCGACCTCCGCGCGCGCCGCGCCCGACACCTACGCGCTGCCGGAGCCGACGGCGCAGTTCCGGCCGGCCCCGGATGCCGCGCACGCGGCCGGCTTCCAGGCCGCGCAGGAGAACTGCATGACCTGCCACTCGGCCGACTACGTCGCCATGCAGCCGCCGAAGAAGGGGCAGGCCTTCTGGGACGCCGAGGTCGCCAAGATGATCAAGGTCTACCGGGCGCCGATCGCCGAGGAGCAGGCCAAGGCCATCGCCGCCTATCTCGGCACGGCCTACTGAGCGCCGACACCGGACAGGAGGCCGCGCGATGATCGCCAGACCCGCCGTGCTGGACCGGTCCGGGACCGCACCGTCCCGGTCGCGGCGCGCATCCGCCTGGGCCGGGACGGCCGGCACCCTGCTCCCGGGCCTGCTCCTGTGCCTGGGCCTGACCGTGGTGGCGCAGGGTCTGCAGGCTGGCGAGGAGCACCTGACCGGCCATCCCTACGTCGAGGCGCTGGTGCTGGCCATCTTGCTGGGGACGGCCCTGCGCTCCGCCTGGGTGCCGGGCGCGCGCTTCAAGGCCGGGATCGCCTTCTCGGCCAAGCAGGTGCTGGAGGTGGCCGTGACCCTGCTGGGCGCCGCGGTGAGCCTGGGGGCCATTGTCGCCTCGGGGCCGGCGCTGCTGGCCGGCATCGTCGGGGCGGTGGCGCTGACCATCCTGGCGAGCTGCGCCCTCTGCCGCGCCCTCGGGCTGCCGGTGCGCATGGCGCTGCTGATCGCCTGCGGCAACGCGATCTGCGGCAACTCGGCGATCGCCGCGGTGGCGCCGGTGATCGGGGCGGACAGCCGGGACGTGGCGGCCGCCATCGCGTTCACGGCCGTGCTGGGCGTGCTGATGGTGCTGGGCCTGCCGCTGTTCGTGCCGCTCGTCGGCTTCAGCGAGCACCAGTACGGCGTGCTGGCGGGGCTGACCGTCTACGCGGTGCCGCAGGTCCTGGCCGCGACCGTCCCGGTGGGCCCGCTCGCCACGCAGGTGGGCACGCTGGTCAAGCTGGTTCGGGTGCTGATGCTCGGACCGGTGGTGCTGGCCTTGTCGCTGCTCGCGCCGCGCCTGCCGGCGGCGGGGGCGACCGCCCGGACCATCCGGAGCCGGCCCGGCTTCTTCAAGCTGGTGCCGTGGTTCATCCTCGGCTTCCTGGCATTGGCGAGCCTGCGCTCGCTCGGGCTGATCCCGGACGCCTGGATCGCGCCGATCTCCCGCCTCGCCGGCTTCCTCACGATCGTGTCGATGGCCGCGCTGGGCCTCGGGGTGGACGTGCGTGTGCTGGCACAGGTGGGCGGCCGGGTCACGATGGCGGTCACCGCCTCGCTCCTCGTCTTGCTGGCCACCGCCATCCTGCTCATCCGCGGCCTCGGGCTCGGCTGAGCGGGCCGCTTCTCAACGACGACTGTTCGAAGGCGGATCGTATCTGGCCGCAGGTCGGCCATCGGCGCGAAGCGGCCGAGCCGGCTGAGCTGGAATCCGCTGATCCGGGATGGGTCAGGCCGAGGCTAATCTATGGCCGGGGCAGCGGCATCCCATTCACGATCCTGCTGTGCGAGCAGGGCGGCCCGACGGGATGCGATGGTCTCGGTCTCCGTCTCGGGCGCGTCTTCGGCCACCTGCGCGGACAGAGAAGCGGTCGTCCTGCTCCCGCCCAGGAGTTCGGCGAGCGTCGTGATGATGCGATCCACATCGCGGGCGATCATGCGTCCCGTGCCGAGGAGTTCGGTGCGTGAACGGCCGGCCAGATCCGCGCAGGTGCAACCGGCGCAGCCGAGCGCGGCGATCGCGTCGGCGGCCAGGGGCAGGCCTTCGACCGGCCTGTCTCGCAGGCGTCCGAGCCTCCGCTCTCCGGTGGCCCCCCTTGCGTGCCTCTCACGGGCACCCGGCAGCCAGCGCGCGATCTCGTTGAGGATGAGATCCCGAACGCGGTCGACGCGGACCGGACCGAACTTCCTGATGCTGGCGATCGCCTCCGGTGAAGCCTGGGCCAGTTGGCCGAGATCCCGATACCCGGCCTTGCGCAGGCGGGCCCGCAGCGAGGCCGTCAGGAATCCGCGGCCGAATCCCGGCGTCGCGAGATGCTGTAGCGCGTCAGGAGGCAGATCCTCGAACAGCGGGAGCCGCACGCTGATCTCGTCAAAGAGGGTATCGGACCTGGTTGAGCGAAGCGATCGGCCGGGCATCGCCGCCGATAGGGCGATTTCCGACTTCCCGCAACGGCTCGCCATCGACGGCGTTCAGGATATCCGCTTGTCCGCCGTTCGACCGGCTAAGAGCGCGCGAGGCTGGCCGCTCTCCGGCCGCTCGGGTCGGCCGCGGGGGCGCTGGATCGCTCGCCGTTTGCGGAGCCGGCCGGACTGCAGATCCGGAGGCACAGCGGACGTGACGGTCACGCCGAAGCTACCACGCCAGAGGACCTCCCCCTGGTATCTTGCCTACGAATGCTCGAGGGCAAACCCATCAGCGTCGAAATGGTCTCTCTCGCTTTTCCCTGAACTGAGGGAATGACTCAGGGAAGTCACTTGCCATTCTCCCTTGCGGGTATCTCAAGGACGGGAAATCCCTAATCGGATGAGACGGATAGCCGGCGCCGAGTTTTTCCCGTTCAGGGAAAAAGGGGCGATCCAGCAGGGATTATGAGCTCGGGAATTTGCTCTATGATCCGACGCCTACAGATGCTGGACCCGACGCCACTGGGGCGCATCAAATCGCGGCATCAACGCCCACGAATATGGGGGAGCGCTCTGGGACGGCGAAGCCGGGCTGTCGGCCAGATGGCGTAGAGCGGGCGGCGATTCAACCTGGAGCGTGCCGCCGGCATCTTCTCGCGAACTCCCGCCCGATCCGCGGCGTGAAGCGTCCCGGGAGCCTACGCCCGCTCGCCAGGCAGGATGGGGATCAGCGGGGGGCGCGTGCGGCTCAATCCCAACGCGAGCGCGGCGCCGATAGCCGTGACCAGGGCGAGCGGCAACAGGCCTAGCGCGTAGCTGCCACTCGCGTCCTTGATCACGCCCATCAGATAAGTCCCGATAAAGGCGCCGAGATTTCCGATGGCGTTGATCTGCGCGATGCCGGCTGCGGACGCGCCCGGCGGCAGCCATTCCGTGACCAGTGCCCAGAACGGGCCTTTAACGGCGTAGGTTCCCAGGATCGCCAGGAACAGGATCGCGACCGTCGGCCAGAACCCGTGTGCGGCCAGCGCCGCCGCGAGGCAGAGCGCGGTGAGCGCCTGCGGGCCGGCGACGTGCCAGGCCCGCTCCCCCGTGCGGTCTGAGCGCCGAGCCCAGAGCACCATCAGCCCGGCCGCGATCCCGAAGGGCACCGAGTTGAGCAGGCCGATCTCCATGGTCGTGAGACCGTAGGACTTGAAGATCTGTGGCTGCCAGATCGACAGGCACGCGCTCGCTCCGACGCTGCCGGCGAAGATCAAGCCCGCGGCGAGCACGCGCCGATCGCGGATGATCCGCCAGACGGACGGCCGGACCAGCGGCTGCTCCGCACGCTCGGCTTCCAAACGTCCGGTGAGCCAGCCGCGCTGTGCCTCGTCGAGCCAGGGCGCGCGATGCGGCCCCTCCGGCAGGAACCGCAGGACGAGCAGGCCGAGCACCACGGCCGGCGCCGCCTCGACGATCGACATCAACTGCCAGCCGCGCAGACCCAACCAGCCGTCGAGCCCGAGCAGCGCCGCTGAGAGCGGCGAGCCGACGAAATTCGACAGGGGTACGGCCACCGCGAAAAGGGCGATCACCCGGGCGCGATAGGCCTTCGGGAACCAGCGCGTCAGGTAGAAGATCACGCCGGGATAGAAGCCGGCTTCCGCCGCGCCAAGCAGGAAGCGCAAAGCGCAGAACGAGATCGGTCCGACGACGAGCGCGGTGGCCGCGGAAATCAACCCCCAAGTGATCATGATCCGGGCGAGCCACAGGCGGGCGCCGAATCGCTCCAGCATCAGGTTGGAGGGTACCTCGAACAGGAAGTAGGCCACGAAGAAGAGACCTGCGCCCAGTCCGAAGACCGAGGCCGAGAGTCCGGCATCGGCGTTCATCTGCAGGGCTGCGAAGCCGACGTTGACCCGGTCGATGAAGGCGACGAGGAAGCCCAGCATCAGCAGCGGCATGATCCGAAGCGTAACGCGCCGCATCGTCGCCCGCTCGATCTCGGACGGGGTCTCGTCGCTCGTCGAAGTCACAGGCCGCTCCGGGGTCTGAGGGGAATCCGCACACGGACGCTGGCCCGGGCGCATGCAGACGGCAGCATGGGCAGCATGGGCAGCATGGGACGTGCCAGCCGGGCCCGGCCTGTCAGGTGCCGACCCGGAGCGGGGCGGCGAGCTTGCGCAGGTAGGCGATGACCGAGAGGGCCGTGATGCGGCCGGTGCGGGGATTCTCGTCGGTCGGCACGTTCTCGATCGTCATCGCGAACCGCGCCGCGTCGGCGTCGACCTCGATGCGGTGGGTGTTGCGGTCGAGGACGGGATCGGCCCAGATCTCGAGCTCGGTCCGATCCGGCCCGATGCCGGCGAGCGAGAGCGCGACCGCGACGTTGAGGTTTGCCGGAAAGCCGCGGGCCGCCTCGCGTGGGCTGCCGGCGAAAACCCGCATCGGCTCGGTGATCCCGGCGATCTCGATGCCGTTCTCCACGAGGTAGGGCGCGCCGACGAGGCCGCGCACGGGCTTGCGGGTGATCATGCGCACGGTATGGATCGTCCCCTCCGCGGCGGCCGTCACGGCATCGAGGCCGAGCAAGGCGCCGGTCGGCACGACGATCTGACCGCCGTGGGCGCGGGCGGTCTCCACGAGGTCCTCGTGATCGAGCAGCGCCCCGCAGCTCAACACGACGGCGGTCTTGCCCGCCGTCACGAACGGCCGCACGATCGCTGGGAGGTGCTGCGACGGCGCGCATTCCAGCACGATGTCGGCCCGCGGCTCCAGGACGTCGAACGCGGTGACGACCTCGGGCGGCGCGGCGAGCGCCGCGAGCTCGGCGCGGGCTTTATCGGCATCGCGGACCGCGACGGCGCTCAGGCTCAGTCCGGGGATGGCCCCCCCGTCGAGGGCGCGCGCCACGGCACGCCCGACGGTGCCGAGGCCGGCGATCGCGACGCGCCCGCCGCGGACCGGTGACCAAGATTCTTCCTGCGGCGGCATGCTGAGTTCCCATCTATCGAGACCGGGGAGGCCGGCCGCCGCGACTCTCTGCATCGGCCATGCCGGGGATCATATCGATCGAGCACCAATTTGTATGAGCGGCAAATCCACGACTCGGCTCCGCTGCGCTGACGGTCGCGCCATGCAGCGCAGACGGCAATCAGGGCTCTGCCGTTACAGGAGTCGTCGGGTTCATAGGCGGCTCGGATCGCTTCGAGGAAATCACGGCCATCGGGCGTCCGAGCAGGACGACGGCCACTGTGGCGACCGCGGTCACACCTGCGAGCGGCAGGAGCGCCAACGGCCAGCTTCCGGTCGCATCCCTGATCGCCCCGGTCGCCCAGCTCGTGAAGAAGCTCGCGCCGGTGCCCACCGCGTTGATCTGCGCGATCCCCGCGACTGCCGCGCGCGAGGACAGCCACTCGGTCGTCAGCGCCCAGAAGGGGCCGCGCGACGCCGACACGCCAAACAGGGCGAGGCACAACAGGAATACGGTCGGGATCAAGCCGTGCACGACGAGGCACAGGCACAGGCCCAGCGTCGTCAGTGCGGTGGGCACGGCCGTGTGCCAGACGCGCTCGTCGCGCGCGTCTGAACTCCGGCCGCCCGCGTACATCGCCAACGCGGCGACGGCGAACGGGATCGCGTTCACGAGGCCGACCTCCGCCGTTGAGAGGCCGAACGATTTCAGGAATTGCGGCTGCCACAGCGACAAGCCGGCGTTGGCGGTGGCTTGCCCCGCGTAGATCAGCGACAGCACCAGCACGGTGCGGTCGCTCATCACCGCCCAGACGGAGGTCTTCTCGACGCTGATCCGTGCGGCAGCGTCGGCGGCGAGACGGCCGGCGAGCCAATCCTTGTGCTCCGGGTCGAGCCATCGCGCCTGCGCCGGCGAGTCGGTCAGCCAGACGAGGCCGACGAGGCCGATCAAGACGGCCGGCATCGCCTCGATGATGAACAGCCACTGCCAGCCCGAGAGGCCGAACCAGCCGTCGAGTCCGAGCAGCGCCGCCGAGATCGGCGAGCCGACGATGCCGGCCACGGGGCTCGCGACCATGAACAGGCCGATGACGCGCGCCCGCTCCCGGGCCGGGAACCACTGCATCAGGTACAGGATCACGCCGGGCACGAAGCCGGCTTCCGCCGCACCCAGCAGAAACCGCAGCACGCAGAAAGAGACCGGACCAGAGGTCAGCGCCATCGCTCCGGAGACGAGCCCCCACGTGATCATGATCCGCGTGAGCCACAAGCGCGCTCCGACCCGGACCATCGCGAGATTGCTCGGCACCTCAAACAGCAGGTAGGCGATGAAGAACATCCCGCCGCCGAGACCGAACGCGCTCGCCGTCAGCCCGACTTCCCGGTTCATCTGCAGGGCGGCGAAGCCCGCGTTGACCCGGTCGATGTAATTCGCGAGGTAACTCAGCGCCAGAAATGGCAGCAAACGCAGGCTAATCCTGCGCAGAGCTTCTCGGCCGACCGCATCAGCCGGCATCGACGGGATACTCACGGTTGTCCTCCCAGTACTTGGGCCGGCCCACGTCTCGACGCGCGGGTCACGGCAGCTCTAGATGGTGGGTGACCCGAACACGCCGGAGAGCGAAGGCCGCATCCGCGGCGGTCCCGGGCCGGAGGCGACGTCATGCGCATACGAGATGTCACTGTGACCCTCTTCGGCTGGGACGATATCCCGCCGACACGCTACTCCGGGCGTACGGCGCGCGCGGTCGGCAGCAGCCAACTCGGCCTCGTCACGATCCACACCGACGAGGGCATCGAGGGGCACGCCTTCCTCGGCTCGGCGTACGGACCAGCCGATCTCGACGCGCCACTTCTCGTGCGGGTGCTCAAGCCGGTGCTCATCGGGCGCGATCCCCTCGACCGCGAGCGCCTGAACCAAGAGCTGTGGGCCCGCGTGCGCGCGGCCTCCGTCCGGACGATCGGCGCGCTCGACGTCGCCCTGTGGGACCTCGCCGGCAAGGCCGCGGGACTGCCGATCCATCGGCTCATCGGCACCTATCGCGACCGCGTGCCCGCCTACGCAAGCTCGCAGATCCTCGAGGGGGCCACGGCCTACGTGGAGCAGGCGAGTGCGTATCGTGAGGCCGGCTGGAGCGCCTACAAGATCCACCCGCCTCAGGTATGGCGCGACGACATCGCGATCTGCGAGGCGGTGCGGGCCGAGATGGGTGACGGGTTCACGCTGATGCTCGACGCCTGCTGGGGGTATACCTACGAGCAGGCGCTGCGAGTGGGCCGCGCGATCGAGGCGGCGGGCTACTACTGGTACGAGGATCCGCTCGCGGATTCCGACCTCTACGGTTACGTCAAGCTTAAGGCCAAGCTCGACGTGCCGATCATGGCGACCGAGTACCCGCAGGCCGGCTTCGAGTCCTACGCGCCCTGGATCCTGCAGCGCGCCACCGACTTCCTGCGCGGCGACGTGGCGGTGAAGGGCGGCATCACCACGCTCGTCAAGGCGGCCCATCTCGCCGAGGCCTTCGGGATGAACTTCGAGGTCCACCACGGCGGCAACTCGCTCAACAACGTCGCCAACCTCCACGTCATCATGGCGATCCGCAACACTGAGTTCTTCGAGGTGCTGCTGCCGGATGCGGCGCAGAAGTACGGGCTCGCCGCGGACATCGCGGTCGATCCCGCCGGCATGGTGCACGCGCCTACGGCGGCCGGGCTCGGCGCGGAGATCGACCGCGATCTCATCCGGGCTAAAACCACGGCCGTCCTGACGTAGGAGCACGCTCATCGCGCTCACCTGTTCCCGATCATGACGCCGCGTGCGCCCGCGGCCGGCGGCTCGCCGCCGGGTCTTCGATGAGCCCGGCGGCGTCGGCGAGGCCGGCGATGTACCGGCCCGCCTCGCGGATATCCTGCCGGATCGCCGCGGCCGCCGCCTCCGCGTCGCCCGTGCGCAGGGCCGAGAGTGCGGCGGTGTGCAGGTCGCTGCCCTTCTCGAGCAGCACGTAGTCCGGGATGACGTAGGTCAGGACCGGGCCGCACCGGAGCCAGATGTTCTCGATCAACCCCTCCAGGATCGGCATGCGCGCGAGGGCGTAGAGCTCGAAATGGAAGCGCCGGTGCAGGTCGAGATACGCGTCGAGCTTCTGCTGCCGGATCAGGGTCTTCATCTCGGCGAGAAGCGCGTCGAGGACGCCGAGATCGCCCGGGGCTGCGCGCTCGGCGGCGCGCGCCGCGGCCCGACCTTCGAGGTCGCAGCGGATGGTCAGCAACTCGTCGAAACGCTCCACGTTCATGCGCGGGACCACGGCGCCACCTCCCTGCCCCGAGCTGCCGCGCTCCAGCACGTGCTCGGCGATCAAACGGTTGACCGCATCGCGGACCGGCGTGAGGCTGATGCCGAGTTCGGCCGCCACCTCGCGCAGGAGGATCCGCTCACCCGGCTCGAACCGTCCGCCGAGCATGGCGGTCCGCAGCTCGGCATAGGCCTGATCCCAGAGCGGCAGCCGCTCGACGTGTCTCATGGCGTTGCCCCCCACCCCTCGGCAACCCGCGCGGCGCAGATCAAGTCAGACCGACGCCGACGGGTTCGACCGCGCTTGACAACGTAGCCGCATTCCATCGTTATAACAAACAACGAAGACGTGAGGAACGCCATGCTCACCCGCCGCAGCCTCGTCGGAAGCCTCGTTCTGGGTGCCCTCGGCGCACGGACCGCCCTGGCGCAGTCGACCTTCCCGGCGCGCGAAGTCACCTTCATCGTGCCGTGGAACGCGGGAGGCTCGAACGACATCCTGGCGCGCGGACTTCAGCCGCTGCTCAAGGAGCGCGGCATCACGATGATCGTCGAGAATCAGCCCGGCGCCACCGGCACGATCGGGATGCGGCGCGTCGCGACGGCGAACCCGGACGGCTACACGCTCGGCATGGGGACGAGTTCGACGCTGGCCTACATGGCCGAGGGCAAGACACCCCTGAAGAGCAATCAGTTCAGCCACATCGCCCGCGTGTCGATCGATCCCTTGATGCTGCTCGTCCCCGGATCGAGCCCGCACCAGACGCTGGACGACTTCCTCGCGCACATGAAGAAGAACCCGGGCAGCGTGTCGATCGGCACGCCGGGCAACTACAACCTCAACCACATCTTCGCCTCGATGACCGCCCGGGCGGCGGGGGTCGCCTATATCAACGCGCCCTACACCGGCGGGGCCAAGGTCATCACCGACCTCGCCGGCGGGCAGATCCAGGCCGCGGTGCTCAAGCCCGCCGAGTCGCTCGGCCAGCTGCAGCAGGGTCTGGTGCGCGCGCTCGGCGTGTTCGCCGATGAGCGCCTCCGGCAGTTCCCCGACGTGCCGACCTTCAAGGAGCGCGGCTACGACGTGTTCCCGTTCGGCCCGGTGGTGCAGATGGCCTACGTGGTCGCCCCGGCCAAGCTCCCGCCGGAGGTGCGCACCAAGCTGATCGACGGCTTCAGCGCCGCGATCGGAGACCAGCGCTTCAAGGACTTCGCCGAGCGCAACGCCTTCCTGATCGCGCCGCTGACCGGCGACGCTCTGACCGCCGAGGTCGATCGGGTCGAGCAGTCGATCAAGGTCGTGGCCGAGAAGGTCTTCAAATCCTGAGCCGACCTCCCTTTCCGAGCGCTCGAACGATCTGAACAACGACCGGGACGGATAGCGTGACCAAGATCAAGACCATCACCTGCCACGTCGTGACCACGCCGATCAAACGGCCGTTCACCTCCTCCCGCGGCTGGCTGTACAAGACCCGCGGCACCTGCCTCGTCGAGATCGAGACGGCGGACGGCATCGTCGGGTGGGGCGAGTGCTACGGACCGTCCGCGGTGGCCAAGGCGTTCATCGACACTCAGCTCGCGCCCCGGGTGATCGGTCAGGACCCGTTCGACGTCGAGGTCGTCTGGGAGGACCTGTACAATCGGATCAAGGATTACGGGCCGAAGGGCATGTCGATCGCGGCGATCAGCGGCATCGACATCGCGCTGTGGGACATCATCGGCAAGAGCGTGGGCAAGCCGGTGCACAAGCTCATCGGCGGCGCCTTCCGCACCAGCGTCGACGCCTACGCGACCGGCCTGTACTTCACCGACATGGACCGCCTCGTCGAGGAGGCGGTCGCGGAGGCGCGCGGCTACGTCGAGGCCGGCTTCAAGGCCGTGAAGATGAAGATCGGCCTCGGTTCGATCGAGCGCGACATCGCCCGCGTGGCGGCGGTGCGCGAGGCGGTCGGGCCGGACATCCGCCTCATGGTCGACGCCAACCACTCGCTCACGGTGCCGACCGCCATCCGGATGGGACGGCGGCTGGAGGAACTCGGCATCGAGTGGTTCGAGGAGCCGATCTCGCCGGAAGATCTCGACGGCTACGTCGAGGTCACCCGCGCCCTCGACGTGGCGGTGGCCGGCGGCGAGAACGAGTTCACCCGCTGGGGTTTCCGCGACGCCATCGCGCGCAAGGCGATGGACATCGTCCAGCCGGACGTGTGCGCGGCCGGCGGCATCACCGAGTGCAAGAAGATCGCCGCGATGGCGACGGCGCACGGCGTCGAGTGCGTGCCCCACGCCTGGGGCTCGGTGGTCGGCCTGGCCGCGACAATCCACTTCCTCGCCTCGATCCCCGATCAGCCCCCCTGCCTGTTCCCGGTCGCGCCGATGCTCGAGTTCGAGCAGGAGGAGAACCCCTTCCGGGATCACCTGGCCCTCGAGCCGATCCGGCAGGTCGGCGGTAAGGTCGCGGTCCCCACGGCGCCGGGGCTCGGGGTCGAGGTCGACCGCGCCGTGATCGACCGCTATCGCGCCGCCTGAGGCACGCCGCGATGCGCCTCGTCACCTTTTCGAGCGACGGCGCGGAGCGGGCGGGTCTCCTGCTGGGCGACGCCAGCGGGCCGGACGACACGGTCGTCGACCTCGCCCATCCCGCGCTGCAGCCGGCGCTCGCCGGCTGCCCGCCGCAGGTCCTCGACCTCATCCGTTCCGGATTGGCCGACGCCGCAGCGCGCCTGCGCGCTCACGCCATTCCGGAGGCGGCACAGCTGCCGCTGCGATCGGTGCGCCTGCGCGCACCGTTGCCGAGGCCCGGCCGAATCTTCGGGATCGCGCACAATTACGTGGACGCGCTGGCCGAGCGCGGCGCCCCTCATCCGGCCGAGCCGTTCCTGTTCATGAAGGAGCCGTGGACGGTGATCGGTCCGGGCGAGCCCGTGGTGCTGCCGCCGGGCATCGGCGGCTGCACCTACGAGGCCGAGATCGCCGCGGTGATCGGCCGTCGCGCCCACGGGGTACGCGCGGAAGACGCCCTCAATCATGTCTGCGCGTACGGCGTGTTCAACGACGTCAGCGCCAGCGAGTTGATCCGCCGCGACGGCTTCGGCCCGGGCAAGAACATCGCGACCTTCGGCCCGTTCGGTCCCTACCTCGCGACCAGCGACGAGGTGCCCGACCCCCAGAGCCTGCGGATCGGGCTGTCGATCGACGGGGTGAGCCTGCAGGACTCCACCACGGCCCGGATGCTGTTCTCGGTGGCCGACCTCGTCGCCCACCTGTCGCGGCAGACGGTGCTGGAGCCCGGTGACGTCATCGCCACCGGCACGCCGGCGGGGATCGCGGCTCTGCGCCAGCCGCCGGCCTGGATCCGGCCCGGCTCGACGATGACTGCCTGGGTCGAGGGTCTGGGCAGCCTGATCAGCCCCATCGTCGAGGAAGGACCATGACCGAGCGCCCCGTGGTCCTGTTGACCAACCCGATCCATCCGGAGGCGGAGGCTATGCTGGCGGAGTATGCCCGCCCGGTCACCGCACCCGACCCGAGCTCCGAGACCCTGCGGGCGCTCATCGCCGAGGCGGAGGGCCTCGTGGTGCGCGTCAAGCTTCCCGACGATATCCTGGACGGCGCGACGCGGCTGCGCGGCATCGTCCGCCACGGCGTCGGCCTCGACATGATCCCCGTCGCGGCAGCGACCGCGCGCGGCATCCCGGTCGCCAATCTGCCCGGCAGCAACACGCAGGCCGTGGCCGAGTACGTGTTCGCGGCGCTGTTCCACCTGCGCCGCCAGGTCTGGCGTCTCGACGGCGGCCTGCGCGCGGCGGGATGGGGCGCCGTGCGACCGATCGCCGACGGCCTCGCCGAGATCGGCGGCAGCACCCTCGGGGTGCTCGGCCTCGGCGAGATCGGCGGCCGCGTCGCGCGGATCGCTCATCACGGCTTCGGCCTGCGCGTGCTCGGCGCCTCCCGCAGCGGCGCGACGCTCGGCGGTCTCGTCCAGGCGGTCGACCTGGAGACCCTGTTCGCGCAGAGCGACGCGGTGGTGATCGCCTGCCCACTCACCGAGGCGACCCGCGGCCTCGTCGATGCCGCGCAGATCGGCCGGATGCGCTCGGACGCCGTCCTCATCAACGTCGCCCGCGGGCCCGTGATCGACGCGGCCGCGCTCGCCTCCGCCCTGCGGACCGGTGCGCTCGCCGGTGCGGCACTCGACGTGTTTGACGCGCAGCCGTTGGCCTCCGATCATCCGCTTCTAGCCTGCCCGAATCTGCTGCTCACCCCGCACGTGGCCGGCATCACGCAGACCAGCTCGCGCGCCATGAGCGTCGGCGCCGTCGAGGAGATGCTGCGCATCCTGCGCGGCGAGCGACCGCGCAACCTCGTCAATCCCGACATCCTGTCCGCGACCCGGTCCGCCTAAGGGAAAACCCATGCGCATCACCCGCATCCAGTCCGTCCCGATCTCGTTCCGGGTCCCCGAGGGTCAGAATGTCCGCCTCGGCATCGGCCGCGCGGTCAAGCGCGACGCCGTGCTCGTGAAGGTCGAGACCGACGAAGGCCTCGTCGGCTGGGGTGAGGCCCATCACGGGCGCTGCCCGGGCGCCATCGCCAAACTCATCGACACGACCCTGTCCGACCTCGTCCTCGGGATGGATCCCCTCGACGTCAACGGCGTCTGGGCCCGGGTCTACCGGATGCAGCTCGCCAGCCACGGCATGGGCGCGGCCGCCGCGATGGCGCTGTCCGGCCTCGACATCGCCCTGTGGGACATCCGCGGCAAGGCGGCCGGATGGCCGATCTACCGGCTGCTCGGGGGAGGCCCCCGCGCGGTGCCGGCCTATGCCGGCGGCATCTCGCTCGGCTGGCAGGAGCCGGCCTCGCTCGCCGACGAGGCGCGCGCCCACGTGGCCGCCGGCTACCGGGCGGTGAAGCTGCGCGTCGGCGACAGCCCGCGGCGCGACATCGCCCGGGTCGAGGCGGTGCGGGAGGCGCTGGGCGCCGACGTCGAGATCCTGGTCGACGCCAACACCGGCTACTCGGTCGACGACGTCCGCCGGGTGATGCCGGCCTTCGAGGCGGCCGGAGTCGCCTGGCTGGAGGAGCCGTTTCCGCCCCACGATGCCTACAGCTACGGCGAGGCGGCACGGCTCGGCACGGTGCCGCTCGCCGCCGGCGAGAACCACTTCACGCGCTACGAGTTCGTGCAGGCGCTTCAGGCCGGCTATCTCGGCTTCGTCCAGCCCGACCTGTCGAAGACCGGCGGCATCACCGAGACGATGCGGATCGCCGCGCTGGCCTCCGCCTGGAAGATCTCGGTCAACCCGCACACCTCGGCCACCGGCATCAACATGGTGGCGACGCTCCACCTGCTCGCGGCCGTCGACAACCCCGGCTACTTCGAGGGCGACGTGGCCCGGCACAACCCCTTCCGCGACGACGTGGTCGGTCTGCCCTATCGGCTCGACGCTGAGGGCAAGGTGTGCCCGCCGGACGGCCCAGGCCTCGGCGTCGAGGTCGACGAGCGCTTCCTCGCCGCCAATCCGCTGATCGACGGCCCCTGCTACGTCTGATCTCCCTCGATGGATCGCGCGGCCCCACGACGCCCGGGGCCGTCTGCCGAGCAAGAATAAAAAGGCCAGGTCGACCGGAGGGACGCGTGCTTTACTCGATTCAACAGCACAGGGAGCGCTACGCCGGCACCCTGACCGCGCTGATCGGCCTGGGCGCCATCGCGGAATCGGCGACCTATGGCCTCGGCACGCTGGCGGCGATCGGACCGGGGGCCTTCCCGCTGGCCATGGGCGTCATCCTCGTGGTCTGCGGCCTCGGCATCGGGCTGTCGGAGGCGAGGGCTGCCGACGCGCACGACCACGACCGCGTCGACCTCAGTCGCCCCGAATGGCGCGGCTGGGGCTGCATCATCGGCGGGATGCTCGCCTTCCTGCTGCTCGCCCGCACCGCCGGCCTGTTCCCGGCGACGTTCACCTGCGTGTTCCTGTCGGCGATGGGTGACCGCACCTCGACGCTGCGCGGCGCCTGCCTCCTCGCAACTTTGATCGCGGCGTTCGGCTGCGCCCTGTTCTACTACGGCCTGCACATCCAGCTGCCGCCGTTCGCCTGGGGGCAGTCATGATCGGCACGGCGCTCACCGACCTCGCCCACGGCTTCGAGGTCGCCCTCCAGCCGACCAACTTCCTGGCCTGCTTCGCCGGGGTCCTGCTCGGCAACATCGTCGGCGTGCTGCCCGGGATGGGCGTGATGGCGGCGATCTCGATCCTGCTGCCGCTCACCTTCGCGATGCCGCCAGTGGCCGCGATCCTGATGCTGTCGGGTATCTTCTACGGCGCCCAGTACGGGGGCGCGATCTGCTCGATCCTGCTCAACCTGCCCTGCCATCCGCCGCACGCGGTGACCTGCCTCGACGGCTATCCCCTGACCAAGCAGGGCAAGGGCGGCACGGCGCTGGGCATCACCATGATGGGCGGATTCTTCGGCGCCTCGTTCGGCATCGTGATGATGATCTTCTTCGCGCCTCTCCTCGTGCGGGCGGCGCTGAAGTTCGGGCCCGCCGACGTGTGCTCGCTGATGCTGCTCGGGCTGCTCGCCGGCTCGACGCTGGCCCGCGGCTCGGCGCTGAAGGGCATCGCCATGACGACGCTCGGCCTCCTGCTCGGCATCTTCGGCACCGACGTCACCTCGGGTTTCGAGCGCTTCACCTTCGGCCTGCCCGAGCTCGCCGACGGGGTCGAGATCGTCGCCCTCGCGCTCGGGCTGTTCGGCATCGCGGAGTTCCTCAAGAGCGTGAACAAGGTCGAGCCGCTGCGCGGCGGCGCGAGCGTGCGCCTGCGCGACATGCGCCCGAGCGGGGCGGACCTGAAGCGCTCCGCCCTGCCGATCCTACGCGGCACGCTGATTGGCAGCCTGTGCTCGCTCATCCCGGGTACCGGCCCGACCATCGCCTCGTTCGTCGCCTACGCGGCCGAGAAGAAGATCTCGCGCACGCCGGAGCGCTTCGGGCGGGGCGCGATCGAGGGCGTGGCAGCGCCCGAGACCGCGACGCATTCCTCGGTCCAGGGCGACTTCATCCCGACCATGAGCCTCGGCATCCCGGGCGACGCCGTGATGGCGCTGCTGCTCGCCGCCCTGACCATCCAGGGCATCACGCCGGGGCCGCTCCTGATCTCGCAGCACCCGGACATCTTCTGGGGCCTGATCGCGAGCTTCTGGGTCGGAAACATCCTGCTGATGGGGCTCAACGTCCCCCTGATCGGCATCTGGGTGAAGCTGCTGACGATCCCCTACCGCTACCTCTATCCCAGCGCGCTGTTCTTCGTGTGCATCGGCGTCTACTCGACCAGCAGCAGCCTGTTCCACGTCGGTGAGGTGCTGGTGATCGGGATCTTCGGGTACCTCCTGCTGATCCTCGGCTTCCATCCCGCCCCGATCCTCCTCGGTTTCGTGCTCGGGCCGCGCTTCGAGGAGAACTTCAGGCGCGCCATGCTGCTGTCGCAGGGCGACCTGACGGTGTTCGTCGAGCGCCCGATCAGCGCCGCCTTCCTCGCCGTCTGCGCCATCCTGATCCTCGGGCAGCTCTACCTGCGCTGGCGACGCCGGGGCGCGCTGGTGCCCGACGGTCCCATCGTCATGGAAGGCTGAGACTGATCGAGTTGGCTGTGACTGCGAGGTCGCCCTGAACCGCACAACGTCCCCGCACGTTCGCACGCGCTTCGCGCCCCGCGGTGGCCTACTGCGGACCGGGCCTGATGTGGGCGCGATAGGTGGGCTATAAGGCGCCCCTCGCGGCCGTGAACGATCAGGCGGCCCGCTCAGCCCCCGCCATCGACCCGCCGCCGTGGGTACCGTTCGTTTGTGGCAACGTCTGATTCATCCCTGCCGTATTCGGCGGACTTCGCTTCCAAAACAGGTCGTCCGCCGAAGATGAGGACGTCTCAGGGAGTAGGCTGCTTTGCAAGCCTCTCTCAGCGTCCGCTCCCAGGCAGGCGCCCGCGTCGGCTGAACGACCAGCCTGGGCGCGAAGCAGCAGGGCGAATTCGCGGGTCGCCGAATGACGATCGGAAGATCGTGAGCTGGGCCGGGACGGCCACGCTGGCGAAGTCGATCCTGAAGAGCGCTCCACCGGCTGATCTGCAAGAGGCTTCGACGAGCAGCTCAGGAGACCAGGCGTTCATCCGTGAGGGCGGACCACACGAGGACAGCAGCGGCGAGGGGCCGCGAATCGTAATTGGCCCTCTCCAACCTTATCCCGCGTATCGGCCGCTGTCAGAACATGTTTGAGATTGGAATCGAGCTCGTCGAAGCCCGCCACGAGGCGTAAGGCGGGGATGTTGTGCTGGGCGAAGTTGGCATGGTCCGAGTTGGCCATGTGCGGGAGATACGTCCTGACCGGGACGCCGGCCGCGCTTGATCTCCGCTCGACCCAGGTCGCGAGCTTCGAAGACCCGCTGCAAAGGGCCGTCAGGTGGTCGGAGCCGGCGACGGAGTCGAGGTTGATGTTCAGGGCGAGCGTCTCGCGATCGGCCGTGGGCAGGTGTTCAAGGTAAACGCGCGAGCCCGTCAACGCCCATTCCTCGGCACTGAAGAAGGCGAGGCGTAACCCACGCCGGAAGCAACCCGCATGGGGTGCAAGCGCCCGCGCCACTGCGAGCGCCGCCGCGATACCGGTGGCATTGTCGATGGCACTCTCGGCGAGGTCGTGGCCGTCGAGATGCGCGCTCAGCACGACGGTCTCGGCCATTTTTCCCGGCAGATCGAACAGGATCGCGTCCGTACTGTCGGCAAACTCGTCCGCGGTAATCCTGAGGCGGGCCAGGGCGTAGCCGGATCCTCTCGGCGCGAGGCGAGCCGCAGCTTCGGGTGTGATACCGAGGGCGGGGATCCCGTCTTCGCGGCCGCGGCCACATGAACCCGCGACCGGGCGTGTTGGCAGAGGTCCGGCGATCAGGAAGCCCACGGCACCGGCCTGCTGCGCCCAGGCGTACTTCAGCCGCCGGTGGATGTGCCCCGCCGCAAACATGTATTCGTGCCGCACCAGGGCGATGCGGCCGGCCAGCACCGGAGCGAGCGCGGCGAACTCCGCTTCCGTGCCGCGTCCGACGGGCACGACCTCTGCCTCCAGTCCCGATGGTGGCGTGGCGACGGTGCGCACGAGTGGGTGGCAGCCGAGCGAGAGGACGCGCGCTCCCTCCACGACCTCCAGCGTGGTGGAGGCGGCCTGCCATCCGTCATAGGGCGTCGGCACGGTCTCGGCGGGACGTCCCGTCGCCGACTCGCCGAGGCGCCGGACGAGCTCGCGCGCCGCGGCCTCCGAGGGCGTACCCGCAAGGCGGCCGCCGCAATCGCAGAGCGCCGCGAATTCCGCCGGCAGGAGCCGGTCGGACAGGATCCCGGCGGCGACGGAGGCGGGCAGAGGCTCCGACAGCGTCATGGGCTTTGCTCCATCAGATAGGGACGAACATGCCGATCGATGGCCGTGGCGAACGCCTCGGCGAGGCGGGAGAGGCCGCTCTGGGCCGGCTTCAGAACGGCTACCTCGTAGGTGATGCGCGGCGCGAAGGGCCGGATGGCGATGTCGGGCGCCGCGTGGCAAGCGGCGCTGATCGGGTCGACGATGGCGATCCCCGCCCCCTCGGCCGCGAGGTTGAGCGCGGTCGCGAAGAACTCGCACCGGATCACGATCCGCAGCTCCGACCCGTCCGCGGCGAAGGCCTGAGCGATCGCGGGAGTGGTCCCGTGCGAGGGCAGCAGCCCGATCATGGGCGCCGCGTCGAGGAGCGCAGGCGTCAACGTCTCATGCGCGGCCAGGGGATGATCGGCCTTGAGGGCCGCCACCGCGGCGAATCGATAGCGGCGGACCACGCTGTCCTTCTTGTCGAAGGGCGGCTCGGCGATGCCCAAATCGAAGGCACGGGCCGCCACGAGGTCGCGGACCTCGCGTGAGGAGCGGGTCAGGAGATTGAGCGAGACGTCGGGCCGGGTCCGGTGAAACTCCGCGACGATGCGGGGCAGCCAGGCGATCCCGGGGCTCGGGTTGGTCGCCACCGTCAGGGAGCCGCGCGCGGCGGCCGCGATGGCGGCGGCGGCGTCATCGAGCTGCGCGACACCGGCCAGCGCCCGGACGGCCTCCTCGTAGAGGAGAGTCGCCTCCGCGGTCGGCACAACCTGCCGCCCATCCCGGCGGAACAGCGAGAAGCCGACCGCCCGTTCAAGCCGCGCCAGCCCGGCGCTGACCGCCGGCTGCGTCACGCCGAGGGCGCGGGCCGCCGCCGTGAGGCTCCCGTGCTCGATGATGGCGGTGAAGAGCTCGATCTGACGCAGGTCCATAACAATGATTTATCGAGCATCACCGGCTCTCGGCTCAAGCCTACAATTCAGGCGTGACATGCACTGTGAAATTGCGCCAGTCTGGATGCATCACGGATGGTGATGAATCATGGCGATTGCGGTCCGGCGGATCCTCGAGGGACAGGAGATCGGGAAGGCGTTCGGGTCGCACCGCGTCCTCGACGCCGTGGATCTCACGCTGCACGAGCAGGAGGTGGTGTGCGTCATCGGGCCGAGCGGCTCGGGCAAGACCACGCTGCTGCGCTGCCTCGCCCTCCTCGCCGCACCGGACCGCGGCCGCGTGCTCATGCACGACCGGGTCGTCGCGGGCGGGCAGCCGAACCGGACGGTGGCGCGGGCAGCCCGCGCGGTGCGTCCCGACATCGGCATGGTGTTCCAGCACTTCAATCTGTGGCCGCACATGAGTGTCCTGGCCAACGTCATCGAGGCGCCGATGCGGGTGCGAGGGCTGACGCGCGACGAGGCCGTGGCCCGCGCCGAGGCGCTCCTCGCCAAGGTCGGCCTGTCCGACAAGCGCGACGCCTATCCGGGTCGCCTGTCCGGCGGCCAGCAGCAGCGCGTCGCCATCGCCCGCGCCCTGGCCATGCGCCCGGCGGTGCTCCTGTTCGACGAGCCGACGAGCGCCCTCGACCCGGAACTGCGGCGCGAGGTGCTGACGGTGATGCGCGATCTCGCCGGCGAGGGCATGACC
Organism: Methylobacterium mesophilicum SR1.6/6; assembly: GCF_000364445.2. Lineage (NCBI taxonomy): Bacteria > Pseudomonadati > Pseudomonadota > Alphaproteobacteria > Hyphomicrobiales > Methylobacteriaceae > Methylobacterium > Methylobacterium mesophilicum. Next base: position 1,003,578 of record NZ_CP043538.1, on the reverse strand, counting down.
ATGATGGTCGTGACCCACGAGATGGGCTTCGCCGAGAGGGTCGGCAGCCGCGTCGTCTTCATGGACGGCGGGCGGATTATCGAGGAGGGCGAGCCGAACGCCTTCTTCGCCGCGCCCCGCACGGATCGCGCGCGCCGCTTCCTGGCGCAGTTCGAGGACTGATCGACAGCCGCATTCACACGGAGGTTTGCACCATGACGCGTCGTTTCACCGGGCTCCTCGCGGCGTTCCTCGGCGGGTTCACCCTGCTCGGCTCGGCGCCCCCCGCCGCCGCCCAGCAGACGCAGTCACACCTCTACGAAGTCACCAAATCCGGCCGGCTGCGGGTCTGCACTTGGCCGCTCTACTACGCGATCTCGTTCCGCAACCCCGCCACCGGGGAGCTGGAGGGCATCGACGCCGACCTGATGAAGGAATTGGCGAAGGACATGGGGGTGAAGCTCGAGGTCGTCGAGACGGCCTTCGGCACCTTCATCGCGGATCTGCAGGCCAACAAGTGCGACATCGGGATGTTCGGCGTCGGGGCGACGATGAAGCGGGCGCAGGCCGTCGAGTTCTCGAAGCCCTACCTCATCACCAACGTCTACGCGGTGGTGAAGGAGGGCGGCCCGATCAAGCAGTGGGACGACATCGACAAGAAGGGCATCACCGCCGCGGTCACGCTCGGCTCCTACATCGAGCCGTTCATGCGGGGCTATCTCAAGACCGCATCCGTCAACGCCGTCGCGCCCCCGGCCACCAGCCAGGCCGAGCTGATGTCGAACCGGGCCGACGTCATCATGAGCGACTTCCCCACCGCGCTGCGCATGAAGAAGGAGTTTCCCGGCATCACCTACCTGCTGCCGCCGGAGAAGCTGGCGGTGACGCCCTACGCCTACGTGGTCGCGCCGGGTGACCAGATCTGGCTGAACTACGTCAACCTGTTCGTGGACACGATCAAGCTCGACGGGCGGCTCGCCAAGTTCGCCGAGAAGAACGGGCTCGGCCCGATCGTCGCACCGTAGGTCGCCCACGATGGGCAGCTATCAGTTCCGCTGGGACGTGATCCCGGCGAACCTCCCCTTCCTGCTGTCGGGCGCTCAGACGACCCTGATCATCTCGGGGCTGACGCTCGTCTTCGCGACGGCGGGCGGCCTCCTCGTCGCGGTCATGTCGGCCTCGCGCTTCTGGCCCCTCCGCGCGCTCGCACTCGTCTACGGCGAGGTCATCCGGAACACGCCGATCCTCGTCCAGCTCCTGTGGGCCTACTACGTTTTGCCGATCCTCCTCGGGATCCGCCTGGACGCCTTCGCCGCCGCGATCCTGGGGCTGTCGATTTATTCCTCGGCCTTCATCGCCGAAGTTTTTCGGGCCGGCATCCAGGCCGTTCCGGTCGGGCAGCGGGAGGCGGCGCAGGTCCTGGGCCTCACCCCGGGTCAGAGTTTCGTGCGGATCGTCCTGCCGCAGGCGGTCCGTTTCATCCTGCCGCCCCTCGCGGCCAATTTCGTGCAGCTGATCAAGTACTCCTCCCTCGCGGCGGTGATCTCCGTCGGCGAGATCACGCGGCGGGGGATGGAACTCTCGTCGTCGACCTTCCGGCCGCTGGAGATCTTCACCTTCATCGCGGTGATCTACTTCGCGATCTGCTGGCCGCTGACGCAATCGATCCGCATCTGGGAGCACCGCCTTGCCGCGCGATGACACCGACGCCCGACGCGCCCTCGCCGTCGACCGCGGCCCCGAGGTTGCCGCCATCGCGCGGCGGCTCATCGCGGCGGCTTCCCCGAACCCGCCCGGCGATACCCGCGCGGTCGCCGAAGTCGCCGCGGCCTGCATCCGCGAGGCGGTGCCCTCGGCCGAGGTCACGCTGCACGCGAGCGCGGAGGCAATCGTGAACGTCGTCGCCCGCGTCCGAGGCACGGGGCCGGGGCGGCGCGTCGTCCTCAACGGCCATCTCGACACCTACCCCGTCGGCGAGACTGACGCCTGGAGCGTCGATCCGGCCGGTGCGACCGCCGACGGGCGCCTGTACGGACGCGGGGCCGCCGACATGAAGGGCGGGATCGCCGCCTCCATCGTCGCCCTCGCCGGGCTCGCCGGCGTCGCGGACGCATGGCCCGGCGAGGTCGTCCTCACGCTGGCCGGGGACGAGGAGAGCATGGGCCCCCTTGGAACCCGGTGGCTGCTCGACACCGTGCCCCACGCCGCGGGCGACGCGGTGATCATCGGCGATGCCGGATCGCCGCGCGTCCTGCGGTTCGGCGAGAAGGGCTTCCTCTGGATCGAGGTCGAGGCGGCGGGGCGACCCGCCCACGGCGCCCATGTCCACCTCGGCGACAACGCGATCGACCGGCTGCGCGGGGCGCTGGACCGGCTCGGCGCGGCGCTGGCGGCGGTGCCCGTCGCCGCGCCCGCGGCTGTGACCGAGGCGATTGCCCGGTCGCGCCCCATCTCCGAGCCCCTGGCCGGGGCCGGCGAGGCGGAGACGCTCGGCCGCATCACCGTCAATCTCGGCCGGATCGAGGGCGGCACCTCGCCCAATCTCGTCCCGGCCCGGGCCCGCGCCGCGCTCGATATCCGCCTGCCCGTCGGCGTGGCGACGGAGGCGGTCGAGGCGGCGATCCACGGCGCCCTCGACGATCCGAGTCTGACGGTGCGCGTGCTACGCGACTTCGCGCCGAACCACACCGACCCGGACCACCCCCTCGTGCGCCTCTGCGCCGCCGCCGCCGAGGAGGTCCTGGGCGCCCCGGTCGCGGTCAACATGCGGGTCGGCGGCTCGGACGCCCGCTGGTTCCGGATGCGCGGCATCCCGACCGTCGTCTACGGGCCGACCCCCCACGGCATGGGCGGTCCGGACGAGTATGCCGCGATCGCTGAACTCGGCCAGGTGGCGCGCGTCCACGCGCTCACCGCCTTCGACTTCCTGAGGGACACGCAGCCTTGACCGACCCGCTGTTCACGCCGCCGGAGTCCTTCATGGGGCTTCCCGTTGGGCGCCCCGGTCCCGGATGCCGGGCGGCGATCCTCGGCGTGCCGTTCGATTGCGGGACCCATGCCTTCCGGGTCGGGGCGCGGCAGGGCCCGGCCGCCGTGCGCCGGCAATCCGGCCTCATCCGCCGGTTCCATCCGTCGCTGGCGGATGTCGACGTCCTGAGCCTGCTCGGTGCGGTCGATTGCGGGAACGTGGCGCTCACGCCGGGGCGGATCGACGACGCGCTGCCCCGGATCGAGGCGGCAGCCGGCGCGATCCTCGATGCGGGGGCCGTGCCGGTCGGGATCGGGGGGGATGGCTCGGTGTCGCTGGCGCTCATGCGGGCGGCAGGGCGCCGGTACCCGGGCCTCGTCGCGCTCCATATCGACAGCCACACGGACGCCTACCCATACGAGCCGGACGATCGCTACAATGCGGCGACACAGTTCACGAACGCCGCCGAGGAAGGCTGGGTCGACGCGTCGCGATCCTGGCACGTGGGCGTGCGCGGGTTCACCTATTGCAGCGGCGTCCTCGATCACGCGGCCCATCTCGGTTTCCGCGTCGTCACCGCGGAGACGCTGCTGCGGCGTGGCTTCGCGCAGACCATGGCCGAGTTCCGCAGCACCGTCGGCGAACGACCGGTCTATCTCTGTTGGGACATGGACGTCTTCGATCCGTCGGTCGCCCCCGGCGTCTGCACGCCCACCTGGGGCGGCCTCACGGCACGAGAGGGGATCGAGCTGATCCGCAGCCTGAGCGGCCTGAATATCGTGGCGATGGACTTCAACACGGTCAGTCCCCCGCAGGACGTGAACGACATGGCCGCGCATCTGTGCGCGCACATGATCATGGAGGCGATGCTCCTGCTGGCACGACAGCACGAACTGATCCCGGACGCGATCTGAGCGTCGCCGGTCAGAACGAGCCGCAAGATGTCTCCTCGACCGTCATCAACCTGAGGAGCGCCGCGACGGCAGCAGTTGGGCGAGGTGGGCGTGGCCCCTCACGGGATGGGCTTCTCCTGTCCGGCTCGATCTTGCCGTTCGGCACCGACAAGAGCGGATGAGATCCTGCTCGGCCTGTGCCGCATGCAGCTCGCCGTTTCGCCGCTTGCGTCCAAGCCGAGACTGGGTCCTTCGGGGATGACCGGTCGGGAGGTCCAACCCTCCCGGCAACCAGATCGATGATGCAGGTCCCCCTGCGTTCGAACACGGCCCGCGATGTCATCGTTGACCGCAGCAGCTGTGGCTATGAAGCAACGGTCATCGTCGCGCAGCCTCCCCCATCGCTGCCAAGCTTCGGCTTCGATTGACAAGCCTCGGCACGTTCTTGTTATGTTCGGCGCAGGGATCGGCCCGTAGAGGGCATTACCCTCGCAAGTATGCGCAAGGCGCGATTCCATCGCCAGCATCACTCTTTGACATCGTCCTATGAAGCAGGCGGTCGCCTCACCAGTCGGCCGCAGGCATGACAGATGGAATGAAGAGCTCACGTTCCTCCGAGCTCCTCACAAAGGCGACCCAGAGATATCGAGCTGGCGGATTATCTGATCGCCGCAGACCTGATCGAAGATCGATCGTTCTGTTTTGCCCCGCGCGACGCAGCGTCGTCGCTTTCTGTCTTGCAATCCCAAAGAGGTTTGCATGAAAGATTTACTTTCGAACCCGACAAATGTGCAAAAAAGCCTGGAATTTATGGCCGTAGACCGGCTCAAATTCTACTCTGGCAACGCTCGAACGCACTCTAAATCTCAGATCCGCCAAATCGCGCGAAGCATCGAGCGGTTCGGTTTCATCAATCCCGTCCTGATCTCTGACGATGACGAGATTATCGCGGGCCACGGCCGCGTTGAGGCCGCCAAGCTCCTCGGCCACAGCACCGTTCCCGTCTTGCGCCTCACCCATCTCGGGCCGGCCGAACGGCGGGCTTACGTGCTCGCCGACAACAAGCTCGCCCTCAACGCTGGGTGGGACCGTCAAATCCTGGCAAAGGAACTGCAAGGTCTCGTCGACTTAGGCTTCGACGTCGAGATCACGGGGTTTGGACTCGCCGAGGTCGATATCATTATCGACAGCGTCTTGGAGAGTGCCCCTGGTCCGGAGACAGGACCCGAAGATACGATCCGAAAACCTGGGGAGATGGCTTCTTCAATCACGCGCGTGGGCGATGTTTGGACGATGGGGCGCCATCGTCTGATCTGCGCGGACGCACGCGAGGCCGAGTCCTTCGTAAGCCTCATGGCGGGAGAGACCGCCGATCTCCTGTTCACGGATCCGCCGTATAACGTTCGGATCAATGGGCATGTCAGCGGGCTTGGCCGTACGCATCACGAAGAGTTCGTGATGGCAGCCGGTGAGATGACGAGAGAAGCTTTCATCGAGTTCCTGAGATCTACCCTCGGCCATGCGGCCGCTCACAGCCGCGACGGCGCGATCGCCTACGTCTGCATGGATTGGCGTCACATGGGCGAGCTGATGCAGGCCGGCGAGGCCGTGTTCTCCGAGCTGAAGAATGTGTGCGTATGGAATAAGACCAACGCCGGTATGGGAAATTTCTACCGTTCGAAACACGAGATGGTCTTCGTCTACAAAGTTGGAATGGCGCCACATATCAATACTTTTGGACTTGGAGATACAGGGCGTTACCGTACGAACGTGTGGGATTATGCCGGCGTGAACACGTTCAAGGCCGATCGCGCGGATGAATTACACATTCATCCAACCGTCAAGCCTGTCGCCCTGGTGGCAGATGCGATCCGCGACTGCTCGAAGCGGGGCGGGATCGTCCTGGACGCTTTTGGCGGATCCGGCACGACGCTGATCGCGGCTGAGAAAACCGGGCGACGAGCACGGCTGCTCGAACTCGATCCCCGCTATTGCGATGCGATCGTCGCTCGCTACCAATCCGTCACGGGTAAGGCAGCTATCCTATCCGATGGTCGAACCTTCGAGGCGGTAGCCGAGGAAAGACGCAGCGCGCCATCAATTCAGTCCACGCCTACGGAAATTGAGCTAGAGGAGGCCGCCTGATGAGCGGACAGAGCACAAGGGCACGGAAAAACTACGCGGTTGGATACGCCCGGCCGCCAATCGCAACGCGCTTCCAGAAGGGGCAGAGCGGCAATCCGGGTGGTCGTAGGAAGAAGGACGACCACTACGTACATACGGATGAGCTCATCATGGAAGAGGCCTTCAGGCTCGTGACCGTCCGCGAGGGCGACAAAGTCATAAAAATTCCTGCTCTTCAAGCGATCCTGCGCAGCCAGATTCAGTTGGCGGCCAAGGGTAACCAAGCAGCCCAACGAGCAGTGTTAGATTATGTGCTTCGCGTAGAGAACAAACACGAAGCTCGGCATGAAGAGCTTCTCCAAGCCCTATTCGCGTTCAAAGCCGAAGCGAGTAATCAGCGCGCCCGGTTGATTGAGAAAGGGCTTCCGATCGGGCCCGACGTTCCACACCCCGATGACGTCTCGCTCGATTTACATACGGGCGATGTCTATTTCCACCATCCCGACTTCGCCGAAGAGGCACGTCCACATCGTCGCGTAGACCAGGTTCGGATCACGACCTAAACTCGAACAAGATCGAGCTGAAGGCGAGATCACGTTGAGAACTCTCTCCGCGGGCTTTAGAGCTGGCGGAGGGAGTGAAGCGCTTGCCGCCTCGTGAGTCGCTGGGTCTTGGCGCAATCTTCGGCATATGTAGACGACGCAGTTAGATCGTCCGATATGCAAACGCGCTATCAAGCCTGCCGCTTTAGGCGTGGAACGCCCTGTCGCCTGAGACGATGCGGCCTCACAGCCTCACATCAGCATCAGGGCCGAGAGTATTCGGACACTCATCGTTGTGTCACGAATGGGTAGCCTGACGCGCTATCTCGCTGGCGCGTTCGAACCGTGCCCGCACGGGAGCCTCGATGCGGGACAGCCCGAGCCTCTGCCCTATCAACCTAGCGCGCTCAGCCTCTGAGGCGTTGGATTGCAGGGTTCTCGCGAGCCCCACGAGTTCCGCCATCGGCGTGTCGCCATGGCTGCGCACGCTCGGATCGGCCGGCCGGTGTGGGTAGCTCGTTTGTGGCTCCACGCCAGGCGGCCAAAGGACAGGGCGGCCGTCGTCATCGCTTCGGGCGACCGAAGGGCCGATCTGAGCGGCGATAAGTTCTCGGATTTGGGACCCGACACGCAAAATTCCGTGGGCGCGAGCGACGCGCCGAACAATCACATCTTCGTAGAGCGGCGCTTCGCTGGCCAGAATATGCATGATGACTGCGTGAAGGGTCGGCCGATAGGAGGCGTCGTAGAACCGCCCCGATTCGATCGGCAGATCCAGGTCCGTCAGATCGGCGATCCTATAGTCTCGTACTTTCGGATTCGGCTCGAGACGCGCAACTGAGATCGCGGCCGGCATGATCTGGTCCGCATAGAGGCGCGGCGGTGCGAAGTCGCCTGACTGTATCGAATCGTTCGCCGGTTCGAGCGGAACTTCCTCGACAGACGAGACCGATAAGGGTTCGGCTTGAAGTTCTGGACCGTCCGGCCCGACAATAACGGGCTCGGCGCCTTCGTCGGGTGGAACCGCTGCAGCCGCAGTCCCCACACGGTCAGCTTCGAGATCCTCGCGCAAGCGCTGATCGAGCTTGGCCAGCGCCCCTTCAGCATCCATCCACCACGCGGTACTCCACACCCGGCGGATGCGCCAACCGAGGTCGGTCAGCACGTGCTCGCGCAGGCGGTCGCGATCTCGGGCGGTGGCCGAGCTGTGGTAGGTCGCGCCATCACACTCCACACCGGCGAGATAGCGCCCAGGGGCGTCTGGATGGACGATGCCGAGATCGACGCGGAAACCTGAGACGCCGATCTGCGTGTGTACGGTCCAGCCCCTCGCCTGAAGCGCCGCCATCACCGCGGCCTCGAAGGGTGATTCGACGTCGCTGCCAGTCGGCGCGAACGCCTCAGCCATCGCTCGGGCCCCGCGGTCGGCGAACTCGAGGAAGTGCTTGAAATCGCGCACGCCGCGCGCATGCGTGCGGCCGAGGTCGATTTGTTCGGGCCGGAGGGACGCGAACACGACGAGTTCGCGCCGGGCACGGGTGATCGCGACGTTCAAGCGGCGGTGGCCACCGTCCTTGTTGAGCGAGGACACCGTGCTGACCGGACGCCCGGTCTGGTCAGGCCCGACTGCGACCGAGAAGATGATGACGTCACGCTCGTCGCCCTGCACGTTCTCGAGGTTCTTCACAAAGACCGGCTCGTGCCAGCGATCCTTGTCGAAGTACGGTTCTAGCTCAGGGTACGACCGCCGCTGCTCGTCGAGCAGGTTCTCGATCAGGCGCTGCTGCTCGCCGTTGAAGGTGACGATGCCGAGCGAGCGGCGCTCTTGCGCGAAACCCGGATCGCGCAGGCGACGTACGATCTCGGCGACGACGGCGCGGGCCTCAGGCCGGTTCACGCGGCCCGATCCGCGTTCATAGACACCATCCGGCACGAGGGTGAGCCGAACGGCTCGGTCCTCGGTCTCAGGCGACGGGAACGTGACGAGCCGGCCGCTATAGTAGCGGGCATTCGAGAAGGCGATCAGGCTCTCGTGCCGACTGCGGTAGTGCCAATCGAGGTTCCGCCGCGGGAGGTTGGCCGCCAAGCACTCGTCCAGAATGGACTCCTGGTCGGTGACATCGGTCCCATCCTCGATATCGTCGACGCCGCGGTCGCCGACGTTGGTCGGCGGCAACTGCTCAGGGTCTCCGACGATCACGACCTGCTTGCCACGCGCGATCGCACCGACCGCGTCCCACGGGGAGATCTGCGACGCCTCGTCGAAGATGACGACGTCGAACGGCTCCTTGTCGGGCGGCAGGTACTGCGCGATCGAGAGCGGGCTCATCATCACGCAGGGGGTGAGCTGGGTCAGCGCTGTCGGCATTCGGCCAAAGAGCTTCCGCAGCGGCATATGCTGCGTCTTCTTCGTCAACTCGTGCGAGAGCGTGCCCCATTCCGGATCGGCCCCGAACGCCGTCGGCCCAGGAATTCCGCGGCCCAGGCGCGAGCGGACGACCTGCTTCGAAAGCTCGGTGACGCGCGCATCGGCGGCGCGGAAGCGCTGGATAGCGTCTTCGTGCAATTCCGGCAGGAAGCGCCGCAGAACCGGATCGTGGCTGACCACGCGATCAATCCACCAGCGCGCGTAGGCGGTCTCAAACGCCATCTCGGCCTGATCGGGTGCGACGCGTCCCTCTTCGAGCGCCTCGATCAGCGAGGTGAGGCCAGTCTTGCGCGCGTTTTGGGCGGCGGCCTGCCACGCACACCACCCTTGGGCTCGCCCGAGACCGGATGCCCAGCGCCGGGCAAGGACGATGCTCGCCTCGATCCAATCGGCGTCTGTCGGCAACGGCTCCTCGGGATCAGCACGCCCTGCAATCTGGCTGAGCGCTTTCATGGCCTCGGTCGCCCGGGAATGATCCTGCGCAAACACCGCATGGGCCTGGGCAATGCGACCGCCTTCGGCGAGAGCCCGGGTCTGGCGCTCGATTAGTTGCACAAGGTGGTCGCGCAGACCATCGATCCCGGGCGACAGGGGACCGAGGATGTCGAGAAGCTGCTCGAGCTTCTCGGCCCAGGCGATCGCTGGTTGAAACTCGGCAACTGGCAGTTCCGGGTTACTCCAGGGCAGCCCGAGCCGAGCGAGAACGAGCTCCTCCAGGCACCCGGCTTTCACATGCTTGGCGACTTCGATCAGACCGGTGAGGTCCGGTCCGAGATCGGCGGGCAGATCGCTCTCGGCATAGGGCTGCACCTGGACCACCACGCGCTTGAGCTTGCCGCCGCGAACGAGGAAATTCGACGCTTGCGCGGCGACCCATTCGGCGAGGAGCCCTGGCAGGTTCTGATCGAGAATGCCTGGGCCGTATCGGCCGGAGAGCCGACCGAGAAGCTGAGCCTTCGTTACCTGAAAGCGATCGCGCGCGACGACGGCTCGTCGCAGATCGCCAGCGCCGTCGGCGAGGAACGCAGCCCCGCAGCGTGCCTCGGGGCGGACGAGGTAGTTGCCGAGCACCATGAGCGCGCGCGTGCCGGCATAGGTCGAGACCAGGGAAGGCAGACCAATCGCCTCGGCGAAAGCCTGTCCGCTGACACGAAGCGCGCCGAGCGCCTGTTCAACGGTTCGACTCGCCGCACCCATGTCGTCGCGCCAGACGGGTGACCATCGGATGGCCGCGACACCTTGCAGCGGGTGATCCACGAGCGAACCGACGGCGGCCAGGACAGGCCGAAGCTCCCGGCAGCTCACACGCAAGGTCGCGAGCGTCGTCTCGTTATGCGCGAGGTGATCCGGCCACGCGAGCACGATTGGAGCATCACTGCTGCCGGCCGCGATCACACGACCGAAGGCCTCGTAGGCCGAGAACCCGTTCTCGCGCCGCCGGTGCAGCGCGTTTACGAGCCCGTTGAGTTCTTCGCGTAGGCTCTCGAGCTCACTCGTAGCCGCATTCCAAGCACCCTGCGTGGGCGTCGTCCGCTCGTGCCAGGCGCGGCGCAGCTGACCAAGCACGGCCGATTTTTGGGACTTGGTCGAATGCACCTCCAGGCAATAGTCGCCGAGGCCGATCTCCTGCAGGCGGCGCTGCACGACCTCCAGGGCGGCCGTCTTCTGTGAGACGAACAGCACGGTACGCCCATGGGCGAGGCACTGGGCGATCATGTTGCCGATCGTCTGGCTCTTGCCGGTGCCAGGCGGCCCGAACAGCACGAAGTCCTTGCCGCTGGCGGCGGCCAGGACCGCAGAGAGCTGAGAGGAGTCGGCCGAGAGCGGCGCAAACACGGTCTCGGGCGGGTGCTCCTGGTCGAGACGCGCCGGTTCCGGAAATGGTATGCTGTCGCCGTAGGAATGCTTTGGCGTCTCGATGAGGTGGCGCACAACCGGATTGCGCTTCAGGAGCTCGGCGCGGTCGACCAAGTCCTTCCACATCAGGTATTTGGTGAAGGAGAAGGCCGAGAGCACGACGTCCGGCACCACCTCCCAGCCGCGCAGCTCCTTCACGTGCTGGCGGACGATCCGGAAGATGCCGTCGACGTCGTACCCGGACCCATCTCGCGGCAGATCGCCTTCGAGCTCCGGCATGCGGAGTTTGAAGTCCTCGCGCAGCATCTCCAGCAGGGTCGGGTTGATCCGCACCTCGTCGTCGTGGAGCGCGAGCTTGAAGCCAGCTCGGACGCTGGAGCGCTTGAGCGAGACCGGTACCAACAGTAGCGGCGCGCGGTACGCGTCCTCGCCGTCCTTTTTCATCCACGACAGAAAGCCGATCGCGAGGAAGAGGATGTTGGCCCCGCCCTCCTCGAAACCGTTGCGAGCGAGCCGATAGAGATCGAGCAGGCGACGATCGAGATCGGCCTCGGTCGAGGTCGTGTAGATCTCCTTCCGGGCAAGCGCCGCCTCGAGGTAGCTGCGGCGACCATCGTCATGGTGTCGGCGCGCGTAGAGGTCGGCACTGCGCTCGTCGGACCCATTCAACACATCGGAGACGGGCTTCAACCGAAACTCGTGCCCCGCAGCGAGGCCATCCTCCAAGGCTCCAGGCGAGATGGATTCGAGGACGACGGAGCCTTTCCCGGGCTTGAAGTTCAGGAGCTTGTTCCGCAGCGTCAGGTCAAGAAGCTTGCGCTTCCAGCGTTCCATGCGTCCGACTGGGGTTTCCGGAGCTTCGTCGACGGGAGCTCGATGCTCATCGTCGAATACCGGCGTCGCGCCGAGCGGCTGGCTGATGAGTTGGATCGGCGCAGGATTGACCAGACCGGCTTTTACGCCGCCGAGATCCATCGGGCGGATGCCGCGCTGGCGGCAGCGCCGAACGTCGATGGCGACCTCAAGCGCCGCGGGCGCTTCGTCCTCGACCTGGACGCCACCTTGCGTTGTGGCGACCTTGAATGCCGCTGGCGGATTGTGGGTCAGCAGCGTCGTCTCGACGAGGATCAAATCCTGCAGATCGCGCCGCTTGCGCAGGAGCTGCATGTCGTCGACGGCCGCGCTCGAAAAATCTTCATCCTGGAGCCAGACGCCGACGAAGGCGTGACCGGCGGTCAACACGAGCACCGGATTGAGCCCGGCTTGCTCCAAGCAGGCCGCGTAGAGCAGCGAGAGATCGAGGCAGGTCCCGACCTTGCGCTCCAGCACGTCGCTCGGGCCGCGCACCTTCTGTCCGGCCTGCTCGAAGCTCGCCGGCGGCAGCACGTAGGCGATGCGCCTGTCCGCGAGCGCCGCCCAGATCGCCTCGGCCAGTTCCCAGGCGCGCGACTTCTTGCCGGTGGCCTAACCGTTCAGACCTGTCTCCCGTCCGGCGTCCCCCAGCTTGGTTGCTGCATCGCGCAGGACAACGTCGACCGCCGGGTCGTTGGGTCGGATGAATGCAGCGAGAAGCTCGGGCGCGCTTCGACCTCCGCCCCAGTGCGAGGGCGGTAACAGGCGCAGCTCTTCCATGAGCCGCGCTCGCTCGCCGGTCGCATCCTCCAGGATCGCCGTCAGTTCCAAGCGGCTGGCTTCAGTGAACCCTGCTAGCAGCGCGCCATCGAGGCGGAGGTCCGGCGTCTCGATGTGGTGGTCGGACCCAACCGGGATCCGATCGACGCGCAGCGTCAGCGGCTGCACGACCGCTGGACGGCTCTCGATGCGCAGTCGAACATCGAAGAGATCTTGCTCAGACGCATTCGTGATCACGATCTCCCGGACGACCGGAATCGCATTTTCATGGTAGGCCACGCTGACGTGCTCCGTTGCCGAGCACTTAATCGCGATTTCGTCTCGCACAGTCGATTCCATGGCGGACCTAATCAGTACGGCATCTGCAGCACGACACGACGGCTGGTGAAGCATTCACCCTGCTCTTCGCGGACGAGCTTCGTTCCGACCTCAAGTTACGTGCGTGAGCTGTGTCGCTCGCGCCGGCCTCCTATTCAAGGTTGCAAAGGACACGCTCGGCGGGATTTTCGCACCTTTCTCAAAGGGCCACTCGCACTACGAGCTTCAGTCGAGGGGCCGCATAAAGAAGGCGTCGTCGGCGTTGGTAGACCGATCGTTCGACCGGGGGCACGCCAGCAAGCACTTTTGCGCCGCGGCGCACATGCGAGAACGACAAAATCTCGGTCGCATCGCGCCCGTCAGCGCGATAGCGAAGGCTCTCTGGTGGAATATGTGTTCGCAATGCAGGTTAGGCGCGACGCCTGCTCGCCGGGCTGTACTGGCAAACTGCAAGCGCATCTGAAAGGTTTGGCAAACGAGTCAATTGTTGACGCTGTTCCGAGCCTGATCAGCCGCAAAACGCGTTCGATTCCGCGGTCTGGCAACCAGTCCCCGGGCTGGCCGATCCAATCCGAGGTGATGGGAGAAATTCGGCAACATTCGACTGGACTGCTGCGAAAATTGGATCATGAATGGTCATGCCGCGAAGCATTTTTCTTCTGCGAATCTAGTTGAGATGCCTTAATCATGGCTACGCAGAGCCGCATCTTCGATCCTCGAGTGATCGACCTGCGCCTGATCGAAGGAGGCGCGAGCGTAGTGATGATCGTAACCTGCGCCGCAGCAGCATCGCGTGCCGAAACGAGGGCGGGAGTTTCGTCTCTGGAATTCGATGAAAGAAACTTGATCGAGCGCATGGCACAACTATCGATGAAGGGAAGGTCACCAGAAAGGATCTTAGCATTACACTCTGGCTGAGGCGCGCTGCAGGCACACTTTCCCAGATATGGCAGCCAAATTGCCCCGCAGGCTTATAAGGCCGAGTGCGGGGTCAGGGCAGTGGCGGGGCTGACCCGTCGCGACCTCGAGGCACGCTGCCATGCACATTGAAACCTCAATCCAAATTTGCCGCCTGCCCTCTCCTTTTCGGATACGTGTTGGGGAACCAGTTGCTCTTGGACCGGCAGATTTGCGCTTCCCGCTCTTCCCATCGTTCGCGGCATGAGGGCGGCCATGTCGATCCGCAACATCTCCTGGGCGGCTGCCCTACGCGAATTAAAGGCTGACCGCGCCATCCGCTCTCTGGTGCGGGAGGAGCGCCTATGCACAAACACGAGTTTGCGCGGAGCACCTGCTCTCGCCATGAGCGTTTGGCGCGGACGCTCAAGCCGACGCTATGTCGTGGTTGTCCAGCCACTTGACGTACCTGACCTCACCTATGAGCAAGCTGCGGTCGTCCTCGCCGTCGCTCGGAATGCGCAAGGGCAGGCCTTGATCGTCGCTGCTCGCGCCTGTGAGGCGAACGATGCCGGCTTTCTCGGCTGGCTCGCGGCCTGTGCCAGGCTCGGCGCGCATGAACTGCACACTTATCGGTTAACCGAGACTGCGCTCGAGCGCGTCGCAGTCACGGCTGATCTCGGCGGTCCCACCGATGCCTCTGCTACCGAATTGATGTGATGGCACGGCGGGAATTCAGCAAGGCGGTGCTGCGCGCCGCCCTTGCCCGAGCTGACGGGCGCTGCGAGGGTGTGCTTACGGACGGCAACCGCTGTCCGTGCGCACTCCAGGTCGGTCGGTTCCATTACGACCACATCGTCCCGGCCGCGCTGACGGAGGACGCATCGCTGGAGAATTGTCAGGTGCTGTGCCGGCCCTGTCACGCAGCCAAGACTGTGGGCGACGTTGGCGTGATCGCGCGGGTGCGGCGAGTGCGCGACCGGCACGTTGGTATCGCGGATCCCCACCGCCGCCCGATCCCGGGCGGCAAGGCCAGCCCGTTCAAACGGCTGATCGGCGGTGGCGTTATCTGCCGCGACACTGGCGAGCGGCTGGATCGAGGAGGTAAGTTATCGACGCCCAAAGCAACGTACGCTGTCAGTCATGACATTCCGGACTTGCACAAGGTACAGCCGCGCACATTCCTGAGCGAGTACGAGCGGTTTGCGGCGGACCTGACGAAGCTACATACGGCCGAAACTGCCCTAACCTCAATTGTGGAAGGTGCTCCGCTAAAGCTTCCGGGCTCTTGCGCCCGTCCGAGAGGCCGCTGCCGCTGACGGGTGACGGAACTTCGTCGGATTGGGACGGGCTTGTCCGGCCCAGCAGTCCCCCATGCCCGACAACGCTTGGATCAGGCAATTGCCGACATCTGGCGGATTATCGGCAGCATTAGCGCGCTCGGGGCGGCGGCTGGCACGGGGAAGATAGTGGCCGTCTGATCAGTCTTCACCCGGGGCAGCCGCGCGATCACCGTCCGCAGGTTCGGGAGCGTGCGCGCCAGGGTTGCTGCCAGCGTCTCGCCCGCGATCTTGGCCATAACGTATTCCAGGATGTCGCGGGGCGCCTCGTCGATGGCGCTGGTCGACGGATAGAAGGCCGCCACCGCGTCGCCGCGCTCCAGGCAGAACTGGCTCAGCTCGTAGAAGGCGGTGTTGTAGACGCGCATCATCTCGTCCAGGCAGGCCGGCTCGAAGGGCGCGCGCTTCTGGCGGAAGATGCGGGGCGTCGCGAAATGGTAGAGCTGCGACGGCCGCATCGCCAGCGCCGCGAGCTGCGCGGCGGGGGGCTCGGCAGCGTCATAGCGGAGGACTTGGCAGCGCCCGCCGGTGTCGCGGATTTCCCGGGCGATCGTCTCCGCCTCTTCGGCGCCGGACGCGTAGGTGATGCAGACCGCCCCGCCCCCGGCGGCGATCAGCTTGGCGGTTGCGGCGCCGAGGCCCCGCGACCCGCCGACGATCAGGGCGGACACCGCAGCGAAGGCGCCGGGCTCCACGAGCGCCGCAAGGTCCTGCAGGCTCTCCTGCTCCACCGGCCGCGGGCGGACGAAGCCCTCAACCCGTGCGACGAGGCCCGGGCCGACGGCGTCCAGCGTCACCGATTGCAGCATCGGCTGGAAGCGCTTAACCGCGTAGCCGAGGCTCGAACCGGTGCCTCCCTCGGTGACGGTCACGTCGATCTTCGAGAGGATCGAGTGGAAGCCGGGCACGAACATGCCGACCAAGGTCGAGAGGCCCCCCAGGGCCGCGACCCGGCGGGGACCGAGGGCGCGGGCGAGGCGCGGTGCCAGGGCGGCGATCGCTTCCGGGCTTGGCAGCGCGAAGGCCCCGGCGAGACCCGTCAGCGTCGCCGGATCGCGGGCGACCGGCTCCGCGGGGATCGCGCCCGGCGCCGCATCGACCGGCCGGGCTGGGGCTCGCTCCGCCGCGAAGGTCCCCTGGATCGTTAGAGTGCGGACGCCGTTCACCGCTATGGACAGGCGCAGGTGCCCCGCGTCCGCCTCGTGGAGCGTCAGGACGGTGCGGTCCCCGACCAGCACGAACCGCTCGAACCGCATCTGCAGCGTCGCGAGCCGGTCGAGGGGATGGGCGTCGGCGCAGGCATCGAGGGCCCAGAGGGCGGCGTGGACGCCGTGGACGGCCCGCTCGCCGGCCAGCGTCCGCCGGGCCATCCGCGCGTCCATGTGCATCGGGTTCACGTCGCCGGTGGCCCGCGCGAAAGCGGCCTGATGGGCCTCGTTCCAGATCCGCGTCGTCGCGGCGGCGTCGTCCGAACCGGATCCGTTCATCGCGCAGCTCCTCCTCGGCCGGTCTCCTCCCTGGCCGGACTGGCTGGCCACCGGATGCTAGGCCCCTTGCTTTATGGCACGCGATCTCGCAAGAGGGCGGCGCTCGCACGCACGGAAAGGGGCCGGTCGATCGCCGGATGGCAGGCATCCGCAGGGTGTCGCAGGGACCGGTATCGAGGATGACCACGGCTCGCGCCCTGTCGATCGGTTTTGTCGGAAACGTCGTCACCAACCCGTTCGGGAAGGTGGCGGGCCGCCTCGCGGATCTCGCCACGGTCTCGTGCGAGCATCTCCCCATCGGGCAGATCGAGCAGGTGCTGGCGGGATCCGCCGTGGCCGACGTCCTGATCGTGCATCTCGACCATCGCTGGTTCTTTGACGTCGCCCCAGACGAGGCGGCCGTGGCCCGCGCGCGCGGCCTCGCCGAACTGGTTTCGGCGCGGCTCGCCCAGGCGCCGGGGACGATCATCCTCAACACCGTGCCGTTCAGGCCGGTCTCGTCCGTCGAGAGCGACCTCCACGACCAGTTGGAGGCGCTGGCGCAAGTCAACGGGGTGCTGTTCGAGCTCGCTCGGGCGCAGGAGCGCGTCAGCGTCGTCGACGCCGCCGGCGCCCTGACGCTGCTCGGCTTCGCCAACGCCTTCCGCGAGCGAAACCGGTACATGTACCAGATGCCCTACGCCCCGGCCGCCGTGGACGCGCTGGTCGAGCGCTACGCCGACGCCGTCGCGGCGCGGCTGCGGGCGCGGCGCAAGGTGGTGGTGGTCGATGCCGACAACACTCTCTGGGGCGGCGTCGTCGGCGAGGACGGCGTGGAGAACCTGGAAGTCGACAGCGACTATCCGGGGATCGTCCACACTCAGCTCCAGCGCCAGCTCCTGCGCTTGAAGAGCCTCGGGATCCTGCTCTGCGCGGTGACGAAGAACAACGAGGAGGATTTCCGCGCGGTCTTCGCCCAGCGCGCGATGCCCTTGCACCTCGACGATTTCGTGGCCTACCGCAGCAACTGGTCGGAGAAGAGCGAGAACATCCGCGACCTCGCGGCGACCCTGAACCTCGGCCTCGACAGCTTCATCTTCCTCGACGATAACCCGTTTGAGATCGAGGAGGTCCGCGCCCGGCTCCCCGGGGTCGAGTGCCACCTGTTCGACCGGACGCGCCCCGAGCAGGCACTCAGCCTGCTCGACGGAATCGCTTCCTTACGCGCTCGCAACGTCACCGCCGAGGATCTGGCCAAGACCGAGCAGTACCGCGGCGAGGCCCAGCGCCAGGAGCTTCAGCGCTCCGCCGCCTCGATGGACGAATACCTCGCCTCCCTCGAGATCCGCGTGCACGTTGCCCGCAACAACCCGGGCTCCCTGCGGCGGGTCACGCAGCTGATAAACAAGACCAACCAGTTCAACCTTACAACCCGGCGCTACACCGAGGACGAGGTCGCGACCGCCATGCGTGAGGGCGGCGTCTACGCCGCCCGGGTGGTCGACCGGTTCGGCGACATGGGCATCGTCGGGGTCGCCATCGTCCGGGGCGGTGAGCTCGAGACGTTCCTAATGAGCTGCCGGGCCCTCGGACGCCGCATCGAGGCCCAAATTCTGCGCCACGTCTGCCAGCAGGAGGGCGATCGGAACCTGAAGGCCCAGTATCGCCTGAGCGCGAAGAATCGCATGGTCGAGACCTTCCTGGACGACAACGGCTTCGAACCCCTCAGCGCTGGCCCCAATGGCAAGACGTACCGACTGACACGAGGACCGGATGACACCCCCTACATCCACATCGTCGCGGAGTGACCGCGGCGCCGTCGAGGCGGCTGCCCGCGCGACCTTCGCGCGGCTCGTCGAGACCTGGGGACGCCCGGATCTGGAGAATCCCGGGCCCGAGGACGACGTCTACGAGGGGCTCGATTCCTTCGCGGTGGTCGAACTCCTCCTCGAGACGGAATCCGAGATCGAGCGGACGGTCGGCCGCTACGTGCCGCTCGCCAACGAGAGCATCCTCGACAGCACGAAGTCGCCGCTCCGCCGCTTCCAGGGCTGGATCGACTACGTCGCCGAGACGGTCGAGCATGGCTGACCTGCGGTTCTCGCGCGCGACCCTCGCGGGGCTTGTCACCACGATCGGCGCGCGCGTCCAGGCCTTCGACGACGAGGCGGCCGGCCTCGGGCTCGCACCCGAGGAGGCGGAGCGCCTCAAGCGGGCCATGGGCTTCTCGACCCGGCACGTGGTCGCCGATCCCAGCACCACGACGGCGGATCTCTGCCTGCACTCGGCGCGGCAGCTCCTGAGCGGCCTCGACCTGCCGCCCGACGCCGTCGACG
This sequence comes from Methylobacterium mesophilicum SR1.6/6, assembly GCF_000364445.2. Lineage (NCBI taxonomy): Bacteria > Pseudomonadati > Pseudomonadota > Alphaproteobacteria > Hyphomicrobiales > Methylobacteriaceae > Methylobacterium > Methylobacterium mesophilicum. Next base: position 984,798 of record NZ_CP043538.1, on the reverse strand, counting down.
GCCTGATCCTGGTCACCCAGACCCCGGATTACAGCTCGCCGTCCACGTCGATCGGGATGCAGCACCGCCTCGGCATGCGGACCGACACGCTCTGCTTCGACATTCGCCTCGGCTGCAGCGGCTTTGTCTACGGGTTGTCGGTCGCCTACAGCCTGGTCGAATCCGGTCTCAACCGCGTCCTGCTCTGCGTCGGCGATGTCGCGAGCCGCATGGTCGCGACCGGGGACCGGTCGATCACGCCGATCATGGGTGACGCCGGCGCCGCGGTGCTGATCGAGCGGCGCGAGAGCGAGAGCTTCTTCCAGCTCCACAGCGACGGCTCGGGCGAGAAGGCCCTGTTCATCCCGCACAGCGGCCTCCGCGCCGACGCCGAGGACGCGGGCAAGCCCGGCACCATGCACATGGACGGGGCGCAGGTCTTCAACTTCACCCTCAAGCGTGTCCCGCCGCTGATCGAGGGCATCCTGGCCTTCTCGGACACGCGCGCCGAGGACGTCGACTTCCTGGTCCTGCACCAGCCGAACAAGTACATCCTCAAGAACCTCCAGCGCCGCCTGGGACTCGACGACAGCAAGCTCCCGACCGGCACCCAGTCGGTCTACGGCAACCAGAACTCGGCCTCGATCCCCGGCACGATCTCGGGCTTCCTCGCGGAGGCCTATGCGGGTCGGCGGGTGCGCTCGCTGCTCGCCGGCTTCGGGGTCGGGCTAAGCTGGGGAGCCTGCACGATCACCACCGACCGGATCTTCGCGCCCCCGGTCCTGACCTACGAGGAGACCACCCGATGACCGAGGGCGCATTCCTGGACGAGCTCGGTACGATCCTCGACCAGCCGGGGCCGCTCGCCCGCGGGCAGAGCCTCGGGGAGATCGAGACCTTCGACTCGCTCGGCATCCTCAACATCATGGCGCTCTACGACACGCTGGGCCTCGAGGTGGATCCGCAGCGGATCGCGGGGGCGGCGACCACCGACGACCTGATCGCGCTGGCCGGCGCGAAGCTGCAGGCCTGAGCCGGTGTCGGAGTTAGGGGCGCACGTCCTCGTCGTCGGGGCAAGCAGCGGCATCGGTCGCGCCGTCGCCGAGCGCCTCCGCGCGGGCGGGGTGCGGATCACCGCCCTCGCCCGGCGGGCGGACCGGCTCGCCGAGCTGGAGGCGCTCGGCTGCGCCGCCGTCTCGGCCGACGTCACCGACCTGCCGGCGATCGGCGGCGTACTGCAGGCGGCGGTCGCCGAGCGGGGTCTCCTGACCGGGCTCGTGTACTGCGCGGGCGTTCAGGTCATCAAGCCGATGCGCAGCCTGGGCGTGGAGGAGGTCGAGCGCCTCTATCGCACCAACCTCGTCGCGCCGACCCTGTTCGCCGCCGCCTTCGGCAGCGCCCGCGTCTCGACCCGGGACGCGGTCTTCTGCGCGGTCTCGTCCGTCGCGGCGCAGCGGCCCGAGCCGGCGATCGTGCCCTACGCCGCCTCCAAGGCGGGCCTCGACGCCCTGATCAAGGGCTTGGCCCGGGAACTCGCTCCCCGGCGCGCGGTCGGCGTCGCCCCCGGCTGGCTCGATACCGAGATGACCCAGGCCCATGCCCGCCTGTACGGTGCGGACTTCAAGGACGCGCTGGAGAAGCGCAGCCCCGCGGGCGCCGCGACCGTCGAATCCGTGGTCGACGCCATCGCGTTCCTGATGTCGCCCCAGGCCCGGCACGTCACCGGCGAGATCCTGCGGGTCGACGGCGGGGCCGTGCTGTGACCGGGCCGGGGCAGCGGCTCGCGCTGATCGGCGGCGGCGGCTTCTCCAAGGAGATCGCCGAGATCGCGCGCGCCCTCGGCCACACGGTCGAGGATACCTATTCCACCGCTCCGGAGGTCCAGGTCGGCCGCTACCGCGGCTATCTCGACGCGCTGCTCGCCGACCGGGCGGAGTATGACGGCGTCGTCCTGGCGGTCGGCGGCGTGAGCCGGCACGCGATCCGGGCGCGGGCCGAGCTGATCGCGTGGCTCGACCGGCACGGCCTCCCCTGCCCCGCCCTCGTCTCGCCCCGCGCGATCGTGAGCCCGGACGTCGCGGTCGGCGCCGGCGCCTTCGTGGCGCACGGGGTGATCGTCAACGCCGATGCCCGGCTCGGGCGCTTCTGCGTGCTGAACTCGGCGGCCATCGTCGGCCACGACACGGTCGTCGGCGACAATACCACGATCTCGCCGGGCGCTTTCGTCGGCGGCCGCTGCACGATCGGCGCCGACAGCCTCGTCGGGCCGCTCGCTAAGGTTCTTCAGGGCCTCACCCTGGGTCAGGGCGTCACGGTCGGCATGGGTTGCAACGTCCTGCGCGCCCTGCCCGACAACGCCACGATCTGGCCCCGGGCGGACATCGTGGCCCCGGCGCCGAAACCGGCCTGATCGGCCTCAGCTCCGCCCGATTGCTGCGTCAGTTCAGTCTTTCCAAATTCGATTTGTTCAGATGGTCGGCCTCGCGTCCGAACATCGCGAGGAGGTTCCATGAGCGCTGAGCCGCGATCGTTCGAGCAGCCGATCTACGTGACCCGTCCGATGCTGCCCGAACTCGCGGTCTTCACGAAGCATCTGGAGGCGATCTGGCAGTGTGCCATTCTCTCGAACGGCGGGCCGCAGCACGTGGAGCTGGAGAAGCGGCTCCACGCGCACTTGGGCGACGGCCACATCGCGCTGTTCAACAACGGCACCAACGCCCTGATGACGGCGGTCAAGGCCTTCGACCTTTCGGGCGAGGTCATCACCACCCCCTTCACGTTCGCGGCGACGCCGCACGTGCTTGCCTGGCATGGCATCCGGCCGGTCTTCGCCGACATCGAGGAGCATTCGATGACTCTCGATCCGGCCCGGATCGAGGCCGCGATCACGGAGCGCACCACCGGCATCCTCGCGGTTCACGTCTACGGCAATCCGTGTGACGTCGAGGCTATCGAGCGGATCGCGCGCAAGCATTGCCTCAAGGTGCTGTACGACGGCGCCCACGCTTTCGGGACGCGGGTCAACGGCCGGCCCGTCGCGAGCTACGGCGACGCGACCATGTTCAGCTTCCACGCCACAAAGCTCTTCCACACCGCGGAGGGCGGGGCCGTGGTCACGAACGACGGAGACGTGAAGCGGCGAATGGAGCTGCTCAAGAATTTCGGGATCGCCGACGAGGTAACCGTCAAGGCTGTCGGCATCAACAGCAAGATGAACGAGATTCAGGCCGCCATGGGCCTGTGCTTGGTCGATGCGATCGCGACCGAGAAGGCAAAGCGGCTGGACCTCGCGCATGTGTACCGGGATCACCTCGGCGGTGTGCCCGGCATCACCGTTTCACGGCCGCTGGACCTCGATACCGACAGCCTGCAATATTACTGTCTTCGAATCGACCGGGCCGTCGCAGGCGTGAGCCGTGACGAGGTTTACGACCGCCTCAAGCACTACAATGTCTTCGCGCGTCGCTATTTCTATCCGCTGTGCAGCCAGTATGAGCCCTACCGTCTCTTTCCGGACAGTGCGAGCGACAATCTGCCGGTGGCCAACAGAGTGGGCAACCAAGTCCTCTGCCTGCCCTTCTACGGCGAGCTCGGGACTGCCAACGCGGAGCGAATCTGCCAGATCCTTCGTCACATCGTGATGGACGGCGCCGTCGGTGCTGTGCACGCAGCCTGAGATCGGCCGGCGTCGGGATAATGAGTGTTTCTCGATCCGGCCCTTGAGCGCCCGACGCACGAAGGGATTGGTATGAGTGCCGTCCTCATCTCCAGTTTGCGCGCACGCGTCAGCCTGTTTCTGGCGCGGAAACCGGTCGATGCCGAGTATTATCTCAACTGCTATCCAGACGCCCGCGCGGCCGGAGTCGATCCGATCCGACACTTCGCCGAATGCGGGCATGCCGTGCCCATCTGCGCGGCGACCATGGAGCGGGCCATCATCAGGCTCTCACCGTTCCTGGCGCTGGCGGCCGTAGTCCTGCCGATCCGGCGCGACGACTGAGTCCAATGTTTCGTCGCCCATTATCAAGAGCTCTGGTGCGGCGATCTGGGTCTGGAGTTCCGTTTCGCTCGCTGGGTTGCACGTCTCCTGGCGGTCCGGGCCACGGGTTCAGGGCCCGACGCTGCGAATCTGAAGCGGATCGTCAACGCCACATTGAAGATTGGTGGCTTCGCCCACTTTACGGACCCGGCGGTAGCCCAAGTCATCCTATACCGGGATGCGTGACCCTCGTCCGCGTCTAACCCAATGGCTCACGACGTGTCGGCACCACGGCAGACCGTCCCAGAGGCGTCGCGTGACAAGGGCCTCTGCGCGTGGCAGGACTTGCCGAAATCCGTGCGTTCGTCGCGTTCCACTCACAGAGGCGTATCTATCCCGTATGCACATGCCCATCGACCGGATCCGTGAAACGCGTCCGCTGGACAGCCGGCGGCGCTCGCATCTGCGGCTGGCTGAGCCGAGCGACGCGGTTCTGATCTACCGGTTGCGCTCTGATAACCGTCTCAGCCGTTTCCTCAACGCGCCACCCACCACAGTGGAAGAGCAGGCAGCGTGGCTCACGCGATACAAGAACGACGAGGCCGCAGGCAGACAGTACTATTTCATCATCGTTTCCGATGGTCAGGATCGCGGCACGGTCCGGATGTACGATTTTCGGATCATCAAGGGATTGAAGTCATTCTGTTGGGGCAGCTGGATCATCGCGCCTCCTCCGGTCGTCGGCCTCGCAGGTTACTCCGCGCTCGTGATCTACGAACTGGGATTTGAGCATCTCGGCTTTGAGCATTGTCATTTCGACGTGCGTCGCGAAAATGAGAGCGTGATCAATTTCCACCTTCGTTCAGGCGCGAAGATCGTCGACGAGGGTGAGCAAGATTATTTCTTTCACTTCAGTCGCGAAGCTTATGACGCGTTCAGGTCGGCGCATGCGTCGGCCATTGAGCGGCACTCCGCCTTGTTGCAGACCTCCTGATCGGTGCGGCGACGAGCGACGGTGCTGGACACCCGATTCCGGCTGCATGATGCGTCGTTCGACGTAGAGGATACATATCTCAGCGATGTTGGAGTGGTTTGCCTTACGGATCGCGCGCCGGATTGTCGACAGTGACTATTATCTGACGCGAAATGCCGATGTGGCGGCGGCGGGCGTCGATCCGGTCGCCCATTTCGCCCGACACTGGTCCGCGGCGCCGTTGCGCGCGCCCAACGTGCGCATGGAGGCGCGGATCTACGCGTGGTCGCCCGTGCTAGTCGCCGTTCTGGCGATGCTCGGGCAGCGCCGTCAGGACATCACGGACTGCTTCCGCTACCGCATCAACCAGCTCGCGACCCGACGCGGCTTCGGCCTGCAGCTTCGGCTAGCGCTCGCGCTTGCGCGCTTCCTCGCCGTGCGGTCCGCATCGCCCGCACGTCCGAGCGGGGGAGCGGGCACTGATCTCGGCTCGATTTACCCGGTGGTGCGGATCGGGCAGGATGCGGTGCCCTGGATCGACTGCCGCAGCATCGCGGAAGCCGGCGTGTTCGACTTCGCGGATCCAGAGGTCGCCCTGTCCGCTCAGCCTCCGACTGCTCGTCGACTGTGCAGGCCGGAACTCTGGTGCGCGACGATCCTGGACGCGTCGATCTTCGGCTTCGCTCAGGTCGTCTCCCATTCTGCCTTCGTGGTCTACGAGCCGGAGGCGGACCCGACATTCCGCTACACGAGCCGCCAGTGCGAGTTCGTCATCACCTGCTTCGGCTCCAAGGGCGACCGGGTCCTGGCCCGTGTCCCGCAGGATGCCGATCGGGCGATCGATGCGGGCATCCTTCTGATCGGGCGATGCGGTGCGAACTACTTCCACTTCCTGATCGAGTACGCCACGAAGGGCTATATCGTCGACAACGCGTCGATACCGCAGGATGTGCCGCTCATCCTGAGTGACGATCTGTTCCCACAGGAAATGGACGCCCTCAAGCTGCTCTTCCCGAGCCGCCCATTCACGATTCGAGAGCACGGCAAGCGGCTCGACGTGAAGACGCTCTACGTTCCATCCTTGATGACCTTCATTCCAGACACGCCCGATGTCGAGTTCTGGACGGTTGCCGCTGTCAATCACGCGAGCCTGTCCTGGCTGCGCGGGCGGGTGCTCGACGCCGCGCCGGCGCCCGGCACCCCGCCGGGGCGAAAGCTTTATCTCGGTCGATCCGCGGGGCGTAACATCACGAACGCCGAGGAGGTGGAAGCCGTCTTTCGCCGGCACGGCTTCGAGATCGTCAACCCGGGTCAGCTCAGCTTCACGCAGCAGGTCGAGGCTTTCAGGACCGCGCGTTGCATCGCCGGGCCGATCGGTGCCGCCTTCGCCAACCTAGTCTTCGCATCCCCGGGCACGCTCGTCCTGGGACTTGTGTCGCCGTTCGCCGTGCAGTTCTCGACGTTTGCCAGCCTCGCGACGTTTGCCGGGTGTCGTTACCTGGCCGTCCCCGGCGAGCACGAGGCCTATCGCCCCGGAGCCGAGAAGAGGCGCCGCTCGCTCGAGCTGACGCATGGCAATTACCGCATCGATCTCGATTACCTGGATACGGTGCTGCGGACCTATGTCTGAAATCTTGCCCTTCCGATACACGTCGTCGCGATCTGGTCGATAGGGATGACAGCATGAAGACGCCATGGACCGATCTTGGCCTGCGGTTCGAGGCCGTCATCTCATCGCCTGTCGCTCACCTGCGGTCACACCGGTTCAGTCTTCGGCTCCTTGGCGCCACACCGCTCCCAGCGGAGGCGCAAGCCGGCGTCGGGGACGAAGCTCTCAGGCAGGAAGCGCGCGATCGGGAGCTCGGCCGCGTGCCCACACGGGCATTCCGCGCGTAGAGTCAGAACGCCATTCTCCATGCTATTCGCGATCGTGGCCGGCGTAATCTCGCGTCCGATGGAATCGTAGGCCCGGCGCGGGTTGCGCCTGTGCCGCGGTACCGGGGCGCCTACGCCCGGCGTATAGGTCTCAACGGGCACTCGCGTCATAACCCGGCCTCGACGAGCCCGCGGCTCTCGGCCAGCCGCAGCACGTTAATATCCGAGAAGATCAGGTCCTCGCTTTGCCAGCGCTCCAACTCGTCGCCGATCAGCGATACCGGCGGTCCGGAGTGCCGTAACAGTCTCCAAAACCGGTCGTAATCGTTGCTCAAGGCGCTATAATAACGCGATTTGGCAGCGAGCGTGCGCCGTAGCCTTCCGAGCCCCTTCGCTGATGGTTGGGCCTCTCTGCTTCCCTGAACTGGCTAGAGCGGACGCGCAACTTGCTCATGGGGTAAAGAACCCGCTACCTGCGCTCACTGAGCTGTCGGCGAGAGGCTGGTATGAAAATAAACTCTACCGCTTTCGTTGATCCGTGGGCACAGATCGCCGCTGCCAACCACCACCTTAGCCGCCACCGACACTCAGTAGACTGCAACTTCCGAGATATGGACCTTCTGCTGCCAGCGTAAAAAAGAGCATCTCACATGATTGATAAGCCGACAGTAGTTCTTTGTGGGAAAAACATAGTTTGTAAAGAGAGTTTGTCGCTCATACATAAATATTCCGATAAATATGAAGTGTATTATGTGTATGCGGAAAAAGATTACGACTCGTCCAAGCCCATCATTGATCTTGCAAATTCGCTCGAGGTAAAGGTATTTTGCGTTCGTAATGCCAAAGAGCTGACAGATTTTTACATAATTTCAAAACCTGCCCTTTTGGTGTCGATCCAATTTTCAATAATACTATCGCCGGAGGTAATTGAAGCCGGCAGAGATAGGCTTATAAATCTTCATTTTTCGCCTCTCCCGCTTTATCGTGGGATGGCGCCAATTACCCATGCAATATTGAACGGTGAACCGCGTTTCGGCGTAACGCTGCATATAATAGATAGTGGAATAGACACCGGCGCGATTATAGATCAGGCGGTTTTTGACATACAAAAAATGTCAAATCGAGAAGTTTATACTTCTTGTGAGTGGGCTGGAATAGAACTCGTTAGGTCGAATTTGGATAAAATATTAACAACAATTGGCCTTCGGTCTCTAACCAGCTTGTCTCATGAGCAGGATGACAGCATCGCCACCTATTACGGGCAGTTCGATATCGACTATAACGACAGTGTAATTAACTTTAACCGGACTGCACATCAAGTAGAGCGATTTACGCGAGCTTTTACATTTCCTCCCTCCCTCTATCCCCGCATAAAGATCAAAGAACAAATGTACCGGGTTCTTGCACCTCCGACTATCGGCGAGCGCTCCGAGCCCCACAAGCCAGGGATTGTGTTGCGCACTGACCCAGTGACTATATCTAGCCGTGATCGATTTCTCATTTTCAATGAATTGCAAGAGGAATGAACCGAAATCGCTATCCTTAGCGGGCATGTCCTTACAAGATCAGTCAGTAAGGCAGAAGTTTCGAGCGGTTTTTTGGGGGGCCATCTGTAGCATAGGGATATATGCGACGAACGCGAAAGACAGCTTTAGTCAGCGGGTCGATCCGTGTCACCATGGACGTCGACGCGTAGCCTGTCGCAGGGGAGCCCCACTCGAGACAAAGGGTGGGGGGCAGATCAAAATTAGATACGGGGGGGCGGTCAGCTCGCTTTGCCTATGAGTGCCCCGCTTCCAATGCGCTACTCCGAGCAAGTGGTGCGTGAATGGTAGGACTATCCTCAATGGCCCTCAAATGTCGCCAAGACCAGCCGTGATTAAAGACACACCTACGTGATGGCAAGGCCACAAGCACCGCAAAACGGTGCCTCGATTGTTGGGCCGCGTCATCGGCCTATCGCATGAGCTGCCTCGGTCTTATCTGATATTTAGAGATAAAAAATCAGACAGGCTGCCAGTGTCAATGCTAAAATTTGCATGAATTTGCGCAACAGAGGGCGGGCGATTTCGATAAAGATCTATCTTTGGCCCTGGAGTTGCAATCTGGTGATAATCGCAATTTGCGAAGTGAGCGATATTCTGAAATACCGACATCATAGAATGGCGACTTGATAAGGCTATGATCTTTGTGCCTGGGTTGCAAAAAATCATGTTGGTAAAGGCAGCTCCAGTCGGTCCTGCAATGCATTCAGCTGTTCGGAAGAGATTTATTTGCTCTACGAAACTCAAGCTACCAGGATCAATAACTTCGAAACCCCTCTGCAAAAATATATCTTCGACTTCGGCGGCGTTTGTGATGCTGCGCCCGAATCTTCGCGACAGGAAATACCGACCTCGGGATTGACGTATTGCGTCTAAAGGCGTGTTGGAGAGAACACGATCCCTTAGCCATTTTAAGCTAGCATCGCGGAGGCCCGATTTCATCCAGTCCGGTACTTCGCCAGCATCCGGCAAATAATTCATGACAGACGCAGTGTGTAGTAGATCAACCTTCAAAGCTGTATTAGATGGCCGTTTAAATAGTGGGATTCCTGGAAAGATGATGTTGATCGCTTCGTATTGTGAAGGGAATAGGTCGTCCGTGACTACCAAAGGAATTTGATCAATCAAATTGCAACGTTCAAAAATATACCCTTTTGTTAAGTACTCTAGCATAAAATGGAAATAGTTCTTTGCGCAGCGGCCGCCGAGAAGGATGCCTTCAGGAATCGCCTCCGTGATCGCGGGTATCTTTGCAATTGCTGAGGCGCCGGTGCGGTCAAGGTTCAGGATTATATCCTGTTGGCCGGCTACGAACGAGAATTTTGGATCGGCTGCCGGTTCCTCAACGACATATCGGTTTCCGGCCATTATTTGTGCCGTACCAAAAATAGTGGCGTCATTTATTGTGATGTGCGTCAAGGGCGGAATGATTACTTCTCGGCGTCGTGTCTTATTTCTCCAGCCGACCGGATGCACTTCGTTGAAATAGTAATTGGCTTCGGGTTCTATTTGTGTCCGAGTCAACCAGGGGGCATCATCCCTCCAGGCGCGGAACACCCGGAGACGCTGACCGAAATACTCGGCTACGGTAGAATTTTGCAGGACCTCTGCGTCAGTGATTTTTTTAACGACCCTCACGGCAATTCTGCGTTGAAACGGCTTATTGGCCCAATGCAGCTCCTTAAATCGCACTCTGAATATAGCAAGCCATTCAAGGTTTGCTCGGCCGCTCGCCGCATACCATCCCACCACGACAGGTGAAACTACAAACAGCAACCGAGAAATGGTGCTATTGGGAGCGCGAATTGGTGATGATTTCCAATATTTTGCGTAATGTTTGACCGGGTCGACTTTTGCGACCCCTACATCTGAATAATTCGAGAGATAAAATTCTTTGTTTACGACAATTTTTGCAAGACAATGCTTCAATTTATTCACAAATTTGCTTTTATTGAAGAGCATTTATATTAAACCCACAGTAAGATTTGCTTCTTTCTAATCGTAATCTGTTATTTTGCGGAACTTATTGATCAAGTCAATCTTCTACCCGCGCTATGAGAAGCACCCGATAGCTAAATTTGCCAGCTATGCTCCGGTTGTTGCGCCGATCCTGGAATTGGAAGCCTTGGCAAGGCTGTGGAGAATTGAAGCGGCAGGGTACCTGTTAGTGTTGCTTACCGTGTGCTTACCACATATATTCATTGGTAAGTAGAATACCAAGAAAAATGACGTAAGCCATTGCCCAAACCGATGAAGTACTGTTGAATAGGAATTATCAAACTCCTTCTGGGTCAGAAGGCGCGGGTTCACAGTGCGGCCGCCCTCCTCGGCCGAGATGCCGAACGCGAACACGTAATGGAAAACGCTGTAGCAGAGGACGATGTCGGCTTGGCCGATCGCATCCCGGACGGTGTCCCGGTTCGCCGGGAACGCCCCGGCGATCTTCATGGTCACGCCGGCGACGTCGGACAACTGCGCGAGCATTTCCGCGCTATCGACGAGGGCCAGGCGGTGGTTCCGCTCGCGGCACAAGTCGATGAGGCGATGCGGCGGCCCGGCACATCTGGGCCCGATATCCACGATGGTGGCGCCGGTCCCGAGGAGTGCCGGGAGCTTGGCCGCGATGTCGCGGAGGATCGCTTCCTCGAAGCCGTCGCGGTACGTCTCCGGGAAACCGATCCGCTCGTTGGCGGAGAGGTGCGGGTTCTGCGCGAGGGCGCGGAACCCCTCGAAGGTCAGACCGACCTTGGCAAGATCGATGTCGTGCTCGGTCCTGAGGCGCTCCAAGAAGCGCGACGCGCTTTCGGACGGATCGCCGCCGGCAGCGTTCAGGGAAGACGATGACAGGGCGGCCTCCTGTTGTGGTTGGGATTGGCGCGGGGCCTGGGCAATCCCGGCCTCGCCGCGCTCACGGCACCCCGATTCGGGTGGCACGTCGGTCTGTCCGCGGACATTAGGACCGCTGACGGAACCGGGCCCCGCGGCCCGGCGCTGCGAACCTCACGTCGAGGCGGTGCGAGGGTCCGGCTTCGCGGCCGCTTGGCAAGCGCGCACGACGTGCCGGATTTCCGCGTCCTGGAGATGGGGTCCGATCGGCAGGCTTAGGATCTCCCGACCAAGCGTGCGGCCTAACTGGCTCTCCCCGGCGATCGGCGTCCCCGCATAGGCTTCGGCGTCTGCCGGTGCGATCGGGTAGTGGATCTGGGTGCCGACCCCCGCCTGGTCGAGCGCTGCCGCCAGCGCGTCGCGCTGCCCGGACCGGACGACGAACAGATGCCAGACGGGGTCCGTACGCGGATCGAATTGTGGAAGGGCGAGGTCCGTCTCGGCGAGGCCGTCCTGATACGCGGCCGCGACGGCGCGGCGGCGGCTGTTCCAGTCGTCGAGGTGGCGCAACTTGATGCGAAGGAGCGCGGCCTGTAATTCGTCGAGCCGCGAATTTACGCCCTGCTGCCGGTGCACATACTTCTCGCGCGAGCCGTAATTGGCGAGTTCGCGGATCCTGCGCGCGACCGCGGTGTCCGACGTGGTCACGGCCCCGCCATCGCCCAGAGCCCCCAGGTTCTTGCCCGGATAGAAGCTGAACGCGGCGGCGTGCCCGAGGCTGCCGGTCCGCTGTCCGGCGAAGGTCGCGCCGTGCGCCTGCGCGGCATCCTCGATGCAGACGAGATTGTGTCGGTGCGCCAGGGCGCGGAACGCCTCCATGTCAGCCGGCTGGCCGTAGAGGTGGACCGGCATGATGGCCTTCGTCCGGCTGCTGACGGCCCGCGCGGCTCCGGCCGGGTCCATGTTGTAGGTCGACGGGTCCGGATCGACGGAGACTGGCTTCGCGCCGACCTGGCTCACCGCCAGCCAGGTCGCAATGAACGTGTTCGACGGCACGAGAACCTCGTCGCCGGGACCGATCCCGTAGGCCCGCAGGATCAGGATCAGGGCGTCCAGGCCGTTGGCGACGCCGATCGCATGCTCGGCTTCGCAATAGGCGGCGAACTCCGATTCGAAAGCTTCGACCTCCTCACCCAGGACGTATCGCGAACGGTCCAGGACGCGGTGCCACGCGGCGTCGAGGTCGGCGCGGACGGTATCGTGGGTGCGGCCGAGATCGAGAAACGGAACCTTCATCGCGGGCCTCCTCTACCGGCTTCCCACGGCGCGCAGGAACGTGTCGTATTCCCTGTAATAGTCGCTCTCCTCGTAATGCTGCGAGGCTAAGGAGAGACACACTGCCCCACCGGAGAACTCGTCGATATCACGCCACACCATGCGCGGGACATAGAGGCCGATGTTGGGTCGATTGAGCAGAAATGTCTGGCGCGTGTGGCCGTCATCCAAGTGGACTTTGAAGCTGCCAGAGATCGCGATCAGGACCTGCTGCAACTCCTTGTGGCTGTGCCCCGCGCGCACCGCGCCGTGCGAGACATCGTAGATGAAATAGACGCGTCGGATCGCGAACGGCACATCCTTCTCGGCCTCAATGGGTGTCAACGCACCCCTGTTATCGAGGATGTGGCGAAACTCGATCAGGTGTGGCTGAATCATCGTTTCCCTGCCGAAGTCCCGGCTTTCTGACGTCGGCCCTCCACCGCGGAACATGCGATGGAGCGCGATCGAGGGCCCTTCGCGTCTGGCGCGCGGTCCGATGTTGCGAAGCCCTCTAAGCGCAAGTCGGCCGATCCGCAACGGTCCGGTCAACTATACCGAGCTTTGCGAAATAAATGCAATTTCAGGTTTATTATCCCTCGGTCCGACGCGTGAAGGGGAGCGCGCCGAGCAGTCGATCGACGACCGAGCGAGCGATGGGCGGCGGGTGAGGTGGCTGCAGCGGCGATAAGACGGGAGCCGGCCGCGGCAGATGTCCGAGGGCCGCAATCACGGCGCTCGGCGCGACGTGGTAGCTGGCGTGGAAGGCGTGACCATCCTCGTTCGTGGTTGCGCCGCGCAGGAACGTGATTTGCGCGCCGCTGGCCTCGATGAAACTCGTATAGCCTCGGAAGTTGAAGCTCAGATTGGCGTGGATCAGGCCGAGGATCCGGCAGTCCGGGCGGCAGAACAGTCCATTCGTGAGTGCCGAGCTCGACGAGCCGACGATGATGTCGCCGGCGTGGAACGCGTCGACCTGTTCGAGGAACGTCATCGTCTCCGGCGTGATGACCTCGAAGCCGTGCGGCCGCAGCGCCTCGGCGATCTCGACCTCGTTGACGAGTTGGCGCTGCGCGAAGGCCTTGCGCGAGATGAATAGCCTACGGCCGGTGCGGCCGCTCAGGGCCCCGCGCGCGCGGGCGCTGTCGAGAACGCGGGTGCGCAGATCCACCAGGATGTCGGAGGGCCAGATGGTGTCGTAGACCGGCTGCCCCGGCCGCATCTCGAACGGGAAGAAGGCGGGCACCGGTGCGAGGCCGAGCCGGCCGAACGCCACCGGCCGGGGCGGCAGCTTGATGATCGGGCGGTCGCGCGTGTCGAGGAGCCGGACCACCTCCTCGTGGGTCGCCGGCATGTGGTCGTCGATGCAGAGCGGGATGCCGTCCGGGCAGCGCGGGTCGTTGTACGCCAGCATGCGCGGGACGAACTCGCAGAACCAGTGGCCGTAATTCCGGCTCTGGAGCCCGAACATCGACAGGCCGGCCTCGATGGACAGGCTGTCTTCCGGAACCTCGACGAGGGCTCGCCTTTCCCCGAAGGCCGCCATCACGATCTGGTCCGGGTTGACCCCGTCCTGGAGCAGCACGTCCCGCCGGCGGGGATGGGCGGCGAGGTCGTAGATCAGGTAACCGTCCTTCACGACGAGGTTGCTGCGCGGGAAGGCGTGGCAGCCGTCGACGAACGCCAGGTACTGGCTCGGCGCCTCCAGATCCCCGGGCTCGGAGGTGAGCGGCGGCGGCGGCTCGGTGAACTTGAGCCGCGGTGCCTGGATCGGCCTGGGCGGCCGCAACTCCGCGTAGTCGATGCCGGGCCGGCCGGCCAGGGACGCGGCGGCGACCATGTCGTAGCAGGCCAGGGGGCCGGCGCCGATCAGCCGGCGGGTCGTCTCGTGCAGGGCGACGGCCGCGTCGAATTCGCCGGCCTCGATGAGCGCGTCGAGCTGGAGCCGGCGCAGGTTCTTGATCTTCTTGGCGAGCGGGTCGCCGTCCCGCGACACGAGGCCGGGCGCGCCGCCGTTGAGGTCCAGGGCGAGGCGGTAGAACTGGACGCTCGCCTCGGCCTCGCCGCGCAGCTCCAGCAGCCACGCCCTGTCGATCAGGTCCTCCATGATCCGCGGCCGCAGCCGGTTCGCGTCCGGGGCAAGCAGCCGCGCGACGACCGGATCCGCCTCGGCGAAGCGTCCGCGGGCGCAGAGGTCCCGCAGGCGCGCCTCCGCGGCGGCCAGGGCCCAGCGGCCGCCGTCGCGGCCCGCCAGGGTGGCCGCGAGGTCGTAGGCCTGCGCCGCGAGATCGGGCGCGCCGCCGCCGTCCAGCCGGAACGCCAGGGCGTCGAGATGGCGAATCATCGTGCCGGGGCTGCTCCCGGCCGCCTCCGGATCAGCCGCGAGCGCGCCGAGCCGCACGATCAGGTCGGCCTGGCCGCCGCGATGATCTCTGATCAGGTCCAGGAAGTGTGACATGTTCCGCGCGCTCGACCGGCCCGTTCCCGGCCTCGACGTGGTCCCAACCTCGGACGGCCGCCGGCAGAAGCGGGACCGCGCATCGGGCGTCGTGGCAGGAGCCCACCCTTAGCGTCCCGCCGCGGAACTGGTAAATCCCCGTCCCGAACCGGTCAGCCGGGGCATTGCGCGCCGGCCGCGGGACGCGTCATTGGGCCGGCGCGCGGGCGGGAGAGAGGAAAGCCTTCGGATGCCTGAGTCGGGGAGCCTTGAGATCGACGGTGACCGGAGCGCGTCGGTCCGGACGCTGGCGGCCGGCCGGCAGGCGGGGCGCGACGGGGCGCTGTGCGCCATGGAGGCGGTCGCCCATCTTGCCGGCGAGCCGCTCTCGGACCGGCCGGCCTGCGCGTCGCCCGTAATCGCCGCCTACGTCCGCACCTGGAGCGACGGCCTGCCGCAGGCGGCGCGCGACGGCCTCATCCTCCCGCTGCTTCCCCGCCTCGTCGGGACGCGCGGTCCGGAATCCGTCGAGCGACACCGGGCCGGGATGGTGGCCGACTGGCTCGTCCGCGTCCACCTGCCGGCGTGGTTCCACCTCGCCAAGCTGAACGTCGAGGCCGACGTACTGGCCGGCCTGCCCGAGATCCGCGATCTCGGCGACCTTGCCGGGCTGTGCGACGACCTCCGACGCGCCCGCAAGCGGGCGGTGACCGCCAACCTCACCCTGCGCCAGACCGGCCCCTCCGCGCGGGCGGCGGCCTGGGACGTCGCCCAGCGGGCGGCCTGGACGGCGATCCGCGACGATCTGGAGGCGGCCGGCGGGCCGATCCTCGCCGCAGCCTGGGACGCCGCCTACGCGGCGGCCTACGCGGCGGCTCGCGCCTCCGGCAAGGCGCTCCTGGAGCCGACCCGGCGCGCCCTGGAGGACACCGCCCTGACGCTCGTCGAGCGCCTAATCGCGGCGGGCGAGACCGGGTCCGACGGCGGCCGCCCCGCCGATCCGCGGCCATGAGCGGCGACGCCGCCGGCGGGCCGTCCGGGCCGGGGCTCGCGGGCGCCCGCTGCCTCGTGCTGGGCGGCGGCGGGTTCCTCGGGCTGAACCTGTGCAACCGCCTCGCGGCGGCAGGTGCCGAGGTCACGTGCTTCAGCCGCAGCCACCCGCAGGCCGAGGTCCTGGACCGGCGCGTCGCCCGGGTGTCCGGCCAGTTCTCCGACCGCCTCGCCCTCGCCAACGCGGTGGAGCGCCAGGACGTCGTCTTCCACCTGATCGCCGGCTCGATCCCCGAGAGCTCCAACCGCGACCCGTCGGCGGAGCTCTCGGCCGCGCCGATCGCCACGCTGCACCTCCTGGAGATCTGCCGCTCGGCCCGGATCGGGAAGCTCGTGTTCGCGTCCTCCGGGGGCGCGATCTACGGGATCCCGGGGGCCATCCCGATTCCTGAGCAGGCCCCGACCGACCCGATCTCGGCCTACGGCATCAGCAAGCTGATGATTGAGAAATCGCTCTATCTCTACCGGCACCTGCACGGGATCGACTACCAGATCCTGCGGATCGCCAATCCCTACGGCCGCTTCCAGCTCGGCACCAAGCACCAGGGCCTGATCGGCAGCTACATCCACCGCGTCCTCACCGACCAGCCGCTGGAGGTCTGGGGGACCGGCGCGGTGGTGCGCGACTTCCTGCACATCGACGACGTCAGCGATGCCTTCCTGGGGGCTGTCGCCTACCGGGGGCCGCACAAGGTGCTGAATGTCGGTAGCGGCCGGGGCCTGAGCGTCAATCAGGTCATCGCCGAGCTGAAGGCGGCCTTCGGGCGGGACCATCTCCCCTGCGTGCACCGGCCGAGCCGCGCCGCCGACGTGCCGACCAGCGTTCTCGACACCGCGCTGATCCGGGCGGAGCTCGGCTGGCAGCCCCGCGTCCCCCTGCGGGCCGGGCTCACCGGGACCATCGCGTGGATGCACGCCCACTTGGACCAGTCGCGGGCGGCGGGCGCGCGCCCCGCCGCCGGCTGACCGACCGGATCTTCTCTTCGCCCCGGAGCGGCCACGTTTGTCGGCGACAGCGCGCGGCATCGATCCGCGAGGAGAGCCCATGTCCTTCCTGCACGATCTGCCGATCGCGGACCTGATCGCGCATTACGGCTACCTAGCCATCTTCGTCATCATCACCCTGGAGAGCGCCGGGCTGCCCCTGCCCGGTGAGACGGTGCTGCTGACCTCGGCGGCCTACGCGGGCAGCACCGGCAACATCAACATCGCCGTCGTCGTGGCGATCGCCGCGACCGCCGCCATCCTGGGCGACAATGCCGGCTACTGGGTCGGCCGCCGCTGGGGACTGCCCCTGCTCCTGCGCAAGGGGCACCTGATCGGGCTCGACCACGGCCGGCTCAAGCTCGGCCAGTACCTGTTCCGCCGGCACGGCGGGAAGATCGTGTTCTTCGGCCGCTTCACTGCGATGCTCCGGGCCTACGCGGCGGTCCTGGCGGCGTGAACAAGCTCGACGCGCGCCGCTTCATGGCCTTGAACGCCCTCGGCGGCGTCGCCTGGGCCTCGATCATGGGGTTCGGCGCCTACCTGTGCGGCCGGTCGATCGAGAATGTGATGGGCCCGGTCGGCCTCGGCCTGCTGGCCTTCGTCCTGCTGGGCGCCGTCGCGCTGTGGCTCT
Organism: Methylobacterium mesophilicum SR1.6/6; assembly: GCF_000364445.2. NCBI lineage: Bacteria > Pseudomonadati > Pseudomonadota > Alphaproteobacteria > Hyphomicrobiales > Methylobacteriaceae > Methylobacterium > Methylobacterium mesophilicum. The sequence continues at coordinate 967,203 of NZ_CP043538.1, read as the reverse complement.
TCATGCGCTGGCACGAGAGGCGCGCCTGATGGTCGCCGCCGAGGCCGAGATCCCGGGACCGCTCGGCGGGGGGCTCGGCGAGGCGCGGGTCGAGCCTGTCATGGAGCCTGTCCCGGCGCACGGCGGCGTGGACCCGAGCAGCCCCGTCCAGGCGGAGTTCCAGAATCAGATCGAAGCGCTCCTGGCCCAGCGGGCACGCGCGGCGCCGCAGGCCCCCACGCGCGCGGCCGTCCGGACTCGGCGCGTGCCCTGGCCCCTGTGGTTCAAGATCCCCGTGCTGCTCGTCGCCGCCGGCGCCGGCATGGCGGTGATCTCGTGGCACGATGGCGTCACCGGCGGCTTCTACGGGCGGCTAATCGGGCATGTCGGGATCCTCGGCATCGCCTTGATCCTTGTCGTCCCCGTTCTCCTGCTGCTGGTGGTCGGCCGGTGGCTCCCGCGTCCGGAGGACGAGGCCGACGCGGAGTCCGAGGAGGCCGTCGGTCTGGCGGCGTGACTGCCCGCCCCGCGATCCGAGCGCCCCGCGTGCAGGGTTGACCGGTCCCGGAGCCGATCGTACAGCCGGCCTCGACCCGACAGGGGCGCCACGTCGCGCCGGCCTCCGGCCGATCCCGCCGGCGGCCGCGTGCCCGAGACCCGTCGGGCCCCACGACTGAGACGGAGCCGACCTTGGGCGAGGACGTAGAGGCGCTGCGGGCGGAGCTTGCCGAGACCCAGGCGCGGCTCAAGGAAGCGCAGGGCGAGCTGGCCCGGCTGGTGCGCCTCGCCGAGGCGGATCTCCAGCGCCGGCGTCCCGGCGAGCAGTCGAGCGTCGTCGCCTCGTCGGTGCGCCGTCCCGCCGCCAAGGAGGTCGCGGCCCGGATCGCCCGGTTCGCCCACCTCTACCGGGAGGCCGCCGAGGCCACCCCGGACCGCGCCCCGGTCGTGCCCGAGCAGACGATGCTCGCGTGGCTTGAGACCTCCGGCCTGTTCGACCGCCAGTTCTACCTCGCGTGCAACGACGACGTCGCCAATGCGGGAGCCGATCCGATGATGCACTACTACAATCACGGATCGGAGGAGGCGCGCCTTCCCTCGACGCTGTGAGGCCGGTCGACGGCGCGGGCGCGCGGCGGGGTGACCGATCCCGGAAGTCTATGTCCGCTCTGCGATCAATCACGCCAAGTATAAAGCTAGAAGCAAAGCTGATAGACTTCGCGATCGTCTCTATCGGTCGCGTTGACCCTCCCCGTCCCGTGATCTAGGGAGCTGCCAGAAGGGACACGTGCGAGGGATCAGACCTATGCAGGACGGTGCAAGCGCGAGCGCGCCGGGCTCGACCACGGCTCCGCCCGCGCTCGAGCCGTGGCAGGACGACTTCGCCACGATCTACGCGAGCGGCCTGTTCGACCATATCGGCTACGCGACGCGCTATCCCGATGTCGGCCTGACCGACCTATCGCCCCTGGAGCACTACGTGAAGTACGGCGCCCGGCTGGGGCGCCGGCCCCGGGCCGACTTCACCGCGCCGCCGGACGAGACCTTCGACGGCAGCTTCGTCAATCCCTTCGCGGCCTTGATCCGGGCGCGCGCCGAGACTCGGGCCGCGCCGGTCTGGAACCGGCCGGTCGTCTCGGTCCTGTGCATCAGCTATAATCAGGTGGCCTTCATCCGGCAGACGCTGGAGAGCATCCTCGGCCAAGCCACGGACTTCCCCTTCGAGCTGCTGGTCGGCGACGATCGCTCCACGGACGGGACCGTCGAGATCATCGCCGAGTACGCCACGCGCCACCCCAACCTCGTGGCGGTCCTGCGCAGCGAGAATCTCGGGCCGAACAGGAACTTCGCCGACCTGACGGCCCGCGCCCGCGGCGAGTTCGTGGCGATCTGCGAGGGCGACGATTACTGGACGGACCCGCACAAGCTCCAGCGGCAGGTCGATTTTCTGCGCGCGCGCCCGGAATTCACCCTCTGCTTCCACCGCGTGCGCGTCGTCTACGAGGACATGCCGGGGGTCGACGAGCTGTACCCGAAGCAGTGCGGCCCGCAGCCGTCGCTGTCCGACCTCGTGGCGCACAACTTCGTCCAGACCAACAGCGTGCTCTACCGCTGGCGCTACCACGGCGAGGAGGCGTTCGTGTTCGACGAGGGCATCGCCCCCGGCGACTGGTACGTCCACCTGATGCACGCCGAGGTCGGGCGCGTCGGCTTCCTGCCGGAGGTGATGGCGGTCTACCGCAAGCACGCCGCCGGGATGTGGGCGACCTACGCCACCGAACTTGCCCGCCATAAGAAGCTCGGCAACTCCGAGATCGCGTTCTTCCGCAAGCTGCGCGGCCATTTCGGCGGCCGATACGCGGCGAGCTACGAGGCGTCGCAGAAGGCGATCTTCCGTCGGCTGGCCGAGGCCTATCTCGACGAGGAGGACGTGCCGAGCCTCGGCCTCCTGATCGAGGCCAACCCCGACATCGCCCGGGCTGCCCTTCACGACATGGGCCTCGACGCGCCCGAGGATCTCTCTGGCGAAGTGGACGCCCTGCGCGCGTGGTTGATTGATCAGCTTACCGTCAGTGTTATCATCACCGCCTACAACCACGCTGCCGATATCGGCTGCTGCCTCGACGCGGTGCTGGGCCAGCGCGGGCTGTTCCAACTGCAAGTCGTGATCGGCGATGATAAGTCCATCGACGGCACCGCCGCTATCGTTGAATCCTATCGGACCCGCGATCCGGATCGGATCATGGTGCGACCCCGACCACAGAACTTCGGCATGCTGCGCAACGTGCAGGATTGCCTCTCCGCCTGCACGGGCCGGTACATCGCTTTCTGCGAGGCAGATGATTATTGGCTGTCGGACCGCAAGATCGCTATGCAGATGCGGATGCTGCGCAACGACCGTAGCCTCGACATGTGCTTTAACTGGGTGTTGCTCCATTACCCGGCGACCGGCTCCTACATTCCTCATGACGAGCAAGGACGCTATCCCACCGGCACGATCAGTTTCCCGGTTCTGGCCAACTCGCCGCTTACCGCGAATTTCTCCTGCTGCTTCTACCGTGCTGAGGCCCTGCGTGGAGTGCCGGAGGCCTACTACGAGAATGAATCAGCGGCCGACTGGCTGATGAACCTCTATGTCGCCGACAAGGGTCGCATCGCGTTTCTTCGGGAGTTGCTCTCGGTCTACACGGTCCAAGAAAAGGGGCAGTGGTCGGGCTTGCCGGAGGATATTAAGAATGTGCGAATCGCACAGTATCAGAAGCAATTCGCCCGCATCTTCGGCGAGGGTCGCGGCTTCGAGAAGTACGAGGTCGGCTGCACCGTGGCCGAACTTGACGGCGAGTTACCAGATTCTTTCGCCCGCGCGAACCTAGAGGCTCCCCAGGACCGTGTCTGGGCCGAAATTCAGGACGGACAGGTGGTGCTGGCCGGCTGGGTAGTGTCGGCGAGTCGCGCCAAGGTGACGCTGATCGTGGAAGCCGATGGCGAGGTCAAGCGCATCCCAGTGGAGGTCCATCGGCCGGATGTGATCGCGGCAGTGCTGGGCGATATGCCTACCACCATGGAAGAAGCAAGGTGCGGATTTCGCTTCAACTTGCCCTACGCGCTCCACCTCGAAGTGCTAGTCTCTGTAGAAATTGAACACGAGGTAGTGCCTTGGCTTTCGGTTATATTTACTCATCGAACTAAGGTCGGTAATGTCAAATAAGATCTACTGATCAGCCGTTTGCGAGGCTGATTGGAAGGCATGAGATTGTAATCGCAGCGTTAAGGACAACCAAGCTTCGAGTCGGGCATGCAGCCATCACGTATGAGTTGAGGCTTATGGTATATCAAATTCGTTAGGCAGGGTACGCAAGACAGGACCAGCTAAGGCGACTATAGAATTATTCTAAGTGCATCAAATTCTCACTTAACGGGACTTGATTATGAGATTAGCGGAATATTTGAATACTAAGGGCGTTTGGGTAGATGGGCTGTGTTGGCCATCTTTTAGTCAATCTGGAGGTGAGATCTCTGATGTAGATATTGATCTAGAAAATAATCCGATTAAGATTTATGTGCAAGAGCAGTATGGCCGTTTCGGCAATAATGTCCATCAGTTGCTCAATGCCTTGGTTGTGGCTCGCCACTTGTCTGTCAAAATGATTAGCTGTAATTTCCATCTAGACGAAGTAAAAACTGAATTCATAGTGATGGACGATATTGAGGTGCGTTTTGGGGTCAAAGAAACTCCAAAATCCCCCGTAGTAAGCGCAACAATGTTCTACCTTCAAGGTTTTGAAAAATTTATTTGCTCATTTAACTGCAATCGTGTCAAACTGGACGCTGAACGATTGTTCCGTCTCTTATTCCAAGAAAAAAAATCCAAGCCTCGAGATTGGAATAAAAAGCGGATCGCATTTCACTTTAGATCCGGCGACATCTTCAGTACTAATATAAATCCTATCTACACTCAGCCGCCGCTATCTTATTATACCACGGCATTTGAGCATATCTGTGAGACGTTGCCGAATCGTGAAATACATGTCGTGTACGAAGACAATAGAAATCCCTGCATAGAAAAATTTCAAAGCTTTCTTGGCGAAAAAGGGGTGCCGTATGAAAGCCATTCGTCGAGCTTTATCGACGACGTCCGATTGATCGCCTCAGTTGACTGTATCGTTTCCTCTTACAGTTCATTTTGCGATGTGCTGGCTTTGATGAATGAAAATCTGGGCAGATGGTACGCGTTTCGATCAATTTCAGCTTACGAAGGCGTTGAGCTCTCAATATCCTCAAAATTCGCGAATATATTGGGAAGTGCCGGGACCGAAGTCTATCGTGTAACCGATGATAACAAGTCCTATATAGCACTAGGCGACTGGAAGTTGTCGCCTGAACAAGTTGATCAGCTCCTTAATTATCCGGCCTCGTGTCTATCCATAAAGCGAGAGAATGTGCTGCCAAGTTCTCCGCTGGTCAAGGGTGAAATAATTTGAAGATAGCCCCTCTTTTGAGAGTTGTATGCCGGAGCGGCGCCGATGAGTTGCTTTCTATTGATCGTCGCGGCCTATCGAGTATGAGCAACGATTAAATCTGTTTGGACCCATATCCAAAATAAAGAGCGATTTGGTTCTGCCCGTTGCTAATCAAACGCGGTTGAAAATATCGCCGCGCTTAGATGATCTAAGTAGGACGAGTTGCGACGCGGTGATCTATCGCACACGCCAATCTAGTGGTCTGAGTTAGAAGTTTTCTAACAGCTTGCTCGCGCGAGCACTAGGTAGCGGCCTTCTACGAGGAGGTCGTTACGATGGTCCGTGGTCCCAAGCCTGCCCACCTTGATCTGACCGGGGATGAGCGCACGTGGCTGCAAGGCCTGGTGCGCCGTCGCAATGTCGGCCAAGCGCTGGCCCAGCGTGCGCGCATCGTGCTGGCCTGTGCTGAGCCGGGTTCGACCAACAGCGGAATCGCTCGCGCGCTCGGCGTCAGTCGCATGAGCGTCACGACTTGACGTGCCCGCTTCCTAACGCAGCGCCTCGACGGTCTCGTCGACCTGCCCCGGTCCGGTGCTCCGCGCCAGGTCGCGGATACCGAGATCGAGCAGATGATCACGCGCACCCTGGAGAGCCAGCCGGAGAACGCCACCCACTGGTCGACGCGCGCCATGGCCCGGCAAGTGGGGATGAGCCAGACCATGGTCTCGCGGATCTGGCGCGCCTTCGGGCTGCAACCGCACAAGACCGAAGCCTTCAAACTGTCGACCGACCCGGCCTTTGTCGACAAGGTCCGGGATATCGTCGGCCTCTACATGGTCCCACCGCACCGCGCCGTGGTGCTGTGTGTCGATGAGAAGCCGCAGATCCAGGCGCTGACCGGCACCGCACCGGTGATGCCAATGCGCCCCGGCTAGTCCGAGCGCCAGACCCACGACTACAGACGGGCTGGTACGACCGACCTGTTCGCGGCGCTCGACGTACAGGCCGGGCGCGTCATCGGCCATTGCGCTCGGCGTCATCGCTCCATCGCGTCTTTCTCGGTCAGGTCGAGGCCGACGTGCCGAAGGATCTCGATGTGCATCTGGTTCTCGACAACGCGGCCACGCACAAGACCAAGCTCATCCACGGCTGGCTGCTGAAGCGTCCGCGCTGGCACCTGCACTTCACGCCGACCTCGGCCTCTTGGCTCAACCTCGTCGAGGGCTGGTTCCCGCTGCTGACGCGACGCCAGCTTCAACGCGGCGTGTTCGAGACCACGGGCGATCTCGAAGCAGCCATCCACGCCTACATCGACCAAACCAACGCCGAGCCGAAGCCGTTCGTCTGGACCAAGTCAGCCGACGCCATCCTCGCCAGCGTCAAACGCTTCTGCCAACGAACTTCTAACCTAGATCACTAGGTCGCGGACTCATTAAACTCGCAGCCAGACCCGCAGGGCTGCGAGCTTGACGCTGGCTAGGAAGTTGTCGGGATCCTTGTCGTAACGGGTGGCGACGGCCCGGAAGTGCTTGATCTTGCTAAAGAAGCGCTCGACCAAGTTGCGGTACTTGTACAGGAACGGGCTGAACGCCGGCACTCGCTTGCGGTTGGGCATCGGCTTCACGTTCGCCCACGCGCCCTGCTCCGCCATCCGAGTGCGAAGCGCGTCGCTGTCATAGGCTCGATCCCCCAGCAGGATCTGGCCCGTGCCCAGACCGCCCAGCATGTCGGCCGCCGCGCGCCCATCGTGCGCTTGACCCGCGGTGATCTTGAGCGCCACCGGACGGCCCTCGGCATCTACCAGCGCGTGGATCTTGCTCGTCAGGCCGCCGCGCGAGCGACCCATGCCTCCGGATCGGCCGACATTTTTTGGGCGCAGGCGGCATGCTGGTGAACCCGCACGCTGGTGGCGTCGATCATCTGCAGGTCGCCGTCGTAAGCCTTTGGCACCGCATCCAGAAGCCGATCCCAGATGCCACGCTTGCGCCAGCGCCGAAAACGGTTGCCGCCGGTTGTATGTGGGCCGTAGCGCGCCGGGATGTCGGCCCAGGGCGCGCCCGTGCGCAGCCGCCAGGAGATCCCGTTCAGCACCCGCCGATCATCCACGCGCTCCTTGCCGCGCAAGTCCGTCTGCAACAGCGGTTCGATCACCGCCCACTCCGCATCCGTCAGATCAAACCGCGCCATCAAAGCCCTCTTGCTCAGAGGGCTAACGACGCCGCGGTTCAACCGTGCCAGCCGTTATGGGTTCGCGACCTAGAGTAGGCACCGGCCGGATTGAACCGTCTAGGGTTTTGGCGCGGACGAGGTTGTGATTCGATGTGAGGCTTTCCGAGGCGAAGAGCCGATGGCGTCTGCCCTTGTCTGTTGATTTGCGCGAGCGTGTCGTGGCCGCGATTTGAGCCGTTCCCGGCGGTGTTGCGACGGGATAGTAGTCGGGGCGTTGACCGGTGAAGGAGCCAGCGATGCCTTCGCCATTATATGGGTCCGCCCCGTTCCGGCAGGCCCTGAGCGCGCGGCCTGCGCTGGGCCGTCGGTATCTCGGGACGCAGCAAGGTGTACGCGGCGGACGTGACGATGATCTTCCCCGGCGCGGGGCGGGGGCGACCGCGCGGGCGTTACGTCCCGGATCAGGTCTCGGTCGCAACGGAGACAATCATGGCGGACATGAGCGGCCGATCGGTAACTTGGCGGCGCGGCACTAAAGGCCAACTGCATACTCGCTTATGCACACTACGCCTTCGGTCGGCCACCACCACGGTGATGCCGACACTGTGAAGCCAATCTCAATCTGCCACCCTGAAAACAATCTGCCAAAGTAGCGGTAGAAGAGATCGGCGCCATCAGAGATGGTCGGAATGTGCGGGATTTAGCGAGAGCCATATCCGTGAAGGGCTTTTATCGTCCGGATCCTGCTAACGACGCACCGGTCGAGAGTTGGCTTGTGCCCGTCGTGACGCCCGCAGTTCCGAGAGGATAACCGTTGGTGCCGAGCTCATAGTTCGACGTATCTTCCGGAAGCCCAGTCGAGGGATTAAAGGTCACGGTCGGCTTTCCAAGCTCAATTGGCCGGACCGGGTCGATGGCCTGTCGCCCACCGGCAAGCGGCCGTACGACGTTTTCTGAGCGCACTGCGTCCGAACAGATGCCCTGGCAGATCGGCTCAACGAGGTCGGTCGGTTCGCAGATCGCCCGCATCGTACCTCTGACACAGGCGCACCGGCAGGCCGCAGAGGCTTCCACGGATGTCAGAAGCAGAAGGCATAGGAACACGAAGGATCGCATGGAAACAGCCTTTGGCAAACGGCGCGCGGACTCTTACCAGACCACCGGACCGAGGGCGACCCGCGGCTTCGCGCCGGTTTTGGCCATGCAGATCTCAGATCTCGGCGGTTGGGCCTTGCTCTACCCGCCCCGCATCGCGTCGCGCATGCGTGCGAGCAACGGCTGAGCCCGGCCCCGCGCCAGGGCGCCGCGGATCTCACCCGCCAACCGCGCCGCGACGATCTCGCGGGCGGGATCGTCGTAGTGGACGATGTCGTAGAAGGTCCCCTCCTCCCGATCCTGAAAGATCCCGCTGAGGTCCAGGGCTGTGAAGGTGCGCCGATACGGGCGCCGCGCCGCGAGCGCGGCCGTGAACGCCTCCAGCTTGGCGTACTGGCGGTCCAGGTAGGCCAGGAACGCTCCCGAGGCGACGCCGCGCTCCACCTCTGTGAGGTGTCGCTTGCGCAGCACCGTCGGCTGCAGGACGCTCACGATCGGCACTCCGTGATCGTGGGACAGCTTGGTCAGGCGGTGGGCGGCCAGCTGGTAGTGGTGGACGATGGCATCCTCCCATCCCGGGCTCTGCCAGCCCACCTCGGCGCGCAGCCGCTTCAACTCCTTGTAGATCAGCGTGACCAGCGCCTCGTAGGACAGGCCGTCCTCGCGCGCCCGGGGATCGTGCGTGTCGAAGAAGTGGTCGTAGAGCCGCTCGGTGATGAAGGCGTTGTAAGGGTGGCCCGGCCGGGGATCGTAGGTCCAGGGCTGGAACAAGTCGGTGCTGCCGCTGAGCACCACGATGGCGTCGGGGGCGCAGGTCACGAGCCGCGACCAGATCAGGTGCGTCATCTGCGTGAGGGAGCTCGACATCACCCCGAAATTGTAGACCTTCGCGCCGGCGAGCCCATCCGCCCGCAGGATCCGCTCGATGCGGCCCGGGAGGGTTTTGGCGATGTCGCCGCCGTCGATGGTGGTCGAGTCGCCCACCACGAGGATCCGGGTCTCCCCGGACGGCTTGGCCTCGGTGATCGGGGCCGCGTTCAGGAAGCCGTTCGCGTCGAACGGCACCCCGTAATGGCTCGCCCCGGGCTTTCCGGCGAACTGGATGAACGGGCTCGGATAGCGCGTGTTCGAGTCGAGATAGCCGAAATGGTGCAGGAACTTGCGCCGCCGCGCGGCATCCTCGGTCTCCTCCGGCGGCCAGAGCTGATCGACCCCCGGGGCCGTCAGGGCCGCCATCATCGCCTCGCGGAGCGCCGCGTAGCCCACCCCATTGAGGCGCACCCCGTCGGCGGTCAGACCGGGCCTGAGCGCCCCCGTCCCGATGGCGAGCACGGCGTCGTAGTCGATGAAGTCCGCGCCGTAATCCTGCGCATGGTCGCGCAGCCACGCATTCACCTGCCTGATGAGGGCGAACGGCAATCCGGCCGCACCGGAGGCGGCCGGATCCACCGGCGGGATCGAGCCGACCCAGGCGCGCACGTAGAGGTCGCGCGCGTCCCGCAGCATGGCGGCGATGTCGGCGACGATGGCCTCGCACGTGAGCGAGCGACCTTGCGTGAGGATGTCGTCGCGGCCGGCGATCAGGTGCAGGCCCTTCGCGCCGTAGGCGGCGATGTCGGAGCGCAGGCGCCGCGCCATGTCGCGGGTCGACTGCCCGGCGATGCCCCGGGGCACCGTCTGCGGCCCGGAGAACAGGTCCGGCGTCTCGGCGGTCAGCCCCGCCGTCACCGAATCGCCGAAGAACAGGATCGGCCCGAACGGGAACAGCGGTTTGTCCGCCTCCGGCATCGTCGGGCTGCCTCAGCGCGCGGCGAAGATCTCGATCCCGTCGAGGTGCAGATGCTGCTCCTCGTCGAGATCGACCTTCAGGTAACGGAACCGGGCATTGTCGAACCGCAGGTGGAGGGGCAGGCCGGGATGGCAGTGTGCGTCCACGGCATCGAAGACGAGGCGGTAAGCGTCCTCGGTCTCGCCCAGCCAGACCCGCATCAGCTGTGCCCGCTCGCTGGGCTGGCCCCACCGGTTGTAGATCCGGATCTCCGAGACGCGCGCGACCGCGCCGAGGTCGAGGACGAACCAGGGGTTCCGGTCGAGGCCCGTGTGGAAGAAGAACGACGGGTCCCCGGTGGTGCGCTGGCCGTAGACCCCCGTGGTGCCGGACCAGGGCGAGGCCGAGCTCGCCGTCCAGGTCTTGCCCAGCGCGATGTTCTCCGACGGGCGCGCCCAGACCAGCGCGGCCCGCTCGAACTCGTCGATCAGCGTCCGGATCCGCTTCGACGGCTCGCGCAAAGCCGGGATCTCGAGGTCGAGCTTGTAGATCAGGTTCGACAGGATGCTCTGGTCGAAGCGATGATCGATGAAGCCGTCGAAATCCGGCAGGCCGAGCTGGTTGGGGATGTCGGTGACGACTCTGGCGTCGCACGCGTAGCGCAGCCACTCGGCGACGAGGGTGCGGGTCGCCGGGCTCACCATGAAGGCGATCCAGGAGGCCTGGATCTGATCGGCGTCCCAGTAGCGCTCCGAGTCGCACTCCATGAGCACGAAGCAGTCGCGCTTGGTCCAGAGCCGCTGCGGCTTCCCGTGCAGCACGCCGCCCGCGACCCGGCGCTCGGACCCGGCGAGCCACGTCAGGAGCGGCGCCACCGGCGGGAGCGGATCCTCGCCCACCGCCTGCATCCCCGTGTCGCTGAAGACGATGAAGTCGCCGTCCCGGCGCTTCTCCAGCGCGTCGGCGATGATGTAGGGCTTCCAGGCCCAGTTCCCCGCCCCGCGCGCGCGGTCGAGGATGTCCCGGTGCTCGCGGTAGAACGCCGTCTGGCGCAGCCGGTCGGGCGACCAATTCTCGACCGTGTCGAAGTCACCCGTGGCCGCCGCGGCGGCTGCGAGACGGCGCTGGCTCTCGACGTAGTGGTACTTCGTGGCGAAGCTGACCAGCGTCTTGTGGCGTCCGCGCAGGCGGCGGCGCTGCCCCATCCGCACCTCGGCGCGATGCGTGTCGTACGCGTTGACGCACAATGCCTCGGGCGCCTCGTCCTCCCTGGCCAACGGGGTCCTCCTGGTGATCGGCTGAGGGCTTGTCACCGACTTTCGCATCTTCGGCAAGGTTGCGGCGGACGACCGCGCCGCAGCCGTGACTTGGCCTGCGAGACGTCAGACAATTTCAGGTTGAATTCTTCGGTCTGTGCAACCCGCTGCGCTCGTAAAGACGGCACCGGGCTGATTAACCGGAAGCGATATCAGACGATCCCTGGCTGCCGAACGGTGCACAGAGCACAGGGTTCACGACACGGACCGCGGAGCCTTAGTCATACCGTCTCCGGTTGAACGCTTCGGTCGGTGCAGCCCGCTCCGTCATTGCGAGCGTAGCGAAGCAATCCAGGGCTGCGATACCCCAGGGAACCTGGTGCCGGCTGGATTGCTTCGCTCCGCTCGCAATGACGGCGGAACCGATCTGATCAACCGGAAACGGTATCAGCTCTCCAACCCACGCCCTCATCCTTCGAGGCCCGCTGACACAGGCACCTCAGGATGAGGCGGTGGGTGGGATCACCCGATCGGCTTGCCGCCGGGTACGATCGCGCCCCGTGAGCGGGACCGGCTCAGCGGCTCAAGCCGGATACTTGTCGGAGGGGACGGACGGCGTCTTCACCACCACGGTCACCGCGTCCGTCAGGGCCTCGAACGCCGTCGCGTCGCCCGGCTCCACCGTTATGATGTCGCCGGCCTGCCAGACCTGATCGAACATCCGGACCGTGCCGGACACGATGACCGTCAGCTCGGTGGCGATCTTGTGGAAGTGTTTGTCCTCGCGCGCGCCCGCCGCGTAGCGCTTCACGCCCACCTCGGCGTCTGAACTGCGCGCCGCGCAGGGAGCGAAATCGCCGAGGAACCAGCCGCCCTTCATGTCGTCGAGACGGTGATGCTTCATGTCGCGGATCCGCCTTCGGTGAGGTGTTCGTAGTTGCTGAGCTGCCGCGGGGACTTGATCGGCCTGTAGGCATCCTTCGAGAGCCCGATCGTCCGGATGACCTTCTGCCGGAGGATCAGTTCGTTCAGCGCCGGCGCCACGTAGAACAGGCCGTTCACGTGGGCATCCTTCAGCACCATCGTCTGCAGGGCGTCGAAGAAGTCACCCGCCCGGCGCAGCCAGTAGAAGCCGGCATTGGCCTTCCGGCTGATCGGCCGCTTCTCCGCGACCTCGATCACCCGCCCCTCGGCGTCGATGCGCACGAAGGAGTAGCGCGGGTGGAGGGAGTCGAAGGTGAGCACCCCGCCGTCGGCGCCGCTGGCGCGAAACCGTTCCACGATCTCGGCGAAGTCGACGCTGATCTGGTCCGTCGCGTTCAGGATGATCAGCTCCTCGTCGGCCTGGATCCGATCGATCGCCATCAGGGCGGTGCAGGCCGCTCCTGCGGTCGGGCGCTTGATCTCGACGGTGTCGGCCTTTGGCGAGATCAGGCGGACGATGTCCCGGACATGGTGCCGCGCGTTGTCGCTGGCGCGCACGCAGACGATGTAGCGGTTGGGATCGAGCGGCGCGAGCGCCGTCATCTGCCGCTCCAGCATGAGCTGTCCGTCGACCTCGGAGAGCCAGACCGGATAGGGGTCGTCCTCGGTCTGCGCACTGGCGCCGGCGGCCAGGATGAGGATGTTCATGGCGCCGCCTCGATCTCGGCGATCCGCCGGTCCACGTTCGCCAGCGTGACGTCGGCTGGCGTCTGGACGACGAGCAGGTGCGCCCCCGATTGCCGGGCCGCCTTGATGCCGTGCTCGTTGTCCTCGAGGATCAGGGTCTCCTCTGGCGCGACGCCGAGGCGCTCCATGGCGATCCGGTAGATCTCCGGATCGGGCTTGGCCCGGGTCACGTCCTCATTCGACAGCATCAGGTCGAGGTGCGGCGTGAGGTTGGCGCGCTCCATCATCATCGTGACCGAGTCCCGGACGGAATTCGACGCCACCGCGAGCTTGACGCCGCGCGCCTTGAGGCGGGCCAGGGCGAATTCGTGGGCGAAGGTCGGCCGGCACCGGGTGCTGACGATCTCCAGCGTGTAGGACTGCTTCAGCCGGTTCAGGAAACCGTGGAGGCCGCCCGGCAGGTTCTCGGTGGCCGTCAGCAACTCGAGCTTGCGCCGGGTCGGCAGGCCGTCGAACGTCGTCAGGTGGTCGGTCCGGCTGATTTCCATGCCGAACAGGCCGAGCGCGCGGTTCAGCGCCTCGTAGTGCCAGTCCTTGGCGTCGATCAGGACGCCGTCCATGTCGAAGATGACGGCCTTGATCATGGGCTGATCATGCGGTGGGCCCGATCCGGGAAATCGGTGCACAGGGTGATGTCGCCGGGCATCGCCAGGAGCCAGTCCCAGACGGGGCGCGGATCGCGCCCGTGCAGCTCGGGCGAGACGACGCAGACGGCCTTGCCGGCCGCCAGATGCCGCTCGATCACCGACCTGTCGAACCAGTCGCCGCGGAAGGCGTCGAGCCACACCCCCTGCGCCGCGCCGTACAGGATCGGCTCGGGCTCGACGTCGCTGTGGCGGGTGTAGAACGGCAGGCCGGCGTTCGCGTACCAGACCGTCTCCGGGCCGGACATGTCGAAGGCGAACCAAGAGATCCCGCGTCCCTCGAACGCGCGTGCGAGCGCCGGCCCGAGCCCGTCGGCCTTGACGTTGACGGCGAGCGGTAGCCCGGTCCCAGAGAACAGGTCGAGTAGGGCCTCCCAGGGCAGCGCCTCAGCCTCCGGGGGATCGTGCGCGACCACCAGCCGGCCTGCGCTGTCCCGGACATCGGTCTCGGTGCCGTAGCCGGCGGCGATCGTGCGCTCGAAGGCCGGGACGGTGTTCTTCTCGTCCGGCTGATGCCACCAGCCGCGATGGCTGATGATCCTCATGCGGCCGCGGCGTCCCGCGAGATCGGCAGGCTCAGGAACAGGTCCAGGTCTGCCGGCGTGCCCAGCCCGTACATCCCGTCGGCCTCCCGGCCGATATTCATGTAGGCGATGTGGGCGCCGGCCTCGATCAGCTCCTCGTAGACGGGCGCGACGTAGAACTCGCCGTTGACGCGCTTCTCGGCTGCGATCATGCGCTTGGCCGCCTGGACGAAGTCGTCGCCGCGCCGGAAGTTGTAGATCCCCACGGTGGCCTCGTCGGAGATAGGCTGCTTCTCGACGACCCGCGTCACCCGACCGGTCTCGTCCAGGCCGACGAACGACCATTTCGGATCGTGCGCCGTCATGGTCATGATCAGGCCGTCGACCGCGGGGTCGTCGGTCCGGCTCAGATACGCATCGATCGCGCAGTCGATGAACTGATCGCTGTTGGCGATCATCAGCGGGTTGCCGGAGAGATGCCGCTCGGCGAGGAGCACGGTGCAGGCCGCACCCTCAGTGACGCCGTCGATCGCGACGAGCTCGGCGTTCGGCGCCCAGTCGGCGAGCTTCCGATCCAGGCCGTAGGCTTCGACATGCTCGCGCTGGCAGATGAAGATGAAGCGGTGCGGGCGCGTCGGGCGCAGGTTGTCGATGACCACCTTGATCATCGGGGTCTCGTGGATCGGGATCAGCGGCTTGGGCTGAGCATATCCGACGGACGCGAACCGGCTCCCCCGTCCAGCCATCGGTATGACGATATCGAGCATGATGGGCCGGCAGGGTCCGGGGCGTTCGGGGAGGTCGGGACGCCATAAGCGATCTGCCTGCGAGGCTCAAGGTGACCGGATCGCCCGCCCGGCTACCCGATCCCCGACGTCATGGCCGACGCGACGCCGGACGCCCTGGGCGCGGATCCGGTGGGACGGCCGCCCTCTCGCCTGACCGGCGGATCGGATATACGGCGGGATCGACACCCCGGTCCGGACGGGAGATGCGGACGCGCCCGGCACCGCGGTAATGCCACGTTCGACGATGGAGGCGGCACGCGGGCTTCTTAGCGCGAGCGCGAGCCCGGCGCTGCTGTCGGAACCGAAGTGCAGAGACGGGATGCGATGACCGACCGTATCGGTTTGAGGACGGGATCCGATCGAAGCCTCGTGGCGGATCGGATCGCGCGGGCGATCTACGCGTATGCCGGCCGGACGGGGCACGCCGTCGGACACGCCACCGTGCGCAAGGGCATGGCCCTCCTGCCCGCGCCCGTCGTCGAGACGATCACCCAGGCCCTGTGTCGCGAATTCGCCGGCCGCGCCGGAACGCAGCCGTCACAGAGCGAACTCCAGCGATTGGCCTTCCTGTACGGCGTGTTCCCGCGTGATCCCAACCTCATCGCGCTGACGTTCCGCGTGAACGTGTATCCCGACACCAACGCGCGCGCGATCGAACACCTCCTCGCCCGCGTGACGCCGGACATGGAAAGGCGCGACGACCTGAACGTCATGCGCCTGTTCTACATCCACAAGACATCCCCGGCCGGGTTCGATCCGCAGCAGTTTCAGAGGATTGCGTTCGACGCCATTCGGAACGACGGCATTCTGGTCGACATCTGGCGGGTCCTCTTCATCAAATTGGTGATGGAGAAGATGGACGGCGGCCCCTTCGATAAGGCGATCGTCCGGCATTACATGGAAATCGAGGGCGATCCGAATATTTTATATTCGATCCTTTACATATTGTTCGACCGCTTCAATCGGCTCAACGATCTCGATGCTCTGGCAGACGTGGTCGCGCAGGCGCGGTTCAAGACGTCTGCCGAGGGCTTCGCGGTCGCGTATTTCTTCCTGGTGTCGTTCGGCTTCGCGGCACAGGCCAAGGCCTTGGAAGACGCACACCGCGGTCTCCCGAACGCCCTCCTCCACCCCCTGTTCATCAAGGGCCGGCTGGCGCCGCAGCCTGTCTCCGCCGCCCCGGAGGCGCGCCCGGACGGTGACCGCGTCGATCCCGCCTACGCCGCCCTGGCCTGGGCCTGGCGCGACGCCGAGCTTGAAAAGGCGGAGATCAGGACCCGGTTGGCGCGCCGGCCGCGCGCGGCGTCGCCGCGGGCTCCGGACGCTCCGGCGAAGCCCCGCCTGCTGGTCGCCGTCTTCGGGCAGATGCGGTTTCCCGAGGCGACCCTGCCGGGGGTGCGCGACTGGATCCTGAACGACTTCGCCGCCCACGCCGCGGAGGTCGACCTGACCTTCGCGGTCTGCACCTGGCGCGAGACCGGCGGCAAGGTGTTCCTGCCCGACGACCACATCGATACGATCGGCGGCTTCCTGTCGCCGCCGGTCATGGCGCTCCTGAAAAGCCTGGGCTGCTGCACGATCTCGGATCTCCGCCCGCATTGCCCGCGGGTCGCGAGCAAGATCCTCGACCAGGCGCCTATCAGCACGGAGATCGATGAGGGCCGGATCGCCCGCTCCTTCCCCGGCGAGACGACTTTCGACGTCGACAGCGAGGGCGGCTACATGCGCGCGCTGGGCCGAACCATCGCGGACGCGGTCGACGGCAACACGATGCTGATGAATCAGGGGCGGATGCTCTCGCGGATCAGCGCGGTGACGCAGATCCTGGCAGCCGTCGACCGGTCGCGCCCGGCGCCGACCCACGTCCTGTTCATCAGGCCGGACCTGTGCGACCTCTCCGGCTCGCTCGCCTCCGTCTTCCAGCAGATGCGAGGCCGGTCGAACTGGGCCGTCGTGGACCAGGATGCCTACGCGCAGGTCGTGGAGGGCGTCGGAGACCGCTTCATCCTGGCGGACAGGTTGGCCGCCGAGGAGATCGCCGGGATCGGGACCTATACGCGGCGGATCTTCGACGGCGCGGACCCTGAGAGCGTCCTGCGCCGGAAGCGCCTGGAGCCGCACCAGATGCTGCGATCCCTGATGTTCGAGGCCGGCATCGATATCCGGACGGTGTCGCGCCGGATCGTCGGCTGGAACCTGTTCCGCGGCGCCGTCAACCGGGACACCGTCCTGGCGGAACTGCGGGTCGATGTGGCCCATATGGCCGACGGCGCCCTCAAGGAGGCGTTCACGGAGCGCCTGTGATCCCCGCCGTCCGATCGCGGCCGAGGTGCGGCGTCTGCGCGGTGTGGCCGCGACCTGGCGCCGGCCCGCGATCAGCCGGCGATCACGTCCGGTCGTCGAAGGCGAGCTGCTCGATCGGGTAGTCGATCATCATCTGGCGGCGCTCCGGCGAGTTATCCCACTCCCCGACCTTGGTGTAGGCACCCGCACGGTCCACGACCTCGACGATCTTGCCGATGGTCGGGATGCCCCTGAAGTGCTGCGGCCATCCGGACGCGAAGTAGTACACCTCCTCCACGCGCTCGGAGAGATGGCAGACGCCGGGACCGAACGTGCCGAGGCCGAAGACGAGATAGCGGCCGTTCACCAGCGCGGCGACGTCGTCGGCGAGCGTCCCGCTCTGCGTCGTGAACGGGATGCCCAGGCCGGCGATATGCGCCTCGAGCTCCGGGATCACGGGGTTGAGACGGTTCTCGAACACCAGCTTGATGGAGGCGATGCGCTTCTCCGCCATCAGGCGCGCGATCACGAGCTTGTAGAACGCCAGCGGCGGCTGCGGGTAATGCGGCGCGACCCAGGTGCTGAAGATGTCGCCGGAGCGGATGTGGATGAGGAGCTGATCGTCGGGCTTCTCCGGAAACCGCGCGGGCAGCCGGTTGAAGAATGGGCGGATGTAGTTCGTGATGATGTGGCGCGAGCGCTCCTGCTCCAGATCGCCGGCGAGCTTCTGGACTTGGACGTCGAAGAACATCCCCGACAGGAAATAGCCGTCGGCCGGCAGCGGATGCGAGGCCGGGATGAAGGTGATGCCGCCGATCTCGCGCGGTTCCGCGTAATCGAGGACCTCGCTCCGGTCCCGGGCAGGCAGCTTGATGTACTTCAGCTTGAGGGCGATGCAGATCCCGATGGCCAGCAGGCACTGGATGATGAAATTGCCGAAGGCGCCGTTCTCGTAGAGATCGATGCCGACGACCGACAGGCTTCGCTGATCCGGATGGCCGAGAAGGCGGTAGCCCCTGTAGAGATCGACGCCCGGCCGCTCGGAGACGAGGTCGAAATCCGCGTTCATGAGCGTGCGCCAGACGATCAGATCGAAGGCGGCGCGCTCGGTCCAGACCCGCGCGGCGGCTTCGTCATCGCGGGCGGGCTCGGCGGCGGCGACACGGATGTAGCGGGTCCAGCTCGCCTCGCCCGGCACGATCACGATCGCCGCCGCGGCGTTCGCACTGTCGGACCCGGGGACGATTTCGGGGGACGCCCACGTCACCCCGTCGTCGGAGAAGGCGATCCGAACCTCCGAGGGAGCCGTCCCGGCCCGCCCGAGCGCGATGGTGTGGACGGGGAAGCGGAGTCCCAGGTCGACCTGCCGCCAGGCGCCGGTCCCGGACGCGCCATCTTGATCGACGACCGTCCACGGGCTGCCCGGAGCGAGTTCGACGAGGTCGCGAGGAGAAGCCTGTTCGTCTGCCATCGACTGCGTTCCGTGTTCCCCGCCCGACGTCGCGCGCTGGCTCGACCGCGGTCCATCCCGGCAGGCTCCGATCGCGAACGTCGCCGCAGGCCGAACATTCCGCGCCGTCGCGTACGACGCCGTGATCCGGATCCGCGCGCCGTCTCTACGGGAGGCCGGCGGGGAGGTCGAGGGGCCGCTTCGGCGCGCCGCGGCGTCGCGCGCCCGACATGGACAGGCTGCGCCGGTCGGTGCGATATCTGACGCCTTCCGGTCGTTGCGCGCCCGCGTGCCGCGAACGCCGTCGTCGCGACCGCTCGCCCGGGCCCTCCCAGCTGAGATCGACCAAGCATGCCTATCAAGATCGTCGACCTCGGCCACAACAATCAGATCGACGCCGCGGACGATTTCCTCGAGACGCAGAACGGAACCATCTTCTTCGAGCGCAGCAACAATCACGTGATGATCGGGAAGAACTCCAACAGTGACGATATCTATCTTCACTGCGGGTCCGACGCGACGGTCCATGTCGGGGATCACGTGCGGCTGGCCAAGGCCCGGATGCACATCGTGGCGCCGACCAAGCTGATCGTGGCGGAGTTCACGTCCTTCGTCGGGAACGCGCAGATCTCCGCACATGAAGCGGCCGAGATCACCTTCGGCCACAACTGCCTCATCGCCGACGAGGTGACGGTCTCGGTGAGCGACATGCACTCGGTCATCGATCTGGAGACCGGCGCGCGGATCAATCCCGCCCGCCCGATCCTGATCGGTCACCGCGTCTGGATCGGCGCGCGCTCGACGGTGCTGAAGGGCACGACGATCGGCGACGGATCCTTCATCGGCGCGCATTCCCTGGTGCGCGGCAGCATCCCGTCCAACGTCATGGCCGCCGGCGTGCCGGCGAAGGTGATCCGCACCGGCGTCACGTGGCGCACCGATCTGATCTGACGCGGCGGCCGCCTCAGCCGTCCAGCCCGAGCATCAGCCCGAGATTCTGCACCGCCGCCCCCGAGGCGCCCTTGCCGAGGTTGTCGAGGCGCGCCACCAGCACGGCCTGACCGTGCTCGACCGAGCCGAACACCCGCAGCTCCAGCCGGTCGGTGTCGTTGAGATCCTCCGGCTCGATCTTCTCGCGGTGCGCGCCCGTGGCGGCGCCCGGCACGACCTGCACCAGCGTCTGGCCGGCGTACCAGTCGCGCAGGGCCGCCTCTAGGTCGCCCGCCGTGGGCTTGCCCGGCAGCGCGTCGAGGTGGAGCGGCACGCTCACCAGCATGCCCTGCCGGAAATTGCCCACCGAGGGCACGAAGATCGGCCGCCGGGTCAGCCGGCTGTAGCGCTGCAGCTCCGGCAGGTGCTTGTGGGCGAAACCGAGGCCGTAGAGCTGGAACGGCGGCGCCGTGCCCTGCTCGTAGGCCTCGATCATGCTCTTGCCGCCACCGCTATAGCCGCTCACCGCGTTGAGGCTGATCGGGTGGTCGGCCGGGATCAGCCCGCTCTCCACCAGGGGCCGCAGGAGCGCGACACCTCCGGTCGGGTAGCAGCCGGGATTGGCGACCCGCCGGGCGCGGGCGATGGCCGCGCCCTGCTCCCGGGTCAGCTCGGGGAAGCCGTAGGTCCAGCCTTCGGCGACCCGGTGGGCGGTGCTGGCGTCGAGGACGCGCGGGCCGCCGCCCGGCAGGCTGTCGGCGAGCGCCACGGTCTCCTTGGCGGCCTCGTCGGGCAGGCAGAGCACGACGAGGTCGACCTCGGCCAGCAGGGCGCGCTTGGCCTCCGGATCCTTGCGGTGCTCGGGGGCGATGCTGCGCAGGGCGACCCGGCCGTCGCGCTCCAAGCGCTCGCGGATGCCGAGGCCGGTGGTACCGGCCTCGCCGTCGATGAACACGGTGGGCTTCCTCGCGCCGTCGCCAGCCATCGTCCGTCTCGCTCTCGAAATCCCATGCACCGCCCGAGTCGGGCACGGCTGTTCAGGTGATCGCGCTGCACCATCGTGTCAACGGCAGCACTGGACCGTCAGAAACGCGAAAGGGCGGCCCCCGCAGGAGCCGCCCTCTCCGTGACACCGGTGTGACCGGATATCAGCGCTTGGAGAACTGGAAGCTGCGGCGGGCCTTCTTGCGGCCGTACTTCTTGCGCTCGACCACGCGGGCGTCGCGGGTGAGGAAGCCTTCGCGCTTCAGCGGGGCGCGCAGCTCCGGCTCGTAGTAGGTCAGGGCCTTCGACAGGCCGTGGCGCACCGCGCCGGCCTGACCCGAGAGGCCGCCGCCCGCCACCGTGACGGTGATGTCGTACTGGTCGACGCGGCCGGCGATCTCCAGCGGCTGGCGCAGGATCATGCGCAGCACCGGACGGGCGAAGTAGGTCTCCACCGGGCGCTTGTTGATCGTGACCGTGCCCTTGCCGGGCTTGATCCAGACGCGGGCGACCGCGTCCTTGCGCTTGCCGGTGGCGTAGGCACGCCCCTGGGCGTCCAGCTTCTGGACGTGCACGGGGGCCTCGTTGGCCGGATCGACCGCGCCGGTGTTCGACCGGTTGAGGTCGGCGAGGGACTGCAGGGTCGCCATGATCAAGCGCTCACGTTCTTGCGGTTGAGGGCGCCGACGTCGAGCGCCTGCGGAGCTTGCGCCTCGTGCGGGTGCGCGGCGCCCTTGTAGACGCGGAGGTTGCCGAGGATCTGACGGAAGAGCGGGCCGCGGGGCAGCATGCGCTCGACGGCCTTCTCGACCACGCGCTCGGGGAACCGGCCCTCGAGGATGAACTTGGCCGTCCGCTCCTTGATGCCGCCCGGGTAGCCCGTGTGGTAGAAATAGCTCTTCTGATTGTACTTACGCCCGGTGAACTTCACCTTCTCGGCGTTGATGACGATGACGTTGTCGCCGCAATCGACGTGGGGCGTGTAGGCGGCCTTGTGCTTGCCGCGCAGGCGCATCGCCACGATCGACGCCAGACGGCCCACCACGAGGCCCTCCGCGTCGATCACGATCCACTTCTTGTCGACCTCGGCGGGCTTCAGCGAGGTGGTCTTCATAGCCAAATCCCAGGGGTTCCGACGGATCCGGCCCCGACGGATCGGGGCATTCAGGCATCGGGGTGCCGAAAAACGAGCCGCCGCGTGGGGTGCACGCGGCGGCGGTGGCGGGTGGATAGCGGGACCCGCCGGCCGGGTCAACAGGAAAATCGGAGATCGTGAAAAGATAAATCGATAGAAGGAGTTGACGATAGCGGTATCCTGATACCACATGATCTGTGGTTCGCGACCGCGAAGGGTCGGATCGGCTGTCCATCCTTCCACCTCATCCTGAGGTGCCGGAGCGCAGCGAAGGCCTCGAAGGAGGGCTCCAGGGATCGCGGTGCCTTCTGGAGGGCTCCTTCGAGGCCCGCTGACGCGGGCACCTCAGGATGAAGGGGTTTGCGTCGGATCATCCGATCAGCCTGCCACGGTGCATTGTCGTGGGCCGTGAGCCTCCCGCATTCACGTGCCGCGCCGGCCCCGCTCCGCAATGGTGAGCTTCTGCACGCCCTTGGCGGCGAGGACGGGCTTGCGCGCGCTGAGGATGCGGGAGTTCACCCCGGTCCAGCCGATCTCGCCCGAGAGCCGCCCGTACTCGATCTTGGGACAGCGATTCATGATCACCGTGAGTCCCCGTGCCTCGGCCCGGGCGGCGGCCGCGTCGTCGCGCACGCCGAGCTGCATCCAGATCACCTTCGGCAGCGGGTCGAGGGCGAGCGCCTCGTCCACCAGCGGGCCGGCGGCGGCGGAATTGCGGAAGATCTCCACCATGTCGATCGGCTGGCCGCCGAGGGAGGCCTGGACCTCCGCGAGGGAAGCCAGGACCCGGCGCCCGAGCAGATCCTGCCCGGCGAGGCCGGGATTGACCGGCGTGACCAGATAGCCCCGGTCGATGAGGTACTTGAGCACGATCCAGCTTGGCCGGGCGGGGTTCGCCGAGGCGCCCACCAGGGCGATCGTGCGCGTGGCGTTCAGGATCGCGCGGATCTGCGCGTCGGGGTAGCGGGCATGCCGATCCACGATCGCCGTGGTGCCGGACTCGTCGGCCGTCTCGTGCATGGCGTGCCTCCCTGCTTGTTCCGGCCCGCCTCAGAGCCGCCAGACCTCGTAGCCCAGCCGCGCGAAGGCCGCCCGGTCGTGAAGCGACTTCACGTCGACCACGAGCCCGCCGGGCTTCAGCCGCGCGGTGATCGCCTCCGGCGCCATCTCGGCATAGTCTTGGTGCGGCACCGCGATCACGACGGCGTCCGCGTCCTCCGGCAGCGCGTCCCAACCGACCAGGGCGATCCCGTACTCGGCCGCGGCCTCCGCCGCGCTGGCCCGGGGATCGTGAACCGAGACGGCGCAGCCGAACTCGGCCAGTTCCCGGACGAGATCGGCCACCTTGGAGTTGCGCAGGTCGGCGCAGTTCTCCTTGAAGGTCAGCCCGAGCACGATGACCCGCGCGTTCCCGGCCCCGCCGCCCCGCCGGACGATCCGCTTCACCGTCCCGCGGGCGACGTGGGCGGCCATGCTGTCGTTGATGCGCCGCCCGGCCAGGATCACCTGCGGGTGATAGCCGATCATCGCGGCCTTGTGGGTCAGATAATAGGGATCGACCCCGATGCAGTGGCCGCCGACGAGCCCTGGGCGGAACGGCAGAAAATTCCACTTGGTCCCGGCCGCCTCGAGCACCTCCAGGGTGTCCAAGTCGAGCTTGTCGAAGATCAGCGACAGCTCGTTCATGAGGGCGATGTTCAGGTCGCGCTGGGTGTTCTCGATGACCTTGGCGGCCTCCGCGACCCGGATCGACGCGGCGGCGTGGAGGCCCGCATCGACGATCGTCCCGTAGAGAGCCCTGAGCCGCGCCAGGGTCTCCGGGGTGTCGCCCGAGACGACCTTCACCACCTTGCCGAGGCTGTGCTCCACGTCGCCCGGATTGATCCGCTCCGGAGAGTAGCCGACGAAGAAATCCGACTTCCAGCGCAGGCCGGAGGATCGCTCCAGGACGGGGATGCAGACCTCCTCGGTGGCGCCGGGATAGACCGTGGACTCGAACACCACGGTCGTACCGGGCCGCATATTCTGCCCGACCAGCGCCGAGGCCTGGGTCAGCAACTCGAAATCCGGGCACTGCGCCGCGTCGACCGGGGTCGGGACGGTGACGATGATCACGTCCGCTTCAGACAGCCGGGCCGGATCGTCGGTCACCGACAGGTGGGCGGCGGCCCGGAATGCGGCCGCGCTGACCTCGCCGGCCGGGTCGAGGCCGGCCCGGTAGGCCGCTACCTTGGCGGCGTCGCGCTCGTAGCCGACCGTGGGCCGGGACCGGCCGAAGGCCAGGGCGAGCGGGAGCCCGACATAGCCCAGGCCGACGATTGCCACGCTCTCCGACACGTCGGGTTCCCCTGCGGACCGGCGCGCCGGTGACGGCCGCGCCCGCCGGCGGCGTATAGGGGTGGCCCGGGCCCGCGTCGAGCCGTGGCGTGAGGGCGGCTCACCCCAGCGACATCCGCAGCGGCGGCTCGACCTCCGGCGGCAGGGGCGAGACGTAGCCCCTCGCGCCGACCCGCCGGGCGAGATCCGCCTTGGCGGCGTCACGCAGGCCTTCGTCGGTGAGCGCCCGCGCGCCGGTGGCGGCCATCGCCTTGGCGACCTGCACCATCGCCTTGTGGGCCGCCGGGGTCTTGCCCTGCGCCACCACCTGCCAAGTGTGGAACGGCGTGCCGATCGCCACCGTCGGCGCGTGGGCCTGCACGGTCGGCACCACCCAGCTCACGTCGCCGACATCGGTGGAGCCCACCGCCGGGTTGCGGGGCGCGTCGAGGGGCACGAGGAAGTCGGCGAGCGGTGCCTCGGTGCGCGGCATCCCGACGGCGCGGAACACGGCGTCGATGTCGCCGTCGGTGAGCGTCGCCCGAATCTGGCCGGCGAAGTCCCGGTCGGCGGCGTCGAAATGCGGCGGCCCGAGCTCCTCCATGACGCCGTGCAGCGCCCGCTCCAGGGGATCGTTGCCCAGCAGGTTCGACACCGCGCTGACGATCCGCACCGCGACGGCGGTCTCGGTCATCAGGGCGGCGCCCTCGGCAATCTTCTTCACCCGCTCGACCAGGGCCAGCATGCCCGGCAGGTCGCGGGCCCGGATCGAGTACCGCACCGTCGCGCCGGCCTGGACGACGTTCGGGGCGATGCCGCCCGCGTCGAGATAGGCGTAATGCACCCGCGCGTCGGACGGCATGTGCTCGCGCATGTAGTTCACACCGACGCTCATCAGCTCGACCGCGTCCAGCGCCGAGCGCCCGAGATGGGGCGCGGCCGCCGCGTGGGCGGTGCGCCCGGTGAAGGTAAAGTCCACCCGCGTGTTGGCGAGCGCCACCGGCGGCGCCACCTCCCAGAAGCTGCCCGGATGCCAAGTGATCGCGATATCGGCATCCGCGAAGGCCCCGGCGCGCACCATGAACGCCTTGGCGGCGCCGCCCTCCTCGGCCGGGCAGCCGTAGTAGCGCACGCGGCCGGGCGTGCCGGTCTCGGCGAGCCAGTCCTTCAGGGCGGTGGCGGCGAGCAGCGCCGCCGAGCCGAGGAGGTTGTGGCCGCAGCCGTGGCCGTGGCCGCCCGCCTCCACCGGCCGGTGCTCGGCGACGCCCGCCTCCTGCGACAGGCCGGGCAGGGCGTCGTACTCACCGAGGAAGGCGATGACCGGACCGCCCTCCCCCGCCTCGCCCATCACCGCCGTGGGGATGCCGGCGACCGCTTCCGTGATCCGGAAGCCCTGGTGGCGCAGCTCGGCGACGTGTTCGGCGCAGGAGCGGCTTTCCGTGTAGCAGACCTCCGGCATGCCCCAGACGCGCTCGGACAGGGCGATCAGCCGATCCGACTGCGCGTCGACGTGGCGCCACACGGCGTTGCGGTTGTCCATCGGGTCCACTCCGGGAAAGCTGCGCGTCGAGGTCGCGCCACCATAGCGGGCTCCGCGCCGTCATCGCGAGCGCAGCGAAGCGACCCAGGGTTGCGCGCCCTCGGGAAGCGCGGCGCTGCTGGACTGCTTCGCTCGCGAAGACGGATACGGCGCGCGCCCCGCTGCTGCCTGCCCGCATGCACCGCTCAGGCCATGCTGCTGCCCGAACCAAGCATCCATCAACACGTTCCGATTGAACCGTCACTGGCCCGCCCCTTGCCAAGGCCGCTGCCGGAATGTTGCTGTGCCTGTCACGGCGGTAAACGGGAAAGCGTACATGGACGAGCGGGATCTGCGCGGCCTTATCGGGCAGGTGAAGGACGGCCGCCTGTCGCGGCGCGCCTTCGTGCAGCGGATGGTGGCTGTCGGCCTCACCGCGCCCATGGCCGGGCTGATGCTGGCCGGGAACGGGGTCGCGATGGCGGCCGATATCCGGGCCGGCTACAAGCCGACCAAGGCCGGCGGCGGCGGCGCGCTCAAGCTGCTCTGGTGGCAGGCGCCGACGCTGATCAACCCGCATTTCGCCATCGGCACCAAGGACCAGGACGCCTCGCGGATCTTCTACGAGCCGCTCGCCGCCTGGGACGCGGACGGCAACCTCGTGCCGGTGCTGGCCGCCACGATCCCGTCGAAGGAGAACGGGGCGCTCGCCGCCGACGGCCGCTCGGTGGTCTGGACGCTCAAGCCCGGCGTGAAGTGGCACGACGGCAAGCCGCTCACCGCCGACGACCTCGTCTTCACCTGGGAATACGCCCGCGACCCCGCCACCGCCGCGGTGACGGCCGGCTCCTACAAGGATTGCAAGGTCGAGAAGGTCGACGACCTCAGCGTCCGGGTGCTGTTCGACAAGCCGACGCCCTACTGGTGCGACGCCTTCGTGGGCATCGTCGGCATGGTGCTGCCGAAGCACCTGTTCGGCCCATACAGCGGCGCGAAATCGCGCGACGCGCCGCAGAACCTCGCCCCGGTGGGCACCGGCCCGTACCGGTTCGTGGAGTTCCGGCCCGGCGACATCGTCCGCGGCGAGCGCAACCCCGACTACCACCTGCCGAACCGGCCGTATTTCGACACGGTCGAGATGAAGGGCGGCGGCGACGCGGTCTCGGCCGCCCGGGCCGTGCTCCAGACCGGCGAGTACGACTACGCCTGGAACATGCTGATCGAGGACGAGGTGCTGAAGCGCCTTGAGACCGGCGGCAAGGGCCGGGTCGACGTGGTCTACGGCGGCAAGCTCGAGTTCCTGCTCCTCAACGCCACCGACCCGAACGTCGAGGTCGACGGCGAGCGCGCCTCGATCACCACCCGGCACCCCGCCTTCTCCGACCCGAAGGTGTGCCAGGCGATGAACCTCTTGGTCGACCGCAAGTCGATCCAGACCTACATCTACGGCCGCACCGGCAAGCCCACCGCCAACACGGTCAACGGCCCCGATCGCTTCGTCTCGAAGACCACGCGCTTCGCCTTCGATCCGGCCAAGGCCAACGCGCTCCTCGACGAGGCTGGCTGGAAGAAGGGCTCCGACGGCATCCGCGCCAAGGACGGCAAGAAGCTCAAGCTGGTCTTCCAGACCTCGATCAACGCGCCGCGCCAGAAGACCCAGGCGATCATCAAGCAGGCGGCCGCCAAGGCCGGCATCGAGATCGAGCTGAAATCGGTGACCGGCTCGGTGTTCTTCTCCTCGGACCCCGCCAACCCCGACACCTGCACGCATTTCTACGCCGACATGGAGATGTACGCCTACAGCATGACCCAGGCCGATCCGGCGATCTGGCTGCTCATGTACGCCTCCTGGGAGGTGGCCCAGAAGGCCAACAAGTGGCAGGGCCGCAACGTCGTGCGCTGGCGCAACGACGCCTACGACAAGGCCTACAACGCCGCCCAGAGCGAGCTCGACCCGGTCAAGCGCGCGGCCCTTCTCATCACCTGCAACGACCTCGCGGTCTCCGAGAACGTGCTGCCGCTGATCCACCGCGCCGAGGTCTCGGCGGTGGGCGCGACGCTCACGGCCCCCCGCAGCGGCTGGGACAACGACCTGTCGTTCCTGCCCGACTGGTACCGGGAGGCCTGAGCGGGAGCGCCGCGCCATGGGCGCCTACATCCTGCGACGCCTCCTGATCGCGATCCCGAGCCTGCTCGGCATCAGCCTGATCCTGTTCACCGTCCTGGCGCTCGCGCCGGGCGACCCGTTCGGCGAGCTCGCCAGCAACCCGAACGTGCCCCCGGAGGTGCGGGCGGCGCTCCGCGTCAAGTTCGGCCTCGATGACCCGATCCTCACCCGCTACCTGCACTGGCTCACCGCCATGCTGCAGGGCGACTGGGGCTTCTCGTTCGCGAGCCGGGTGAATGTCGACACCCTGATCCTGCAGCGGCTGCCCACGACCCTGTTCGTGGTCGGCTCCTCGCAGGTCCTGGCGCTGCTGATCGCCGTACCGGTGGGCCTCTACGCGGCGCGCCGGCCCTACTCGCTCGCCGACCAGGTCGCCAACACGCTGGCCTTCGTGGGCTTCTCGCTGCCGACCTTCTTCACCGGCCTGCTGTTCATCCTGCTGTTCTCGATCAAGCTCGGCTGGCTGCCCTTCGTCTACCAGGCCGACCTGCCGGGCTCCGGCCTGCCCTGGCTCTGGGCGAATGTCCGGCAGGCGATCATGCCGGTGGCGGTGCTGGGCTTCTTCCAGGCCGCCTCCTACACCCGGTACGTGCGCGCCTCGGCGCTGGATGTCGCCCGGCTCGACTACGTCACCACGGCCCGCGCCAAGGGCCTGACCGAGGGCACGGTGACCCGCCGGCACATCGCCCGCAACGCCCTGATCCCGGTGGTGACGCTCGTCGCCCTCCAGATCCCGGCGGTGTTCGGCGGCGCCATCGTCACCGAGCAGATTTTTCGCATTCCCGGCATCGGATCGCTGCTGATCGACGCGATGCTCGCCAACGACACGCCGGTGGTGATGGCGGTGACCTTCGTGTTCGCCGGCCTCGTCATCCTGTTCAACCTCGTCGCGGACCTGCTCTATGGCTGGCTCGACCCTCGCATCGCCCTCCGATGAGGCGATTGCCCCTGCCCGCGCGCCGGCCTCGCCGGGGCGGGAGACGTGGCGGCGCTTCCGGCGGCACCGGCTGGCGCTCGCCAGCGTCGGCGTGCTGGCGCTCCTCGTCGCCGGCGTGGTGTTCGGCGGCCTGCTCTGGCCGGTCGCCATCGACGACATCGACTTCGCGGCCCAGCTCCAGGGCCCGTCCTGGGACCACCCGTTCGGCACCGACGATCTCGGCCAGGACCTGCTCGCCCGGATGATCTACGGCGGCCGGATCTCGCTCGCGGTCGGCTTCGCCGCCATGGCGGTGGCGAGCCTGATCGGGGTGCTGGTCGGCGCGCTCGCCGGCATGTCGCGCCGGTTCCTCGACCCGGTGCTGATGTGGCTGACCGACCTGTTCCTGTCGCTGCCGCAGCTGCCGCTGCTGCTCCTCGTGATCTACCTGTTCCGCGACAGCCTGAAGGCCGTGTTCGGCAGCCAGGGCGGCGTGTTCCTGATGATCGTCGCGGTGATCGGGGGCCTGCGCTGGATGCCGGTCGCCCGGCTGGTGCGGGCGCAGTTCCTGTCCCTGCGCGAGAAGGAGTTCGTGGAGGCGGCCCGCTCGCAGGGGGCGACGACCGGGCACCTCGTGCGCCGCCACATCCTGCCGAACGCGCTGGGGCCGGTGATCGTGGCGGCCTCGATCGAGGTCTCGGCGGCGATCATCGCGGAATCGACCCTGTCCTTCCTGGGGCTCGGCTTCCCGCCCGACATCCCGACCTGGGGGCGGCTCCTGTTCGACGCCAAGGACCACCTCGACGTCGCGCCGCACTGGGCGCTGTTTCCCGGCGGCGCGATCTTCCTGACGGTGCTGTCGATCAACTTCATCGGCGACGGTTTGCGGGATGCGCTCGATCCGCGGCGGGTGCTGTAGGGCATGCGGCGGATTCGTTTCGAGAAACACCGGTTCCGCGTCTTTCCCTCCCCCCTCTGCGGGGGAGGGTGGCCCCTGCGTCAGCAGGGGTCGGGAGAGGGGCCACGGGTTCAGAATTGCGNTCCCACGAAGGAATCAGCGAAATTCGCCCCGCGCAAGAGACGACCCGCGCAAGAGGCAAGCTTGGCTCGGCAGGAGCGCAGCCGCGGGCGTTCAACCGACGACCAAGCTACCCCGTGGGTAATTACCGGTCGGTTCACGCACAGGGCATGATCCTGATCTCGCGGGCTCAACGAAAACTGGTTCACTGGGTCGTCTTCGCGCCATCCAGGAAGCGATGCCGAATGAGCGCGGCCTCTGTCTCGAGGATGACTTCTCGAAGCGCGGATCCGGACCCGCTCGCACCATCGTCCACGCGCGCTTGAGTCTCGAACTCTTCCGCAAGGCGCTGCAGGGCTGAAAGTCCGAGCATGCCGGCTGCTCCTTTCAAAGCATGCATTTCATCGGCTTTCTCGCGTCCGGTCAGGTCCTGGCTGCCGATCTTCTCACGGGCGTGTTCAGCGTGCTCGAGAGCGTCACGAAGGAGATTCGCGAGATCTGGACCGAGTTTATCCTTCAATCGGTCGAGCTTCTCTAGCTCAAGCATGTTCGATCGATCGACGGAGAAGGTGGTTGACAGTGCATCGATGACCGGCAGCGCTTGGCTTCCGGCTGTAAGTCGCGAGATTGTCTCGTCGAGGACGCTCCAATCGATCGGCTTGGCGACACAGGCGTTTATGCCGGCCGCAAGATATCGGCGGCGTTCACTTTCGAAGACATTCGCGGTCAACGCTATAATCGGAATGTTCTGGACCGGACCGGCCCGGCTGCGGATCTGACGAGTTGCCTCGACGCCATCCATAATAGGCATCTGGATGTCCATCAATATTAGATCAAACGTCTGCTGTGCGGCTAGATCGACTGCCTCAGCCCCGTTTCGCGCGAAGGCGAGCGTATGTTTGTCTGAACTCAGCATGGAAGCGATAATGCTGCGATTCAGATCTACGTCTTCAGCGATCAAAATTCGAAGTGGCCGCAGTGAAAGATTGTTACTTTCCTGAGAATATTGAATAAGTGAATTACTTATTTGTTGGAATGGAATTTCGAACCAAAATGTACTGCCCTTTCGAGGCACGCTGATAAAATCGATCTCTCCATCCATCGCAACGACAAGGCGTTTGCAAATGGCCAGACCTAACCCGCTGCCGCCATACCGACGGGCGGTCGACTTATCTTCTTGCGTAAAGGCATTGAATATTTCCGATTTCTTTTCTTTATCGATGCCGATGCCGGTGTCGTGAACGTCGAAACGAAATCGTAATGTATCCGCATCGATACGGCGGTGTTGGGCTATGAGCCTGACGCCACCATGATGGGTAAATTTGATCGCGTTGCCGACCAGATTCAATAAAATCTGCTGTGTTCTGGTGGGGTCGCCCATCACATATTCGGGCGCTGTATCGGGGAAATTATAATCGAAATCTATGTGCTTCGCGTGACAGAGTGGTTGCGCTGTCGCACAGACTGCCTCGAAGACAGACTTTATGGAAAATGATGTCGACTCAATCTCTAACTTTCCCGAGTCGATCTTCGAAAAATCTAGGATGTCGCTGATTACATTCAGCAGATGTTGACCGGACTGCTTGATGTGATGAAGATAGACTTTCTGCCCGTCGGTTAGAGGTTCCTTCGAGAGGAGGTCGACCAAGCCTAGGACCCCGGTCATCGGCGTTCTAAGCTCATGGCTCATGACGGAGAGGAATTCGCCTTTCGCTCGACCGGCAGTCTCTGCTCTATCACGCGCCGCCTCTGCGTCTCGACGAGCTCGATCTGCGGTAATTCCAACCTCGCGCAGCCGCTCGGCAGAATTCTCAAGTCGAGCCAAGAGCACGCCGAGAGGCACAGCAGATAAAAGGGCTGTTAGCGTGAATAAATGGTATACAACTAGTAATTTGGCGCTTTCTGCCGTAGCGGGCAAATTGATGTGGCCAGACCCTTCGAACGTAAACCACCTTACGACAAGGGATAAGCTGAACACGGCGGCTGTGCTTCCAAGAAGTCCGCCGCTGAGTGTCGCCAAAAGGAGAAGCGGTATCGCCAGAAACAGGAATGGCGTGCCGGATGCGAGCAAGAAATAACTGGCAGTTGCTGTCGCTATTGTGAGAATAAACGTTTGCGTAAATTGCTGGATGTTCAGGCTGCGAAGAAGATTTCTTTCGGTCCAGCTCGAGGCGAGTGGCAGGGCCACGAGTAGATCAAGCGCTTCGGTGATGGATCGGGCTTTTATGAGGGATTGATCGTGGATAGGAACGGAAACGCCAATCCAAACAAACTCAAACGAAGTGCTCAGTAATGATGCGGACAGGCAGGCAAAAGTCAGCAAAATTATGCATCTCAGGGAGAGGTACCATCGGTACTTGATGTTAAGTCGCTTGAAGGCGGCGGCAGTAAATAGGACTTCGAAAATGTCGGCGACGACAATGCCTGGCACCGCTGCGCGGGGTGTTCCCATCAACCAATGAGCCACAAAATCTCCCAATCCCGCGATCGAGATCAAAGGCAGCCAAAGGCGAGACGGCGTGCGAAGCAGCGCCGCCAGGAACGTGCAGGTCGCACACCATGCAATAATACTCGCGCCGGCCTCGTTCCGAAGATAGGCACTACTCAGTGCGGCCCCGAGGAACAGCATCGGCGGGACGCTCAAGGCGACCAGGAAGGTCTTCAAACTGAATTCACGAGGTTCAAGTTTCTCCATCGGACTGCTTTGGCACATGCAGAGCTGCCTCAAGGATCACGATAAGAACGCAGCTTCTGCTGTCTTCGAGGCTGGTTGGCGGCACAAGATGCGGGAAATGCGGAACGCGTCAACCGTAACGAGAGTCGGGCACCATCTCCGACCGATTCAGAATGTTCAGGCGCCGATAGCCGCTCGACCACTTCAGTCGACGATGCCGCAGTGCGGCAGTGCTGGATGCTGATCGATCTCCTCAGGCATATGCTGCTCGAACGCGATGACAGATGTGCACCGCTTCCAGCGTTCAGGGGCGCGGAGATGGTGTCGGGACGTGGGACGCCAGGATTGAGCCGATGCGACGTCGAGATGGTGGTTGGGCGTCGGCAGTCAGGTCGTCAGGCGCAAAGCGGGTTTGCTCCGTCCAATCCTCGTCCTGGCGTCCGTCCGGCTCCCCATCCGGTCGGGATTGATAGCGCGGAGGTTGCAGGGACTGGGTACGAAGGCCCCGTCAGCCGTTCGGCCGGCCGTCTCGGGGCGCGTTCTGGCCGGCTTGGCGACTTGCGAACGGAGTGCTCGCGCCCAAACCATCGGCTCCGCGCCTGCGCTTGAGCTGCAGCGTCCGGCTCCCTCATGAAGCGAGCATACCGGCAGGGCCCGCTGTGATGCGTCGGAGATCGGATCTTGCGCATTCGTGTGATGCGGTGATCTCGGGGGTCTTCCCGACGTGTCGCCAAGCCGCCAATGATCCGTGGCTCAAGCTGGTAGGCGAGGTACTCCAGCTTGGAGACGGGCTGCTCGAACCGGTTCAGGTCGCGGTTGTGAGTGGCCAGGTACAGGAGATGGGCTCCGGCCGCGCGAATGACTCGGCAGCCGGCCTCGTCCTTGTGGCACCGGAGCTTGCCTGAGACGACGATCTCGCCCGGCGTGAGGAGGGGCGCAAGCACGTCGGTGACGTAGCCGTGGAGACGGTGCCGTTGTCCGGTCCATCGATGAGCCAGGATTTCGAGCCACCGACCGCCGCTTACACCTTCGCGTTGACGGTGGGCAGTTCCGATTTTTTCTTCCCAAGCGGTGATCTTGCCACATGACAGAAGCCGCAGCGGCGTGCTGCGGCCTCAGGTTCGTGAGACTTCCGGGCGGGCGCCCGCTAAATGGGACTACGATCGGCCCAGGTTGTTGGTCAGCTCGGTCAGCGCGGGCTGGGTAGAAGACGCATTTCCACCTGTGATCCTGGACGACGCGACCGAGGCGCCCGTCTGAGCTGTCAGGTCGGTCGAGCCTTCGCCTCCGCCGAGCCGGAACGCGTTCATGAGTGTCAGGATGTTCTTCTGAGCCGTTGGATCGCTCAGCAGGCCGCTCACCGAACCGTTGCTGCTCAGCCTGCTAACCAGGTCTCCCAACGATCTCAGAACATCCGCGTTCGATACGCTAGAACCATGGGGCGCCTGTGCGAAGACCGGATTCATCCCGGGATTGACGGAGCCCCGATCAATGGCAGCCCCAGCACCGCCCGTCGCTCCGTCGCCTCGGTCGTCGCCCCGGCCGCTGCTGCCGCCTTTGCCGCGGCGATGACTGTGACCATGACCGTCGTCGCTGTGGCCGTGGCGATGACCGTGGCGATGTCCATGGCTGTCGTTGCCGTGTTCGTCCGGATCGCGGGTTCCGGTGGCGCCCGTCGAACCGGTGGTGCCGGTGCCGCCCGTGGCGCCGGTCGAACCCGTCGATCCGGTGGTGCCCGTGCTGCCGGTGGCGCCGGTCGAACCCGTCGATCCGGTGGTGCCTGTGCTGCCGGTGGTGCCGGTCGAACCCGTCGAGCCAGTGCTGCCCGTGCTGCCGGTCGAACCCGTCGATCCGGTCGGACCTGTGCTGCCGGTGGCGCCGGTCGAACCCGTCGAGCCAGTGGTGCCGGTCGATCCGGTGGTGCCGGTCGAGCCCGTCAGACCCGTGCTGCCCGTTGCTCCATTGCCAAGCTCCGCCCGCTCCTGCGCGTTGGGCGAGGCAAAATCTTCAGTGACGAAGACAACGTTCTCGTAGCCACCTATATTGCCAAGATGCAGGCCAATGCCGACCTGATCGAAGTTCGGGCTCAACAGGTTTTCACGATGCTCGGGTGAATTCATCAGCGCTCGATTGAGCGCGTCCACGGTAGCCTTGTCCATGCCACCGGACGCGTATGCGATGTTCTCGCCCCAATTCTCATAGCCATAGCCGGCTGCTGCTATGCGATCCGCCGGACTCGACCCGTTCACGCCCGTGTGGCTGAATGTGTCGGTCTGGTCCATCCAAGCTGAGTGATTGTCGGCTGCCGCCAAGAGTTCGCCGTCAAAAGTAAGGGTCTTAACGCCTGCAGCTGCTCGTTCCTGATTGACTAGGGAGAGAAAATAGTCTTCCAACTCAGAGGGAGTCATTTGGGGATCGCTCAAATCTCACCTCTATTGTTTTCGTGCTGCCGAATCGCCGACCAATATGTGAGATATCCTCAGCCAATATGGCAAAACGACGATCCGGCGAGGCAGGCGAAATGTCGCGGACATACGAACCGAGGCGCAGCAGCTAGCGCCGTTCCGGTGCAATTGGATTGGTCGACGCTGCCGCCAGCAGGCCTGTCGACGAACACTTCCGAGGCAGCCCACATTCGCAATCACGCTGATCGGCGGAATGGATGTCGACACTAGAGCGGTTTCGGTTTAATCGGGGTCGTATCCTGCCGCGACGAAGAAGTTTGCGGCCTCGTCGGGCGTGACGGC
This sequence comes from Methylobacterium mesophilicum SR1.6/6, assembly GCF_000364445.2. Lineage (NCBI taxonomy): Bacteria > Pseudomonadati > Pseudomonadota > Alphaproteobacteria > Hyphomicrobiales > Methylobacteriaceae > Methylobacterium > Methylobacterium mesophilicum. The sequence continues at coordinate 932,212 of NZ_CP043538.1, read as the reverse complement.
ATCGACGAGCCGCCCGATTGTGGTCCAGAGCCCTTCGCGCGTGCGCTCGGCGGCCTTACGCAGCCGCGCCTTCAACTTCGAGAATGCCATCTCGATCGGATTGAAATCCGGCGAGTAGGGCGGGAGGAACAGGAGCCGCGCGCCCGCCGCCTCGATCGCCGCGCGCACGGCCAGGCCTTTGTGGCTGCCGAGATTGTCCATGATCACGATGTCCCCGGGTGCGAGTTCGGGCACCAGGACCTGATCGACGTAGACTTGGAAGGCGTCGCGGTTGATCGGCCCGTCGAGCACGAACGGCGCGGCGATCCCGGACAGGCGCAGGCCCGCCACCAGGGTGGTGGTCTTCCAATGACCGTGCGGGACGGGGGAGCGCAGCCGCTGGCCGCGGGGACAGCGCCCGCGGGTGCGGGCCATGTTGGTGGCGGTCCACGTCTCGTCGAGGAACACCAGCCGGTCCGGGTCGAGATCGGGCTGGCTCTCGAACCACGCTTCCCGGGCGGCCTTCACGTCCGGCCGATCCTGCTCTGCGGCGTGGGCCGTCTTTTTTTGTACGTCAGGTCGCGCGCGTCGAGGAAGGCCCACAGCGTGCCGAGCCCGACGGTGAGGCCATGCTCGTCCTGCAACCGGGCGCGCATCTCCTCCAGGGTGATGTCAACCTTCTCGTCGATCAGCGTACGCAGGAACGTCTCGTACGGGTCGAGCTTGGAGCGGCGGGCACGCCCCTGCGGCCGGGCGGCCACCGTCCCAGTCGCGGCGAGCGCCGCCATCCAGCGGATCGCGGTTGCTTGGCCGACCCCGAAGCGGGCGGCCGCCTGACGGCGCGAGGTCGCCGCAGCCGCGGTCACCACCCGCTCGCGCAGGTCCAAGCTGTAGGGGCGGCCCATGCATCACTCCGGCTGTCGACCGGCCGAGTGAATCAGCCTCCCAGCGCCGCGTGAACCCCACCAAGCCGACTCAGCCCAAACCGAAAACGCTCTAATGCTGGATAGCTTCGTTCAATGAGGGGGTAACTCCGCTCCACACCGCTGGTCTCGTGCCGATCGCCCAACACGCTGCTCAGCCTCCCTGTCGCTCAAGGGGAGGCACTGCCGTGGTGCTACGCGCGATCACGGATGCAGGACCAGCTTCTGTGGGCGCCAGTTCAGCAGTTCGCCGACGTAGATCTCGTTCTCGGACGGACAGGCGATCTCGTGGATCCAGCCGAACTGCTTGAGCTGTTCTTCCGTCTCGCCGAGTACACCCAGCACCTTGCCGTCGAGCGAGAGCTTGTAGATCCGCCCCGGGAAGGCGTCGGCGACGTAGAGCACCTGCTTCGGTCCGGGTGTGATGCACAAGGCCCAGGGCGCCCCCGGCGTGAACAGGTCGAGCATGGCGCGGTCCTTGGCCGGCTTGCCGCGGATGATGGCGCGCGCCTTGTCGTAGTCGAACGGCACGTCGATCTTGATGATCCGCTGGATGTGGCCAGCGGTGTCCATCACTTGGATGCGAGCGTTGCCCCAATCGGCGATGTAGATGTTGTCGTTCGCCTCCGAGGCGATCGAGTGCAGGGTGCGAAACTGACCCGGCTCGGTGCCGTAGCTGCCGGAGGAGTCGACCCGGTTGCCGTCCTTGTCGATCTTGGCCACGCGTGAGTTGATGTAGCCGTCGCTGATGTAGGCGTTGCCGGCCTTGTCCCAGGCCACGTCGGTGACCTGCCGGAATTGACCCTGCACCGGTGGCAGCGGCGGCATAGGGTGCTTCCAGGGTTCGGCCGTCTCGTCGGCGGCCTCGGTCTTGCGGCCCCAGACCATGGCGACGCGGCCCTCGGGGGTGAACTTCACCACCATGTCCGAGCCCTTGTCCATGACCCAGATGTTATCATCAGGGTCGACGCGCACGACGTGGGCGAAGGACCAAGCGTAGAGGTTGCGGCCGATCTCCCGGAGGAAGGTGCCGTCCGGGTTGAACTCGAGGAGCTGGGCCGCCGCGGCGCCGTAGGCCGGTCCCTGCGTCGCGCCGCGCGACAGGATGAAGATGTGTCCCTTCGAGTTCAGGGCGATGCCGGCGACCTCCCCGAAGTGGATGTCCGGCGGCAGCTTCAGGAAGTCCGGGACCGAGTCGAACGCGATCTCGGGAACCGACGTCGCGGGCGCTGAAGATGACGCCGCCGAGGAGGCCGGGACAGCGCCTGGCTTGATCTCGTCAGCGCGCACGGCCGGCAGCATCAGGGTGAGCGCGGCCGCGGCAACGCACAGGGAGCGGATCATCTCGGGCTTCCTCACGGGCCAGCCGGTTCAAACGCCGAGCTTGGCCATGTAGACGTAGCCGGAAGAGGCGTCTCGCGAAAGCCGGCCCGTCGTGATCACTCCGAACGAACTCCGATCTCGTGGAGATACGCCGCCGTTCCCGGGTGCAGCCAAGCCGCCGGCACGTTCGAGACCAGGTTGCGCGGGTCGCTCTCGCGGCCCTGAGGATAAAGCCGGGCCAAAGTCTCTCGTCCTTGATCGATCGCGCGCACGAGCCGGGTGACGACGGCTTCGTCCAACTCCGGTCGAGCGAGGATGAAGCTCCAGGACCCGACGGTCTCGATCGCCACCTCCTGTCCGCGAAACGAGCCGGCCGGGACGGTCAGGCGGCGCATCGAGGCCCGCAGGCCCAGGATCTTCGGGATCGCTTCGGGCGCCGGGCCGAAGAAGCGGGCGCCGCCGGGCGTGTCCGCGAGGGTCTTGAAGCCCGGCCAGCCGAGGCTCGCGCCCCACAGGGCCGCCGCCCGGCCGTCGAGGACCTGTGTGGCGCCATCGCCGGCGTCGTCGAGGAGGATCGGCGCGATGTCGTGGTCCGGATCGAGGCCCGAGCCTTGCAGCACGGTCCGCCCCATGATCGTGAAGCCTGAGCCGCGCGTGCCGAGTGCGACGGGACGGCCGCGCAGATCCTGCACGCTCCGGATCGAACTCTCGGCTGGTACCACGAACATGCCGGGCGAGGCATCGATGGGTGCCACGACCTTCAAGCTGCGGTCGTTCACACTTTGGCCGGATAAGGCCTCGTAGGCGTACTCGCCCTGCACCAACGCGAGGTCGAGCTCGGCCGCCCTGAGCAGGGTCAGGTTCTCCGTCGAGCCCTTCGTGATCCTCGGCGCGATCACCACACCCGGATCGACCTCATGGACCGCCGCGATGAGCGCGCGGCCGAAGGCCGGGAACGAACCGCCCGGCGTCGCGGTCCCGAGGGTTAGGCGGAGCGCAGCATCAGGCTGTTGAGCCCGTGCGGGCGAGATCGCGGCGAGACCTATCAGCCCCAAGAGCAATTCACGCCGTCGCATCATAATCTCCCCTACTGAGATGTTCGCTCCGGACCGGGAACGCTGGAGCTGAGCGGCACACCTCGACAAGCGCGCCGGAAAGCCCTCACATCCACAGCCGAAACATACGCGGGTTCCAAGGTCGCACGCCAAGCAGGGTGACCGACAATGTCCCGTGCTGGATCGGGAGGAATGTGCGATGCGACGGGACGCGCTGCTGCCGGCTATGGTGGCTGCCATGAGCCTTCTCTGCGTCGGCGGCGCCGCCGCGAAACCGCTGGCCTTCACGGGCATTTGGCTGATCGACGGTCGCTCAGCCAAGCCGATCGAGGACGCGGTGCTGATCGTCGACGGCGACCGCATCGCCGCGGCAGGACCACGCGCGACTGTCACGTGCCCTCCGATGCCGAGATCCGGGATCTGCACGGCCGCACGATCATGCCGGGGCTGATCTCCGATCACTCCCACGTGGGCATCGTGCAGGGCGTCGACGTCGGCGCCCAGAACTACACGCGCGAGAACATCCTCACCCAGCTCAAGGCCTACACGGACCGGGGCGTGACCACGGTCATGGCGCTCGGGCTCAACGGCGCGATCATGCCCAAGATCCGCGCCGAGGCGCACGCGGGGCAGATCCCCGGCGCCGACCTGTTCGGGGTCGATCGCGGCATCGGCGTGCCCGACGGGGGACCACCGCAGGCGATGATCCGCGTGAGCGCCGACCAGCTCTTCCGCCCTGCTAACGCCGAAGATGGCCGCGAGGCGGTTCGGGCGATGAAGGCGCGCGGCACCGACATGGTGAAGCTCTGGCTCGACGATTTCGGTGGCTCTGTGCCGGCCAAGATGCAGCCGACCGTCTACGCGGCCGTGATCGACGAGGCCCATCGCCTTGGGCTGCGGGTCGCCGCGCACGTGCACGACCTGGAGGATGCGCGGGCGGTCACCGAGGCCGGTGTGGATGTGCTGGCGCACGGCGTGCGCGACAAGCCGGTCGACGCGGATATGATCGCGCTGCTCAAGGCGCACGGCACCTGGTACATCGCGCGCTTGCCCTGGACGAGGCAACCTTCGCCTACGCCGATGCACCCGCCTGGGCGCAATCACCGTTCGTCCAGACAGCGCTCTCGCCCGCCCTGAAAGCCCGTTTCGACGATCCCGCTTGGCAGCGTGAGACGCGCGCGAGCGCCAAGGCGCAGGCCGCCCGCGACTCGCTGGCGATGAACCTGGCCAACCTGAAGCGCCTGTCAGATGCCGGCGTGCGGATCGGGTTCGGGACCGACAGCGGCGCGGCGCCCGAGCGCGTCCCAGGCGTGGCGGAGCATCGCGAGTTGGCGTTGATGGTCCAGGCGGGCTTCACGCCCATGCAGGCCCTGATCACCGCGACGTCACGGGCGGCCGACCTTCTCGATCTCGCCGATCGCGGTAGCTTGGAAGCCGGCCGCCGCGCCGATCTCGTCATCCTGGCTGCAGACCCCTCCGAGGATATCGCCAACAGCGCCCGGATCGTCGAGGTGTGGCGAGGCGGTCGTCAGCAGGCCGTAGCCTCAGGGGCGTCGCCCTGAGTGAGCTCGCGACACGCAGGGCGTTCGGCCGAGCGGCTCGACCTCTTGAACATACACCGGCGAGCCGCCGCCAGCAGTGGCTCGCGTGTCTGTGAGAGAGTTAAAATGGGCAATGGGTTGGCGGTGAGACGCTGATCGTCCCGCACGCGCTCGGTTCCGGCCGTGATGGGTGCTGCTATCGAATCGCGTCCGGGCCTCCGTCATCCGAGACGCCCAGCACGGTCGTGAGATACGTGATGACCTTACGGGCGTCGTCCGATTCCGGATCTGTGCCCATCATCACGCGCCAATACCGACGCGCGCTCTGGTCATCGTACTGCTTGCTGACCACCAATCGGCCGTCGTGGCAGCCCGAGCAGGTCTGCTTGACCAGGGCCGCGTTCTCGCCCGGCGGGAAGGGCGACGTGTCCTGCGCAGCCGCCGGGCTGGCGAGGAGCAGCATGAGCGGCCAGCACTTCATTCCTGCGGTGCTCCGAGGGACCGATGCGCATAGTCGGTCCAGTACATGTTCAGAAACAACATCAGCTCGTGCACGACATTGACCAGCTTGCCGGTGGCGTAGGCCCAGTCTCGGTCGTCCGCCACGCGCAAGGCCAGGGTGAGGCGCCGTGCCCGCAGCGAAGGGGTGACCTTGGCGCGCGATGGATCGATGCGCCGATGCTCCGGCAGTTCCTCGGCATGGCGCCCCTCCAGGAACGCGTCGATGGCCGCGCGCAGGGGCGAGCGCGCCTCGATGTCGAGCAGCAGGGCCGGGCAGGTCAACCGGCCCTGCCGCGGATCGGCGACGACGCGCAGCCGACGCGGCAGCATCCACCGGAACTCGGCCGCCCAGACGCCGTCGCGACCGGCGTGCTCTTCAAACTCCAGGAACACGCCGCGATCCGCATAGCGATACAGGACGGCAGCGGCTTGCTGTGCGGGGCTGGTGCACACGGCGTCAGTGATAATAGGCCATCACGCCCGGCTCGACCTTGCCGAGGAAGCCGGGCTCGTAGGCCTCCTTGACCCAGAAGTCCTTCTTGGCCTGGCAGTTGATCACGGTCGGCCGGCTCTCGGTCTCGGCCACCTTCCAGGCGCGTTCCAGAGCCGGACGGAACGCCTCGGGGGTGCACACGTACTCGCCGTGCCCGCCGAGGCCCTCGGCGACCCGGTCGTAGCGCAGGTTCTCCTGAAACAGGTGCAGGGGCGCGCGGTTCGCCTCGTTGCGGGCCGGGTACCACGTACCCCAGGAATTGTTGTTGTAGACGATGATCACCACCGGCATCCGGTACTTCGCCAGGGTCTCGACCTCCATCCCGGTGAAGCCGAAGCCGGCGTCGCCCGTGATGCAGACGATCGGGTGCCCCTTGTGGGCAGCCTGCGGACCGATGCCGCTCTGGACGGCCGCGGCGACGCCCACGGCATAGCCGACGTCCGGTCCGATCGCCCCGTACTGGTAGGCCCCGTTGCAGATCTGTCCGGCGCGATTGGCCTGCAGCCAGCGGCGGGTGTAGCGGGCGATGCCGTAGCCGCCCGAGACCACGGTCGTCTGATCGGGCGGGAGGTCGCCGCGGTACAGGAAGTCGGCCAACTCCTTGCCGATCACCGCCGGATGGACGGCATCGGTGTAGCCGCGTCCGAGCCCGTAGTACCGGTCATTCTCCGCGAGGAACGCCTTGCGAGCTGTGGCGATCTCGTTCAGCCACGGGTCGTGGGCCAGCTTGGGACAGGCCTCCGCCAGGGCCTCGAGCGCCAAGCGCTCGTCGCTCACGATGCCGAGGTCGATCGGCAGGTTGCGGCCGATGTCCCCGCCCTCGGGCTCGATGCGGATGTACTTGGCGTCCGGCCCGAAGGCGTACTCGCCCACCGTCGGCATGCAGTACTGGCCGACGAGAAGCACCAGGTCGGCGCTGGGCAGCGCGCTCGGCGCATCGCTCGCGGTCAGGGGATGGTTGTCGGGGAATTGCCCGCGCACCGGGCCGGATTCGACGACCGGGATCTGCGCCTGTTCGGCGAAGGCGCGCAAGGCATCCCAGGCCCGGCTGTAGAACACGCCAGTGGAGGACACGATGATCGGCCGCTGCGCCTGCTGGATCAGCGCTACCGCCTTGCGGATGTCGGCGGCGGCCGGTCCGGGCCGGCTCTCGGTGCGATAGCGATCCTTCTCCACGTTGTAGGCGATGTCCCGGGCCGTCCGGAACCGGGCGACGGCGACCTCCTTCGGGAAGTCCAGGTGCACCGGTCCCGGGATGCCCGTGCGCAACTGGCGGAACGCATAGGCCGCGTACTCGTGTACCCGGGACGGCAGGATCAGGCGCTTGCCGTACTTCTTGATCCCTTCCGTGAGCGGCTGCTGGTACAGCATCTGGATGCCCTGCTCGGAATCCTCGCCGCGCAGGTCGCGGTTGCTGGCGAGCACGAGCATGGGCGTGCGGCAGGAGTTGGCGGCGGCGATGGCGCCGATCATGTTGGTGAAGCCTGGCCCCTCGGTGCCTGAGCAGGCGGCGACTTCGCCGGTCACCCGGATGAAGGCGTCCGCGGCACTGGCCATCGCGCCCTCGTTGCGGCCCGAATAGGCGGGGATGCCCTGGTCGGCGATGGCGTGAATGACTTCATAGTTGCCGGGGCAGCAGAACAGGGCGGCCAAGCCTTCAGCCTTGCAGGTGCGCGCGAACACGTCCGCCCCGGTCATCGGGAAGTCGATGTTCGGGAGGGGGGCTGAGGCGCGAGAGGCTACCGCGTCCGGGACCTTCGGCTCCGGGGTTGCCGGCAGCCCGTTCTGCTGGGTCGCGGCATCGGCCTGCGAGACGGCGGTCGCGGCAGCGGCTCCCGCCCCGACTGCCGCAGCGCGGAGGAAGCTTCTCCGCGAACTGACCGAGGCAGGATCCTGGTTCATCATGACCTCCCGGAAGGTATTATTGCTTATCGAACAAAGCAGATCATGAACGCGGTCGGAGCGTCAATCGAGTGAATGGGGTCGCTGTTGCACGACGCCGCATATGTAACGATCAATTCTACAAATAATTTGACGGTGCGATTATCGGCATGCCGACCCAACCCCGAGAGTTTCACCCCCGGAGGTTTCGGGTAAAGCTGTCGCGACGGCATCTTCATCGACGATGCCACCTGCGCACAGCGCGAGGTATCAGCTGAGCGGCGCCCGGGGGCGATCGACGGCCCGGCGCGCCGGCTCCTCGCCGGGCCCGCTACTTTCCAGGCCGGTTCGGGATCGGTGGCTTGCCGTCTGCGCCCTCGACCGTCCCCACGCCCGGCGAGACGTCCGTCGTTCCCTTAGCTTCAGGCCTGCGCGGGGCGCTCTCGCCGTTCCTGCCCGGTTCAGCGCTGGTTTGTGTCGCGCTGCCGGCGGTGGGTGGCCTGTCGCCGGCCGGATTATCCTGAGCCGCGGCGATCCCGTGTATGGAAAAGCAGAGCAGGCAGGCGAGGCTGCGGGACAGGGGGCTGCGGACCATAGCGGTTCCTCCATTTCTGTCTTCGCCGCGGCGCTCGGAGCGTCGCGGTCGATCAATGCCCGGACGTCACCGGCCGCTTTGGTCTTCACGGCGGGGAAGGCGCACTCTGGCCGGGAAATGGTGCTCCAGGCTCGGCGGTTCAGAACTGGAGCAATCCTCGGGCGGACGGATCCGACGCGATCCGCGTGCATCGCTGCTGCAGGGCCCGGCCGTGCGCCGCTCGGCCTGAGCTCGCCGTCACGCCTGCCTAACAGAGGCGCTGCAGGACGCGGTCGATGTCGGCCGTCGTCATCTCCCATTCGTTCTGAAAGTTGGCCACGACGCTGCGCATGAACTGAGGCTGAAGGCGCTCGGCTTCAACCGTGTCGCCGAGGTGATCGACGAGCAGCGCGTAGGCGAGCTGCGACGGCTCCGGCCCCTCGTAACTCCACTCGAAGCCGTTGCGCGAGTAGCACTTCGTATCGGTCTTTTCCTCGAGCGGTTCGCCGTCGACGGTGACGACGATCCCGTCGATGGTGCGGTCCCCCACGTAGACCTTGTTCACGAACGCGCCTCCCTCATCTGATGGCGCGGCGTGCGGCCGTCGGAGCGGTTGCGCATCACCTCGGGGAAGATCCAGAGGCTGACCATCATGAACGGGCCGAGGAACGCCACGGCCCAGCGCGGGCCGACCTGATCGAGGTATCCCATGTAGAACCACCCCGCGAGCGCGGCCAGCGCTACGGCGACGGACAAGCCGAACTTGATGGGAAACGGCATCACGTTCCTCCCGGACCGGTGGTTGTTCTTACAGGGTGAAGACGGAGCCGACCTGCTGGAGCAGGCCGAGCGCGCCGCCGAGCCCGGCCAGCACGATGGCGAGCCCGGCCAGGCCGTCGCGCCAGCGCTGGGGCCAGACGTTGAACAGGCCCGGGGCGAACAGGACGGCGAGCCCGCCCACGATAACGAGGCTCGTCCAGCGCAGATTGGCGGCGCCGTAGGCCAGGCCACCGCCGACCAGCGCCAGCAGCATGAGGACGTTGGCCGCCAGCAGCAGCAGGCCGAGCGGCCGATCCCTCAGGTCGGGGCGGGTCTCGAGCGGGAACATGCCCGCGAGGACGTAGAAGCCGACGCTGGCGACGCCGGCGAAGAGGGCGAACCACGCCAGCGCGGCGACGTTCGGTTCGATCATGCTCATGGAGGACCTCCCAATTGTTCGGGGCCGCGTCTCGTCGGCGCCGCACGTCGCGTGTGGCGGGGGCTTACTCGGCCGGCTGCATTGCGCCGGGTTCGGCGGCTCCGGGCGTGCGCGACGTCTTGCGCATGTTGGTCCTCACGTGGCGCGTGTCGTAGCCGTTGAAGAGCGTGCCGATGAGGCCGCGGTTGAGGTCCGAGGTGCCGAACAGCCAGTCCATGATCGGGAAGGTGAGGTTCATGTTCCGCTCCATCATGATCGATTGGTCATGGTGCGCGGTGTGATGCCGACGATTCGTGTTGATGAACGGCATGTTCCGGACGAACCAGTTGTCCTCGACGTGGCAGCAGAAGTGCATGAACTCGTAGATCATGTAGATGCTGGTCGTCGTGGTGATGAACAGCCAGCCGACGTTGGCTGTGAACACGTTGCCGAGCACGATGGCGCCCGGGATCGACATCAGCGTGAAGGTCGCGAGCGCGTAGGGTGGAAAGAACGTCACCCGGTAGTCGCGATGATCGGCGAAGCGCATCTCGTGATCGGTGAAGAACTGGTGGTGCTGGAGCGTGTGCCGGTTGTAGACGGCGCGGCCGATCGGATTGCTCTGCGGGCGGTGCATCACGTAGCGGTGCAGCCACCACTCGAAGAAGTTGCAGAACAGGAACACGACCGGCACCGTGGCGAGTTCCGCCCAGGTCGGGGCCTTGATGTTCGAAATGTAGATGTACAGCGCCGTCAGGCCGATGGTGTAGATGATCGCGATGTGCAGGAAGCCGTTGTACCAGCCTGCGACGCGCTGCCGGTAGTTGGCCCTGTAATTCCGCTGCCGCGCGCTCATCTTGGAGACCGCGAGTTCCATTGCACCTCTCCCCTATCCGAATGCGCTTTGAGCGGTCGTGTCGACCGCTCTAGCGAAGCTGTTCAGTCGGTCATCGTCGGCGAAGCGCCGCTCGATAGATGAGTCGGTCGCGCGGCGGCAGACACTGCACCGTGTGACCCCGTGATCTTTGGTGAGGCGAGCGGCTCTCCCGGACAGGTTTGCCGGGTGTCCATCGCATCCTCGATGGACGGTGCGAGTCGACGTTCCTCCCGCCGCGCGCAGCCCGGTACCTATTCACTCGTCCCACCTCACCATGTGAATATCATTGATATATCAGATGTCAACAATTGAGGGCGGCTTTCGCCGCAGGTTGGGGGTGCGAGGCGCCGCGCGTTTCCCTCCTCTTCGATCAGTGCGAGATCGCCTCCAGGGATCTGCCCTTGGTCTCGATGCCGAGGATGCCGACGCTCGCCGCGGCGATGACGAACGACCCGGCGCCCAAGGCGAACACGCCGCCGTGGCCGAGCGTGGGCAGGATGAGCCCGATGACGTAGGGGCCGATCAGCGAGCCGACGCGGCCGACGGCCGAGGCGCAGCCGGCCCCGGTCGCGCGTGCACGGGTCGGGTAGAGCTCGGGCGTGTAGGCGTAGAGCACAGACCACATGCCGAACAGGAAGAACTGCATCATCAGCCCGAAGGCGATCAGCCAGGTGAAGTTCGGCGAATGGCCGTAGAGGTAGGCCGCCACGGCGCTGCCCAGCAGCATCAGGACGGCGGTCGGCTTGCGGCCCCAGCGTTCGACGAGGATGGCCGAGGCGATGAAGCCCGGCACGCCTGCGAGCGAGATCAGGATCGTGTAGGTCACTGACTTGGCGACGCTGTAGCCTGCATCCTGCAGCAGGGCTCCGAGCCAGGTGGTAAGTCCGTAGAAGCCCAGCAGCGCGAAGAACCACGTCAGCCAGATCATGACCGTGCGGCTGGCGTAGCCCGGGCTCCAGAGTTCAAGGAACGAGAAGCGACGCTCGCCCTGAGCCTGCTCGGGCAGGACCTTCGGCTCGGACAGCGCCCGGCCGTCGAGTCGCGCGGCCACCTTCGTCTCGATGGTCGCCATCACGCGGTCGGCCTCGTCGTGCCGCCCGCGGTCCGCGAGCCAGCGCGGCGACTCCGGCACCAGGAAACGGATCACGAACAGGAACAGGGCCGGCACGGCCTGCGCCAGGAAGACCGCCCGCCAATCGAAATAGCTCAACAGGACGTAGCTGAGGCAGCCCGCCGCGATGAAGCCCAGCGGCCAGAAGCCCTCCATGATGGCAAGGTAGCGGCCGCGCTTATCCGTCGGCAGGAACTCGGAGACGATGGCCAGGGCCACCGGGAACTCCATGCCCATGCCGAACCCGAGGAGCAGGCGGGCGTAGCCGAGCATGGTCGCGTCGGGCGCGTAGGCGCACCACGCGCTGCCCAGGCCCCAGAACACCATGCTGATCTGGAAGACAAGCTTCCGGCCAAAGCGGTCGGCGAGCATCCCGGAGAGCGCCGCGCCGGCGAACATGCCGATGAAGCTCATGCTCGACAGGAGCCCGGCCTGGGCGGTCGAGAGCCCGAACTCCGTCTTGATCGAGCCGAGAAGGAAGGTGAGCGAGCCGAGGTCGATCGAGTCGAAGAACCAGGCGGTCGCGATGATGAGAAAGATATTGCGCTGGAAGCCGGTCATCGGCAGGCGCTCGAGGCGCGCCGCGATCACCGCGCTCGACCCGGCCGCAACGCGGGCGGGGGAGCCGGTCGTAGCGCGTTCCGGCAGCACGTCGCCGGCGGGTATCGCGATTTGCCCTACCATCTCCTGCCTCCCTGCATTTTTGGTATGTGCAGGATGTTCATGCAGGATACTTATGATCATCGCAAGATATATCAGACGTATGCCCCTTGCGCCTGACTAGGCGCCGCACCATGCACATCTAAAGTGCCGCGGTGCGCGGAACGGCCAGGGCAAGGGGGTTGTCGGCCATGAACTTCGTGACCGGGAAGACGACGTCGGTCCGAACTGCACCACGTGACGAGAAGAGGGCGAGGAAGGCCGTGAAGGGGGCGCTCGACGCGACCGTCGACCAGGAAGACCTGCCCGATCTGACGCTCACGGACCGAGCCTATCAAGAATTGGAGGAGCTGATCACGACGCTCGTCCTCCCGCCCGGCATGGTGCTCGGCGAGCAGAACCTGGTTCAGCGCCTCGGGATCGGCCGCACCCCGATTCGGGAAGCCCTGCAGCGTCTCGCCCGCGACGGCCTCGTCGTGGTCATGCCGAGGCGCGGCATCCTCGTCTCCGACATCAACATACGCACCCAGCTGCGCCTGCTGGAGACCCGCCGCGTGCTGGAGCGCCTGATCGCCCGCCTCGCCGCGGAACGGTCCACCAAGGAAGAGCGAGAAGTCTTCGCCGGCCTCGCGCAGGACATGCGCGAGGCGGCCACGGCGTCGGACGACCTGGCGTTCATGCGCCTCGACCGTCAATTCAACGACCTGATCGCGACGGCCTCGCGCAACGAGTTCGCGGTGCGCGCGCTGGAGAGCATGGCGGGCCTGTCCCGGCGTTTCTGGTACCAGCACTACAAGCAGGCCGCCGATCTGCCGCTGGCCGCAAACCTCCACGCCGACGTCTGCGAGGCGGTCGCGCGCCGTGACGTCGATGCCGCCGGCGCCGCCTCGGACAATCTCGTCGACTACATCGAGAGCTTCGCCCGCAAGACCCTCGACGTCTAGTCGACGCCAAGCGCGACTGGACGGCCGAGGTGGTCGCTCGGATCCCTACGAGAGCGGCTCGTGCGCCGGGCCGCCGGATTGCGGCGGCCGTCGATCGACGCGGACCGGGCGGGACGAGCCGCACCGGCGCGGAAGTGCTCAGCGGCCCTCGCGCGGCACGTCGGCGAAGGGCAGCGTCATGCGACGACGGCCGAGGGGGTCGTAGACGTCGACGGCCCAGCCCACCCAGGCGTCGTGTGCGTCCCCTCCCCGCATCAGCGCGCGGGCCGCCTGCTCGGCGAAGCCCCGCAGGTCACGCTCACGCTGTACGAGCCGGCCGCTCAGGTCGAAGACCGCGTCCCGGCCATCGGTGCAGTGGAAGCGGTAACGTCTGGCCCCCATTCACGAACTCCGGATGTGTCCACAGGGCTGCACAGCGATCCGCTGTCCCGCCGGATCATGTTCATTGACCTGCACCGGCGCGTCCTGTCTGTTCCCGTTATGTTCCTATAGCGGGGCGCGGGCATGGACGTCGACCAGGTCAGTTCTCGAAGGTGCGCCCTTGCCTCCCGGGCCGGCTCGCGCGAAGGCGCTGTCCCGTGAATGTCGGCCATGCAGCGCGAGACCCTGAGGCAGTTGCGCGACGAGATCGCGTGCCTGGAACGCGGCACCCGCACGCACGCGACCGCGAGATCGGCCCACCTTCCGTTCGGGGTCGACGCGCTCGACGCCCGGCTGCCGGATGGCGGCCTGCGCCTCGGCGCCCTGCAGGAGATCGCGCCCGCCGAGCCCGGTCTCGCGCACGCGGCGGCGCGTACCCTGTTTACCGCCGGCATCCTCGCCCGCCTGCCCGGTCCGGTACTGTGGTGCCTGTCCGCGCGCGATCTGTTCGCCCCGGGTTTGGCCGGGGCCGGGTTGCATCCCGACCGGGTGATCTACGCCGAGACGTACCGCGACGACGCGGTCTTGCCCCTCTTGGAGGAGGGCGCGCGCTGCGCGGGGCTCGCCGCGGTCGTCGGCGAGGTCTCGCGGGCCGGGCTGACCGGCACGCGGCGGCTGCAGCTCGCCGCCGAAGCCTCCGGCGTCAGCGTGCTCCTGCTGCGCCGCATCGGCCGGGACCCCGCGCCGCTCTCGGCTCCGAGCGCCGCGCTGACGCGCTGGCGGGTGGCCGCGCACCCGTCCGCCGAACTTCCTACGCCCGGCCTCGGCCGCGCGCGCTGGCGGGTCGAGCTCGCCCGCTGCCGCGGCGCGCCGGCCGGGACGGAGGACTGCCGCTGGGTGCTGGAGGCCTGCGATGAGACGGGTCGTCTCGCTCTGGCTGCCGACTTGGTCGACCGATCGGCTGCGGCGCGGCGACACGAGCGCGCCGCCGCGCGATAAGCCCCTCGTCACCGTGATCCGGGACGCGGGCGGCCGCCGCATCGCGGGCGTCTGCCGAGCCGCGCGCGCCGCCTCGCTGCGGCCGGGCATGGCGCTGGCCCAGGCCCAGGCGATGGTTCCGAATCTCGTCGTGGTCGAAGCGCGGCCCGAAGTGGACGCCGCGGCGCTCGAGCGGCTCGCCCTCTGGTGCCTGTGGTGCACCCCCCTCGCCGCCCCCGATCCGCCGGACGGCGTGTGGATCGACGTCGCGGGCTCGGCGCACCTGTTCGGCGGCGAGGCCGCGCTCCTCAAGCGCCTGGCCGCGCGCCTGCGCGGGGGTGGCTACGGGGTGCGTCTGGCCGTCGCCGATACCCCTGGGGCCGCCTGGGCGGTCGCCCGCTTCGCCTCGCGCGGCGCGAGCCCCGTCGTCCCGCCCGGCGGCATGGCGGCCGCGCTCGCCGGGTTGCCGGCGCGCGCCCTGCGCCTGCCGCCCGAAACCGTGGCGGCGCTCGGTGAGGTCGGACTGGAGCGGGTCGCCCACCTCGCCGCGCTGCCGCGCAGCGCGCTCGGCCTGCGGTTCGGGGCCACGGTGCTGCGCCGCTTCGACGAGGCGCTCGGCCACGCGCACGAGGCGATCGCCTGGAGCGCGCCGCCCGCGCTGGTCGAGACCCGGCGCGCCTTCGCCGAGCCGATCTCGGCGCCCGAGACGCTGGAGCGCGTCGCCCGTGAACTCGTGGTGGTGCTCGTCCGCGCGCTGGGCGCGCGCGGGCTCGGCGCGCGCCGCCTCGATCTCGCGGTGCGCCGCGTCGACGGCGACGTGCGCGCGACCTGCGTCGGCACGGCCGCGGTCACGCGCGACCCGCGCCACCTCGCCGACCTGCTCTGCGCGCGCCTGGCGCAGATCGACCCCGGCTTCGGGATCGACGAAGCGGTGCTGAGCGCCGGGCACACCGAGCCGCTGGCGGCAGCCCAGCACGACGGCTTGGCCGCGGAGCCAGGCGCCGAGCGGCCCCCCGACCTCGCCGCCCTGGTCGACCGCCTCGCCGCGCGCGTCGGGCATCGGCGCCTGTTCCGCGTCGGGCCGGTCGAGAGCCGCGTGCCGGAGCGCTCGACCCGGCGGGCGCCCGCGCTCGCCCCGACGACCGGTATTTCTTGGCCGGCGGCACTCGAGCGACCGACCTACCTGATCAATCCGCCCGAGCCGGTGAGCGCGCTGGCGCTGATACCGGACGCGCCGCCGGCCGCCTTCGTCTGGCGCGGGGTTCGCCACCGCGTCGCGCGCGCCGACGGCCCGGAGCGGGTGCGCGGCGAGTGGTGGGTCTCGGACGCCGAGATGGCCTCGGTGCGCGACTACTACCGCGTCGAGACCGCCGACGGCGCCCGCTACTGGCTGTTTCGCGACGCGCCGATGGCCGCGGGGCCGCGCTGGTGGCTGCAGGGGGTGTTCGGGTGACCCGCAGCTGGACGAACGACTGCTCTCCTGCCGAAGGATCGGTACGGCGCCGCGCGGGCGGAGGGCGGGGCCGATGAGCTACGCCGAACTGCAGGTGACGACGCACTTCTCCTTCCTGCGCGGTGCCTCGTCGCCCGAGGAGCTGTTCGCGGCCGCGAGCCTCCTCGGCCTGCCCGCGCTCGCCGTGACCGACCGCGGCTCGCTCGCCGGCGCGGTGCGCGCGCACGAGGCGGCGAAGGCGACGGGCCTGCGCCTCGTGCTCGGCTGTCGCCTCGACCCGCGCGATGGGCCGCCGCTCCTCGTCTACCCGACCGATCGCCCTGCCTACGCGCGGCTGTGCCGCCTGCTCACGCTGGGTAAGCGCGCTGCCGGCAAGGGTGGCTGTGACCTCGCCCTCGAGGACGTGTTCGCCTGGAGCGGCGGCCTCGTCGCGGTCGCGCTCGCCGACGACGATTCCCGCGCCGCACCACCGGATCCGATCGAGGCCGCGCGGACGCTTGCCCGCTTGCGCGCGGTGTTCGGCGACCGGCTCTACGCCGGCCTGACCCGCCGTTTTCGTCAGAACGATCATGCCCGCCTCACGGCGCTCGCCGCAGCGGCGCACGGGGCCGGCGTGCCGACGGTCGCGGTGGGCGACGTGCTCTACCACGCCGAGGAGCGACGCATCCTGCAGGACGTCATCGCCTGCATCCGGCAAGGCTGCACCCTCGAGTCTGCCGGGTTCCAGCTCGATGCCCACGCCGACCGTCACCTCAAGCCGGCGGCGGAGATGGCCCGGTTGTTTGTCGCCCATCCGGGTGCCGTCGCGCGCACCCACGAGATCGTCGAGCGCTCCCGCTTCTCGCTCGACGAACTCACCTACCAGTACCCGGACGAGCGCGCGGATCCAGCGCGCACGGCCCAGGACACGCTGGAGGACCTGACCTGGGCCGGCGTGCGCCTGCGCTATCCCGACGGCGTGCCTGACACAGTGGCGCTGCAACCTCGCCGACCGGCGCTTGGCCCTGACGCTGCGCCTGGCCCGGGAGCTCATCGGCACGCCGCGCCACCTGTCGCAGCATCCGGGCGGGTTCGTGCTGACGCACGATCGGCTCGACGAGCTCGTGCCGATCGAGCCCGCGAGCATGGCCGACCGGCAGGTGATCGAGTGGGACAAGGACGACGTCGAGGCCCTCAAGTTCATGAAGGTCGACGTGCTGGGGCTCGGCATGCTCGGCTGGCTCTGCATCGACGCCATAGCAGCACGCGGGCGCCTGCAGGCGACGCGCGCCTGGGGGTGCCGCGCCTTTAAGTTGTAGCGGTCACCACGGAACCCGTGCTTCAGGGAGTGGGCGCGCGTTAGCCCGTCGATTGCGCCTCTAGGCCGAAGCCGAGCGCCGGAAGCGCATGCCGGACTGACTCGGCCACGTAGGTCGGCGTGAGGTGGGCGTAGTGTTTCTCGGTGACGCGCGTATCGGCGTGCCCTAGCTGGTCGGCGATGACGCGCATCGGCACGCCCTTCATTGCCAACGCGCTGGCGTAGGTGTGCCGCAGGATGTGAAACGTGCACGGTGGCTCAAGGCCTGCCCGCGCTGAAGCTTCGATCAGCGGCCGCTGCTGGTGTGAGGCTCCCCAGGCTCCTCCATCCGTCCGGGAGAACACCAGCGCGGTCCTCGGCCGCTCGGCGGTGAGCGCGGCGAAAAAGGCGGCCCCTTCATCGCTCAGCGCGATGTGACGCGGCTTGGCCTGCTTCGACTTGGCGATCATCACGGTGCGCGACTGCTCGTCGAAGTCGGACGCCCGGATCCGCCCGAGCTCGCCGTAGCGGCACCCTGTCGCCAGTGCGCCGCGCACGAGATCTCGGAATGGCCCGCCGCAGGCATCGAGCAGGCGCCGGCATTCGGCCGCGGTCAGATAGCGGATTTTAGCGGCATCAGCCTCCCGGTAGGGCTTCACTCGGCGCCACGCCTCGTCCGAGCTAGCCTTGCCCTCCTGGAACGCATGGTTGAGCGCGGCTTTCAGGACCGTCAGCACTCGGTTGGCCGTCGCGCGCCGCGCCCGCACGGCTTCAGGGTCCGTCGGATCAACCGCGGCCAAACGTCGTGTTTCTTCCCCAGACGCGGTCCGGCGCAGCTTCGGTGCCTCGGCGAGGTCATGGTGCCAGTCGCGAATGCGTTTCGTTGTCAGCGCTGTCAATTCGAGCGCGCTGAGGGCCGGCAGGATCCGCGCCTCGGCCGCGTAGCGGTCGGCCCGCACGCCTTTTGAGCCTCGTCGCTCCCGCGCGGCGAGGTAGTTGGTCAACGCCGTCGCGACCGTCCAGGGGGCTTCAACCGCCTCCTCATCGAAGCCGGCGAGCTCGCGCGCCTTCCGGGCGAAGTACACACGTGCCCGTTCTTGAGCCTGAGCGAACGAGAACACGGTCAGGCCGTCGGCATCCCGGTTGTCGTCGGCCGCGCCGAGCGCGTCGTAGTGTTGCTTGGTTCTTTCGCGCATCCGCGCGATCCACGTGCCGCCATTGGCGCCGCGCCGGTAGCCCACGGCACAGCCGGCCGAGATCACCGTCCAGTACGGCTCGCGCCGAGCGGTGAGCTTGGCGCGCCCCGAACGTGTGTCGAGCTTGGCGTTGCGTACCGTGCGAGCCACGGCGCCCTCCCCGCTTCCGTACGGAAATCGTACGGAAAAGACGTAGGCGGATGTCAGCGAACCTGCAAGGACGAAAGATGCTGCGTATAGAGCGAATTACGAGTTCGCCGATGTCCGCTGAGAGCTGCAAAACGCACCGTTACCACTCTTTCACGGCGAAAACACGGGTTCGATTCCCGTAGGGCGCGCCAGGGTTTTCAAGACTCGAAGGCGTGTCGCCCGCGTTCGGGGCGGCAACAGCGAACCGTCTGCCCGCGCGGAAGGGTTCACGCCCGAACACGACGTGTCCAGAAATTCGCACGTGCAGCGCTTTTGGAACACGAAAACGCGCCTGCGCCACCAGTCCCGACTCGCTCGCACGGGAAGCATGATCCTCCCTCGGCTTCGCGGACACCCCTGATACGCTCCAGCGATGGCTGCAGCGCGCCGCGGGCGTATGCCTGGATGGCCATACAGCGAACCCTTATTATATATTCGCTGTATGGTTGCGCGGGGTGGGATCAGGGTCGAGCACCGCATGCCGTTCCATCCGGACACCCGATCAGGGCAACGCGCCGATGAGTTGGGATCGTCGCCTGACACGAAGGAAAGCGACTGGCCACTTCCGCCGCGGGCGCAGACCTGCATTCCGGAAAGCCGCCCGCGCGGTCAGCCCGCGCAGGTTTCTCGGGGGTCCGCGGGGTCGTCACAGACACCTGACCCGGACCTGTTTCGTGACGACCTTCTTCGATGGCTGCCTGAATTGAGAGGATTTGCAAATTCGATCACGGCGACGGCAACGCAGGCTGAAGATCTCGTCCAAGAGACCCTCCTCCGGGCTTGGCAGGGCCAAGATCACTATCGCCTGGGAAGCGACTTGAAGGCATGGGTCTTCGCGATGATGCGGAAAAGCTCCTCCTGTCAGACGCGCAAGGCGGAACGCGAGGTTCCTGACGTCGATCGCCTTCGTGAGCCGCCTCAGGGTAAGCCTGTTCGCGCGTGCACGCTTGGCAGAGCCCCCGATAGGGAGCCTTGACGCTCGCCGAAGTGGAAGGAGGTCTCTCGGGCGCCTCTCCACGCTCTGATACACTTTCTGGTTGATGCCCGTGGCTCCGCCGCCTTCGCGCGTGATGACGGCACGGACAAGCCAACCGGTGCCAACCGGTGCGTCCAAACGGAAGCCGTATGCGATGCCACCGTGATCCGGCACAGCGCTCGGGAGGCTGAACGCGGAAAAGCGGTCCTGAAATTTCGGTCAGCCCGGACGCTTTGGTAGTCGTCGCGGGAGTCGACCGCACTTTCAGGAGTGTAGATCGAGGTGGTGCGCGTTCGTGCCGTGATCCGAAAGTCCGATCAGCCCAACGTCGCCATGCGCTCCAGCATCGGCCGGTGTATGGCTCGGTGCCGCAGCAGGCCCGTGCTGCCCATTGGATGAGAACACGATGTTTCCGGTCACGTCGACGTGCGCTGCCGGCGGGTTTGCCGGATTGTGTCCGTCTGCCTGGGATGTCTGAGTCATCGAGGACGGATGATTGCCGCTCACGGTGGTAGGTGTACCTGGGCCTGGAGGATCAGTCGGCCGACCTGAACTGACTTGCGGCCCGAGATCTGCCGCTGCAGCGCCCTTGGCGTGAGGTGCGCCTTGAGCCTCGGTGCCGGGTTGAGCGTGGCCCGGATCCGCGCCGTTCGTCCCGGCCTGTGGCGGGCTTGGCAAGGCTCCGTTCGCGCCGTCGGCTGCACCGTGACCGACAGCGGCGTGGGCGTCCGATCCGGCCTCCTTGAGCTGCCCCGGCGCTTCGGCGCTCTTGCCGGGCGATCCGCCGGCCGGGGTGGCGTTCAGAGCCGCGTCGCTCGCCTCGGCCGGCGATGCGCCTGACTGATGGCCGGCGTTCGCGCCGTCGGCTGCACCGTGGCCGACAGCGGCGTGGGCGTCCGATCCGGCCTCCTTGAGCTGCCCCGGCGCTTCGGCGCTCTTGCCGGGCGGTCCGCCGGCCGGGGCGGCGTTCAGAGCCGCGCCGCTCGCCTCGGCCGGCGATGCGCCTGACTGATGGCCGGCGTTCGCGCCGTCGGCTGCACCGTGACCGACGGCGCCGGGCCGGTTCTGATCGAGTTCGCTTGTGCCGGAATGATCCGCATCAGCAACGGTGCTCGCGGCATGCGAAGCGCCTTCGTCCAAAATCAGGCCGTCTTTCGCGGCGTGATCCTGTCCTCTGGAGCCATCCTCCCGCTGCGGCGATGCCAATCGGCTCAGAGCGAGCTGCGGCAGTGTGGTGACCCCATCGATCTGCGCTGACGGCATCTCGGAAGCCGAATGCCCGTTAGCCAGCGTTGCGCTCGGGGTCTGGGACGCAGCCTCACCCGTTGTGGCGGGCGAGGAATCCGCCTGTCCCGTGCCTTCGGCGCTGCCCGATGCGTCCGCGCCGGCGTCCGCTCGGGTCTCAGGCGAAGGCGAGGAACCCGCGGCGCGGGTTGTGCTCGCCTCCGCAGCTTGAGCCGAGGCCTGATGCGCGGGCTCCAGGCTCGACTGTGAAGGACCGTGTCCGAGCGTCGGGTTTCCGAGGCCGAGGGCTCTGAGATCAGCATCGCCGGGCTGGGGATGCGCGGTCGCGGCCGCATTCGCCTCCGCAGTCGTGAAACCGGATGTACCGTTCGGCGCGTGGTCGCGTGTGCCGGCGGTGAGCGGAACACCCGCATCCGCGGAGCGTGCCGCCTCGCCTGCGGGCACCGGGGAGCCGCCCTGTTCCCACGCGGCGACACCGTTGCCGCCCTGTGAGCCGTCGGTCAGGCCCGGCGCAGTCCCCGGCTCGACATGGTCGGCGGCGAAGGCATCGGCGGCGAAGACCATCGCCGAGAACACGATGACCCCGAACTGCTTGCGATGGCTGTCGCGCTCATCGGCATCGCCGGCATCTCCGGCGCCGGGCGCTCCCGTGGGGAGCATCTGGCCGGCTTGGTCGGCCGGACCCGGCTCGTCGCCCGAACGCTCCTGGTCAGCCGCGAACGCATCCTGGGGTGACAGGCTCAACGCCGCAGCCGCGACGAGGGCGGCGAGCAGGGCGGCCGGATGGACCGAGAGCTTCGTTCCGTCGGCGCCCTGCGGAATCGGGAGGAGGCCCGGGTAGCGTTGGGCGACTTGATTGATGAGGGCGCGGAAATCGCTGCCCCGCATCGGGCTGTCCAGAACCTCCGAGGCGATGACGTAGCTGCCGTCGATCCTGGCGAAATGCATGATCGCGTCGCCGTCCGGCCGGCAGAAGACGAACCAGGGCTCCGCCTCGTCGCTCAGACCCTGTTCGCTGCCGATCTGCAGGCCGGCCCGGATCAGCGCGGCCTCGACGCGGTAGAACTCCGCGAGCTCCTGCTGCGACCAGCCACCCTGGCTGGTCGATGCGGGCCGGAAGAAGGAGATGACCGCACCCATCGGGACCTCACTTCCGCACGTGGACTGACGAACGGGCTTTATCGTTCATGGAAACCGTGTCCGAGGGCCTCGAAGAAGGGTGCGACCAGGTAGTCGAGCGCGGTGCGCTCGCCGGCCGATACGACGACCTCGGCGGGCAGGCCCGCCAGGAGACGGGGCCGTACGTCCTCCGGCAAATGGTGATCGTCGATCTCGACCGTGCCGGCGAAATAAGGTTGCTTCGTCCCCTCATCGAGCAGGCGGTCGCGCGAGACCATGGTCAGCCTTCCGAAGATGGCCGGCGTGCGGCGCGTCTGGAAGGCCGGGAACTTGACCTCGGCCCGCATGCCGGCATGGACAGCCTCCAGATCGTTCGGCGCGAACTGGACGCTGATCACGAGCCGGTCGTTGGTCGGGACGATCTCCATTAGCGGCTCGCCGGAACGGATCACCTGCCCGATCGTGTAGACCTTCAATCCCTGGATGACACCCTGATGCGAGGCCCGGACCTCGTGCCGCCGGAGAACATCCTGGGCGACGATGAGCTTCTCACGCAGTTCGGCGATCTTCTGGCGCGTGTCCAGAAGCTGTGCCGTGAGCGCTTCCTGAAGCTTCTGCTTGAGTTGCGCCGCCTGCAGGCCCGCCTCGTTGATGCCGTTCTGCGCCTTGGCGGTTTCTGCCACGGACCGCCCGATCACACCCTCGAGGCGTGCGTGCTCGCGTTCCATCATCAGGACGCGGGAGAGGGGGATGAGGTTCTTCTCGCGCAGACCACGCAGGCCTTCCAGCTCCTGCTGGATTAGGGCGACCTGTTGCTCGACCGAGGCCTTCTCGACGGCGAGACCGGAAATTTCCGTCTTCAGCTGCGTGACGCGCGCCTGAATGAGCTCAAGCTGGGCCTGAAAGGACGCGCGCCGCTCCGACAGCTGACTGGCTTGGTCGTCGATCATGCGGGCGACGGTACGGTCGTCTCGTCGCGACGCGATCTCCGGCGGCAGGACCAAGTCCGAAGCCTGTTCCTGCTCGGCGCGCAACCGCGCCTCAAGGATCAGGGCCGCGTCGAGCTGACCGCGCAGCAGGTCGTTGCTGGCGCGCGACTGCACGGGATCGATACGCAGCAGGACGTCGCCCGCGTGGACGGTCTGCCCGTCCCGCACCAGCACCTCCTGCACGATGCCGCCCTCGAGATGCTGCACCACCTTGCGGCTGCCTTCCGCGACGATCACGCCGGGACTGATGACCGCCCGGTCGAGGCGTGCGGTGGCGGCCCAGCTCCCGACGACACCGAACGTCGCGACGATGACGGCGTAGCCGGCGACGGCGTACACGCGCCAGTTGGTCGGACCGCCGCCCGCCCGCTCCACGTCAGGCGTTCGCCGCAGGGGCGACAGGCTCGGCATCGCGGCTCGCGAGTGGGTCATCGCCTATCCCGCGCTCCGCTGTGCCTCGGCATCCCGGCGGCTCTGGGAGGCCTGGGGGCTGACGGACGGCACTAGGGTGGGGACCGGGCGCGGGCCGGTGATCTGTGACAGAACCTGCTCCGCCGTGCCGTCGATCTGCAAGGTGCCCCCGCTCATGAGCAGGACGCGGTCGGCCTCCGCCAGCAGGCTCACCTTGTGGGTCACGATCACCACCGTCGTGCCCGACTGCTTCAGCTCCGCCAAGGCCCGCATCAGCGCAGCCTCGCCGAGCTGGTCGAGACTCGCATTCGGCTCGTCCAGAACCACCAAGCTCGGCTCGCCGTAGAGGGCGCGGGCCAGCGCGATGCGCTGACGCTGGCCGCCGGACAATCCCTGTCCATCCCGCCCGATCACCGTGTTGTACCCGTCCGGCAGGGACTGGATCAGCTCGTGACAGCCCGCCCTCCGGGCAACCTCGATGACGCGCGCATCGTCCACGTCGGCGAACCGCGCGATGTTCTGCGCCACCGTGCCGTCGAACAGCTCCACGTCCTGAGGCAGGTATCCGACGTGCTGGCCGAGCGCCTGCTTGTCCCAGTGACGCAGGTCGGAGCCGTCGATGCGCACGGTGCCGTCGAGCAGGGGCCAGACCCCGGTCAGGGCGCGCACAAGAGTCGATTTGCCGGCCGCGCTCGGTCCGATGATGCCCACGAGGCTGCCGGGCTCGAGCCGGAAGCTCACCGCGTTGAGGATCGGCTGCGTCGAGCCGGGGGCCGCGACAGAGATGTTCTCGACCTGGATCGCGCCCTGCGGGCGCGGCAGCATCAGGCGGCGGGTCTCCGGCTTGGCGACATCGATGAGATCCGTCAGCCGCCGGTAGCTGGCGCGGGCGGCCGTGAAGCCCTTCCAATTGCCCACGACAGCCTCGATCGGCGCGAGGGTGCGGCCGATGATGATCGACGCGGCGATCATCGACCCGGCGGAAATCTCCCGGTGGATGGCGAGGTACGCGCCCGCCCCCAGAACCAGGGTCTGCAGGAGCATGCGGACGAACTTCGTCACGGCGACGATCATGCCGGCGCGATCGCTCGCACGGGCCTGAAGGGCCAGGACCTCATCGTGGCGCCGGCGCCAGAGACCGCGCAGGGAGGCCAGCATGCCCATGGCCTGCAACACTTCCCCGTTCCGGAAGACCGCGGCGGCCTGCTGTCCCGCCTCCCGCGAAGCCCGGCTGGCGGCTTCGAGGGTCCATCGCGTCGCGATCTCGTTGAGCAGGGTCAGCCCGAGAATCGTGCCGCCCCCCACCAGCGCCATCCAGCCGAACCAAGGATGCAGCACGAAACAGGCGAGCAGGAAGATCGGAATCCAGGGCAGGTCGCAGAACGCCAGCATCCCGCCGCCCGTCAGGAATTCGCGCAGGATGTCCACATCCCGCAGCGCCGTGTCGTGCCGGGCCCCGGGCCGGATCAGCATGCCGCGATGGGCGGCATCGAAGATCGGATCGGCGATCTCCTGGTCGAAGATCACGCCCCCACGCACCAGAAGGCGCGACCGCAACATGTCCAAGGTCGCATAAACGGCAAGACCGACAGCCGCGATCAGCGTAATCCCGACGAGCGTCGTCTCACTTCGGCTCGGGATGACGCGATCGTAAATTTGAAGCATATACAGAGGACTGACAAAGAGCAGAAGATTGATGAACAATCCAAAGATCACAGCCGTTGTCAGGACGGGCCGGAGTGCACGCAGGCCCGTGGTCAATGTCGACTGCAGCGAATGATCGCCCATATCGCTTTCTTCCTGCAATCGGCCAGCGCATCAAAGGCCTTGGTAAACCCACCTCGGGCCATCATCGTGTCGAAGGCCATCGGGAGCCGACGTCCGCGCCCGCGAACGCAGGGTCTGGTCGTCGACATGTCCGAGCGGCCGATGCGAAAGACCATACGGCAGTCTGGCCATTGGCACCCTCCTTCATGCTGGCCCCTGAGGTCGACATGATAGGGCCATTCAGTGGGCTGCCAAGCATCTTGTCGCGGGGGCGACCCAGTCCGCCAGCTTGTGTCTGGACAGCGCGTAGCCGTCACAGCTATATGGTTTTTACTGTATAGCACCGCGTGCAGCCGCGATCGCGCGCAGGAAGGCAAAACCTCGTGTATGCGCATTACCAACGCCTGGATTCGGAGGAGGTGCTGGAGCTGCGTCGCGAAGGTGGGCGGTATCTGAAGGAATTGCGGGAGGCGCAGGGTCTGTCACAACGACAGCTCGCCGCCCTCGTGGGTGCGGAATACTATACATTCATCTCGCAACTTGAGACGGGGCGCGGCCGAATCCCTCCGGATCGCTACCGGGCCTGGGCGGATGCGCTGAAAATCGAGCCCCGGGAATTCGTCCGGAACGTGATGCGCTTCTACGATCCGATGACTTACGAGATCCTGTTCGGCGATCCCACGAACCCTGGCACGGACAACGAAGCCTAAGGCCCGTCATCCATCCTCAGAGACTTGATTCATCCTCTGAGACTTGGGCGCGTCGATGGGAAGGCTCTGAAAGCGGACAGAGGCGGGGCGCCTGTTCAAGGCGTGGTCTGGTCGGCATCGTGTGCCGTCTGCGATCCGAACCGCGACGCGTCCCGCGACGCTTTGTCGGCCGACGATACGGGCGCACCGATCGCGGCCATAAGGATCCGTAAACCATCAATCCAGGTATCGGCCTCGGCGCGTGAGATACATCCCGAACGCTTGAAGATCCTGCCGGACTCGAGCGTTACGATAACGTCGAAACAGCCGTCCGATCTGTCTTCTATCCAGTAGACTACGTTCTGCGGCATTGTCGCTGCCTGGCGGCTCCTCTTCGAACAACGGCAGGAGCCTCTTGAACCTGCTCCGTGGCCTCGCTCCGATCCGGCGCCGTTTCAGGCCCCTCCCCCTTGGTTTTGCACGGCCTGAGGCCACACGGGCGCGCCGAAGGCAGCGCCGAGGCCCGGGCCTCCCCGGACGCGGCGAACCTCACGGCTTGCGCTCGCCCCACCGACCCCGACGCTCACCGAACGGAGCCCCCACAAACGCACAAGGCTCAGAGAACGATCCTCCGGTTGCGGGGTTAGATGTTCACTGTACAGTCAGGTGGCGGGGCCGATGCCGAAGGGTGGACGCTTGAAGACGCGCATTTTCGGCAAGCCTTCGCCGGATGACCGGTCGCGCGTCGCCGGCACGCCGGGCACGCGGTGAACCTTGGTTCGCCAGCACAGCTGATGCTTCGAGAGGACATGTTTTGACGGACAGGGTGATGAGCGAAGGGGCGGTGCCTGATCGGCCGAGACCACCTGCCCCGCTGGATGCGGCTTCACTTCCTGCCGGGGTGCGGGATCACCTCGGCGCTCACCTGCGCGTCGCCTACGAAGCGCTGGCGAGGCCGCAAACGCCGCAGCGCCTGCTCGATCTCGTCGCGCAGCTTGACGCCGTTCTGGATGGGCAAAGCCGCGAGAGAGCCTTGGCTTTTCGCGCAGAGCTGACCGAGGCGCTTCCTGGACTTCGCGCGTTCGCTCTGTCGCTCATCGCCGACGCCTCGCGCGCCGACGACTTGGTGCAGGAGACCGTCCTGCGGGCCTGGGCTCGCCAGGAACTGTTCACCCCAGGCTCGAACCTGAAGGCGTGGCTCTGCACCATCCTGCGCAACCAGTTCTATTCCGAATGCCGCAAGCGGAAGCGCGAGATCGAGGATGTGGACGGCGCTGCTGCGGCGCAGCTTACCGCTCCGGCCGCCCAAGAGCACGGTTCCGACCTGCACACGGTCTGGTCCCATATCGGCAAGCTGCCTGAGCTTCAGCGCGAGGCCCTGCTGCTCGTGGGTGCACAAGGCCTCACGTATGAGGCCGCCGCCGAGGTGATGGGTTGCCAGACCGGCACAGTGAAGAGTCGGGTGAGCCGCGCCCGAGCCCTGCTCGTCGCGGAACTCGCCTAGGA
Source organism: Methylobacterium mesophilicum SR1.6/6 (assembly GCF_000364445.2). Lineage (NCBI taxonomy): Bacteria > Pseudomonadati > Pseudomonadota > Alphaproteobacteria > Hyphomicrobiales > Methylobacteriaceae > Methylobacterium > Methylobacterium mesophilicum. Next base: position 905,019 of record NZ_CP043538.1, on the reverse strand, counting down.
CGCGCAACGTCATCTTCATAGGCCCGGCCGCCGACGAGATCGCGGACGCCATCCCGCGCTGGGTCGGAGCGGCCGGCGGCGGGGTCATCAAGCCCGGTCAGCGGAGTGCTGCCCACACGAACGCCCCGTCCGGCGCGCGGTCCGTCCAGGCCCGGTTGTCGGGGGCGGAACGTCGCCCTCCGGCGCTTCGGTTGCCCGCGCGAACGAGAGGATGTCGAAGGGCCGAGAGCGCAGCGAATATCCCGCGGTGATCTTCGCCCTGCTTCTCGAGGCTTGCTTCAGGCAAGATCGAGTTCGAGAACCAAATCCGTCAGGTAGAAGGCGATGCGGCGGCTCGCTTCGCGATCCTCGCAATCGACGCAGAAGCCGACTGTGAAAGGCTCACCTTCGTAGCGGCGCAAGACGGACTCGGCCATCAGGGCGGCCTCGCGCTCCGCTGCCGCGGTGAGGACGCGTCGGCCATCGCGGGTTTCCAGCGTCACCCGGAACTGATTGTGAGGCATCTCAGGGTGGTCCCCAGCCAATGCAGGCGGCCTTAGTCGGACCGGTGCATGGGCCCTCTAACGTCCCCGGCAGCCAAACCGATCCAGCGCCGTACAGCAAAACTGCGACACGGTCGGCGCGGGCGTTTTCAGCCGAGGGTCGCCTCCGGGCATCGGTGCGCGGTGTTCATTGATCACGCGGGCCAAGGCAGCACGCGGACGACGTTCCGAGTTGCCGTGCCCTTCGATCTTTTTCGCTGTTCTGGCGGGTCGCCACGGTCGTCAAGCTGGGCAATCAGCCACTTCCCCGCCCTCCGCACCGTGCCTGCGGCCTGTCTGCCTGGGCCGACACCCAATCAGTGGCGATCCTGTGAAGGCATGGGTGAAAACATGGGTGAAGGCATGGGTCTTGGCTGGCCCACCATCGAGGCGGCCATGACGAATCTCGCATGTCACAAGACTTTCGACGCCGCGTGCTGCGAGGTCGCAGCCGGCTGCAGCCGCACGGCCCTCGGAGACTGACGGCCAAAAACGAAGACGGGGCGCCCCATAGGGCGCCCCGGGAGATTCTCCGAACGGAATCGGCCGCTCAGTCGTCCCAATCGTGATGGCGATGGTAGCCGCCGTCGCGACGCTCGATCACGCGCACGCCCGGGCGATCCCAGTCGCGATGCCGGAAGCCAACGCCGCGGTAGCCGTCGCGATGGTTCTCCCGCACGATGACGCGGGAATGGCCGTAGCCCGGTCCATAGCCATAGCCGCCGCCCCACTCGTGGGCCTGGACGGTCGAGGCGGCGCCCACAAGAGCGGCACCGGCAGCAAGGGTCAAAGCGATCTTCTTCAAGTTGAGTCTCCGGTTCAGCGATTGCTCCAAGAACGTCATCGTCTGGAAAACGGTTCCATGAAGTATGGCTCCGGATCTGGCGGTGCCGTTAACCTTTTTCGGCCCCGGTCTCGCCAGCAATCTACCTGACATCGCGGGCAGCGCGCCCGACACGGAACGGTTTAGGTTGTCCGGGCGTCTCTGGTGACCTGTCGTCGCGCATCAAGCGCGGGCTACGATGCGCGTCCTCTGCGGGATCGTGGCACATGGGCCTGAGAGCATGCTCGCCACCACCCACCTTGCCCTGATCAACGTCTTCACCGGTGACATCCAGGGCGGACTCGGTCCCTTCCTGGGAACCTGGCTCGCCGAGACAGGGGGATGGTCGCCGGCGCGGGTCGGGTTCGTCACGACGCTGGTGGGCGTCGGCGCGCTGTGCCTCAGCGGGCCCGCCGGCGCCCTGGTCGACCGGATTGGACGGCCTCGTCTCCTCATTGCCGCAGCCTGCGCCGCGATCCTGGCCGGCACGCTGCTGGTCATGCCGGCCAAATCCTTCCCGGCCGTGTTCACCGCCCAGATGCTGGCGGCCGCCGGTGGCGTGCTCCTTCTCCCTGCTGTCACCGAATTGACCCTCGGCATCGTCGGCAAGGACCGCTTCCCGAAGCAGCAGGGTCGCAACCAAGCCTGCAATCACCTCGGAATCCTCGTCGCGGCGGGCCTCATCAGCTTCGGCTCCGTCCCATTCGGGCCCGCCGTCGCCTTCTGGGTGCTCGGTGCCATGGCCTTGCTGGCCATCGCGGCCAGCGTGACAACCCCAGGCCACTGCTACAACGGACGCCGCGCGGTCGGCTGGAAGGAGGACGATCCGGACGACAAGCCGGAACGGGCGAGCTCCCGCAGCGTGCTCTCGAATCGCAAGCTGATGGTGCTGGCCGTGGCACTCGCGCTGTTCAACCTCGGCAACGGCGGCATGTTGACCTTGCTCGGGCAGAAGCTCGTGGCGGCTGGCTCCGACGCCACGGCTTGGACAGCCCGCTACGTCATGGTCGCGCAGTTGGTCATGATCCCGGTGGCCCTCTTCGCAGGCTCCCTCGCCGACAGGCGCGGGCGCCGCAAGCTCCTGCTGGTCGCCCTGGCTGCGTTGCCGGTGCGGGCGGTCCTGTCCGCCTTCATCGATGACCCGGTGTGGCTTATCGCGGCCGAGATCTTCGACGGCGTGGCCTCGGGCATCGTCGGGGTCGCCGTGCCTGTGGTGGTGGCGGATCTCACCTGGGGCTCGGGCCGCACCCAGACGGCGCTCGGCACCGTCAACGCGGTACAGGGCATCGGCGGCGCGCTCTCGGCCTGGTACGGCGGCCTGGCCCAGTCGATGGTGGGCTGGACCGGCTCGTTCCTGGCACTCGGGGCCCCCGCGCTGATCGCCCTCGCCCTGGTCGTCTGGCTTGACGCGACCTGCGAACCGGGACGCCGGTCGCGCCGGCGCGAGCGCGCGGCCGCGAGCCTGCAGCCTGCCTGACCCGGGCGCGGATGGCCCACACGTTCATGCGTCGGCCTCGCCGAGGCGCGGTGCTCGGCGATTCGGCGCTCCGCGGGACGCGTGCGCGCTCGGACTGGGATTGTCCCGCCTTTGTGAACCGTGAGGGGGACTTCGCTGAGCAGGCTTGGTTTGGACGCCTCCGGGGCAGTTTCCTGCTCATGGGCAGTGGGTGAGCGGTATCCGGGCGCCGAGTGGCGACGCAGTGGATTGTAGAAGCCCTCGACGCAGCTGAAGCGGGCCATCCGAGCCTCGGCCTGCGAGCGGAAGCGACGGCGGGCGAGCAACTCGCATGCGAGGGTCGAGAAGAAGCTCTCGGCCATGGCGTTGTCGGGGGCGTCGCCGACCGAGGCCGTCGACGGGCGCACACCCGCCGCTCGGCGCCGACTTCCGAAGACCACCACGGTGTCCTGCGAGCCTTGAACCGAGGGGTGGATCAGTGTCGGTGGCTCTCCCGCCGCTCCTGCTGGGCACCGGACGTCAGGCCATCGAAGACCTCGTACCCAGCGCTTCGCCGAGCAGATCGAGCAGGCCGACCGCGAAAGTCCGCATGTTGGTGAGCCGGTCGGCCATGTCGGTTTCGATCGTTGCGACCCACTCGCCGGGGCCGCTCACGGCGATGCAGGTATGGCCAGCGGCATCGCCGTAGCGATTGCCGCTCGGACCGGCTGCGCCGGTCTCCGCGATGCCCCAGGTCGCGCCGTGGCGCTCACGGACCGTTCGAGCCAGGAGCATTGCGTACGTCTCCGAGGCCGAACGCAGGCCGGCCATCTCCGCCTCCCCGATGCCGAGTAAGGCCGATCGCGCGGTCGCCGTGTAGATCACGGCGCCGCCGAGGAAGTACGCGCTGGCGCCAGGAACTGACAGCAGAGCCGCCGATACCAGGCCGCCGGCAGATGACTCCGCCACAGCGATGGTCTGGCCTCGCTTGGTCAGAATGGCGCCGATCCTGTCGGCCTTCGACACCAGATCGTCCATCGCGCGCTTCCCTGCTACCGCCTGCTCGCCGGCCACGTCGCTACGACATCACCGTCGGCTCGCAGCTCGACCCGGTGGCTATGCGCATCGTCGCGCGCCTTGCACAGGTCGATCGCCGAAGCGAAGCGGGTCCGAGCGGCAAGCTCGGTCTCGACATCCTCGGAGATCACCTCCTGGTCGTCGCGGAAGGTCATCACCCGGAAGGGCGGGCGGCACTCCAAATCGCTGGCTTCCATCGTCGCTCCCGGGCCCGATCGAGTCCGAACGCGCCTCGGCCCACGATGATCCCGGTCACCCTTGGGTGTTGCGGTCGCCGGGCCGGAGATCCACGGATGCGCCACGGGCTCAACGTCCTGCCCGTCCCATTGCTACCGATCTTCGCCATCGCGGATCCCAACCGATCGTTAACCATGATCGCTGAGCCTCGCTGCATCTTCGAAGCAGCGAGGCAGCCATGGCGCTCGATGGAAACCGACCGCATCCGGGAGCCCTGGCGAACTACCCCATTCCGATCGAGTTGATCGCCTCCCTCTTCAAAGCGGACCCCGGAGAGCGTGATCGCCTCCTCTCCAATATGCCGGTCTATGGCCGGGCTCGGATCGCCACCTACTGTGCGGCGCATGCGCGCCTGGAGGAGCTCGGCCTTCAGGTCGCTCGAACCTGCGATGAGGCAACTCTCCTGAAGGCCGCAGGGCCGAAAGTCGGCCTCGACCTGTTCACCCGATCGCGGATCGAACCTGTCGATGAGATCCGGCTCCGAGCTGCGTAATGGATCCGTGCCTCCGGGCTTGCGCGGAGCCGGCCGCGTCATCGACCTCTCCATGCATGGCTGCGTCGCAGACCTTGAGCGACCACTGCGCGTGTTGTAACTGTGCTGTGAGGGGAATGATATGCGTAGGGTCCAGGGTGTATGCTCTTGGAGAGACGTAACTTAAATTTCAAATCTCCATTCCGAAGGCCCGCGCCCTGAACCCAAAGCAAGTGCCGCCGCGCTGTCGGCGATCGCTGAATGGCCGCAGGCCCCCTGCCTCTCAAGCTGCATTGCGTATCGGCCCAACTCGCACATTGATGAGATCGGAGGCTACGCCTGTGGGTCGGATACGACCCCATCGTCGATCAGCGGTACGACACGTCGGGCTTCTGCGCCGGCTATATTTCGGGGGCTGCCGGAGCCTGTCCGGACGGCGCGCGTACCGCCCGCAGGTCCGCCCCGCGAGGCCGAGCCCGACGTCCGGCCGGGCTGTCCGAGCACGTCGGCGCGCCTGTCTCTGGAAAGACACAGCCGCGGCCATTCCGGACTCATCGCCGCCGCGCGCACCCCGCCGGTACAGCGGCTCGGCCCCTCAGGCTTCCAAGACGGGAGGGGCGTGGGGCTTGAAGAAATACAGCACGCCGATGCCGCCGGGACCCGATCTGCTTGATCAGGCAACACCGTCGATGTCGCGCAGGCGCTTGATTGAGGTCTCCGGGCACGGGTGCGGGTCGGGTTAGAGTCTGCCGAGCCCCTCGCTTCACGTCCGTTGCGGCGCGACCCGACGCGCGCAAGCTCGGAATCGTTGATCCAATCACCGTATCAGAGGCGATATTTGTCTCTTTATTTCCGTGTGCCACGCTTATTCAAATGTTAAGATCAAATCATGTTGGATTAATTTCGATCGTGCGCCGACAAGACGATAGATCGATACCTGCCTCTCGCCGACGGGGCACCAACAGTCTCTGTTGAAACGGATCAGACACAATCATGCCCGCTCGCGGGCGGCGGCAGTGATTGGACTTCGCGTGCCGAAGACTGATATGGCTAAGCTCAAGCTTGGCTAGAATGGCCGAGCGCGGCACGAGAGCGGCTATGACTCTAAAACGGATCGGAACTCTCGCGGCGGTGTTGCTGACGTCGGGCGCATGTTCACATCTGCCGATGGGGCCGACCGCCTACAGCGCCCTGCCGTCGGCGGCACCGGCCGGCCCTCAGCCCGTCGCAGTTCAGAGCGCCGGATCGGCGGCACGGCCGGCCGAAGGTGACGTCGGTCTGGCCGCTCCCGTCACCGCATCCCCCGTCACCGCATCCCCCGTCTCGGCCCCTCCCGTTCTGACTCCGGTCGTCATCCCCGGCATGCCGAAGCTGCAGGAGGCCGACACGGGCCAGGGCGGCTCGAACCCCTCGGCGGTTCTCGATGCGTCGACGCGCACCCGCATGGCGTGGAAGGCCCTGCACCCGGAGAATCTGACGGAACGGTCGATCCTGGCGTCGCGGTCCACCCGAATGACCGGCGCCGACACCGTGACGATGTCTGCCGTGTCGAACGCCAGGGGGGTTGCGGCCGACCGGTCCCTGACCTCGACCGGGTCTCCGGCGACCTACGATCGCGATGCGGCCATGAGCGCCCTCTTGAAGGGGGGGCAGGACGCCGCGCGACCCATCTGCTCGGGGTGCTGACGGCGCCGCGCGGCCAGGTTCCCGTCCCCGTCCCCGCCATGACGGTGCGGTGAGGAGCGCCGGGTTGTTCCACTGGAAGCGCTGCGTCAGCGCGGCTCGGCCGTCTGGGCCACGATGTGGTCGGCGACGGCGCCCGCGGTCGTGAGCCAGATATCGGCCCGGCGCTTCGCGATGCGCTCCAGCGCCTGGCGCAGGGGTCGCAGCCGGTGCGGGCGCCCGACAATGTAGGGATGGAGCGCGATTCCCATGACGAGGGGCGCGGCCTGCGCCTGCTCCAGCATCTCGTCGAAGGCGTCCGCGATGGCGTCGGCGAACTGGCGGCCCGTCTCCTTGCGGGCCACGACGGCGGGGATATCGTTGAGTTCCTGCGGATAGGGCACAGACAGGATGCGACCGCCGCCGCGGGTCGCGAACCAGGTCGGCTGGTCGTCGTGGTCCCAGTCGAGCAGATAGCGGTAGCCGGCCTCGGCCAGGAGGTCGGGCGTCACCCGCGACTGCGAGATCCATGGCCCGAGCCAGCCGGCCGGCTGCCGTCCCTCCCGCGCGGCGATCGCCGCCGTCGTCTCAGCGATCAGCGCCCGCTCCGCGGCCTCGTCGAGGGTGCCCTGCCGCTCCGCGTTGGTCCGCCCGTGGGCGACGATCTCGTCGCCGCGGGCGCGGAATGCCTCGATCAGCCCGGGGCAGTCCCGGTAGAGGTTGCTGTTGACGAGCACGCTCGCCGGCATGGCCAGTGCGTCCAGCATCGCGGCGATCCGCCAAGCGCCGACCCGGTTGCCCCAGTCCCGCCACGCGTAGTTGAGCACGTCCGGCTGCGGGCCCCCCGGCGCCAGCTCCGCGCCCAGGCCCGCGCCGAACGCGAAGGTCTCCAGGTTCAGCCCGATATAGACGGCGAGCCGCTTTCCCCGCGGCCAGTCGAAGACCGGGCGGTCCGGCAGGGCGCTGTACCTGTAGCGGCCGTGGCCCGCATCCGTATCCATACTGTGTCCCCGTTCCGCCGCACCGCCACGGGCGGCGGTCCATCCCCTGTCGCCGGCCGTCAGCCCAGGTCCCGGAAATAGGCGATCGTCCGTTCCAGCCCATCCCGGACGGACACGGTGGGTTCCCAGCCCAGCAGGGCTCTGGCCTTCGTGATGTCCGGGCGGCGCTGGCGCGGGTCGTCGGGGGGGAGCGGCCGCTGAACGATGCGGGAGCGCGAGCCGGTCAGGTCGATCACCAGATCGGCCAATTGCCGGATCGTGAACTCGCTCGGATTCCCGATGTTGACCGGCCCCGTCAGCTCGGGCCCGCTTCCCATTAGTCGGACGATCCCGTCCACGAGGTCGTCGACGTAGCAGAAGGACCGGGTCTGCTCCCCGTCGCCGTAGAGCGTGATGTCCGCGCCCCGCAGCGCCTGGACGACGAGGTTCGACACGACGCGCCCGTCGTTCGGGTGCATCCGCGGGCCGTAGGTGTTGAAGATGCGCGCGACCTTGATCTCCAGCCTGTGCTGCCGGTGGTAATCGAAGAACAACGTCTCGGCGCAGCGCTTCCCCTCATCGTAGCACGAGCGGAAGCCGATCGGGTTGACGCGTCCCCAGTACGCTTCCGGCTGCGGGTGCACCTCGGGGTCGCCGTACACCTCGGAGGTCGAGGCCTGGAAGATCTTCGCGCGCAGCCGCTTCGCGAGACCGAGCATGTTGATCGCCCCGATGACGCTCGTCTTCGTCGTCTGGACGGGATCGTGCTGATAGTGGATCGGCGAGGCCGGACAGGCGAGGTTGTAGATCTCGTCCACCTCGACATAGAGGGGGAACGTCACGTCGTGGCGCAGGACCTCGAAGCGGGGATCGCCGAGCAGGTGGGCGATGTTCCGCCGCCGCCCCGTGAAGAAATTATCGACGCACAGGACGTCGTGGCCCTGGGCGAGCAGTCGCTCGCAGAGATGTGAACCGATGAATCCTGCCCCGCCGGTGACCAGGACGCGCTTCGTGTCGCCGTATGGCAAGGATATGTATCTCCGCGGTCGATCTATCCTTGCCGCATCCGCGAATGCTTCTTCATGTGTATGCGGATATTGGACAAGCGCAATCAAAAATAGATTGCGGCACTTGCAGCGTCAAGGTCGCGGACGGGTCCGGACCGATCGTCCGCGACAGCCTGCGGCGACCGGAGGATCGACCTCCCCCGTGCGAGCCGCCGCCACGGACGAGCGGACCTGCGGCCGGGCCGTGCGGCCGCACGGCTCGGCGGGCCTTCCCGATAGTTTCTTTCGGCGCGGCGTCGGTGCAATTCGGGCACATTGGCGCCGGAAGATTGATTAAGCCGCCGGAACTCTCCCTATCGGACGCAGTCGGCGAAGACGGGATCCGATTTTCTCGTTAAGCGGACCCGGCGATGGGAGGGGCGCCGCGCCGCCCCGTCTTGCCGAGGGGCAACAACGTCATGGCGTTCTTCATGCATGGCCTGATCGCACTCTGGCTCACGCTGCTGGCCGGAGCGGTGTACATGGCCTGGCAGTTCCAGCGCGGCATCGGGAACCGGGTGGACCTCGCGCGCGAGCCGCGGGTCGTCGTCATCGCGCCGGTCAAGGGCTCCAATCGGCACCTCGCGGACTTCGTCGCACGCCTGCGGGCCCAGCAGTACGGGCACTACCGCATCGTCGCCGTGGTCGAGGCGGAGACCGACGCGGCGCTCCCGGTCCTGCGGCAGGCGTCGGCGGGACCCGGCGCGCCCCTGTCGATCGCGGTGGCCGGCCTCGCGGTGGACGAGGGCCAGAAGATCCATAACCTGCTCCACGTCCTCGACCGGCTCGACGGCAGCGACGAGATCGTTGCGTTCATCGACGCCGATACGCGGCCCGCGCCGGACTGGCTGCTGCGCCTCGTCGAGCCCCTCACCCGCGGCGACATCGACGTGGTCACCGGCCATCGCTGGCTGCTGCCGGTGCGCGGCGACGTGCCGAGCGCCCTCGCCGCGGCCGCCACCAACTCCCTGGTGGGGGCGGTCCGGGTCTTCGACGTGGTCTGGGGCGGAACCTGCGCGCTGCGCTGGACCACGATCGAGCGGATCGGCCTGCGTGACCGCTGGCGGGGTTCCATCGTCGACGACGTGCACCTCAGCCGGATCCTGCGCGAGCATCGGCTGCGCCTGCTGACGCCACGGAGCCTGATCGTCGCCTCGCCGGTCGAGCACAGCTACCGCTCCGCGTTCGCGTTCGGGCGTCGCCAGTACAAGTTCGTCCGCTGGTACCTGCCGGCGGTCTGGTGGATCGGGGCCGCCATGACCGCCCTGTTCCTGGTCGCGGGCGCGAGCGCCCTCGGGCTGGCGCTGTCCGGGGATCGGTTCGCCCTGGTCGCGCTCGTCCTGGCTTTCCTCCTGGGTCAGGCGCGGGCCTCGGTCCGCCTGATGATCGTCCGCAAGGCGTTCGACGGCGAGGCGGCCGCGGCCTATCGCGGCAACGCCGATGCCGCCGTGCGCTGGCTCGCGCCGGCCTGGATCGCGCTGCACGCCGCCTCCGCCTGGAGCACCCTGCTCTCGCGCAGCCTCATCTGGGCCGGCGTGGTCTACGAGTTTCGCGGGTACCGCGAGACCCGGGTCGTCTCGCGGGCCGCGGTCTAGAATCGCGCCCGATCGCGAGGCCGCCGGGCGCGGCTCCAGGGCCGGTTCATGAGGCCCGGCCGCGAGCCCGGGGCCTGCAGGCGCCCGCCCAAGCGGCGGATGGGGCCATGAGCCCCGGCGGACGCACGAGGTTGTCGGCGGCCGTCGCGAAGGTGAACGGCGCCGGCAGGCCAGCATTCGATTGCCCCCGCTCCTGCCCGCGCGGTCCGTCGAGGCTTCATTCCGGGTTGAGGGGCGTGCGGCCGGGCGAGGGCCGAACTTTAATCCACGGCGGTGGGTGCGCGGCGGCACGTCGCGAAGGACAATAATGGCTCACACCGTTCGATGAGAGCACAGATCAGCCGAATGATCTGTATTGGACTTGCGGAGGATCGACGAAGACCGGTCCTGATTGAGCGCGGCCGCGATGCCGCCCCGCCGGACGATGATGCTCAAGGTCATGGATCTGCAGGGCTCACACAGGATGCGAATGGATCGGAGGAGGATCTCGAAATGCCCCGCCTGAGCCGCCGTTCACCGCCCGTCATTCTGGCTCTGCTCGCGTATATGGGTGCGGCTCACGCCGGGCCTTATACGGGCACGGGGGGCGGGCCCGAGACGACGATCAACGCGCCCTACCGGTCTGCCGTGGGGCAGACGGTGCCGCCAGGCGCGGCGGCCGCGCCCCGGCACGATCCGGACAAGCGCACGCAGCGGCAGAAGGACCTCGATGCCGTCCTCGGCAGCATCTGCAGGGCGTGCTGAGGCATCGCGGCAGATCCACCACGATCACCGATCGGAACGCACGGGATTGATCTCTTGGATTGTCTGCAGCACGTCCGCATCCTCAGCCAGGTCCGTTGCCGCCTCGGCGAGGGACCGAGCTACGATCCGCGCACGAACACGGCGTGGTGGGTCGACATCCTTGAGGCGCGCCTGTTCGAGATGCCGGTCGGCACTGCCCAGAAGGCGCTGGTCCACGTCCTGCCCATCCAGGTCAGCGACATCGCGGCGATCGACGGCGCGCATCAACTGCTCTCGGCCGAGGACGGGCTCTATGTCCGGGCGATCCGCGACGGGGACATCCGGATGCTGTGTCCCCTCGAGGAGGACATGCTCGGCAACCGCTCCAATGACGGCCGCGTCCATCCCAGCGGGGCGCTCTGGATCGGCACGATGGACCGCGACGCCGCCAGGGGGCGCGGCGCGATCTACCACGTGGCCGGAACGCGGGTGCGCCGCCTCTTCGGCGGCCTGACGGTCCCGAGCGGCATCAGCTTCTCGCCGGACGGCGCGACCGGCTACTTCGTCGATACCGAGGTCGGCGTGCTGCGCCGCGTGGCGCTGGATCCCAGGACCGGGCTGCCGAAGGGGCCGCCCGAAACCCACTTCGATCATCGCGGCGGCGACGGCGGCATCGACGGCGCCGCCGTCGATGCCGAGGGCCTGATCTGGACGGCGCGCTTCGGCGCCGGCTGCCTCGATGCCTACAGCCCCGCGGGCGAGCGGGTGCGCACCGTCCCGGTGCCGATGCGGCAGCCGACCTGCCCGACCTTCGCGGGTTGCGCCCTCGACCGGCTGCTGGTCACGTCCGCCTACGAGGGCATGGACGAGGCCGGCCGGGCCGCCGACCCGGAGCACGGCCGGACGATCCTCGTCGATGTCGGCGCGCGCGGCCTGCTGGAGCCGGCCTTCCGGCTCGGCGCCTGATCCGGCCGGGCCGCCGGGCCGCGACCAGGGACAGGGTTTCTCAGGCCGTCAGCCGATCGTGCCAGCGCGCGTCGCGCGGCGACGGGGGCGGCGGCGTTCCGGCAGGGCGCGCCTCGGCGGCCTCGCCGCTCCGCAACAGGGCCACGAGGCGCGCAACCCCACGTGGCGGATCTCGCCCGACGCGGACCGGCCGCTCAGAAGGCCGTCCGGGGCCGGAGTGCCGCGTGGCGGTTGACGTCCTTGTAGAGGAGGTAGCGGAAGGGTCCCGGTCCGCCGGCGTAGCAGGCCTGGGGGCAGAAGGCGCGCAGCCACATGTAGTCGCCGGCCTCGACCTCGACCCAGTCGCGGTTGAGCCGGTAGACCGCCTTGCCCTCCAGCACGAACAGCCCGTGCTCCATGACGTGGGTCTCCTCGAACGGGATCGAGGCGCCCGGACGCAGCGTCACGATGTTGACGTGCATGTCGTGGCGCACGTCGTCGGCGGCGACGAAGCGGGTGGTGGCCCAGGCCCCGTCCGTACCGGGCATCGCCGCGGGCGTGACGTCGGCTTCGTGGGCGAGGAACGACGGGGGCGCGTCGAGGCCCGGCACGCGCTCGTAGGCCTTGCGGACCCAGTGGACGCGGGCGGGCTCGCCGCCGTCGTTGCGCAGGCTCCAGGCCGCCCCGGGGGCGAGGTAGGCGTAGCTGCCGGGCCGCAGGGCGTGCGCGCGCCCGTCGAGGACGAGCCGCAGCTGGCCGCCGACCACGAAGAGCACGCCCTCGGCCTCGGGATCCGGCTCGGGCTGCTCGCTGCCGCCGCCGGGGGCGATCTCCATCAGGGCCTGCGCGAAGGTCTCCGAGAAGCCCGAGAGCGGCCGGGACAGCATCCAGGTCCGCGTACCGGTCCAGAACGGCAGGACGCTGGTGACGATGTCGCTCATCACGCCCTTCGGGATGACCGCGTAGGCCTCGGTGAACACGGCCCGGCCGGTCATCAGGGCGGTCTGCGGCGGAAGGCCCCCGCAGGCGGGGTTGTAGCGCGGCGCGGTCATCGGCGTCTCCCAGGTTGGCTCGGGCGCGTCAGGCGATGCGGGGTTCCGCGACCGGCGCTTCGAGGATCTCGACACTGTCGGTCGTCGTCTCGCGGTTGAGCACCCGGTGGGCCTGGGCCCGATCGATGTCGCCCTCCCAGGCGGCGATCACCACCGTCGCCACGCAATTGCCGATCAGGTTGCCCAGCGCCCGGGCGATGCCGACGAACCAATCGATCGACAGGACCAGCACCAGCCCGATCACCGGGATCTCCGGCACCGCCGACAGCGTCGCGGCGAGGACGACGATCGCGGAGCCCGGCACGCCATGGGCGCCCTTCGATGTCAGGAGCGCGATGCCGAGGATCAGCATCAGGTGGCCGAAGGAGAGGTCGGTGTTGGTCGCCTGCGCGATGAAGACCGTGGCGAGGGTCAGGTAGAGCGAGAAGGCGTCGAGGTTGAAGGAGTAGCCGGTCGGGATCACGAGGCCGACGGTCGAATCCTTGATGCCGAGGCGCTCCAGCTTGCGCATCACCTGCGGCAGCACGCTGTCCGAGGAGGCCGTGCCCGCCACTACCGTCAGCTCCTCGCGGAGATAGGCCAGGAACTTCAGGATGCTGAAGCCCGCGAGCCGCATGATGCCGCCGAGCACCACGAGGACGAAGAAGGCGACGCCCGCGTAGAACAGCGCGACCAGCATGCCGAGCTGCTTCAGCGAGCCGACGCCGTACTTGCCGACCGTGAACGCCACCGCGCCGAGCACACCGAGCGGCGCGAGCTTCACGATGAAGCCGATGATCCGGAACAGGACTTCGGTGATGCGCTCCAGGCTCTCGGCCAGCGGCTTGCCGCGCTCGCCGAGTAGGGAGAGGCCGGATCCGAACAGGATCGCGAGGATGAGGACCTGAAGGATGTCACCCTTGGCGAAGGCATCGACGAAGGTTGTCGGCACGAGCTTCATCAGGAAGTCGACCGTCCCGGTGACTTGCCCGACGCGGTCGGTGTAGCCGGCGATCGCCTTGGCATCGAGGGACGCGACGTCGACGTTCATGCCGTGGCCGGGGGCGAAGACATAGGCGAGGACGAGACCCAGCACGAGGGCGAGGGTCGTCACGGCCTCGAAGTAGATCAGCGACTTCAGGCCGACGCGGCCGACCTTCCGAAGGTCACCGGCTCCGACGATCCCATGCACGACGACGCCGAAGACGAGCGGCGCGATCGCCATCTTGATGAGCTTGATGAAGGCGTCGCCCAGCGGCTTGAGGGCCACCGCGAAGCCGGGCCAGACCATGCCGATGACGATCCCGAGGACCAGGGCGGCAACCACCTGCCCGAACAGCGACGAGACGAAGCGCTTCATCGGACCTTCTCCTGGGTTTCACGGCGGCGTCCTGGGCGGCGTCATTGTGCAACGCAGCGGGATCGAACGGACGCGTTCGGCACAATCGTGCTGGAAAATTGAGACGTCAAATATTCTTTTCATTGCTATTCAGACTGTGGTGGTATGAAATGGTCATATGGAACTCCGGCACCTGCGCTACTTCGCGGCCGTCGCGAAGCATCTCAGCTTCACGGCCGCTGCCGAGAGCCTGGGCGTCGCGCAGCCGCCGCTCAGCCAGCAGATCCGCGACCTCGAGGCCGAGGTCGGCACGCCGCTCTTCGAGCGCACCACCCGCCGGGTCGCCCTGACGAAGGCGGGTGTCGATTTCCACGCCCAGGTGATCGCCATCCTGGAGAAGGCGGGGGAGGCCGTCGGCCGCGCGCGCGCCATCGGCTCCGGCACGGCGGGCATCATCAATGTGGGCCTGACGGGCTCGATGCTCGCCGGACCCCTCGGTCGGGCGATCCGGGACTTCTCGCGGGGCAATCCGGATGTCGACTTGCGTCTCCACGAGATGGCGCCGGACCGGCAGATCGCGATGCTGAAGGCCGGTCAGACCGACGTGAGCCTGCTGCGCTGCCCGCCCCAGGACAGCGCGCTGGTCAGCGCGCTGGCTTGGCGGGAGAGTGTCAGCATCGTGCTCCCGCGGGGGCATCGTCTCGCGGACGGGCCGGTCACCCTGTCCGACCTCGCCGAGGAGACGTTCGTCTTCTTCCGGCTGGTGGATTCCCTCTTCGCCAAGCATCTCTGGCAATGCTGCGTCGAAGCCGGGTTCGAGCCGAAGATCACCTATCAGGTGGTCGAGGCCGCCTCCCTGACGAGCTTGGTCGCGGCGGGGCTCGGCATCGCCATCATCCCCGAATCCGTGGCGCGGCTCGCCCATGCGGAGGTCGTGTACCGACCTGTTCGCGGACCGCGGATCCAGGCCGACGTCCACGCGCTGTGGACCAAGACGACGGAACCGCTCATCGCGACCTTCGTCGCCGCCGTGCGGGTGGCAGCGGAAGCGCAGTAGCCGGACTGCCGTCTGCCGGGTCCGCCTTAGCCGCCCGTGGCCGGCGAACTCAGGAGGCGACCGAATCTCACATCGCCCCGAGGGCCCGGGGGAGCCACAGGGACAGGGCGGGCCAGTAGGTCACGAGGACCAGGAAGCCCAGCATCGTCAGGAGCCAGGGCAGCACCGCCACCGTGAGCTCCGAGATGCCCATATGGGCGATGCCGCTCGCCACGTAGAGGTTGAGCCCCACCGGCGGGTGGCAGAGGCCGACCTCCATGTTCACCGCCATGATGATCCCGAAATGGATCGGGTCGATCCCGAGCTTGACGGCGATCGGGAACAGGATCGGCGCCATGATCAGCAGGATCGAGGACGGCTCCATCACGTTGCCGGCGATCAGCAGGATGATGTTGACCACCAGCAGGAAGACCAGCGGGCTGAAGTTCATGGCGATCAGCCACGCCGCCATCGTCTGGGGGATGTTCTCCGAGGTCATCAGGAAGGAGAACAGCACCGCGTTGGTGATGATGTAGAGCAGCATCGCGCTCATGTTGGCCGAGGCGAGCAGCACGCGGGGCACGTCGGAGAGCTTCAGGTCGCGGTAGACGAACACCGCGATCACGAAGGCGTAGACCGCGGCCGTGGCGGCCGCCTCGGTCGGCGTGAAAATCCCGGCATAGATGCCGCCGATCACCATCACCACCAGGAACAGGCCCCAGACGCTCTCGCGGAACGCCCGCAGCCGCGCGCCCCAGCTGGCCTTCGGCAGGCGCGGGTAGCCGCGGCGCTTGGCGATCACGAAGGTCACGGCGCCGAGCATGAACGACAGGACGAGGCCGGGCATCACACCGGCCAGGAACAGGTTGCCGATCGAGGAATTCGTCGAGACCCCGTAGAGCACCAGGATGATCGAGGGCGGCACCAGGATGCCCAGCGCCCCCGAGGTGGTGATGATCCCGGCGCCGAAGCGCTTCGGGTAGCCCTCCGCCACCATGGCCGGCAGGATGATCGAGCCGATCGCCACCACGGTCGCCACGCTCGATCCCGACACGGCGGCGAACAGCGCGCAGGCGACCACGCCCGCGAGTCCCAGGCCGCCGGGCCAGTGCCCGACCAGGGAGGTCGTGAACGCGATCATCCGCCGGGCCACGCCGCCATGGGCCAGGAAGTTGCCGGCCAGGATGAAGAACGGGATCGCCATGATCGAGAAGTTCTCGATCCCGGTGAACAGCTTGAGCGCCACGCTCTCGATCGGCACCTGCGTCAGGGTGAACAGGAAGGTCAGCACCGTCAGGCCGAGCGCGATCGAGATCGGCAT
This sequence comes from Methylobacterium mesophilicum SR1.6/6, assembly GCF_000364445.2. NCBI lineage: Bacteria > Pseudomonadati > Pseudomonadota > Alphaproteobacteria > Hyphomicrobiales > Methylobacteriaceae > Methylobacterium > Methylobacterium mesophilicum. The sequence goes on along the minus strand of NZ_CP043538.1, from coordinate 888,776 downwards.
GCCGGTGAGCATCAGGGCGATCAGCAGCCCGAAGATGATCAGGCCGCTCATGCTGGGCCACTCATGCCGGGCCTCCCTCGCGGCCGAGCTGGATCGGGTCGACGCCCTCGACCGTCGGGACCCCGTCGACATGGGCGTGGTCGCGGGCCGGCAGGTGGCCGGTCCGCAGGAAGGTCCAGGCGACCTGCAGGAAGCGGAAGCACATCAGGTAGGAGCCGAGCGGGATCGCGAGGTAGACGATCCAGACCGGGATCTCCATGTCGGGCGTGGTCTGGTCGGTGTGGCCGATGCGCCAGACGAAGCTCGCGCCGAGCGTGCCCACGATGCCGGTGAACAGGGCGCCGGCCGCGAGGCTGAGCAGCACCATGGCCCGGCGCGCCCCGGGCGGCAGCCGGTTGACCAGCACGTCGACGCCGACATGGATGCCGGTGCGCACGCCGTAGGCCGCGCCGAACTTGGCGACCCAGATGAACATGTAGATGCACAGTTCCTGGGACCAGCCGAAGTCGATCCGGTCCGTGTAGTCCTGCAGGGTGGGGATGCCGGAGAGGAACCGGTGCACCACCGTGGCGAAGGTGATCACGGTGGCGGCCGCCATCAGCGTGCCGATCAGCACCTCTTCGAGCCGGTCGAGGATCTTCAGCAGCATGGCCGGGCGCGGAATCGGATCAGTTGTTCGGCGCGCCTTCGGCTTCCTTGTTGAGGGCGGCGACCAGATCCTTGCCGACGCGGGCGGCCATCTCGCGCTGGACCGGCGCGAGCGCCTTGCGCCACGCGGCGTTCTCGGCCTCGGTCGGCGTGTAGACCTCGGTCTTGCCGGTGGCGCGGATGTCGGCGAGCGCCTGCGCGTTCTGCTTGTCGGCGATCTCGTGCTCGTAGGCGGTCGCCTCCTTCATGGCACCCTCCAGCGTGGTGCGGATGTCGGCGGGCAGGCCGTCCCAGAAGCCCTTGTTCACGATCACCGCGTAGCCGACGTAGCCGTGATAGGTCAGCGAGGCGTGCTTCTGCACCTCGTTGAGCTTCTGCGTGGTGACGTTCGAGGGCGGGTTCTCCTGCCCGTCGACCACGCCGGTCTGGAGCGCCTGGTACAGCTCCGAGAAGGCCAGCACCTGGGGCAGCGCGCCGAGCTGCTTGAACTGGGCCTCCAGCACCTTCGAGGACTGGATGCGGAACTTCAGGCCCCGCATGTCCTCCGGCGCGTGCATCGGCTTGTTGGACGTGAGGATCTTGAAGCCGTTGTCCCAGTAGCCGAGGCCCGTGATGCCCTTGGATTCCAGCTTCTTGAACAATCCCTGCCCGATCGGCCCGTCCTGGACGCGGCGCAGCACCTGCTCGTTGGGGAAGATGTAGGGCAGGTCGAAGGCCTCGTACTCCTTGACGCCGAGGGGGCCGAACTTGCTGGTGGACGGCGCCAGCATCTGCACGGCGCCGAGCTGGAGCATCTCCACCTCCTCCTTGTCCTTGTAGAGCGTGCTGTTCGGGTAGATCTCGACCTTCACGGCGCCCTTCGTGCGCTCTTCGGCGAGCTGCTTGAAGCGCTCGGCGCCCTGGCCCTTCGGCGTGTCCGTGGTGGTGACGTGGCTGAACTTGATGACGATCGGCGCCTGCGCGGCGGCCGGAGCCGCGGCAGCCGGGGTCGCGAGCGCGAGCGCGCAGGCGAGCGTGCCGAGCAACGGGATCTTCATGGCATCCTCCCAGGTCGATCCGGCGCTCGCGCGAATCGTATTTTGGATAGGCTTACAGGCGGCCGCCGATGCGACAAGCCGGAAAGCGGCAAGCTCCCTGACGGATCGGACCGTTCCTCCGGTCCGGCGGTCCGGCCACGACGGGACGCGGCATGCGCTGACACGCACCCGGCAAGGGTCGCGTCCCGGGATTGCATTTTGAATGCACGTATTCGAAGCTCCCCGCGCGCACTGCCCCGGCGAGCGGCGGGCGCGGAGGAGGACGACCCATGAGCACCCGGCGCGATTTCCTGCACCTCTCCGCGGCCGTGACGGCGGCCGGTGCGCTGGCGACGCCGGCCGCCGCCCTGACGCCCGACGCGCAGACCCCCAGCGCCGGTCCGGGCCGCCCGATCCCGCCCGCGGGCGGCGAGGCCCTGCGCCTCGTCACCTTCCTGCCCGACGCGGGCGCCGCCCCTCGCCTCGGCGCCGTGCGCGCGGACGGGCGCGTCGTCGACCTGTCGCGCGCCGCCCTGCCCGGCTTCGACCCGGCCCGGATGGTGTCGCTGATCGAGGCCGGCCCCGCGGCGCTCGACGCCGTCCGCCGCGCCGCCGCGGCGGGCGACGGGCCGTCGGTGGAGACCGTCCGGCTCCTCGCGCCGATCCCGACGCCGACGCGCAACATCTACGCGGTCGGCTGGAACTACCTGGAGCACTTCGCCGAGGGGCAGGCCGCGCGCGGCACGAACGCCGAGTACCCGGCTCATCCGGTGTTCTTCACCAAGGGCGTCAACACGGTGAACGGTCCCTACGACCCGATTCCCTTCGATCCGGAGGTCTCGACCGCGATCGACTGGGAGGTGGAACTCGCCGTGATCATCGGCACGGGCGGCCGCAACATCCCGGAAGCCGACGCGATGGGCCACGTGTTCGGCTACAGCGTCCTCAACGACACCACCGCCCGCGACATGCAGATCAAGCTCCATGGGGGTCAGTGGTTCAAGGGCAAGAGCCTCGACGGTCACGGCCCGATCGGCCCCTGGATCGTCCCGGCCTCCGACCTCGATCCCGCCAACCTCCATCTGATCACGCGGGTGAACGGCGTGGTGAAGCAGGACGCCTCGACGCAGCAGATGTACTTCAAGGTGGCCCGCATCATCGCCGAGCTGTCGCACGGCCTCACCCTCGTGCCGGGCGACATCATCGCCACCGGCACGCCCCCCGGCGTCGGCAACGCGCGCAAGCCGCCGGAATTCCTCAAGCCCGGCGACGTCATGGAGTCGGAGATCGTCGGGCTGGGGACCCTGCGCAACGTGATCCAGCCCGTTCACGCCTGAACCGGATCGCGCCGATGCGGCGGCTGGTGCCGGCCGGGCCGCGTTCGTCGGTGCAGGCCGCAACGGCGCGGATCCTCCACACGGCCGCGCGGGCGGGGCGGCGATCCGACGCGTCCCGCGCGACGACGGCTGTCCGAAGCCGTGCCGAAGCGTTGCGGATGACGGCCGCGTGATCTGCCGGAGCGCTGCGCGAACGGGACGAATGCGATCCCGTCAGGCGAGAAGCCGCGGTCCATCTTCATACGCTCTGAACCGATCGAACAATTCAATGCGCCACCTGGGCGACAATATCTGGGAAATTGGCAATACTAGGCCATCGGAACGGTAGGTTTCTTGCCTCGTTTCCCGTATTCGGTCGTTCCGCTGGTGATCCCGTGAAAAACCGTCCCGACGCCCACGTCTCGCCTCCGCCGGCCGCCGGTCAAGCGCCGAGGCAGGCATCGAGGCAAGCACCGACGCCGGCCATGCTGGACCGGCTCGCCACACTCATCCCGTCCGGCGCCCGCGCAGCCCTGCGGACGCTGGCCGCGCGCCGGTTCCCGCGTGCCGCGACGGAGACCGGACCGACCATCCTGCCGGGGCTCGACACGAAAATCGCCCCGATGCCGCCGCTGCAGGCGCCGGCCGCCACGAACGACAATCCCCTCCAGGCCGTCCACGAGGCCGTGGAACGGGACCTGCGCGCCGGCGGCTACCTGCGCTGAAGCGGGCCGGCCGTCAGCGGCCGGCGGGTCCGGGACGGCCGGATGCCCCGGCCTCGATCCAGTGGCAGGCCGTGGTGCCGCGGATGCCGGCGCAGTCGTAGCTCTGGCCGCCCAGCAAGACGTGATCGGCGATGCCGGTGATCTCCGTGCGGGACAGCGTGGCGCAGCCGAGATGGTCCGCCTTGGGATCGGCCAGCTGGGCGGCGGCCGCCTGCACCCCGTCGCGCATCAGCATCCGGTAGTTCGCCAGCGACGGGCAGCCGATCACCGGCGGGCCGCCGCGCCGGTCCGGAGCGCCCTTGTCCGGACTGCCCTTGTCCGGAGCGACCTTGTCGGGTGCGGTCCGGCTCGGCGCCCGGCCCGCTTGCTGCCCCAGAGCCGGCACCGCGGCGAGGGCGAGCGTCAGGGCCGCGATGGGGAGAAGCCTTCCTGTCATGCGCCGCTTCCTACCACGGCGCGTCCAGGGTTTCGCCCCGCCGCCAAGCCGCGCGGAGATCCGCGCAGAGATCCGCGCAAGGATCCGCGCTTCGGGCCACGATGGGGCCACGCACGCGGCAAGTCCGGGCCGCGGCGGTTCAGGCTTGACCGGCGGGCCGCCATTTGCGAGCCCCCGGTTGAGCGCGGCGAGCGAGAGCGGAGGATTCAGCCATGGCGACGGCGATCGACAGCGACCAGAAGCTGCACCTGGTCTTCGGCGGCGAATTGCAGGATCTCGACGGCGTCCGCTTCCGGGACATCAAGAACCTCGACATCGTCGGCATCTACCCGGACTACGCCTCCGCGCAGGCCGCGTGGCGGGCCAAGGCCCAGGCCACCGTCGACAGCGCGCAGACCCGCTACTTCGTGGTCCACCTGCACCGGCTGCTGGAGCCGCAGGTTCCCTGAGCGCCGCGAGCCCTGCGCCACGCTTCTGCGGAGAGCCTGCGTGAAGGCATTGTGACACTTCATGCCCGCTGCTAAGAGCCTCGCCCGTCATCGCATCGTTCCGGCCCGTGACGGGACCGGTCATCGGAGCGCGGCGGGCAGCCCGGCCGCGAGTGAGCGGCCGCCCATGAAATCCTCGATCAAGATCATCGCCGGGAATGCCAGCCGGCCCCTGGCCGAGGCGATCGCGGCCTATCTCGAGCTGCCGCTCGCCAAGTGCATGGTCCGGCGCTTCGCCGATATGGAGATCTTCGTCGAGCTGCAGGAGAACGTGCGCGGCGAGGACGTGTTCATCGTCCAGTCGACGTCGTTCCCGGCCAACGACCACCTGATGGAACTGCTGATCATGATCGACGCCGCGCGCCGGTCCTCGGCCCGGCGCATCACGGCGGTGATCCCGTATTTCGGCTATGCCAGGCAGGACCGGCGCACCTCGGGCCGCACCCCGATCTCCGCCAAGCTGGTGGCGAACCTGATCACCGAGGCCGGCGCCGACCGCGTCCTGACCCTCGACCTCCATGCCGGCCAGATCCAAGGCTTCTTCGACATCCCCACCGACAACCTGTTCGCCGCCCCCGTGATGGTGCGCGACATCAAGGAGCGGCTGCCGACCGCCGACCGGATGGTGGTCTCGCCGGACGTCGGCGGCGTGGTCCGCGCCCGCGCCATCGCCAAGCGGATCGACTGCCCGCTGGCCATCGTCGACAAGCGCCGGGAGCGCCCGGGCGAGTCCGAGGTGATGAACATCATCGGCGAGGTCGAGGGCCGCTCCTGCATCCTCGTGGACGACATCGTCGATTCGGGCGGCACCCTGGTCAACGCCGCCGAGGCCCTGCTCAATGCCGGCGCCAAGGACGTCTCGGCCTACATCACCCACGGGGTGCTCTCGGGCGGCGCGGTCTCCCGCATCGCCGCCTCGCGGATGAAGGAGCTGGTGATCACCGACTCCATCCAGCCGACGCAGGCCGTCAAGCTCGCCCGCAACATCCGGGTGGCGACGATCGCGCCGCTGCTCGGCGAGGCGATCGGCCGGACGGCGACCGAGTCCAGCGTCTCCAGCCTGTTCGACTAGCGGCCTCCGGGGCGCCGGGGCCGGCACACCGCGTCTTGGACCCCGGTCACCCCACCGAGCCCCCTCATCCTGAGGGGCCGGAGCGCAGCGAGGGCCTCGAAGGAGCCCTCCCGCCAGCGCGCGAGCCCTGGATCTCTCCTTCGAGGCTGCTGCGCAGCACCTCAGGATGAGGGGACTGGGTGGGGCGGCCGGTGCCGAAAGGGGTCTCCGTCCAGGCGCAACCCGATCGGGGCCGGCTCTGGCACGCCGGATCGGTATTCGCCCGGAAACTTAGCCGCAGTCCCGTCCGCGCGTGGCTGCCCTATCTGGTCCAGCCAATCGTTTCTGGGTCTGGGAGCGGACACTGGGTCGGGCGCGCATCATCGGCATCCACGGGCTCGCCAACAAGCCGCCGCGCGACGAGAAGGCCGCCTGGTGGAACGCGGCGATCCGTGAAGGTCTGGACCGCAATGGCGGGTTCCAGCTGACCGCCGCCGACCTTCCGTTCGCGTTCGTCTACTGGGCGGACCTGCGCTACCCGCAGCCGCTCTCCGGCGACAGCAACCGCGAGCCCTACGCTCCCGATCACGGTCTCGGACCGTTCCCCTCCCCGGCGGGCCAGCCCGCCGCCGCCGAGCCGACCCTCAAGGATCGGATCTACCGGGGTCTCGCGCACCTCCAGGAGGCCGCCGGCCTGACCCCGGTGGACGACCTGATCCTGGAGTACCGCCTCGACGATCTCTGGGGCTACTACGAGGACGCGGCGTTCCGGGACGCCGCCCGGGAGCGCCTGCGCGTCGCGCTGGTCGAGGCCGCGGAGGACACCGTCCTGATCGCCGCGCACTCGATGGGTGGCCTGATCGCCTACGACGTGCTGCGCGCCGCCGAGGCGGACGGGACGCCCCTGCCCCGCTGCGACTTGGTCACCCTCGGCTCGCCTCTGGGGCTTGCCGAGCTCAAGCTGAAGCTCGCCGCCGAGCACGGCGACCTCCGGGTGCCGGCCGCGCTGACCGCCTGGACCAACCTGATGGACCGCCAGGACATCGCCACGGTGGGCGACGACCTCGCGGAACTCTACGCGCCGAACGCCGCCGGCGTGCGGGTGCGGGATGTCCCGGTGATCAACGCCTACCGGCGCCCGGACGGCGCGGAGAACCGGCACAAGTCGTACGGCTACCTGCGGACCCCGGAATTCTCGAAGGCGGTGGCCGATTTTCTGGGTTACACGCCCTGACGGGCCGGCGGTCCCGGGCGCCGCGCAGGCCGGACCCGCTGCTCAATCCGGGATGCAGGTTGTGGTACGGTTCCGGCCGGGAAGCGGGACCGCGTCCCGTCCCGGCGCCAGGGAGGAGGATGGCATGAGTTCGGGCGACGCGGTGCTGCACGAGGACGCGTCCGCGCCCTGGTACGCGGGGCTCACCCCGCGCCACTGGCGGATCCTCTGGGGCAGCTATCTCGGCTGGATCTTCGACGGCTACGAGGCGGTGGCGCTCGTCTACGCGCTCCGCCCGGCGCTCAACACCATCCTCACCCCCGAGCAGGCCCAGGCGCCCGCCTTCTACGTCGGCGCCGCCATCGGCATCACGCTGCTCGGCTAGGGCCTCGGCGGCCTGCTCGGCGGGATCGCGGCCGACTACATCGGCCGCAAGCGCATGATGATGCTCTCGATCCTGGGCTACGCGGTCTTCACGGGACTGACCGCCTTCGCGGGGAGCTTCACGCAGCTCGCGCTCCTGCGGTTCATCACCGGCCTCGCCATCGGCTCGGAGTGGTCCACCGGCATCGCGCTGGTGGCCGAGACCTGGCCGAACCGGGCGCGGCCCAAGGGCTGCGGCTTCCTGCAATCGGGCTTCGGCGGCGGCGCCGTGCTCGCCGCCATCGTGTGGGCGGTGCTGGCGGCCACCAACCCGATGGGCGACCAGTCCTGGCGCATCATGTTCGCGCTCGGTGCCCTGCCGGCCTTCGTCTGCCTCTACCTGCGGCGGGCGCTGGAGGAATCCGAGCAGTGGATGCAGGCGCTGAAGGAACAGCGCTGGGCCGCCACCGCGGAGGATGCCGGTCACGCCCCGCGGGCCCCGCAGCGCCCCTTCACCCTGGCGGAGATCTTCCGCGAGCCGGAGAGCCGGCGGCGGGTGCTGCTCGCCACCGCGATGTCCTTCGCCACCACGGTGGGCTGGTGGGCGGTCTCGTCCTGGCTGCCGGCCTACACGGAGGGGCTGGCCAAGGCCGCGGGCGAGCCGGCCAACGTCTGGGGGCCGCGCATGGGCATCATCTACAATCTCGGGGCGATCAGCGCCTATGTGATCTCGGGATTCGTGGCGGATGCCCTCGGACGGCGGAGCTTCCTGCTCGTCACCTATATCGGCTGCATCGCCACGTCGCTCGCCTGCTACCTCTGGACCGGCGGGCTGGTGCCGTTCATGGGGCTCGCTTTCCTGAACGGGTTCTTCACCCTGGGCTTCGCCTTCTCGTGGATGGCGATCTACCTCGTGGAGCTGTTCACCCCGGCGGTCCGGGCGACGGCGGCGAGCTTCGTGTTCAACGGCGCCCGGCTGATCGCCTGGATCTTCCCGATCGTCGCCGGACAGATCGTCACCTCCTTCGGCGGCGTGGCCGCCGCGGCGCTGACCCTGTCGAGCGTCTACCTGATCGGCCTCGTGGTGCCGTGGTTCATGCCGGAGACGACGGGCCGCCCCTTACCGGTGTAGGGCCGGGGTCCTGCGCTCCGGCATGCCGGCCGGTCCCTTTCCCGAACAGGCTACGGGATCCACACTTCTGAGTCAGACACCGGCGCTCCGGAAAAAGAGCGCTTTTCCCCTCCCCCTTGCGGGGAGGGGCCAGGCGTGGGGGTGGTGCGGAAGGCACCAGCGCGCTCGAACCTGCACCAACCTCAGCTCCAACCCCTCCCCGCACGCTCGAGCGATCCCGGGCAAGCCCGGGATCGCCAGGGGAGGAGCGCGCGTCGGCGCAGATCTGTGAACATCGTAGCCCGAACAGGAGAGGGCTGCGCGCTGCGCTACTCCTCGTCGTCCTCGTCCTGGTGCCGGCCCTTGAGCTTGGCGAAGACCGAATCGGCGTCGAGCCGCTCCTCGCGGCCGCCGTGCTCCTCCTCGGGCTCGCGGTCGTGCTCGTCGCGGGCCGTGGAAACCTCGGTCGGCAGCAGCGAGGCGCCGGACTCGGCCGCCACCGCCGCCGGGCGGTCGGCTGCCGCGCGCTGGACCTCGAAGTCGAGGTTGATCTGGGTGGTGAGGCCCAGGGTCACCGGGTCCATCGGCTGCAGCGAGCCCGAGTTCCAGTGGGTGCGCTCGCGGATCTGCTGGATCGTCGACTTGGTGGTGCCGACCAGCCGGATGATCTGCGAGTCCTTCAGCTCCGGGTGGTTGCGCAGCAGCCAGAGGATGGCGTTCGGCCGGTCCTGGCGGCGCGACAGCGGGGTGTAGCGCGGCCCCTTGGTGGTGCGCTTCACCTCCGGCAGCTTCACCTTCGAGACGGCGGGCTTCAGCCTGTAGTGCGGCGCCTTCTGGGCCTTCTCGATCTCGTCGCGGGTGAGCTGGCCGGTGGAGACCGGGTCGAGCCCCTTGATGCCGGCCGCGACCTCGCCGTCGGCGATGCCCTTCACCTCGAGCGGGTGCAGCTTGCAGAAATCGGCGATCTGCTCGAAGGCCAGCGAGGTGTTCTCGACCAGCCACACGGCGGTCGCCTTGGGCATCAGCGGACCCTGGGACATGTCTTCTCGTGCTCCGGCCTGGCGGGACGGGGGCCGGGCATCGGGCCGCGGGCTCCGGATGGTGGATCCGGATGTCCCGTCTCACGCTGTTGAATGGGGATGTCCGTATATAGGCCGGGGCCGGGAGGGGCGCAATCGCGGGTTCGGGGCGCCGGAGGCGGATTCTTCAGGTCGCGGAGATACGGCTAAGCTTCATGCCGTGAGCCTGACCGACTCACCCGCGAAGGCCGCACGCGGCCGGGAGTGTGGAGAGATGGTCTTCTCTCTGGCAGTCTCAAGAAACGGAAATGGCGAGTGGAGCGTGCACCTCCGACTCGCCATCCACCCGGTGTTCTTGAGTTGGCTAAACCCTAACGGGTAATTGCCAGGGATCGGCGGTGGCTGCCGCCGATCCCACTCCCGAATGTAGCGCGCCCCGAGCGCGCCAACAACGTTCCGGTCGCCCGTCAGCGCGGCCGCACTCCATCGAGGAACAGCCGCACCGCCGCCTGCCGGCGCCGCTCCTGCATCTCCGGGTCGGTGGCGATGCCGTACAGGGTCGCCTGGGAGGACCGGCCGAGGACGAGGCTGAGGAACAGGTCGGCGGCGATCTCGGGATCGGCCACCGCGATCCGCCCGCGCCGGGCGAAGATGTCGATGATCTGCGCCACGGCGCGCACGCCCCGCAGCCAGCCCTCCTCGTGGGCGAGGCGGGCGAGCTCCGGGAACTGCAGCGCCTGGGCCACGAGGTTGCGCTTGAGCATCGCCGCCCCCGGCGTCTGCCCGTGGGCCAGCAGGGTGCGGCTCAGGTCGTGCAGGGCCGCCTCGACGTCGTCCGTCCCGTCATCGGTTCCGGCCCGGGCCGCCTGCGCCTCCGCGGCGGCGGCGAGGGGCGCCAGCCACGCGGCGATCCGCTCGCGCAGGACCGCCTCGAACAGGGCCCGCTTGTCGCGGTAGCGGGCGTAGACCGTCGGCTTGCTCATCCCGGCAGCCTCGGCCACCGCGTCGATGGAGGTGGCGTCGAAGCCGCGCTCCATGAACAGCGTGGTCGCCACGGCGATCAGGTGCGCCTCGCGGCGGGCCGCCTCCGCGCGCGTGGGCCGCCCGCCCCGCCGCGGTCCGGCTTCCGCCCGCTCGATCTCCGTCGCCGTCACCCGCGATCCTCCTTGCAGACCGGCACCCTTCGTATTATCAAAACGATACCGTACCGTTTTAATTCTGGCCAGACCCCATGGACGCACGTCGCAGCGACAGCTTCAAGAGCGCCGAGCCGGTTGCCGGCGGCGCGGCGATCCCTGTCGCGCCGCCCGCAACCGCAGCGAAGCCGCGCCGCGGCCGGGCGCGGGTCGTCCTGCCGCTGGTGGGCCTGCTCGCGCTGGGCGGTGCCGGGACCTACGGCTGGCACTGGTGGACCATCGGGCGCTTCCTCGAGACCACCGACGACGCCTACCTGCAATCCGACAAGGTCACGGTGGCGCCGCGCATCGCCGGGATCGTCGCGGACGTGCGGGTTGGCGACAACCAGTCGGTGAAGGCCGGCGACGTCATCGCGCGCCTCGACGACCGGTCCTACCGGGTCCAGCTCAAGCAGGCCGAGGCCGAGGTCGAGAAGGACAAGGCGCAGGTGCTCGGCGTCGCCTCGGCCATCATCCAGCAGCAGGCGCAGGTCGCCTCGTCGAAGGCCGACCTCGCCAATGCCGAGGCCGCACTCACCTTCTCGCAGCAGGAATACACGCGCTACCAGAACCTGCTGCAGACCGGCTCCGGCACGGTGCAGCGCCAGCAGCAGGCGGATGCCGACCTGCGCCAGCGCCACGCCGCCCGCGACAAGGCCGCCGCCTCGCTCGACGCCGCGCAGAAGCAGATCGACAGCCTGAAGGCGCTCGAAGCGAGCACCCGGGCGAGCCTCGAGGGCGCACAGGCCAAGGTCGAAGGGGTCAAGCTCGACCTCAGCTACACCACCATCGTGGCCCCGATCGACGGCGTGGCCGGCGACCGGGCGCTGCGGATCGGGCAGGTGGTCTCCCCCGGCACCGGGCTCCTGACCCTGGTTCCCATGGGGCGCGACATCTACCTCGTGGCGAACTTCAAGGAGACCCAGACCGGGCACATGGTCGAGGGCCAGCGGGTCACCTTCACGGTGGACGCCTTCGGCGACCATGCGTTCGAGGGCCGGATCGAGAGCTTCTCCCCGGGCACGGGCTCCCAGTTCGCCCTGTTGCCCCCCGAGAATGCCACCGGCAACTTCACCAAGGTGGTGCAGCGCGTGCCCGTGCGCGTCGCCCTCGACCCGGCGGATCCGCTGGTCGCCCGCCTGCGTCCCGGCCTCTCGGTGGAGGCGACCGTCCACACCGCCGACCCGGTGGAGGCGGTCAGCCCCGCAAGGCCCAAGCCCGCCCCGACGGCCCTCGTCAGCGAGGCCCTGCCGCGATGAGTGCCGTTCCGGCCGTGGGCATGCCCGTGCCCGACGCGAAGGCGAGCGCCCGGGACTGGCTCGCCGTGTTCGGCGCGATCCTCGGCGCCTTCACGGCGATCCTCGACATCCAGATCACCAACGCCTCGCTCGCCGACATCCAGGGGGCGCTCGGCGCCTCCACCGAGGAGGGGAGCTGGATCTCCACCGCCTACCTGATGGCCGAGATCATCGTGATTCCGCTCACCGGCTGGCTGTCCTCGGTGGTCGGCCTGCGCCGCTACCTCGCGGTGAACACGATGCTGTTCACCGCCTTCTCGCTGGCCTGCGCGCTCTCGACGTCGTTAAGCCAGATGATCCTGTTCCGGGCCGGCCAGGGCTTCACCGGCGGCGTCCTGATCCCCACCGCGATCGTGATCGTGCGGACGCGGCTGCCCAAGAGCCAGCAGGCGGTCGGCATCGCCCTGTTCGGGCTGACCGCGACCTTCGCGCCGGCCATCGGCCCGACGGTGGGCGGCTGGCTCACCGACAACCTGTCCTGGCACTACATCTTCTACCTGAACCTGATCTTCGGTCCGATCGCGGCCGCGATCCAGCTCGGCGCCTTCGAGAAGGCCCCCGCGCGCTGGGCCGAGCTGCTCAAGGGCGACTGGATCGGCATCGGCCTGATGGCGACCGGCCTGCCGGCGCTGACCTTCGTGCTGGAGGAGGGGCAGCGCAAGGACTGGTTCGGCTCGCCCGTGATCGTTCAGGCGAGCTGGCTCGCCGCGGCGGGCATCACCGGCTTCATCGTGCGCGAGCTGACGGCTTCCAAGCCCTTCATCAACCTGCGGGTTCTGGCCAACCGCTCGGTCGGGGGCGCCTGCGTGCTGATGACCGTGCTGGGCGCGGTGTCGTTCGGATCGATCTACATCATCCCGGTCTACTGCGCGCAGATCCAGGGCTACAACGCCGAGCAGATCGGCACCGTGGTGATGTGGTCGGGCCTGCCGCAGCTGGTCCTGTTCCCGATGATGCCCCTGCTCATGCGCGCCGTCGACGCCCGGCTGCTCGTGGTGACCGGGACCCTCTTCTTCATCGCGAGCTGCTGGATCAACGTGGGCCTGACCCACGATGTCGGCGCCGATCAGCTGATCCTGCCGCAGCTCATGCGGGCCATCGGGCAGCCGCTGTTCACGATCCCGCTCTCGCAGCTCTCCACGGCCGGCCTCGCGCCGCGCGACACCGCCGACGCCTCGGCGCTGTCGAACATGATGCGCAACCTCGGCGGCTCGATCGGCATCGCCATGCTGTCGACCATGATCGACCGGCGGGAGCACTTCCACTTCTCGATGCTGGCCGAGGCGATCACCGTCAACGCCACCCGCACCCAGGACCGGCTCGCCACCATGGCCGCCGGCCTGCATGCCCGCATCGCGGATCCGCTCGCCGCCAAGGGCGTCGCGCTGGGCCAGCTCGCTGCGCAGGTCCGCCGCGAGGCCTACGTCATGGCCTACGCGGACGGGTTCTGGCTGGTGGGGGTGAGCCTCGTGGCGAGCCTCGCCGTGGTGGCCATCCTCAAGAAGCCGCAGCGCGCCGCCGGGCCCGTGGAGGCGCACTGACCGGGCGGGGGCCTACTTCCCCGGCAGCCCGTGGACGATCGGGAAGAACGTGTCCTTCCAATCCTTGGGCTCGGCCTTGATGGTTTTCATGGCGTAGAAGTGCCGGGCCTGGAGCATGATGCCGTAGGGGGTCGTGGAGAAGTTCGTCCCGGGCTCCTTCATGATCTCGACGAGCGTCTCGGGCGGGGTCTTCTCGTTGGTGGCCGCCACGTAGTCCTTGGCGGCTTTCAGCGGATCCTTGGCGATCTCGCCATTGGCCTCGTCGATGGCGGCCACAATGGCGGCGGCGAGCTTGGGGTTGCGGTTGAACCAGCCGGTCCGGGCGTAGAAGATCGCGTTGCTCACCGGCTCGCCGACGAGTTCATAGGAGTTCAGCACCTTGTGGATCGCCGGATCCTGCAGCTCGCGCTGCTGGAACGGCGGCAGCGAGAAGTGGCTGTTGACCTCGTTGTGCGGGCTCGCGAGCGCCGCCACCGCGTCCGGGTGGCCGAGCTGGACTGTGAGCGGGTCGAGCTTGGTGGCGTTCTCGGGGCCGAAGGCCTTCTTGGCGGCGATCTGGAGCAGCACCGCCTGCGAGGAGACCTTCACGGAGGGCAGCGCGATCTTGTCCTTGGACGAGAAGTCCTTGAGTTCCTTCACGTCCGGGTTGCGGGTGAGCAGCAGCATCGGCGTCGAGCCGACCCCGCACAGGCCCTTCACGTCGCCCTTGGTGCGGTCGTTCAGCAGCAGCATGTTGGTGGAGCCACTGTCGACGATGTCGATGTTGCCCGAGAGCAGCGCGTCGTTGCCAGCCGCGCCGCTCGTCAGGTTGACCCACTCCACCGTGACGTCCCCGAGGCCCGCCGCCTTGGCGTGCTTCTCGATCAGCTTGTGCTGCTCGGCCAGCACGGCGGGCAGGTAGACGAAACCCGGCTGCCGGCTGATCCGGACCTTGGCGTCGTCGGCCCGCGCGGGGATGGCGAATACCAGCCCGGCCAGCAGGAGGGCCGGTCCCGCCCGCAGGAGCCGGCGGCGGCCCGGCAGCAACGAGCCCGTCCGCGACGTACGCACCATGACGCTTCTCCCTGTGGCCCGGCGGTGTCCTCTGCAGGAGCCCGGGCTTTCGTTGGACCGGGAGTGGACAGGCTCCAGCCGGTGCGCGCAAGGCCTACCTTCACGGTCCGCTAACGCAGACGCTGCAATATTCCGCAAAGTGTATTCATTATCGCGGGGGCGCGGGTGAGGATCGGCATCGGGGCGAAGCTCCACACCATCACGGCTGCCGCGCTGGTCGGCATCGTCGCGGTCTCGGGCGTCGGGCTGTTCAGCCTGAAGGCGCAGGTCGAGCAGGACCGCATGGCCAAGACCCGCAATCTCACCGACGTGGCCTACGGGGTCGCGGCCTATTTCGAGGGCGAGGAGCGGGCCGGTCGCCTGTCCCGGGCGGACGCCCAGGGCGCGGCGATCCGGGCCCTGAAGAATCTTCGCTACGACAGCCAGGAGTATTTCTGGGTCAACGACATGCAGCCCCGCATGGTGGCCCATCCGATGAAGCCCGAGCTGGAAGGGAAGGACCTCGCCGCCGTGCAGGACCCGACCGGCAAGCGGCTGTTCGTCGACTTCGTCGAGACCGTGAAGCGGCAGGGCCAGGGCTTCGTCGATTATTACTGGCCCAAGCCCGGCGCCGACGCCCCCGTGCCGAAGCTCTCCTACGTGCGCGGCTTCGCGCCCTGGGGCTGGGTGATCGGCACCGGCATCTACGCCGACGACACCGCGGCGATCCTGTGGGGGGCGGCCTGGAAGGCCGCGGCCGGGATGCTCGTGGTCGTGGCGCTGATCGGCCTGCTGGCGGCGCTGATCGGCCGGCGCGTGACGCAGCCGCTCCTGGCGCTGAACCGGGCCATGCACCGCCTCGCGGCGGGCGAGACCGGCGCTCCCGTGCCGGCGCGGGAGCGCACCGACGAGATCGGCGCGATGGCGGGCGCCGTGCAGGTGTTCAAGGACGCGCTCATCGCCAAGGCCGAGACCGATACCCGCGCCGCCACCGACGCCGAGGGGAGCGCCCGCCGGGCGCAGGCCCTGGACCGCCTGACCCGGGCCTTCGAGACGCGGGCGGCCGATCTCAGCCGCGGGCTCGCGGCGGCGGCCTCTGAGCTCGAGGACACGGCGCGGGCGCTCACCGACACCGCCGCGCGCACCACCGAGCGCTCCGGCGCGGTCGCCGCGCAGGCGGCCGGAACCTCGGCGGATGTCGAGACCGCCGCGGCGGCCACCGAGGAGATGTCGGCCTCGGTCCAGGAGATCGCCGGGCAGGTGCAGCGCACCTCGGAGATCGCCGGCCGGGCCGCCGCCAGCACCCGCCAGGGCGAGGCGACCGTGCGGGCGCTCGCCGCCGGCACCGACAAGATCGGCGACGTGGTCGGGCTGATCGCCTCCATCGCCGGCCAGACCAACCTGCTCGCCCTCAATGCCACCATCGAGGCGGCCCGCGCGGGCGCGGCCGGCCGCGGCTTCGCGGTGGTGGCCTCCGAGGTGAAGGCGCTGGCCGAGCAGACCGCCAGGGCCACCGAGGAGATCTCTGGCCAGATCGGGCGGATCCAGGGCGAGACCCGGGAGGCGGTGTCGGCGATCGGCGAGGTCGGCCGGACCATCGAGGAGATGCGCGCCATCGCGGTCGGGGTCGCGGCCGCCATGGAAGAGCAGAACGCGGCGATCCACGAGATCGTGCGCGGGGTGGCGAGCGCCGCCACCGGGACACGGGGCGTGTCGGCGAACGTCGTCGACCTGCGCCGCGGGGCCGACGAGGCCGGGGCGGCCTCCGCGCAGGTGCTCACGGCCGCGCGCGGTCTCGCTCACGGATCGGAAGAGCTCGATCAGGCGGTCAAGGCGTTCCTGGCGCAGGTGAAGGCGGCCTGAGCCTCACTCGTCGCGGACCTATTCGCAGACAAAGCGGAGCGTGCCGGCGCGGCGCGTCGGCCGGCCGGTATCGTTCGTGTGGTTGACGCCGTCCATGACCGGCACCTCTGGAAAGTCGAAGGGGCTCACCCCGTCGAGGCACGCCACGTTGACGGCGTAGAGGTTCCGGTCGGACCGCCGCTGATGATGGGTGTAGATCCCGCAACGGGCGCAGAAGAAGTGCTCCGCTGACCCGGTGTGGAAGCGGTAGCGCGTCAGCGCCTCCGCGCCCTGCAGGATGGTGATCCCGCCCATCTCCGCCATGGCGACGACGGCGCCGCGCATCCGGCAGTAGGAGCAGGTGCAGCGGCGGATCGAGTCGAACCCATCGCTGAGGGTCGCTTCGAAGCGCACGGCGCCGCAATGACACTGGCCGGTCCGGATGGTCCTGTCGCCCACGCTGCCTCCCCGCCTGTCCCGAAGCCCGGCCGAACCTATTCCCGGGCCCGGAACCGGACAATTCTCGATGTCTCACGCGCCGTGTGAAGAAACCTCACGCTCCGGACAGGGTGCAGCTGCGCGCGGGAACGGTCTGCGCCGGATTGCACGACTCGACACCGCTGTTCCGGGCTCGCCTGCGACGCCCCGGAACGGCGGGCTGGGTGTCCTTGGGGCGACGATGTTCACACATCTCCGTTCGAGAACGAGAGCGATCGTTTCCGCGTCTCCCTCCCCGCAGAGGGGGGAGGGAGACGCGCGCATCCCGCTCATTCTCCTCGTCCCGAGGGAAGATGTGTGCGTTCGGTAACCCTCACCGGTCGCCACAGGTCGCGCCCGATCCCTCACCCTCCGGAAAACCCTCGCACCGCGGCGCGCACCAGGGCGTCGATCATCGGGCGCACGTCGTCCATGGCGATGGGCCCGAGGCTCCCGAGATCGGCGAGGTAGGCCATGCCGTGGACGCTCGACCACAGCGCCCGGGCCATCACGGGGATCTCGGCCTCGGCGAGCCGGCCGCCGTCGCGCAGGACGTCCTCCAGGATCCCGAACAGGGCCGCGATATCCGCCTGCACGGCCTCCGGCGCCGCCACCGTCCGCCGCTCGAAGACCGCCGCCCAGGCGGCATGGTTGGCGGCCGCGAAGGCGAGATACGCGTCGGCTAGGCACAGGAGCCGGTCCTCCGTTCCGCCGGCCGGGCAGGCGGCCAGCGCGGCCGCGAGCGTGTCCCGGAGACGGTGCATCGTGACCGCGTTGGCCTCCAGCCGCAGCAGTTCGAGGCTCTCGAACTGCGTGTAGACCGAGCCGACCGCCGTGCCGGCCCGCTCGGCGACGCTGCGGGCCGTCAGCGCCGCCGCGCCGCCCGCGTCCAGGATCGCCACAGCCGCATCGATGAGCGCTTGGCGATCCGCTGCCCGGTCGGTCTGCCCCTTCCGCGGACGACCGCGCTCTTTTTTCTGAACAATGTTCATTTTATGCCTTGCGGATGCTGCAGGCCCGTGATTAGCTGTTTTTTGAACGACGTTCAATTAAACCTGGACACGGTCCGGGGCGCCGTTCCGCGAGGTGAGCCGTGATGCGAACCCTCTCCATCCTGATGCGCGGCGCCATCGCCGACAACGCCCAGGCGATCCACGACGCCAACGCTGTGACGATCCTGCGCCAGCAGATCCGCGACGCCGCGGGGGCGCTGGCGACCGCCCGGCGGGAACTCGCCGTGGCGCTCGCCTACCACGCCGCCGAGGCGCGGGCGCTCGACGCCATCACCGGGCGCATCGAGACCCTGTCGGACGGGGCGCGCCGGGCCCTCGCCGACGGGCGCGACGACCTCGGGACCGAGGCGGCGACCTTGATCGCGGCCCTCGAGGACGAGCGGGCCGACCGGCAGGACGCCGCCGACCGCTTCGCCGCCGAGACCGAGCGGCTGAAGCGCCTCGTCGCGCAGGGCGCCGAGCGTCTGCGCGACCTGGACCGCGGCCTCCAGACCGCCCGCACCACCGAGGCGATGCGGCGGGCCGGGCTCGAGGGCCGCCGGGTCACGACGCTCTCGGCCGGCGCCCTCGGCGAGGCCGAGCGGACACTGGCGCGCCTGCGCACGCGGCAGGCCGCCGAGGCGGACGTCGCCGAGGCCCTGGCGGATCTGGAGACCGCCGCGACGGCCGGGATCGAGGCCGACCTCGACGCGGCCGGCTACGGCCGACGCCGCACGGACCCGCGGGCGGTGCTCGACCGCCTCCGGGCCGGGGCCTGACCACCCTGCCCTTACACCCGCCTTCACCCACAGGAGCATGCACGATGACACCGCAGATGCCGCACACCGCCGCCTGGAAGACCTTCACGCTGGTCAGCTTCGCCGCCGCGGCCGCGATGCTGACGATGGGGATCTTCTTCCTGCCCGCCGACATCTGGATCAAGGGCTACC
This sequence comes from Methylobacterium mesophilicum SR1.6/6, assembly GCF_000364445.2. Classification (NCBI taxonomy): domain Bacteria; kingdom Pseudomonadati; phylum Pseudomonadota; class Alphaproteobacteria; order Hyphomicrobiales; family Methylobacteriaceae; genus Methylobacterium; species Methylobacterium mesophilicum. The sequence continues at coordinate 870,083 of NZ_CP043538.1, read as the reverse complement.
TCGCCATGGCGGCGATCTTCCTCACGGGCACGACCTTCACCCTCGCCAAGACGCTCCGCGACGAGCACGAGGCGAGCCGGTTGATCAACAAGATCGAGGATGCCGCCGCCGAGCGGGTCCTGCGCGAGGCGGTGCCGGGCCGGCTCTGAGCCCGGGTCGCCGAGCGACGGCGCGGCCGGTCACGATTTCATCGCGCTGTGACAGTCCCACGCCTTGAGTTCGCGTCTTCCCGCGCCATCCTGCCCCCCAGCCGGTCGGGAGAGCTGGCCGGGGAGGATCTCGATGGCGCTTGGATCTGCTGACGCGACCCGTGGCGCGCGCCGTGGCACAGGCGCGCCCCCCGCCGGTCCGGGCGCGGCCCAGGCTGGCGGGGCCCTGGAGCGGCTCGGGATACGCTTCACCAACTGGGCGGAGCGCTGGTTCCCGGACGCCTTCATCTTCGTGGCCATCGCGGTGGTGATCGTGGCGCTGGGTGCGCTGGCCAACGGCGCGCCGGCGGCCGCCGTCGCCAAAAGCTTCGGGGACGGATTCTGGAGCCTGATCCCCTTCACCATGCAGATGGCCTTCGTCACCATCGGCGGCTACGTCGTGGCGGTGTCGCCGCCCGTTCAGGCGCTGATCGAGCGCATGGCCCAAGTCCCGAAGACCGGGCGCGGCGCCGTCGGCTTCGTGGCCGGCGCCACCATGATTTCGTCCTTCCTCAGCTGGGGGCTCAGCCTGATCTTCGGCGGCCTGCTCGTGCGCGCGCTGGCCCGCCGCGCCGACCTGAAGATGGACTACAGGGCCGCGGGGGCGGCGGCCTATCTCGGGCTCGGCGCCACCTGGGCGCTCGGCCTCTCGTCCTCGGCGGCGCAGCTCCAGGCGAACCCCGCGAGTCTCACGAAGACCCTGCTCGCCATCTCCGGGGTGATCCCGTTCAGCGAGACGATCTTCCTCTGGCAGTCGATGCTGATCGCCTTGATCCTGTTCGTGGTCTCCATCGCCATCGCGTATGCCTCCGCGCCCCGCCGCGAGACCGCCGTCACCGCCGAGACGCTCGGCGTCGATGTCACCCGCGAGACCAACGACATCCCGCCCGCGCGCCAGCCCGGCGAGTGGCTGGAGCATTCGCCGATCCTGACGATCCTGCTCGTGCTGATCGCCGGCGGCTGGATCGTGCAGGAATTCGCCCGCCAATCCTGGATCGTGGCGATCTCGAACCTCAACACCTACAACCTGCTGTTCCTGACGCTCGGCCTCCTGCTGCACTGGCGGCCCAAGCGCTTCCTCGGGGCGGTGGCGAAGTCGGTGCCGGCCACCGCCGGCATCCTGATCCAGTACCCGCTCTACGCGGCGATCAGCGGCATGCTGACGGTGCCCAAGAACGCCGCCGGCACGTCGGTGTCGGATGCGATCACCCACGCCTTCGTCAGCCTCAACACCACCGGCACCTTCCCGCTGACCATGGGCGTGTACTCGGCGATCCTGGGCTTCTTCGTGCCCTCGGGCGGCGGCAAGTGGCTGCTCGAGGCACCCTACGTGCTGCAGGCGGCGAACGAACTGAAGGTCCATCTCGGCTGGGCGGTGATGATCTACAACGCCGCCGAGGCGCTGCCGAACCTGATCAACCCGTTCTGGATGCTGCCGCTGGTTGGCATCCTCGGCCTCAAGGCGCGCGACATCGTCGGGTTCAGCTTCCTGCAGCTGATCGTCCACCTGCCGCTGGTGCTGTTCCTGCTCTGGGCATTGGCGTTCACGCTGACCTACCACCCGCCCGTCATGCCGTGAGCACCTCAGCAGAGCGCACCGCCCGTTACGAAAACCCCTTGATCCGATAGCGTGAGCCCGGGCCGGACGTTGACGGCGACGGGCCCGCGGTGAGAGGCGGTAGGCGTCAGATCGAGTCCGCGCGCCAACGACGCGGACCGAAGGAAACGCCGGGCCCGCGCGCCCGCTTCGAGAGGGCCGCCATGTCGCTGTTCCGCTATCCCCTGTCCCGCCGGCACTTCCTGGCGACGGGCTCAACGGCTCTCCTCGCCGGCACGGTGGCGGCGCCGCACGTGGCGCGGGCGCAGCGGGCGGACTTCACCTACAAGTACGCCAACAACCTGCCCGACACGCACCCGATGAACATCCGCGCCCGCGAGATGGCCGAGGCCCTGCGCACGGAGAGCGGCGGCCGGTTCGACCTCAAGATCTTCCCGACGAGCCAACTCGGCTCCGACACCGACACGCTGAGCCAGCTGCGCTCGGGCAGCGTCGAGTTCTTCACGATGTCGCCGCTGATCCTGTCGACGCTGGTGCCCAACGCCTCGATCAACGGCATCGGCTACGCCTTCCCGAACTACGAGGCCGTCTGGCCGGCCATGGACGGCGAGCTCGGCGCCTGGGTCCGCCAGCAAATCGCCAAGGCCGGCCTCGTCGCCATGGAGAAGATCTGGGACAACGGCTACCGCCAGACCACCTCGTCGACCCGGCCGATCGCCACGCCCGACGACTTCAAGGGTTTTAGGATCCGCGTGCCGGTCTCGCCCCTCTGGACCTCGATGTTCAAGGCCTTCGACGCGGCGCCGGCCTCGATCAACCTGAACGAGACCTACTCGGCCCTGCAGACCAAGATCGTCGAGGGCCAGGAGAACCCGCTCGCGGTGATCGCCACGACCAAGTTCTACGAGGTGCAGAAGTACTGCTCGCTGACCAACCACATGTGGGACGGCTACTGGTTCCTGGCGAACCGGCGCGCCTGGGAGCGGCTTCCGCCCGACCTGCGCGACATGGTGGCCCGCCACATCAACGCCGCCGGGCTGAAGGAGCGGGCCGACGTCGCCCAGCTCAACGCCAACCTCCAGGCCGATCTCACGAAGAACGGCATGGTGTTCAACAAGCCCGATCCCGAGCCCTTCCGCGACAAGCTGCGCAAGGCCGGCTTCTACGCCGAGTGGAAGGGCCGCTACGGCGACGAGGGCTGGTCGCTGCTCGAGAAGGCCTGCGGGAAGCTGACCTGATGGGTGCCGCGGGGGCGCCGCGCGGCGGGGTCGCGCCGTGCTCCCGGCGGGTGATGAACCTCGCGCATTTCCTGCGCCGGTCCGCGCGCCGCCTCCCGGCTTCGGTGGGTCTCGCCTGGGGCTCCCGCACCTGGACCTGGGCGGAGCTCGACGCCCGGGTCGACGCCATGGCGGCGGCCCTCGCGGCCCGCGGCGTGACGAAGGGCGACCGCGTGCTGGTCCAGGCGCGCAACGGCAACCCGCTGTTCGAGTCGATGTTCGTCTGCTTCCGGCTCGGCGCCGTCTGGGTGCCGGCCAACTTCCGGCAGACGCCCCCCGAAGTCGCCTATCTCGCCGGCGCCAGCGGTGCCACCGCTCTGATTTGCGGGGCCGGATTCCCGGATCACGCCGCCGCGATCTGCGCTGCCTGCCCGGATCTCCGGGTCGTGGTCGAGATCGGCGGCCAAGCCTCCGGGACAGACCACGCCTTCGGGGCCGATTACGACGGCCTCGTCGCCGACCATCTGGGCCAGGCCGCGCCCACCGCCGACGTCGCGCACGACGACCCGTGCTGGTTCTTCTTCACCTCGGGCACGACCGGGCGGCCGAAGGCGGCGGTCCTCACCCACGGCCAGATGGCCTTCGTGATCACCAACCACCTCTGCGACCTGATGCCGGGCACCACCGAGGCCGACGCCTCGCTGGTGGTGGCGCCGCTCTCGCACGGGGCCGGCATCCATCAGCTCGCGCAGGTCGCGGCCGGCGCGAAGACGGTGCTGACCGAGGGCGAGCGGCTGAACCCCGAGGAGGCCTGGGCCCTCGTGGAGCGCTGGCGGATCACCAACCTGTTCACCGTGCCGACCATCGTGAAGCTGCTGACCGAGCATCCGGCGGTGGCGGCGCACGACCATTCCAGCCTGCGGCACGTGATCTACGCGGGCGCGCCCATGTACCGGGCGGACCAGCAGCACGCCCTGCGGGTGCTGGGCCCGGTGCTGGTCCAGTATTTCGGGCTCGGCGAGGTCACCGGCAACATCACCGTGCTGCCGCCGCGCCTGCACGCGGCCGAGGACGGGCCGGGCGTGAAGGTCGGCACCTGCGGGATCGAGCGCACCGGCATGCAGGTCCAGATCCAGGATGCGGCGGGGCGCGAGCTCCCGGCGGGGGAAACCGGCGAGATCTGCGTCTGCGGCCCGGCGGTGTTCGCGGGCTACTATGACAAGCCGGAAGCCAACGCGGCGGCGTTCCGCGACGGCTGGTTCCGGACAGGCGATCTCGGCCATTGCGACGCGGAGGGTTTCCTGTTCATCACCGGCCGCGCCTCGGACATGTACATCTCCGGCGGCTCCAACGTGTACCCGCGCGAGATCGAGGAAAAGCTCCTCACGCACCCGGCGATCACCGAGGCGGCGATCCTCGGGGTGCCGGACCCCGCCTGGGGCGAGGTCGGCGTGGCGGTCTGCGTCCTTCGGGCCGGAGCGTCGGTGGCGGAGGCGGAGCTGATCGCGTGGCTGTCCGCCGCCATCGCCCGCTACAAGCTTCCGAGACGGGTGTTCTTCTGGGAGGCGCTGCCGAAATCCGGCTACGGCAAGGTGACCAAGCGCGCGATCCGCGAGGAACTCGAGGCGCGGGGCGACCTGCCCCTCGACGGACAGGCGAGGCCGCAAGCCCGATAAGGCTTCCGGCGATCCGCTTGGTTGATGCGCCCCCGTCTTTGCGAGCGCCGCGAAGCAACCCAGGGCCGCGCGACTTCGCAGAACGTGGCGCCGCTGGATTGCTTCGCTGCGCTCGCAAAGACGGCGGTGGCGAGATCGGCACCGCGTGCGGAATACGGGTTCATATCCCTCTGCGCACCTCATGATCGCGCTGCATGACAGCTCAGAGATACAGCCCCTGACAGGTCCCCGGAGCCTCGCGCATATTGCGGCGCAGCAAACCGGGCGCCCTGCCCGGTCAGGACCGGGATCGGGCACGATGACCACCCTCGCGAACCTCGTCAGCCGTCTTGAGGGTGCGGTGCGGCGCGCCGCGGCCGAACGCTATGCCGAGCAGCGCGCGCGGATCGTGCGCACCGGCGGCGCCGGCATGATCTGACCGCGCCCACTCCCCCGGTCGGACGGCTTCACAGGAAGCCGATGGAGAACCAGGGGACGAGGATGATGACGAGCAGTCCGACCAGCAGGGCGAGGATGTAGCCGACGATGGGGCGCATGCCGGCGTCGGGGTGGATGCGGCTGATGGCGCAGGCGGCGTAGTAGGCATGAAGGACTCGAAGGTGATCGTCGCCATCAACAAGGACGAGGACGCGCCGATCTTCCAGGTGGCCGATTACGGCCTCGTCGGCGACCTCTTCCAGGTCGTCCCAGAACTCCAGGCCGAGATCGCCCGCAGCCGAGCCTGAACCCGAGGCCGTCACCCATACGCCAGAGCTGATCACCACTGCCGCTCGGCAGCCGACAAGCGGCTTGCCGGTGATTGCCGGCCGTTCCGCTCAGCTTATGGCCAGCCGGCCGAGCGCCTGAGCCGGCCTGTCCGGCTCGACGACGCGTGGGATCGGCCGGGCACGAGCCGTCAAGGCCGGGTGCGCGGCGGTGCGGGCGCGGGACGACGGTGACGTTGGAGCTGGCGCGTTGCCGCTGATGCGAGGCTCGCGATGTCAAGCTCAGGGCACCCACCCGCCGATCTGGCCGCGATATACATGCGGACTCCGTTTCGCATCGATGCGCGTTTCGATGAGCTGGTATGCCTCAATCTGGCGGCGACCCTTGTCCCCGGCCTCGGATGAACTGTTTGATCGTTGCTGTACATGCTGATTTCTCTCATATCAATCAAGAATACGATCGTTCAGAATAGTTTTCTGATTTCGCCGAGAAAATTGCGATATCGATCGCGAACAAGGGCTCTGCCACATCAGGGCGCTTGCTTGAGTAACGGGTGATATTAATCTACAAAGTATATCAAGCTCTTTTCAATGATTGTGTCTGACGTACAGCATGTAAAAATAGTCATGATCATTAATTTATTTGACTAGATCCTAAGAGTTCACGACAGTCTCGACAACCTTATCTTCTTGAAGTGGGAAAGCAGACGCATCCGAGGTCGACTTACGGGCATGCGGTGATGTAAGTGACGGATTGCAGAGCGGGACAGGACGTCACCTTATGAAAGTGGCCATTATCCATTATTGGCTGGTTGGAATGCGGGGTGGGGAAAAGGTAATCGAGTCGCTGTGCAGGCTTTTTCCGACCGCAGATATTTTCACGCATGTCTATGATCCGGAAGCGACTTCTGAAGCGATCAAGGCGCATCAGATCAAGACCTCGTTCGTCGGTCGCCTGCCAATCGCGACAAAAAAGTATAAATCCTATTTGCCGCTCATGCCGATTGCGCTGGAGCAGATCGATCTGAGAGGGTACGATTTAATTATTTCGAGTGAATCGGGCCCGGCCAAAGGGATCATATCACCGTCTGACGCACTGCATATTTGTTACTGTCATTCCCCGATGCGGTACATCTGGAACATGTACCACGATTATCGGGAGCGTGCCGGCCTGCTGACACGCTGGCTGATGCCGCCCGCCGCGCATTACATGCGCAATTGGGATGCCGTGTCGGCAAGCCGCGTGCACGCGTTCGTCGCGAACTCGTCCACGGTCGCGAGACGGATTGAGACGTATTACAATCGTCAGGCGACGGTCATTCACCCGCCGGTGGATACGGCGGCCTTCGAGGTCGTGCCGCCGCACATGCTCGAAGATTACCATCTCATGGTGGGCGAACTTGTTCGATACAAGCGCCCGGAGCTCGCGATCGAGGCGTTCAATAGATTGCAGAAACCGCTTGTCGTCATCGGCGGCGGGGAGATGCTGTCGGAGCTGAAGAGCATTGCGGGGCCGCAGGTCAAGCTCCTCGGTCCTCAGCCATTCCATGTCCTGAAGCACCATTACGCCCGATGCCGGGCGCTGATCTTCCCCGGTGAAGAGGATTTCGGGATCGTTCCCGTCGAGGCTATGGCCAGCGGACGTCCGGTGATCGCGTTCGGCAAGGGCGGTGCGACTGAGACGGTCGTCGACGGCGTGACGGGCACCTTCTTCCACGAGCAATCCGTCGATGCCCTGATCGATGCCGTTCGTCGCTGCGGCGAGATTCCCTTCAGCGTCGAGCGGATCGTTCAGCGAGCATCCGAATTTGGATCGGATCGATTCCTCAAGGAAATGGCCGACTTCATATCCAAGACCCAGTCGTCGCGACGTCTCCCTTAATCGGACCGGCCGTCTTTCGCGTTCGCCCTGAGAGGCTGGAGCGACCGCCGGCAGATCCTTCCTGCTCTGACGGTTTCGAGTTGCCGCAACAGGTCCGCGTTCGCTTTCCCGGTGATGGGCGTGGGGGCGGGCGACGTGGCGATACCCTAGAGGGCCTCGCCCCGCATCAGTCGGGGCCTTGACCCGCGCGAGGCCGCAGCCTCGCCGATGAAGAAGCGCTTCAGGCCGGGCAGCCGATCAACGATCCCGAGACCCAGGTCGCGGGCGAGCCGCAGCGGCAGGGCGTCGTTCGAGAACAGGCGGTTCAGCCCGTCGGTGGCCGCCGCCATGGCGAAGCTGTCGAAGCGACGGGCGCGCTCGTAGGCGCGCAGGATATCGGGGCTTCCGGGATCGAGGCCCAGGCGCAGCGCACCGGTCACCGCGTCCGCGAGCGCCGCTGCATCCGCGAGGCCGAGATTGAGGCCCTGGCCGGCGATCGGGTGGATGACGTGGGCGGCATCGCCCAGGAGAGCGAGCCGCTCGGCGCGGAACGCGCGGGCGAGGCCGAAGGCCAGCGGGTGCCGGCTCGGTCCGTGCTCCAGGGCGAGTTGCCCGAGATCGAGGGTGAAGCGCCGCTCGATCTCGGTCAGGATCTCGTCGGGCTCTCCGGAAAGCAGGGCGTCGGCGTCGCCCGCGCGTTCCGTCCAGACGATGGAGGAGCGATGGCCCAGGGTGCCGCCGTCCCGCAGCGGCAGGATCGCGAAGGGGCCGGCCGGCAGGAAGTGTTCGAAGGCCCGCCCCTCGTGAGGCCGTGCATGGCCGATGGTCGCCACGATCCCGACCTGCGGGTAGGACCAGCCCACCCAGCCGATCCGCGCCGCCTCGCGCAGGCGGGAGCGCGCCCCGTCGGCCGCGACCAGGAGGTCGCCCCGCAGGCTCTCGCCCGTCGTCAAGCCGACGCGGATCGCCGGGCCCTCGGAAGCCGCGCGCTCCACCCCCGCCGTGACGAAGATGACCCCCGCGGCGCGGCAGGCCTCCGCCAGTGCCTCGGCGAGGGGCTCGGCCTCGATCATGTGGGCGAACGGCTCGTTCGCCGCGCGCATCGCCTCGTCCTCCTGGCCGAATGTCAGGAAGACGGGCCGCACCGGATCGGCGAGGCGGCTGTCGCTGATCACCATCGCGGTGATCGGCTCGGCCGCGCGGGCGACGCGCGTCCAGAGGCCGAGCTGCTCGAGCATCCGCCGACCGCCCGTCGCGAGGGCGTAGGCGCGGCCGCGGTGCCGCCCGGGATCGGCGGCGCCCGGATCGATCACCGTCACCGTGAGCGCCGGGCCGTGGGCCTGCCTGAGCGCCAGCGCCAGCGCGAGGCTGGGCAGGCCGCCGCCGGCGATCAGGAGGCTGCGGCTGCCGGGTCGGGGCATCTCGGCCGTCATCGTGGCGGATCTCCTGGACTCGCGCGTGCGGAACGCGTGGATTGGTTCGTCGGAAACGCCTATGTCGCACGCGGGCAACGAACGGAAACCCCGCGGGTCATGACCGACGCCAACACCGACGCGATGACGGATGCCGTCGCCGAACTGATCGCCATTCTCGACCTTGAGCGCCTCGAGGTCGACCTGTTCCGCGGCCAGAATCCGAAGACCGGCTGGCGGCGCGTCTTCGGCGGGCAGGTCGTGGCTCAGGCGCTGGTCGCCGCGACCCGGACCGTGCCGGACGACCGCCCGGCCCACTCCCTGCACGCCTATTTCATGCTCCCGGGCGATCCGCGGACGCCGATCGTCTACGAGGTCGAGCGCATCCGGGATGGCCGAAGCTTCACCACGCGCCGGGTCAAGGCGATCCAGCACGGTCGCGCAATCTTCGCCACGACGATCTCTTATCAAGTGTCCGAAGTAGGCCTCACGCACCAACCGGCGATGCCGACGGTGGCGGGACCGGAGGGGCTCCTCGACGGCAAGGCCCTGGCTCAGGCCGGCGGCACCGGCATGCCTGAGGCGATCGCCGCCTATTTCGGCCGCGACCGCCCGATCGCGCTGCGGCCGGTCGACCTCAACCGCTACATCGCGGCGGACAAGGGCGGCCGACCGCCCGAGCCGATCTTCAATGTCTGGCTGCGGGCGGCCTCGACGCTGCCGGACGATCCCGCACTGCATCGGGCCGTGCTGGCCTATGCCTCCGACATGACCCTGCTCGACGTATCGTTGATCCCGCACCGGCGTTCGGTGTTCGATCCCACCATTCAGGCTGCGAGCCTGGATCATGCCCTCTGGTTCCATCGCCCGGTCAAGACCGACGATTGGCTCCTCTACGCACAGGACAGCCCGGTCGCGAGCGGGGCCCGCGGCTTCGCCCGGGGCCAGATCTTCGACCGCGCCGGCAACCTCGTGGCGTCGGTCGCGCAGGAGGGTCTGATCCGCCCGACTAAGGATTAACTGCGCTTGCCAAACGTGTGTTGCGAGAGGGCAACACCGCCGACTGCTTAGTTTTTAGCTCTTTGCCCATCTTCTGGGCGTTTCAGCGCGAACTGCTGCCTTGATGGCAGCCGCTACGGTCTAATCCGTGGGCAAAAGTCATCCCGACGCAAAAGTTCCCCGCCAAGCTTACTTGGCACAGTCCTTGAATAGCGGCGTCCGACCGCAGGCCATCCCGAGCCTGCAGGCGACCCGCGCCGGGTCGTCCAGCAGATCGGGTGACGGCAACGGTTCCCAGGGATTTCGAAGGGGGCGTCGCCCATGAAAATCGTGATGGCCATCATCAAGCCGTTCAAGCTCGAGGAGGTGCGCGACGCGCTCACCGGCATCGGCGTCCACGGCCTGACGGTGACGGAGGTGAAGGGCTACGGGCGCCAGAAGGGCCACACCGAGATCTATCGCGGCGCGGAATACGCGGTGAGCTTCCTGCCCAAGCTGAAGATCGAGGTGGCCGTCGCCTCCGACCTGACCTCGAGCGTGATCGATGCCATCGCGGGGGCCGCCCGCACCGGCCAGATCGGCGACGGTAAGATCTTCGTCATGCCGCTGGAGAAGGCGGTGCGCATCCGGACCGGCGAGACCGACGCGGACGCCCTCTGATCCGCGGCCGCCGACCGCAGACTTCCTGAACCAACACGGATTCAAGACCGGGAGCCACGTGCCCATGAAACTTCGTCATGCCCTCATGCTCGGCTTGGGAGGCGCGGCTCTCGCCGCCCTCCTGATCGAGCCGTCCCTCGCGCAGACGCCGACACCGGAAGCCGCTTCACCGCCCCCATCCCCGATCCCCAACAAGGGTGACACGGCCTGGATGATGATCTCCTCGGCCCTCGTGCTGATGATGTCGGTGCCGGGTCTCGCGCTGTTCTACGGCGGCCTCGTGCGCACCAAGAACATGCTCTCGGTCCTCACCCAGGTCTTCGCGATCGTGTCGATCGTCGGCCTGCTCTGGGTGTTCTACGGCTATAGCCTCGCCTTCACCAACGGCGCCGGCCTCAACGACTTCGTAGGCGGCTTCTCGAAGGCCTTCCTGAAGGGCATCGACGCCAACTCCACCGTGGCGACCTTCTCCAACGGCGTCGTGATCCCCGAATACGCGTATCTGTGCTTCCAGATGACGTTCGCGATGATCACCCCGGCGCTGATCGTCGGCGCCTTCGCGGAGCGGATGAAGTTCTCGGCCCTGGTGGTGTTCACGATTCTCTGGGTCACAGTTATCTACTTCCCGATGGCCCACATGGTCTGGTACTGGGCCGGCCCGGACGCGGTCGGCAACGCCGCCAAGGCGCTCGCCGCCGCCACCGACGACGCCTCGAAAGCCACCGCCCAGGCGGCGCTGGACGCGGTCAACAAGGATGCCGGCTTCCTTTTCCAGAAGGGCGCCCTCGACTTCGCCGGCGGCACCGTGGTGCACATCAACGCCGGAATCGCCGGCTTCGTCGGCTGCCTGATCATGGGCAAGCGCATCGGCTACGGCCGCGACCTCCTTGCCCCCCACTCCCTGACCATGACGATGATCGGCGCCTCGCTGCTGTGGGTCGGCTGGTTCGGCTTCAACGCCGGCTCGAACCTCGAGTCCAACGGCACGGCCGCGCTCGCCATGCTCAATACCTTCGTGGCGACCTGCGGCGCCGCGGTGGCGTGGCTGTTCGCCGAGTGGGCGCTCAAGGGCAAGCCGTCGCTGCTCGGCATGCTGTCGGGTGCGGTCGCCGGCCTCGTGGCCGTCACCCCGGCCTCGGGCTTCGCTGGCCCGATGGGCTCGATCGTGCTCGGCCTCGTCGCCGGCGTGGTCTGCTTCGTGATGTGCTCGACGGTGAAGAACGCGCTCGGCTACGACGACTCGCTCGACGTCTTCGGCGTCCACTGCGTCGGCGGCATCCTGGGTGCGCTGGCGACCGGCATCCTGGTTGACCCGAACCTCGGCGGCGTCGGCATCCCCGACTACACCTCGAAGCCGGGCGAGCTCGCGGTCGGCGCCTACGACATGATGAGCCAGCTCATCATCCAGGCCGAGGCGGTCGGCCTGACGCTCCTGTGGTCGGGCATCGGCTCGGCGATCCTCTACAAGCTCGTCGACGTGACGATCGGCCTGCGTGTCACGCAGGAGGAGGAGCGCGAGGGCCTCGACATCGCCGATCACGGCGAGCGCGCCTACAACTACTGAGATGGGAAGGCGCGGTCCTGCGGGGCCGCGCCCGCCCATGAGAAGACCCTGGCTCCCTGTGGGCCGGGGTTTTTTGTTGCGGCCCCGTCGTCAGGCCGACATCGCTTCGCCACGCTCGCGAAGCCGGTCGGCCTCGATCTGCAGCCGGAACGATGCCGCTTCGCTCACGCGGCCCGCGTCAGCGCCGCCTTCTCCTCCGCGAAGGCCCAGTCGAGCCAGGGCGTCAGCGCCTCGAGATCGGCCGTCTCCACCGTGGCGCCGCACCAGATCCGCAGGCCTGCCGGGGCGTCGCGATAGGCGCCGATGTCGAGGGCCACGCCCTCCCGGTCGAGGCGCTCGACGAGACGAGCGGCGAAGGCCGCCACGGCCGCGTCGCCCCGGGCCAGCACGTCCGGGTCGGCGATCACGAGGCAGACGCCGGTGTTCGAGTAGGTCGCCGGGTCGACCGCGAGCGGCGCGATCCAGGGCGTGCGCGCCACCCAGTCGTAGATCACCTGCGCATTCGCGTCCGCCCGCGCGTGGAGAGCCCTCAACCCGCCGATCCGCTCGGCCCAGTCCAGCGTGTCGAGGTAATCCTCCACGGCCAGCATCGACGGCGTGTTGATCGTGTCGCCCTTGAAGATGCCCTCGATCAGTTTGCCGTCCTTGGTCAGGCGAAAGACCTTCGGCAGGGGCCAGGCTGGTGTGTGGCTCTCAAGCCGTTCCACCGCCCGGGGCGAGAGGATCAGCATGCCGTGCGCCGCCTCGCCGCCCATCACCTTCTGCCAGGAGAAAGTCACGACATCGAGCTTGTCCCAGGGCAGCGGCTGCGCGAAGGCCGCTGAAGTGGCGTCGCAGATTGTCAGCCCCTCGCGGTCGGCTGCGATCCACTCGCCGTCCGGCACCTTCACGCCGGCCGCGGTGCCGTTCCAGGTGAAGACCACGTCGCTGTGCCGCGTGTCGATGGCCGCGAAGTCCGGCAGGACGCCGTAGGGCGTCTGGTGGATCCGCGGGGCGATCTTGAGCTGCTTGAGCGCGTCCGTGACCCACTCCTTGCCGAACGCTTCCCAGGCGGCGACTTCCACCGGCCTCGGGCCGAGCATCGTCCACATCGCCATCTCGACGGCGCCCGTGTCGGAGGCCGGCACGATGCCGATCCGGTAATCGGCCGGCACCTGCAACACCGAGCGCGTGAGATCGATTGCCCGGCCGAGCTTCGCCTTGCCGAGGGGCGAACGGTGCGACCGGCCCAGCGCCGCATCGGCCAGGGCGGCCGGGCTCCAGCCCGGGCGCTTGGCACAGGGGCCGGAGGAGAAATGGGGCACGCGCGGGCGCTGCGTGGGGCGGCTAGTCATGACGATTCCATCCTTGCAGAGGGTCGCTCCTCGGCGGGGAGGCGCGTCCCGGACCCGCGCATGCGCCCAAACCGGTCGTCTGGCAAGCGCCTGTCCGGCCAGCAGTCTTCGGCGCCTGCACCCGGCCGGGACAGCCCGTTCGGACGCGCGGAACAGTCGATTAAGCTTGGGGCGTTAGCCTTAATGGCGTGCCGTGTTGTGTTCGAGGTACGCCGATGTCTATCCACAGCGTCGCGATATTGGCGGTTTGGTCCGCTCTGCTTGTGGTTATTGGGGCCTTAACGGCCCACGCCGCGCTCCCGAGCCGCCTGCGGCGGCCGGTGCCCCAGCCGCTGCTCCTCGATCCCCTGGATTACGACCGGGACGGCCCGGTGATCGACTTGGAGGCGGCCTGATCGCGGCGGCTTCCGCCGGGCAGGTCCGGGCGACGCTCGGCGGTGATGCGTTCGGCCTCCGCACGCCGCCAGCGGGCGATGGCCGCGTGATTGCCGCTGGAGAGGACATCCGGGATCGCCCGACTCTCCCAGTCGCGGGGGCGGGTATAATGCGGATATTCGAGGAGCCCGCCCTCGAAACTCTCCTCGATGCCGGATTCCATTTTGCCCATCACGCCGGGCAGCAGGCGAACGCAGGCGTCCAGCACCACCAGAGCGGCGATCTCGCCGCCCGAGAGCACGTAGTCGCCGATGGAGACTTCCTCCAGGCTGCGCCCTTCGATCACCCGCTCGTCGACCCCCTCGAAGCGCCCGCAGACGATCAGCGCGCCCGGGCCTCCGGCAAGGTCGCGCACCCGCGCCTGAGTGAGGGGGCGGCCGCGGGGCGACATCAGGAGCCGCGGGCGCTGGTCGTCGGCCCCGGTCGCCGCGTCGATGGCGGCGGCGAGCACGTCGCAGCGCAGCACCATTCCGGCACCGCCGCCGGCCGGCGTGTCGTCAACCGATCGGTGACGGCCGAGCCCGTGCTCGCGGATGTTGCGAGCCTCCAGGGTCCAGTCGCCTCGCGTCAGCGCGTCGCCCGAGAGCGACACGCCGAGCGGGCCCGGGAACATCTCCGGGTAAAGGGTGAGGATCGTGGCCCGCCAGGGCGCGTCCGCGTGTGTCATGGCGCTTGATCGCGCGCGGGGTGCGGCACGGTCAACGCCGTCGGCACCGATGGGACCCGCGGCGGGTTGTCGGCCATGACCCGCACCCTGGCTTGCCTGATCGTCGCCTTCACCGCCGCCGTCGCCGGACCGGTTCTTGCGGCCGGGCCGCTGGCGCCGCCCGGGGCGCCCGCCGGCGCCTTCCCCGAGCCCGACCGGCCGGTCGCCGAGATCGTCGCTCCGCGCTGGTCCTCGGAAGCCGAGCGCGACAGGGCCGGCGAGTTCGAGGCCGTCGCCAAGGGCATGACCATCGCGCCCGGTGAGACGGTGGCGGATATCGGCGCCGGCAGCGGCTACTACGTTGTGCGGCTGAGCCCCCGGGTCGGGCCCGGTGGCCGGGTGCTGGCCGAGGATGTGACCCCGGCGTACTTGGCGGCTCTCGAAAAGCGCGTGGCGGCTCTCGGGAACGTCACGGTCGTGCAGGGCGAGCCCCACGATCCGCGCCTGCCGCCCTCCGGCGTGGACGCCGCGATCCTCGTCCACATGTACCACGAGATCACTCAGCCCTTCGGTCTCCTTTACAATCTCGCGGCGTCGATGCGGCCTGGCGGTCGGGTCGGCATCGTCGATGCGGACGACATCCCGTCCCGGCACGGGACGCCGCCGGCGCTCCTGCGCTGCGAACTCACGGCCGCCGGCTATCGCGAGACCGGCTTCCACCCGCTGAAGGGCGGTGCCTACCTCGCGGTGTTCGCGGCCCCCGCGCCCGATCAGCGGCCGAGCCCGGCGGCGATCCGACCCTGCCGCGACGCCGCGACGCCGCGCTGAGCCGCCGGCACGGGCGCGATCTTCACGGTTTCTCAGCCCGCGCCCGGCAGCATCACGGCTCGTCCTTCTCGGTGCAGGCCGGCGCATGCTCTTCGGTTTCTGGCTCGACCAGCCCCTCTGGGCCATCTTCGCCATCCTAGCCGTGCCGTTCGCAGTCCTGAGCGCGTTCCTGTGGCTGGCGACCCGCCTGCGCCCGACGCGCCCCCTGATGGTCCGGCTCGGTGCGGGCATGGTTCCCACCTACTTCACGGCGATCGCCACCCTGCTGGCGCTCCTGACCGGATTCGTGGCGAACGATGCATGGGAGCGTCAGCGGTCGGCGGCCCGGACGCTTCAGGCCGAGCGTGCCAACGCGCTGGCGGTCTATGACCTCAGCCTCGCCTCAGTTTCCGACATGCGCAACATCCGGGAGGCGCTCGCCGCCTATCTCGACGTGGTGATCACGCAGGAATGGCCGCGCATGAGCGAGGGCGGCTACGCGCCCCAGGCCGGGACCGGGCTGCGGCGACTCCTCGAAACGGTATCCGATCCGAAGATCACCGCCGAGGCGGGGGCGCCGGTCCATGCCGCGCTGCTGAACGCCGCCATGGCCCTGCGGGCCGATCGCGGCGAGCGGCTGGCGCTGTGCCGGACCGCCAGCGACGAGACCAAGTGGCTGACGCTCCTGGTGCTCGCGGCCCTGACCCTCGTGGCCCTGGGTCTGGTCCACACGGAGCACGCCGCGGCCCAGGCGACGGTCCTGGCGACTTTCTCGCTGGCGATGGTGACGACCCTCGGCCTGATCGCGCTCCACGAGCGCCCGTTCGACGGGCCGCTTGCGATGAGCGCCGAGCCCCTGATCATCGCGCACACCGTCGTGGTGGGAGCGGCGCCGTAGGTCAGCCCGGATCGTCGGCAGGCTTCTCGCCGGGCGGCGCGAAAAGATCCTCCGGCACCGCCACGGTGACGCGGCGCCCGGCCATGTCGAGGGTCGGCACGAACGCCTTGGTAAAGGGCAGGAGGGCAGTGGCGCCGCCGCCCGGCGGGCGCAGCTCGAGGAGGTCGCCGCCGCCGTAATTCGGCACGGCCACGATCGTCCCGATAACGGCTCCGGCCGCGTCCACCGCGGTGGCGCCGATCAGGTCCGCCGCGTAGACCTCGTCCTCGTCTTCTGGGGCGGCCAGGCGGTCGCGGGGGACGAAGACGGCGACGCGGTTCAGCGCCTCCGCGGCGTTGCGGCCGGAGACGCCTTTCACCCGGGCGACCAGCATATCGGGTGAGGAACCCGGCGCGGGGCGCACGTCGGCGAGCGTCAGCGTGCGCCCGTCCGCGGTCAGCAGCGCTCCGTAGCTGGCGATCGCCTGCGGATCGCCCGTGTAGGATTTGAGGCGGATCTCGCCGTTCAACCCGTGCGCCCGCCCGAACTCGCCCAGGAGGACGAGGTTCGGATCGGGCGGCACGGGCTGAGCGGCCGGCTTCGGGGCCGGTGCCCTGGGCGAGGTCGCGGCGCCGGGCGCGATCGCTCCGATGGCCGGACTCGTGCGGCCGCGGCGGCCGCCGTCGCGGGGGAAGGACCTGCGGGGCGGCGCGCCATGGCAATCGACCTTCGCTGCGCCTTAGGCGGCGGCGTCCTCGGCGGGGGCGGCGGCCTTCTCGGCGCGCTTGGCGGCACGCTCCTTGGCCTTCTCGCCAGGCTCCGCCTTCTGCGGATTGTTGCGGGTCGGGCGCTTGGCGAGGCCGGCCTGGTCGAGGAAGCGCAGGACGCGATCGGTCGGCTGCGCACCCTTGGCGAGCCAGCCCTGGATCTTCTCGTTGTCGAGCACGATGCGGGCCGGATCGTCCTTGGCCTTCATCGGGTCGTAGGCGCCGACCTTGTCGATGAAGCGGCCGTCGCGGGGAGCGCGGGCGTCGGCGACGACGATGCGGTAGTAGGGGCGCTTCTTGGCGCCGCCGCGGGTGAGGCGGATCTTGAGGGCCATGGTCTGACTACTTTCGCTGTTGCTCGATCTGGGACTCGTGGTCCGCCTTGATCGACTGGTGATGCCGAATGACTTCCTTGACCACGAAGGCCAGAAACTTCTCGGCGAAATCGGGGTCGAGCTTGGCCTCGACCGCGAGTTTGCGGAGCCGGGCGACCTGACGGGCCTCCCGGTCCGGATCGGAAGGGGGGATCCCCTTTCGGGCCTTGAGCTCGCCGACCCGCTGCGTGCAGCGGAAGCGCTCGGCGAGGAGATGGATCAGCGCCGCATCGAAATTGTCGATGCTGTCCCGCAGGCGCGCGAGTTCGGGATCGACGGCCTGCGCCGCGAGCACGCTCATTTCTTCTTCCCCGGCATGAACCCGCCGAGACCCGGAAGCCTGGGACCACCGAGCCCGGGAAGTCCCGGAAGCTTGGGCATCCCGCCCCCGCCGCCCAGGCCCGGCGGCATCGGCGGCAGCTTGCCGCCGAACTGCTTCTCGAGCTGCGCGATCTGTTCGGGCGTCGGCTCCGGCATGCCGGGCGGGAGGCCTGGCATGCCCCCCGGCATGCCGCCGCCCATCCCGCCGCCGCCGAGCCCGAACATCGAGCCGAGCGCCTGCCCGATCCCGCGCTTGCCCTGGCCCATCGCCTTCATCATGTCGGCCATGGTCCGGTGCATCTTCAGGAGCTTGTTGATCTCCGAGACGTCGACGCCCGAGCCCGCCGCGATGCGCTTCTTGCGGCTGTTCTTGAGGAGGTCGGGGTTCTTCCGCTCCTGCGGGGTCATCGACGAGATGATCGCCCGCTGGCGCTTGAACATCTTCTCGTCGAGGTTGGCGCCCTCGACCTGCTTCTTGATCTGGCCCATCCCGGGCAGCATGCCCATCAGGCCGCCGATGCCGCCCATCTTCTCCATCTGGGCGAGCTGCATGGAGAGATCCTCCAGGTCGAACTTGCCCTTGCGCATCTTCTCCGCGGTGCGGAGCGCCTGCTCGTGGTCGATGGTCTCGGCGGCCTTCTCGACCAGCGAGACGATGTCGCCCATGCCGAGGATGCGGTTGGCGACGCGGGCCGGGTGGAACTCCTCCAGCGCGTCGACCTTCTCGCCGACGCCGACGAGCTTGATCGGCTTGCCGGTGACGGCGCGCATGGAGAGCGCCGCGCCGCCGCGGGAATCGCCGTCCATCCGGGTCAGCACGATGCCGGTGACGCCGAGCCGCTCGTCGAAGGCGCGGGCGGTGTTGACCGCATCCTGGCCGGTGAGCGCGTCGGCGACGAGCAGCACCTCGTGCGGCCTTGTCGCGGCCTTCACATCGGCGGCCTCGGCCATCAGGCCCTCGTCCACCGTGGTGCGGCCGGCGGTGTCGAGCATCACCACGTCGAAGCCGCCGAGGCGGGCCGCGTCCATGGCGCGCTTGGCGATCTGCACCGCCGACTGGCCGGCCACGATCGGCAGGCTCTCGACGCCCACCTGCTTGGCCAGCACCGCGAGCTGCTCCATGGCGGCCGGGCGGCGGGTGTCGAGGGAGGCGAGCAGCACCTTGCGCTTCTCGCGCTCGGAGAGGCGCCGGGCGATCTTGGCGGTGGTGGTGGTCTTGCCCGAGCCCTGCAGACCGACCATCAGGATCGGCACCGGGGCGGGGGCGTTGAGATCGACGGTCTCGGCGTCGGTACCGAGCATCGCCACCAGCTCGTCGTTGACGATCTTCACGACCATCTGGCCGGGCGTCACCGACTTGAGCACGACGGCACCGACGGCCTTCTCCTTCACCCGGTCGGTGAAGCCGCGGACCACCTCCAGGGCGACGTCGGCCTCCAGCAGGGCGCGGCGCACCTCGCGCATGGCGGCGGTGACGTCGGCCTCGGTGAGCGCACCCCGGCGAGTGAGCCCTGAGAGGATGCCGGAGAGGCGGTCGGACAGGCCTTCGAACATGATCCTGACGCCCCGCCGTTACTGTTCGAGCCCGGCGCGCTCGACGCGGCGCGCCTGAAGGGCGGCCTCGAAGCTGCGCACCGCCTTGGCGAACTTGTCCCGGCAATCCGGGTTGCAGAAGCCCACCACGGCGCCGTTGTAGAGGGTCAGCGAATCGGCCGAGATCGGCTTGCCCGACCACGGGCAGCTCTCGTTGATCGCGTCCTCGATGTTCAAGGTCTGCTGATCTGGCGTCATGCGATTGCCTCGGCCGGCGGGGCCCGTCGCGGCGGATCGGCCCAACGCCCATCGCGCCCGAGGGCGCGGACGCGCTGTCGGGCGTTGACCTCCGGCCTCACGGGACCGGTCGGCTTGGCATCGGTCGATCTGCTACGGATCGGGAGGGCGGGGCGTAGCCGCGATGGGTTGGAAAGTCAATTTTTACGCTCCCGCACACCGACGACGGCCGCGCCGCGAGGGAGGCAGCACCGTAGGCTTTACCGATCGTTAAGCATGTTCGGATTGTCATCGACGGGTATTCGCTCAGGACGCCGCCGATGTCGGAACCCGCCCGCTCCACACAGCCGATCGATGCCGGCGATCGCCCTGCGCCCGGTCCGCTTCGGGACTGGCTCGCCGCGATGAAGACGCAGAGCCCGGCCGAGGTGCGCGGCGAGGGACGGTCCGAGGAGCGACGGTCGGAGAAGGTCGCCCGCACCAGCGAGGCGACTTGGTCGCCGCGCATCGTTGACCCGGCCCAGCCGTCGTCGGCGGCGGGCGAGGACGCGGATCTCTCGGAGCTGATGGCCGAGAACCTGATGCTGAAGGCGAAGCTGCGTCTCGAAGCCGAGCGTCAGGACGAGCTTCAGGCGATTCTGGCGGAGGAGATCCGGTCGCTGCGCGAGCACATCCGCGAGGAGATCGGTTCGCTCGAGGATCTGCGGGCCGAGCAGGAGGACGTTCGCGCCGCGCGCGAGGACCTCCAGCTGGAGCGCGAGCGGGTCCGGGCCGAGGCCGAGGCGATGCGGGCCGAGCGCGACCGTGCGACGGCCGAGCGTGACGCCCTGCGGGCCGAGACCCTGAGCCTGACCGGCGAGCGCGACGCGCTGCGGGAGGAGCGCGATCTGTGGCGGGCACGGACCGAGGCGCTGGCCCAGCCCCTGTTCCAGATGCAGAAGCGCTGATCGCGCCGCACATCCTTTAGAAAGCCGAAGGGCCACCCGAGAGGGTGGCCCTTCCATTGCCGAACCGTGATGTCCGGCGGAACTGTCCCGAGATCGGGTCTCTGACGCGTCTTAGAGCGACGCGCCGGAGGCGACGGTCCAGGTCCGAGAAGCCGAGACACACGGCTGATGACAATGAGACACTGGATCACCTCCTTTCGTTGGTTGCGGGTGAGGCGAAGGTAGGTGTCCGCGCCGGCCTTGTGAAGCCCCGCGGCTGCGCCCGTTTGTCCTCCCCGGCGCCGCGCTTCCCCGCTCCGGTCCCCGGGCGTATGACGGGCGCTCCCAGGTCAGCCCGAACCGCCTTGAACGCGCCCTTCACGAACCCGCAACGGCCCGCCGACGAGGCCGCGCTCGATCCCGACGCGATGCGCCAGCCGCTCGGGAGCGCGTGGTACTGTGTCGGTCAGTCCCGCGGACTCGCCCGAACGGGCCTGCGCGCGGTCGAGCTGAACGGCGAGCAGATCGTGATGGGGCGCGCTCCGGACGGCAGCCCCTTCGCGCTGCGCGATCGCTGTCCCCACCGCGGCATGGCCCTGTCGAAGGGGCGGTTCGACGGCGACGCGCTGATGTGCCCGTTCCACGGCTGGCGCTTCGGCACGGACGGGCGCTGCCGCGACGTGCCGACGCTCTCGGAGCACGATGCGGCCGATTTCTCCCGCATCCAGGTCCAGCGCTTTCCGGTCCGCGAGAGCGCCGGGTTCCTCTGGGTGAACCCGCATGTCGGACCCGACGTAGGGGACGTGCCCGCGGTGCCGGAGCTGGATTTCGAGCCGGCGGGATCCCTCGTGGTCGAACTCGTGGTCGAGGCGTCCTTCGATCTCACCACCCTGAGCCTCGTGGATCCGGGGCACGTCGCCTTCGTCCACGATTCCTGGTGGTTCCGGCCCTCGAAGCAGCTTCGCGAGAAGGTGAAAACCTTCCAGCCGATGCCCCATGGCTTCGTCATGACGAGCCACGCCACCACGACGAGTTCGCCGGTCTACCGCCTCCTCGGCGGCGTGCCCGAGGTCGAGATCGAGTTCCGCCTGCCCGGCGTGAGGCTTGAGCGTATCCGCGCAGGCGAGAAGCGGGTGGCGAACTACACCTTCGCGACCCCGTTGACGCCGAGCCGGACCCTGCTGACCAATGCCCTCTACTGGAGCATGCCGGCCCTGAACCTGCTCAAGCCCGTTGCGCGGCCGCTGATGCGCCAGTTCCTCACCCAGGACCAGCAGGTGCTCCAGCACGCGCAGGCCGGCCTGGACCGCAAGCCCACCATGGTCCTGTTCGGTCAGGCCGACCTGCCCTCGCAATGGTACTTCCGGTTGAAGCGCGAGGCGCTGGAATCCGCCCGTGACGGGCGGCCGTTCGCGAACCCGCTGGAGCGGCGGGAACTGCGCTGGCGCTCCTGAGGGCGCTCGCGGGAGAGCGGCGGCGCTGCCTCCACCCGCATGAGACGCGGGATCCCGGCGCGATCCCGATCCCACGTGTCTAAACGCGAGCCGAGGAGTAGCGGCGAAATCCGATCTCGCCCGGCACTTAAGACCTTATTAACCATACATAGAGCAATCCTGACGAAGCATTACCTCTCATTGAGACGCTTCGCGCCGATGCCCCGCTTCTTCATCGATCTGCACGACGGCTCGCAGCCGATCCGCGATGAGGTCGGCTTCGACCTGCCGGACCTGTCGGCCGCGCGGTCCAAGGTCACCCGCATCATGTCGGCCATCGCCCGCGACATGCTGCCGGACGTCGAGCGTCAGGATTACGTCGCCTGCGTGCGCGACGGCGTCGGCAAGGTGGTTTACCGGGCGCGCCTCTCGCTCGCCGCCGAGGCGGTCGACTGAAAGCTTCCCTGAGGCGCCCGGCCGCGCCCCGGCGGAGCTTGACCGCTCCGGTGCGGCGGCCATCTGTGATCCATGAAACGGCGCAGCCTGCTCACGGTCGCCAGCGCGGCCACGGTGATGACGCTCGGCGGTGTCGGCTACGCCGCCCACCGGCGCGGCAGGAACCCGTATTACAGCGGGCCGACCTCCGATCATTTTGACGGACTGCGGTTCTTCCTGCCGGATCAGGCGACCGACAAGTCGCTGCCGGACGTTCTACGCTGGCAGGCCAAGCGGCAGCGCGAGCCCTGGCCGAAGAGCTTCCCCAGCCCCTATCCCGCGGACCGGCCACCCGAGCGCGTTGCGGGCCTACGGGTTACCCTGATCGGCCACGCGAGCTATCTCGTGCAGGTCGCCGGCCGCAACCTCTTGATCGATCCGGTCTTCGCCAAGCGGGCGAGCCCGGTGCGCTTCGCCGGACCGAAGCGCGTCAACCCGCCGGGCATCGCCTTCGCAGACCTGCCGCCCATCGACGCGGTGCTCATCACCCACAATCACTACGACCATCTCGACGGGCCAAGCCTCGCCCGGATCTGGCAGGCGCATCAGCCTTTGATCGTGGCCCCGCTCGGCAACGACGCGATCCTGCGCGGCTATGACGACACGATGCACGTGGAGACGCGCGACTGGGGCCAGTCGGTCGACCTGGGGGAGGGGGCTGCAGGTCCACTTGGCGCCGGCGAACCACTGGTCGGCCCGGGGCGTCAACGACCGGCGCATGGCCCTGTGGTGCGCCTTCGTGATCACCTCGCCCCGGGGCGTGCACTACCACGTGGGCGATACCGGCTTCGGTGATGGC
Source organism: Methylobacterium mesophilicum SR1.6/6 (assembly GCF_000364445.2). Lineage (NCBI taxonomy): Bacteria > Pseudomonadati > Pseudomonadota > Alphaproteobacteria > Hyphomicrobiales > Methylobacteriaceae > Methylobacterium > Methylobacterium mesophilicum. Next base: position 847,260 of record NZ_CP043538.1, on the reverse strand, counting down.
GGCCTGTTCCGCGCAATCCGGAGCCATTTCGGACCTCCCCGCCTGGCGACGCTGCCGATCGGCGCCTACGAGCCGCGCTGGTTCATGCGGGCGCAGCACGTCAATCCCGCCGAGGCCGTGGAGGCCTACGGGCTGCTCGGCGCCGAGCAGGCGCTCGGTCACCACTGGGGTACTTTCCAGCTCACCGACGAGGGTATCGAGCGGCCGGCCGAAGCCTTGTCGGCGGCGCTGGGAGAAGCCGGGATCGCGCCCGAGCGGTTCCTGGCGCTCCGGCCCGGCCAAGTCTGGCAGGCGTGACGCCGCCGAGGTCACACGTCGTCTGGCTCGGCATGATGCGTGCATCATTCTGCATGCAGCATGGAGACGCGGCTCAGGGGGCGCCGCCGCGCGCCTGAGGGGCGTGCGCCGTTCCGTGCGGCGCATCCGCCTTCAGCCGAGAGACACGATGAACCCGATCAAGCCTACACGCCGATCCCTGGTGGCCGGGGGCGTCGCCCTGGCCGCGTTCGGGGCGGCGGGCCGGGCCCGCGCGCAGGGGGCGGTCCCCGGCAGCCTCACCTACGGCATCTCCATGACCGACCTGCCGCTCACCACCGGCCAGCCGGATCGGGGCGCCGGCGGCTACCAGTTCACGGGCCTGACCCTGTACGACCCGCTGGTGGCCTGGGAGCTCGATGTCGCCGACAGGCCGGGCAGGATGGTCCCCGGGCTTGCCACGTCGTGGGAGAGTGACCCGGCCGATCCCAAGGTGTGGACGTTCCATCTGCGCGAGGGCGTGGCCTTCCACGACGGCTCGGTCTTCGACGCCGACGCGGTGATCTGGAACTTCGACAAGGTGCTCAACAAGGAGGCGCCGCATTTCGACCAGCGGCAGGCCGCGCAGGTCCGCCCCCGCCTTCCGGGGGTGGCGAGCTACCGGAAGCTCGACGCGAAGACCGTCCAGGTGACGACCAAGACCCCGGACAGCCTGTTTCCCTACCAGATGCTGTGGTTCCTGATCTCCTCGCCCGCGCAGTACGAGAAGGTCGGGCGCGACTGGGCGAAGTTCGCCTTCGAGCCTTCGGGCACTGGGCCGTTCCGCATGGGCCAGCTGGTCCCGCGGGTGCGCCTCGAACTCCTGCCGAACGCCGGCTACTGGAACCCGAAGCGGGTGCCGAAGCTCGCCAAGCTGACGCTCACTTGCGTGCCCGAGGATCTCGCCCGGGTGAACGCGCTCCTGTCGGGCAACGTCGACCTGATCGAGGCGCCCGCGCCCGACGCGGTGCCGCGCCTGAAGGCCGCCGGCATGCGCGTCGTCGGCAACGACACGCCGCATGTCTGGAACTACCACCTGTCGATGCTGGAGGGCTCGCCCTGGCGGGACTTGCGCCTGCGCAAGGCCGCCAACCTCGCCATCGATCGCGCCGGCGTCGTGGAATTGATGGGCGGCCTCGCCCAGCCGGCGGTCGGACAGGTGCAGCAGTCGAGCCCGTGGTTCGGCAAGCCGAGCTTCCAGATCAAGACGGACGTCGATGCGGCCCGCAGGCTCGTGCAGGAGGCCGGCTACTCGTTCCAGAAGCCCGTGAAGGCCACCGTCCTCATCCCCACCGGCGGCACCGGGCAGATGCTGTCCCTGCCGATGAACGAGTACGTGCAGCAGAGCTGGGCCGAGATCGGCATCCAGGTCGAGTTCAAGACGGTCGAGCTGGAGGTGGCCTACACCGCCTGGCGCCAGGGGGCGGCGGATCCGAGCCTCAAGGGCGTCACGGCGGGCAACATCGCCTACGTCACGTCGGATCCGTTCTACGCGATCCTGCGCTTCTACGATTCGCGGCAGATCTCACCGAACGGCGTGAACTGGAGCCACTACCGCAACCCGGAGGTCGACGCCCTGTGCGACAAGGTCAAGGCGAGCCTCGATACGGATGAGCAGAACAGGCTGCTCGCGCGCATCCACGAGATTGTCGTGGACGATGCGGTACAGGTTTGGGTGGTGCATGACACCAATCCACACGCTTTGTCGCCCCGGGTGAAGGATTATGTTCAGGCTCAGCACTGGTTTCAGGACCTGGCGACGCTCGCCTGAACCTCTCCGAATCATCGGATGTGGCGGCCAGGACGGGAGGCTGTCGGAACTATCCTTGAGGCGGTGGGTTGGATCCCCCAACGCACGAAGGAGTGTTCCATGAAGACCCTGCTCGCCGGTGCCATCCTGGCCACCTCCGTCGCGACCGTGGTGCCCGCAGCCGCGCAGCGCATCGACATCGGACCGAACGGTCCGAGCGTGGATCTGCGCTCCCGCAGCCAGCGTGAGCGCGACTTCCGCCGCGAGGAGTATCGCCGGGATCGCGCCTACGACGAGGACCGGTACTACCGGCGCCAGCGTTTCGAGGATGACCGACCCGTCGTCCGCCGCGGCTACGGATACTGATCCGATCTTCGGAGGATCATCCGAGGACTGCGCATACACAGGGGGGCCGGCATCCGCCGGCCCCTTTTTCTGTGCCCAATCGCGGACAGACATGGAACGCGACGCCACGGGATCAATTTCGCACTTGCAGCAAGGCTGGCCAGGGCCTAGGAAGATCGAGCATCAAGTTTCGGGAGCTTTTGGCAATGACCCTTCGTATCCTCAGTGGCTTCGCCGCGGCCGCCCTCGCCGTTTCCACCCTGGCGGTTCCGGCCGCGATGGCGAAGCCGACGGGCGGCGCGAGCGCCGTCAAGATGATCGACACCGACAACGACGGCACTGTGGACATGAAGGAAGTGGAGGCCGTGGCCTCGGCGACCTTCGATCGCCTCGAGAAGGATGCGGACGGCACCCTCGATGCCCGCGAGCTGAAGGGCCGTCTGAGCGCGGCCGGCGTGAAGCAGGCCGATCCGGACAGCGACGGTACCCTCGACAAGAAGGAGTACCTCGCGGCGGTCGGCGAGCGCTTCAAGCTGGCCGATCCGGATGGCGACGGCACCCTGGATGCCAAGGAGCTGAACTCGAAGGCCGGCAAGGCGCTCCTCGCCCTCATCAAGTAAGATCGCGCGGCATCCGCCCAGGATCGTTGTCGCGATCGAGGCCCCCGTGGATCCGTCCACGGGGGCCTCGTCGTTTGAAGGCGGCGGACGCGCCCCGCGATGGCCGGCCCTCAGGTCCTTCAGCCGCCGCGTCCGCCGTTCCGCCCGAGGAAGGCGCAGAGATAGCTGCCGGCGGCCGCGGCACGCTCCACGGCCAGCAGATGGGCCGCGCGCGGCAGCACGACGAGTTCGGCCTGGGTGATCCCAGCACAGATCTCCTCGGCCATCGCCGGGGGCGTAGAAGGATCATCGCGCCCGGCCATCACCAGGGTGGGCGCCGTGATCGCCGGGAGGGCGGGCCGCAGGTCCATGCGCCCGATCGCGCCGCAGCAGACCGCGTAGCCGGCCGGGTCACAGGCGAGGAAGCGGTCGCGAATCGCCTGGACGGCCTCGGGCGCGCGGCGGGCGAAATCCGGGGTGAACCAGCGCCCGAGCGTCGCCTCGACAACCGCGCTGGTACCGCCGGTTCGGACGGTCTCGGCGCGCTCGTTCCAGGACTGCGCGCTCGGCAGATGGGCGGCCGTGGCCATCAGGGTGGTGCTGAGCGGCCGCCCGGGATCGGCGCTCGCGAGCGCCTGCACGGTCATGCCGCCGAGCGACAGTCCCACGAGATGGGCGCGCGCGATCCCGAGGGCGTCGAGCAGCGCCGAGAGATCTCCGGCCAGATCGGCGATCTCCGTGGGCGCGTCGCGGGTCTGCGTGCCGCCATGGCCGCGGGTATCGTAGCGCAGCGTCCGGAACCGCCCGCCCAGTGCCGGCAGCAGCGGATCCCACATCTCCAGCGTAGCGCCGAGGGAATTCGAGAACGCGACGACCGGTGCATCCTCCGGTCCTTCGAGGATGTAGCGGAACTTGAGTCCGGCGATGGCGATCTGCGGCATGCGAAATCCTGTGTCGGGTCCGGACCGGCGCCTCGCGCCGGGACGAAGCCGGTTCCGTCCAGATAGGCGTCGCACCGGCGTGTCGAGGCTCCGTCCCAACGTTCCGCGCATGGACCTCACGATCGTGCGATCGGCCCGGTATGCGCGCGGGCGGACCTTCGCCGTCAACATGTGTCAGTGCGGCAGCGCGCGAATCCCCCGACAAGGCTCTTCAATCGCGGAAGGGAGCGAGGGATGCACGAGCCACCCGGTCGAGAGCCGGCGATCCGCCCGGCGGACTTCTGGGACACGGTTGCCGGGCTAGTCACCGCGAAGGTCGAGCCGGTGATCGGACGGGGTGAGAAGGTGCGCAGCCCCGTCATCGACTACCTGCGGGACCTGGAGTCCCTGGCGCGGCGCCAGTGCAGCAGCCGCGAGACGGTCCAGATCATCGCCTCCGGCCGGCGGCTGCTCGGGGACCGCAGCGAGATCGGCCCGCTCGACGGGCCCTTCGCGCAGAGCTGAGCGCGCCGGGCTCGCGCCCGTGTCAGACCGAGCCGCGCCGCGACGGTGCCGTCGCGGCGCGGGCGATCCGTGACCGGATCAGGAAGATCGCCGCCGCGACAGCCCAGGCCGTGCAGGTCGGCGCGACCCATTGCTCCAGGTTCGGGATCGACCAGCCGTACAGGAACTCGGCGCCGAGATGCGCCTGAACCGCGTCCCAGCCGGCATGCTTGATGTCGTGCTCGCGCTGCCCGGCTTCGCGGCCGTAATAGTAGGTCGAGACCAGGAGCGCGGCGGTGGCCTCCGGTCGGGGGCCGCGCAGCGCGATCATGACGGTCGCTACGCCGGCGGTCTCGAGGATCGCCGTCAGCGCGTGGCTCGTCGCCGGGTTCGCGACCATGAAGGCGACGAGAGATCCGAACATGTACCCGCGCATATACGAACCCGGCCGGCGGATCAGCGGCAAAGTGCGGCCCGAATGGCCGTCGCAGCGTTGACGCTTCGCCGCATCGAGGAGTCCGTCGATGGGAGACGCGTACGATCTCAGCCGCTTCATCGCCGCGCAGGAGGGCGTCTTTCCGCGCGCCCTCGCCGAGCTGCAGGCGGGCGAGAAGCGCAGCCACTGGATGTGGTTCATCTTCCCGCAGATCGCCGGCCTGGGTTCCAGCCCGATGGCGCGGCTCTACGCCATCGCGTCGCTGGACGAGGCGAGGGCCTATCTCGGCCATCGGCTGCTGGGCCCGCGTCTGCGCGCCTGCACGGACGCGGTGAACGCGGTGTCCGGGCGCTCCGTCCACGCGATCTTCGGCGCGCCCGACGACATGAAGTTCCGCTCCAGCATGACGCTGTTCAATGCCGCGGCCCCCGACGAGCCGTCCTTCGCCGCGGCGCTGGCGCAGTATTTTGCCGGCTCGCCCGATCCGCTGACCCTTCGCAAGCTCGGCCCGGACTGAGGGAAAGGCCGTCATTCCGGGGCGCTGCAGGCGAGCCCGGAAGCCAAAGTCGCCGAAACTGCAAGGTCTTGGCAAGATCTTGGCAAGGTCCTGAGCGGTCGGCGGTTATGGATCCCGGGCTCCGCTGCGCGGCCCCGGGATGACAGGCTGATGCGGCTCGAGGAAGGGGAGCCCGAAGGAAATAAAGCGAGGGCCGCGCGCGCTTTCGCGACGACAATTCCACAGCTTCTGACGTTGAGGTATCCCGAAGAGGGTTGCGTTTCATAGGTCCGGGTTTGCGAAGCCGGTGGTCGCCGCATCATGCCCGACCGAACGTTTCGACACGGCCCCTACCGACCCCAGAGACCGACGCGCTCGGCGCGCGCCTGCTCCTCGGCGCCGAGCAGGTCCGGCGGCGCGTCCTCCGAGGCGCGCGCGCCGCCGGCCGCCAGGATCAGCGCGGCGAGGTCGTCGCCCTCGATCCGGCAGCGCGCCGTCGCGCTGTCCGAAACGCCGGTGCAGACCACTTCGCGGCGCCGCAGGTAGCTCGCGAGCTGGCGGGCGAGGTGGCCGCGCTCGCCCTCGACGCCGAGGAGCCGGACCGGTCGGCCGCGCAGGTTCAGCGTCCCGGTGTCGATCACCTCGGGCACGCCCCGGATCTCCCCGGCCGGCGCGGGGCTGGCCGCGGAGGCCACCGCCCGGGCCGGCTCGGCCCGCTCTGCCGAGCGGCGCGGCTTGCCCTTGGCGAGCTTGTCCGCGGCCCGCTGGACGAAGTCGTGGAAGATCCCCGCCGGCATCTCGCCGCCGAACATCCGGTTCATCGGGCTGTCGTCGTCGTTGCCGACCCAGACGCCGACCACGAGGTCGGGCGTCATGCCGACGAACCACGCGTCCCGAAAATCCTGGCTCGTACCGGTCTTGCCGCCGATGATCTGGCCCGGCACCCGCGCGGCCCGGCCCGTGCCGGACTCCACCACCGCCTGGAGCGAGTCGAGCATCATCGTGCGCGGCTCCTGGGCGAGCGTCGCGCCGGCTGACGGGTCGGCGTGAACGTAGAGCGGCTGCGGAGTCCCGCCGCGGATGGCGTGGATCGCGAAGGCCTCGAGCGGCGTGCGGCCGGACAGGACCGAACCGTAGGCCCGGGTCATCTCCAGCAGGCTCACGGCGCCCGATCCCAGGACGAGGCTCGGCACGTTCGGGAGGTCCGACTGGATCCCGAGCTTGCGCGCGGTGGCGATCACCGCCGGGATGCCGACCTCCTGGCCGAGCTCGGCCGCCACCGTGTTGATGGACAGCGCGAAGGCGGTCCGGAGCGGTACCGACCCGCGATAGCGCCCGTCGTCGTTCTCCGGCTCCCAGTCGCCGATCTTCACCGGGCGGTCGACCACCACCGAGTCGGGCGTGTAGCCCTGCTCGTAGGCTGTCAGGTAGACGAGGAGCTTGAACAGGGAGCCGGGCTGGCGCTTGGCCTGGACCGCCCGGTTGAACTGGCTGTCCTCGTAGTCGCGCCCGCCCACCATCGCGAGGATCGCACCGTCCTTTGACAGCACCACCATGGCGGCCTGGCCGACCTTGCGGCGCGTGCCGTCCTTGTCGAGGCGGCGGCCGACCACGCCCTCGGCCAGGCTCTGGAGGTCGAGGTTGAGGGTCGACCGGACCGTGATGTCGCCGTCCTTGCCGGCCAGCCGCTTCACGTCGCCGGCGATCATGTCGAGGAAGTAGTTGGTGCCTGGGGGCGCCTCGGGCGGCGTCTTGAGCGTGACGCTCTGCTTGCGGGCCGCATCGGCCTCGGCGGGGGTGATCGCCCCGGATTCCACCATCGCCTGGAGCACCACGTCGGCCCGCTCCTTGGCGCCGCCGAGGTTGCGGGTCGGGGCGAGCTGCGAGGGCGCGCGCACCAGCCCGGCCAGCATGGCCGATTCCGGGAGGTTCAGCGCCTTGGCGGGCTTGCCGAAGTAGCGCCGGGCCGCCGCGTCCGCCCCGTAGGCGCCGGCGCCGAAATAGGCGGTGTCGAGGTAGCCGAGCAGGATCTCGTCCTTGCTCATCGTCGCCTCGACGCGCAACGCCAGGAACGCCTCCTGCACCTTGCGCCAGAGCGTCTTCTCCTGGTTGAGGGAGGTCAGCCGCGCATATTGCTGCGTGATCGTCGACCCGCCCTCGCGAACGCCGCCGCCCGTGGCGTTGCGCCACGCGGCCCGCGCGAGCCCGCGCAGATCGATCCCCCAGTGGCTGTAGAAGCGCCGGTCCTCGATCGCCACGATCGCCTGGGCGAGGTGCGGCGGCAGGTCTGCGGCGGTAAGTTTCTGGCCGCGGAACGTGCCGCGGGTGGCGAAGACCCGCCCGTCGTCGGCCTCGACGGTGATCGCCCGCTGGCCTGTCTCGACCACGGCGCCGCCGAGCGGCGGCAGCGTCAGGAGAGCGGCGAGCAGGTAGAGCGCCAGGGCCACGGCGGGGGCCAGGACTGCGATGACTGCAATCAGGAGGAGCGGTCGCCCGCGCAGACGCCGTGCGGCAGCGGGCAGCTCGCGACCGGCCGGCCGGGCCGTGCGAGACGCGGTGCGGGATACCGGCGGAGGCGCCGATGAATGCGCCGGCCCGGCGTCTGGCTCTGGCCGGGCGCGCACCCGCGCCATCAGGGTGCCGGACCGCGCGACGACACTGCGCCCGAGGCGCGCGAGGCCGAGGCCGGACGCGGCGATCAGAACCCACAGATGGCGGAAGAGGTCGAGCGCAGCCCGCCGGGCTTCCCGGGCCGCCAGGCGCGGGTCCGGAGCGGCGGGCCCGGATCCCGGATCTGACGATGTCGGCTCGGCGGCCGGGGCGCGTTCCGGCGCGTCGGGCTTCATCGCGTTGCAGCTTCCGGGACCGGATCGACCGGTCGACGGCGTGTCTTAAGCCTCATCCAGGCTCCTGTCCCGTGCTCCCGGCGACGAAACGCGCCGGCGCGGATCGCGCCGGATCACCGCGCGACCGGCGGGCTCGCCGCGCCGTGCCGGCTCCGCAGCTTGAACGCAAGGATCAGCAGGAGCACGCCGAACGCGAAGGTGTAGGAGCCGATCCACCACGTCAGCACCAGGGCCGACATGCCTGGATTGATGAGGAGCGCGGCCCCGAACAGGATCGAGACGAGCCCGCCGAGGACGAGCCACCAGCGTCCGTAATGCAGGTGCAGACGGAACGCCGCGGCGATCATCAGGCCACCGGTCACCAGCGCCCAGGTGGCCAGCAGCAGCACGAACGCCCAGACGGCCGCTGCCGGCACCAGCACGGCGGCGATGCCGACGATGATGTCGACGATGCCTTCCACGAGGAGGAAGCCCCAGCGCTCGTGCCGCTGGGCTGCCCGGACGGCGCCGACGATCGCGAAGACACCGTCGGCCAGCATGTAGGCCGCGAAGAAGAGCACCAGGGACAGGACGAAGGCGCCCGGCGCCACGAAGGCGATGGCACCGAACAGGATGGCGATGACGCCGCGCAGGGCGACGAGCCACCAGTTGCGGGCGAGGACCGCGCTCATGGCATCGAGACGCGCGGTGCCCACGAGCGGGACGCCGGAGGGTGAGGTGGCGGTCGGACCTGGGTTCGGGCTGCTGGTCATGGCTGAACTCCAAAACCTGATGGCCGTGAACGGCAAAGGTTCCGCCGCAGAACGCCGCACTGCGGCAACCGTTCCTCCGTCCAGTTCTTCAACTCGGGAACCTTGGGCCGGCGCCCGACTTTTGAAGGTCGAGGCGGGCGATGTGCAGCGCCCGGTCACCGTTAGGTGGCCGGCCCATCGGGCGACAATTTCCCATGTTTGACGAACAGCGGCAGGCCCCCGAGGCGGAGGCGCGTGCCCGGCCGGCCGATGGCCGGAGCGGCGCGGTCGACCGCGATGTCCTGGACCTCGGCAGGGAGATGCCGGCCCGGGACCGCGAGGCTGCCCGAAAGCCGGGGGGCGACGAAGCCGAGCCCAACGAGGATCAGGACGGTCAGGCCGACGAGGCGGGCGAGGAGGACGAGGACGAGCAATCCGACACGCGGCGCCCGAACATCCTGCGGCGCCACCCGTTCATGTTCCTGCTGGGCGGCCTCGCCGTGCTGGCCCTGTGCGTCGGGATCTTCTTCTACTGGCTCCTGTACATGCATCCGTACGAGAGCACCGACGATGCCTTCGTCGATGCGCGCAGCATCGCGATCCAGCCGAAGGTGGGCGGCTACCTGGTCGACGTGCCGGTCACCGACAACCAGCACGTCGAGGCCGGTCAGGTGCTGTTCCAGATCGATCAGCGGGACTACACCATCGCCCTCGAGCAGGCGAAGGCGCAGGTCCAGGCGGACGAGGCCGCGATCAAGAACATCGACGCGCAGATCCAGGCTCAGAACGCCAACATCGACGTGTCGAAGGCGCAGGTCGCCACCGCCGAGGCGGCGCTGAAATTCGCCCAGGAGGATGCGGCCCGCTACAAGGACCTCGCCGAGCGCGGCTCCGGCTCGATCCAGCAGTCGCAATCGGCGACCTCGACCCTGCAGCAGCGGCAGGCTGCGCTGCAGAGCGCCAATGCCAGCGTAGTCGCCGCGCAGAAGCAGATCGGTTCGCTTCAGGCGCAGAAGGCCTCCACCGAGGCGCAGATCGCCCGCGACCGGGCGCAGATCGAGCAGGCTGAGCTGAACCTCGGCTACACGACGGTCCGGTCGGTGCAGCCCGGCCGGGTCGTCCGGCTCACCGGCGGCATCGGCCAGCTCGCCCAGGCCGGGCAGAGCCTGTCGATGTTCGTGCCCGACGACATCTGGGTCACCGCCAACTTCAAGGAGACGCAGATCACCGATATGCGTCCCAACCAGCCCGTCGATATCGAGATCGACGCCTATCCGGGCCGCAAGATCCACGGCACCGTCGCCTCCGTGCAGCCGGGCTCCGGCACCGCCTTCAGCCTGCTGCCGGCCCAGAACGCCACCGGCAACTACGTGAAGGTGACGCAGCGCATCCCGGTCAAGATCGTCGTCAACGACTGGCCGCAGGACGTCTCGATCGGCCCCGGCATGTCGATCGTCCCCACCGTCACGGTGCGGTGAGCGCCATGGCCGGCGGAGCTGGCGCGGCCGCACCCGGGCGCAAGCCGAATTCCGGCAAGCGGCGGACGGGCAAGAGTGCCTCCGGCAAGGCGCCGGGCGGGCACAATCCCTGGCTGATCGCCGGCGTGGTCGCGCTGGCGACCTTCATGGAGGTGCTCGACACCACCATCGCCAACGTGGCGCTGCGCTACATCTCGGGCGGCCTCGCGGTCGGTCCCGACGAGGCGGCCTGGGTGGTGACGAGCTACCTCGTGGCCAACGCGATCACGCTGACGGCCTCGAGCTTCCTGGCCAAGCGCTACGGGCGCAAGGCCTTCTTCATGTGGTCGGTGGGCCTGTTCACGATCTCCTCGATCCTGTGCGGCTTCGCCTGGAGCCTCGAATCGCTCCTGTTGTTCCGGGTGCTGCAGGGGCTCGGCGGCGGCGGCATGGCGCCGCTGGCGCAGTCCATCCTGGCCGATTCCTTCCCGCCCGCGAAGCGCGGCCAGGCCTTCGCGCTCTACGGCGTCGCCATCGTGGTCGCGCCGGTGATCGGCCCGACGCTGGGCGGCTGGCTCTCCGACAACGCCTCCTGGCACTGGTGCTTCCTGATCAACGGGCCCGTCGGCGTGATCGCGCTGGGCCTGATGTACTGGCTGATCGAGGACAGCGAGGCGGCCAAGAGGGAGCGCCGCGCGCTGGTCCGCAAGGGCATCCGCTTCGACATCGTCGGCTTCGTGCTGGTCGCCCTGTTCCTCGGCTCGCTGGAGGTGATCCTCGACGAGGGCCAGCGGAAGGACTGGTTCGGCACCTCGACGCTGATGAACGTGTCCGGCGTGCTGATGATCATCTCGTTCGCGGCCATGATCCCGTGGCTCCTGAACACGAAGAACCCGGCGGTCGACCTGCGGCTCATCGGCACCCGCCAGTTCGGGTCCTGCTTCGTCGTCATGATGTTCACCGGCGCGATCCTGATCTCGACCACGCAGTTCATCCCGCAGATCACGCAGGAATATTACGGCTACACCGCCACCCTGTCGGGCCTCGTGCTCGGCCCCGGCGGCATCGTCACGGTGGTGATGATGTTCCTGACCGGCCGGGTGTCGGCCTACGTGCAGCCGAAATGGCTGATCGCCTCCGGCATGACCATCGTGGCGCTCGGCATGTACGACCTGACGCGGATCGACGGGAGCACCACCTTCTCGTTCTTCGCGTGGTCGCGCGTCTGGATCGGCATCGGCCTGCCGATGGTGTTCCTGTCGATCACCTCGGCCTCCTACGAGGGAATCCGCAAGGACCAGACCGACCAGGCCTCCGCGCTGATCAACGTCGCCCGCAACGTCGGCGGTTCGATGGGCGTCTCGCTGGCGCAGAACATCCTGGCCTACCGCAGCCAGTTCCATCAGAGCCGGCTGGTGGAGAGCGTCAACCCGGCGGCGCCCGCCTACCAGGAGACCATGCGGCAGGCCACGCAGTACTTCTCCGAGCACGGCTACGCGGGCGTCGAGGCCCAGAACCAGGCCACAGCGTGGATCGGCAGCGTGCTGAGCACCCAGGTGGCCTACTGGGCCTATATCGACGTGTTCTGGGTGCTCGGCCTCGTCGCCGCCTGCGCGGTCCCGATCGCGCTGAGCCTGAAGAGCGTGAAGCTCGGCGGAGCGCCGGCCGGGCATTGAGGCGCTGGTGGTTGCGGCTGTCTGTCCTTCCCCTGCGAGCTCGCGGATCCACACGTCTCACACCGCGCCAACGGGAGCCGCGAAGAAAGCCCCTTTCCCCGCGCGCGGGAAAAGGGGGAACGTCGCGTGTCTCAAACCCTGACGTGTGAACCCGCTAGCTTCCACTGGAAGGAGACCCGCGCGTCACGCGGGCACTCACACACCGTCCGGCGGCAGCGCCTCGGTCACCTCGACGCGGCGATTGCCGGCAGCGGAGGGCGTCTCTTCGCTCGTGGCGACGTCGGCCTGAGCCGGCGCCTTGTCGAGGGCCTCCGCCACCGCCGACACGCCCTGGTAGCGGTTCAGGCGCCGGTCGATCATGCCGTCGATCCGTCCGTGCAGTTCCGCCACGGTGAGGCTGCGGCGCTTGCCACCCGCCTTCTCGGTGAACAGGCTGCGGTTGGCCCGGGCGGCGCTGCGGAACTCGCGCCCCGCGACCTCGTCGGGCTTCTCGGAGGAGAGCGACAGGAAGCGCCCGGCGCTGGCGGTACCGAGGAAGTGGGCGAGGTAGAGCTCGGTCGTGGTCAGCGCCCGGCCGACGCGGGCCTCGATGCGCTCGCGGTCGCGCTTGATCAGCTCGGCCGCCATCAGGGCGGCCACGCGCGGGTCGTTGCGCAGGCCGAGCACCCGGGTGCGCATGTTGCCGGCGACGGTGATCGCGGAGCCCCGGCCCTTCACGGCGGCGGCCTCGTCGGCGAGCCCGTAGCGGGCGCCGTAATCGCGGATCATCTCCAGCCACGTCCGGGCCACGAACTGGAACAGGCCCTGCGCCGAGGAGGTCGCGGCCTTCGCGTCCGTGTCGAAGCTCGATTCCTTGTCGGCCAGCGCCATCATGTAGACGGGATCGACGCCGGCCTCGTCGGAGGCCTTCACGATCGTGTCGACGACCTTGCGGGGGACGCTGCGCTCGCCGAAGCGCACGGCTGCCTCGCCCTGCTCCTCCGTGACGCGCGGCAGGGTCGCGAGATCCTCTTGAATCAGCGCCGTGGTGGCCGGCTCCTGCTCCGGAACGGGCAGGCCGTTCCAGTCGGATGCGGCCGACGCGGTCTCGGCCGGCGTCTCCTCGGCGGGGGCTTGATCGAGCGTCGACCGGAGCGACAGTCCCTCAGCCGAAGTGTCGGCCGTGGTCCAGGCCTCGGCGGCCAGCGCCTGGGCGGCGCGCGGGCTGGTGTCGACCCGATCGTGGGCCTGCGCGGCGGGCGCGAAGTAGGCGGGCGCGAAAGCCGCCTGCGGCAGGCCAAACCCGGCGACGAGGCCCAGCGCCAGCGTTCCCGGAAGGCGCCGGATCCCGCTCCGGCCTGTGCGGCGACGTGACCGGCGCTCCGTCTTGCGCCCGGCCCGCGGCAGCCACGCCACGGCTTCATCCTCGAAATGGCTCGCGTTCGGCACGAGTCGGCTCACGTCGTCGGCGCGACGCGCCGGCTCCGGGATAACCCCCATCACTGGTCCTCTTCAGATTGGTCCTTGTGTCGGCCCGGCGTCTGGCGTCCGGTTTCCTTGAAGCGGCGGCCGTATCGGCGCCGGCCGTGACCAGAATGGGACGGCGCCGTGATCCAAGCGTGGCACGGTAAGCGGAGGATTAACCCTGCCCCTTAAGGCCGCGTTAACGCCGCGATCCGGTCACGCCCGGTGCAACGGAGGCGCAAAGTTGTCGCATTCGGCTTGGAACGCCGCACCGCCGAGCCAGTTAGGTACGGCCCGGGGGGGCAGACCTTTTGGTCTCAGGACACCACCCGTCAGACGCCACCCGCGTCCCCACAAGGACACCAATTTCCGATGAGCATGCAGTCCGGTCGCCGCGTCGGTGTCGCGTTCGTTGGCATGGGTGGCGCCGTCGCCACCACCGCCATCGCCGGCATCGAGATGATCAAATCCGGCTCGAACCGGCTCGACGGGCTGCCGCTCGCCGGCCTCTCCGTGGCGGGCATGGCCGACTACAAGGATCTCGTCTTCGGCGGATGGGACCTCAACGGGGACGATCTCGCCTCGGCCGCCAGTGGCCACGGGGTGCTTTCGAAGGACGACATCGAGAACGGCGCCCAGGTCCTGAAGGGCATCACCCCCTGGCCGGCGGTCGGCAGCGCCAAGTTCTGCAAGAACATCGACGGCCAGAACCGCATCGTCGCCAAGGACCATCGCGAGGCGGTCTCGGTGATCGCCAACGATCTCCGCCGCTTCCAGAAGGAGAGCAACCTCGACGACGTGGTCGTGGTGAACCTCGCCTCCACCGAGCGCTGGCCCGACCTCAACGATCCGACCCTGAACTCCACGGCCGCCTTCGAGAAGGGCCTGGACTCGAGCGACGAGGCGATCTCGCCGGCCATGCTCTACGCCTACGCGGCGATCAAGAGCGGCATCCCCTACGCCAACTTCACCCCGAGCGTGGCGGCGGACGTCCCGGCGCTCCTCGACCTCGCCAAGGAGCTGAACGTCCCGGTCGCCGGCAAGGACGGCAAGACCGGCCAGACCATGATGAAGACCGTGCTGGCCCCCGCCTTCAAGGCGCGCGCGCTGCATGTCGACGGCTGGTTCTCGACCAACATCCTCGGCAACCGCGACGGTCTGGCCCTGAACGACCCGAATTCGCTCCAGTCGAAGCTCAACACCAAGGGTACGGTACTCGACTCGATCCTCGGCTACCCGGTCGAGGACCACCTCGTGCACATCCACTATTACCGGCCGCGCGGTGACGACAAGGAAGCCTGGGACAACATCGACGTCACCGGCTTCATGGGTCAGCGCATGCAGGTGAAGGTGAACTTCCTCTGCAAGGACTCGATCCTGGCCGCCCCGCTGGTGATCGAGATCGCCCGCGTCCTCGACCTCGCCAACAAGCGCGGCGATGGCGGCGTCCAGGAGCAGCTCTCGACCTTCTTCAAGGCCCCGATGGTGAAGAACGGGCACGGCCCGGAGCACGCCTTCGGCAAGCAGGAGCAGATGCTGCGCGACTGGCTGGGCGTGCACTGAACGAAGGCTGAGGTCTCAGCACTGCACGAACTCTCCTCGCCCTTGCGGGGAGGAGTTGGAGGTGGGGGTGGTTCAGGACCAGGCGGAACGGTGCCTTCTGCACCACCCCCACCCCTGACCCCTCCCCGCAAGGGGGGAGGGGATCCGCGTGCGCATGCCCCAAGGTCGGCGGTTCGGCATGTGGTCCCCGTCCGAACTGCGACCGACTGCCTGAAAGAAACGATGCTCAGCGAGAACCACCCGTCGCAATCCGGTGCCGCCGCGCCCGAGGCGTTGCGCGACCTGCTGGTCGAGATGAACGACCTCAAGCGCGTCCGCTCGGCCGGCCGTCAGGGCTCGATCGCCGAGCGGCTATTCGCGCAGGGCTGGAGCCTGCTGACCGGCGGTGCATCGCCCGACGACGTTGCCCTCGACATCACCGCCGTGACGCTGGCGGCGACCCGCCTCTGCGACCTCGACGCGGCCTTCCTGACAGCCGCCGGCCTGTCGGAGGAAGCGGCGTCCGCCGTGCTGGTGGCAGGCTTCGACGCCGTCACCGGCGACCTCGATCCGGATCTCCGGACGCGGCTGCGCGCGCGGCTGGCACCACGGCCTTCGGGCCAGCCCGGCCCGCTTCCGAGCTTCGTCGGCGCCCTGGCGCAGCAGCCGCGGGCGGGCGTGACCTGCCCGGATCGCGCCCGGATCCTGCTGGAGCCGCCGGAGAACCACGCCGAGCACTGCCTCATCGTGGCGGTCTACGGCGTCTGCCTCAGCCCGTTCTACCGGGCCGATCCCGGCGCCGTGTTCCTGGCCGCGATGGCCCATCATTTCCACAACGCCGCGATGCCGGATGCAGGCTTCACCGGAGAGATGCTGCTCGGCGACCATCTCGGACCGATCATGGCGACCACCACGGCCTGGGCACTGGCCGAACTCGCCGAGCCCCTGAAGGCCCAGGTCGAGCGCGCCCGCGCGATCCTGCCGGACGACGCCACCGCGGAGGGCCGCGCCTTCCACGCGGCGGATTGCATCGACCGGGTCCTGCAGATCGCCCAGCACCTGCGCGGGGCCTCGACCACGATGGGGATGGTGCTCGACGAGTGGGAACTGGTCCATGCCGGCCCGGTGAAGGGTTTCCACGATCGTGTCCTCGCCGACATGCGCATCCCTTGATCGCCAAACCCGGCCGCCCATCTGCCCCGGCGGTCCCGAGAGCCATGATCCCGTTCCCACTCCGATCGCCGGTTACCGGCAACCCGCTGAAGGCCGACGGCCCGCACGCCCTGCGCGACGCGGAAACCGGCGCCCGCTGGCCCGTGATCGACGGCATCCCGTATCTGCGGGTGAACCGAGAGGCTCTGGTCGAGCGGGTCCTCGCTCATCTCGACGCGGGTGAGCCCGACGAGGCTCTCGCCGCCCTCTTGGTCGATCAGGATGATTGGTGGAATGGGCCGCCGGCCGATCCGGCCGGTATCATCCGCCTGATCAAGGAGCGCCGCACCGCGACCCTGCGCGATGCGGTCGAGCTTCTCGGCTGGGGCCGGGTCGGCGACTATTTCCTGCACCGCTGGAGCGATCCGACCTTCCTGGCCGGCCTGTCGCTGCTGGAGGCGCACTGGAACGAGCCGATCTGCGTCTTCGAGTTTGCCTGCGGCATCGGCCACTATTTGCGGGAGCTGCAGCGGCGTGGCTGCAAGGTCGCCGGCGCCGACGTGGTCTTTGCCAAGCTCTGGGTCGCCCGGCACTGGGTCGTGGCCGAGAAGGCGCAGCTCGTCTGCTTCGACGCGGGTTCCCCGCACTGGCCGATCCCGGAGGCGCCTGTCGATCTCGTCGTCTGCAACGATGCCTTCTACTTCCTCGACGACAAGGCGGCGCTGCTCGATTGCCTGCGCCAGAATGCGGGCGACGATGGCTGGCTGGCGTTGAGCCACATCCACAACCGAGACTGCCCGGGCTTCTCGGCAGGCCGCGCGGTGACGGCCGAGGAGATCGCCGAGCTGTTCCCGGATGCCCTGGTGTACGACGACGCGGAGCTGACCCGGGCGCTCGTCGAAGCCCGGGCACCGAGCCCTCAGGAGCCCGCCGCCCTGCGGACCTGCGAGGCGTTCTCGGTGGTGTGCGGGCCCGGCATGCGCCCGGCGCCGCGCGCGCTGGTCGACGGCCTGACCCTGCCGAAGCCCGGCACCGTGCTGCGGCTCAACCCGCTCTACCGGCCCGAGGGCGACGGCTACGTCATCCGCTGGCCCTCGGAGCGCTACGAGGCGGAGTACGCCCCCCGCGCCACCTATCCGATACGCTCGCCCGGTCCCGAGACGCTGACCTTCGACGGCATTGTCGAGAGCGGCGTCGCGCCGGAGACGCAGCGCGTGCGCGTGCGCGAATTCGTCGACCTTCCGGAGCGCTGGTGATGGACGCGGTCGGCTGGGGCATCGTCGGCTACGGCTGGGTCGCCCGCGACTACATGGAGCCCGGCATCCGTGCCGCGGGACACCGCCTGATCGCGGTCTGCGACCCAAATCCGGAATGCCGCGCCGCGGCCGAGCGGACCGGCGCACGCGGCCTTGCCGACCTTGCCGGCCTCATTGCCGAGCCGGAGGTCGAGGCGGTCTACGTGGCGACGCCCAACCACCTCCATCGCGGCGCCGTCGAGGCCCTGGCCGCCGCCGGCAAGGCGGTGCTCTGCGAGAAGCCCATGGCGGCGACGCTCGCCGACGCCGAGGCGATCGCGCGGGCGGTCGAGTCGGGAAAGATCTTCTACGGCACGGCTTTCGATCAACGGCATCATCCGGCCCACCGGGCGATCCGCGCGCAGGTCGAGGCCGGGCGGCTCGGCACCGTGACGGCGGTGCGGATCGTCTACGCCTGCTGGCTCGGGCGCGACTGGTCGGAGGCCGGCCAGCCGAACTGGCGGATCGACGCCGCCCAAGCCGGTGGCGGCGCGCTGATGGACCTCGCCCCGCACGGTCTCGACCTCGTGGACTTCCTGCTCGGCGAGCCGATCGCCGACCTAGCGGCCCTGACCCAGACCAAGGCCCAGGATTACACGGTCGATGACGGCGCCCTGCTGATCGGGCGGACGGCGGGCGGCGTGCTGGCGAGCCTGCACGTCGCCTATAATTGCCCCGACGCGTTGCCCCGCCGCCGCCTGGAGGTGGTCGGCACGAGGGGCCTGCTCGTTGCCGAGAACACGATGGGCCAGACAGCCGGCGGATCTCTGACCTTCATCGACGGCGTCAGCGGCCGAGCGCAGCCGCTCGCCTTCGACGCCGACAGCTCGCCCTTCACCGAGCAGGTGCGCGCCTTCGGCTCAGCCCTGCGCCGGCGCGAGGAGCGGGCGGCGTACTCGGCGGCGCGGGACCTTCACACGATGCGGCTCGTCGCCCGCGCCTACGGGCAGGGGTAGCGACAAGACAGGACGATCAATCGCCGAACTCGGATCCGGCATATCCCATCCATCCCCTCATCCTGAGGTGCCCGCGTCAGCGGGCCTCGAAGGAGGCCTCCAGGGATCGCGCGGCCGGCTGGGGCCTCCTTCGGGGCCTCCGCTACGCTTCGGCACCTCAGGATGAGGGGCGGGTGGGACACGGCGGCGGAACAGGCGGACACGAGAGGGACGGGACCGAACCTTGACCAACCCAGACGCCTTCCACGACCAGGACGACCGCGCCCGCCACGAGCGGATCAAGGCGCCGCGCCCCTACCGCTTCGGCGCCCAGCGCACGATCGAGGGGCTGCCCGGGATCCTGCCCGATCCGGTGAAGGCCTATCTCGACGTCCTGCCGGAGGGCCGCGTCGTCGGCTTCCCGCTGGCGCCGCTCGACCGCACCGGCATCCCGGTCTGGTTCGTGGCCCTCTTCCTCGACGACCCGTTCTTCGTGGGCGCGATGCCGTCGGGCATCGGCTACGGCGCCACCGACGACGAGGCGCTGATCGGCGCCGTCGCGGAGATCGCCGAGAACCTGATGCCCTCCCTGGCGGTCCTGCCCCGGGCGAAGGAGCGGGCGAGCTACAACGATCTCGCGCGCGTCTACGGCGCCCCATCCGTCGCCGACCCGCTGACGCTCTGCCTGCCCGCCGGCTCCCCCGTCGGCCGCGACACGGTGCTGGAATGGACGCCGAGCATCCGCCACGCCACCGGGGCGATCGTGCTGATGCCGCTCGACATCGCGGCGACCGATTATTTCGAGCTGTCGGAAGGCTACAAGCCCTTCACCAACCTGATCACCAACGGCCTCGGCGCCGGGCCCGACGTGCCCTTCGCCCTCGGCCATGGTGTCCTGGAGCTGCTGCAGCGGGACGGCAACGGCCTGCTGTTCCGGGCGCTGGACCAGGGCGTGATGCTCGACCTCGACGGCATCGGCCCGGAGAACGCCGCCATGCTGGCCCGGCTGAAGGAGCTGGGGATCCGCGCGCTTCCGAAATTCGCCACCGACCAGTTCGGCCTCACCAACCTCTACGTCGTCGGCTACGACGAGGATCCGGCGCGCACGCCGGCGCCGATCGCCCTTTCGGCCTGCGGCGAGGCCTGCGATCCGGACCGCGAACGGGCGCTGCGCAAGGCGCTGCTGGAGTTCCAGGCCGCGCGGGTGCGCAAGACCTTCGGCCACGGCCCCCTCGACATGGCCGCGACCGTGACCCCTCCGGGCTACGTCGACGCCTTCATCCAGAAGGCGCTGCCCAGCCTGGACCTCGAGGAGAGCCGCGCCCTCCAGGCGATGCTCGAATGGATCGAGATGCCCGCGGCCGACATGCGCGGCGTGCTGGCCGACACCGTGTACTCGGAGCGGAGCACCAAGCGCTTCGCGGAGCTGCCCTCCACACCGGCCGCCGACGGCCATGCCCGGGGCAGGATCGCCTGCGACCGGCTCACCGAAGCCGGGTTCGACGTGCTCTACGTCGACTGTACGCCGCCCGGCGGCGGTGTCGGCGTCGTCAAGGCGATCGTGCCGGGGCTCGAAGTCGAGACCATGAGCTACTACCGGATCGGCGAGCGCAACACGCGGAAGCTCCTCGACCGCGACCATCCGCTGATCACGTTCGGCACCGCGAGCGAGACGCTGCGCCCGGTACGCCTCACGCCGGAAGCCCTGGAGCGGTTCGGCGGCCAGCCGCTGTTCGACGTCGCTCTGGCCGAAACGATCGTGGGCCGTCACTATCCGCTCTACCGCGAGCCGGAATCGCATCACGCGCCGTTCCGCCTCGCAGAGCGGAAGGGGAGGGCGGCGTGACGCTCCGGTTCGCCTACAACACCAACGGCGCGGCCAACCACCGCCTCGACGACGCGATCCACCTGATCAAGGCTGCGGGCTACGACGGCGTGGCGCTCACCCTCGACATCCACCACCTCGACCCGTTCTCCGAGACCTGGGCCGCGGAGGCCGGACGGGTGGCGAGCCTGCTCGAGAAGCTGGAGCTGACCTGCGTCATCGAGACGGGCGCCCGCTTCCTCCTCGACCCGAGCGCCAAGCACGAGCCGACGCTGGTGACGGCCGACGCCGCCGGCCGCGCCCGCCGGGTCGGCTTCCTGAAGCGGGCGATCGAGATCGGCGCGATGCTCTCCGCCGAGGCGGTCTCGTTCTGGGCCGGCGTGCCGAAGCCCGGCGTCGATCATGGGGAAGCCCGCCGCTGGCTGACAGACGGCCTGCACGAGGTCGCGGCCTTCGCCGCGGATGCCGGCGTCGTGCCGTGCCTGGAGCCCGAGCCCGGCATGCTGATCGAGACGCTCGACGATTATGCGGCCCTGACCGTGCTGGGGCTGAAGCTCGCCCTCGACACAGGCCACTGCCTGGTCACCGGCGAGCGGGAGCCGGCGGCGGCCGTGCGGGAGTTCGCCGACCGGATCGGCACCGTGGCGATCGAGGACATGAAGCGCGGCAGCCACATCCACCTGCCCTTCGGCGAGGGCGACATGGACGTGCCGGGCGTGCTGGAGGCGCTGGAGGAGGTCGGTTTCGGCAAGCTGATCTGCGTCGAGCTGTCCCGTGAGAGCCACCGGGCCGACGTGATGATCCCGCAGGCGCTCGACTACCTCCGCGGTTGTCGGCGGGCCGGGCCGGTGCTGGCCGGCGGGCAGGAGACGCGGCGGCAATGGCAGTGAGGGCGAATGCGAGTCTCTCCTCCCCCTTGTGGGGAGGAGCCGGAGGCGGGGGTGGTGCAGGAGGTACCGCGGCGATCCGACCTGAACCACCCCCACCCCTACCCCTCCCCGCAAGGGGAGGGGACACCGTCCAGACAGCACCCCGAACTGCTTGCACTGATGAGAATCCTCTTCCTCAGCCGCCGCTACTTCCCGGCGATCTCCGGCATGAGCGTCTACGCGCAGAACCTGCTGCGCGAGCTGGTCGGAGCCGGCCACGACGTGACGATGATCTCGCAGTATCGCGGCGACGCCTTCGGCACCCGGGTCTATGGCGGCGGGCCGCCGCCGCCCGTGCCGGGCGTGCGGGTGATCGGCCTGGAGCAACTCGGCGAGCAGACCTCGGGCGACTTCGAGCGCGACATCGCCACGATGGTGGACGCCATCTGCCGGGAGCATGCCCAGCATCCCTTCGACGTCCTTCACGCGCAGTACGGCTACCCCACCGGCTGGGCGGTGCTGCTCGCCGCGCGCAGGCTCGGGGTGCCGAGCGTCGTCTCGATCCAGGGCGGCGACGGCCACTGGGTCGGTTCCTGCTGCGAGACGCACCGGGTCGCCATGTGCACAGTGCTGGCTCACGCCAACGCGCTCCTCATCGGCGGCGCCTCCTTCGTGGACGAGGTCTGCGGGCGGCTGGGATCGGATCCGGCCCGCTTCACCATCGTGCCCGGGGCGGTCGATACCGACCGGTTCGCACAAGGCACGCCCGATGGGCTGCCGGTGCCCCATGCCGGGCCGGTGCGGCTGTTCTATCACGGCCGCGTCGACCGCCGGAAAGGCGTGCTCGACTTCATCAACGCCCTGGCGATCCTGCGCCAGCAGGGCACGCCCTTCGCGGCCACCGTCTCGGGGATCGGGCCGGATGTGGACCCGGCCCAGGCTCTGGCCGCGGATCTCGGGTTCTCCGAGCGTGAGATCGCCTTCACGGGCTACGCCGAGTACGGCTCCGTGCCCGACCTCTATCGCCGGGCCGACGTGTTCGTCTCGCCGACCTACGCGGAGGGGTTCTCCAATACGATCCTGGAGGCGCTGGCGGCCGGGCTCGCCACGGTCTCCTGCCACGCGGTCGGCGTGTCCGACTGCCTGCGCGATGGGGAGAACGGCCTGCTGGTCGATCCCGGCGACGTGCCGGCGCTGGCTGCCGCCCTCACGCGGATCATCACCGATGCGGAGCTGCGCCGTCGCATCGCCGCGGCCGGGCTGGAGGAGTGCCGGCGCGTCTATTCCTGGCACGCGGTCGGGCGGCAGATCATGGAGGTGTATGCCCGGGTGCGCCACGAGAAGCCGGCCACCGACTTCGCGCCGGACCTGCCCGACGATCCCAGCTGCCGGTTCCGCGCCGAGCCGCATCTGCTCTGAGGCCATTCCTCACTCGGGATGTCCCATCCTGTGCCCTCATCCTGAGATGCCCGCGCCCGCGGGCCTCGAAGGAGCCCTCCAGAGGCCGCTGCGATCCCTGGAGCCCTCCTTCGAGGCCCGCGCTGCGCTCCGGCACCTCCGGATGAGGTTCAGGGTTGAACCCATCGAAACCACAGCACCCTGAACCATGCCCACCGCGCTCGCCCTGTCACCCCATCTCGACGACGCCGCCTTCTCCTGCGGCGGCCTCCTGGCGAGCCTCGCCGCGGACGGCTGGCACGTGGTCATGGCGACGCTGTTCACCGGCAGCGTCCCCGACCCGACGGGCTTCGCGCTGGCCTGCCAGCTCGACAAGGGGCTGCCGGCGGAGGTCGACTACATGGCCCTGCGCCGGGAGGAGGACGTCGGGGCCGCCGCCGCGCTCGGCATCGCGCCGCCCGTCCACCTGCCGTTCCGCGAGGCGCCGCACCGGGGCTACGGCGCGGCGCCGGAACTCTTCTCCGACACCCGCGCCGACGACGGGATCGCGGCCGACCTCGCGCCGGCCATCGCGGACCTGATCGCCGCCGAGCGTCCGGACCTGATCCTCGCCCCGCAGGCGATCGGCGGACATGTCGACCATGTCCAGGCGGTCCGGGCGCTGCGCGGTCTCGCGGTCGAGGCACCGGTCCTGTGGTGGCGCGACTTCCCCTATACGGTGCGCGAGGCCACGCCGAAGGAGCCCCTCGCCGGCCTGTTCGCCGCCCTTCCCGAGCCGCTGATGCGCCTCGATCCGGACGCGCAGGCCCGCAAGCGGGCGTCCTGCGCGGCCTATGCCAGCCAGATCGGCTTCCAGTTCGGCGGGCCGGCAGGCCTCGAGGCCCGGCTCGCCCGGGAGGAAGGCGCCGAGCGCTTCCGCCTGTCCGGCCACCTCGGTGCCGCCATCCCCGGCCTCGATGTCGGCTGAGCCGCAGGCCCCGAAATCGCTCGCCGATCCGGACGCTCTCGCGGCCCGCCGGGCGATGGTCGGGGCGCCGCACATCGCGCCGATCCGGGCCCTTGGCGCGCGGATCTCGGCGGAGCGCGCTGCTCCCGTGCCCGCACCCGACCCGCTGGACGGTGGCGTCGCGGCGCGGATGCTCCTCCTCCTTGAGACGCCTGGCCCGGCGGTGTTGCGTACCGGCTTCGTCACCCGCGACAGCGCGAACGGCACCGCCGCGAACCTGTTCCGCTTTCTCGCCGAGGCTCGAATCGCCCGGGCCGACACGCTGATCTGGAACGCCGTGCCCTGGCTCATCCACGCGGCGGGCGCCCTCAACCGCGCGCCCCGCCGCGCCGAGGTCGCGGCCGGCGCGCTCTACCTGGCCCCGCTCCTCGACCTGTTGCCGCGCCTCGCCGTGGCTGTTCTGGCCGGCCGCTTCGCCGGCGAAGCGGCGCCGACCCTCGCGGCTCTGCGCCCCGACCTGCCGGTGATCCGGGTTCCCCATCCGAGCCCGACCTACGTCTGCACCTCGCCGGAGGTGCCCGCCCGGATCCGGCGCGGCCTCGCGGAGGCGGCTGAGATCCTCGATCGCGAGACCGCCTGAGGATAGAAAGGCCGTCACGGCCCTGCCTTCCCTGGCCTTGCGCGCTGGTTCGGCCTACATGCGGGGCAACGGGCCGCGGTCCGGGAGATTCCGGCACGGGCTGACGGCCTTCGGCCGGGCCGCGCAGCCGGAAGGGCGGACGCCGAACGGCATGAATTTTCAGGGACAGCACCGGAGCGCGGCCGAGAAGGCCGAGCCGGTCCAGCACGACCCCGCGGGCTCGAAGGGGAAGAGCCGACGCAGCCGCTACGCCTGGATCGGCACGGCCGCCAGCATCGTGCTGGTCGCGGTCTCGCTCGGCGTGCTGTGGAAGCTCGTCCAGAGCGTGAGCTGGGCGGAGGTGCGCACCGCCATCGCGGCCGCGACGGGCGAGCAGCTCGGCCTCGCCTTCCTGTTCGTCGCGATCAGCTACCTGTTCCTCACGGGCTACGACGCGCTGGCCCTGCGCCAGCTCAAGATCAAGGTCCCCTACCGGATCACCGCGCTCGCCTCGTTCACCAGCTACGCGGTGAGCTTCACCCTGGGCTTCCCGCTGCTCACCGCCGGCACGATCCGCTACTGGATCTACGCCCGCCAGGGCCTCTCGACGGCCAAGATCGCGGCGCTGACGGTGATCGCCGGCTTCACCTTCTGGCTCGGCATGGGCGTGGTCCTGGGTCTCAGCCTGATCATCGAGGCGGGCCAGCTCGCGGGGCTCGCCTTCACGTCGATCCGGATCAACCAGGGCGTGGGTCTCGCGGCGCTCGCCCTGGTGCTGGGCTACCTCGCCTGGGTCTCGGCCAAGAAGCGCAGCATCACCGTGAAGCAGTGGCGGCTTGAGCTGCCCGGGGCCTCGGTCTCGATCGGCCAGATGATCGTCGGGATCGGCGACGTCTGCGCGGCGGCAGCCGTGCTCTACGTCCTGCTGCCGCAGGAGACGACGCTGGGCTTCACCACCTTCCTGGCGATCTACGTGCTCGCCGCCATGCTGGGCATCGCGTCGAACGCGCCGGGCGGGATCGGCGTGTTCGAGGCGACGGTGCTGCTCGCCCTGTCGAGCCTGCCGCGCAACGAGGTGCTGACCTCTCTGCTCCTGTTCCGGGGCTGCTACTACGTCGTGCCGTTCGTGACCGCCCTGGCGATGCTCGGCCTCTATGAGATCGTCAAGCGCGCGGGCGGCGCACGGGATTCCGGCCCCCCGGAGGGTACTGCGGGCCCGTCCGGCCGGGCGTGGCGCGACGAGTCCGAGCCGCGCTGACCCGATTGCCGCGCCTGCCATGCCCGGCCGTCTGCGCACCTCTCCTGCCTGGACCGGCGCCGCGATCGGCACGGGCCTGCTCGCGCTGGCGCTTGCCGTCGCCGGTCGCCTCGATCTGCCGCTGATCCTGATCGGGCTGGGTGCAGTCTGCGTGGGCGGCTGGCTCGGGGGACGCGGCCCCGAAGCCCCGGTGCCGCGACCGGCCGCCACCGCGCACCGGCACGCGGTGGCGGAGGCGCTGCTCGCACACGTGCCCGACCCGGTGATCCTCGTGGATCGTCGGACCCTGGTGGTCGAGGCCAACCCCGCTGCCCGCGCGCTGCTGCCCGCCCTGCACCAGGCCCGACCCCTGTCCTTCGCCCTCCGCGATCCGGAGGTTCTCGACGGCGTCGAGGCGGTCCTGAGTTCCGGCATGCCCCGACGCGTCGCTCTCGCGACCCGGATCCCGTTGGAGCGGACCTTCGAGGTGCAGATCGGAGCCCTGCCGATGCCCGACGGATCCGGCGTCAGCGCGCTGCTGTTCCTGCGGGACCTCACCTCGGCCCGGCGCCTGGAGGCGATGCGGGTCGACTTCGTCGCCAACGCCAGCCACGAGCTGCGCACGCCGTTGGCCACCCTGATCGGCTTCATCGAGACCCTGCAGGGGCCCGCCCGCGAGGATGCGCAGGCGCGTGAGCGCTTCCTGGAGATCATGCGGGTCCAGGCGCTGCGGATGACGCGCCTCATCGACGATCTGCTGTCGCTCTCGCGCATCGAGCTGCGGGAGCACGTAGCCCCCACCCTGATGGTCGATCTCGGGGCGCTCGCGCGCCAGATGGTCGACGCCCAGGGGCCGTTGGCCGAGTCCCGGGGCGCCACGATCCGGTTGGACGACGGGGCGGGGCCCTACGGGGTGCCGGGCGACGCCGACGAACTCGCCCGGGTCATCGAGAACCTGATCGAGAACGGCGTGAAGTACGGCGGCGGCCGGATCGGCGTCGGGCTCGCACGCGAAGACGATCCCCGGCTCGGTCGCCGGATCGTCCTGTCGGTGACCGACGACGGACCGGGGATCCCGCCCGAGCACATCCCGCGGCTGACGGAGCGCTTCTACCGGATCGACGTGGTCTCGAGCCGCGCGCGCGGCGGCACCGGGCTCGGGCTCGCCATCGTCAAGCACAGCCTGAACCGTCATCGCGGTCGCCTCACCATCGAGAGCACGATGGGGCAGGGGACGACGGTGCGGGTCAGCCTGCCGGAATATGGGGCCACCGCCGCGCCGCCACTGGTGGCCGATCAGTCGTAGGGGCCGATCCCGAGCCCGGATTCGACGCGCCCGATCCAGGCGCGGACGGCCGGGTAGGCCGCGAGATCGAAGCCGCCCTCGTGCGCCATGCGGGTGTAGGCGACGAGGGCGACATCGGCGAGTGTCAGCGCATCGCCCGCCATGAAGGTGGACCGTCCGAGGGTGCCCTCCATCAGGCGCAGGGCGTCCGCGCCGCGCTCGGCGAGCTTCGGATCCAGATCCGCCGGAGATCGCCTCAGGTAGTGGAGTTGATAGCGGCGGACCGCGATGTACGGCTCGTGGCTGTACTGTTCCCAGAACATCCATTGCAGCATGCGGGCGCGGTCGAACGGTGCCTGCGGGATGAGGTGCGAGCCGTCCGCAAGATGGACGATGATCGCGTTCGACTCCGACAGGATCGCGCCGTCGGGGAAGACCACGATCGGCACGCGCCCGGCCGGGTTCAGCGCCAGGAACGCGGGCGTGCGCGTCCCCCACCCGGCACGTCCACGTCGTGCCAGGTCGCCGGGATACCGAGATGGGCCGCGACCCACTTGACCTTGAGGCAGTTCCCGGAGCCCGGATCGCCGTAGATCGTCAGGGGTTCGGTCATCCGAGTCCTCTTCGGCCCGACGGTCGAGGAGCTTGGCCGGACCGGGGCGATTCGACAACCGTTGCGGCGGAGCCTGCAGGGCTGCGAACTCAGGTTGGCGAGACCTGGCTCCGCCTCAGAGAGACAACCCCGTCATCCCGGGCTCGCCTGCGGTGCCCCGGGATGACGTATTGGTTGTCACACGGCAACTACCACACGGATTAGTTGCAAATCGTCAGCCCGTGTTCGCGGCCCTCGCGCAGCCTAGCTGTCCCCGAGGCGGCGCCCACTGGCGCGCCGTGTGCGCGGTGCGAGGGCTGGCGCGATGTTCAGGCTCGGTCCCGGCCGGTTGCCGCGAAGCGGCACGCCACCTGGAACCCTGCCGGGAACGCGGCGCATCGGGCACCCCTTGACCTTCCCATGATGGGAACCCCCATCTCTCGGGGCATGGGACCCTCGAACGGAACCGCCGCCATGCCGGACCCTGTCACCTTGACCCTTCCCGTGGAGGGCATGTCCTGCGCCTCGTGCGTGGGTCGCGTCGAGCGCGCTCTCCGGTCGCTCCCCGGTGTCCGGGACGTGGCGGTGAATCTCGCCACGCACCGGGCCAGCCTCGTTCTGGGAGGGGCCGCGCGCCCGGCCGACGCCGCGGCCGCGCTGGCGGAGGTCGGCTATCCGGTTCCCGAGACGGAGACTCTTCTGGCGATCGAGGGGATGTCCTGCGCGAGCTGCGTCGGCCGAGTCGAGCGCGTGCTCGCCGCCGTACCCGGTGTCACCGGTGCCAGCGTCAACCTCGCCGCCAGACGGGCCACGATCCGCCACCCTGAGGGCGTGGTATCGACGGACGATCTCGTCGCGGCCGTCGCGGCGGCGGGCTACGAGGCCCGATCCCTGGAGGCGGCCGATCCGGCCGATCCGGCGGCGCGCCAGGACCAAGAGGGTCGCGCCCTGCGTCGCGACCTGATCGCGGCGGCGTTGCTCTCGACCCCGGTGGTGGTCCTCGACATGGGCGGGCATGTCCTGGGACGCCTGCACGGCGGATCTGCGACGGCGGTGGTCCAGGCCGTCCTGGCCACCCTGGTCCTCGCAGGGCCGGGCCGGCGCTTCTTCCTGCGCGGCGTGCCGGGCCTGCTGCGCGGCCACCCGGACATGAACGCCCTCGTCGCCCTCGGTGCCGGCGCGGCCTACCTCTATTCCCTGGTCTCGACGCTGGCGCCCGCACTGCTGCCGGCGGACGCGGCGCATCTCTACTTCGAGGCCAGCGTGCTGATCGTCACGCTGATCCTGCTCGGCCGGACCCTCGAGGCCCGGGCGCGGGGCAGGACCGGACAGGCGATCGCCCGGCTGATGGACCTCGCCCCCAAGACCGCCCGGGTGCTCCGCGGCGACGCGGAGGCGCAGGTGCCCCTCGCCGGGCTCCGGATCGGCGACCTGGTCCGGGTGCGGCCGGGGGAGCGCGTGGCCGCCGACGGCGTGGTGGTCTCCGGCACGGGCCACGTCGACGAGAGCATGGTCACGGGCGAGCCGGTGCCGGTGCACAAGGGGCCGGGGGACCGGATGGTCGGCGGCACCCTCAACGGTCGCGGCAGCCTCGACCTGCGGGTCGATGCGGTCGGCAGCGCCACCGTGCTCGCCCAGATCGCCGCGATGGTCGAGCGCGCCCAGGGCGGCAAGCTGCCGATCCAGGCACTGGTCGATCGGGTCACCGGGCGCTTCGTGCCGGTCGTGATCGGCATCGCCGGGGTGACCTTCCTGGCGTGGCTCGTCCTCGCGCCGGCGCCCGCCCTCGGCACGGCGCTGGTCAACGCGGTGGCCGTCCTGATCATCGCCTGCCCCTGCGCCATGGGTCTGGCGACGCCGACTGCCATCATGGTCGGCACCGGGCGCGCGGCGGGACGCGGCGTGCTGTTCCGCGACGGTGCGGCGTTGCAGCGCCTGCGCGACGTGCGCGTCGTGGCCCTCGACAAGACCGGCACGCTCACCGAGGGCCGTCCCCGCGTCACCGACATCGTCACGGCCAGGGGCGTCCCGGAGGAAGACGCCCTGGCGCTGGCCGCCGGCCTGGAGAGCCGCTCCGAGCATCCTCTGGCGGGCGCGGTGGTTGCAGCGGCGCGTGACCGCGGCCTCCGGGCGCCCGAGGCGGACGGCTTCGAGGCGCTGGAGGGTTTCGGCGTCACCGGCTGGGTGGCGGGCCGGGCGGTGGCCCTCGGCGCGCCGCGCTATCTCGACCGGCTCGGCATCGCGGCGGATCCCGACCTCGCCGCCCGCGCCGAGCGACTGGCCGGCGAAGGCCGGACCCCGATCCACCTCGCCCTTGATGGCCGCCACGCGGCCGTCCTGGCCCTGGCCGATCCCGTGAAGGCGGGCGCCCGGGAGGCGGTGGCGTCGCTCAAGGCGCGCGGTCTCGCCGTCGCGATGGTCACGGGTGACGACCCCCGCACCGCGGCCAGCGTCGCCCGGAGCCTCGGCATCGACGACGTGGCCGCCGGGGTGCTGCCCGGCGGGAAGGTCGAGGCGGTCCAGCGGTTCCGGGCGGCGCACGGGCCCGTGGCCTTCGTGGGCGACGGCATCAACGACGCGCCCGCGCTCGCCGAGGCCGATGTCGGCCTCGCCATCGGGACCGGAACCGACATCGCGGTGGACAGCGCGGACGTGGTGCTGATGTCCGGGAGCCTCGACTCCCTGGTCGAGGCGCTGGCGCTGTCGCGCGCGGTCATGGCCAATATCCGCCAGAACCTGTTCTGGGCCTTCGCCTATAACGCCGCGCTGATCCCGGTGGCGGCAGGCGTGCTGGTACCCTTCGGCGGACCGACGCTGTCACCGATCCTGGCCGCGGGGGCGATGGCGTTCTCCAGCGTCTTCGTCCTGGGCAACGCCCTGCGGCTGCGGCGGGCAGGCGGCGGGTCCCCACCCCCAAAGGCTGCCGCGCTGAAGCCGAGGCCGGCATGAGCGCGGTCGTCCTCACCATCGGCGAGGCGGCGCGCCGCACCGGCGTCTCGGCCAAGATGATCCGCTGGTATGAGACGACCGGCCTGCTGCCCCCGGCCAGACGCTCCGAAGCCGGCTACCGGCATTACGGCGAGGCCGACCTTCACACGCTGCGCTTCATTCGACGCGCCCGCGACCTCGGCTTCAGCGTGGACGCGATCGCGGACCTCCTGGCGCTCTGGCACGATCGCGCCCGACCGAGCGCCGGCGTCAAGGCGATCGCCCGGGAGCAGATCGCGGATCTGCGCCGCCGCATCACCGAGCTTGAGGGGATGGCGCGGACCCTGGAGCGCCTGGCGGAGGCCTGCTGCGGCGACGACCGGCCCGACTGCCCGATCCTGGACGACCTCGCCGCGCCGGACAGGCCGCTGCAGCCGCGTCGCCGCCCGGCACGCGGACTGTCGGAACGGGGACGGCGCGCTTCCTGATCCGGGCCACACTGCTGAGTGGCGACAGGGCTCCGTTGCGGCCGTTGACGGCGGCTCTGGCCCCAGCTTTGCTGGTCCGGCCGACCCCGAAGGCCACGAGAGCCCCGACCCGATGCCCGTCCTCGAACGGATTTGCGACTTTGCCGACACGATGCAGGCGTGGCGGCACGATCTGCACGCTCATCCCGAGCTACTGTACGACGTCGAGCGAACCGCCGGCTTCGTGGCGGACAGGCTGCGGTCCTTCGGATGCGACGAGGTGGTGACCGGAATCGGTCGCACCGGCGTGGTGGGCGTGATCCGCGGCAAGGGCCGGGCGTCCAACCGTGCCATCGGCCTGCGCGCCGACATGGACGCCCTGCCGATCCAGGAAGTCCGCGATCTGCCCTACCGCTCCACCGTGCCGGGGCGGATGCACGCCTGCGGTCACGACGGGCACACGACGATGCTGCTCGGCGCCGCCAGGTACCTCGCCGAGACCCGGGACTTCGACGGCGCCGCCGTGCTGATCTTCCAGCCCGCCGAGGAAGGTGGAGGCGGCGGCGAGGCGATGGTCGAGGACGGGCTGATGGAACGGTTCGGGGTCGAATCGGTCTACGGGATGCACAACATTCCCGGCATGCCGGTCGGCACCTTCGCGATCCGGCCAGGGCCGATCATGGCCTCCACCGACCGCTTCACGCTCACCGTCGAGGGACGGGGCGGCCACGCGGCCCTGCCGCAGAACGCCGTCGACAGCGTGCTGGTCGCGAGCCACGTGATCATCGCCCTGCAGAGCATCGTGTCCCGCAACCTCGACCCGCTGCAATCGGCCGTGGTCTCGGTCTGCGCCCTCGAAGCCGGGGAAGCCTTCAACGTGCTGCCGCAGACCGTGACCCTAAGGGGCACCGTGCGCACCCTGTCGCAGGCGGTGCGCGCCGAGATCCGGGGACGGATCGCGGCGCTGGTGTCGGAGATCGCCGCGGGCTTCGGCGCCACCGGCGTCACCGAATTCGGCGGCAGCTACCCGGTCACCGAGAACCACCCCGCGGAGACCGCGTTCATGGCGGAGGTCGCCGAGGCCCTGGTCGGTGGGGAGAACGTCGATCGGGACGTGGCGCCCATGATGACCGCCGAGGACTTCTCCTACATGCTGGACCGCCGCCCCGGCGCCTACATGTTCATCGGCAACGGCGACAGTGCCTCGCTCCATCACCCGCATTACGACTTCAACGACGCCGCGACGCCGTACGGGGCCTCCCTGTGGGCTCGCCTGATCGAGACGGGGCTGCCGCTCACCGCCTGAGCGCGCCGACCCTCGCGCAGGCCGTCCCGGTCTGGCTGCTGGTGGCGGCCCTGTCGTTCGGCGGCCCGGCCGGCCAGATCGCCGTGATGCACCGCATCCTCGTGGAGGAGCGGCGCTGGATCTCCGAGCGGCGCTTCCTGCACGGGCTCGGCTTCTGCACGCTGCTGCCCGGGCCGGAGGCGCAGCAGCTCGCGACCTATATCGGCTGGCTGATGCACGGACCGGCCGGCGGCCTCGTGGCGGGCGGGCTGTTCGTCCTGCCGGGGCTGCTGGCCCTCATGGCCCTGAGCTGGCTCTACGTGCTGTACGGCCACGTCGACGCGGTCGCCGGGCTGTTCTTCGGGCTGAAGGCGGCGGTGCTGGCGATCGTGCTGCACGCCCTCTGGCGCCTCGGCGGTCGCGCCCTGCGCGACCGGACCGACCGGCTTGTGGCCCTCGCGGCCTTCGTGGCGATCTTCGCCCTCGGCGTGCCGTTCCCGCTCGTGGTGGTCGCGGCCGGCATCGTCGGTCTCGCCCGCGGCCGGCGGCCGGCCGTCGAGACCGCGGACGGCCCAGAGGAGGAGGCGGGCGTGCTCATCGGCGAGGCAGCGCTGCCGCGCGAGCGCGTCCGCGCCGCGGCCTCGCTGCGGACGGCCGTCCTATGGTTCGCGATCTGGCTCGTGCCGGTGGCGGCGCTCTTCGTGCTGCCGGGCGTGCCGCCGGTCTTCGGGCAGGCGGCCCTGTTCTTCTCCAAGATGGCGCTCGTCACCTTCGGCGGAGCCTACGCGGCGCTCGCCTACGTGGCCCAGCAGGCGGTGGAGCATTACGGCTGGCTGAAACCGGGCGAGATGCTCGACGGGCTCGGCCTCGCCGAGACCACCCCCGGCCCGCTGATCATGGTACTCCAGTTCGTGGGTTTCCTGGCGGGATTTCGCGCACCCGGATCCCTGCCGCCGCTGGTGGCCGGGACGCTGGCGGGGCTCATCACCACCTGGGTCACCTTCGTGCCCTGCTTCCTGTGGATCTTCGCCGGTGCACCCCTGATCGGGCGCCTGCGCGGCAGCCGACGGCTCGCGGGCGCGCTCTCGGCGATCACCGCGGCAGTGGCCGGCGTGATCCTCAACCTCGCGGTCTGGTTCGGCTTGCGGACGCTGTTCGCACAGGTGGAGACGGTGCCGGTCGGGCCGCTGCGCCTCGACCTGCCGGTGCCGGCAAGCCTTGATCCGGCCGCGCTGGTTCTGACGGCGGCAGCCATCCTGGCGGTGTTCCGGTTCGGGCTCGGAACGCTGCAGACCCTGGCGCTCTGCGCCGGGGCGGGGATGCTCCTGCGGCAGGCGGGCTGGAGCTGATCGGCCTCGTCATCGCACCCCGTCCTCCCGGGGCCGCGGAGCGGAGCCCGGGATCCAGAGCCCCCGAGGCCTCCGGTCTTGCGCCGACGGCGTCTCTGGGTTCCGGGCTTGCCTTCGGCGCCCCGGAACGACGGGGTGATACGGATCGCGGGCGGGCACAGGGACGGCTCGACCAATGTCGGCGCGTTCAATGGACGCGCAGCCCGGATCAGCCCCCGTAGCGCGCCTTCAGCAACGCGTAGGTCAGCCGCGCGGTCTGGACCTCGCCGCCCTCCGGACGGCCCGGCTTGGTCGACGGGTTCCAGCCGTACAGATCGAAATGGCCGTGGGCCTTCGTCTTCGGGACGAAGCGGCGCAGAAACAGGGCCGCGGTGATCGCCCCGGCGAATGGGCCGCCCGAGACGTTGTTGAGATCGGCTACCTTCGAGTCGAGCAGGCTCGCGTAGGGCGCGTGCAGGGGCATCCGCCAGACCGGGTCGATAGCCCGGTGCCCGGCCTCCGCCACCGCGCCGGCGAGGGCCTCGTCCTCAGTGAAGAAGGCCGGCAGGTCCGGCCCGAGGGCCACCCGCGCCGCGCCCGTCAGCGTCGAGTAGTCGAGGATCAGCTCCGGGCTGTCCGCGTCCGCGAGAGCCAGGGCGTCGGCCAGGATCAGGCGCCCCTCCGCGTCGGTGTTGCCGATCTCGACGCTGAGCCCGGCCCGGCTCGGAAGCACGTCGCCCGGGCGGAAGGCGTTGCCGGAAACCGCGTTCTCCACCGCGGGGATCAGGACGCGCAGACGCAGATGCAGACCCGCCCCCATGACCATGTCGGCAGCCGCCAGCGCTGCGGCGGCGCCGCCCATGTCCTTCTTCATGAGCAGCATCGCGGCGGACGGCTTGATGTCGAGGCCGCCCGTGTCGAAGGCGACACCCTTGCCCACCAGGGTCACCCGCGGCGCTTCCGCCGGGCCCCAGGTCATGTCGATCAGCCGCGGCGCCCGCGGCGAGGCGGCGCCGACCGCCTCGATCAGCGGAAACTCCGCCGCCAGAGCGTCGCCCTGCGTGACGGTGATGGCCGCGCCGTGGCGCGCGGAGAGCGCCCGGGCAGCGGCCTCGATCTCGGCGGGCCCCATGTCGTTCGCCGGTGTGTTGACGAGGTCGCGACCTAGCGCGACGGCGGCGGCGATCCGCGCCACCTCGGCGGCGTCGATGCCCGCCGGTGTCGCGAGCCGCGCCTTGCCGCCGCCGGCCGATCGATAGCGGCCGAAGCGATAGCTACCCATCAGCCATGCGAGGGTGGCCTCGGCGGGATCGGGCGCATTTTCGAGGCGGAAGCTGCCCTCGGGTAGAAGACCCGGCAGCTTGCCGACGAGCAGCCGGTCGTAGGCGGCGCCGTCGGGATCGCCGAGGCCGAAGAGGACCCGGCCGAGGCCTCCATCCGGGCCGGGCAACAGGGCGAGGCTGCCGGCCTTCGGCTTGAAGCCGAGGGCGCGTGCGAAGCTGCGCTGAGTGGGATCCAGGCCGGCCTCGACCTCCGTCCAGGACGCCGCTGTCACCAGGGTCACCGGCACGGCCTGCGCCTCCTCGGGCAGCAAGGCGGTCGGGGTCTCCGGAGGATCGGGCTGCGTCATGGGCCTCTCGTGCGCCGGTCGGGCCGGCGGCTTAACCGGTGATTAGGGTTAACGCTCTATCACCGCCCGGCGGGAAGCGTGAAGCGCGCGCCTGCCGGTCCTGCCCGCGGAGCCTACCATGATGACGGCCCTGACCCGTGTCGCCACCACGTCGGCCCCCGCGGGGCGCCGCGCCGGTTTCGCCGCCGCGCTGGTGATCGCGCTCGGCCTCGCCGGCTGCAACACCCGCTCGCCCGAGACCACCGGCTCGATCGGCGACCTCAGCGCCAAGTCGTCCCCGTCCCGCAAGGATCTCGAGGCGCTGGCCGAGCGCTACAATGCCAATCCCGGAGACGCCCGGGCGGCGATGGCCTATGCCCGCGTGCTCCGGGCCACCGATCAGACGAGCCAGGCGAGCGCGGTCCTTCAGCAGGCCGCCCTGCGGAACCCGCGTGACACGGTGATCCTGGGCGCCTACGGCAAGTCCCTGGTCGAGGTCGGCCGCTTCCGAGAGGCGATCGACGTGCTCGCCAACGCCCATTCCCCGGCCGCTCCGGATTGGCGCGTCCTCTCGGCGCAGGGCTCAGCGTCGGCTCAGCTCGGCGAGCAGACCCGCGCCCAGGGCTTCTACGAGGCCGCCCTGAAGATCCGGCCGAACGAGCCCTCGCTCCTGTCGAACCTCGGCCTGTCCTACGCCCTGTCGCGCAACCTCGATCAGGCCGAGCAGACCCTG
Organism: Methylobacterium mesophilicum SR1.6/6; assembly: GCF_000364445.2. Taxonomy (NCBI): domain Bacteria; kingdom Pseudomonadati; phylum Pseudomonadota; class Alphaproteobacteria; order Hyphomicrobiales; family Methylobacteriaceae; genus Methylobacterium; species Methylobacterium mesophilicum. The sequence goes on along the minus strand of NZ_CP043538.1, from coordinate 811,718 downwards.
CGCCTCGCCGCCGACCAGCCCGGCGCTGACGCCCGGGTGCGGGCGAATCTCGCCCTCGTGCTCGGCCTCAAGGGCCGTTTCGCCGACGCCGAAACGGTCCTGCGCCGCGACATGAGCCCGGAGGAGGCCGCGGCCAACGTCGCCTCCCTGCGTAAGCTCGCTGCCCAGCCGGACCGGTTCAAGGCGCTGTCCGGCAAGGCTGTGCCTGGGCAGGGGTGACGGTTCCGCGGGCTTCTCCCCACAGAGTGAGGAAGGCGAAACGCGGCAGCCGCTTGCGCTGAGTCTTCAACGAGGTTTCGTGAAGAGCGCTGCCCACGACAGCCAGAGGGCGGATGCCCCGATCCGCCGCCGCCCCTCCGACAGGAAAACGCACCTGTCATCACGACCCGGTAGCGGCCAGATTCGAAAAGTTCTATATCCCTCCCTGGCTGCGCCGCGCGGCATCACGGGCGTCCAAATCGCCCCCGCGCATCGTCCTGCCCGGGCACTCCCGGGGCGGCGCGCGCCCGTCGGGCGCTACACAGGCCGAACACAGACTTCGTAGCGCAGGTCTTGCCTGCGCGTGTTCGACAACCCGCAGCGAGGATAGAACCAGCCGTGCCCTCACTCGACAGCTTCAAGGCCCGCCAGACGCTCGAAGCCGGCGGCAAGACCTACACCTACTATTCCATTCCCGCGGCCGAGAAGTACGGCCTCGCCTCGGCGGCTTCGCTGCCCTTCTCGATGAAGGTGCTGCTCGAGAACCTGCTGCGCTACGAGGACGACCGCTCGGTCAAGAAGGCCGATATCGAGGCTGCCGTCGGCTGGCTCGACCAGAAGGGCAAGGCCGAGGTCGAGATCGCGTTTCGCCCGTCGCGCGTGCTGATGCAGGACTTCACCGGCGTCCCGGCGGTGGTCGACCTCGCGGCCATGCGCGACGCCATGGTGGCGCTCGGCGGCGATCCGCAGAAGATCAACCCGCTGGTGCCGGTTGACCTCGTCATCGATCACTCGGTGATCGTCGACGAGTTCGGCACCCCGAAGGCGCTGGCCGACAACGTCGCCCTGGAATACGAGCGCAACGGCGAGCGCTACACCTTCCTGAAGTGGGGGCAGTCGGCCTTCGACAACTTCTCGGTGGTGCCCCCGGGCACCGGCATCTGCCATCAGGTGAATCTGGAATACCTGTCGCAGACCGTCTGGACGAAGTCCGAGAACGGCTCCGACGTGGCCTACCCGGATTCGCTGGTCGGTACCGATTCGCACACCACCATGGTCAACGGCATGGCGGTGCTGGGCTGGGGCGTCGGCGGAATCGAGGCCGAGGCGGCCATGCTCGGCCAGCCGCTCTCGATGCTGATCCCCGAGGTCGTGGGCTTCAAGCTGTCGGGCAAGCTGCCCGAGGGCACCACCGCCACCGACCTCGTGCTCACCGTCACCCAGATGCTGCGCAAGAAGGGCGTGGTCGGCAAGTTCGTGGAGTTCTACGGCCCCGGCCTCGACGACATGGCGGTCGCCGACCGGGCCACCATCTCCAATATGGCGCCTGAATACGGCGCGACCTGCGGCTTCTTCCCGGTCGACCAGAAGACCATCGACTTCCTGAAGGTCACCGGCCGCGCCGACGACCGGATCGCCCTGGTCGAGGCCTACGCGAAGGCGCAGGGCATGTGGCGCGATGCCAGCACGCCCGACCCGGTCTTCACCGACACGCTGGAGCTCGACATGGGCGAGGTCCGACCCTCGCTCGCGGGCCCGAAGCGCCCGCAGGACCGGGTGCTCCTCGACGGCGCCAAGGTGGGCTTCGCCGCCTCCATGGAGTCCGAGTTCAAGAAAGCCGCCGACATCGCCCGCCGCTACCCCGTCGAGGGCACCAACTTCGACATCGGGCACGGTGACGTGGTGATCGCCGCGATCACGAGCTGCACCAACACGTCGAACCCCTCGGTGATGATCGGCGCGGGGCTTCTCGCCCGCAACGCCGTCGCCAAGGGCCTGCGCTCCAAGCCGTGGGTGAAGACCTCCCTGGCCCCCGGATCGCAGGTGGTCGGCGAGTACCTGGAGAAGTCCGGCCTGCAGGAACCGCTCGACGCGCTCGGCTTCAACCTCGTGGGCTTCGGCTGCACCACCTGCATCGGCAATTCCGGCCCGCTGCCGGAGGCGATCTCGAAGGCGATCAACGACAACGACGTCGTCGCGGCGGCGGTGCTCTCGGGCAACCGCAACTTCGAGGGCCGCGTGAACCCCGACGTGCGGGCGAACTACCTCGCCTCGCCGCCGCTGGTCGTCGCCTACGCGCTCGCCGGCTCCCTCCAGATCGACATCACCACGGAGCCGCTGGGCCAGGGCTCGGACGGCAAGCCCGTCTACCTGAAGGACATCTGGCCGTCCTCGGCCGAGGTTCAGCAGTTCATTGAGGAGAACATCACCTCCGCGCTGTTCAAGTCTCGCTACGCGGACGTGTTCGGCGGCGACCAGAACTGGAAGGACGTCGAGGTCACCGAGGCCGAGACCTTCGCGTGGAACCCGGGCTCCACCTACGTGCAGAACCCGCCCTACTTCGTCGGCATGGAGAAGACCCCGAAGCCGGTGGAGGACATCGCGGAGGCCCGGATCCTCGGCCTGTTCCTCGACTCGATCACCACCGACCACATCTCGCCGGCGGGCAACATCCGCGCGGCGTCCCCGGCCGGCGCGTACCTGCAGTCGCATCAGGTGCGCGTGCAGGACTTCAACCAGTACGGCACCCGGCGCGGCAACCACGAGGTGATGATGCGGGGCACCTTCGCCAACATCCGCATCAAGAACCAGATGGTCCGCGACCCCTCGGGCAACGTCGTCGAGGGCGGCTGGACGCTGTTCCAGCCCTCGGGCGAGAAGATGTTCATCTACGACGCGGCGCAGAGATACGCCGCGGAAGGAACGCCGCTCGTCGTCTTCGCCGGCAAGGAGTACGGCACCGGCTCGTCGCGCGACTGGGCGGCCAAGGGCACGAAGCTGCTCGGGATCCGCGCGGTCATCGCCGAGAGCTTCGAGCGCATCCACCGCTCGAACCTCGTCGGCATGGGCGTGGTGCCGCTGGTGTTCCAGGGCGACACGAGCTGGGAGTCGCTGGGCCTCAAGGGTGACGAGACCGTCACCATCCAGGGGCTGGCCGGCGAGTTGAAGCCGCGCCAGACGCTGATCGCGCAGATCAAGTCCGCCGACGGCTCGGTGAAGGAGGTCCCGCTGACCTGCCGCATCGATACGCTCGACGAGCTGGAATACTTCCGCAACGGCGGCATCCTGCCCTACGTGCTGCGCTCGCTCGCGGCCTGAGTTTCCCTGATAGGGCGGTCATCGGACTGCCCGCAGCAATCCATGAGGCGGCGCCCACCCGGCGCCGCCTTATTTGTTTCACAGACCCCGGATTTCACTTGCGCGCAACCTTGTTCGGAGGGGCCAGCGCCCCATAACCCGGCTCCTGAAGCGAGCACGGGACTTTCGATGAAGCACCTCAGCAAGACCCTCGTCGTCGCCGGCCTGTCAGCGTTGCTGTCGAGCGCGGCCTTCGCCGCCCAAGTCGAGCGCGTCCGCGGCACCATCGACAAGGCCGACGGCAGCACGCTCACGATCAAGACCGAGGACGGCAAGACCGAGACGGTGGATGTCGGCGGCGCAAAGTTCGCCTGGGTTGTTCCGTCGAGCCTCGACCAGATCAAGGACGGCGTGTTCATCGGCACCGCCACCAAGGGCGAGAACCCGATGACCGCCCTGGAGGTAGTCCTGTTTCCCGAGTCGATGCGCGGCACCGGCGAGGGCCATTACGGCTGGGATTCGATCACCGACCAGACCGCAGGCGCCGGCGCCAAGGTGAAGAGTTCCATGACCAACGGCACCGTGAAGGCCGAGAGCTCCGGCGCACCCAAGGTGAAGAGTTCGATGACCAACGGCACCGTGAAGGCCGACAAGGCGGCGTCCGGCGGCGAGCGCACCCTGACGGTGAGCTACGGAAAGGACGGCTCCAAGGAGATCGTGGTGCCCTCTTCGGCACCGATCGTCGCCTTCGAGCCCGCCGACAAGGCGATCCTTAGCCCCGGCTCCAAGGTCTTCGCGGTGGTCGCCAAGGACGGCGCGAAGGCCGAGGGCAAGCTCGTCGCGGTCGGCAAGGACGGCCTGACTCCACCGATGTGAGGCAGCACGGCGTCGCCGTCGCCGATGCGTCTGAGTGGACGACGGCCGCCGCGAGCCAGGTGCTCGGGGCGGCCTCGGAACTGTCGAGCCGGTCCCGCCGCCTCAGATCCGAGGTGGTCCGTCTTCCCGTCGATGTGCGGGCGGCCTGACCGGCCCGCCCGCCGGTGGACGCCGCCGCTTGGCGGCCTCCCGCAAACCCCCGATCAGCCCTTCAGCGCGACCGTGTAGTCCGCCTCGGTCTTCGCGCGAACCTCGTCCTCGGAGACGCCGTCGGCGAGCTCGATCAGGCGCATGCCGCCGTCGCCCTTCTTGTCGATCTCGAAGACGCCGAGATCGGTGATCACGAGGTCGACCACGTGGGTCCCGGTCAGCGGCAGATCGCAGGCCTTCAGCAGCTTCGGGCTCTCGGTGCCGTCCTTGTTCTTGGCGACGTGCTCCATCACCACGACCACGCGCTTTACCCCCGCCACGAGGTCCATGGCGCCGCCCATCCCCTTCACCATCTTGCCGGGGATCATCCAGTTCGCGAGGTCGCCGTTGCCGGCCACCTGCATGGCGCCGAGGATCGACAGGTTGATGTGCCCGCCGCGGATCATCCCGAAGGAATCCGCCGACGAGAAGTAGCTCGTCGTCGGCAGCGCGGTGATGGTCTGCTTGCCGGCGTTGATCAGGTCGGGATCCTCCTCGCCCTCGTAGGGGAAAGGGCCCATGCCCAGCATGCCGTTCTCCGACTGGAGCTGCACCGACATGCCGTCGGGGATGTAGTTCGACACCAGCGTCGGGATGCCGATGCCGAGATTCACGTAGAAGCCGTCCTCCAGCTCCTTGGCGGCGCGCGCCGCCATCTGCTCGCGGGTCCAGGCCATCGTTCTCGCTCCCTTCCCGACCGTCAGTGGGTGCCGCCGCCGGCCGCAGCGGCCGGGGTGTTGTCGCCGCGCTTGCGGGTCGTGCGCTGCTCGATGCGCTTGTCGCGCTGCCCGACGTCGATGATGCGCTTCACGAAGATGCCCGGCGTGTGGATCGTGTCCGGATCGATCTCACCCGGCTTCACGAGGTGCTCCACCTGCGCCACCGTCATCCGGGCGGCCGTCGCCATCATCGGGTTGAAGTTGCGCGCGGTCATCCGGTAGCGCAGGTTCCCCTCGGTGTCGCCAGTATGGGCGTGGACGAGGGCGATGTCGGCGAACAGGCCGCGCTCCATCACGTACTGCTCGCCGTCGAACTCGCGGACCTCCTTGCCCTCGGCGACCTTGGTGCCAACGCCGGTCTTGGTGAAGAAGGCCGGGATGCCGGCGCCGCCGGCCCGGATCCGCTCGGCCAGCGTGCCCTGCGGGTTGAACTCGATCTCCAGCTCGCCGCCGAGATACTGGCGCGCGAATTCCTTGTTCTCGCCGACATAGGACGAGATCATCTTTCGCACCTGGCGGGTATCGAGGAGCTTGCCGAGGCCGACGCCGTCGATGCCGGCATTGTTCGAGACGACCGTGAGACCCTTGACGCCCGAAAGGCGCACCGCCTCGATCAGCTCGTCGGGAATGCCGCACAGGCCGAAGCCGCCACACATCACCATCATGTCGTCGCGCAGGAGGCCGGCCAGCGCAGCCGCGGCATCCGTGTAGACCTTCTTCATCGAACCGTCCTTCTCGCGCCGGGCCCGGCCGGCCGAAACTTTGGAAGCGCGTTTCCTCGCGCCTCCTGTTCCCGATTCCCCCGTCGAAATCCAGTGCCGGGCGTTGCGTCTCCGCGCGGTCTGCGACGATCCGTAACCCGCGCTCCCTGGGGAACAGGCCAGGGTCCCGCGTGCAGCCGGCAGACAAACCGCGCTGAGAGGGCTACAAGGCTCCGACGACGAGCAGAGCCTGCCGGGCCCGCGCCGGCTTGAGGGGGCCTGGCGCGGCACCCGGCTTCCGCCGCACCCGCGGCCCGTCCGGAGCATGATGTCGCTGCGCCGCCCGATCCTCATCCTCGCCCTCGGGAGCTTGGTCGTTGCCGGTTTCGGCCTGCGCGACTGGCCGGTGGATGGTGCCCGGGCGACGACCTTCGCCGACCGGGCCTTCGAGACATACGGCCTCTCCGTGCGCGTCGAGGGCGCCGCGAGCCTGACGCTGCTGCCCCTGCCGCGTCTCACCCTCAACCGCGTCCGCGTGGCGACCGCATCCGGCGGGCCGGCCCTGGCGGAGGACGGACGCCTCGTCCTCGACCTCGATCCCCTGAGCCTCCTTGCAGGGCGTGCGGCGGTTGGCGGGCTTCGCCTGGACGGCGCGCGCCTGTCGGCCGATGCCGACTGGCGCGCGCCCGTCTCGCGCCTCGCCGAGCAGGCCCGTGCCGGCGCGACGGTCCGGCCGCGTCGGCTCACCGTGAGCGGTGCCCGCCTGGCCGGCGGCGACGAGGCCAGGGACATTGACCTGGACCTTGCCTGGCCGTTCTGGAGCGCATCGGCGGAGGGCAGCGCGAGTCTGACGTGGCGGGGCGTGCCCACGCGGATCACCCTCGCCAATCTGCGGCCGGCCGAGCTCGTCCAGGGCCGGCGCAGCCCCTTCACCGCGGAGGTCACCTGGGCCGGCGGTAACCTGGCGGCAGAGGGCACGGTGGCGGCGCCCGGCGCGGGCACGGCGCTGCCGGTTCTCGCCGGCAAGGTGCGTGCCGAGACCCGGTCGCTGCCCGAATGCCTCGCCTGGATCGGACGGGACGTGCCGCTCTCGCCGCTTGCCGGCGCCTTCTCGATCGCCGGGCGGTTCGAGACGACGGATCGGGCAGTATCCTGGCCGAGCCTGCGGATCGGGCTCGGCCGGAACGTGTTGGAGGGTGCGGGTGCCGTCGCCCTGGGGCCGGGTGATGCGCCCCGCCTCTCGGTCCAGGCGACGCTGGCAGCCGAGTCGCTCGATCTCGCGCCGCTCGTCGGCGATCTACGGCAGGTCCTCGACCGCGAGCCCCGGCCATTGGCGCTGGGCCCATTCACCCGGGGCGATCTCGACCTTCGTCTATCAGCGGCCGAGGGGCGCGCGGGTCCGGTCCAGGTCCAGGATCTGGCGGCCAGCGTCCTCGTGCGGAATTCCGCCATCGAGGTGGCAGTCAACCGGGCCCGGATCCAGAACGGAACCTTCAAGGGTCGCGTGATCCTGGCGAGCGGGTCCGACCCGGCCGCGACCGAGATGCGCGCCCAGGGAAGCCTCGACCGCCTCGATCTCGGCAGCCTGCTGAACGACATCGGCGCGGCGCGCTGGCTGACAGGCCCCGCGCACGGTCAATTCGCGCTGGAAGCCAGCGCCCGTGACAGCGCCGCCCTCCTGGCACGTCTCGGCGGCCGGGCGAGCCTCGTCGTCGAGGGCGGGACGATCACGGGGCTCGACCTTGCCGATGTCATCCATCGCAACGGCGCCGTCGCCCCCGGGGCCCTCGCACGCCGCAACGGCCGGACGGCGTTCGAGCGCGCTGCCATTACCCTGCGCTTCGTCGACGGCATCGGCGAGATCGCCGAGGCGGGTTTGATCGGGCCCAGCGTCGGGGCGAGCCTGCACGGGCAGGTGTCGCTGCCCGAGCGCCGCGTGAGGGCCCGGGGCAGCCTCGCCCTGCGGCCCTCGAGCGACCCGCTGCGCGGCCTCGTGTTCGAGATCGCGGGCCCTCTGAGCGCGCCGACCGCCCAGACCGTTGCGCGGGGTGAGGCCGCCGAGCCGGCCGAGCGGGCGGGGGAGGCGCTGCTGACTGACGCCTTCAAGGAGCCCGCCGCCCTCGGAATTCCCGGAATGGCCCGCGCCTACGCCCCGTAAGCCCCGATGGCGCCCACGACGGCCAAGCTCTAAGATCCGGCACCGAACGCCCTTATGATCCCCATGCGCCGTCTGCTCATCGAGGAACCCGTAACACGCGCGGGGCCGCTGGCCCGGCGGCTCGCCGTGTTCTCCATCGTCGCCACCGGGATCGCTCTGGTGCTGGTCCGCGATCCGCGCGCCGATACCGACGCCGCGCTCACCGCCTTGGCGGCCGGTCTCGGCATCGCCCTCGCGGCGGCGCTGGCGGCTTTCTTTGCCTTCGTGCGGGTCTGGCGCGAGGGCGCGCGGGGCCTCGGGCCGGCCGTCGCCGGGCTGGTCCTGGCGCTCCTCGTCCTGGGCTATCCCGCCTTCCTGGGCCTGCGCAGCCTGCGGCTGCCCGCCCTGTCCGACATCAGCACCGACATCGACAATCCGCCCGCCTTCTCGCGCTCGCGGGCGGCCTTCGCGGCCCGCGGTGGCCGTTATCCGGCCGATCCCGGCCCGGCGCTTCGCGAGCGCCAGCGCGGCGCCTATCCGCAGATTGCCCCGCTGACCCTCGATATCGGTGCCGACGAGGCTTTTGAACTCGCCCGCAAGGCGGCCCTCAAGCGGAACTGGCAGATCGTCGAGGCGATCCGCCCCGGCGGGCGCACCGGCAACGGCCGGATCGAGGCGGTGGCGCGCGGCCTGATCCTGAACCTGCCCGACGACGTGACCGTCCGGATCCGCCCTCGCGCCGACGGAGCGCGGATCGACGTGCGGTCGGCCTCGCGGCTCGGCGGGCGCGACTTCGGCAGCAATGCCGACCGGATTCGCGCGTACCTCGACGACGTCGCCAACTTCGCCCTCGCGGTGAAGTGAGCCGTCCCGGCGGCGCGGCGTCTCAGGCGAGGGCGTAGGCGGCGTCCAGGGTCGGTGCGCCGTCCGACGTCGCGAGCCCGCGCCCGACCAGATCCTCCAAGTGGGCAAGGACCGACAGGGCCGCGGCACCCTTCAGGCGCGGGTCGAGGCCCTGGTAGATCGCCGCGACGATGTCGGCGATGCGCCGATCCCCGGCCGCGAGCCGCGCCCGGATCGCGGCCTCGCGGTGGCGTCGGTGTCCCGCGAGGCCGCGCAGGAAGCGTGCCGGATCTCGGACCGGCCCTCCATGGCCCGGCCAGTAGGTCGCCTCGGTGCGGCCGCGCAGCTTGTCGAGGGACGCCATGTAGGCCCGCATCTCCCCATCCGGAGGCGCCACGATGGTGGTGGACCACGCCATGACATGGTCGCCGGAAAACAGGGCGTCGGCCTCCGGCAGCGCGAAGGCGAGGTGGTTCATCGTGTGACCCGGCGTTTCCACGGCGACGAGCGTCCAGCCCGGCCCTGAGATCGCATCGCCCTCCGTCATCACGCGATCGGGCGCGTGCGCCCGGTCGGCGCTGGCGTCGAGCCGTGGGGCCTCCGCATCGGTCAGCGCCCGTGAAGCCCGGTGCGGACCGCAGCCGAGGATCGGCGCGCCGATTCGGGCTGCGAGCAGCCGCGCCCCGGGTGAATGATCGCGGTGCGTGTGCGTGACCATGATCGCCTCGACCATCTCGCCGGAGAGATCCCGCATCAAGGCGTCGATGTGGGCAGGATCATCCGGACCGGGGTCGAGGATTGCCACACGACCATGGCCGATCACGTAAGTGCAGGTACCGGTCGCCGTGAACGGGCCGCCATTCGACGCCACGCGACGGCGGATCAGAGGTGCCACAGACTCGAGAGGTCCGGCTGGCGGCATCGATGGTTCGAGGGTCAGGCTAATCTCGTCGGCGTCCGCCATCGCTGCTCCCGCGCGATCTGGTGGCGGTTCCTAAGGCCTGTCCGGGCCGCGTTGCAATCGGGGATCGCCGCGGGCCGCGCTACGGATTGCTTCAACCCGCACGGCCGGTGCGACGGGCACGCACGCGCACCGGCACGGGGGCCGGAGCCGGAACGAGACCGAGGGCTGCGGCGCGCAGGGCGTCGCCGGCTCTCTCGATAGCCGCGGCGAGGCTGGCCGCGGTCGCGGCGACCTTCGATCGAACGGTGTTCTTCACAGATTGCAGCATCGCGGATCCCGGCTTGAACCTGAAGACCTCTCTTCGAACGCTAGCGTCCCCGTCCCGTTCCGTCCCTCATTGCCGCGGCCCGGTCGTCGAGGCCGCCCGGCACACAGGACTTTGTCAAGGTGGCGGAACCTGAGCGAAACCTTGGCGTTTTCGTGGTCAGAACGACGCGGCCCGCCCGCGTTGATACTTTCGAAGGATACGAACAATGCTCGGTTGGGCCGTAACTTTCCTCGTCGTTGCCCTCGTGGCCGCTCTGCTTGGTTTCGGCGGCATCGCCGGTACCGCAATGGAAGCCGCCAAGCTGGTGTTCTTCGTGGCGATCGTTCTTTTCGCGATCTCGGCCGTCGTCGGCCTGATGCGCGGCCGTTCGCCCACACTTTGACGCGTAGCGCGGGACGCTGGTCCTGTTTCTGGACCGGTCTGATTACACGAAGAGCCGCCGCCGACCGCGGCGGCTCTTTCCGTTCCAGCCGCACGACTGCATGCCCCGCGCTGGAGGGCCTAAAGCTCAGGACTTTGACAGACCGTCGGCAAATCGATCGGGCCCTCGTTCAAGAGGAGCGGGTGGACCTCGGCACAGGTCGCGGTGCGCCGCTGATCATCCCGATCAGGTGCTCTCGCGGTCGCCGCTGTCGAGCTTCGCGATAAGTTCGGCGAAGCGATCCGGAACGGGCTGCTGCGTGATCGTATCGTACATGGTCCGCAGCTGCGCTGCGAGACGGGTGCGGGTATGGTCGCTCAACCCGCCGCGAGCGGTAGGCTTGGCGGAAGGCGGCGAGAGCGGATCGGTGCTGCTGTCTTGGGCGTTTGAATCGGCGTGTGGCGTGTGATGGGAAGCAGTTCCCGAGCGCGTAACACGCGCGGGGAGAGCCGCCTCCTTCCCCTGGTCCACCATCAACACGCCCCTTGTTGCCGAACTCGGCCCGGCCGCATTGTGCTGCGGCTCGACATACGCCATGGCTGCGGCGGCAACGCCTGCCCGCCGGGATCGGTTCCGCCGGGGGGTGGAACGGAGTGCGGGCCGCCGCGTTGGGCGGTAGGCTGCGCAGGACACAAAGCCGGCCCCGGCAGGCCCTCGGTAAAAGGATCGAGGCGATCGCGGCCGGGCAACACGGCGAGGCACAGGGGATCGAATGTCGACATCGCAACTCGTGGTACAGCACCTGCCGTACCTGCGCCGCTACGCGCGTGCGCTCACGGGGAGCCAAGTGGCGGGTGACGCGTACGTCGCCGCCACCCTGGAGACCCTCGTCAACGAGCCGGACACGCTGGGCCGGAGCACCAACATCAAGGCGGATCTGTTCCGGGTCTTCACGCGGATCTGGAATTCGCTGTCGGTGAACGGCCGCAGCGAGCAGGTCCAGCACGATCTGCCGGCGGAAGTTCGCCTCGGCCAGATCACGCCGCTGCCGCGGCAGGCCTTTCTGCTCTCTTGCCTGGAAGGTTTCTCCGAAGAGGATGCGGCGATCATCCTGGGTGTCGACGTTTCCGAGGTGCGCGACCTCGTGGACGAGGCCGGCCGTGAACTTGCCGCCGATATGGCCACCGAGATCCTCATCATCGAGGACGAGCCGCTGATCGCCATGGATCTCGAGGCGCTCGTCGAAGGCCTGGGCCACAACGTCATCGGCGTGGCCCGGACCCGCAGCGAGGCTATCAAGATCGCCGGCGAGGGCGGTAAGCGGCCCGGCCTGATCCTGGCAGACATCCAGCTCGCCGACGGCTCTTCTGGCCTCGACGCGGTGAACGACCTGCTCAAGACGTTCGAGGTGCCGGTGATCTTCATCACGGCCTATCCGGAGCGCTTCCTCACCGGCGAGCGGCCCGAGCCGGCCTTCCTCATCGCCAAGCCGTTCCAGCCCGCCAACGTCTCGGCGGTGATCAGCCAAGCGCTGTTCTTCCAGCAAACGGCTCGGCGCCGCGAGGCGAAGACAGCCTGACACGACTGGCTGTATCGCCCGACCCACTGATCTCAGCAGGTCGGCACATGCAAAGCAGCCCCGGCGAAAGTCGGGGCTTTTTTGTTGTCGACCTCGTCACGGCACAAAAAAACGGGCCGGAGGGACTCCAGCCCGTCGCAGAGGTTCCGGCCGATGCACAAGGGGAATGCGGGGAGGACCAGGTGGCCGGGTGCTGAGGAAACGGCTGCGGGACCGAAGGGTTCCAGCAAATGCACTTTTTCAACGGACGTGGCGCTGAAGACACAGGGGACGGTTGTGGACGGCGCGCGTGCGCGGGCGCACCGGCGCCCGGCCTGCGATCGAATACTGAGAGCTTCTAGGCGCGACACAGTCTAGGAACCTGCGATTGCAGGCCGCGTTATCACAACATCCTGTCAAGCTCTCGCGATGAGGTCGGGGCTATGCTGCGGTCTGGTTTCATTCTGGGCGTGAGTGCTCCCGCCGCTCTTCTCACTGTCCTCGTGCAGCCGGTCGTGCGTGACACCGCCGACCATTGGAAGGCTCCGGTCCCGGTGATGCAGGTCATCCAGGCCCCGCTGCCCGGCATGCGGCCCGTCTCTCTCTCCATCAGCCCGACGCGTGTCGCGGGTGTTCAGAGGGCCGAGCGCGGCATCGCTCCGGTCGCCGGCGAGGCGCAGGATTTGAACATTCGGCCGATCCTGAAGCAGCCGGCGCGTCGGATGGTTCGCGAGGGGTGTGAAACCGCCCTCAGCTCACTGGTGGGCCCCGAGGCGCGGCGCATGACCCCAGGCCGCTGCATCTCCTGATTTCGGCCTTTCCGACGCCGACCTACAAAAGGCCCCGCTGGTCAGGCGGGGCTTTTCGTTGTGCGCGTCTCACCGCGCATGTTTCCACCAAACGAAGGCGGCGCCGGTCCAGAGGACGCGGCGCCGCTACGCATTACGACGGGATGGATGCGTCACTCGGCGCGGCCGGTACCCGTAGATTGGCCACCCTTACGCCCAGCGGAGGAGGCGAGTTCGCGATCCTGAGAGAATGAGCGCTTCTCGGCGGGCACGCTGCGTCCGCCCTTGCTGGCGATCTCGCGCTGCCGCTCCAAGTCCATCGAGGCAAAGCCTCGCTTCGAGGTCGAGTTTCCGGATGCCATCAGTTCCTCCTCAGGCTTCGCTTCACCCCGCAACAACCTTCAGCAATAACCAAGGTTCCTGTCCCGAGACCTGCTCAAGCTTCTAACAGCTCAGCTTGGCGGCAACCTGCGTCTTGTGCACGGCGTTGGACCAGGAACGACCTGGGTTGGTCTGCGCACATGCCCTCCGGCACGCCCTGGAAGGGTCAGCGGAGCGGCTTGGGGATCGTGGCGCAACGTCGTCCCTCGATGCCGAACGGGGAAAAGGGCTTTCTCGCATGACGAATCGCAACATGGTGAAGGATGGCGCGGGGCGGAGCCCGGCGTTGGAGCCAAACACGCCGCCCCTGCCGCCGATGCCGGCACCCGAGGATTCCGCCCGGCCGACGACCCGTGAAGAGCCGGTCGATTCGCCTCACCTGAATGCCAGCCTCAAGCGTGAAGCGCCTGAGCCAGGCGAGCAGGGCCTGTCGACGAAGCGCTGATCCGGGTAGCAGCTTAACCCGCTCGCGTTCGCGCGCGGCGGGTAAGCCCCAGAATGAGCAGGCCGATGGCTAGGATCGTCACGATCCCGGCTATCGTGAGGATGCGCTGGATCAGGGGCGTGTAGATGCCGCGCGCTGCGTCGAAACCGTAGCAGAGAAGAGCGAGCCGATCGGTCAGGCTTCCGACCCGGCCCTCACCCGCCTCCGTGAGGGCGAGGCGGAGATCCCGCCCGGTGAGGGCCAGTGGCGAGAGCACCCGGGCGACGCGCCCGTCGCCTGCAAGCAGCAGGGCGGCGGCCGGGTGGGCGAAGCTATCCGTGCCCGCGTCGTAGAGGGCGGTGTAGCCAAGGGCGCCGCTAAGCTGGGCGAGGGCGGGTTCTGTGACGATGAGCATGATGGGGCTGGTTGCCGTCGCACGGTCGCCCAGGGTGTCCGCGATCATGCGACGAGCGGCCGCGGCATCGTCGCGCGGGTCGATCCCGACAAGCACCAGGGCGTAGTCGGTCTGGGCGAGACCAGTGGACGCCAGGGCGTCGGCCGACATGGAGACCATCGGATCGCAGACGTTGCCGCAGGTGTAGTCCACCGGCAGCAACAGGGCTGGCTTGCCCCCGAGCGCCTGCCCAAGGGTCGTGGCCTGCCCCGTCCGCGCGTCCGTAGCTGTCAGGTCGAGGGGCGCACGCGCCCCCGGTGGTGGGGCGACGGCTACGCGGGCGAGGTCGGCCTGGGCGAGGCGCGCCTGGGCCGAATGGCCTGCCGTGCCCAAGGCTAGGACCAACCACAGAACCAAGCCGATGGCCGGGCGTGCGGCAAGGCTGCGGTGCGGCCGCGAGGGCGCTGCGTCGGGGTCGGGGCTGGACAAGTGCTTGACGAACCGCATGGATAGGCGGGCCCGTCCGGCCCCGCCGTCCTGGGCTTGAGACCCGTCGCGGAGCCCCCGTATGACCCTCGACACCGAGGTTTCCTCCCTGAAGCAGGTGCCGCTGTTCCGCGAGGTGGAGCCGGCGCGCCTGAAGCTCCTGGCCTTCACCAGCGAGCGTGTGCATTTCGAGCCGGGGCAGCGGTTCTTTGCCCGCGGCGACGTGGCGGATGCGGCCTACGTGATCCTTCAGGGAACCGCGGAGGTCAGCATCGATGGTCCCGCCGGCCCGGTGCGGCTGGCGCTGCTGGGCCAGGATGCCCTTGTCGGCGAGATGGGCATCCTGGCCGAGCAGCCTCGATCCGCCACTGTCACGGCAGAATCCGCGGTCACGGCCCTGCGCATCGATCGCGGCGTCTTCCTGGAATTGCTCGCACAGTTTCCACAGATTAGCATCGCCCTCATGCGGGTGCTGGCGCTGCGCCTGGAGCAGACTAACCAAGCGCTCGCCGAGAGCCGGGCCTGACTGCGCCTGTGCCGCGTCACTCCAGCGGATAGGTGATGAATTCCAGCAGGGAGCCGTCCGGATCCCGGAAGTAGACACTGATGCCCGCGCCCGCGGCGCCGTGCCGCTCGACCGGACCCAGTTCGACCGGGACGCCCGATGTTTGGAGATGGGCGATGGCTTCCTCGATCGTCCCCGACCAGCGGAAGCAGAGATCGCTGTTGCCGGGCATCACGGGCTTCTCGGCCACCGGCGTCGCCGCGACGCCCGGGCCGTGGCAATTGAGCTGCACGCCGCCGAACCGGTAAGCGAAGCCCGCGCCGCGCTCGATGATCTCGGCGCCCACCACGTCGCGGTAGAAGGCATTGGACCGCGCCCAGTCGCTCACGTGGATGACGCAATGGTCGAGGTGGATGGCCGGGCTGAGGATCGCAGTCGGCGCCTCTGGCGCAACATCGGCAAGTGTCTGGGTGTCGGGCATCAATCCCCTCCGCGGTGACCGTACCGAAGGTCCGCCTCGATTCTGAATTAGGGCGCAACCGTGGCCGCGGGAGCGGGCGCTCGCGGTTCGATGCGGCTGAAAAGCTACATCGTCGCCGGCCGCGAGACGGTAGTCATGGGCTCGAGAACCGGCCCGAGAACCGCAGCCCGCATGACAGGACCCATGATCGCGACCAATCCCTCGGCCTGGAGCCGCGTTCGCCGGATCCTCCTCTCGCGAATCCTGCTCGCCGTCGTGGCGATCGCACCCCTGGCGGCCTGCCAGACCCGACCCGTCCAGGTCGCGCAGGACGACGACTCGGCGTGGTACATCGGGACGAAGGCCGACAAGCCCTACGACATTCCCCTGGTCGACACCCAGCGGCTCGATCCGAAGTACCGCCGCCAGCAGGTGAGCTATAACGGGCCCGAGCAGCCCGGCACGATCGTGGTCGACATCGACAAGCGCCAGCTCGTCCTCGTTCAGGCGGACGGTACCGCGATGCAGTACGGCGTCGGCGTCGGCAAGGCCGGCTTCTCCTGGAAGGGCGAGGCGCGCGTCGGCCGCAAGGGCGTCTGGCCCGACTGGAGCCCGACTGTTACGATGGTCTCGCTGAATCCGGACCTGCCACGGACCCGCAAGGGCGGCGTCGACAATCCCCTCGGCGCCCGCGCGCTCTACCTCTACCAGGGCAACCGCGACATCCTCTTCCGCATCCACGGCACCAACGAGCCGTGGAGCATCGGCGAGCAGCTCTCCTCGGGCTGCGTGCGGATGCTCAACGAGGATATCGCCGACCTCTACGAGCGCGTGCCGGTTGGGACCCGAGTCCTCGTCAAGCGCAACGGCAAGTACCGGACCTGAGGTAAGCGAAGACGGCGTGCTTGGTCGCGTCCTTGTCGCGCCCTAGCCGCACGCGAATCGCGCCGACCTCTTCTCAGCCAGCAGGCGTACCCACCGATGCCGCCTGCTTCCCGTCGGAGATGCTCCCCGTCAGGCGGCTGAGGGCCGCGCGATCCAGCGCCGGTTCACCCGGCCGGCCATCCGGCGCCATGCCGTCACTCGCGAGCACCGCTGCGGCCGTCAGGCCCGGCGCGGTTTCAGCACCCGGCCGCGTCGGCCCGATCGCGTAGCTGGCCCAGACGATAAGGGCGAGGCAGACGGCCAGCGCAGTCAGCACGGTTTTGAGGAAGGTCATCCAGCTGAACGGTTGGTCTGAGCCGCCGTTCCGCGACGCGGAACACTTTCGCAACCCGCGCGCGATAGCGTCTGCCACCTACGACCGGCAATTGTCCGCTTCGGCAAAATCGCCACATTGGCCGCGCAGCTTGGCGGCCCCACCAGACTTCTCGTCAGAACGATCGCCTCCCGCGTGGACATCCTCCGATGATCAGACCGATGCTTGCCCTGCTCCTCCTCTGCGGTCCCGCGGCCGCTGCCGGGACGGTCAGTGGCCCGGCGACTGTGGTCGACGGCGATACGATCGAGGTGCAGGGCACCCGCATCCATCTCTACGGTATCGACGCCCCCGAGACCGCGCAGAGCTGCGAGACCGCGGCGGGGCGGGAATACCGTTGTGGCCGCGAGGCCATGCAGGCGCTGAATGCCAGGATTGCCGGGGCCGTGGTGACTTGTGAGAGGCGCGAGGGTTCGGTTGCGGGACGCGTCGCAGGAATCTGCCACGCGCATGGCGAGGATCTGTCCGCCTGGATGGTCGGACAGGGATTGGCGCTCGCCAGCCGCCACGTGACGACGGCCTACAACCGCCAAGAGGGCCGCGCCTGGGCGACCCGCCGCGGCATCTGGGCTGGCACGTTCGAGAAGCCGGCCGACTGGCGCCAGGACCGGCGCCGGGTCGAGGCCTCGGCCGGGACGGGCGCGGCCGATTAATCGGCGTTCGGACGGCTCAGGCCGTTTGATCGTGGCCCTCGGTGAATTCGCGCCACAGCAGGACCAGGGCAGCCATCACGGCAGGCCCGACGAACAGGCCGAGCAGCCCGAAGGTCTCGACACCCCCCAGAATGCCGAGCAGCACCCATAGGAAGGGCAGCTTCGTCGTGCCGCCGATCAGGGCCGGCCGGATGAAGTGATCGGCCACGAAGGTCACCACGAGTCCTGCCGCCGCGACGACCAGCGCCGCCTTCGCCGAGCCGGCCGCCACCAGCAGCAGCGCGGCGATGGCGATGGCGACGGCGGCGCCGAACGGGATCATCGCCGCCACTGCCGTGAAGGCGCCGAGTAGGACCGGGTGCGGCACGCCGGCGAAGTAGTAGACGATCCCGAGCACGAAGCCCTCGCCGAGTCCCACCAGCACGAGGCCGTCGACGGTCCCGTGCACCGAGGCCACCATCTGGCGGGCGACGCGCTCGCCGCGGGGTCCGAACAGCCGGTGGCAGGCGGTGAGCGACTGGTCCCGAACCGTGCGCCAATCGCGGAACAGGAAGAACAATGCCACGAGGCTGAAGCCGAACAGCACGATCCGGTGCACGATCTCGCGGCCGACATTCCGCGAGGCGCCGATCACCGAGTTGTTCTCGAACCGGCGCAGCAGGTCGGAGCCGGCCTGGGCGTGGCCGAGATTGTCGTTCCACCACGCAGTCGCCTGAGGCGCGCCGTAGGGCAGGTGCTGGAGGAAGTCCGGCGCCGGGATGCCGTTCGCCTCGGCGTTGCGCACGAACTCGGCCACGTCGTGGGCTTCCCGGGCGGCCTGGATGCCCAGAACGGCGAGCGGCGCGAGGAAGACCAGCGCTACCGCCACGGTCATCAGCGTGGGTAGCAGGATGTTGTGCTTGCCGGGTGGGAAGCGCCGCTCGAGGCGCGTGTAGAGCGGCCACAGGGCAATCGCCAGAACCACCGCCCAGGCCAGCGCCGGCAGGAACTCGTGCAGGATCCACAGGCCGAGGGCCGAGAGCGCCAGGACCAGCAGGACCCGAGCCGCCCCCTGCGAGCGCGCCCGCTCGTGAGGCGGAAGCTCCTGCGATGGACCCTGATTTTGCGGCAAGGGCGTCTCGACCGGCACCGGCGGGGTGCCGGGTTTGATCATCGGTTGCATCCGTCAGGTCTCCTGGGCACACTCGGCCGCCGCGCCTTGCACCTAGGGTCGGCGCCGGACGACGGAACGCGCGTCCGCACACACGATTGCGCGTGCGTGTGGACAAGCCCTCAAACGCCGGGGGAACCGTCGCGGTTGCCGCCTCTGACCCCCTCGTGTAGAGGTCGCCGCCATTCGACGGGGCCGCGTACGGGGCCCGTAGACGCGTTGGGCGGCCGCGCGGGACGCGAGCACCGGGCCGCCCGGCGGCGAGGGGGCTCCCGCACGATCGACCGGAATTCGAACAGCCCGCGAGAAGATATGTCCGACGAGCCCGCCCACGGCAGCGCCACCTTCGAGCGCGTGGCCGACATCATAGCCGAGACCGCCGACATCCCGCGGGACAAGATCACGCCCGAGAGCCACGCCATCGACGACCTCGGCATCGACAGCCTCGCCTTCCTCGACATCGCCTTCGCGGTGGACAAGGCCTTCGGTATCAAGCTGCCCCTGGAGCGCTGGACCCAGGAGGTCAACGAGGGCAAGGTCCCGGCGGAAGAGTACTTCGTTCTCAAGAACCTGTGCGCGCGCATCGACGGCTTGGTGGCCGAGAAGGCCGCCAAGGTCTGACTCGGGTAGCCCGGTCCGCCATGCGCCTCGAATACTTCGAGATGATCGATTCCGTGCGGCTCCTGGACCGAGCCGCCGGGCGGATCGAGGCGCTCGCCCAGGTGCCTCTCCAGAGCCCGGTCTTCGAGGGGCATTTCCCCGGCCATCCGCTGGTGCCCGGCGTGCTGCTCACCGAGACCATGGCGCAGGCGTCGGGCTACCTCGTCCTCGCCCATCTCGATTTCGCCCGGATGCCTTTCCTCACCGGCGTCGACAAGGCCCGGTTCCGCTCCTTCGTCGGTCCGGGAGCCGACCTCGTCGTGACGGCGAGCCTGGAGCATGACGGCTCGGGCTACGCGGTGACGAAGGCCGCGATCAGCCATGCCGGCAAGGCCCTGTGCGACGCCGAGCTGCGCTTCCGCACCATGCCGTTCCCCGACGGGCTCGACGCGCCCATGCGCGCGCGGGCCCGGTCCATCGGGCTGCTTCCGGCGGTGGACCAGCTGGTTGGCCAGCCGGTGGGCCAGCCATGAGCCGACCGGTCGTCGTCACCGGCCTCGGCCTCGTCTCCTGCGCGGGCGAGGGCGTCGAGGCGCATCTCGCGGCCCTCGATGGCGGCGCGGCGCCCCGCACCGACACCGAGACCTTCGCGCCCTATCCGGTGCATCCGGCCCCGACGATCGCCTGGGATGGACAGATCCCGAAGCGCAGCGATCAGCGCCAGATGGAGGCGTGGCAGCGCCTCGGCGTCTACGCTGCGGGGCTTGCCCTGGAATCCGCCGGGGTGAAGGACGAGGCCGGCCTGAAACAGGCGCTCCACCTCGTGGTGGCGGCGGGCGGCGGCGAGCGCGACTACGCGGTCGATGGAGCGATCCTGACCGGCCTGCGCGACGCGCCGGACCCCGGTGCCTACCTGAACGAGCGGCTCCAGAACGACCTGCGCCCGACGCTGTTCCTCGCCCAGCTCTCGAACCTGCTCGCCGGCAACATCGCCATCGTGCACGGGGTCACGGGTGCTTCGCGCACCTTCATGGGTGAGGAATCCGCCGGGGTCGACGCCCTGCGGATCGCACGGGCGCGGGTGGCGTCGGGCCAGATCGACGCGATCCTGGTCGGCGGCTCCTACAGCGCCGAGCGGCCGGACGTGCTGGTGATCCACGAGATGGGCGGCTATCTCGCCCGCGACGCCTATCGGCCGGTCTTCGCGCGCGGCGCGGCGGGCGGCTTCATCCTCGGGAGCTGCGCGGCCTTCCTGATGCTCGAGTCGGAGGCGCATGCCGCCGCCCGCGGAGCCCGAGCCCTCGCCCGGCTCGACGCGGTGGCGAGCGACCGGACCCGGCGCGCGCCGGGCAGCGTCGCCACAAGCCTCGACGGCCTCTGGCGCCAAGCCGGGATTGAGTCGCCCGACCGGGTTCTGTCGGGTGCGACCGGCGTCGCGCCGATCACCGCGGAGGAGGAGGATGCCCTCGCGCGGCTGGCACCGGGCGCCCGGATCCACGCCCTCGGCGACGTGGTCGGGCACGGCCTCGAGGTGGCGGCGCCGGCCGGTGCGGCTCTCGCTGCGGCCCTTGTCGCCCATGGCCGAGCCCGCGAAGTCGCCGTGACGGCGGTGGGGCATCGCCGCGGCGAGGGCGTGCTGCGCGTGGTGCCGGCCTAGAGCGTGCTACGATCTCAGGGGACGTCAGCACGCTCTCGGGGACTGGCATTGCACGAGGACCCCGCAAGATCGGATTTCGCGTTTCCAAACCGTACTTTCTCAGGGGCCGCAGCGGCCGGCTGGAGGACTCGCTTGAGGCCTCCGCGGCGCTCCGACGCCTCAGGGACAGGGTCGGAAGGGCGGCCGGAGGCTTTCGAGGTCGCGTGTCGTGTCCCGTATGACTGGCCGGCGCAGACTTGCTGGGTAGGCAGCGGCGCGCCAGCCCGTGGGAGCGTGATCCAGGGAGCGCTTTCGTCTCCGAGGCGCCCCGGGCGGACGCCCGCGGTGACAGAATTCGTCAGTTCCAACCACGATTTACACCCGTATCGTGGCGGCAAATTTCCTGACCTGCGGCGGTTCAACGCGATTGTCGGGACGGAATTCTCCGGCGGAACCGTCCCAGCGCCGAGAGAAGTATTTCCTCAGGCTTGCCAAAAAACCGTCGAGGGTCTATTCCGACGCAATCGGCACGTGTCCGGATATTTTGGACCGTTACGCCTTCGCAGGGCGGTTCTAACTTTCCTATCGCTAGCGGTCGATGCCGGTACCAGCTCGGTCGAGCGGGTGCCATCTCTCACTTTTCCTGCGAAGACCAAGGACTTCCATGAGCACCGGAACCGTCAAGTGGTTCAACGAGACCAAGGGCTACGGCTTCATTCAGCCGGATGACGGCGGCAAGGACGTGTTCGTCCACATCTCGGCCGTCGAGCGCGCCGGCCTGCGCAGCCTGAACGAGGGCCAGAAGGTCTCCTACGAGCTGGAGACCGACCGTCGCAGCGGCAAGCAGTCCGCCGGCCAGCTCCAGACGGCCTGATCGCCGTCCGCCAGGTTTCCCGCGAAGCCGCTCCTCCCGGAGCGGCTTCTTCGTTTCTGCAACCCTATCCGCGGCGTCGGCCTCTGCCACGCCCTGACCCGGAGTGTTCGTGAGCTTTCTCAACAAGCAGGGCGTCGTTGATCGCCTCGAGACCGCCGCCAAGGCGCGGTCCGAGATGCTGGCCCGGTTCCGGGCGCGACCGCGCGCCGATGACCCGGCGGTTCTCGCCCGCCAATCCGCCCGCCGCGCCGTGATCGACGCCCGGGAAGCCCGCGCCGCGGAGCGCGAGGCCGCGCGTCAGGCCGAGATCGCCCGTGCCGCCGCCGCTGCGGAGGCCGAGCGCCTGGCCGAAATCGAGCGGAAGCAGGCCGAGCAGCTGGCCGCACAGGAGCGCGCCAAGGCCCTGCAGGCGGAGCAGAAGGCGCAGCGCGACGCGCGCTATCTCGCCCGCAAGGCGAAGGCCCAGAAGCGGCGCTGAACCGCCGTCGTGACGACACCCCAGGAGCCCGCCATGTCGCACAAGTTCAAGGTCGGCCAGCGCGTCTGCCGGCCCCGCACCGGGCTTCCCGAAGATAAGGGGGCGGGCGAGGTGTTCGAGGTCCTGCGGCTGATGCCGGAGGATCAGACCGGCGAGCCCTCGTATCGAATCCGCACGCAGGGCGGTGAGCGCGCGATTCGCGAAGGCGACCTCGTCGCGGCGCCGTAGCGCCGACCGCTCACGAGGTCAGAGCGTCCGGAACATCACAAGCGCATCGACGAGGCCGAGGCTCGGATGCCGGAACGCCCCTGGCAGCCGCCCGACGACGGCGAAGCCGAAGCTCTCCCATAGCCGTACCGCCCGCACGTTGGCGCTGACCACGAAGTTGAACTGCATCGCCGTGAAGCCGCGCGCCCGCGCCCGGTCAAGGCTGTGCGCGCACATGGCCCGTGCGACGCCGCGTCCCGTCGCCTCGGCGCCGGTCATGAAACCGCAATTCGCGACATGGGCGCCTCCGCCGGCCTGATTGGCGCGGAGGTAGTAGGTGCCGAGCACCACGCCGTCAGACGCGGCCACGAAGGTCTCGCGGTCCGCGCCGGTCCAGTAGGCGAGGGCCTCGGCCTCGCCGAGGTCGGGATCCAGCGCGTAGGTCTCCCCGGCCCGGATCGTCGGCAGAATGATGTGCGTGATCGCCCCACGATCCGCCGCGCAGGCGGCCCGGATGTGCAGGCTCATCCGAACTGCTCGCGGAGAATGCGCTCGTCGAGGCTGTGGCCGGGATCGTGCAGCAGGACCAATTCGGTCGCCCGATCGAGGGAGGTCTCCACCGTGCAGACACGGCGGAACTCGGTGTGATCGGCCACAGCCGCCACGGGCCTATGAGGTGCGTCCAGCACGTCGATCCGGATCCGCGCGTAATCCGGCAGCAGCGCGCCGCGCCAGCGCCTGGGCCGGAAGGCCGAGATCGGCGTGAGCGCCAGCAGCTTGGCATCGAGCGGCAGGATGGGTCCTCCCACCGACAGGTTGTAGGCGGTCGAGCCCGCCGCGGTGGCGACCAAGACTCCGTCGGCGATCAGTAGATCCAGCCTTACGTTTCCGTCGACGGCGATCTTCAGCTTGGCCGTCTGGTGCGTCTGGCGCAGCAGGTAGACCTCGTTGATCGCCCGCGCCCGGTGGGACCGGCCCTCGGTGTCGAGCACGTCCATCAACAGCGGGTGGATGACGCTGCGCTGGGCTGCTTCCAGATGCTCCAGCAGGTCGTCGTCCCGGAACTCGTTCATCAGGAAGCCGACCGTGCCGCGGTTCATCCCGTAGATCGGCTTGGGGTTGTCCATGAACCGATGCAGCACTTGGAGCATCAGCCCGTCGCCGCCGAGGGCCACGACAACGTCCGCCTCTTCGGGCGGGACATGGTCGTAGCGCCGCATCAGGGCGGCGGCGGCCTCGCGGGCATGGCCGGTGGGGCTCGCCACGAAGGCGATCTTCTTGACGTGCGGCATCGCTCAGGCGCAGCTTGGCGGGCGCGTCGGGGTGGCGTCGGCGTTCACGTCACGGCTCCAGTCTGATGAGCGAACCGCCCGGTTGACGTCTCGGCCCGGCCTGCGCCTCACTGCCGGGAAAGCTGCATACCGGAGGCATAGCATGGAGCGTCCGCTCCTCGTCTACACCACCTTTCCCGACCTCGCCTCGGCCCTCAACATCGGCGAGGCCCTTGTCCGCGAGCGGCTGATCGCCTGCATCAACGTGCTGCCGGGGATGCAATCGGTCTTCAGCTGGAAGGGCGCCGTGGAACGCGGCGAGGAGGTTGCGGCGATCCTCAAGAGCCGCGAGGGCCTCGCGGACGCCTTGTCGGCGGCGCTGAAGGCCCGCCATCCCTACGAGACGCCGATCATCCTGCACCTGCCGGTCGCCGGCTCCGATGCCGACACCGCGGCCTGGATCCTGGCGGAGACGGGCGCCGCCGGGTCGGTCGGTGCCGCCGGCGATCCGGCCGCGGGTTGAGGCGTCGGGCCGCTCCGCTGGGAACGATTCCGCCGGCGGATCCGTCGACAGGGTCAGTGCCCGCTCACCGGATAACTCCGACCCTTCCAGGTGGCCGCACCCGCCCGCTCCCGGCGTAGCAGGACGTTCCACTGGATCGCCAGGGCGACCAGCACCGCGGCGGGATGGAGCGGGATCGTCGCCAGTGGCGCCCGTACCGCCAGGGTGATTGCCGTCCGGGTCGCGAGGGATAAGAGGCAGGCCGCCGCCGCGAGGACCAGGACGGTGGACGACGCGAGGCCGCACAGGCCGGCCAGGACGAGGAGCGGCGGCAGGACTTGGCCGCAGCCGAGCAGCACGGTCCAGACCGGCAGGGCGCGCGGCGTCGCCATGCCCTCGTGGGCGTTCTTGGAGAAGCCTGCCCAGGCCTGGGCGAAGCCCTCGTACATCCGGCAGGTGGCGAGCGATGCGGCCGCGACGAGGTCGGTCCTGTATCCGGCGGCGCGAAACAGCCGCGGCAGGCGTACGCCGTCGTGGAGGGAGGTGCGGATCGCGCCGTGTCCTCCGGTTGCCACATAGGCCGCGCGATCGATCAGGATGAGCTGGCCGCAGGCTGCCCCAAGGGCCGGGTCGCGCAGGCGGCGCATGAGCGGCACCGGCAGGTAGCCGAGGAGCAGGAAGTCGATCATCGGCACCGTCAGCATCTCGCCGACGGTTTCGGTCCGCTGGCGTGGCACGCCGCTGACCAGGGCCGCCCCGGTGCGCCGCGCCTGCGCGGCGAGGCAGGAGGCGGCCTCCGGCGCCAGACGCACGTCGGCGTCGATGAACAGCAGGTCCCGGCCGGTCGCCAGCCCGGCCATATGGGCGCAGGCATGGTTCTTCCCGGTCCAGCCCTCGGGCAGGGCTGGCACGGACACGAGCCGCAGGCGCGGATCATCGACGGCGCGCACGATCTCCGGGGTCGCGTCCGTCGAATGGTCGTCGCCGACGATCACCTCGACCGGGACGCCGGTGCTGGCCAGCGCCGCCCGCACGGTCTCGGCGATGTTGCCGGCCTCATTGCGCGCCGGGATCAGGATCGAGACGGGCTCGGCCTCCGCCGCCGGGGGCGGCCTGCGCAGCACCGCGAGGTTCACCGCCGCCATCACGGCCGGAACCAGCGCCGCGATCAGGCAGAGGAGGGCTAGGGCCGTCGCGATCGCGGTGAACGGGTCGGTCATGCTCCGGCCTCGGGAGTGGCGCCACCGGCTGCAGGCATCGCACGCGGACCTGTTGGAGCGAAAGGCCTCATGGGGTTGGACCGGAGCCGTCGGACGCGCGGTGCGACGGATCGAACCGGCGCCCGGAGAGCCGGGCTGCGGCGCGCCGCCAGACGTCGTAGACCCCGCCGACGCCCTTGCGGCCGGTCACCAAGACCCGGAAGCGCTCCGGGTCGCGGCTGATCACGTCGGTGCCGAGGCGGTCCAGGGTGGCGGTGAGCTCGGTTTCGAGGCGTGCGAGCCGCTCCGGCCGGGGCAGGGCGGCGAGTTCGGCACCCGCGATCCCCGGACCGAACGCCGCGAAGGCGCCGGCACCGCGCTCGTCCCAAAAGGTGTATTCGAGAGCGAGGGGGACGAACAGGGCATCCGGCGCAATCTCGGCGAGCCGCGCGACGCCGGCCCGGAGGTTGAGGGGGCGGGCCCGTACGTCGGCGAAGCGGCCCTGGGCGGTGATCCAGAGCATCCCGTCCGGTCCGGACAGGATCGAGCGGGCGGCGGCCAGGAACTGCGCGGCGCCACGGGGACTGTCGAGATCCACCCCGAATGCGCCGATCCGTTCGAAGATGCGGTAGCGCGCCAGCATCGCCGCGTCGAAGGGCGCGCGGCTCGTCCGGCGCGGGTAAAGCCGCCCTGCCAGCACGATGATGAGGAGCGCGTCCCACCATGCCGGATGGTTGCTGTAGACGACGATCGGCCCGGGGTGGTCGGCGGCCGGGAGCGTGCTCCAGAGCGGCAAGCGCAGGGCATCGAAGTGGCGATGCAGGTAGCGCGCGAACCATGCCACCATGAACGCGCGGATCGGAGGGGAAACGGGAGGAAGCTGCGCGCGTCTCCCTCCTCCCGCGTAGGAGGACGTATCCGGCTCCGTATGCCTCACGCAGAGGCGCGCAGCGTGCCGCGGGCGTCCTGATCGTGCGCGTCTGCGGCGATCCAGCCCGACATCATGACCATCGGCATGCCGGGTCCGGGGTGGGCGGCGCCGCCCGCGAGATAGAGCCCGCGCACTTGCCGCGAGCGGTTGCCCGGCTTGAACGCGCCCATCACCCGCCCGTGCGAGGCGAGGCCGTAAATCGCGCCGTTGAGGACCTTGTAGCGCTCGTGGATGTCCTGCGGCGTCAGATGGCGCTCGACCACGACGCGCTCCTCCAGATCCGGCATGCCGGCGGTCCGCTTGAGCTTGTCGAGGATCGTCCGGCGGTATTTTTGGAACAGCGGCCCGTCCGGGCGCCAGTCGTGGTGGGGCCGGAGATAGGGCGTGTGCACCAGGACGTAGAGCGCCTCGCCGCCCTCCGGCGCCACGCTCGGATCGGTGGAGGAAGGTGCCGCCAGGTAGGCGGTCGGGTCCGGGGCCGGCTCGCCCTTGTTGTAGATGTAATCGAACTCCTCTTCCGGGTCCCGGGAGAAGACGAAGTCGTGGTGGTTCAGGTGCTCGTAGCGCTTGTTCAGGCCGAGATAGAGCACCACGCCCGAGCAGGCCGGCTCCGGATTCTTCTTGGCGTAGGCCTTGGCCGCCTCGCCGCCGACGAGCTCGCGGTAGGTCCGCACCGAATCCATGTTGGAGATCACCGCGTCGAACGGTGTGACGCCGTCGGCGGTGCGCACGCCCCGGACCGCGCCGTTGGCGGTCTCGATCCCCGTAACCTCGGTGTCGGTCTTGCAGGTGGCGCCGAGTTCCTGGGCGAGCTTCGCCAGTCCTTCCGCCACCGCCCGGGTGCCGCCCATCGGATACCAGATGCCGTCCGCGGTCTGCATGTGGGCGATGGCGCAGAGCACCGCCGGTGCGCCGTAGGGCGAGGAGCCGACATACTGCACGAAGTGGTCGAGCATCTGCGCGAGCCGGGCGTCCTTGACCTTGCCGCGGATGGTCGAGGCGACGGAGGCGTGCATGCGCAGGGACAGCACGTCGCGCAGCGTGCCGGGATTCATGTTGGCGCGGATGTTGATCGTGTCGAACAGGTCCTCCACCGGCTTCCAGAAGAAGAACCGTTCGGAGACGCCGTGGAGGTGCTCCGAGATCGAGATGAACTTCTTGTAGCCCTCGCCGGTGCCGGGCGCGAAGCGCTCCATGTCGCCGGCCATCCGCTCGACGTCCTGCATCAGGTCGATATGGGTGCCGTCGTCGAAGAAGCAGCGCCATTGCGGGTCGAGCCGGCGCAGGTCCATATAGTCGTGGACCGAGCGCCCGGCCTCGGCGAAGATCCGCTCCAGCACCCGGGGTACGGTAAGGATGGTCGGGCCCATGTCGAAGCGGAAGCCGCCCTCGTGCAGCACCGCCGCCTTTCCGCCGAGCCAGCCGTTCTTGTCGTAGACCGTCACGCGGTGGCCCCGCGCTGCGGCGACGCACGCGGCCGCGAGTCCGCCGAGCCCGCTGCCGATGACGGCGACCGTGGAATCCTGGCTCATCCTGAAGGATCGCTCCCCGAGCCCTCAACGGCGGGGCCCGCGACAGCGAAGCTAGACCCAGGGGCGGGCGGGTCAACGCGCCACCCGGTCGCGGCGGGGGCTTGTCAGGCCTCGCCTGTGGACAGCCGCGCCAGAAAGTTGCCGATCTCGCGGCGGCGAAGGCCGGCCTCCAGCACCTCCGGGCCGACACCGTGGCGCCAGGCCAGCCGGTGGGCGGCGTCGGTTTGGTCGTCCTGGAGCGCGGCGATCTCGTTGGCATAAGCCGCCACCGCTGCGGCATCCTCGGCGAGGCCCGCCTCGACGATGGCCGTGTCGCAGAGGCGCAGCATCGCGGCGAGTTCGTCGAGGTCGAGTTCCGGATGGTACTGCGTCCCCCAGAACCAGCCGGCCCCGTACCGGATCTCGAGCGCCTGGATGCCCAGGATCCGGTTGCCGGCCAGCACCCGGGCCCCCGGGGGTGGCGCCAGCACGGCATCGGAGTGGATCGCCGGGGCGTCCCACGACGCCGGACGCCCCGCCAGGAGTGCATGGGTCCGGCCCTCCTCGGTGGCGCTGATCGCCCGGGCGAAGCCGTATTCCGGGCCCCGCGGGTTCCCGGCGGCCCGCCCACCGGTCACCGTGGCGGCGACCTGTACGCCCCAGCATGAGCCGAACACCGGCAGGCCTGCCTCCAGGGCCGATCGCATCAAGTCGAGCTGCCGGGTCACCGCTGGCGTGCCGTCGGCGACCTTGAGAGTCGAACCGGTGAAGATCAGCCCGTCGAAATCCGGCAGGCCGGCCGGCAGAGCGGCGTCGGCATCGGCCGGGCTGATGAGGTGGCAGGTCGCGTCCGGCGCGAGGGCCTGGACGACCGCCGCGTAGGACTCGGCCGACGTGCGGCCGGTCGCGGCGACGTGCCGGTCGCGGGCCGCGCGATCGTTGCCGTCGGCGATGAGCAGGCGGAGCATGGCGTGATCTCGAGACAAGCGGAGCCGGACCGTGCCCGATCGCGCCGCCGGTGTCCGCGCGCAGCTGGTCGCAGGGCCGGCGCGGATCGTCGCGGCCCGAGGCCCGCACCCCTCGACGTCGCCGCGCGACAGGTCGCGTCCCGCCGCGACGGTCCCCAGGCCATGACGACCCCCAAATAGAGGATGTGCCGCAACTCGCGGCGGTCGTATTCAGGGATTACCGGATATCTCGGGTTGCGATCGTCGCGGAGGTTGCGATGCCGGATCTCGCTGAGATGGAGCTTTACGGCACGGAGGCGCGCGGGCTGATCGCCCGCGCCGAGGACGCGGTGCGTCGTCTGGAACTGGCCCATGCCTGCGAGGGGCACCGCCTGATGGCGATGCAGGGGCTTGCGGCAATGCGGCATCTCCAGCGGACCATCGAGCTGCACCGCAACCGCTTGGTCTTCGAGGCCCTGCCCGATACCCTGAGCCTGGGCGTTCCGCCCCGGCGGACTTGGTTGTCCGCCGTGCGGCATCACCTCTCGATCGGCGGTCCGCCGCTGGAGATCCGGGCCTGACAGGTCCCGGCGAGAGGTTCATGCCCGCGTCAGCACAGGCGGGTGGCCCCCGATGCCGCAGGCACCGCCGAGGCCGCATCGGCCGTCGACGTCATCGGCCGGAGGTCCGCAATCGGGGCGTAGGCCCTTGGTGCGTCGGGGGAATCGGTCCGCTGTTTCGGTGAGGCGAGGGCATGAAGAGAGCCTTCCTGATCTGGCCCCTCCTCGTGTTGCTCGCCGCCACGCTGCCCGCCATGGGGAGGCGATCGCCGCCGGTCCTACATCAGGCGCTGGAGATCGAATCGCTCGTCAACAGGGCGGCCGAGTTCGTGGAGGAACGCGGCACCGATGCGTTCGCGGACTTCAGGCGGAAGGGGAGCCCGTGGCGGTACGGCGACGTCTACCTGTTCGTCGTCGACATGCGAGGGATCGTTCTGTTCAACGCCGCCCAACCCAATCGCGAGGGTCGGGACCTGCTCGACGAGCGCGATGCCGACGGCAAGCTGTTTCTCCGGGCCTTCATCGACACCGTCCACCGGTTCGGCTCCGGCTGGGTCGATTACATGTTCCCGAAGCCCGGACACTCCGCCCCTACGGTGAAATGGAGCTATGTCTGCGCCACGCGGGTCGCTGGGATGGAGGCCCTGATCGGGGCGGGCGTCTACGTCGAGTAGGCCCGCCTCACGGCCGTCAGATGGTCCGCCGCGCGGCCAGCGCCACCGCGAGGCCCAAGCCCGCGAGCATCAGGGCGCTCAGAACCGCCAGGGCCGGCGCCGCGGCGGCGAAGCCTTCGCCCAGCGCGGTCTGATAGGCCTCGATCGCCCAGGCGTTGGGCGTGAGCCAGCCGGCCTGCTGGAGCCAGGGCGGCATCAGGAAACGGGGGACCATGGAGCCGCCCACCGCCGAGAGCAGCAGCACGCCGAAGGTCGAGACCAGGTGGGCCTGTTGGCGCGAGCCCGCGAGCGCGCAGGCGGCGAGTGCCAGACCGGCTGCCATCGCGGAGACCAGAAGGCAGGTGGCCAGGAACGTGGGCCAGTGCGGCCCGATCTCGACCCCATAGAGCAGGGCGGCCGCCAGGAAGATCAGGCCGGCCTGCACAAGGCCCTGCAAGGTCAGGAAGCCGAATTTGCCCAGGACCACCACCGGCAAACCGCCGGGCCCGGCCATCAGTCGCTCGGCCAAGCCGGATTCCCGCTCCTCGACCAGGGACATTGCCCCCTGCATGGCGGCGAACAGCAGGAACACCGCCGTGATCGCCCCCGCGTAGTAGCTTACCCGGGCGTTTCCGGTCCCGGCGGCCGTGCTGCGCCGCTCCACCATATCGGCGAAGCTGAACGGCTCCTTCTTCGCCCGCTGCTCCGCGAAAGCCTCGTCGAGGAAGCGGCGCTCGTCCGCTCCGATTTTGCCCGTCCGCTCCACGTCGGCGACGATGCGCGACAGGACTACGTCGGGCAGCGCCTCGTTCAGCACC
This sequence comes from Methylobacterium mesophilicum SR1.6/6, assembly GCF_000364445.2. Taxonomy (NCBI): domain Bacteria; kingdom Pseudomonadati; phylum Pseudomonadota; class Alphaproteobacteria; order Hyphomicrobiales; family Methylobacteriaceae; genus Methylobacterium; species Methylobacterium mesophilicum. The sequence continues at coordinate 781,140 of NZ_CP043538.1, read as the reverse complement.
CGCTGGAGCTGCCCGAGCGCGATCGGCGTCGCCAGCGCCTTGGCGGGATTCTCCACGAGGACCACGGGCTGGTCGGCCGGGCCGGGGGCGGTGCCCGCCGGGGCGGCGATCAGGTCGCCCCGCAGGACGAGCGCCACGTCGACCTCGCCGGAGCGGACGGCGTGCGCCACGTCGGCGAGGTTCGCCGCCGGCAGCCGCGAGACCCTCAGCGATGGGTCCGCCGCCAGCGCGTCGGCGAGGCGTTCCGTAGCCGCCGTCCGGGCGAGATCGGCGAGCCCGAGATGGATGCGGATCCGGTCGCCCGTCGCCCCCGAGAAGATCGCCGCGAAGATCGAGAAGATCACCGTGGGCAGGACGAAGGCCATCACCAGCGCGGCGCGGTCGCGCACGAGGCTCAGCGCCATGACCCTGAACGCGGCGCCGATCACCGGGCCGCTCCCAGGCGGCGCGGGGCGGACGCGTCGCGATCCGCGACCTCCCGAGGCCGGAGCGCGTCGAGGTAGAGCGCCTCCAGGCGCGGCGCCCGCACCCGCACCTCGGCGACCGGCACCCCCTGCGCCCGCAGGGCGCCGAGCAGGGCGGCGCCGTCGAGGCCGGAGCGTTCAACCGAGCGCCACGAGAGGCTGTCCGCATCGGCCGGCGCGAAACCGGCGCGGCGCAGCACGGCCTCGGCGGCGGCGTCCGCCGGCACGGCGAGGCTCAGCTCGCGCTCCGGCGCGCCCGCGCGCAGCTGCGCCAGGAGATCGGAGAGTCGCCCCTCGCGCACGACCCGGCCGTGCGCCAGGAAGGCGACACGGGACGCGAGCCGCTCAGCTTCGCCGAAATCGTGGGTGGCAAGGAGGATCGCCGTCCCCGCCGCCTTGAGCCGGTCCAGAACCGCGTGGATTGCGGCCCGGGCCGCGAGGTCGACGCCGCTGGTCGGTTCGTCGAGGAGGACGAGGCGGGGCCGGTTCATCAGGCTCGCCGCGATGTTGACCCGGCGCCGGTAGCCCCCCGACAGGACGCCCACGGGGCGGCGCGCCACGTCGGCGATGTCGGCCATGGCGAGGGCGGCCTCGACCGCCGCCTTCCGATCGCGCCGGGGCACGCCCGCCAGCTGACCGAAGACGCCGAGGTTCTCCGAGACGGTCAGCCGCGGATAGAGGGCGATCTCCTGCGGTACCCAGCCGATGGCCCGCCGTGCATGGCCGTCCCGGTACGGATCGGAATCCGCGACGCGCACCGTCCCGGCGCTCGGGGCGAGGCGGCCCGCCACCAAACGCATCAGCGACGACTTGCCGGCCCCGTTCGGCCCCAACAGGGCCAGCGTCTCGCCGGCGGCGAGGGCGAGATCGACGCGCTCCAGCACACGCCGGCCGCGGATGTCGAGGCCGACGCCCGCGATCCGGACGAGGGGAGCGCTCATGCCCTCAGCGCCGCGGGAGGGCGCGGGCGAGGCGCACCCGCACGGAGCCTCCCGGCTCCCGGAGCACGAAGGCGGCTTCGGAGAAGTCTGGTCGCGCCCGGCGCCCGGCAGCCCCCGAGAAGGCGTAGGGCTCCAGCGGCAGGCCGAGACCGGTGCGGTCGAGGCGGCCGTTGCCGTTGGCGTCCTGGTAGGCCGCCACCGCGTAGGTTCCCGGGCTCACGCCCTGGAATGTGAACAGCGCGCGGTCCGCGGTGGCGCTGGCGTCGTCACCGCGCAGACAGGCGCTTTCCGAGAGCCCACCCTGACAGAGCGCGACGCGCACCTGACCGCCGCCGGGTTCGATCCCGTCGACCTCGACCTGAACGGTTGCGGCTGCCGCCGGCACGACGGGGCCGCTGAGCCCCGCCGCGAGGGCGCAGAGCCCCGCCGCCAGGGCGATCCGGCTGGACGGCCTGCTCACGAGGCCTCGCCGGAGGTGGCCAGCGGCGCGGTTTCGGGGATGCCGGCCTGCGCGGCGGCGCGGGCGCCGGCCAGTTCCTCGATCAGCAGCCGGGCGGAGATTCGCGCACCCTCGTAGATCACCGGCAGGCCGGAGCCCGGATGGGTACCGCCGCCGACGATGTAGAGTCCGGGCCCGAACCGGTTGTGCGGCCGGAAGTACAGCATTTGCATCAGGTCATGGGCGAGGTTGAAGGTGGCACCTTCGTGGACGGCGAAATCCTCCTCCCACTGGGTCGGGTCGATGATCCGCTCGTAACGAATCCGGGACTCGATATCGCCGAGTCCGAGGAGCTTCAGCCGCTCCAGGATCAGAGCCCGGTAGGTCGCGCGCACGGAACGCCAGTCGATCCCGGCCTTCAGGTTCGGCACCGGCACCAGCACGTAGAGGGCCGTGTGGCCCGGAGGCGCCATGCCGCCATCCGTGTAGCCGGCGTGCTGCACGTAGAGGGAGGGCTGCATCGGCAGCGTGCCCTCGGTGATCTCGCGGATGTTCTTCTCGTAGCCCTCGGCCAGGAGGATCGTGTGATGCCCGAGGCTGTCGGGCATTTTCCCCTCGAGTCCGAGGTAGAGCATGAAGGTCGAGCAGGAGAGGCGGGCCTTCTTGATCTTGGAGTCGCGCCAGCGCGGGCGGTGCCGCTCGGGCACCAGGGCGCGCACCACCTTGGCGAAGTCGCCGTTGATCAGCACGGCGTCGGCGTTGAAGACCTCGCCGTCGGCCACCACGCCACTGGCGCGCTTGCCCTCGAACAGCACGCGCTCGACGTTGCTGTTGAGCCGGAGGTCGACGCCCATGCGGGTGGCCAAGCCCGCCATCGCGTCCGAGACTGCGCCGCAGCCGCCCACCGGGTGGTAGACCCCATGCTCGTATTCGAGGAACGACAGGATCGTGAACAGGCTCGGGCACCGGAACGGCGACATGCCGAGGTACTTGGTCTGGAATGAGAAGGCGAGGCGCACCCGCGGGTCGGCGAAGTGGCGTTTCAGGTCGCGGTCGACGCTCCGTCCGGGATGGAGGTAGGGCAGGGCGGCCAGCATCGCCGGGCTCGCCATGCTGCGCAGCGTGTGAAAGGCCTGCTCCAGCACCGGCTTGAAGTATTGCAGCTTGGTGCGGTTCTCGGCGAAGAACGCTTTGACGTTCCGGGCATCGTCCGGCGCAACGCCGGCGATCTCGCGTTCCAGGCGCTCGACATCGCCCGTAGCGCGGATCGTTCCCGAAATCCCGTCAGGCCCCTCGAAAACGAGGTGATATTGCGGATCGAGACGCTCCAGCTTGACGTGATCCTCGAGCCGCTCGCCGCAGCCCGCGAAGATGTCCGCGAGAATCTGTGGATAGAGGAAGAAGGTCGGGCCGATATCGAAGCGGTAGCCCCCGGGGGCCTCCACAGTCTTGGTCCGGCCGCCGACCTGCGCGTCCTTCTCGAACAGCGTGACGTGGATACCGGCGCGCGCCAGGATCAGGGCGGATGCGAGTCCGCCCGGCCCGGCCCCGACTACGGCCACCCGGCGTCCGGTCAGCGCCCGCAACCCATCACCAGACTGAAGCAACGCGACTGCCTCCTCGCAGAATCCCCCGCCACCTTGCGGCCAAGCTAGCCTCGCATCTCCGCACGGCAATTGCAGCCGTTTGTCGCGCGCAGACTGACGGACGAAAACGGACTGGGTTGCCAAGTTGTCAAGAATCGTACGGTTTCGGCAGCCCGTGGTGGTTACGGAGACGTTCGATGGCACGCCGCCCTACGGACGCGGCGTCGCGACCACGTCGCGGATGCGCCTGTACCGGCACAACGGACCTTGGCCCTCTGCCCGTCCCGGCTTTCCAGATTGGCGGCTCACCCGATCCCGCGCTGGGTGCCACCGGTCGAGGCCTCACAGCCCGTCACCGAGGCGTCCCTGGCTTCGGGCTATGCTGTGCAGGGCGATCCCCGCCGCGGTGGCGACGTTGAGCGAGTCGAAGCCTGCCGCCATCGGGATGCGCACCGGCCGCGCCCGGGCGAGCGTCTCCGGGTCGAGCCCTGGACCCTCGGTGCCGAGCAGCAGGAGGGCCCGCTCGGGCGCCGCGGCGGCGTCCAGGGTTTCGTCAGCTCCGGGACTGAGGGCCAGCGGCGTGAGAGAGAGCCTTCGCGCCACCTCAAGCCAGTCCTGACCCGCTTGCAGCCGGGCGAAGGGCTGGATCAGCGCGGCCCCGGCCGACACCCGGATGCTCTTGCGATAGAGCGGATCGCAGCTTCCCGCATCGAGCAGCACCGCGTCCGCCCCGAAGGCGGCGGCGTTGCGGAAGGCGGCGCCGACATTGTCGTGGTTGGTCAAGCCGGCGAGCCCCAGCACCAGGGCCGGCGCGGGCGGCGGCGGCACGATCGCGGCGGCGTCCGGCTCCGCGCCGCGCAGACCGATCGCCAGCACGCCGCGGTGGATCGGGAAGCCCGTCACGGCACTCATCACGGCCTTGGCCGCAAGATACACGGGCGGCGGCTCCGGACAGGCGGCGACGGCGTCCGACAGCACCGGCCAGCGTTCCCGCGCGAGCAGGATCGACTCGGCCCGGAAGCGGCTGCGGCACCCGAGCAGCAGCCGCAGGGTCACCTCGCCCTCAGCGACGAAGCGGCCGGCGCGGCCGACGAGGTCGCGCTCGCGCATCCGCGCGTAGGGGGCGAGGCGGGGATCGTCCGGGTCGGTGAGCGTCTCCGGCTCCGCGGGCACCTCAGCCCTGCTGTCGCTCGGTGCGGCTCGCGAGCGGGTCGGCCTCGGCCTTGGTCGGCACCTTCACCAGCGCCTCGCCGTCGAGGACGGTCTCGCCGGCCACGGAGCACTGGCAGGCGAGGCGCGCCCGGCGCCGCTCGGGCATCAGCTCCGCAACCGTGACGGTCACCTCGACCACGTCGCCGATCCGAACGGGCGCGCGGAAGTTGAGGGTCTGCGAGATGTAGACGGCGCCCGGTCCCGGCAGGCGGGTGCCGAGCACCGCCGAGATCAGCCCGGCCGTGTAGAGGCCGTGCGCGATGCGGGTGCCGAAGGGCGTGCGGGCCGCGAAGTGTTCGGACAGGTGGATCGGGTTGCGGTCGCCGGTGATCTCGGCGAAGCCGACCACGTCCGAGGAGGCGATCGTCTTCGACAGGGTTTCCGACAATCCGACCTCGAGATCCTCGAAGTAGAGCACGCGCAGTTCGGGCAGCATGGCTCGGCAGACCTCCGGTTGCGGCCGGTCTCCCGTCTCGAGCGGCCGGCTCCGGCAACCGCCTCGCACGATCGCGGCGCCGAATCCACCCGGACGAAGGCGTAAGGGCCTCGAACTTTCTTGAGGCGCGGACAGGGTTTTCTCAACAGCCCTCGACAGGCGGGCCGCGCTCGGCGATGAGGCGCCCCGTGACCCCCGATGACGCCGCCCGGCCCGCGCCGCCCGCCCTCCGCCCCGTCGTCGCCCGCGTGGCGGCGCTGAACCTCGGCTATTTTTGCATCGAGATCGCGGTGGCGCTCGCCATCGGCTCGGTGGCACTCATCGCCGACAGCCTCGATTTCCTGGAGGACGCGGCGATCAACCTGCTGATCTTCGCGGGCCTCGGGTGGAGCGCGCGCAGCCGCGCCCGGCTCGGCACAGCCATGGCGGGCATCCTGCTCCTGCCGGCCCTGGCGGGGGCCTACGCGGCCTACGAGAAGGTCTCGGACTTCGCGGCGCCGGCCGCGCTGCCGCTGACGCTCGCTGGAATCGGAGCGCTCGCCGTGAACCTGACCTGCGCGCTGATGCTCGCCCGGCACCGGCACGGCTCCGGAAGCCTGACCCGGGCGGCCTACCTCTCGGCCCGCAACGACGCCTTCGCCAACATCGCGATCATCGCGGCCGGGCTGGTGACGGCCCTTTACCCGTCCCCGTGGCCGGACCTCGTCGTGGCGGCCGGGATCGCGATCCTCAACGCCGATTCCGCCGTCGACATCCTCCGGGCCGCCGCGGCCGAGCGGCGCGCTGCCCGGTAAGCACAGCCATGCGCATCTTCCCCATCTCGGACCTGCACCTGGAGCGGCGACGGCTCGACCTGATCGCATCGCCCCTGGAGCCCTTCGACCTGCTCGCCTGCCCGGGCGATCTGTACGAGGGACATCCCGAGCGGGGCCTCGCGGCCCTGCTGCACCTCGCGCAGGGGCGGCCCGTCGTGCTGGTGCCCGGCAATCACGAGCGCTACGCCCCGACCGGGGATCCCCGGACCGCGCCGGAGCTGCTCGCCGCCCTGGAGCGGGAAGTCGCGCGGTTGAACGGGGCGGGGGCCCGCATCCACCTGCTCCAGAAGGCGCAGGCCTGCGTCATCGACGGCGTGCGCTTCGTCGGCACCACCCTGTGGAGCGACTGGAGCCTCGCCGGGCGCTGGCTCGCTCCGGACACGCCCGACCGGCCCGACGACCCTGTCGCCTACGCGGCCACGCGCATGACCGATCCGGTAACCGGATCGCGGGAGTATCTCGGGTCGATCCGCAAGGGCGACGGCCGCCCCTGGCAGCCCGCGGACGCGATGGCCGAGCACCGGGCCGAGCGTGCGGGCCTGCACGCCGCGCTTCGCCGTCCTCATGACGGCCCGACCGTGGTGGTGACGCACCATCCGGCGAGCCCGCTGGCGGCGGACCGGTTCCGGGACGCGCCCGGCGTGCCCTGGTGGGTGCCGGCCTTCTACGCCTCCACGGCCCTCGACGATCTCGCCGACCCGGAGCGGCCGGCGCTGTGGATCTCCGGTCATTTCCACGCAGGCCACGACATGGCGGTCGGGCGCTGCCGATGGGTGTCGAACCCGGTTGAAGGCGCGACCTACCGGAGCGATTTCGTCGTGGAAGTCGCGGGTCGCTGATTTAGTCCCGCCGCAAGAGTTCGTCCTGTCGAGCCCGTGCCGTTGCGCACGACTTGGCCGTACAGCCGGGATGCAGCCGGAGAGAACGCCCGTCCAATCCTGATCGGCCCCGGCTCCCGGGGCCCTGATCCGGGATCTCCATGGCTGGTTTCACCCTGACGTCACGCAGGATTGCGGGGACGTTTCTTGCCGCCACCATCACGTCCACCGTCATGTCGGCCGCAACGCCCACCCTCGCCGCATCCGCGGCGCAGCCGGGCCAGACGGTCGGTCTGCCGGTGGGCGACCAGCTGCCGGTCGGACTGTACTTCGTGAACCTGTCGAGCTTCGGGACGCGCAGCACGCAGCCCCGCGACTCTTCGACGAACGTCAACCTGCCGACCTTCGCGTGGGCCACCCCCTGGACCGTCGCGGGCGCGCGCCTGCAGCTCTTCTTCACCCAGCCGGTCGCGGCGGCGAGCAGCCAGGGCGCGCCCTATCAGAGCGGGATCGGGCAGCAGCTCCTCGCGGCCCAGCTTGCCTGGGACCTCGGCGGCGATGTCGGCGTGAGCTATCTCTTCGGCGGCTACCTGCCGATCCAGACGCGCTTCCTGACCCAGTCGGCCTCGCTCAGCCATCGCTTCGCGCTGAGCTACACGGGCGACGGCTGGAACCTCACGTCGAACCTGCTCTACGGCGTCTTCCTCGACACCCGTTCACCGTCCGGCACCCTCTACCCGGACTACCTGAACCTCGACCTGACCATGACGAAGAAGTTCGGCCAGTGGCAGGTCGGCGCGGTGGCCTTCGGCTCGACCGACCTGCCCACCGGCGTGGGCAGCTACCGCCCGCAGGGGCAGATCGCCGTGGGCGGCTTGGTGGGCTACAATTTCGGGCCCGTGAACCTGCAAGCCTACCTGACCCACGACGTGATCGAGCGGAACTACCGCGGGCGCGAGGTCCGCGGCTGGCTGCGCGCGATCGTGCCGCTCTACCAGGACAAGGCGGAGGTCGAGCCAGGCCGCACCCTGGTGACACGGCGCCAGGCCGAGTAGCCGATGCGGAAAACCGCGCCCGCCTCACGCGGGCGCGGAGCCGAAGCCTCAGCCGTGCACCAGCACGTTGCGGAACTGCCAGGGGTCGCTGGTGTCGATGTCCTCCGGGAAGAGGCCCGGCCGGTCGGTGAGGGGCGTCCAGTCGGTGTACACGCCGACGACCGGGCCGAGATACGGGGTCTGGACCTCCAGGCAGCGGCGGAAATCCATCTCGTCGGCCTCGACGATGCCGGCCTCCGGATTCTCCAGCGCCCAGACCATGCCGGCGAGCACCGCCGAGGTGACCTGCAGGCCGGTGGCGTTCTGATAGGGCGCGATCCGGCGGGTCTCCTCGATGGAGAGCTGCGAGCCGTACCAGTAGGCGTTCTTCTTGTGGCCGTAGACCAGCACGCCCAGCTCGTCGATGCCGTCGACGATCTCGGTCTCGTCGAGAATGTGGTGCTGCTCCTGCACCTTGGCGGCGTTGCCGAACATCTCGTGGAGCGAGAGCACGGCGTCGTCGGCCGGGTGGTAGGCGTAGTGGCAGGTCGGCCGGAAGACCGGCCGATCGCCCTCGCGCACCGTGTAGTAGTCGGCGATCGAGACCGCCTCGTTGTGGGTCACCAGGAAGCCGAACTGCGCGCCGGCGGTCGGCACCCAGGTGCGCACGCGTGTGTCGGCGCCCGGCTGCAGCAGGTAGATCGCGCAGCGCGAGCCCTTCTCCTGCTCGCGGGCGTTGGCGGGCTTCCACGTCTCGTGCGTGCCCCAGCCGAGCTCGGCCGGCTGGTTGCCCTCGGAGACGAAGCCCTCCACCGACCAAGTGTTGACGAAGACGCCGCGCGGCTTCGGGGTCTTGGCGCGCTGGGTGTCCCGCTCGGCGATGTGGACGCCCTTGACGCCCAGGTCCTTCATCAGGCCGGCCCACTCGGCCCGGGTCTTGGGCTCGGGCCGCTGCAGGCCGGTATCCTGCGCGATGTTCAGGAGCGCCTGCTTGACGAACCACGAGACCATGCCGGGATTGGCGCCGCAGCAGGAGACCGCGGTGGTGCCGCCCGGCTTCTGGGCGCGGGCGTCGAGGATATCCTGACGGAGCGCGTAGTTGGTGCGGTCGCCCTGGCTCTTGGTCTTGTCGAAGTAGAAGCCGGGCCAGGGCTCGGCCACGGTGTCGATGTAGAGGGCGCCGAGCTCGCGGCAGAGCTCCATGATGGCGCGCGACGAGGTATCGACCGACAGGTTCACGCAGAAGCCCTGGCCCCCGCCCTCGGTGAGGAGCGGGGTGAGCACGTCGCGGTAGTTCTCCTGGGTCAGCGCGACCGTCTCGAAGCGCAGCCCGTGCTTCTCGGCGAGCGACCGGTGGGTGTCGACCGGGTCGATCACGGTGAAGCGGGCCTTGTCGTATTCGAAGTGGCGTTCGATCAGGGGCAGGGTGCCGCGGCCGATCGAGCCGAAGCCGATCATCACGATGGGGCCGGTGATGCGGCCGTGGACCGGGTGATGGGTCGGCTGGTCGGTCATGCGGGGAGATCCTCGTTGGCGGACGCGTCGCGGGTCCGCAGGTCTGGCTCGCGGGCGGGTTATGGCGCGCGTGTGACAGTGCGGCGACAGGCCCGCGTGGCGGTGCCGATGCGGTTCGAAGTTCAAGTCGCCGAAAGCGCGCTCAATGGCGGCTGGACCGCCCACGGTCAACCGCACTGCGAGAGCGCGTGGGGCTGCGCATGCGGGTGGCTCACGCGTGGACCCGCCCAAAGGCTGAGTTCTGTGCTGGCTCACGGCTCGCCGTCCAGCATGTTCCGAGGGTCGGTTGAAGGGCTAGCTGAGACGAGGCCGTTCGGTAGGTCGCATGCGCGTCAGCGAAGCCGCATGTGGGATCCGGCGCAGGATGCGACTGACGAGCCTCGCGCCGTGGCGTGGGGGCAAGCAGTCTGATCGTTAACGCAGGGTTGACGGATCGCCGCCGCTGCATGCGTCAGATGCATGTGTCGTGCGCGCCCGGCCCGATGGAAGGCGCTTATGGCAGGGCTCATATTGCGATGCAGCAAGGCCGCGAAGTCGGCCGGATGCGACAGGGACAGTCGAAGCGCCCGAGACCACGCAACTCGGAGTCCGCCATGCTCGCGCTCATCACCTCCCGGATTCCCGGCCCGGCCAACGAAAGCGCCGACCGCGACCCCGGTTTCATCACGCTCCTGTTCACGATCGCCCGCGCTACCCGCAACGGAGCGGAAGGCGCGTTCGCGCGCCGGTGCGCCCTGGCTCGCGCCGTCGGCGGCCCGAACCCGCTCTGATGCGGCGGTCGTGGCGTGCCGGTCCGCGGATCGGTCACGCTCGGGAGATTGCGTCACCCCCCGTTGGGCAGTAGGCGGCTCTGCCGCTCCATGGCCCGGGGGTTCGTGATTCCATGCCGTCGTTCCCAGCGCTCGCGCGCATCAGCCTGATCGCCGCGCTGCTCGCCGTTCCCTTGACGCTCCGCGCGCAGGACGCCGAACCCGGGGAGGCGCCCGCGGCCGAGGCGGCTCCGAAGGCCCGTACCAAGCCGAAGCCCAAGCCGGCTGCGCCGAAGCCCGTGGCCAAGTCCGCCGAGGCCGCGACGCCCGCCGCCCACGGACCAGCGCACGCCGCGTGGCCGACCGGCGCGAGCACCGTCAGCGAGAGCTACGGCGACTGGACGATGACCTGCACGCGCCCGAACGAGAAGATCACCTGCATCGTGGCCCAGTCGCAGGGCGATTCGCAGACCGGGCGGCGCAAGTTCGCGGTCGAGCTGCAGACGCCGGTCGATGGCCGTTCCCAGGGCCTCGTGCTGATGCCCTTCGGCCTCTCCATCGAGCCCGGCGTTACCTTCAAGCTCGACGAGCAGACCCTCGGCAAGGGCGCGCCCTACACGTCGTGCGGCGTCGACGGCTGCTTCGTGCCGATCAGCTTCCCGACGCTGGCGCTCGACGGAATGCGGACCGCCAAGAAGCTGTTCGTGACCGGTCAGAAGGCCAGCGGCAGCGATCCCGCCACCATCGCGGTACCGCTGGAGGGCTTCCCGCAGGCGCTGGACCGTGCTGTCGCCCTGAGCGGCTGAGGGCAGGTTCGTTCCGCCGGAACCCGGTCGATTTTCGGGGTACGGTTAAGGCAGCGTTAGCTGCCCTGCCTCAGGATCCCGCCGAGATGTGGCGCCGTGCGCCGCGGCCCCGCCGGTGCCGCGCGCGCCGGGATGGGTCGGCGAGGCGATGGCAGCGGTGGGCGGGCGACCCCGGATCGGTCGAGGGTTCGGCGCGTGGATGCTGCGCGCGTCTCTGCCCGTGCTGGCCCTGCCGGTTGCCTATCTGGCGGCGATCGATCCAGCCCTTGCGGCCAAACTGACTGGCGCAAAGGGCAGCGAATCGGGGACCGGCCCGGGCGGCTACGGCCGGATCGTCCTCACCTTCGACAAGCCCGTCTCGGTGAAGGCCAAGCTCGCAGGCGGCATGCTGCTGCTCGGCTACGGCGAGCGCATCGCGGCCGGCCCCGAGCGCCTCGCCGAGGAGATGCCCGTCTACGTGTCGAGCGTCCGGCGCGATCCGGACGGGACCGGCCTGCGGGTCGCCCTGCAGAGACCCTACCGGATCAACCTGCAGACGGCGGGCGAGCGCGTCTTCGTCGACCTGTTGCCGGAGGGGTGGTCCGGCCTGCCGCCGCCGCTGCCGCCCGAGGTGGTGGCGGAACTCGCCCGACGGGCCCACGCCGCCGAGGAAGCGCTCAAGGCGCGCATCCCCGAGCCGGTGCGCAAGCCCCTTGCCCTGGAGATCGCGCGGCTTCCGACGCTGACGCGTCTGTCGCTGCGCCTGCCGAACGAGGCGGTCACCACGGTGACCGCCGAGGGGACGGCGACGCGCCTGCGCGTGGTCGGGTCCTGGACGATCGACCCGGGCGAAACCCGCGGGCGCCCGCGCCCCGGCATCGCCAAAATCGCGACCGACGCCGATTCGACCTCGGCCAGCCTCCTCGTCACCCCCGAGGACGGGTACACGATCGGGACCGAGCGTGAGGACGGGGCCTTCTTCCTCGACGCGGTGCGGCGCAAGGCCCCCGAGACCGCCAAGACCGTCGTCGAGGTGCCCGGACCCTCGGCGGAGCCGGCCGCTGCGGCGCCCCGGCCTGCGCCCCCGCCCGTGCCGCCTGTGCGCGCCGCGGCAGCAGCCGTCCCGGAGCGGCCGCCCGAGGCTGCGCCGACCCGCAAGGCGGGCTCGGGCCTTGTCTTCCCATTTCACACCCTGCCGCCCGCCGTCCTTTTCGAGCGCGGCGGCATCGCCACGCTAGCCTTTGAGACCGCCGAGCCGGTCGCCGTGCCGGCGACAAGCCAGGGTCTGGCCCCGGCGGGCGCGCCCGAGCGGAGGGGCCCGCTCACGATCCTGCGCTTCCCGGTGCCGCTTGGCCGCCTCGTCGATCTGAACGCCGTCGCCACCGGGAATGGGCCGGCCTGGGAGCTCTCGGCGGGCGAGGCCCTCAGCCCAAGCGACACCATCGATCCCGTGCGCAAGCCCGACCCCTTGGGCCGGATCGCCGTCTCGCTGGCCTTGCCGCGACCCGGCTCGGCGACGTGGCTCGACCTCGACGGCGAGCGCATCGCGGTGGTCACCTCGGCGGCGCAGCGACCCGTGGGGAATCCGAAGAGCCGACGCTTCGTGGATTTCGAGATCCTGCCGAGCCGGCACGGCCTCGCGGTGCAGGCCAGCGCCGACGACCTTGAGGTCCGGCCCGACCTCGACGTCGTCACGATCGGCCGGGCAGGAGGCCTCGCCGCGTCCGCGACTTTACGGAGGCCCGATCCCATCCTCGCCGAGACCGGGACCCTCGCGGTCGCGCCCGAGGCCTGGGAGCGGGCGCGTATCGGCAACGTGCGCGAAACCCTGCGCGGGCTGGCCGCCGCGGCGGCCGCCGCGACGCCGTCCGAGCGCGGCCCGGCGCGTCTCGCCCTCGCCCGCGCCGAGTTCGCCAACGGACTCGATTCGGAGGGGTTGGCGGCGCTCGAGGCTGCGGCCGCCGACGACCCGCTGCTGGCCGCGCAGCGCGACATCGCGCTGCTGCGCGGTCTGGCACTCGTGCGCCTCGGGCGGCACGCGGAGGCCTTGAAGGTCCTGGCGGTGCCCACCCTCGCCGACGATGCCGAGGCCGCCCTTTGGCGCGCCATGACCTCGGCCGGACTCGGCGACTGGAAGGCGGCCGAGACAGGATTCCTCAAGGTCCTGCCGCTGGCCAAGAGCTATCCGGCGGATCTCGCGCAGACCATCCGGGCCGCCGCGGCCGAATCGGCCATCGAGACGGGCGACGTCGAGACTGCGGCCGCCCGGGCTGAGGCGGAGCGTGACCTGCACCTCTGGATCCGGGACCGGCTCGCCCTGGTCCGAGCCCGCGTCGCCGAGGCGACCGGGCAGACCGAGGCGGCCCTGGACGCCTACGCCCGCCTGGACCAGACGGCCGTGCGCCCGGTCTCGGTGGAGGCGAGCCTGCGCGGGGCGCTCCTCGCCCGGGCCGCCGGCAAGCTCACCCTCGATGCCGCCATCGAGCGCCTGGAGCGGCTCGCTCTGACCTGGCACGGCGGCCCGGTCGAGGATGCCATCACCGCCGGCCTCGCGCGCCTCTACCTCAGCGCTGGCCGCTGGCGCGACGCCTTCACGGCGGTGCGCCGGGCCAATGCCTTCGCGCCGAACGCCTCCACCTCGGAGGCGCTGTCGCGCGAGGCTCAGGCCGCGTTCGAGAGCCTCTACCTCACCGAGAAGGGCGACAGCCTCCCGGGGGTCCAGGCCGTCGCGCTGTTCTTCGACTTTCGTGAGCTGAGCCCGATTGGCCGACGTGGCGACGAGGTCGTGCGCCGGCTCGCCGACCGTCTGGTCGGTCTGGACCTGCTCGATTCCGCCGCCGACCTGCTCCAGTATCAGATCGACAACCGGCTCACCGGGCCGGCGCGCGCGGCGGTGGCCGCCCGCCTCGCCACGGTGCGGCTCATGGACGACAAGCCGATGCGGGCGCTGCAGGCGCTCGACGCCACCGACCTGCCCGAGCTTCCCGGCGAGCTGAAGCGTGCCCGCGGCCTGATCCGGGCCCGCGCCCTGTCGGATCTCACCCGCACCGACCTCGCCCTGGAGACGCTGGAGGGCGAGAGCGGTCCCGACATCGAGCGCCTGCGGGCCGACATCTACTGGGGCGCCCGCCGGTGGCGCGAGGCCGGGGAGGCGCACGAGGCGCTGCTCGGCGAGATGTGGCAGTCGGGCCAGGCTCTCGATGACCAGTCCCGGACCGACGCCGTGCGCGCCGCGATCGCCTACGACCTCGCCGGCGAGTCGATCGGGCTGGAACGGCTGAAGGCGAAGTTCTCGGAGGCGATGGCGGCGAGCCCGGACGCACGCACCTTCGCGCTTCTGACGGGCGCGAACCCGACCCGGGCGCCCGGCTTCCGCGCCATCGCGGCCCGCGCCACGAAGGCCGAAACCCTCTCGGCCTTCCTGGCCGAGTATCGCAAGCGCTACCCGGAGGCTGCGACCCCTGACCGGGGCCGGCCGGAGGCCGTCGGTGAAGGAGCACCCGCCGAGCAGCAGAGCAGCGCCGCCGCCACCGCGGCGCCGCCGGGGTGAGCCCCGTCTTCATCGATCCGGACGCCTTCCTGGAGATCGAGGGCGTCCGTGTCTGGACGCCGGAACGGAGCGCCGAGGCGTGGCGGCTGGCCCGAGAGGCCCTGCGCGCGGCCCTGCGCACGGCTGTGGCCACCGGATCGGTCCGAGGGGTGGTCGTCGTCTGCGGCCTTCAGGGGGCGGGCAAGTCCACCCGGATCGCCCGGCAGGAGCGGGACACCGCGACGGTCTACGTCGATGCCGTGCCGACGAGCGCGCGGCATCGGGCATCCGTCATCGCCATCGCGCGCGGGTTCGGCGCGCCCGCGGACGCCGTCTGGATCCGAACGCTGTTGCCCGTCGCCCTGGAGCGGAACCAGCAGCGCCCCCTCGACGGGCGCGTCCCGGAGGCGAGCATCCGATCGGTGGACCGCCTGTTCGAGCTGCCGACCTCCGCGGAAGGCTTCGCGTCGATCCGGATCGTCGAATCCTGACGCGGACCCGTCCTAACGCGTCAGGTGCGCCACCTGTAGGGCCTGATCGAACATCGCGTTGAGCGCCGCCGTGATGTCGCTCGGGCTGTTGGCCGTGTAGAAGAAGCCCGGCGACGCGCAGCTTTGGAGCGGGGTCGCGAGGGTCGGGCTGAAGCCGTTCACGCGGTTGTTCTCCCAGGCGATGCCGCCGCCGTAATCCGTGAAGCTGATGATGTTGTAGGGGATGTAGAGGACCGAGATCGTCGCGCCCGCAGTCTTCAGCGCCGAGCAGAGCGACGGATCGATCTGGGACGGCTGTGAGCCGTCCCAGTTGCCGGCCGCGTAGCCCGGGAAGGTCGAGGGGTTGCCGGGATAGTAGTATTTTCCGTTCTGGTTGATGGCGAAGTGCTGGCCGTTCTGCATGCCGTCGGTGACCAGGAAAACGAAGGGCCGCCGCACGAGCGCACTGGAGCCGTCGCCGAAGCCGCCCGCTGCCGTGATGGTGGTCTTCATCTGCGGCAGGACGACCTCGAAATGCGTCCCCCCGGCACCCGTGCCCGTGCTCGGATCACTGAGGCTGTAAAGCTGGGTGGTCCCGGTATCGAGGAGGTTCGTCAGGGCGAGCGGCCAGGTTTGTCCGCATTGAGCTTTGCTGTTCAGCGTCGCGATCGAGCTGTTGATGTCGGCGAGCGTGCCCATCTGGTTGATGAACGGGTAGAGGCCGACCCGATACTGGTTCGCCATCGACGGGTTGGAAGCCCGGGTGATGAGGGAGCAGACCGCGTTGTTCAGTGCGTCCGACCGCAGCTGGATCTTGCCGGCCGCGAGATTCCAGCCGGTATAGCCCGGGAAGTGGCAGGCGAACTGGCAGCCCTGCTTGTAGTCCGACCACATGTCCCTGTTGCTGGCGGCGAGTTGCGTCATGCCGGTGCTCGTGGCCGGCAGGCCCATGGAGCCGGACACGTCGAGCAGGAGGTAGAAGTCGAGGTAGCTGGGCAGGTCAGCCGAGGCCGTGACCGTGTTGCCGATGGTCGTAGTCGGCGTCCGGAAAAGCTGGCCGAAATTGTTCTTGATCGTGGCCGTGTAGCTGACCGTCGACTTGATCGTCTGGCCGGTGCGGCTGAGCTGCGGTGTCTGCAACTGCACCTGGGCAAACGGCACCGAGCCGGCATTGACCGTGAACGCGTTGGTCGCCTGGGCGGTGCCTGCCGCGAAGGCGTTGGCGGTGAGGTTGCTCTGGATCGGGTTTGTCGCGAAATAGGCCTTGGCCGAAACGACTCCCGCGATGGCGGCCGCGTCCGCGGCGGCATCGAGCTTCGCCTTGTCGGTGATCGCCACGCCGTAATCGACGCCGTAGCCGATCAGGCCGACCATCGGCAGCAGGCTGAACGCGAACAGAATCGTCACGTTGCCGGATCGCGCCCGGAGCAGGGACGCCGCCCGGTCACGGAGGCGGCGGACCGGGTTCAGTAGCCGGGACATTTCGTGGCGATTCCATCGTTGCCCGTCGGGTCGAAGTTGACGAGCGTGGCGTAGCGCGGCTGCACGTACATCGAGCGGGCGATCCGCACGGCCGGGATGAACCGCGCGCCGAAGCTCGGCTTGAAGTTGAAGACAACGTCGACCGCAAGGAGGGAGCCCGGTCCGAAGACCGAACGGGGCAGCGTCGTGCGGCTCGGCGGTGCCGCGTTGTCGGCCGGAAGCTGGGTGGGCGTGCAGGGACGGTAGTTGCCGCCGCTGGTCCCCGTGCTGGTCCAGACGACGTTCGCCGCAAAGCAGTTGCTCTGGTCGCTCGTACTCGGGCAGTTTGAGGCGGTCGGTTGGAAGGTGACCGACGCGAAGGTGATGGTGATGTCCTGCCACCATTGCAGGCCCTGCCGGGACGCGTCCTTCATGAGGTACGGGAACAGGACGAGGGACGAATCGAAGCTGAAATGCAGGTCCGCGGCGTTGACGGTGGCGACCGTGCCGTTCTGCGGCGGCTGCGCCTGCGACAGCATCTGGCTGATCGACTGAGCGATCAGCTCCACTTTGCGCGTCGCGTTGATGTAGGTGACGAGCTGCGTCCCGGCGATCATGAGGATCAGCAGCACCGGGAAGATCAGCGCAAACTCGACCGCCGACACCGCCCGCGTGTCCGCGCCGAAGCGGCGCGCCGGCGAGGGGATCGCGCCAACCATCAGAACAGCTCGTTGCGGAAGGCCGCCGTGGAGACCGTCAGGAAGGCCGGGGAGCCGTTGTAGGTCGCGCCGCCGAGGATCGACGCGAAGGCCGCCGGCAGGAACGTGATCGGGTAGACAACCAGCAGGAACTGATAGGCGCCGCGTGAACCCAGCGTGTACTGGCCGGAGCCCGGCGTCAGGGGCGGCATCTGCAGGCCACTCATGTCCGACTTGACGTAGCTGTAATAGCCGCTCGGCGAGGTTCCGGTCGGCACGACGTAGAGGTTGATCACCACGTTGCTGCACTTCACCATCGACGGCAGGTAGCCGCACAGCACGGTCCGGAAGCCGGCCTGGTCCATGGTGCTGGCTTGTGCCGCGCCGGTCATGATCTGCCGCGACGCGCGGGTCGCCGCGTAGTCGAGGGACTGGTTGATGAACAGGATCAAGGCCACCGTCATGACGAACAGGATCGTCATGATCAGCATCGCCGCGACGAGGGCGAACTCGACCGCTGCGGCACCCTTCCGATCGCGCGTATATCGACGTAGCAAAAGCATGCGGCATGCTCGCACGAGAGTGCTAAAGGTCCATTAAAGACGACCTGAAGACTCCGCTATGTCATCGCAAATTCGTTATCCGCCGTAACTCTGAACAAGAGATCCCGCCACCAAGGTCCACCCGTCGACCAGCACGAAGAAGATCAGCTTGAACGGCAGCGAGACTGAGGCCGGCGGCACCATCATCATGCCGATGGCCATCAGAACCGAGGCGACCACCAAGTCGATGATCAGGAACGGGATGAACAGCAGGAAGCCGATCTCGAAGGCGCGGCGTAACTCCGAGATCATGAAGGCCGGGGTCACGATTTCGAGCCCGATATCGTCTGGTCCCTTCGGTACCGGCACCTTCGCGAGATCGAGGAACAGCTTGAGGTCCTTTTCGCGCACGTTGCGCAGCATGAACGTCTTGAGCGGCGCCGACGCGCGCTCGAAAGCCTGCGTCTGGGTGATCCGTCCCGCAACCAGGGGTTCGATGCCGGCGCTGTAGGCGGCCCGGCCGGTCGGCGCCATCACGAAGGCGGTCAGGAACAGCGCCAGGCTGACGATCACGGCGGTCGGCGGCGCCGTCTGGGTGCCCAGCGCCGAGCGCAGGATCGAGAGCACGACCACGATCCGTGTGAAGGCCGTGGTCATCACGAGAACCGAGGGCGCGACCGCCAGCACGGTGATCAGCGCGACGAGCTGGAGTGCGCGCTCGGTGGTGCCACCGGCACCCAGGTCGAGGGTGACGCTCTGCGCAAGCGCCGGCCCGGTTGTGAGCGCCGCGCCGGCCAGCGCGGCCAGCCCCGCCAGTCCGAGGAATCGGGACCGGCGCCGCGCGAGGCACTTCGGACGGGTCGGCACGGCGGGCATCGGCGTCACGGACGGTCGCAGGTCGGGGTCGCCGCGCGCACGCCGGCGCGCCGCGCCTCCAGGTTCTGCCAGACGAGGAGCGCCGGGAGGCCCAGCACCACGTCGGGCACGCGGCGGGCGAGCGACAGGGCGATTGCCGTGCCGGCGTCGATGCCGAACAGGCCGCAGACCAGCACGAGGCCGCCCTCCTGCACGCCGAGCCCGCTCGGGACCAGGAAGGCGGCGGCCTTGATCGCTTGGCTGAGCGCCTCGATCACGAGGATGTCCGACAGGCTGACGGTGTCGATCCCGATGCAGGTGAGGACGACGAAGACCTCGGCCGTGCCGAGGAGCCAAGCGAGCGCGTGCAGGGCGAAGGACTGGGCGAGATGCCCGCGCCGCCCCGGCGCCCAGACCGCGTCCAGGGCGCCCTGGATGCGCCGGAGTGGCTCCGGGCGCGCCTCGGTCTCGCGTACGAAGCGCCGGCCGAGGGCGCTGACGCGGTCCTCGATCATCCGCACGATCCCGGTGCGCTGGAGCGCGAAGAAGGCCGCGACCGCGAAACCCGCCGCGGCGAGCGCCCGCAGCGTCCAATCCGCGAGTTCGGCCGCCGCCGCCCCCTCGACGCGGCTGAGCAGCGCCGCCCCGAGCCCGGCGAACAGGGCGAGCGTTCCAACCTGGAACAGCAGGTCGGCGAGCACCGAGGCGGCCGCCAGCGACCCGGCGACACCCCAGAAGGTGAGGAGCCGCGCGCCGAGGACGTCGCCGCCGACCGACGCGACGGGCAGCAGGACGTTGATGCCCTCGCGCACGAAGCGCAGGATCAGGCAGGCCGCTGCGGGTGCGGGCGAGAGCCCGTCGAGGATGCGCGCCCACGCGATGCCGCACAGGATCACCACGAGCGCCCGCACGAGGGTGACGCCGACGAAGCCCGCCATGCCGATCCGTCCGAACGCCGCGGCCACGGACCCGAGATCGTTGGTCGCCACGAGCCAGACCGCGAGGCCGAGCCCGACCAGGGTGCCGAGCAGCGGCAGGCGGCGCAGCGCGGCCCGGGCGACCCGGCGCGTCCAGGATGCGCGGTCTCCGCTCACGGCCGGGGCGTGCCGGTTGCGCGTCGGGAGGTGGGCAAGCGCGGGCGCTCCAGGTTCGGGCCGGTCAACGGATCGGAGGCGATTCGTCAGAAGATACCGCCGCTAGAGCGGTAATGGGGCCGAATTCGGGGACGGACCGGCGCGCAGGATCGGGGGCCGGCGCGGGCGGCAAGGCGGGGCCGAGGATCGCCGCCAGAGCCTCCTGCGGGCTGGAATCGGGATCGAGCAGCATGACTCGGCCGGCCGCGAGGCTCGCGCCGGTGGCGACCGCCAGCGCCCGCTTGGGGCAGGGGCCGAGGCAGCCCGCTTCGACGATGCAGAGCTTCCTCCTGGGTCCGGACTTCGCATCCGCGGCGCACTTTCCGGCGTGCTTGCTGGCCTTCTTCAGGCGCTCGCGAACGGTCCGCACCCGCAGGCCCTGCCGCTTGGCGCATTTGCGGCACACGACCACGACGTCGGTGAGTTTCGTCTTCGCAGAGCGGCCGGATGCGCGGAGGGATGGGCGAGGCGCGGCGGCGCCCGCGGGACGTGGGTCTGTCATCATCCAGAGACTGTAGGCCGCGATAGACGGGCCGGGCTACGTCGCCCGTCGCCGCGGTACGGCGGCCAGGGCGAACGCCATAAAAAGGGCCTAAAAGAACAGGAAGCCGGTAACGCGCACGGGCCGTCTTCGGCCGGCGCCGCAGCAGCGGGACCGGCGCAGATCCAGGAACAATGAGCGGATGAACTTCGACGACGTCAAGGACGACACGCGCGAAGCCGAACTCGTGACGTTCACCGCCTCGCCGCTGCCCGAACTCCGGCGCAGCGCGGAGACGATCCGGCCCGTGCCGGAGAAGCGTACGGCCCGGGCGCTGGTCGCCTCGGTCCGGTCTCGCCTGGACTGGACGCGGCTGCCGGGCCTGCGCCCGCGCCGGGAGGATACATCGAGCTACGCGTCCCGGCTGATCCGCCGCGTCAGCCTGTTCGTGCTGCTTCCGACCCTCGTGGTCGGTTTGTACCTGTTCGCCTTCGCGTCCAACCAGTACATCGCCGAGGCCCAGTTCGCCGTGCGCGGCAACGTCGAGCCGATGGAGAACATCGCGCTGGGTCAGTTCACGAACCTGATCCAGAAGCACAACAGCCAGGACAGCTTCATCGTCCGCGACTACATCACCAGCCAGACCATGGTCGAGGCTCTGGAGAAGAGCATCGGCATCTCGAAGATGTTCTCGCGCCGCGAAGGGGATTTCTGGGCACGCTTCAGCGCGAACGACCCGATCGAGGATCTCACCAAATACTGGCGCAAGCACGTCGACGCGCATATCGACTCGATCTCGGGCGTGATCCGCCTGTCGGTCCGGGCCTTCACGCCCGAGGACGCCCTGACCATCGCCCGCGAGGTCGTGAAGCGCGCCGAGGCGCTGATCAACGACATCTCGAAGCGCGCGCAGGCCGACATGGTGACTCAGGCGGAATCCGACGCCAAGACCGCCCAGGATCGGCTCCGCCAGGCCCATCTCGCGCTGCAGAACTTCCGCAATCAATGGGGCGTGATCGACCCGGTCAAGACGGCCGAGGGGACGATGACCACCATGATGCTCCTGCGGAAGGACAAGCTGAAGGCCGAGAACGAGCTGCAGGTCCTGCGGGGATCGAACCTCGACGAGCGGTCCCGCTCGATCCAGGTCCTGGTCTCCAACGTCGCGGCCATCGAGCAGCAGATGAAGACACTGCAGGCCGAATTGACCAATGCCAGCACGGCGGGCGGCCAGAACCTGACCGAGGCACTGGTCCAGTACGAGGGGCTGATGGTCGAGCGGACCATCGCCGAGAAGCTGGAGGAATCGGCCCGCATGCTGCTCGACCGGGCCCGGGTCTCGGCGACGAAGCAGCACATCTTCCTGGCGACCTTCGTGCCACCGGTCCTGCCCACCGACAGCCTCTATCCCGAGCGGTGGCACACCCTGATCGTGTCGTTCTTCTGCTTCCTGGTGATCTGGAGCTCGTCCTCCCTCCTGATCGCGGGCATCCGCGACCAGCGGATGTAGGCCGCTGCCGCGCGCGGGATCTGGATCCCGCGCGGCCTCGTCTGTAGAGGGAGGCGGCCCGGCGGTCCGGGCGGCCCGGTGGAAGAGCGAAGTCTAACCGTCCATGTCGGATTTCTCCGATCTCGTCGCGAAGGCGATCCAGCCCTCGATGACCCGGGAGGAGCGCGAGGCGGTCTACTCCGTCGTGCGGCAGGCCGTGCTCCGCCTGCAGGAGCGCGAGGCGCTGTCCCCCGGCGATCCGCGCGTGGCCCTCCAGCGACATCTCGTCGAGGAAACGATCCGCGACATCGAGGGGGACGTCGCCCGCTACCAGTCGCTCCGCAAGCTCGAACAGGCTTTCGCGGTTCAGAACGCGGACGACAAGGCCGCGCAGGGCCGGCGGCGCTAGGTCCGACCCGGCCCGCGCGGCTCGGACTGGCACGCCGGATCGGCGCGCCGTCTGCCTACCCGAAGGCCGCGCTCGCCCGCACGCTGCCGGGCTCGGCGACTTCCAGGCCCGCCGAGACGTACTCGTTGAGCTTGTTGCGCAGGGTCCGGATCGAGATGCCGAGGATCTTGGCCGCGTGGGTGCGGTTGCCGAGGCAATGGTCGAGGGTGTCGAGGATCAGGTCGCACTCGACCTGCGCCACCGTCCGCCCCACCAGCCCCCGCGTCGCCGCCTCCGCGGCCTGGGCGGCGCGGGCCGCCGGCCCCTCGGCGGCGAAGGCCTCGCCCTCCGGCGAGAGGATCGCCTCCGGGCCGATCGCCTCGCCCGAGGCCAGCAGCACCGCCCGGTGCAGGGTGTTCTCCAGCTCCCGCACGTTGCCGCGCCAGGGGTTCTTCACAACCACCGACCGGGCCTCGGCGGAGAGCGGGCGGGGCGGAACCCCGTTCACCGCGGCGTATTTCCGGGCGAAATGGTCGGCGAGCTCGAGGATGTCGGCCGGCCGTTCGCGCAGGGGCGGCAGCTTCAGCGAAACGACGTTGAGCCGGTAGAACAGGTCCTCGCGGAACGTGCCCTTGCGGACCTCCTCCACGAGGTTGCGGTTCGAGGTGGCGAGCACGCGGATGTCGACCCGCACCGGGGCGGTTCCGCCGACACGATCGATCACCCGCTCCTGCAGGGCGCGCAGCAGCTTCGACTGCAGGCGCACATCCATCTCGGAGATCTCGTCGAGGAGCAGGGTGCCGCCATTGGCCTCCTCGAAGCGGCCGATCCGCCGGGCGACGGCGCCGGTGAAGGCGCCCTTCTCGTGGCCGAACAGCTCGGATTCGAGAAGCGCCTCGGGGATTGCAGCGCAGTTGACCGACACGAAGGGCTTGGAAGCCCGATTGGACTTCTGGTGGACGTGTCGGGCCAGGACCTCCTTGCCGGTGCCGCTCTCGCCGGTGATCAGCACCGAGGCCTCCGAGCGCGCGACCTGCTCGGCCAGCTTGACCACCCGCTCCATGGACGGATCACGCCACACGAAGGCGGCGCGGTCGGTGGTGACCGCCTCCAGCACCGCGGCGATCATCTCGGGGTCGGGCGGGAGCGGGATGTACTCCTTGGCGCCGGCCCGGATCGCCGCCACGGCGGCCTGCGCGTCCGCGGAGACCCCGCAGGCGACCACCGGCGTACGGATCCGCTCCGCCTCCAGGGCGGAGACGAGGTCCCGGATCGGCAGCGAGACGTCGATCATGATCAGGTCGGCGCCGCGGGCGCGCAGGACGTTGAGGCCCTGCGGCACGGCATCGGCCTGCGTCACGGTCGCGCCGCGCTGCATGGCGATCTTCGAGGCGGTGATCAGCTCGCCGTTGAGCCGCCCGATCATCAGGAGCCGCATGGTTCGTCCCTCTCAAAGCGCGAGGCGCGGTCGGCCGTCACCGGCGCCGCTGCCGACATCTCATTCACCCTTGACGATCTCGGTCATCGTCACCCCGAGCCGGTCCTCGACGAGGACGACCTCGCCGCGGGCCACCAGCCGGTTGTTGACGAACACGTCGATCGCCTCGCCGACCTTGCGGTCGAGTTCGAGCACGGCCCCCGGCGCCAGCCGGAGCAGGTCGCCGATCGGCATCCGGGCAGAGCCCAGCACCGCCGAGACCATCACGGGCACGTCGAAGAGCTGCTCCAGGTCGGAGGCGGTCTTCGGGGTCGTGGGCGCGTCGCGGATCGAGTCGCCCACGTAGTCCGGGTCGTGGTCGCCGAGCTGGGGCAGGCTGAAATCGTCGGACATCCGGGTTCCTTCAGGGGCTCGGGGCCAGGCCGAGGGCGTCGAGGACGGACGCCTCGATGCGGGCGCGCTCGCGCACGATGCCGCCATCCGCCCACTCGATGCGGGCATCGCCCGCCGCCATGTCGGGGTCGCCCAGGACCACGAGGCGACCCTCGTAGCCGCGCTCGCGGGCGAGGCGCTTCACCAGGGTCTCGGCCTCCTCCACGAGGCCGTCATGCACGCGCACCACGAGGTGGGGCACGCCGCGCAGGTGCTGGAGCGCCGTCCGCGCGGCCTCGCCGATGCCGGCCAGCGGGGCGGCGTCGAGGGCGTCGCCCGCGACCTTGCGGGCGATCAGCATGGCGACCTCGACGGCCTGCGCCTCGCGCTCGGCGTCCCGGGCATCGGCCTGGGCGAGGAGGCCCGCGGCGGCCAGCGCCAGCCGGGTCATCGCGTCGGCGAGCCGACCCTGCGCCTGCGCCTCGGCCTGGGCACGGCCCTCCTGAAGGCCGCGGGCATGCGCCTCCGCCTCGGCGCGGGCGGAGGCCTCGGCGACGCGCTGCGCCTCGGCGCTCGGGCGGCCGCTGCGGAAGTCGGTCTCGAACAGGAACGGCTTCGCGCTCCGGGCGGTCTGGGGGCTCAATAGACCAGCTCCTCCTCGGCGCTATTCTTGGCGATCATGATCTCGCCCTTCTCGGCGAGGTCCTTGGCGATCTCGGTCATCCTGGCCTGCGCCTCATCCACCTCCTTGAGGCGGACCGGGCCGAGGGAGGCCATCTCGTCGGTGAGGTTCTTGGCGGCGCGGGCCGACATCTGCTTCATGAAGAAGCCCCGGGTCGTCTCGTTGCCGCCCTTGAGCGCGCGGCACAGGGTCTCGTTGTCGACCTGGCGCATCAGGGTCTGGACGCTGCCCGGATCGAGCTTCAGCAGATCCTCGAAGGTGAACATCAGCTCGCGGATGCGCTTGGCCGAGCCGCGGTTCGCCTGGTCGAGGGCAGCGAGGAAGCGGCCCTCCGTCTGCCGGTCGAAGGCATTGAACACGTCGGCCATCATCTCGTGCGCGTCGCGGCGCTGGGTCTGCGCGATGGTCGAGACGAACTCGACCCGCAGCGTCTCCTCGATGTGGCGCAGGGCCTCCTTCTGCACCGTCTCCATGCGCAGCATCCGGTTGAGGCAATCGATGGCGAAATCCTCGGGCAGGATGGTGAGCACCTTGGCGGCGTAGTCGGCCCGCACCCGCGAGAGCACGACCGCGACGGTCTGCGGGTACTCGTTGCGCAGGAACGAGGCGAGGATCTCCGGGTCCACCTGGGCGATCGAGGCCCAGACGCGCTTGCCGGAGGCGCCCTTGATCTCCGCCATGATCAGCGAGACCTGATCGCTCGGGAAGATCTTCAGGAGCAGCGCCTCGGTCCGCTCGAAGTTCGACGAGATGCCGCCGCTGTTGCCGAGCTTCGTCACGAACTCGATGATCAGCTTCTCGACCGTCGCCGCCTCCAGCGTCCCGAGCTGGACCATGGCGTGGCTGACCTTCTTGATCTCCTCCTCTTCCAGCATCTGCCAGATCGGCGCGCCTTCCTCCTCACCGAGCATCAGGAGGAGCGCGGCGGCGCGCTGCGGGCCGGGCATCGACGCGAACGAATCGCCGCCCACGGCCGTCAGGGTGTTCGCCAGACCTAGTGCTCCCGCCGCCATCGTGCTGCCCTCGAATCCCTACGCGTCACTCTTCCTGGATCCAGGTGCGCAGCACCTCGACGGTCTCGGACGGGCTCGCCCGGACCATGTCGACGACGCGCTGGACCGTCTCGGCCTGGACCTGGCCGTTGATCTTGGCGAACTCCATCAGCCGGGCGGTCGGGTTGTCGCGGTCGATGACCGTGACGGTCCCGCCGGGGCTCACGGTCACGGCCGCGTCGCCGGGCAGGCTGATCCCGGGGCCGGCGAGCGATGGCGGCGCCGGCACCGGCGCCAGCACCTGCCGCACCAGCGGCCGCACCACCGTCAGCAGGACGATCAATGTGAGGAGCGCGAGCACGGCGAGCTCGGCCATGCGCAACACGTCCTCCTTGGTGGGCGCGAGCAGCGACTGCATCAGCGTCGGCTCGGTGAATTGCGGCACGCTCGGGGCCTCGGCGAAGCGCAGGTTGACCACTTCGATCTGGTCGCCGCGCGCCTTGTCGAAGCCGACGGCGCTGCGCACGAGCGCGGTGATCCGCTCGATCTCGGCGGGCGCGCGCGGGCTGTAGGTCTGCTTCCCGTCGGGCGCGGTGGCGTAGACGCCGTCGACCACCACCGCCACCGACAGGCGCTTGATCCGGCCGCCCTCGGCGATCTCCGTCTTGGTGACGCGGGAGATCTCGTAGTTCGTGGTCTCCTCGTTCTTGTTGGTCGCGTCCTTCGGCGCCGGCGCCTTGTCGCCACCGTTCGCGCCCGGCAGCTCGTTGCCGACGCTGACCTGCCCGTCGGCGTTGGCGGTCAGCGCCGACTCGGTGCGGGTCTGGGCGGAGCGGACCACCCGGCTCTCGGGATCGAAGGTCTCGGAGCGGCTCTCGATCCGGTTAAGGTCGAGTTCGGCATTGACCTGGACGCGGGCCCGGCCCGGGCCGACGATGCCGGCGACCACGTCCTCGATCTGGCCGCGCAGGCGCCGCTCCAGGCCGACCTGCCGGTCCTCGAACCCGCTGGCGGCGTCGGCCTCGGCACCCTTCGCGCCGTCGGCGAGCAGCCGGCCGCGCTCGTCCACGATGGAGACGCGGTCGGGCTTCAGGCCCTCCACCGCGGAGGCCGCGAGGTGGCGGATCGCCCGGACCTGCCCGGCATCGAGGTCTCCCATGAGCTTCAGCACAATGGCGGCGCTCGGGGTCTCCCGGTCGCGCTCGAACAGGCGGCGCTCCGGCAGCACGAGATGGACGCGGGCGGCCTGGACCCGGCCGATCGCCCGGATCGAGCGGGCGAGCTCGCCCTCGAGGGCGCGCAGGTGGTTCACGTTCTGCACGAAGTTTGTGGACGAGAACGCGTCGCCCTTGTCGAAGATCTCGTACCCGACGCCACCCTGCACCGGCAGGCCCTTGCCGGCGAGGTCCATGCGCAGCTTCGCGAGGTCGGCACGCGGCGCCATGATGGTCTGACCGGCGTCGCCCTTGGTCTCGTAGCGGATGCCGCGGCTGTCGAGTTCGCGGACGACGGCGGCCGAATCCTGCATCGACAGGTCGGAGAACAGCACGCCCAGGTCGGGGCGCGAGACCCGAAGGATGATGAAGGCGAAGAAGCCGATCAGCGTCAGGGTCACGGCCGCCATGGCGGCGATCCGGGCCGGTCCGAGCTTCGTGACGAGATCGAGGACCGGCTTCACGGGAGGGTTCGCTGCACTCGAAACGCGGGGCGGGCCCCTGCGGCCCGCCCGGCAGAATTTGCCCAGGACGTGGTTAGCGGGGCGTTAATGCCGGGCCTCGACGGCGGCCCGGAACGCGAAAAGCCGCGCCCGGGGTGCGGACGCGGCTTCGTGAGGGAGACCATTCCGTCGGTCCAGGCACTGCCGCGGCGGTCCGGAACGGGGGACGCGGCGGAAACGCCGTGGCTCAGTGCCGGTAATGCTGGATCCGCGTCGTCCGAAGGCCGGCGAGCCCGTGCTGGTCAATCGAGAACTGCCAGCTCAGGAATTCCTCGGTGGTCAGGGTGTAGCGCTTGCAGGCCTCCTCCAGGCTGAGGAGACCGCCGCGCACGGCGGCTACGACCTCGGCCTTGCGGCGGATCACCCAGCGGCGGGTGCTCGGCGGCGGGAGGTCCGCGATCGTCAGGGGGCTGCCGTCGGGCCCGATCACGTACTTCACTCTCGGGCGGCTCGGTTCGGTCATGATACGCTCTACACTCGACTGACCTGTCGAGCGTTGAATGTACTTGCGCCCGCTTAAGAGATGTTGAAGCGAGTCACTCGGATGTGATTCGTTAAGTGCCACTTGTGGACAACCCGATGGTCTGCACGCTGGACAGGGGCACTTTCTGCGAGCCGATCATCAGGATCGGCGTCGTTCCGCTGAGATCGACCTCGTCCACCGTGCCGGTCAGGCTCGTGTCGACGGCGACGCTGGCGCCCGTGGCGTCGGTGGCCGAGACCTTGATGGAATAATTGCCGGCCGCCGAGGTGAGGCCGGCCGAGGTCTTGCCGTTCCACGTGTAGGTCTGGCTTCCGGCGGCCAGCGACGTGGTCTGCGTGGCCACGACGTTGTTCTTCGAGTCCAGGATCGTGATCACGGCCTTCGAGGCGGCGCGGGCCGGGGTCAGACTCCACGAGGCCGAGCCGTTGGATAACTGCGACGTGCTGCCGTCCGCCGTGATGGTCTTGCCGATGTAGCTGGTGGCCGAGGCCGAGCTCGCGGATTGAGACGCGCTCAGGATGCTGTCGAGCCGGTCGTTGGTCTTGAGCTGCTGCTCGACGCCGGCGAACTGCACCAGCTGCTGCGTGAACTGGTTGGTGTCCATCGGGTCGAGGGGGTTCTGGTTCTTGAGCTGCGTGGTGAGCAGCGTCAGAAACTGCGTGAAGTTGCTGGCGATCTCGGTGGCGTTGCCGCTGCTGGCCGCCGAGGATGCCGCCGTGGCCGTAGTGGCTGTGGTGCTCGATATGCCGGTCGTCACGCTGCTCTCTCCCGTGCCAGGTCGGTCCGCGCTGTCCGCGCGTCAAAGTCGTTGCCTTGCAGGAGGGCCGGGGGCCGCGTCCCGCGTCCAATGCCCTAGATCCGGATGTCGACGCCGCCGTAGCCGCGCAGCCACCGGGTCGGGGCGATGATCTCCTGCGGCGCCTCGGCCTGATCCCGGTTCCATGAGACCGCGCCGCCGCGGGGCGCGTTGTCCTGCTGGCTGCCGCCGCCACCCTGGGCGCTGCCGTCGCCGCGCAGCGACAGGTTGAGGCCGCCGCCCGAGGGGTCGAGGCCGGCCTGGGACAGGGCCTGCTGCAACTGGCCGGCGTCGCGCTGGAGCATCGCCAGGGTCTCGGGCCGGTCGACCACGAGGTGGGTCATGACCGTGCCGTGCGCCTTATCGATCGCGAGCTTGACGTCGATCCGCCCGAGCTCGGCCGGGTCGAGCCGGATCTGGAACTCGTTCGAGCCGCCGAGGGAGCGCAGGCCGATGGCCATCGGCACCTGCCCGATGGGGATGGCGGCCTCCGTCTGAACCGGCGCGGCGGTCTGCGGCGTCGCGGCGGCCTGTCCAGTGGCCGAAGGCCCGGCGGACGCCGCCGTGGGGCCGGTCGGCGGCGGCGAGCCCTGGACAGGCGGCGCTCCCTGGGGGGTGGCGGCCGGACCCGCCGCGAGGCTCTGACCGCCATCCTGGCTGGCCTCGGCCAGGGCCGCGAGAAAATCCGTGCCCTTGGTGGCGGCGGTTTCGGCGGCGTCGCCCGACGCGGCCGGAGCGGCCTCGACGGGCGCGGCGCCCTTGCCGGCCTTGCCCTGAACCGCAGCCACGGGGGTCGTCGCGGCGGTTCCAGGCGCAGCCGCCTGGTTCGCGGGAAGGCCACTCGCCGCGCCACCGGTCGGCAGACCCGATAGGGCCGGGAGGGATGGACCTGCGCCGCCCGCCTTCGGTGGGCTGACCGACCCGTCCGCGGGGGCGTCTTCCGAACCGGTCTCGGTGGCATCGGTCGCAGCGACGGCCGTGCGGACCGGGCCGCCTTCGCCCAGGGTCGCGAGCAGGGCGAGGAGCGCGGCAGCCGGATCAGCAATCACCGGTGTTGGGACCGGATCAGGCGTCTGCGGCTGGTTGGCGTCGGCCTGTTGCGATGACATCTCCGAGTCGGTCTGGGCCGTGGCTTGGGTGTCGGCGGCGGCGGGAGCGGCGGCCGCTTCCCGGGCCGGCGCGGTCGCCTCGGAGGGCGGCGCGGCGGTTCGCTCCGTGGGACCGGGCTGCGGTATGGCCGTCGTGTCCTTCTTGTCCGCCGGCGCGCCGGCCTGGGCGGACGGCGCGCCCACCTGCGCGATGCTCTGTGGGCGAACCGGCGCACCGGTCGCCGGCTTGGCGGCGTCGGCCCGAAGGTCAGAGGCCCGGGCGTCGGCCTGGACGGAGGAATCCCGCGCGCGCGCCGACGCCGCGCGGCTCACGTCGGCCTGATCACGCTGGAGCGCCTGCCGGGCCTGCGTCGTCGCCGCCGCGTCGCGCTGGCTCGCCGCCCGGGCCCGGGTCGCCGCCGCGTCGTCCTGCGCCTGCGCGGCGTTCAAGGCCGCGCCGAAGCGGTCCTGCGCGGACGTGCCGGACCGGGCCTCGACGCCCGCTGCCTCCCAGCTCGATCGCGTGGACGGACTCCGCGCGGACGGAATCCCCGCGGTGACATCCAACCGATCCGCCGCACCGCTTGCCATGCCGGGCTCCTCTCCGCCTGCCTCGCAGCAAGGCACGCGCCATCCGGCTTCACGTACAAAGTACTGCGGTATATGCGTTTTCTCTGCGGAGGCCGGCCCTCGATGCGGACGAAGCTGCCGCGCGCCCGGCAGGATCTGCCGGGTCGGTGATGCCGGCAGGCCCGGCTGCCCTGGAAAGCCGGACGAAGTCTCGCTATAGACGCACCGTGCAGCCGGGAAGCTTCCGGGCCGGAGGCTGCGGATCCTCGCGATGAACGCCCTCGATCTTCCCAAAGCCCCCCACCAGACGCGCGTCGTCGTCGCCATGTCGGGCGGCGTCGATTCCTCCGTGGTGGCGGGTCTGCTGACGCGGCAGGGCTTCGACGTGGTCGGCGTCACGCTCCAACTCTACGACCACGGCGCGGCGACGCACCGTAGGGGCGCCTGCTGCGCCGGCCAGGACATCAATGACGCGCGCGCGGCAGCCGCGCATCTCGGCATCCCGCACTACGTCCTCGATTACGAGGATCGGTTCCGCGACGAAGTCATCGAGAAATTTGCCGAGAGCTACCTCGCCGGCGAGACGCCGATCCCCTGCGTCGAGTGCAACCGCACGGTGAAGTTCCGCGATCTGCTCGGCCTCGCCCGGGACCTGAACGCCGACGCGCTGGCCACCGGGCACTACGTCGCCAGCCGCGCGCTGCCGAGCGGCGGCCGGGCGCTGCATCGCGCCCTCGACCCCGCCCGGGACCAGAGCTACTTCCTCTACGCCACCACCGCCGAGCAGCTGGACTTCCTGCGCTTCCCGCTGGGCGAGATGGAGAAGGCCGAGACCCGCGCGCTGGCGAAGGACCTCGGCTTGTCGCTGGCCGAGAAGCCGGACAGCCAGGACATCTGCTTCGTGCCGCAGGGCCGCTACAGCGACGTCATCGCGCGCCTGCGCCCCGACGCTGCCCGCCCGGGCGAGATCGTCGATCTCGCGGGCCACGTGCTCGGCCGGCACGACGGCATCGTCCATTACACGGTCGGCCAGCGAAAGGGCCTCGGCCTGTCCGGGCCGGAACCCCTCTACGTGGTGCGGCTCGAGCCGGATTCGGCCCGCGTGGTCGTGGGCCCGCGCACGGCGCTCGCCACCACCCGCATCCGCCTCTCGGATCTGAACTGGATCGGCGAGGACTCCGCGGCGTCGGTGCGCGACCTGCCCGTGGCGGTGCGCGTGCGGTCCACGCGGCCGCCGCGCCCGGCGACGCTGACGATCGGGCCGGACGGCGCGGCCGAAGTGGTGCTCGCCGAGCCCGAGGACGGCGTGTCGCCGGGCCAGGCCTGCGCGATCTACGCCGATGACGGGCCCCGCGCCCGGGTTCTCGGCGGCGGCACCATCCGGCGCGTCGACGCGTTGTCGGCCCGGCCCCGCGAGGCCGCCTGATCTCAACCTCTGGAATCTTCGAACGATGCTGAGCGAGCCGCAGACGGCCGGGCCGAGCACGGCCCTGATGCGCAAGGCCTACGCGCGCTGGGCCCCCGTCTACGACGTGGTCTACGACAAGCTCACCGAGCCCGCCGCCCGCGCGGCTGTCGAGGCTGCCGCCGAGCATGGGCCACGGATCCTGGAGGCCGGCGTCGGCACCGGACTCGCGCTGGGCTACTATCCGAAGGCGAGCTTCGTCTGCGGCGTCGACCTCTCCGAGGACATGCTCAAGCGCGCCCGCGCCAAGGTCCGCCGCCGGAACCTGTCCCACGTGAAGGGCCTGCAGGTGATGGATGTCTGCCACCTGGGCTATGCCGACGCGAGCTTCGACGCCGTGGTGGCGCAGTTTCTGATTACCTTGGTGCCGGATCCCGAGGCGGCGATGTCCGAGTTTCTGCGGGTGGTCCGCCCGGGCGGCGGCATCGTGCTCGCCAACCATTTCGGCCAGAGCGACGGCCCGGTTGCCCGCGTCGAGGAGATCGTGGCACCACTCTGCACCAAGATCGGCTGGTCCTCGGACTTCAAGGCGACCCGCATCGAGGCCTGGGCGCGGCGCAACGGCGTCGAGGTAATCGGGCTGAAGCCGACCTTCCCGGGCGGGTTCTTCAAGATCCTGCGGATGCGCAAGCCCGGGTGAGCGAGGCCTCCATGCCGGCCGCCGAGGGCCGCTGGAAGCGCCTGCGGCGCTGGCTGCCGCTGGTCGTGCTGCTCGCGGTGTCGGCGACTGTCCTCGTCTCCGGCGCCGCCCAACTCCTCAGCCTCGACCGTCTGCTCGCCTCGCGGGACTGGCTGCGGGGCTTCGTGGAGGCCGGCTATTGGCGCGCGCTGGTCTCGGCCTACTGCCTCTACGTCGGAGCCGTCGTGGTGTCGGTGCCGGCCACGCTGATCCTGACGATGATCTGCGGCTTCCTGTTCGGGATCGTGCCGGGGGCGCTCACCGCGGTCTGCGCCGCCACCACGGGAGCGGCCCTTGTGTTCGCCATCGGCCGTGGCCCCGGCGCCGACCTGCTCCGCCGGATGGGCGGCACGCGCCTCGCCGGGCTGGCCGAGGGCTTCCGGCGGGACGCCTTCGGCTACATCGCGGTCCTGCGGCTCCTGCCCCTGTTCCCGTTCTGGGTGACCAACCTCGCGCCCGCCGCCTTCGGGGTGAAGCCGCGGGTCTTCGTGCTCGCCACCTTCCTGGGATTGCTGCCGGGCGCCGTCGTGTACGCCACCACGGGGGCGGGGATCGAAGACGTGGTCGCCGCTCACGAGACCGCCAAGGCCGCCTGCCTTGCCGCGGGCGCGGGCGGCTGCGACAACGCCTTGACCCTGCGGGCGCTGGTGACCCCGAAGATGGTGGCGGGTCTGGCGATGCTGGCCGTCTTCGCCCTCGGTAGCCTTCTGCTGAGCCGGCGTGCCCGACGGAAATGATATCCATAATTCAAAGTCGGCAGGCTTTTCCCCCGGTGTGGGCGACATCCGTCCGCTTCCGGGTAAATATCGTATAGTGCTCACCGGCCAGACGCTGTATTCCCGCTAGAGAATCTGTGGCTTGTGAACATGTCTCCCGCGACGGCCGACCTCGGCTCGAGCAATCTCAATCCTCACTCCGCCGATCCTCGTCCGCGATGCCCGCGCGGAGTGTGACCGGCGTGCCTGTCCAGGTTGATCCGACCGCCGCGCCGGCGGCTACCCAGAGCCGCGACCTGCCCGAGCGGCGCGCGACGCGCCTCGGTCTGTCCGGCCGGCTGTTCCTCGTCACCGTCGCCTTCGTGGTGGTGGCCGAGGTGCTGACCTACGTGCCGGCGGTGGCCAACTACCGGGTCGAGTGGATGTCGGACCGGCTGGCGGCCGCGCAGGTCGCGGCCCTGGTCCTCGACGGCCGGACGGGCGAGCCGGTCTCGGAGGCTCTGGAGAGCCGCCTGCTGACGGGCGTCAACGCCCGCGCCATCGCGGTCCGCGGCGGCGGCGCCCAGCGGCTGCTCGCCATCGAGCCGATGCCCGAGCAGGTCGCCGACACCGTCGATCTGCGCGAGGTCACCGCCCTGTCGGCGATCCGGGGCGCGTGGCGCACTCTGGTGGCACCGGTGCGCGAGCCGATCCGCGTGGTCGGGGAGGGCGGTATCGGCTTCGACCGAGTCGAGATCCTGCTCGACGAGGCGCCGCTCCGGGCCGCGATGATCGATTATGCCCTCCGGCTCCTGGTCTCGTCGCTGATCATCGCGGCGGCGGCGGCGGGCCTCGTCTTCGTGGTGCTGCAGGTGCTGATCGTGCGGCCCGTACGCCGGCTCGCCACCAGCATCACCGCCTTCTCGGACGATCCGGAGGATGCCGGCCGGATCATCGCCCCGTCCCGCCGCAGCGACGAGATCGGGCAGGCCGAGCGGGCGCTCGGGCGGATGCAGCGCAGCCTCGCCGACCAGCTCCGCCAGAAGCGGCGGCTCGCCGAGCTGGGGCTCGCCGTCAGTAAGATCAGCCATGAGCTGCGCAACCTGCTCACCGGCGCGCAGCTCCTGGGCGACCGCCTGGAGGGGACCGACGATCCGACCGTGCAGCGGGTGGCGCCCCGCCTGGTGGGCACGCTGGCCCGGGCGATCCGCTTCTGCGAGGCGACCCTCGCCTACGGGCGCGTCGCCGAGCGGGCGCCGCTCCTCGCCAGGACGCCGCTGGCGCCGATCTTCGCCGAGCTGCCCGATCTCGCCGCGCTGGCGGCTCACCCCGTCGCCGTCCAAGTCTCGGCGGGCGACCTGTCGGTTCAGGCCGATCCGGAACAGCTCGGCCGGGCTTTGGCCAACCTCGTCCGCAACGCCGTGCAGGCGCTCGACGGCGCCCAGGTGGCGGACGCCGCGGTTCGGGTCGCAGCCAGCCGCGACGAGCCCGGCCGGGTGACCATCCAGGTCATCGACAACGGCCCCGGCCTGCCGGCCCGCGCCCGGGAGAACCTGTTCGCGCCGTTCCAGGGTTCCATGCGCTCAGGGGGCACGGGACTGGGGCTCCCGATCGCCGCCGAACTGATCGCGATCAACGGCGGCACGCTCAGCCTGGACGATTGCGAGACCGGGGCGTGCTTCCGGATCATGCTGCCGGAGGGCTGAAGGCGGTCGCGCCGGCCCTGGCCCGTCGCCCCGCGCGAAGCGCAGGGCCTCGGGGCACCAGCGGCTCGACGCCGGGAGGCGTGGCGTCGGCGACCCTATTCGGCAGCCGCCAGGACCGGCTCGGCGACGGGGATGCCGAGATCGGCCAGTAGGGCCGCGTCCGCATCCGCCTCGTTGTTGGCGGTGGTGAGCAGCCGCTCACCGTAGAAGATCGAGTTGGCGCCCGCGAGGAAACACAAGGCCTGCGCCTCGCGGCTCAGCGCCCGGCGACCGGCACTGAGGCGGACACGCGCCCGCGGCATGACGATGCGGGCCGTCGCGCACATGCGCACCATATCGAACGGGTCGATCGCCTCGGCAGCGTCCCCGAGCGGCGTGCCCGATACGGCGGCGAGGGCGTTGAGCGGCACGCTCTCCGGATGCGGCGCGTGATTGGCGAGAACCTGCAGCATCGCCACGCGATCGCTCACGCCCTCGCCGAGGCCGATGATGCCACCGCAGCACACGCCGATGCCCGCCGCGCGCACCCGCTCCAGCGTGTCCAGCCGATCCGCGTAGGTGCGGGTCGAGACGATCTTGTCGTAGTAATCCGGGCCGGTATCGAGGTTGTGGTTGTAGGCGGTGAGCCCGGCCTCCGCGAGGCGCTCGGCCTGGCTGGCCGTCAGCATGCCGAGCGTCACGCAGGCCTCCATGCCGAGGCCGCGCACGCCGCGCACCATCGCGAGCACCGCGTCGAAATCCGGCCCATCCTTCGGGCTGCGCCACGCCGCGCCCATGCAGAAGCGGGTTGCGCCAGCGGCCTTCGCGGCGGCGGCTTCGGTGAGCACCGTTTCCACCGGCATCAGGCGCTGGCGGGCGAGGCCGGTCTCCTTGTGGTGGGCCGATTGCGAACAGTAGCCGCAATCCTCGGGGCAGCCGCCCGTCTTTATCGAGAGCAGGCTCGCCCGCTGGACATCGGCCGGATCGTTGTAGGCCCGGTGCAATGTCGCGGCCCGATGCACGAGGTCGAGCAACGGCAGGTCGTGGATCGCGCGGATCTCGGCCACGCTCCAGTCGTGGCGGATGTCGGTCGCGTGCGGGTCGGCGGCTTCGTTCATGGTTCCCTTGAGTGGGATCGGCGCGGAAAAATCAAGCGTCGTGATGGGCATTGAGCCGGAGCCGCTTCGCGGCCGGTTCTCGTACTGGATCCCGGGCGCATGCCGCTTGCGCTGCATATGCCCGGGAGAAGGGTCAGCCTTGATCCGCACCACCCTGTCCCGGACAGGTGGAGTGTCTGCGGGAGCTAGTCCGGGATTCAGCACACCGCTCGCCGCGAAGCGGCTCGGAACCCGCCCTCAGGCCGGAACGGCGCTCAGTCCGTCGGCTTCCCGGCCGACACCTTGGCGGTCCAGTCGTCGAAGGCGATGACCTTCTGGCGCTGCTCGCCGAGCCGCT
Source organism: Methylobacterium mesophilicum SR1.6/6 (assembly GCF_000364445.2). NCBI lineage: Bacteria > Pseudomonadati > Pseudomonadota > Alphaproteobacteria > Hyphomicrobiales > Methylobacteriaceae > Methylobacterium > Methylobacterium mesophilicum. The sequence continues at coordinate 745,182 of NZ_CP043538.1, read as the reverse complement.
CGATCCGCAGCACCATCTCGTCGCCGGCCTTGAGGTAATGCGGCGGCTTCATGCCCAGACCGACGCCCGGCGGGGTGCCCGTGGTGATCACGTCGCCGGGCTCAAGCAGCATGAAGTGCGACGTGTAGGCCACGAGCTGGGGCACGTCGAAGATCATCGTCGCCGTGGAGCCGGTCTGGCGGCGCTCGCCGTTCACGTCGAGGCTCATGGCGAGGTTCTTCAGGTCGGGGATCTCGTCGAGGGTCACCAGCCAGGGGCCGAGGGGGCCGAAGGTCGGCGCGCTCTTGCCCTTGGTCCAGGTCGGGCCGCGGTTCATCTGCCACTCGCGCTCGGAGACGTCGTTGCAGATGCAGGCGCCCGCCACGTAGCTCAGCGCCTCGTTGGCGTGGACGTAGCTGGCGCGCCGGCCGATCACCACGGCGAGTTCCACCTCCCAGTCGGTGCTGTGCGAACCCTTGGGGATGATCACCGTGTCGTTCGGCCCGCACAGGCTCGACGGCGCCTTGTTGAAGATGATCGGCTCCGCGGGGATCGGCGAGCCGGTCTCGGCGGCGTGGTCGGCGAAGTTCAGGCCGATGGCGACCACGTTGCGGGTTCCGCCGACGCAGGGGCCGAGCCGCACGTCCGGCGCCAGCTTCGGCAGGGTCTCGGGATCGAGGGCGCGCAGCCGCGCCAGGGAGTCGGGCGCGAGGGCCGGACCGGCAATATCGCGCACGATGCCCGAGAGATCGCGCAAGCCCCCGTTCGCATCCACGAGGCCGGGCTTCTCGTCACCGCTCGGGCCGTGCCGGAAGAGCTTCATCGCCGCGACTCCTCATCCTTCCCTGTGACCGGTCTGCGCCGGATGCCGGGACCATGGCCGCGCGCCCATCCCGGCGCAAGCGTCCAGATGAGTCCGTGGCACGCCGGCGAATGTCGCATTCGGGCAACAACGTGGCGGAAAAGTGCAGAATGGCTCTGTTCAGGATCTATTATTCATGCCCGCCAATGTTTGGGCGAATGCAGTTTTCGCTCGGGAAAAATCGAATAACCTAGAGACGCACGTGTCGATTGGCCGACGAATGGGGCCTATCAACAACGCTTCGACTTGGTGCCGAAAACGGGGATGATGATTGCGGTCTCGCCCCTGGAAACGGCACCATGCGCGCAACGGCGCGGCCTAGACGGGTCTCGAATCAAATCTGCGCTGGGGAAATCGTAACGGCTTGGGGGTCGAGATGGGGGGGACAATGCGCGCGGCGATGCTCGCGGCCACGGCGGTGATCCTGTGCGCCGGGCAGGCGCATGCGGGTGCGTTTGGGATCCGGGAGCAGAGCACGCAGGCCCAGGGTCTGTCGTACGCGGGGGCGGCGTCGGGCTCGGGCGGCGTGTCGTCGATCTTCTGGAACCCGGCCACGATCACCATGAACCCGGGCTTCGTCTCGGAGCAGAACCTCACCTTCATCGGCCTGTCCTCCGAGATCCGGCCCGCGCCCGGCACCAACCCGGCCTTCGCCGGCCTGGGCGGCTCCGGCGACATCGGCCAGGGCGCCGTCGTGCCGGCGGGCGCCACCTCCTACCAGCTCAGCGACCGCCTCTGGCTCGGCCTGTCCACCGGCGCCCCCTTCGGCCTCGTGACCAAGCCGCGCGACGTGTGGGCCGGCGAGGTCTACGGCCGCTCGTCCCGGATCTTCTCGCTGGCGTTCAACCCGGTCATCGGCTTCAAGGTCAACGAGTGGCTCGCGCTCGCGGCCGGGCCCAACATCGAGTACTTCCGCCTGACCCTGCGCCAGGCGCTGCCGATCCCCGGGATCTCGCCGGTCGTCTACCCGAGCGGCTTCCTCAAGGGCGAGTCCTGGGGCGTGGGCTTCACCGCCGGCGCCACGATCACGCCGCGCGACGGCACCGTGCTGGGCATCGGCTACCGCTCCTCGGTCCACCACGACATCGACGGCTCGATCGGCGTGCCGCTGCTCGCGCTGGCGCCGCTGGCCGGCCAGGTCCGCGCCAAGCTGAACACGCCCGACAAGCTGAGCGTCGGCCTCACCCAGGCGATCACCCCGGTGGCGCGGGTCAACCTCGGCTTCGAGTGGGACAACTGGTCGAGGCTGGGCACCGTCGGCATCGTGTCGAAGACGCTCGGCCTGCCGGTCAACAACCTGCCGCTCAACTACAAGGACGGCTACACCTACGCGATCGGCGCCGAGTACGACGCCTCCGCCAACCTGACCCTGCGCACGGGCTTTGCCTACGAGACCTCGCCGATCGACTTCTCCAACCGCTCGGTGCGCCTGCCCGACGGCGACCGCTACATCGCCTCCGTGGGCGCCAGCTACCGCTGGAACCAGCAGCTGACCCTCAACCTCGCCTACTCGCACTTCTTCCTCGACCGCTCGCGGATCCTGGCCGGCATCGGGCGCGACTACAACGTCGGCAACATCGCCTTCGCGGGCGTGGTCGATTCCAGCGCCGACGTCGTCTCCGTCGGGTTCCGCTACGTCTTCGGCGCACCCCAAGCCCCAGCACCCGCACCCATCATCCGGAAATACTGAAGGACAAGCCCCGGGACGCCCCAGACACGGGCGTCCCGGGTCGGCCGCGGGTCCGCGCGGGGACCGGAGTTCGGGCCGCGCGTCCTCTCTCGCCGATCCGTCTCAGGAACGCATGCGCACGTAGGTGCCGGGCGCGGGGCCGAGGGATGGGAGTGCGTCGCCACCCGGCTTCCGGGCCGGGACGCGCTCGGGAGCCTGCGCCTCGATCCACTGGAACCAGTACGGCCACCACGAGCCCTTGGTCTCGACCGCGGCCTTGATCCACTCTTCGAGCGTGCCCTTCACCGGGCCGCCGGTCCAATAGCCGTATTTCGGCTTCGCGGGCGGGTTGATGACGCCGGCGATGTGTCCCGAGCCCGCCAGCACGTAGTCGACCTTGCCGCCGAACGACTTCGATCCCTCGAACACCGACAGGGCGGGCGCGATGTGATCCTCGCGGGTGGCGAGGTTGAAGATCGGCACCTGCACCTTCTTGAGGTCGAGACGCACGTTGCCGAGCACCATCCGGCCCTGTGCCAGCGTGTTGTTCAGGTAGCAGTTGCGCAGGTAGAAGGAATGGTTCGCCGCCGGCATCCGGGTGGCGTCCGAATTCCAGTAGAGCAGGTCGAAGGCCGAGGGCGTCTTACCCTTGATGTAATTGTTGACGATGTAGGGCCAGATCAGGTCGTTCGGCCGGAGCATGTTGAAGGCGTTGGCCATCCGGGCGCCTTCCAGGTAGCCACGGTCGGCCATGCGCATCTCGACCTGCCGGATCTGCTCCTCGTCGGCGAAGACCTTGAGATCGCCCGCATGGGTGAAGTCGACCTGCGTGGTGAGCAAAGTCGCGCTCTTGATCCGCCGGTTGCCCGTGGCCGCCTGCATGGCGAGCGTCACGGCGAGCAGCGTGCCGCCGACGCAGTAGCCGGCGGCGGTCACCTCGCTCTCGCCGGTGGCGACGCCAATCGCGTCGATGGCCGCCTCGATCCCCTCCCGCATGTAGGACTCGAAGTCCTTGTCGGCGTGGCGCTCGTCCGGGTTCACCCAGGAAATGCAGAAGACCGTGAGCCCCTGGTCGACCATCCACTTCAGGAAGCTCTTCTGGGGGTTGAGGTCGAGGATGTAGAACTTGTTGATCCAGGGCGGGACCATCAGGAACGGGCGCTTGAGGACGGTCTCGGTGGTGGGCGCGTACTGGATCAGTTCGATCAGGTCGTTGCGGAACACCACCTCGCCGGGCGTCACCGCCATGTTCCGGCCGACCTCGAAGCCGCTCGGGTCGGTCTGGCGCACGCGCAGCTGCCCGCCCCCGGCCTGCAGATCCTCCTCGTACATCTTCAACCCGCGGACGAGGTTGGCGCCGCTCTCCTGCAGGGTGTGGCGGATCAACTCCGGGTTCGTCGGCAGGAAATTGGAGGGCGACAGCATGGCGGTGAACTGGCGCAGGTAGAACTGCGCCTTGTGGCGCGTCTGCGCGTCGAGCCCCTCGGCCTCGTCCACGAGGCCCTCGGCCCAACGGGTGGCGAGCAGGTAGGCCTGCTTGAGGAAGTCGAAATACGGGTTGGTCGACCACTCGGCGTGGGCGAAGCGCGGATCGCGGGGTTCCGGGAGGGCGACCGGCTCGGCCCGCTGGCCCTGCAGGCGCAGGTAGGTGGAGCCCCACAGGGTTAGGAAGTCCTGCGACAGGCGCGCCTGCGCCTCGGCGCTCCGGTTCGGATCCGAGAGCCACGCCTCGGCCACCTTGCCGAGGACCTTCGCCGCGTCTCCCATCTCGTCGCCAGGCCCGCTCGCCTGGCCCTCCGGCGTCAAGAGACGGGCGACGTTGCGGCCCATCGCCTCCACGAACTGCCCGGCGTTGCGGGACAGCGCCTCGATATCCGGCAGCGGCGGGTTCATGCCGTCCGGGATCGCGCCGTTTGAGACCGACTTCGAAGGAGTGGTCCGATCCGGCGCCTGCGGGCTCGTCAAACGTGCCTCCCTGCTTTTCGTGCGTCGACCCGATCGCGCGAGCCTCGTTTCCGACAAAATAAGGAGCGAGCGAGAGATTTCGCCAGTCCGGCTCCCGACATCGCCGAAACATACGGCCGATCTTCTCATGTGCCTGTGACCATGGATCGCGCCTTCTTGAATCCCCCCGTGTGGGTGCGCCGCATCCTCGGCCTCACGGCGCTGGTCGCGCTCGCAGCGCCGCTCATGGCCTGCTCCGGCGATGTCGTGCGCTCGCTGGCCTCCGATGCCGGCTACGGACCGAAGGTGGTCGCGGCGCCCGATTTCGTCGCCGAATCGCGGGGCAAGGAGAGGCCCGACTTCATGCCGGTGGGCGTGGACGCGCCGAAGCGTCCGGTCCGGGCCAAGTCGGTCACCGGGCAGAAGGCTCTGGAGGCGGAGCTGGAGAGCGCCCGCGGGCGCAACGAGGCGCGCGGTCGCGCGGCCGCGAGCGCCGGCCAGGGCGCCGCCGCCATCAAGCCGGCTCCGGCCGCTGCGCAATAGGACATCTTCAAGCTGAACCTTTTTGGGTCGGCGACGACGCGCATTTCTGCTACAGCATGGGGTTCGCGCGACCGGCACAGACGAAAGACGCCAGATTCGGGACGCGCCGATGGACACGCCCATGACCGACTTCCACCGCATCAAGCGACTGCCGCCCTACGTCTTCGAGCAGGTCAACCGGATCAAGGCCGCCGCCCGAGCTCAGGGCGCCGACATCATCGATCTCGGCATGGGCAATCCCGATCTCGACGCGCCCAAGCACGTGATCGCCAAGCTGTGCGAGACGGCCGGGCGCCCGCGCACCGATCGCTATTCGGCCTCCAAGGGCATCGCGGGACTCCGGAAGGCGCAGGCCGGATACTATCAGCGCCGCTTCGGCGTCACCCTCAACCCGGACACGCAGGTCGTGGCGACTCTCGGCTCGAAGGAGGGCTTCGCCAACATGGCCCAGGCGATCACAGCGCCGGGCGACGTCGTGCTGGTGCCCAACCCGAGCTACCCGATCCACGCCTTCGGTTTCCTGATGGCCGGCGGCGTCATCCGCTCCGTGCCGGCCGAGCCGACCCCGGCCATGTTCCCGGCGTTGGAGCGGGCCATGCGCCACTCGATCCCGAAGCCGGTGGCGCTGGTGGTGTGCTACCCGTCGAACCCCACCGCCTACGTGGCGAGCCTCGATTTCTACAAGGATCTCGTGGCTTTCGCGAAGCAGCACGAGCTGATCCTGCTGTCGGACCTCGCTTACGCGGAGGTCTATTTCGACGGCAATCCGCCGCCCTCGGTCCTGCAGGTGCCCGGCGCGATCGACTGCACGGTGGAGTTCACCTCCCTGTCGAAGACCTACTCGATGGCCGGCTGGCGCATGGGCTTCGCGGTGGGCAACGAGCGCCTGCTCGCGGCCCTGACCCGGGTGAAGTCCTACCTCGATTACGGCGCCTTCACGCCGATCCAGGTCGCCGCCACCGCAGCCCTCAACGGGCCGGACGATTGCATCAACGAGATGCGCGGCATCTACCGGAAGCGGCGCGATGCGCTGGTGGAGTCCTTCGGCAAGGCCGGCTGGACGATCCCGTCTCCCGCCGCCTCGATGTTCGCCTGGGTGCCGATCCCGGAGCGCTACCGGGAGTTGGGCAGCCTGGAATTCTCCAAGCTGCTCCTCGAGAAATCCGACGTGGCGGTGGCGCCCGGCATCGGCTTCGGCGAGTTCGGCGACGAGTACGTGCGCATCGCCCTTGTGGAGAACGAGCAGCGCATCCGGCAGGCCGCCCGCAATGTCCGCCGGTTCTTCGACGGCACCGATAAGACCCTCCACAACGTCGTTCCGATGGCGCGCACCGGGTAGCTGCACCCGTTCCGATTGTGGCCGCGGGGCGACAGGCGTCATCAAAGGAGTCCTTGTCCCGCCGCGGCGCTTGTCACGGCGGGGCGCGATGGCCAGGGTCAGGCGCGGGGGTCTTCCCGCGCTCCGAGTGTCGCATGCGCCGCCTGAACCTGATCGCCGCCCTGCTGCTCGCCGCCGCGGCCTCGGCCTGTGCGCCGAACCCGATCATCGCCCGCGATCCGGTGCCCGCGCCCGGCCCGGCGGACGTCTACGCCTGCGATTCGAAGCCGTTGCCGCTCAACGCCTTCATCACGGATTGCCGCCCGGCGCCTGCCAGTCCGCAGGTCGTCCTGCGCGCCCGCGGCTGAGCGGAGCCGGCATTTCGGTAACCCGTCGTCGCGGACAGGCCGGACAAAGCGCCCGCGTTCAGCTAGACTGTAGGACCTGCGCCGGCCGAGCCGGCCCCGTGACGGAGCACCGCGTGAGCGCCAAGATCCTTTTTGCCGCCGGACTTCTCGCCCTGACGGTAGGGCAGGGAGCCTCGGCATCGGATGCGGCCTACCCGCCCGCGCCCTACCAGCCGCGCGCCTTCGTGTTCACCGCGCCGAACGGCCCGACGGTGCTCCAGCCGGAAGGCTGCTGCCAAGTCGTCGTGCCGCCGGGTCGGCCCGACCTCGCCGTGCCACCGGTGCCCGTGGCCGAGGTGATGAACGGCGGCGGCTTCGGCTACACGGGGTTCGATTATTACAACGACCAGATCACCGAGGGCCGCTTCGGCGCCCGCAAGCGGCCGAAGGAATACGTGATCGCCCCGGCCTACATCGTTCCGCCGCGCTACTGAGCCGGCGCGACAAAACCGGCCCTGCTCCCCGCGGAGCTTGGGCCGGCCCAATGCTTCGCACGGTTGATCCGAAGCCTTGAATTACCGCGCCTCCGGACGCGGCGGCTCCGGCCAAGCGCCGGGGCGCCGTTTACAGGCCGGTCGCCCGGCGGTATCACCCCGCCCCGACACCTTCACCTCATCCCCGAAAAACCAGATGCGCGCCGAGATCGAGCAAGCCTCGGATGCCGCCAAGCAGTCTATAGGGCTGCTGAGGAGGCATCTTTGACTGGGACACAGTCGACAAACGCCTCGCGGAGCTGAACGCGGCCTCCGAGGACCCGGAACTCTGGAACGATGCCGAGGCCGCCCAGAAGGTCATGCGGGAGCGCCAGCAGCTCGACGAGGCCGTCACGGCGATCAAGAAGCTCGAGCGCGACCTCGAGGATGGAGCCACGCTGATCGAACTCGGCGAGATGGAGGGCGACGACTCCTCGATCCGCGAGGGTGAGGCGGCGATCCTGGCGGTCGAGAAGGAGGCCGCGAGCCGTCAGGTGGAGACGCTCCTGTCGGGCGAGGCCGACGGCTTCGACACCTACCTTGAAGTTCATGCCGGGGCTGGCGGCACGGAGAGCCAGGACTGGGCCAACATGCTTCAGCGCATGTATGCCCGCTGGGCCGAGCGCCGGAAGTACAAGGTCGACGTCGTCGAGATGACCGACGGCGAGGAGGCCGGGATCAAGGGTGCCACGCTCCTGATCAAGGGCCACAACGCCTATGGCTGGCTCAAGACCGAGTCCGGCGTGCACCGTCTGGTGCGGATCTCGCCCTACGATTCCAGCGCCCGGCGGCACACCAGCTTCGCCAGCGTCTGGGTCTATCCGGTGATCGACGACCGGATCGAGATCGAGATCAAGGAATCCGACTGCCGGATCGACACGTATCGCTCCTCCGGCGCCGGCGGCCAGCACGTCAACACGACCGACTCGGCGGTGCGCATCACCCACAACCCGACCGGGATCGTGGTGGCGTGCCAGCAGGAGCGCTCGCAGCACAAGAACCGGGCGACCGCCTGGAACATGCTGCGCGCCCGGCTCTACGAGGCGGAGCTGAAGAAGCGCGAGGAGAAAGCCAACGCCGAGGCCGCCTCCAAGACCGATATCGGCTGGGGCCACCAGATCCGGTCCTACGTACTGCAGCCCTACCAGCTGGTGAAAGATCTGCGCACCGGCACCCAGTCCACCGATCCGGACGAGGTGCTCGACGGCGATCTCGACCCGTTCATGGAGGCCTCGCTCGCCCAGCGGGTCTACGGCGGCGTCGAGGCGGTCGAGGATATCGACTGAGCCGGCGGTGCTGACACGTCGCGCGGTTGAGCGTGTCAAAGGATGAGCGCCGGCGGCGCCCATCCCCACATCTGCATCAATACCCCAGCGCCGCACCATCCTTGCGCGGGTCCGACCCGGCAGCCAGCGTGCCGGCCTTCCGGTCGATCCAGATGATCTGGCCGCCGCCGAGCGGCAGCGGCGCGCGGATTGCCGGATGGCCGCGCTCGATCAGTCCCGCCATCACCGCGTCGGAGATCCCGCCCTCGACCTCCAAGGTCCCCCCGTAGGCGAAACTGCGCGGGGCATCGAGCGCCTCCTGCACGTCGAGGCCCCGGTCGAGGATGCCGGAGAGCAGCTCCATATGCCCCATGGCTTGGTAATGGCCGCCCATGACGCCGAACGGGGCGATCGCCTGCCCATCCTTCATCAGCATGCCGGGGATGATCGTGTGCATCGGCCGCTTGCCGGGCCCGACGCTGTTCGGATGGCCGCCCTCCGTGCGGAACGACAGGCCGCGGTTGTGCAGCAGCACGCCGCTCTCGGGCGCCAGGATCCCCGAGCCGAAACCCTGGAAGATCGAGTTGATCAGCGACAGCGCGTTGCCGTCCCGGTCGACCACGCAGAGATAGACCGTGTCCTTGTGGGCGCGGCCCTCGGCGATTTCCCGCTGGATCTCGGGATAGATCTCCGGCTCCCGGGCCCGGCCCATGTCGATCGCCCCGTGGGCGGCGGCCTTCCAGGCGTCGGAGAGCAGGTGCTCGATCGGGACCTGGGCGAGGGCGGCATCGCCGAACAGGACGTCGCGGTGGTGGTAACCCTGCTTGCAGACCTCGGCGAAGAGGTGGACACGGTCGAGGTCCGAGAGGGCGCCGACGTCGTAGTGGGAGAGGACGTTGAGCATCATCAGCGCCGCGAGCCCCTGGCCGGCGGGCGGACACTCGTAGACGTCGTAGCCCCGGTAGCGGGTCGAGACCGGCGTGACCACGTCGGGCCGGGCGGCGGCGAAATCCTCGAGCGTATGGAGGCCGCCGAGTTCGCTGAGCCGGCTTACCATGTCCTGCGCGACGGAGCCCGTGTAGAAGGCCTTCGGGCCTTCCTCGGCGATCTTCCGGAGCGTGGCGGCGAGCTTCGGCAGGCGGAAGACGCTGCCGATCGCCGGCGCCTGCCCGCCGGGCAGATAGGTCTCGGCGGCATGGGGATCGCCGGCGACCCGGGGCACGCAGCGCTGCCAGTCCCAGCCGACGCGCTGCTGGATCACAAACCCGTCCTGCGCGTAGCGGATGGCCGGCTGGAGCAGCTCACCCAGCGAGCGGGTGCCGTGCTCGCGGACCAGAAGATCCCAGGCCGCGACTGCGCCCGGAACCGTGACCGCGTGGGGGGAGGTGGGCGCGATGCCGACGCCGTGCTCGGCGTACCAGTCGGGCGTCGCGGCGGCAGGCGCGCGGCCGGAACCGTCGAGCGCGATGGGCGTCGAGGCGCCGGCGGGCGCGTAGAGGGCGAAGCAATCGCCGCCGATGCCGGTCATCAGCGGGTCGACCACGCATTGCACGGCGACCGCCGCGATCCCGGCATCGACCGCGTTGCCGCCGGCACGCAGCACCTCGATGGCGGCGAGCGTGGAGAGCGGGTGCGAGGTCGCCACGGCGGCGTTGGCGGCGTAGATCGGGGAGCGGCCGGGTGCGGAGTAGTCTCTCACGGGATGTCCTGCTCTACGGAACGGTTTAGAGGCTGCCTGATCCAACCCTCGACCTCATCCTGAGGTGCCGGAGCGAAGCGGAGGCCTCGACGGAGCCCTCCAGGGATCGCCCGGCTGGCTGGAACCCTCGTTCGAGGCTCGCTGCGCTCGCACCTCAGGATGAGGTGGAGACAGGGAGAGGCCGTGTAAGGCCGTCATGCGTGCCGCGCTCCCGACAGCGCCACCCAGTGCCCGGGCGCCACCTCCGTGAGCGGCCCGTCCGGCGGCTGGTCGTGGCCGGCAAGGTCCCGCGCGGCGAGGCGGGCCCGCTCCTCGGCCGGATGCGGCACTGGCACCGCGGCGAGCAGGCGGCGGGTGTAGGGATGACGCGGATCCGCGTAGAGGGCATCCGCCTCGGCCAACTCGACAATCCGCCCGCGCCAGAGCACCGCAACCCGGTGGCAGAGATAGCGCACCATCCGCAGGTCGTGGGAGATGAACAGGTAGGACAGGCCCATCTCGTCCTGCAGGTCCTGGAGCAGGTTCACCACCTGCGCCTGGATCGAGACGTCGAGCGCCGCGATCGGCTCGTCGGCGACGATGAAGCTGGGCTTGAGGGCGATCGCCCGGGCGATGCAGATTCGCTGCCGCTGGCCGCCCGAGAACTGGTGCGGGTAGCGCCCCATGAAACGCGGATCGAGCCCGACCCGCTGGAAGAGGGCGGCGACGGCCTCCCGCCGCTCCGGACTCCGCATGTCGCGCCGGTGCAGCTTGAACGCCTCCGCGACGTAGTCTCCGGCGCTCATCCGCGGGTTGAGGGCCGCGTAGGGATCCTGGAACACGGTCTGGATCCGGGCGCGCATCTTGCGCATGGCGGCCGCCGAGAGCTTGGCGAGGTCGGTGCCCTCGAATGCGATCGTGCCCGAGGTCGGCGGGTTGAGCATGGTCACGGCCCGGCCGATGGTCGACTTGCCGGAGCCGGATTCGCCGACGAGACCCAGGGTCTCGCCGGGGCGGATGTCGAAGCTCACGCCCTCGACCGCGCGGAACACCGCGCCCTTGCCGCCCCACCAGGAGCGGAGGGGATAGTGCTTGGACAGGTCGCGCACCGAGACGATGGGTTGCTCCGGCCCGCTCATCGCGCGGCCTCCTGGCCCAGGAGCCTCGGCAGGTCGTACCAGGCGGCGACGAGGTGGCCAGGCGCCGCGCCGGGCGCCTGCGCCAGGGGCGGCATCTCGGTCCGGCAGCGGGGCGTCGCGAAGGCGTTGCGCGGCGCGAACGGATCGCCCGGCGGCAGATGGCGCATGTCCGGGGGCGCGCCCTCGATCTGGTGGAGCCGCCGCCGCCCGGCGCGGCCACCGGAGAGGTCCGGCAGGGAGCGCAGGAGGCCCAGCGTGTAGGCGTTACGGGGATCCGAAAAGATGTCGTCGACCGGGCCGCGCTCCAGGATCCGGCCGGCATACATCACCTGCACGGTGTCGCTGATCCCGGCCACAACCCCGAGGTCGTGGGTGATCCAGATGATCGCCATGCCGAGCTCGCGCTTCAGCTCCTGAACGAGGGCGACGATCTCGGCCTGGACGGTGACGTCCAGCGCGGTGGTCGCTTCGTCGGCGATCAGCAGCTTCGGCCGGCAGCTCAGGCCGATCGCGATCATCACCCGTTGGCGCTGGCCGCCCGAGAACTCGTGCGGGTACTGGTCGAGGCGCGCGGCGGCGTTCGGAATGCGGACGAGGTCGAGCAGCTCCCTGGCCCGGGCGCGGGCCGCGCGGGCGTCGAGTCCGAGATGGATCCGCAGCGGCTCGACGATCTGCGCCGCCACGGTCATGCCGGGGTTGAGCGAACTCATCGGGTCCTGGAACACGAAGCCGATCGCGCCGCCGCGGATCTTCCGGAGTTCGCGCTCCTTGAGGGCGAGCAGGTCGCGGCCCTCGAACAGCACCTGCCCGCCGGTGATGCGGCCGGGCGGGCGCGGGATCAGGCCCAGCATGGCCAGCACGTGCACGCTCTTGCCGGAGCCGGACTCGCCGACGATCCCCAGCGTCTCGCCCTCGTGCAGGGTGTAGGAGACGCCGTTGACCGCGTGGACCGCGCCGCCGTCGCTGTCGAAGGCGACCGCGAGGTCGCGGACGTCGAGGAGGGGCCGGGTCATCGCCTTCGTCATGTCCGCTGCCTCGGGTCGAGGGCGTCCCGCAGGCCGTCGCCGAACAGGTTGAAGGCGAGCACGGCGAGGAAGATCGACAGGCCGGGCCAGATCGCCATCCACGGCGCCTCGTCCATGAAATTCTTGGCGGTGTTGAGCATCGCCCCCCAGGACGGCTCGGGCGGCTGCTGACCCAGGCCGAGGAACGACAGGCTCGCCTCCGCGATGATCGCCACCGCGATGGTGAGTGTCGCCTGGACGAGGATCGCCGGGACGATGTTGGGCAGGATGTGGACCCGGGCGATCCGCCATGGCGGGTTGCCCATGGCGCGCGCCGCCTCGACGAACTCCTCCGCCGCCACGGCGCGGACCTGCGCGCGGGTCAACCGGATGAAGGTCGAGGTTGCCGACAGGCCGATGGCGATCATCGCGTTGACGAGGCTCGGGCCGAGGAAGGCGGCGAGCGCGATCGCCAGGATCAGGAACGGGATCGCCAGGAGCGCGTCGGTAAGCCGGGAGATCGCCCCGTCGATCCAGCCGCCCGCGTAACCGGCGAGCAGTCCCAGCGGCAGGCCGAGGGAGACCGCAAGCGCCACCGACACCAGGCCGGCGCCGAGGGAGGCGCGGGCGCCGAAGATGATCCGCGAGAGCACGTCGCGCCCGACCTCGTCGCCGCCGAACGGGTGCGCGAGGCTCGGCGCGCCGCGGACGTTGCCCCAGTCGGTGGCGGTCGGGTCGTAGGGGGCGATCCAGGGCGCGAACACCGCCATCAAGACCAGCAGGCCGACGATGACGAGCCCGGCCACGGCGCTCCTGCGGGCGCGCAGGCGCCGCCAGAAGGCCGCGAGGGTGCCGGGTTCCTGGAGGATGGCCTGGACGGGAGTGCCAGACGGGGCGGCCTCCAGGCCGACGGCCTCGGCGCTGGCAATCTCGCTGCCGGTGCTCATGCCCGCCTCAGCTTCGGGTTAACGGCCGCCGACAGCAGATCGGCGGCGAGGTTCAGCGCGATGTAGGTGGCGGCGGTGCAGATCACGACGCCCTGCACGGTGGCGAAATCCCGGTTGAACACGGCATCGACCATCAGCTTCCCGAAGCCCGGAACCGAGAACACCTGCTCGGTGAGCACCGCCCCCGACAGGAGCTGCCCGAATTCCAGCGCCCCGAGGGTGATGATCGGGATCGCGGCGTTTGGCAGCGCATGCCGCAGGGTCACCCGGAGCGGCGAGACGCCCTTGGCGCGCGCGGTGCGAACGTAATCGGAGCCGAGCACGCCCAGCATCGCCGCGCGGGTGTGGCGCATCATCACCGCCGCGATGGCGTTGCCCAGCACGAAGGCCGGCATCGCCATGGCGGCGAGGTTTTCCGACAGGCTCTCGAACGGCGAGACGTAGCCCGAGGCCGGCAGCCAGCCGAGTTCCACCGAGAACAACAGGATCAGCAGGATCCCGAGCCAGAAATTCGGCACCGACAGGCCCCAGAGGGCGATCCCGTTGGCGATCGTGTCGGCGGCCTGGCCGCGCTTGACCGCCGACAGCACGCCCATCGGCACGCCGATGGCCAGCGCCACCAGCATGGCCAGGCAGGCCAGCTCCAGCGTCACCGGCAGCTTCTCGACGATCAGCTCCGAGACCGGCTTCTGCAGCCGGATCGACTCGCCGAGATCGCCCCGGATCACGCCGCCCGCCCAGTAGGCGTAGCGTACCGGCAGGGGCTCATCGAGGTGGTACTTCTCGCGGATGAACGCGATCACCTGCGGGTCGCGCTCCTCGCCGGTGAGCGCGGTGGCGACGTCGCCCGGCAGCAATTGCTGCAGGGCAAAGATAATCATCGAGGCGATGATCAGGGTCGGAACCGCCAGGGCGAGGCGTCGGGCGAGAAACCGCAGCATCAGTTGAGCTTCAACCCGGTGAAGCGCGCCAGCCCGTCCGGATAGGGCACGAAGCCCGTGAGCTTCTGACTGTAGGCCCAGAGCAGCTTGCGGTGCAGGATGTAGATCCCGGGCCGGTCCTTCAGCACCTGATCGGCCAGCGCCTTCCAGGCCGCCTTCCGCTTGGCCGGATCGACGGTGCTGCGCTCGGCCTGGAGCGCCGCGTCGGCCTCGGGGCTGCAGTACTTGGGATAATTCAGCGCCGCCTTGCAGAAGAGGAAGCTGTAGGTGTTGCCGTCCGGGTCCGAGCGGCCGCTCCACGAATAGAGCTGCGCCTCGTAGTTGCCCTTGTCGGCGGCATCGAGCGCGGTGGTGAAATCCACCGCCTGGATCTTCACGTCGAATCCCGCCTCCTTGGTCATCGCCTGCACCACCTGCCCGACCTGGGGCGCGTCGCTGTTGGCGTAGACGGTCAGGGTGATCTGCGGGTTCGGCTTGCCGGCCTCGGCGAGCAGCGCTTTCGCCTTCGCGACGTCCCGCTTCGGGATCGGGTATTCGGTGACGTAGTTCGGGTTCTTCGGGTTGACCCACTGGTTCCCGGCCAGGAACTCGCCGTTATAGACCACCTGATTGATGGCGTTGCGGTCGATGGCGGCTTCGAAGGCGGCGCGCACCTTCGGGTCCGCCGCCGGCGAGCCGGCCTTGTTGGGGTTGAACAGGATCTCCTGGAAGCCGAGCTCGTAGGTGGAGTCGAGCTTCAGCTTGGCGTCCCGCTTCACCTGGGAAACGTCGGTGGGGGCCAAGCGCTCCAAGAGGTCGAGCTGCCCGGCCCGCAGGTTGGTGAGCCGCACCGTCGCGTCGGGGATCGGGCGGAACTCGATCCGCTGGATGTGGATCGCGTCCTTGTTCCAGTAATCGGGGAAGCGCTCGACCACGATCCGGTCCTGCGGCACCCGCTCGACGAACTTGTACGGTCCGGCGCAGACCGGCGCGGTGGCGAACTTGTCGCCCAGCCGCTCCGCGGCCTTCGGCGACACCATCATGCCGGCCCGGTCGGTGAACTGCGCCAGCAGCGGCGCGAACGGCTGCTTCAGGTTGATGCGAAAGGTCAGGTCGTCGACCACGTCCACGGAGTCGATCGGCGCGATCTCCGAGCGACGCTGCGAGCCCGGCATCTTCATATGGCGCTCGATCGAGTACTTGGCCGCCGCGGCATCGAGCTTCTCGCCGTCGTGGAACAGCACCCCCGGGCGCAGGTGCATCGTCAGCGCCTTCTCGTCGGACGAAAGCTCCCAGGACGTGGCGAGCTGCGGCACCGGCTTCAGGTCAGGCCCGATATCGACGAGCTTGTCGCAGAGGGCGGCGAACACCATCCGGCTCGCGAAGGTGCGCGCGAGCGTCGGGTCGAGGGCATCCGGATCCTCCATCATGCCGTAGCGCAGGGTCTGCGCGGCGGCGGGCCCGGTCAGCAGGAACCCGGCGAAGAGGCAAGCGGCGACACGCAGCATGGGATCGGTCCGGATGAGCGAGTTACGGAGCAGGACGTTCTCGGCCGCGGCCGACCGCTGCGGCGGGCGACACTGTCGCGTACCGTCATGGTATGTACAATCCCAGGCAGCATCCATGCCACGGCGCAGGATTGCATCTTGAATTCATTTGTCGCGTTCGACGCGTGCCCGAGCGCCGCTCCGATGTGGATACGACCCCGGAGGCTGTGGTGAGAGGGATGCCGGAACCCGGGCACGGGCGAGGATGCGGCAGGTCGGCCGGTCACGATCCCGTCTTCCGCGGGGCAGATCGCGCCCGAGCGTATCCCTCACCTTCCGGCGCTTGCCCGGAAGATGTGCAGATCTGACCGCGCCGGCTGGCGAAAGCCCGCGACGCTCAAGTTTTACGGAGTCGCTGAATATGTCGGCAAACTGATCCATCGCACAACGCGCCCATGCTCAAGATGCGGCGAAAGAAGGCATGAATGACGCCCGGCACATCGTCATCCTGCCTGCTCTGTGCTGGAACCAGCGCCGTCGGGACTTCTACGCCATTACCACGGACGTGTCGGCGGACGGCATCCGACTCCGCTCCTCGTCCCTGCTGGACCCCGGCGAGGATCTCACCTGCAGCATCCGGCATATCGGCCTCCTGGAGGCGCGGATCGACTGGGCGGCCGGCCGGGACTTCGTCGTCTCCGTCCACGGAGGTCGGCCGGTGCTCATCGGGCTGGCGCGCCAGTTCGTGGCGCTGGCGCGGGCGCAGGACCTGCGCGCGGAGCCGCTGCGCCTTCACCGACGGATCGTGCCGCGACAGAGGATCGTCGACGTCACCGTTGGGGATGGTCCCGCCGTCGCGGGGCATGTGCTCAACGTCTCGGCCTCCGGTGTAGCCCTCCTGGTAGAGGCTTCGCTGGAGATCGGTGCCACGATCCGCGTGGGACGGAAGCTTGCCCGTGTGATCCGTCACTTCACGCACGGCGTCGGCGCCGCGTTCCTCGAGCCCTTCGAACCGAGCGCGGTTCACGAGGCGATGACCCTGTGACCCGTGCGGCAGGCCCTCGCAGATCCTCAGGAAGAGCGCTACATCTTTCCGGGCTCAGCGAAGGACCCTGCATGAAACGTCTGTTCCCCGCCGCCCTTATGGCTTCCATGGCCGCCCTTCCGGCGGCGCTTGTGCTGCTGCCGCAGGCGGCGCTCGCGCATCCCGGGCACGGCGCCGCGACGGGCGCGGAGGCGGGCTTCCTCCACCCGCTGATGGGCGCCGATCACATCCTGGCCATGGTCGCGGTCGGCCTGCTGGCAGCCCTGAAGGGCGGCCGGGCACTCTGGGCGCTACCCGGCTCGTTCCTGGCCCTGATGAGCGCCGGGGCCGGCCTCGGCATGTCCGGCGTCGCGCTGCCCCATGCCGAGACCGCCATCGCGCTGTCGATCGTCGTCTTCGGCCTCGCCGCCATCGTCGGCCTGCGGGCGCCGGTCGCCCTGCTCGCCGCCGTGGTCGGGTTCTTCGCGGTGTTCCACGGCTACACGCACGGCGCCGAAATGCCGGACACCGCTTCGGGTCTCTCCTTCGGCCTCGGCTTCCTGATCGCCACGGCCCTGCTCCATGGTGCCGGGCTCGCCCTCGGTGCCGCAGGGACGCGGATCGGTGCGTCCCGTGGCGCACCGGCGCTCGGCGCGGTCGTGACGGGGGCCGGTCTGGCGCTGCTGGCGCTGCCGGCCTGAGCGCGACGGAGTCCTTCGTGACGGGCGGGACACTCCGCCCGCACGTCCCCATGCATCTCGGCTTCGAACACCGCTCGGGACCTGCAAGATCT
Organism: Methylobacterium mesophilicum SR1.6/6; assembly: GCF_000364445.2. Lineage (NCBI taxonomy): Bacteria > Pseudomonadati > Pseudomonadota > Alphaproteobacteria > Hyphomicrobiales > Methylobacteriaceae > Methylobacterium > Methylobacterium mesophilicum. The sequence continues at coordinate 727,730 of NZ_CP043538.1, read as the reverse complement.
GGGTGTTTCGGATGAACGCGGATCACGGAGCCGGTTCGACGGCCGGTCGTACCCGCGGCGCGGCGTACTAGTATGTGTGGCGTCTGGTGGAGCCGATAAGCACCGGCTGCGGCCGATCTCGTGATGGCGTCAGGGTCCAGCGCGCAAGACGTTGCGGCGGCGCGCGGTGCCATCGAGGTAGACGCTCTCACGACGGCGCGCTTCGCTCTCGTCCAGTCTCGCCGAGGCGACTGAGCGCGCAGCACTACGTCGACAGACGCGTCAGGCCCCTCCGGAATACGCAACCCGCTCACCGGCTCTCAGCCGCGTCGACCATCCCACGCCCGAGGCGGCCCCCAACGCGCGCTGCGGGCGGCTGCAAAGCTCCAGGCGGCGGGTCTAAGGCCGCGCCGCGTCCCGCGCTCGAATCGGCGGAGCCGCCGCGAGCCGAGCCCGCGCTATTCACAGCCCAAGACCGGCCGCGATCGGGGTTCGGATTGGCATCCGGCGGCGCGGTCGGGGCGATTTGCGGCCGATACCGGTTCAAATTGTTGCCAGGCCGCAACATCCGGGCGGAACAGCCAAGGCTGACACGAATCCTCGTTGCCGGCCGAAACGCCTTCGCACATGGTGTTCGTGCACGGGGGCATCGCCAAGCGAGAGCCCGCAGGAGCCTGCCGCCAGACGCGGGCCAAACCTACAGAACGTGCGGCAAGACCCGGAAAACCGGGCGTGTCCGCATCATCGGGTCTCGAAGCTTTGGAGATGTCTATGAAGCTCTTGAAGAGCTCGTTGCTCGGGTCTGCAGCCGCGTTCGCGGCGGTGGGCGCCGCGCACGCCGCCGACCTGCCGGTCAAGAAGGCGGTTCCGATCGAGTACGTCCGCGTCTGCTCCGCCTACGGCGCCGGCTTCTTCTACATTCCCGGCACCGACACCTGCCTGCGTCTCTCGGGCCGCGCCCGGTTCGAGGGCGGCTACCAGACCGCCTACACCCGCCAGTTCAACCAGGGCGGTGACTCGGCCGGTTACAGCACCCGCATGCGCATCAACCTCGATGCCCGCACCCAGACCGCCTACGGCACGCTGCGCGCCTTCGTGCGTCTCGACGCCGGCTACCGCTCGGGTGGTCCCTACGGCGGCGGCACCTCCGGCACGCAGCAGCGCATCGGCCAGGCCTTCCCGGCCCTCGGCGTCGATCAGTTCGGCCGCGCCCAGCAGTACATGAACGTCGACAAGGCGTTCATCCAGTTCGCGGGCCTGACCGCCGGTCGTGCGTCCTCGTTCTTCGACTTCTACGCCCACGACTTCGAGTTCACCGGCGCCACGGCCGGCTCGGACGTGTTCTCCACGAACCTGCTCGCCTACACCGCCACGCTCGGCAACGGCCTGTCCGCGACGCTCTCGGTCGAAGACCCGGTCTTCCGCCGCACCGGCATCTTCTCGCCGACCGTCAACGCCAACGGCGTCACGGTCAACGCGGCGGTGACCAACTTCGGCATCACCAACTCGCCGATCCCGGTGATCACCGGGTACAACGCGGCCGGTGCGCCGTCGCGCTTCAACTTCGTCGACGGCATCGAGAAGAGCCGGATCCCCGACGTCGTCGGCGTGCTCCGCCTCGATCAGGCCTGGGGTTCGGCCCAGGTCTCTGCCGCCATGCACGAGCTCAACATCAACAACGTGCAGAACAACCTCGGCTTCATCCCGGGCGCCGGCCTCGGCACCGCGGCGGTTGCAGGAACGGGCGGCTCGAACCTGAGCATCCCGCACGCCAACACCGCCTACGGCTTCGCCGTGCAGGGCGGCATCAAGGTCAACGCGCCGTTCATCGCTCCGGGCGATGCGCTGTACGTCCAGGCCGCCTACGCGAACGGTGCCCAGATCTACTCCGGCTACTCCTCGTACTCGGGCACCTACGCCCAGTCGGCCGCGACCATCCAGGGCCAGAAGTTCTCGCAGTACTTCAACGACGGGCAGATCAACCCGTTCACGGGCCAGATCTCGAAGAACGAGAACGTCACCGTGTCGGCGGCGTACCTGCACTACTGGTCGCCAGAGTGGCGCTCGGCGTTCTTCGGTTCCTACGGCGAGCAGAACTTCGCCAGCGGCGCTCGGTTCGCTCAGGGTCAGCTGTCCAGCATCATCAGTGGCGCGAACGGCCTTGCCTTCGCAAACAACACTGTGGGAGCGCCCGGAACGCGGTTCTACGCTCTGAGCCAGGCGCTCCGCGACACCTACCAGTTCGTCGCCGGCGCGAACATCATCTGGTCGCCGGTCAAGGATCTCGATATCGGCCTGGAAGGCTTCTACACGCAGATCGGCGTGAAGAACGGTCGCGTCATCGACGCCGACAAGGATCCGACCGCCTACTCTGCGGCTCGTGTCGCGGCGATCAACGCCGGCGGCCTCGTCCGCACCACGACCTCGGACGGCGTGTCCCAGATCCGCGTCCGCGTGCAGCGCGACTTCTGATCCAAGACGGCGGAGCCGGGGCCTTCATCCCGGCTTCCCACCCTGTGCGATACATCTCTCAAGGCCCGGCTCACGCCGGGCCTTTTTCGTTCTGGTGCGCTCCCTGCGCGCGCCCGGCCCTGGCGCGCGCGAGTCGAGGCTTGCAGGCGGTTCTGCTGCGGGCGCGAGAGGCGTCCGGCCCTCGCCGTGGGCCGCTGCCCGCGAGACGATGCTGACGCCTGCCTGACCCGCCCTGCAGGCCGGGCGCAGCGGAGCGACGCTTGAAGCGGACCGCTCTGAGGTGCTGCCGCGCCCGATGCGGAACGCCAGCCTCCGCGCGCCCTGCCGTCCATCCTCACAGCGCCTGCACGGACATGTGCGTCTGCCGCATCGTCGTCCACAGGACGGACCGCGAACCGCGGACGTTCGAACAGGCGACAATCGCGAATCGCCGCCTCCGCCAGTCGACAGCCTGTGCGTGCCCAACAGCTTATCGAGTCGCTCATTCCGGGTGGGCCTCGGGTGCTCAAGTGGGATCGAAGTAAAAATCGCTCAGTCTATGCCATATCCCCCGATATGCCGAAATATTATTTGTCAAACTCAGTATATTTGCTCTGAATATCCGATATATACTTCCATAATATTCCGGCAAAGACTGACCTTGGCCATCTTAATGGATGAAAGACGTTGTCGTTCGGCAACAGAGCGCAGTTAAGGACGCAAAAATACGGATCGTTCATTGAGGAATCAGATCTGCCGGGACAAGATCATCGTGCCTGGCGGAAGATCCGACGTAATACTCGAGATCTGAGCCGAAAGATAAGAATAATACGTAACAATCTGCAGTGCGGTTGGCTGTAAAAAAGCCGAAAGGCATTGCATCTGGGTCTCGAAGATTTGGAGATGTCTATGAAGCTCTTGAAGAGCTCGTTGCTCGGGTCTGCAGCCGCGTGCGCGGCGGTGGGCGCCGCGCACGCCGCCGATCTGCCGGTCAAGAAGGCGGTTCCGATCGAGTACGTCCGCGTCTGCTCCGCCTACGGCGCCGGCTTCTTCTACATTCCCGGCACCGACACCTGCCTGCGTCTCTCGGGACGCGCCCGGTTCGAGGGCGGCTACCAGGCCAGCTACACGCGCCAGAATGGCAACGGCGGCGATACGTCAGGCTATCAGGGCCGGCTGCGCATCAACCTCGATGCCCGTACCCAGACCGCCTACGGCACGCTGCGCGCCTTCGTGCGCCTCGATGCCGGTGCCCGCACCGGCTACGCCGGCGTCGGCACCTCCGGCACGCAGCAGCGCATCGGCCAGGCCTTCCCGGGCCTGGGCGTCGACAGCTTCGGCCGCGACCAGCAATTCTCGAACGTCGACAAGGCGTTCATTCAGTTCGCGGGCCTGACCGCCGGTCGCGCGTCCTCGTTCTTCGATTTCTACGCTCACGACTTCGAGTTGGGCGGCTCGACGCTGGGCTCCGACAACGCGTCGACCAACCTGCTCGCCTACACAGCCACCATCGGCAACGGCCTGTCCGCGACGCTCTCAGTCGAAGACCCGGTCTTCCGCCGCACTCCGATCTTCTCGCCGACGGTCAACCCGGCGGGAGTCACGGTCAACACCAATCTCGCGAACTTCGCCCAATCGAACTCGCCGGTGCCGGTCTTCATCGGCTACACCAACGGCGCCCCGTCGCGGTACAGCTTCATCGACGCGATCCAGCGGGAGCGCCTGCCGGACTTCGTCGGAGCCCTGCGCGTCGATCAGGCCTGGGGCTCGGCCCAGATCTCGGCCGCCTCGCACGAGCTGAATGTCGGAAATGTCGCCAACGGCGCCGGCTCCGGAACCGGATCGAATGTCAGCATCCCGCACACCAACAGCCTGCTCGGCTGGGCGGTGCAGGGCGGCCTGAAGGTCAACACGCCCTTCATCGCGCCCGGCGACGCCCTCTACCTGCAGGGTGCCTACGGCGAGGGCGCGCAGCTCTACACCGGCTACTCCGCCTACACCGGCTCGTACACGCAGAGCACCGCGACCATCCAGGGCCAGAAGTTCGCCCAGTATTTCGCAGATGCGACGATCAACCCGTTCACCGGCCAGCTGCAGACCTCGCAGAGCTTCACCGCGACGGCGGCCTACCTGCACTACTGGTCACCGGAATGGCGCTCGGCCTTCTTCGGCTCCTACGGCGAGCAGAGCTTCGCGCAGGGCGCGCGCCGGGCCCAGGGCGCGATCTTCAATCTCGTGAACCCGAACGGTACCAACACCTTCGGCGCCAACGCCGTGGGCGTTCCGGGCACGCGCTTCTACCAGTTAAGCCAAGCCCTTCGCGACACCTACCAGTTCGTGGCGGGCGGCAGCGTGATCTGGTCGCCGGTCAAGGACCTCGATATCGGCGTGGAGGCCTTCTACACGCAGATCGGCCTGAAGAGCGGCCGGGCGATCGATACCGACAAGAGCCCGACCGCCTATTCCAACGTTCCAGGCATCAACAACGGGACCTTCGTGCCGCGCACCGCGACGCAGGACTCGGCCTCGATGGTCCGCGTCCGCGTCCAGCGCGACTTCTGATTGAGGATGTCGGTGCGGGGATCCTGATCTCCGCGCCGGCTCCCGTGCGGCCGCCTCTGCACCGAGGCGGCTTTCCTGGCCTGGCTTCGCGCCGGACCCATTTTTTCGTGCGCGATTGGGAGAAAGGCTTCGACTCGACGTCGGCGGAAGCGCTCCGGAAGCCTGCCGGATCGTCTTCGCTGCGTTTGCGTGCGCAGGGGTAGACGGAGCCGGACCTCAAGACCAGCCTTCGCCAACCAGGGCGGGCACGACCGGCCTTGTGGCAATCGTAAGGAGTATCAGACGTCCTTAATCCCGGCGCGCGCGACAGGTCGCGCGCTTTGTTCCAGAACGCGTTGCCGCCCCCCGGCGGCGCTGATACGCCGAATGTCACTTTATTGCCGCCGGTGATGCTGACCTCGACGGGTCGCGAGCGCGATGGCGTTCCGGATCGTGACGTGGTCGGCGCACGGTGTGGGGATGTTCGGGGGAACGCCATGACCAGCACTGCCACAACACGCTCTGCACCACCACCGGCCGAGAGTCGGGCGGCAGAGGCGGGCGCGGCGCGGTTCTGGCCCGATCGCTGGTGGCGCCTGGTCGATGCAAAAATCGGCATCATACCGCTCCCGGTCTACCTCATCCTGGCGATCCTGATCGGCGTGCTGGTCCAGGAGGGCGAGATCAAGCCCGACGGGCCGACCATGATCGCCGTGCTGGTGATGGGCGGCTTCACCTGCGCGGAGATCGGCAAGCGGATCCCGGTCCTGAAGAACATCGGCGCCGGCGCGATCTTCGCGACCTTCATCCCCTCGGCCCTCGTCTACTATGCCCTGGTGCCGCCGCAGATGGTCAAGGCCATCACAGATTTCACCAAGTTCACCAACTTCCTCTACATCTACATCGCGACCATCATCGTCGGCTCGATCCTCGGCATGGATCGCGACGTCCTGATCAAGGGCTTCCTGAAGATCTTCGCGCCGCTCGCGGTCGGCTCGGTGGCGGCCGCCCTCGTCGGCACGCTGGTCGGCACCCTGCTGGGCCTCGGACCCTACAAGACGTTCTTCTTCATCGTCGTGCCGATCATGGCGGGCGGTGTCGGCGAGGGCGCGATCCCGCTCTCCATCGGATACGCGGCGATCCTCGGGATGCAACAGGGCGTGGTCTTCGCGCAGGTGCTGCCGCCCGTGATGCTGGGATCGCTGACCGCGATCATCCTGTCCGGCACGCTCAACTACGTGGGCAAGCAATATCCCCACCTCACCGGCGAGGGGCGCCTGCAGCCCGATTCCGAAGGCATCAAGTCGAGCGATGCACAGGCCAAATCCGAGGCGGCGCGGGGCCAGATCGACCCCGCCACGATCGGTGCGGCGGGGCTGACGGCCATCACCCTCTATCTGCTGGGCGTCATGGCCCACCATATGGTCGGCCTGCCGGCGCCGGTGGCGATGCTGTTCCTGGCGGTGTTCGCCAAGCTCGCCAGCGCGGTGTCGCCCCATCTCCAGGCCGGCGGCTTCGTGGTCTACAAATTCGTTCAGGTCTCGATGACTTACCCGCTGCTCTTCGCCATCGGCGTGGCGCTCACGCCCTGGAACGAGTTGATGGCGGCGTTCACCCTGGTGAACCTGATCACCATCGTGTCGACGGTAGTGACGCTGATGGTAACGGGCTTCTTCGTCGGCCGCTGGCTCGGGATGTACCCGATCGAGACCGCCATCGTGAACGCCTGCCACAGCGGGCAGGGCGGCACCGGCGACGTGGCGATCCTCACGGCGGCGAACCGCATGGCGCTGATGCCGTTCGCGCAGATCGCGACCCGCATCGGCGGTGCGCTCACCGTGACCGGCACGATCATCGCCATGAAGTGGATCGGTGCCTGAGCGGCACCCAGGGAGCGTTGCAACATGGCCGGTGATCCAGGTGCCGTCGAGGCGACCCTCAAGTCCAGGATCGAGGCGATCCTCCGCTCGACGAGCGGCAACTTCCTGGAGATGTTCGACTTCTTCCTGTTCGGCTTCTACGCCACCTACATCTCGCGGGCCTTCTTCCCCGCGGGCAACGAGACCACCGAGCTGCTCCTGACCTTCGGCACGTTCTGGCTCGGCGCGCTGATGCGCCCCCTCGGGGCAATCGTGCTCGGCGCCTATATCGACCGGATCGGACGCCGGAAGGGCCTGATCGTCACGCTGGCGATCATGGCGAGCGGCACCGTGCTCATCGCCTTCTGCCCGAGCTACGGCACCATCGGCGTCGCGGCCCCGCTGATCGTGCTGGCGGGGCGCCTGCTGCAGGGCTTCTCCGCCGGCGTCGAGATCGGTGGCGTCTCGATCTATCTGTTCGAGATCGCCACGCCGCAGCGGCGGGGCTTCTACACCTCGTTCCAGTCGGCCAGTCAGCAGGTGGCGATCATGTTCGCCGCGCTGATCGGCTACGGGCTGAACGCCTTCCTGAGCAAGCAGCAGATCGGTGATTTCGGCTGGCGGATCCCGTTCTTCATCGGCTGCCTGATCGTGCCGTTCATCTTCTTCATCCGGCGCTCGCTGCAGGAAACGTCGGCCTTCGCCAAGCGGACCCGGCATCCCTCGACCCGTGAGATCCTGGCGACGGTAGCGGCCAACTGGCGGATCGTGCTGCTCGGGATGATGCTGACGACGATGACCACGGTGACCTTCTACATGATCACCGTCTACACCCCGACCTTCGGCAAGAACGTCCTCAAGCTCACCGAGACCGACAGCCTGATCGTGACGTTGTGCGTCGCGATCACCAACTTCATCTGGCTGCCGGTCGGCGGGGCGATCTCGGACGCGATCGGCCGCAAGCCGGTGCTGCTGACGATCTCGATCCTTTCGCTGCTGACGACCTATCCGGCCCTGCACTGGCTCGTGGCCGACCCGACCTTCGGCAAGATGCTCGCCGTCGAATTGTGGTTCTCGTTCTTCTTCGGGGTCTACAACGGCGCGATGGTGGTCTCGCTGTCCGAGGTGGTGCCGGCCCACGTCCGGGCAAGCGGCTTCTCCCTGGCCTACAGCCTCGCCACCGCCCTGTTCGGCACCGCGACCCCGATGGTCTCGACCTACCTGATCGACCAGACCGGCGACCGGGCGGCACCGAGCTACTGGCTGATGGCGGCCGCCGCCTGCGGCATCATCGCGACCCTGGCCCTGTTCCGGGGGCGCCCGGGCATCGAGCGCGTCCCCGCCCACGCCTGACGCACCGCTCAGCTCTCTTGCCAGATCCGGATCCGGGCCTTGAAGGCGGCCTGGATATGTGCCCGGGCCGCGGCTTCGGCGCCGTCCCCGTCGTGGGCGCGGATCGCCGCCACGATGGCGGTGTGTTCCGCGAGCGATTCCGCGGCTCGCTCGGGGGCGGCCAGGGTGGTGGCGCCGGGCAGCAGCACCAGCGACAGGCGCATCGTCTCCAGCGTGCCCTGCAGGAAGCGGTTGCGCGCCGCCCCGTGGATCTGGCGGTGGAACAGCCGATTGGTCCGCGCCAACGCCGGCGCGTCGCCGAGCAGCCCTCGGTCCCGGACGACCATCTCCTCCAGAATCTCGGTTTCGACCGCGCTGGCGTGAATTGCCGCGAGGCGTGCTGCCGTTCCCTCCAGCACCTCGCGCAGGTCGTACAGCTCGCTGACCTGCCCGTAGTCGAGCTGTGCGACGCTGGCGCCCCGGTGCGGCTCGTGGGCGACGAGGCCCTGCGCCTCCAGACGTCCCAGCGCCTCGCGCACCGGCGTGCGGCTGATCTGGAACCGCTCCGCAAGTTCGGCCTCGCGCAGGCGGCTGCCGGGCACGAGTTCACCCTCTTCGATCGCCCGCAGCAGACGCTCGTAGGCACCGGCTCCGCTGGAGCGCTCCGCTTCGACCGCCTTCATGACCACCTCTCCTCGGCTTGGCCATAGCGTGAAAGCGTCCGCTCCGAAACGCGCCCATGATGGTTGCGATCGATTGCATGCAGTCGTATACAATAATCTTTCATGGAGCGAGGAGATGGCGATGCAGCGGGCTGGCGGTGATCGTTGGGATGTCGTCGTGGTCGGATCGGGCAACGCCGCCATGAGCGCTGGTCTCGCCGCCCTGGAGCGCGGCACCTCGGTGCTGATGATCGAGAAGGCCGAGCAGGATCTCGCCGGCGGCAACACGGCCTACACGGCCGGTGCCATGCGGTTCGTCTACGCGGGCAACGATGACTTGGTCCCGCTGCTGGTCGACCCCGAGGATCCGCGCCTGCCGCGCACGGATTTCGGCGCCTACACGGCGCAGACGTTCGAGCAGGATCTCCTCGGCTTCAATGACGGGCGGCCGCTGTCGCGTGAGCAGCGCATCCTGATCGACGAGAGCGGTGCGGCCCTGCGCTGGCTCGCCACACAGGGGGTGAAGTTCGAGCCGATCTACTCCCGTCAGTCCTTCGAGAAGGACGGACGCTTCGTCTTCTGGGGCGGCCTGACGCTGGCCACCCACGACGAGGGCTTCGGCCTCGCCCGGGCGGAACTGGAGGCCTTCACCAAGGCCGGCGGCGAGATCCGCTACGGCTGCCCCGCAAAGGGGCTCATCGTCGAGGACGGGCGGGTCGTCGGCGTGGAGACGCCGCAGGGAGCGTTTCACGCCAAGTCGGTGGTGCTCGCCTGCGGCGGCTTCGAGTCGAACGCCGCCCTGCGGACGCGCTTCATCGGCGAGGGCTGGGACAAGGCCCGGGTCCGCGGCACGCCGCACAACCAGGGCGACGGGTTGGAAATGGCCCTGGCGCTGGGCGCGAAGGCCCACGGCTTTTACGGCGGCTGCCACGCGACGCCGATGGACCTCCACACCCCCGACTACGGCAATCTCGAATTGCCGCACGGTGAGCGCAAGCACTACCGGAAGATCTGCTACTTCCTGGGACTGATGCTGAACGCGAACGGCGAGCGGTTCGTCGACGAGGGCAAGAATTTTCGCAACTACACCTATGCCCAGTTCGGCCGCGCCATCATGGAACAGCCGGGCCACGTCGCCTGGCAGATCTTCGACGCCAAGGTCGATCACCTGCTCTACAGCGAGTACCGGTTCCACGACGCCCACTTCGTCGAGGCCGACACCCTGGACGGGCTGCTCGACAAGCTCGACGGCATTGACCGGGCGGCGGCGAAGCGCACCATCGCGGACTTCAACGCCGCCGTGGACGAGGCGGTGCCGTTCGACCCGACCGTGAAGGATGGGCGCGGCACCAAGGGGCTCGCCCTGCCGAAATCGAATTGGGCGCAGAAGATCGAGACGGGCCCGTTCAAGGCCTACCCGGTCACCGGTGGGATCACCTTCACGTATGGCGGCGTCGAAGTCGGCGACGATGGCGGCGTGAAGCGCGAGGACGGCAGCACGATCCCCGGCCTGTACGCCTGCGGCGAGATGGTGGGTGGTGTATTCTTCAATGGCTATCCGGGGGGCTCGGGGCTCACGTCCGGCGTCGTTTTCGGCCGGCGGGCCGGTTACGGCGCCGCGACGGGATCCAGGAGCTGAGAGCGCCGCGGTAACGCGCCGCGCGCGTAATTACCCACGCGTTTGATGGCAGGGTTCAAGCGCCGATGGTTTTGAGGATGGCGTCGAAGGAACTGCTGCCTGTGAGGCGCGCGGTGTCGACGACGGTGCGGATGGCGGCCTCGCCCTCGGCCGCCCACATGGCGCGGTAGCCGTTGGTCACCTTCCGCTGCACGACGGCCGGACGAAGCAGCCGCTCGGAGCCGTTGTTGGTCGGCTCGACCTTTCCGGGATAGGCGAGGAAGACCAGGAGCTGATCGCGCGCGCGGCTGATCTTGGCCTGCAGGTCGCGGGTCAGGTCACAGCGGCTCGGCGTGGCCAGGATGGCGCCGAGCTGCCGATCAAGGCTCCGGCGCTTGGCCGAGAGCGTCGAGGCAGCCAAGTCTGTGACGCGCTCGGCCAGGGCGAACACGTTCTGTAGCCAGAGTTGCAGACGCCAGGGGACGGGATCGTCGCTGGCCTCGACGGCGTAGGCAACGTCGCGGGCCAGATGAGCCAGGCAGGTCTGGTGCTCATCCGCATGGCCCTGTTGGGCGGTGTAGCGATCCGAGATCCACACTGCGGGCCGATGCCCGTCCATCATCTCGCGCACCACGACAGCACCGCGCGTCGGCGAGGCCGTGTGCACCACGGCTTGCGCCGAGTGGAACAGCCAGTGATAGGCGTTCGAGCCCTCGATGCGCACGCCGGTCTCGTCGCAGGCGACGACCTCAGCCTTGCGCAGGGTCGTGATGGCCGCGTCGCGACCAGGATGGAAGCAGCCCTGCGCGCGGCGGAGCAGGTTCATCAGCCCGCCCTGGCTGAGCGTGAGGCCGAACAGGTCGGAGAGCGCCGCCTGCAGCCGCTCATACGAGAGCGCCTGAAAGGTCTTCAGGTACGTCGCCACCGCATGCAGCCGCGGACCAAACGCGGTGCCGCGCGCCGCCTCCGGCACCGGTGCCACCACCCGCTCTCCACAGCGCGGGCAACGGACCGCGAGACGCTGGTGCTGCGTCACGATCGGCTCCACCGCGGGCAGCTCGATCTGCTCGGCGACGCTGATGATCTCTGCCGGAAGAGCGGCGTGCAGGCTGGCGCCGCAGCACGCACACGCCTCGGGACGATGCTCGACGACTGCGTCGGGATCATCGCTGACGACGCGGCTATGGCCCTCGTGACCGGGCTTGGCGCCGCCGGGCTTTGAGTGCTCCCGCTGCTCCTTGCGATCGGTCGCGGGCGGCTTGGACGAGGTCCGCGAGGTCTTCTCTGGCCGCTGCAGCCGCAGCACCAGCTCGATCAGCTCCTCGCGGCTCAGCCGTTCCAGTTCGCTGCGGCCCATCCCACGAAGGAATCAGCGAAATTCGCCCCGCGCAAGAGACGACCCGCGCAAGAGGCAAGCTTGGCTCGGCAGGAGCGCAGCCGCGGGCGTTCAACCGACGACCAAGCTACCCCGTGGGTAATTACCCGCGCGCGCCCGCCGGAAGAGGCGGGAGGGCGCGTGGCAGAGGCTTCCGGATCCGCACCAACCCATCGCCCCCTGTCCGCGGCCGCGTGCCGGGCGTAGAACCCCCGTCATGCCCGCCCGACAGGCCGTCTTCACCATCACCCGCGGCGTCCCGTTCCTGCCGACTCTGGCCGAGGCGCTGCTCTCCGGCCGGCTCGTCGGGCCGGTGACGGACGATCCGCTGGAACTCGCCGCGGTCACGATCTACCTGCCCACCCGCCGCGCAGCCCGGGCGCTCGCCGCGATCCTCGCCGAGCGCCTCGGCCGGGATGCACCCGGTCAGGCCACCCTGCTGCCCCGGATGATACCCCTCGGTGAGGCCGACGAGGCGGAACTCGACCTTGCCGCCGAGCCCCTGCTGGAGGCCAACGCCGATCCCTTGAACACTCCGATGCCGCCGCTGGAGCGCCGGCTGATCCTCGCCCGCCTCGTCCAGGCCTGGGCCAAGACCGTGGATCGCACTCTGCTGCCGCTGGACGCCGAAGTGCCGTTCCTCGTCCCGTCTTCCCCCGCCGACGCGGTCGGGCTCGCCGCGGACCTCGAACGGCTGATGGACGCCCTCACTGTCGAGGGCCTGCCCTGGTCGGAGATCGGCGCCGCCGTCGAGGCGGAGTATTCGCGCTATTTCGGCCTGACGCTCGACTTCGTGAAGATCGCCGCCGAGAACTGGCCGAAACTCCTGGCCGAGCGGGGTCTCGCCGATCCCGTGGCCCGCGCCCGGGGCTTGATCCTTGCCGAGGAGCGGCGGCTGTCGCGCGGTGTCGTCTCCGATCCGGTGATCGTCGCCGGCTCGCTCGGATCGGTCCCCGCGACGGCCCGCCTGATCGCCGCCGTCGCGAGGCTGCCGCGGGGCGCGGTGGTGCTGCCCGGGCTCGACCTCGATCTCGATGCCGCAGGCTGGGACGGCATCGATACCGGCGAGGGTTTCTCCCGGGTCATCGCCCACGGTCATCCGCAGGCGGTGCTGCACCGGCTCCTCGGAGCGGAAAACCTCGGCCTCGACCGCGCGGAGATCGTCCCGCTCGGCGCGCCCGATCCTGGTCAGGCGGCGCGGGCTGCCCTGCTGTCCCAGGCCCTTAGGCCGGCCGACACCACCGACGCCTGGGCCGCCCTGGAGGCGGAAGCGCGCGACGCGGTAGCCCGGCTCGGCCTCGACGGTCTGGCGCTCGCGGAGGCCGCCGACGAGCGGGAAGAGGCCCTGGTCGCAGCCGTGGCGCTCCGCGAGACGCTCCAGAGGCCCGGGGCCACCGCCGCCCTGGTCACGCCGGACCGGGGGCTCGCCGGCCGGGTGGCGGTCGAACTGCTGCGCTGGGGCATCGTGGCGGAGGACTCGGCGGGACTGGCCCTCGCCGGTAGTCCCGCCGGACGACTCGCCCGGCTCACGGCCGAACTCGCAGCCGATATCGCCCGGGATCAAGCGGACGCGATCCCCGCGCGGCTGATCGCGCTGCTGTCGCATCCGATGGTCCTCCTCGGAATGAAGCGGGCCGACGTGGTCCGGGGCGCCGCAGCCCTTGAGATCGGATTGCTGCGCGGTCCGGTTCCGGCTCCGGGTTTCGACGGTCTGCGCACCGCATTGGCCGCGGAGAGGGCCGGGCCCCCGGAGCATCGGCCACGGGCCAAGAGACGCCTGAAGGACATCGATTGGGAGCTGGCCGCCGATCTGCTCGTCCGGCTGGATCTGGTCTTCCGGGATTTTCCGGGGCCGGATGGAGCCGGCGATTGCGATCTCGTCACGACGGCTACCCGCCACCGGGAGGCCTTCGACCGGCTGATCGCCGGCCCGGAGGATGAGCCAGAGGTGGAACCGGACGGTTCGCTGTCCTGCCTCGATGCCCTGTTCGACGACTTGGAGATGGCCGAGCCCGGCCTGATGCCCGGCCGGTTCGACGATTACGCCACCTTCTTCACCGCGCTCGCCCGCGAGCGCACCGTCGCCTGCGCCGGAGAGACGCCGCATCCACGGCTTCGCATCCTCGGTCTGCTGGAGGCGCGGCTGCTCTCGGTCGACCGGGTGGTGCTCGGCGGCCTCGACGAGGGCGTCTGGCCGGTGCGCACGCTGACCGACTCGTTCCTGAACCGGCCCATGCGCGAGCGCGTCGGCCTGAATCCGCCTGAGCGGCGGATCGGGCAGATGGCGCACGACTTCGTGCAGGCGCTCGGCTGCCGGGATGCGATCATCACCCGGGCGCTCAAGCGCGAGGGCGCGCCCACGGTGCCGTCGCGCCTGATCCAGCGCCTGCGCGCGCTCTCGGGTGACGCTCGCTGGGACGCGGTCCTGACGGCCGGCCGCCGCTTCACCGCCCTCGCGGCCCGGCTGGACGCCGCCCCTCCCGAGCCGCGGCTGAAGCGCCCGGCGCCGAAACCCGATCCGGCCCTGTTCCCGCGCTCCCTCAGCGTCACCGAGATCGAGACGCTGGTGCGCGACCCCTACAGCATCTTCGCCCGCCACGTCCTCGGGCTCGATCCCCTGGAGCCGCTGGCGGCTGCGCCGGGCGTCGCCACCCGTGGCTCCCTGGTGCACGACGTCTTCGCAGCCTTCGCCGCCCGCCATTCCACGACCCTGCCGCCGGACTCGGCGGAGCGGCTGCTGAACCTCGCGGTCAACGCCTTCGGCGATATCGAGGCGGAGTACCCGAACCTCTACGCCGAGTGGTGGCCGCGCTACGAGCGCATGGCTTCGGCCTATCTCGACTGGGAGGCGCAGCGCCGGCCCGGCCTGACCCGGGTCTTCCCGGAGGTGTCCGGGCGCTGGGTGATCCCGATGGGGCGCGAGGCCTTCACGCTGCGCGCCCGGGCCGACCGGATCGAGCTGCGGCCGGACGGTACCGCCTGCATCGTCGACTACAAGACCGGGACGCCGCCCTCCGGGAAGATGATCTTCTCCGGATTCTCGCCGCAGCTCACCCTGGAGGCGGCGATGCTGATGCACGGCGCCTTCGCGGGTCTGCCGGCCGTTCAGACGACGCCGGACCTGCTCTACGTTCACGCCTCGGGCGGGCGGAAGCCCTTCGTCCCGATCCCGGTGAAGCCGCCCCGGGGCGAGGAGCGCGGCGTGGAGGCGATCGTGGCCGAGCACGCCGCGCGGCTGCGGGGACTGGTGGCCCGATTCATGACCGGCGAGGCGGCCTACACGGCGCGGCCCTACCCGCAATATGCCAGCCAGTACGGTGCGTACGACCACCTGGCCCGGGTGCTCGAATGGTCGCTCGGTGGCGAGGAGGGCGGGGAGTGACATCACCCCGTCGCTTCAGAGGGATCCTACCCGCACCTCAGGATGAGGACGCGGATGGGAGGCGCGTCCCCGAGCCTCAGAAGAACGCCTGCAGCCCCGTCTGCGCCCGGCCGAGGATCAGGGCGTGGACGTCGTGGGTGCCCTCGTAGGTGTTCACCGTCTCGAGGTTCTGGGCGTGGCGCATCACGTGGTACTCGCCCATGATGCCGTTGCCGCCATGCATGTCCCGGGCGGTGCGGGCGATGTCGAGCGCCTTGCCGCAATTGTTGCGCTTGACCAGCGAGATCATCTCGGGCGCCATCTTGCCCTCGTCCATCAGCCGCCCGACCCGCAGGGAGGCCTGGAGGCCCAGCGCGATCTCGGTCTGCATGTCGGCGAGCTTCTTCTGGACGAGCTGGGTCTGCGCCAGCGGCCGGCCGAACTGCTTGCGCTCCAGGGTGTAGTTGCGGGCGCGGTGCCAGCAATCCTCGGCGGCGCCCATCGCGCCCCAGGAGATGCCGTAGCGGGCCCGGTTGAGGCAGCCGAACGGACCTTTCAGTCCGGAGACGTTCGGCAGCAGCGCGTACTCGCCGACCTCGACGCCCTCCATGACGATCTCGCCTGTCGTGGAGGCGCGCAAGCTGAGCTTGCCCTTGAGGGTCGGCGCTGACAGCCCCTTCATGCCCTTCTCCAGCACGAAGCCGCGGATCGCACCCTCGTGGGCCTCGGACTTCGCCCAGACCACGAACACGTCCGCGAAGGGGGCGTTGGAGATCCACATCTTGGCGCCCGAGATCCGGTAGCCGCCGTCGACCTTCTCGGCCTTGGTCTTCATGCCGGCCGGATCCGAGCCGGCGTCGGGCTCGGTGAGGCCGAAGCAGCCGATCCACTCGCCCGAGGCGAGCTTCGGCAGGAACTTCTGCCGCTGCTCCTCCGAGCCGTAGGCGTGGATCGGATACATGACGAGGGAGGATTGCACGCTCATCATCGAGCGATAGCCCGAATCCACCGCCTCGACCGCCCGCGCCACCAGCCCGTAGGCGACGTAGGAGGCGCCCGCGCAGCCGTACTCCTCCGGCAGGGTCACACCGAGGAGGCCGAGCTCGCCCATCTTCCGGAACAGGCCCGGATCCGTCTTCTCGGTGGCGTAGGCCTCGACGATCCCGGGCAGGAGCTGCTCCTGTGCGAAGCTCTGGGCCACGTCGCGGATCGCCCGCTCGTCCTCGGTGAGCTGGTCCTCCAGCAGGAAAGGATCATCCCAGACGAAGCGCGGCGAGGCCGGGGCCGACGGGGAGGCACTGCCCGGGGGGCGCATCGGAGCGTTCATGGGGATTCCTCGCGAAGGATGCGGCGGACCTCGGGGACCCGCGCTTGGGCACACCCTAGTCCCGCGAGAGCCGTCGTCCAACGCGCACGGTGACGCCGGAGCCCCGCCGTCACGCCCGGCCGAGCAGCGTGAGCCACGCTACGGTGGTGAGCGGCGCCAGCAGGGTCGAGACCAGCACGGAGGCCGCCACCATCCCGGTCTCGGTCCGGTAGCGCGCCGCCAGAAGGTAGGCGTTGATCCCCACCGGCATCGCGGCGAACAGGGTTGCGACGCCCGCATAGGCCGGCGGCATCGCGAAGACGTGGAAGGCCAGCACCCACACCGCCAGCGGATGCAGGAGGTTCTTCAGGAGCGCGATCACCACGGCACCCTTGAGGTCGAACAGCACCCGGTAGCGCTTCAGCCCGGCGCCGAGCGCCACCAGCGCGCAGGTCGAGGCGGTGCCGGCGAAGGCGTCGATCAGCGCCTTCGCGATGCCGATGGGCGCGAGGCCGAGGGCCTTCATGGCCATGCCGATCAGCAGCGCCACGAAGATCGGATTGCGCAGCAGCACCAGGGCAAGGCCCCGGATCCGCGCCAGCACGGGCAGGCCCGAATCGGACTCGATCAGGAAGGTGGCGCTGCCCATCATCAGCGGCAGGTGGACGGCCAGCAGCATGAACAACGGGAAGGCCCCGTCCTCGCCGTAAGCCTGGAGGATCATCGGCACGCCGACGAACACGGTGTTCGACTGGCTCGCCGCGAAGCCGTGGAGGATCGCACCCCGTCGCTCGATTCCGGCGCGTCGCCGGGCGATCAGGGTGCCGACGAGCCACGAGATGCCGGCGCCGCCGAAATACGCGACCCAGTAGGACCACGCGACGGTTCCGCTCATCCCGGGCTTCGTCAGCGTCGCGATGATCAGCGCCGGCACGGCGACCGCGAAGACGTATTCCGAGAGGCCGTCGCTCACCTTCTCGGAAAGCAGGCCCGCGAGGGCGGCCGCCCAGCCGATCAGGACGATCCCGAAGATCGGGGCGATGATGGCGAGGGCGTTCACGGATCAGGGCGGCGTGCGGGGACGGGTCGCCCGCCCATAGCACGCCGCCGCTTTCTCAAGCGTCGGCGCCGGGGGAATGGGTCGCCAGCGCCGGCCGCGTCACATCATTTGCTCTCCAGCACCTTCATCGGGTCCGTGCGCTGGCTCGCGGGCGGCTCCTTGGTCAGGTTGGCGGCACCCTCACGCTGCGCCTTGACGTCCCGCGGCGAGCCCGGACCGCCCACGGCCTGGCCGCCCTCGTTGCTCTGGGTCGGGACCGTGCCGGAAGCGAGTTCGAGGCACGTGACCATCTCGACGTAGGACGGGTAGCCGCCCGCCTTGAACTGGTTCTCGCACTGCCGCTTGGCGGCGGAACTGTAGGTGCCCCACTGGCGCTCGGCCTCCTTCTTCGCTTCCCGCTCCGAGCGGAGGCAGCCGTCGTAGTTGGCTTGGTCGCTGATGGACGTGTTGGTGACCTGTGCCGATTTGCAGGTCTTCTCCACGTCGAGGTTCGGCACCGTGTCGGCCCATGCTGGGGCAGCGATCAGGATGGCGGTGATTGCAAACGGGAGGGGTCTCATGGCGTTCAAGGCTCACAGTCGAGAGGCGCCCGCAGAAGGCATCCCGGTCTGAACGCGCCAGCGCCCGTTTCGGCACCCGCCTGGCCAACGGCCGATCCATCACGGTGCCCGTCCCGGGCCTCGCTGCAGTCTGGCGGATCTGGCTGACGGGGCCGAAATCCATTCCCGCTGTCAAGTTTCAACAGGGCTTCAAGAGCGCGCTCCCGAAATCTTCGTGGTATCATGATCTAATATATCCGAATAAATTAAAGTACAAGTCCGCCGTGATTGTGTTGAATATGTTGTCGTCCATGATGGGAAACATCCGCAGTGCCGAAATGATGAACCGATTATGTTGCGGATCGCGCTGTGGGATGGGGTAATGTCACGGTCCGCCGCTTGGGGTCGGGAAGTGATCATGGCCGTGTTCAATACAATCAAGAGTCGTCTTGTCATTCTGCTGGCTCTGCTCGGGACCCTGTTGCTGGCGTCCGACCTGATCGGCCAATGGGCCCTGTCGCGCAGCAACCGCAGCCTCCAGGCCGTTTACTCGGATCGGGTCGTCCCGCTGGGCCAGTTCCTGGCAATCCGCGACGCCTACGACACGATCGTCGACGCCTCGCGGACCGTGCGCGAGGCCGCTGCCGACCCAGCTGATGCGACAAGGCAGATCGAAGCGGGTCTCGCCAGCATCAAGCAGCAATGGGCCACCTATCTGACGAGCCATCTGACTCCAGAGGAGAAGGGGCTGGCAGCCGCCATGGAGGCGCAGATCGGCCGGAACGCTGTCATCGTCGCCGACATTCTCGAGCGCCTGCGCACCCGCAATCTCGACGGCTACGCCGCCGCCCACCTCGCGCTCAACCACATGATGGCCCCGACCGCCGCCGCGCTGGTGCAACTGCGGTCACTGCAGCTCCGGGAAACGCAGATCGAGTACGAGCAGGCCCAGGCCAGCGCCTCCCTGGCCAGGCTGGTCCTCATCATCCTTCTGGCGGCAGCGTGCGTGGCCATCCTGTTCGGCCTGCATGCCGTCCTAGCGCGGGTGACCCGGCCGCTCGATCGCGCCACGGTGCTGATGGGCCGGCTGGCCTCCGGGGATCTGAGCGTGACCGTCACGGGCGTCGAGCGGCGGGACGAGATCGGCGCGATGATCCGCGCCGTGCAGGTGTTCAAGGAGGCGATGATTGCCAAGCGCGCGGCCGACGAGGCGGCCGCAGTCGAGAACGCGGCCAAGATGCACCGGGCCGCGCGGCTCGATGCGGTGACGCTGCGCTTCGAGGCGACCATCTCGGCCATGACACGGAGCTTGGCCGACGCCGCCTCCGAGATGGAGACGACCGCTGAGGCGATGGCCGGCATTGCCGGCGCGGCGACGCAGCAGGCCGCCACGGTGGCCGGCGCCGCCGTGCAGACGTCCGGCAACGTGCAGACCGTCGCGTCCGCGACCGAGGAGATGGCGACCTCCGTGCAGGAGATCGTGGAGCAGGTGACCCGGTCGGCGGAGATCGCCGACCGGGCGGTCGAGCGCGCGATGCGCACCGGGATCACGGTCCGTCACTTGGCCACCACGGCCGAACGCATCGCCGCCTTTGTCGACGTCATCGCCGGCATCGCGCGCCAGACCAACCTGCTGGCGCTCAACGCCACGATCGAGGCCGCGCGGGCCGGACAGCACGGCAAGGGCTTCGCGGTGGTGGCCGACGAGGTCAAGGCGCTGGCCGAGCAGGCCGAAAGGGCCACAGGCGAGATCGGCGCGCGTATCGGCGAGATCCAGGCTGCCACCGACGAGGCGGTCGGCGATATCGAGGGGATCGGCCGGATCATCGGCGAGATGTCGAGCTACGCGACCGCCGTCGCCGCCGCGATGGACGAACAGGGTGCGGCCACCCGGGAAATCACCCGCAACGTGCAGGAGGCGGCCCGCGGGACCGAGCAGGTGACGCGGAGCATCGCGGGCGTGAGCGACGGCGCGAGCCGGGCCGGCGCGGCGGCCGCCCAAGTCCTCCAGGCGGCCCAGGGCCTGTCCCGCCAAGCGGCGACCCTGACGCAGGAGGTCAGCGTGTTCCTGGGCGACATCAAGGCGGCCTGACCGAAGCGGCCGCGAGACGGCTGCATCGACAAGGCGGAGAGATGAAGTCAGGAGGCATCCCGCGGATGGGTCGCACGGACCCGGCGGCGGCGTTGTGTCCAGGCGCCCCGGCGTCGCCGCATCCCGGGCTCGATGCGCGGCGCCGGATCGACGTCGTCGCCCGCCGAGGCGCGTCGGGTGCCCCGTGGCGTCCGTTCAGGGGGCCGAATGCGCGCCGCGCAGGGCGCAATCGAGGTCGTCGTGCAGATCGTCGATGTCCTCGATGCCGGCGGACAGGCGCAGCAGGTCCGGCGGGCAGGGACTGCCCGGACCTTCCACCGAAGCGCGGTGCTCGATCAGGCTCTCGACGCCGCCGAGGGAGGTCGCCCGCTTCCACAGCCGCACCCGCGCCGCCGTGTCGACAGCGCCGGCCTCGCCGCCCGCGACCCGGATCGACAGCATGAAGCCGAACCCGTCCCGCATCTGGCGGCGGGCCAGCGCGTGCCCGGGATCGTCCGGAAGCCCCGGATAGAGAACGTGGGTCACGTGCGGGTGTCCGCTCAGGCGCTCGGCGAGCCGCTGGGCGCCCGCCGCCTGCGCTGCCGCGCGCAGGTGCAGGGTGCGGAGCGACCGCATCAACAGGTAGGCCTCGAACGGACCCAGGATGCCGCCGCTGCCGGCTCGGATCCCGCGGACCCGCTCCCAGAACGCGTCCGCCCGTCCGCCCGCCAGCACGCCCGCCACCACGTCGGAATGACCGTTCAGGATCTTGGTGGCCGAGTGCATTACGATGTCGGCGCCGAGTTCGAGGGGGCGCGTATGCACCGGCGACGCGGCGGTGGAGTCGACCGCGAGCCGCGCGCCAGCCGCGTGGGCGATCTCAGCCGCAGCGGCGATGTCGGTGATCGTCCAGAGCGGATTGCCGGGGGTCTCGATCCACACGAGCTTGGTCCGGCCGGGCTGCATCGCGGCGCGCAGGGCGCCGAGATCGTCCGTCTCCACGACGGTGAGGGTCAGCCCGCGCCGAGGCGCCTCCTCGCGCAGCCAGCGCTTCAGCGCCCAGTACATGACCGTGCCGGCGACCACGTGGTCGCCGGGCTCCAGGGCGCCGAACACCGCGGTCGCTGCCGCCATCCCGGACCCGAACAGCAGGGCGCCCGCTTCCGCGCCCTCGAGCATCGCCAGGACGGATTCGGCTTCCCGCACCGTGGCATTGTCGGGCCGCGCGTAGCTGTAGCCCGAACTGTAGCCGTTGTCGGGATCTCGGAGGAAGGTGGTGGAGACGTGGAGCGGCATCACCACCGCCCGGGTCTCGGGCTCGATCCGGCCCATCGCCTGCGCGGCGAGGCTGCGGCGCGTCAGATGCGGCGCCGCCTCGACTCGGGTATCCGACGGCCCCTGCGGCGCGTTAGGCTGTGACATCTGGCGAATCTCGGCGGATGGAGACGGGCGCGTGCCACGGCGCGTGGGCCCCGACAAGCCACGACCCCACCCAACCCGCGTCTCGGGGAGACGGACGACCATGACCGCCGCGACACAAGTCCCCGGACGATCGCCCATGCCGCGCTGGCTGCGGCTCGCCGCCGCGATCCTGCCGGTGGCGGCCACCGCGGCTGTCGGATCTGTGGCGACGCAGGCCGAGATCCCGGGCTGGTACGCAGGGCTGAACAAACCGGTGTTCAACCCGCCGAACTGGGTTTTCCCGGTCGCGTGGACGATCCTCTACACGATGATCGCGGTCGCGCTCTGGCGGCTGCTCGGCGCCATGCCGCGGACCGGGCCGAGCCGCGAAGGCTGGTGGCTCGCGCTGGCCGCTTTCCTTGTGCAACTCGCCCTGAACGCCGCCTGGACGCCGGTCTTCTTCACCGCCCACGCGATCGGCGCCGGGCTGATCGTGGTGGCGATGCTGCTGGTGATGGTCCTCTGGACGATCCGGCTGACATGGCGGTTCGACCGGGTCGCCGGCTGGCTCCTCGTTCCCTACGCGGCCTGGGTGGCCTTCGCGACGCTCCTCAACGCGGCGATCCTGCGGATGAATTGAGCTGGGAACCGGCCCTCGGCACGCGCGGACGCGGGTCGCCGCCGGCAGGCGGCGCCGTCCGCGAGCACGCGGGCTGCGCGCGGCCACGCCCCCTGGAGGCGTCGGCCTCCTGGCGCGCCGGCGTCAGGCGTCGTCGTCGGGCTTCTCCTCGCCCGCGGGCTTGCCGTCATCGCGGGCGCGGTGCAGCAGGAAGATCGCGAAGACCATCGTGAGGATCAGACCCGCCAGCACGCCGAGCTCGATCATCGACGCCTGGAAGAGGGCCTGCTTCTCGGGCGACCAGTCCTTGGCGTGCATGATCTCCGAGGATTGCAGCGTGATCACCAGCACCCGCCGGATCGAGGCGATCAGCCCGACGATGAGGAACGGCTCGCAGGTCAGCGTTCCCGACCGCATCGAGACCCTGACCGTATGCAGGATCTCGATCAGCATCAGCAGGAACAGCAGCCGGTCGATCACCTCCAGGATCTGCTGCGCGCCGCCGAGCGCCTTCATCGCCTCCCAAGTCATGCCGGCGGCTTCGATCAGCGCCACGAGGGCTGTCAGCGCCAGCAGGATGCCGAGCGCCGCGTAGATCGCGTGCTCGGTGTGCAGGAAGATCGCGCTGGCGATCTTCGTCAGGCGACCCTGGTCTTCTGAGTGTTCCGACATCATTCCCCCCTGGAATGTGCCGAAACGATCAGCTTCCGATCCGCGCGTCCAGTCCGGCGACGCGCAGCTTCAAGGGATCGGGATCGGGGGTGGCGTTACGTCGCTCCCGGCGGCTGAGGCCGCTCAGTGGAAGAACGGCAGCGCGTGCGGCGCGAGGTAGCCGAAGCCGAGGAGCGCCGCCCCGGCCAGCCCCAGGAAGCCACCGGCGAAGACCAGCAGGCTGATGCCGGTGATCACCTCGGCCGAAGCCAAGACGATGCCGATCTGGAAGGCCGCCGAGGCCAGCTCGTAATGGTGGTAGCGCAGCAGCGCGAGGTCGCGCCGGCCCTCCGAGACCCGGGCCTTCTCGGACAGTTCCTTGCGACCCTCGCCGGTGGAGGGCTCGGAATCCCATCGCGCCAGGGTCTTGGCCCATTCGGCGCGCTTGGCCGCGATCGCATCCTGGTTCGGACCCGGCGGCAGCAGCGCCAACGCCTCGTCGGCGGTCTTGAGGACCGTCGAGCGGATCGTGCGGGCCTGGAAATAGGCCCACTGGTTCGCGGCCTCGACGTTGGCGCCGATCGAATCCGTCTGGGATGCCTTGCCCAGCGTCTCGCTGAAGGCGAGGAACAGCGCCAGCACCGAGATCAGCAGCGCCACGCGCTTGTTGGACCCCTCGACCGCCCCGTGACCACCCGACATCGTTCCGCGCGTCTCCGTTGATTCGACGGGGCTCAGTCACAGCCCATCGTGCCGCGCCGCGCAATGCGCGCCGCCGATTTGGTCCTACTCCGCGGCGACCCGCGGCGGCGCCGGACGGCCGTCATTGGCCGGATGCCCCGAATCGAAGGCGGGCGCATCCTCCGGATCGTCGCGCTCGCCCACGAAGCGGCCGAACAGGCGCTTCAGCAGACGCGACAGGTCGTCCATCAGCACGAAGATCGCCGGCACGAAGACCAGGGACAGCACGGTCGACACGATCAGCCCGCCGATCACCGCCACCGCCATGGGCGAGCGGAACTCGCCGCCGATCCCGAAGGCCATCGCGGAGGGGACCATGCCGGCTGCCATGGCGATGGTGGTCATCACGATCGGCCGGGCGCGCTTGCGGCCCGCATCGACGATGGCGACGGTCCGGTCGACGCCCGCGTGGATCTGCTCCACGGCGAAATCCACCAGCATGATGGCGTTCTTGGTCACGACGCCCATCAGCATCAGGATGCCGATCACCACCGGCATCGAGATCGGCATGTGGCAGATCAGGAGCGCCAGGATCGCGCCGCCAATGGAGAGCGGCAGCGAGAACAGGATGGTCAGCGGCTGCAGGAAGTTGCCGAACAGCAGGATCAGCACGCCGAAGACCATCATCAGGCCGGCGCCCATGGCCAGTGCGAAGCCCTCGAACACCTCGCCCATCACCTCGGCATCACCGGTCTGGCTGATCGTGACGCCCGGCGGCAGGTTCTTCGCCGTCGGCAGGTTCATGACCTTGGAGATCAGCTCGGCCAGGGCGTCGGTGCCCTGCATGTCGCCCTCGAGGGCGACGCGCACGGCCCGGTCGTAGCGGTCGATGCCGGTCGGCCCCTGACCCAGGCTGATATCGGCCACGGTCGCGAGGGGCACGGCCGTGCCGCCCTTCACCGGCACCTTCAGGGTCTCGAGGTCGGAGAGCCGCCCGCGCAGGCTCTCGGGGAGTTGCACGCGGATCGGGATCTGCCGGTCGGTGGCGTTGAACTTGGCGAGGTTCATGCCGATGTCGCCGATCGTCCCGACCCGCACGGTCTCGGCGATCGTGTCGGTCGAGACGCCGAGATCGGCCGCCACCCCGGGCTTCGGCCGGATCCGGACTTCGGTCCGATCCAGCGGCGCCGTCGACATGACGTTGACGAGGTGCGGGACCTGCTGCGCCTCGCGCTGGAGCTTGGCGGCGACCTCGGCCACCACGGCCTTGTCGGGGCCGGCGATGATGAGGGCGAGGTCGCGCTGCCCGCCCTCGCGGAGCGCCCAGAAACGCAGGTCCGGCTCCTCCCTGAGGATCGCCGCCACCTCGGCGTCGACCTGCTTCTGGGTGCGGTGGCGGGTGTTCTTCGGGGTGAGATTGATGGTGAGGCTCGCGAGCCGCACCTCCTTCTTGGCCGGAAGCTGGCGGCCGCCGTCCACGAACACGCTCTTCACCTCGGGCAGCGCGCGGATCTTGTCGACGATCCGGTCCGAGACCTGGACGGTGTCCGGCAGGCGGGCGCCGGGCGGCAGCTCGACTACGAACAGCGTGCGGGCCTGGTCCTCGGCCGGCAGGAAGCCCGCGGGCAGCAGGCCCGTCGAGGCGATGGAGGCGGCGAAGCACGCGATGCCGAGCACCAGCGTGATGAACTTGTGCCGGACCGACCACGCCACGAGGCGGGTGTAGCCGCGCATCACGACGCCGTCGCGCTCGTGGTCCGGACCGTGGTCGCGCAGGAAGTAGGCAGCGAGCAGCGGCGTGATCAGCCGCGCGACGAGCAGCGACATGAACACCGCCGCCGCGATGGTCAGGCCGAACTGCTTGAAGTACTGGCCGGCGATGCCGCCCATGAAGGAGACCGGCGAGAAGATCGCGATGATCGTCGCCGTGATGGCGATGACCGCGAGCCCGATCTCGTCGGCGGCTTCGAGGGACGCGCGATAGGGCGACTTCCCCATGCGCATGTGGCGGACGATGTTCTCGATCTCCACGATCGCGTCGTCCACCAGGATGCCGGTGACGAGCGTGATCGCCAGCAGGCTCACGGCGTTCAGCGAGAATCCGAGCGCGCTCATCACCCAGAAGGTCGGCAGCACCGAGAGGGGCAGGGCCACCGCGGCGATCAGCGTCGCGCGCCAGTCGCGCAGGAACAGCAGCACCACGACGACCGCCAGGGCGGCGCCCTCGATCAGGCCCATCATGGCCGAGTGATAATTGCCGATGGTGTTGTCGACGCTGGTATCGATCAGGTCGAAGCGCACGTCAGGATTGGCCGCGTGCAGGGCCGCGATCTTCTTGGCGACGCCCATCGACACGTCGGCGTCGCTGGCGCCGCTGGCGCGGGAGATCGCGAAGGCGACCACCGGCTCGCCGTTGAAGCGCGCGAAGGTGCGGGGCTCCTCGGCGGTGTCGGCGAGGGTCGCGAGTTCGTCGAGCCGGACCTTGCGGTTGCCCGGCACCACGATGGAGGTCTTGGCCAGCGTCTCGAGGCTCGCCGAGGCGGCGAGCGCCCGGATCGACTGTTCCTGGCCGCCGACCTCGGCGCGGCCGCCGGCCATGTCGGCGGAGGTCAGGCGGAGCTGCCGGTTCACGTCCGCGGCGGTGATGCCCAGCGCCAGCAACCGGTCGGGCTTCAGGGTGACGCGGATCTCCCGGGCGACGCCGCCGAGGCGCTCGACGCCGCCGACCCCCTTCACGCTCTGCAGGCCGCGGGCGACCACGTCGTCCACGAACCACGACAGGTCCTCGGGCGTCATAGCGGGTGCGGAGGCGCCGTAGATCATGATCGGCAGGCCGGCGATCTCCACGCGGGAGACGATCGGCTCGTCGATCGTGCGCGGCAGGTTCTGGCGGATCTTGGCGATGGCGTCCTTGACGTCGTTGGTCGCCCGATCCTGGTTCACCTCCAGGCGGAACTCGATCGTGGTGGTGGAGGTGCCCTCGGTGATGGTCGAGAGGATGTGCTTGACGCCCTTCACGCCGGCGACCGAATCCTCGACCCACTTGGTGACTTGGGTCTGGAGCTCGGCCGGCGCGGCGCCGGACTGGGTGATCGTCACGGAGACGATCGGGATGTCGATGTTGGGAAACCGCGTGATCGGCAGGGCGCGGAAGCTCACGAGCCCCAGGATCATCAGGACGAGGAACAGCACCACCGAGGGCAGGGGCTTCCGGATCGCCCAGGCGGAGACGTTGAGGCGCATGGCTCGGTCCTACCGCGGGGCCGCGTCGGCCATCGGCGTGCTCACGGCCGACGGCACGGCGCGCACCCGATCGCCGTCGCGCAGGAAGCTGCCGGCCCGGGCGACGACGCTCTCGCCGGCCGCGACGCCCGCGCGAATCTCCGTGAAGCCCTCGGCCGAGAGACCGGTGGTCACCGGCCGGGCTTCGACGCGCCCGTCCTTCACCACCAGCACGCTGGCGCGGCCGTCGGCGGCGTAGAGCAGGCTCGAAACCGGTACGGCGACCCCCGTGCGGCGCGCCACCTCGACGTTGCCGCGGGCGAAGGCACCGATGCGCAGGGCCGGGTCGTCGCCTAGCCGGATGCGCACCTTGCCGAGCCGCGTCGCCCGGTCGACCTCCGGGTAGACCCGGCGCACCTTTCCGGAGAGCCTTCGTCCGTCGTCGAGGTCGAGGCTGGCCGGATTGCCGACCTGCAGGCGGGCCAGCGACGTCTCGGGTACCTCGCCCTCCAACTCGATCTCGCCCCGAGCGATCAGACGGAACAGGGGCTCGCCTGCCGCGGTGGCGGTGGCGCCGACCCGTGCCGTGCGGCGGTTGACGATCCCGGCCTCGGGGGCGCGGATGTCGGTACGAGCCCGTCGCAGCGCGATCTCGGCCCCAGCGGCCCGGGCGGTGGCGAGGTCGGCCTGGGCCGACTGCAGGCCGCCCCTGGCGGCGGCGAGACGCCCCTGGGCTCCCTGCGCTGCCGAGACGCGCTGCTCCAGCACCGCCGCGGTGGCGTTGCCGGTCTTGGCGAGCGCCTGCGCGCGTTCCAGGGCCTGCTTGGCCTCGACGTTGGCCGCCTCCGCCTGGACGATCTGGCTCTGGGCCTGGACGATCGCCGCCTCGGCCCTGGCGATCGCCGCCGCGTTGGAGGCTTCCTGGGTGACGATCATCTCCAGCGACAGCTTGGCCAGCACCTGTCCCTTGGTGACGCGGTCTCCCTCCTCGACGAGAAGATCGGTGATGCGCAGGCCCTCGACCTCGGGTGAGACCAGGACCTCGTCCCGGGGCACGAGCGTGCCGGTGACGACGGCGCGCTCGACGATCTCGCGGTTCGCGGCCGGGACGACCGTGACTGCGGGCGCGATGGCCGCGGCGTCGGGGACGGCCGCGGTTTCGACGGCCCGCGCCGGAACCGCGGCAAGGAACGCGAGCCCGCATAGGAGGCCGAGGCGCGACGCGCGCCAACGGAGGATGTTCACGACGGGAGCCTCGCAGTTGGCGCTCGACTGGTATTCGCACTCCCTCGCTGCATAGGCCGGCGTTTTCATGGCGTGGGTCCTTATCCCGGGCGAGCATAGCGCGTTCGCGCGGGCCCGTCCCCGATCCGCACGCCGCAGGTCGTGCCACGCTGAAGGAAGCAGCGATTTAGAATTCTGGACCTGCAACCAGCCTGGAATAGACACGTTATTCGCGTGCTGGACTTTCGCCTGTCCGGGGAGGGGTGGATGAGCATCTTTCAGATTAAGCAGAAGAAGAGCGGTGCCGTGCTCTGGACCGGGGCGGCCGACGACGAGCAGACGGCCCTTGACGCCATGGCCCGCGAGGCCGGTTACCGCGACTTCATGGCCCTGCCGGACTCAATCCGGGCAGAGGGGATCGAGGCGGCGAAGCTCGACCTGATCTCGTAAAGATCTCGTTAAGCACGCCGCGTCTCGGGATGCGACGTCCAATTCCGTCATGGCCGGGCAGGCCTCACGGCCCGCCGAGCCGCCCGACCAGATCTTCGATTGCGTCTGCGCACGCGGCCACCGCGTTCGGGCGGTGCAGCTTTCCTATCACCGACGGATCGAGCGCCAAGCCGGCCCGGATCAGCTCCGGCCATGCGGAAGCGTCGGGCCAGCCCTCATGCACGATCGCGGCCCCGAGCCGTGCCAGCGCTGCCGCTTTATCGGTCTGCTCGCCGTAAGCCCGATCCTCCGGCAAGCAGATGAAGCGCTTTGCCTGACCCGCCGCGAGCGCCACGAGGCCGTCGCCGCCGCCGCCAATCAAAAGGGCCGCCCGCGCCACTCGGGTCTCCACGTCGGCGACCCAGCCGTGCAGGTGTAGATTTTCGGGCAGCTGACCGGAGCCGGTGACGGGCCCGAGAACATGCCAGGACCTGTCCGGCACGGCCCGGGCCGCCGAGGCGAGATCCGCGAGATCGCCGCCCGCGCCGCCGCGGCCGAACACCACAACGAGGTCATGACCAACCTCGTCGACCGGCTGAGATGGTGCGCCGAGAAAGCCCGCATACTGTGTCTTGGCCCGGATCCAGTCCGGCACGACCATGCCGTCGAGCGCCTCGGGGAAAGGCGCGAGCAGCCGCTCCGCGCTGCGGAAGGCTTCGAGATGGGGCTGGTCGGTGCGGGTGCCGGCGAGCCGCACCACCAGCGTCGGCACGGACAGCAGGCGCGCCAGCAGCGCGACCTCCACCGAGACATCCACCACCAGGAGCGCCGGTTCGGTCTGCCGAATCCAGTCGGCGATCCGCGTCATCCGGGCGCGCACGCCCGGATGGTTCAGGGGTGCATAGTGCAGGGCGTTCGGCCGCTCGGCCTCGCCGTCCCGGCCGTCGAATGCGTCCGCGTTGAGGGGGCGATCGTCGGGGAGGTCGATGACATCGAGCCCGGCCGTATCAAATCCCGCAAGCGTGCCGAGGATCGTGCAGGGGCGGGGCAGGGCGGCGGCCACCCAGCGGGCGCGCTGCAGATGGCCCGCGCCCTGATGGTGGACGTACCAGCCGATCCCCCGGGTCACGCCGCGTCCCTGAGAGCGAGGGCCAGGGTGTCGAGGTCCGCAAGCGCTTGGTCGAGGGGACATTCCCGTGCGGGCGGGCTGCGTGATTCGAGGATCCGGTCCGCGCCCTCCACGAAGGCGATGTCGTTGGTGCAACCGCCGACGGATGCGAGATCTTCGGCGCCGAGCCCGAGCCGCGCGCAGGCCGCGGCGCGGGCCGCGGGCGCAAGGTGGAAGGCCCTGCGCAGCGCCGCCCGGCGCAGGATCAGCGCCTGCCAATGGGCTGCCTCGGGCAGGGCATAGGCCTCGCCGCCGAGGACGCGGGCGCGGCGGGCCATTTCGGTGGCCATGCCGCCCGACACCCGGCCCTGGCGGCGGGCCGAGACCATCACCTGCACGTCGGGGCAGTGGCGCAGGCGGGCACCGTTCGCGCGCAGAAGCCCGACCAGGGCGTTGTCCTCGCCGCAGGGCAGTGCTGGCAGGCCCCCGACGGCACGATAGAGGCCTGCCGGGAGGGCGAGGCTCGCGCCAGTATGGTCGCCGTGACGGGGTGCGGGGTCGTGCGGCGGCGGGTCGAGGATATCCTCCAGGCGCCGGACCCCGGACCAGTAGCGCTCGATGCGCGCGTGCAGGGCCGCGAGATCGGGATCCGCCGCGTCGTCGTCATCGATCACGAGCCGCCCGCCGACCACGTCGGCGGCTCGCAGGGCGCGCAGGTTGGCCGCGACCCAGCCGGCCGGGAGGCGGGCATCGGCGTCGGTGGTGAGGAGGATGCCGTCCGGGTTCCCGTCCGCGGCGAGCCAGTCGGCCCCGGCATCGAGCGCCATGCGCCGCGCGGTGCCGACATGGGCCTCCGATCCTGTGAGGGACACGTCGATGATCCGCAGCGCGAGGCTCGCGAGGAGGCCCGAGCCCTCGACCTCGCGGACGGCCGCGACGGTCCCGTCCGTGCAGTTGTTGGCGAGGACCACCACCCGCAGCGGCGTCCGAGCGGAGACGCCCTCCTGCGCGGCCAGCGAGGCAAGCAGGCGCGGCAGGCGCTCAACCTCGTTCCGTGCCGGAATGCAGACGACGCAAGTGGTCGGCGTCGGGACGGCGGCTTCAGTGGTCATGTCGTATCTCCGTGGCACCGTCACCGACGGCGGAGGAGAGCGCGAGGGGCGGCCCCGCAGGGTTTTACGCTCCTCGGAGCGGCGCGCTCAGCCCCGCCCCCCGGCGACGCGCAGGGCGGGCTGCGCCCGCTCGGCGCAGCGCGCGATGACGGCCTCGTAAGCTTCAAGGTAGCGACCGGTCATGGCGGCGGCATCGTAGAGGGCCTCGGCCCGATTGCGGCAGGCCCGGCGCGACAGACCGGCGGCCTCGCGGATCGCCACCGACAGGTCCTGCGGATCGTCCGGGCGGGCGAGCCGGCCGCAGGACGTGTCGAGAATGTCCGGCATGGCGCCCCGGCGGAAGGCCGCTACCGGCGTGCCGCAGGCCAGCGCCTCCGCCACCACGAGGCCGAAGGGTTCCTCCCAGCGCGGCGAGACGATCGCCACCCGGGCACGGCCGAGATGATGCGCGAGATCCCGGTGCGACAGGTGGCCGAGATGCGTCAGATCCGGCCCGAGCCGTGGGGCGATCTCGGCCTCCCAGTAACCCGGGTTGAGCTTGGGCCCCGCGAAGGTCAGCGGCAGCCCGGCGGCGCGGGCGGCGTCGATGGCGAGGTGAAGCCCCTTCTCGGGCACGATCCGGCCGGACCAGAAGGCGAATGGCGGCGCGTCGGCCCTGTCCGCGTAGGCGAAGGTCGAGAGATCGACGCCGTTGTCGACCACCTGCGCGCCGGGCACCAGAGGCGCCCATTCCTGTGCCAGGGACGGCGAGACCGCGAGGAACGCCATGTCGGGATCGGCCTGCACGATTCCCCCGACGAGGGATTCGAAGGGCGGCGTGTGCAGCACCGTGATCCAGGGCAGGCCGAGCCGGCCGCTTTCCCGCAGGGGCAGGGCATGCAGCGAATTGTTGTGGACGAGGTCGAAGCCTCCGGCGGCGACAAGCTCCATCATCCGCCGATAGGCGTCCTCCTCCGCGCGGTCGATTGCCGCCTCGCGGTCCGGATCCAGGAGGGCGTCGCCCGTGGGGTCGCACAGCATCACGGGATCGAGTGCCGGGTCGGAGCCGCGGCTGGCGAACAGCGTCACATCATGCCCGTGCCGCTTCAGAGCGACGGTGAGGAGATGCGTGTGCATCTCCAGGCCGCCCGCGTAGGGCTGGCCGATCGGGTACTTCAGATGTGCGAGGACAGCGATCTTCACGCGCGCACCGAATCCGGTTGGTTGGGGATTTCTGCCGCCCGCAGCGGTGAGAAAGGACTTCTTTCCGCGGTGCGGGTGGCGGACATCATGCCGATTGTTTCTTCAACAAGCGTTGCGTTGAGGCAGTCGGAGCGACGACAGGCGCGACGCTTGCCGACGTCGTAAGCTCGGCGGCCTGAACCGATGATGATCGGTCCCGACAGGGGATTGTTCACCCAGACTCAGCTCCGCCGACCGGGAAGCGCGGCGGTCCCGGCCGGTATCCCGGGTGCGCGTCTGAGCCGCACGGTCGCGGCCGCTGCCCCGAGCTGCTAAGCAGTGGCCTCGCCGCCGGTCCTATGCGGTGCGGCGCGCGGAGGGAGCGTCGATGGGGGCGTCGATGGGTCTGCCGGTGGGCTTGAGCGTCTTCGCCGTGGGCGTCGCGGCGCTCGCGATCATCACACTGGCGGCGGGCGTGAAGATCGTCCCACAGGGCTACGTCTACACGGTGGAGCGCTTCGGCCGGTACGCCCGCAGCCTTGACGCCGGCCTCGGCCTGATCACGCCGTTCATCGAGCGCGTCGGCCGCCGGGTCAACGTGATGGAGCAGGTGATCGACGTGCCGAGCCAGCAGGCCTTCACCCGCGACAATGCCGGCGTGACCATTGACGCGGTGGTGTTCTACCAAGTGCTCGACGCGGCGCGCGCCTCCTACGAGGTGTCGAGCCTCGACCTCGCCGCCACGACGCTGACCATGACCAACATCCGCACCGTGGTCGGCTCGATGGATCTGGACCAGCTGCTGGCGCACCGCGACGAGATCAACGAGCGGCTGCTGCGCGTGATGGATGCCGCCGCCTCGCCCTGGGGGGTCAAGATCAACCGGATCGAGATCAAGGACATCGTGCTCCCGTCCGATCTCGCGGGGGCCATGGCCCGCCAGATGAAGGCCGAGCGCGAGAAGCGGGCCTCGATCCTGGAGGCCGAGGGGCAGCGCGCCGCCGAGATCCTGCGGGCGGAAGGGCGCAAGCAGTCGGCAATTCTCGAGGCGGAAGGCCGCCGCGAGGCGGCGTTCCGCGATGCGGAAGCGCGGGAGCGCTCCGCCGAGGCCGAGGCAGCGGCGACCGGGATGGTGAGCCGGGCGATCGCCGAGGGCGACATCGCGGCTGCCAACTTCCTCGTGGCGGAGAAGTACGTCGATGCCGTGCGGGCGATCGCCACGGCGCCCAACCAGCGGGTGGTCGTGGTGCCGATCGAGGCGGCGGCGCTGGCCGGGACGCTCGGCGGCATCGGCGAACTCACCCGCACGGTGTTCGGCGACGGGGCGGCGGCGCCCCGTCGCGCGGGGACCCCGCCCAACGTCGCGCCGCCGCGGGCCTGACTCCGATGACCCTCGCCTCCGTCTTCGCGGCCGTCGATGCTCTCGGGGCCGCCTGGGTGTGGGTCATTGCCGGCCTCGTCCTGGCGGGCGCCGAGATCCTGGTGCCGGGCGTGTTCCTGATCTGGCTCGGCCTGGCCGCCCTCGCGACCGGTCTCGCGACCGCGGCGCTGCCGATACCCTGGCAGGGCCAGACCCTTCTGTTCGCCGGCCTCGCTGTCGCCCTGGTGGGCCTCGCGAGCCGGCTGCACCGGCGCGGCGGGCCGGCGAAGCCCCACCTCAACCGTGCCGATCGCGGCCTGATCGGGCGCGAGGGCGTGCTCGAGGAACCGATCGTCCAGGGCGCGGGGCGCATCCGCTTCGACGATACGCTCTGGCGGATCGCCGGTCCGGACCTGCCGGCGGGGGACCGGGTGCGCGTCACCGGGATCAGCGGCACGGTGCTGCAGGTGGATGCGGCCTGAGGCGCCCGCATAGCCGGAGCTTCGGACGGACCCGCCGCCACAGGACAGACGCGGTCGGCACCGCCCTCCGTCCCGGACGCACGAAGCAGCGCTGCCGCGCGGCTTGTGATGTCGGTGCTCGGGGCCGTCAGCTGCCAGCGCGAATCGCGCCGTGCCGCGCGCGCGATGCCCGCACGCGCCAGTTCGGACCGCAGGGCCCGTGGCTCGGCTGTCCGGGAAACGCCGCGCAGGCCCTGGATTGGGATAGCGCTCTTCACCTATCGTGCGGCCTCGGTCACTTCCCGGCGCGTCGCGTGGGGTCAGATCACCGCCTCGATCAGGCCGCGCCGCTTAGCCTCCTCGGCCTCGAGGTACCAATTGGCGGGCGCCTTCTCGAGCACCTCGTCCAGGGTCACGTCCGAGCCCGCGATGAGGTTGGAGAAGCCTTCGTTCTGGATCGCGATGGAGCACAGGATCTCGTTGAGCGTGGCCTGCACGGAGGCGACGCAGGTGGTCAGCGGCCCCTGAACCTGCAGCTGCTTGTTCATCTTGCGCTCGTGGATCATCAGCCGGGTGCCGCAGGTCAGGTAGCGGTTCGGCCGGGCGAAGAAGCTCATGACGGTGGTGCCGGCCGAGTAGATCGCGGCCTTGCCGAGGAAGACGAAGCGCCGCTGCGGGTCCATGGCGCTGTTGAAACGGATGTCCTCGCCCATCATCCGGGCGACCTCCGGATCCCCGCCGAGGGTCGTCAGCTCCACCACGACGATCTCCCGGTCGCCGGCTTCGTCGAGCTGGCGGCGGAAGTTCCGGTACATGTCGTAGTCGACCGGGCCGGAGAGCAGCACCGCGGGGGATCGGAACGCGGTCGGGCT
Source organism: Methylobacterium mesophilicum SR1.6/6 (assembly GCF_000364445.2). Lineage (NCBI taxonomy): Bacteria > Pseudomonadati > Pseudomonadota > Alphaproteobacteria > Hyphomicrobiales > Methylobacteriaceae > Methylobacterium > Methylobacterium mesophilicum. Next base: position 693,275 of record NZ_CP043538.1, on the reverse strand, counting down.
GAGGGGCGTCGTGTCCATGGTCCTACCCGGATGATCGGTTCGATTCGCCCTCGCAACGAATCGGCCAGTCGCTGCGACAATCCCGGCTTCGAGGCGATGAGGCCGCGAGCGCGGTCCCACAGGGGATACCGGTCTGTGAGTCTCGCTCCGTACCGGCACGCTGGCGGTCAATCGCCAGGGCGGCATTGCGGTTTCCAGATTTCAGGGCCGACCTCGCAGGGACGATCCGGAGAGAACCCCGTGTCCATCGTGGCGGCGCGCCGCCTCGAGACGTCTGGCCACAGCCAGAGGCGCCCCTTTCCCCACCTTGTCCACAGGTCTCGCCGCGTTGCGAAACGCCTTGGTAAGCGCCCGCGCACCAGGGTCGGCGCTCCGATCGAAATCCGGGCCCGGACACGATGATGACCAGCCAGCAGCTCGCCGACGAACTGAAGCGGATCGCCACCCATCAGGTCAGCGACATCACCCGTGCGGTGAAGGAAGGTCAGAAGTCGATCGCCCTCAACGAGGTCCGGGACATGGCGCGCCGCCTCGGCCTCCTGGCCGACGCGTTCGATCCGAAATCGGCCGATCCGAAATCGGCGCCCGAGAAGGCCGACGCCCTCGACGGCGCCCAGGCCGCCTGACGCTCGGACACGGCCCTCCCGAGGAGCCCCCATGGTTCACGCGCATTTCACCATCCGCCTCGACGGCGTCTCCCTACCCGCGTCGGCAGCGCAGTGGGTCGCGGATGCCGACGCCGCCCACGCCGCGGCGCGCATCATCGTCCAGGGCCTGATGCGCCAGCACGGCGGCGACCCGCGGCTGCTCGGCGCGACGATGGTGATCACCGACGAGGCGGGCGCGCCGCTCCTCGAACTCTCCTTCTTCGAGGCGCTTTACATGCCCGTCGAGCCGGTCGCCGATGCGGACCGCCGGCCGCGGGTCCCCCGCAAGATCGCGCCGACGCGCCTCGGCGCCGCGCTGGGCCCGGTGCGGCGGCTCGCCGGGGCCTTCGGAGTCCGGCTCCAGCCGCGGCCGGGTCACTGACCGCCGCGCGGCTCACCCGAAAAGATCGGTGACGGCGAAGCCCCGTCCGGCGAGGCGCTCGGCCAGGACGCGTCTGTGGCACAGCGCCGGATCCCGCTCGAAGCAGAGCAGGCAGATGGGCGCGGCCTCGGCCATGGCGGCCAACCCGTCGAGGGCCGCCTGCCCGGCGGCGGTGTCGAGCACCTCTTCGCAGTAGATTCGCCGCATCAGTGCCGCGTCGCCGGCCCGCGCCGCCTGCCGCCCCGATTTGGGCGTCCCGAGGCTGCGCAGGTGTGCGTAGCCGAGACCCGCCTCCGTCAGGGAGGTCCCGAGCGCGCCCTTCGAGAAGCCGCGCTTGCGCGAATTCGCCACGGCCCGGACATCGGCCAGGACCGCCACGCCGGCGGACTTCAGGACGCCGCCGAGGCGCTCCGTATCGAGCCCTTCGTAGCCTATGGTAAAGATTGTCTTGCTCACGGGGGCGTGACCGGACTCGCGTTTTCGAACCGACACTTAGCCGGATGTCTGCCTGTGAAACAGCGGGGGATCCCCGGTCTATGTCGCGGCGTTGCAACGCATCTCGGAATTCCGCCGCAATGATCGCAAAGCTCCGTTAACCGCGCCGGGGCCATCGAATACGCCTGTCTGTGGCGCTCTTTCGGTGGCGGGCTGAGCACTGATGACGCGAGTTTCGAAGCTTTCGCGGTCTCTGTCCCAGGACTTCACCCGGGCGCCGAACGGCCGCCTCAGGGCGGTCCGCCGGCTCGCCGGGCGGTTCGCCGCTGCCGCGATCCTTGCCGGCCTCGCCGCCTGCGCGTCGAACAACGATTTCTACCCCACGAAAGGGGATACCAAGCCCCATCCGGGCGTGGCCAAGGCCAAGCTCCATCCGATCCAGGGCATCGATATCTCGAAATGGCAGGGCAACGTCGACTGGGCTTCGGTCCGGGCGGCCGGTACCCAGTTCGCGTTCATCAAGGCGACCGAGGGCGGCGACCACGTCGACGAGCGCTTCCGGACCAACTGGGACGGCGCGGCCCGGGCCGGCGTGCCGCGGGGGGCCTATCACTTCGTGTTCTGGTGCCGCTCCGCCCGGGAACAGATGGAGTGGTTCAAGCGCAACGTGCCGAACGATCCCGCCGCGCTCCCGCCGGTGCTCGACGTCGAGTGGAACGGCCATTCGCAGACTTGTCCGAAGAAGCTGCCCAAGGCCCAGGCCCTGGCGATGGTCACCGAGATGCTGGAGGAGATGGAGCGCTACACCGGCAAGCGCCCGATCATCTACACCGACATCACCTTCCACAAGGACGTGCTCGAAGGCGAGCTGCCCGATTACCCGCACTGGCTGCGCTCGACCGCGGCCGAGCCTGAACAGCGGTTCGTCAACCGTAAGTGGATGCTGTGGCAGTTCACCTCGACAGGCCGGGTCCCCGGCGTGCAGGGCGATGTCGACCGTAACGCCTTCTACGGCACTCCGTCCGACTGGGCGTCGTTCCTGTCGACCGACTGCGATCCCCGGGAGCACAAGCGCCTCTCCGAACAGGGCCTATGCACGGACAAGTAGACTCGGCTTATGGAAATAAACCCAGGTTAGTTCGGCGGCGCGGCGCGCTTGGTAGTCATGAGGGGTCCGGACGCCGACGCGGTGAGCCGGTGAGGATCCTGTCCGGAGCCTCTCTCCGGGACCCCGTCGCCGCCGATGCTCATCGACAGTGCCGCCCCCACGGGCAACCTGCTCCTCGACTCGCTCACAAGCGCCGACCGGGCGCTGATGGCTCCCCATCTCGAAGCGGTGTCCTACGCCAAGGCGGCGACCGTGTTCGAGACGGGACATGAGGTGACGCACGTCACCTTTCCCTGCGATCACGCCATCATCGCGCTGGTCATCATCACGCGGGATGGGCGAACCGCCGAGACGGCCACCATCGGCCACGAGGGCGCCGTCGGCGGGATCGTGAGCCAGGGACGGGTTCCGGCCTCCGCAACCGCGATGGTGCAGGTCGGCGGTCCGATGCTGCGGCTCGACATCGGCCGCCTCCAAGAGCTGGTCGCTCAATCCGCCACGCTCCGCGACCTGTTCGCGCGCTACGCCGATTGTTTCCTGGTCCAACTCCTGCAGACGGCCGCGTGCAACGCCCTGCACCCGATCGAGCAGCGCTGCCTGCGCTGGCTGCTGACGCTCCAGGACCGGCTGCAGGACGATACCCTGCCAATCACCCACGAGGTGCTGGCCGCGATGCTCGGCGTCCAGCGCACCTACCTGACGCGCATCCTGCGGACACTGCAGGACCAGGGTCTCATCCGGGTCGGACGCGGCCGCATCACCGTTGTCGACCGGCCGGCGGTGGCGGCCGCAGCCTGCGAGTGCCACGCCCGCGTCCGGCTCCACTGCGAGACGGTTCTCGACACGGTGTACCGGCCGCAGGATCGCGCCCGGATCGCCCCGGCCGCCGCCGGCTAGCGGGCGCCACGCTCAGGCGATGACGGGGGCGCAAACCGGCGCGGGGATCCCGGGTAGCGGGGCCACCACCACGTCGATGCCGTAGATCAGGCGCAGCAGCGCCGGGGTGACCGTCGCGGCCGGCGGCCCGCAGGCGACGAGCCCGCCACCGTGAAGGGCGAGGACACGGTCCGCGCAGGCGAGGGCGTGGCCGGGATCATGGGTCGAGAACATCACGGCGATTCCGGCCCGCGCGAGGCGGCGCACCTGCCCCAGGACGCGCGCCTGATTGCCGAAGTCGAGGCTCGCGGTCGGCTCGTCCATGATCAGGAGCCGCGGCGCGCCGCTCAGCGCCCGGGCGATCAGGGCGAGCTGCCGCTCACCGCCGCTGATCTCGGTGTAGATCTTTTCGGCCAAGTGGCGGATGCCCAAGGTGACGAGCGCGGCCTCGGCGGCAGCCTCGTCGGCCGGTCCCGGCGCCGAGAACGGCCCGATCCGGCTGGCGCGCCCCATCACCACGACTTCGCGCACCGTGAAGGGGAAGTAGGCCGCATGCGCCTGCGGCACCGCGGCGGCGGTCCGGGCGACCGCACGCCGCGACAGCCGGGACAGGTCGGTGCCGTCCAGCCGGATCCGGCCGCCCCGGGCCGGCAGCAGGCCAAGCAGCGTCTTGAACAACGTCGTCTTGCCGCCGCCGTTCGGCCCGAGGAGGCACAGCACCTCGCCCGCATCGAGATCGAACGATACGTCCGTGCCGACGGCCCGCGCGCCGTAGCCGAAGGCGAGATCCTGGACCTGGAGGAGCATCAGGCGATCCTGCGTCCGGCCGCCAGAAGCCACAGGAAGAACGGGGCACCGACAAGCGCCGTGAGGATGCCGAGGGGCACCTCGATCGTCCCCGCGGCGCGGGCGATCAGATCGACGACCAGCAGGTAGCCGGCGCCGAGCGTGACGGAGGCGGGCAGCAGCCTTCGGTAATCCGGTCCCACGAGCAGGCGGGCGATGTGCGGCACGATCAGTCCGACCCAGCCGATCACCCCGGTCATCGAGACGGATGCCGCGGTGATCAGCGTCGCCCCGGCGATGAGGACCGGGCGCAGCCGCCGCGTCTCGACGCCGAGCGCCCGCGCCTCCTCGTCCCCGAGGCTCATCAGGTTCATGCGCCAGCGCAGCAGCACCAGCGGCGCGAGGCCGAGGAGGAGCATCGGCAGGACGGCGCCGACATCGCCGAGCGTCACCGAGGACAGGCTCCCCAGGAGCCAGAAGGTGATCGCCGGCAGCTGGTTGTAGGGGTCGGCCAGGACCTTGAGGAGGGAGATGCCGGCGCCCAGCACCGCGCCGACGGCCACCCCCGCCAGGACCAGGGTCAGCACCGGATCCTGCCGCCGCACCGCGAGACCGACGCCGTAGACGGCCGCAACCGCCGCGAGGCCCCCCAGGAACGCCATGCCCTGGATGGGCGCCACCGGGAGGCCGAGATAGATCCCGAGCACTGCCCCCAGCCCGGCGCCGGCCGAAACGCCGAGGATGTCGGGGGAGACCAGCGGGTTGCGGAACAGGCCCTGATAGGTCGCCCCCGCCGCCGACAGGGCCGCGCCCACCACCAGGGCCGCCACGACCCGGGGCAGTCGGACCTGCATCACCACGGTCTCGACCGCGGCCGGCGCCCGGGCGGGCAGGCCGAGCAGGCGATGGCCGAGCACGTCCGCCAGATGCTCAAGGCCGACCGGGTACTTGCCGACGGCCAGCGACAGCAGCGCGAGCGCCAGGACGGCGAGTCCGGACAGGAGCGTCGCCGACAGCCGCAGGCCACGCGGCGCCCGCCTCGCGCTCGCCGCGGCGGCCTGATGGCCGCTCACCGCTTCGCGTCCGCGGGCCCGAGGAGCGCCGCGGCCTGCCCGGCGTCGAGATCGACGTGGTAGAAGCGGCGGTAGAAGCCGCGCATCACCGCATCCATCGGTTCCGGGAACAAGTCCGGATGGAGGATGCCGGCCAGCCATCGCAGCCCGATCAGCCGGTTGACCCCCGGCGGCGCATCGAACCACGGGAACGGCTGCTGCGGCGCCACGTAGACGCGGCCTGCCTTGACCGCCGCCACGTCCCGCCAGATCGGATCTCCGCGCACGGCCGCCGCGAAGGCCGGATCGAGGGTGACGATGACCTCGGGGTTCCAGGCCAGGACCTGCTCGGCGGAGACGCTGCCGAGACGCCCGTCGCCGCCCTGGGCGACGTTGCGACCGCCGGCCACCTCCAGCAGCTCGGTGTTGATGGAGCCGGCGAAGCCCGTCTCCAGCCCGCGCGGCCCGCGGGCGTAGTAGATGCGAGGCCGCCGATCCTCAGGAACGGACGCGACCGCCTTCGCCACCGTGCCGATCAGATCCTGCGCATCGGCGGCCAGCGCGTCGGCCCCGGCCTGAAGTCCCAGCGCCGCCCCGAGCTGCCGGTAGGTCTCGGGTATCCGGGCGAAGCTGCCGTCGAGCAGGATGTAGGGTATCCCGGTCTGCGCCTGCACGCGGTCGGCGAGGGAGGCGTAGGTCGGGCCGAGACTCCCCGCATCGACGATCAGGTCGGGCCTGGCGGCCAGCACGGCCTCGACATTGGCGGTGCCGCCGCGGCCGGTGAGCCGCCCGTAGGCGGGCAGCGACCGGGTCCGGGGTTCCAGATAGGGCAGGGCTGCCGGCGTGGGGGCGCTCACCCAGCCGACCATCCGCTCCGGAGCCAGGGTGTAGACCAGCACCGAGGCCGGCGGCCCGGCGGCCAGCACCCGCTCGATGCGGTCGGGAAGTTCGACCGTGCGGCCGGCGGCGTCGGTGAACGGGCGGCTTACGGCCCCGCTGGCGAGGGTGAGCATCAGCAGGAGGGTGAAGGCGAGCAGTTCGCCCCGGCAGCGTCCGGAAGGCACCGTCGTCGCCATCATCGCGCGGTTTCGGTCATCAGGAGGCTTTGCGTTCCAGGATCTCGATCAGCGCCCCGTCCGGGCCCTCGACGAAGGCGATGCGCAGGCCGGGACCGCGCTCGGTGATGCCGGTCCGGACCGGAACGCCCCGCGCGGTGAGATCGGCCATCGCCGCCTCGATGTCGGCAACCCGCAGACCGATATGCTCGATGCCGAGACAGGGCGTCGGCGTGGCGGGGGCGACCTGGTCCGGCGCCTGCTCGATGAACACGGTCAGGCCACCGAGATCGAGGACCACGCGCTGCACCGGATCCTCGCCGACGCGCTTCACCTCCCGCGCCCCGAACGTGTCGACGTAAAAGGCCGCGGCCTTCATGGCGTCGCGGCTGCGCAGATGAACATGATCGCAGGTGTAGTGCATCGGATCTCCGTATCGTGGCGGCGTCCCCGGCGCGGGCCCGTCCGGGTGCGCGTCCCGTCGTCCGCCGCACCAAGGTAGGCCCGAGCTTGCGTCGGACGAGATCCGACGCTTGACGTCACGCGCGAACCCGCAGACTTTCGCAGCGCTGACCGTTGCAGGGATGCAACATTCTCCCCACATCGGGGTTCAGACCCCACACCGCACAGCCAAGAGTTCCATGCGCAATCCCTACGACGTGCTGGGCGTGGCCAAGGGCGCGAGCGAGGCCGAGATCAAGAAGGCCTATCGCAAGCTCGCCAAGGACTTCCACCCCGACCGCAACAAGAACGACGTGAAGGCCAAGGACCGCTTCGCCGAGGCGAACGCGGCCTACGAGATCCTGGGCGACGCCGAGAAGCGCAAGCAGTTCGACCGCGGCGAGATCGACGCCGAGGGCAAGCCGCGCGCGACCGGCTTCGAGGGCTTCGGCGGCGGCTTCGGCGGCGGACGCGGCGGCGGCTACGACTTCGAGAACATGGCCCGGGCCCGCCAGGGCGGCATGGGTGGCATGGGCGAGGACATCTTCTCGCACATCTTCGGCGAGGCCTTCCGCGCGGGCGGCGCCGGCCCGGGCGGCCAGCGCCAGGCACCCAAGGGCGAGGACGTCGCCGCCGAGCTGTCGGTCACCCTGGAGCAGGTGGCGAGCGAGGAGAAGCTGCGCCTCTACCTGCCCACCGGGCGGGAGGTCGACGTGGTCATCCCCCGCGGCGTGGTCGATGGCCAGACCATCCGGCTCCGCGGCCTCGGGCAGCCCGGCGGCCCCCGGAGCGAAGCGGGCGACGCGCTGTTGACGATCCGGATCCGCCCCCATCCGCGCTTCACCGTGGACGGGGCCGACCTGCGCACGACCGTCGAGGTGCCGCTTGAGGACGCCGTCCTCGGCGGCACGATCCGCGTACCGACCCTGACCGGCGCGGTCGAGATGAAGATGCCGGCCATGACGAGTTCCGGTCGTACCTTCCGCCTGCGCGGCAAGGGACTGCCGAAGAAGGACGGCACGCCGGGCGATCTGTTCGCCACGACGGCGATCATGCTGCCGCAGGACGAGGACGCGGCGCTGCTGGAATTCGCCCGCGGGCGGCGCGGCGCCAAGGCGGCCTGACGGGGCCGTCCGCACGTGAACGCGCCCGGAGGCGGCCCGGACTTCCGTCTCCGGGCCGCCTCCGGTATGGAGGCCCCCCGGCGCCGGGCGGTGCCGCGAGGCTTCGGGATCGATCATGGCGGAACACGGGCAGGGCCTTCTGGCGGGCAAGCGGGGCATCGTCCTCGGGGTCGCCAACAACCGCTCGATCGCCTGGGGCATCGCCCGCAGCGCCCGCGCCCACGGGGCGGAACTCGCCTTCACCTACCAGGGTGACGCCCTGCGCAAGCGGGTGGAGCCGCTGGCCAAGGAACTCGACGCCCACGTCATCGGCCACTGCGACGTCACCGAGGCGGCCACGATCGACGCCGTGTTCGCGGAGGCGGCCAGGGTGTTCCCCGAGGGAATCGACTTTGTCGTCCACTGCGTCGCCTTCTCCGACAAGGACGAGCTGACGGGCCGCTACATCGAGACCTCCGAGGACAACTTCACCAAGTCGCTCCTGGTCTCGTGCTACTCGTTCACCGCGGTGGCCCAGCGCGCCGAGAAGATCATGCGGCCCGGCGGCTCCCTCGTGACGCTGACCTATTACGGCGCCGAGAAGTGGATGCCGCACTACAACGTCATGGGTGTCGCCAAGGCGGCCCTCGAAGCCTCGGTCCGCTATCTCGCGGCGGATCTCGGACCGAAGAATCTCCGCGTCAACGCCATCTCGGCCGGTCCGATCAAGACCCTGGCCGCCTCGGGGATCGGCGACTTCCGCTACATCCTGAAGTGGAACGAGTACAACGCGCCCCTGCGCCGGACCGTGACCATCGGCGAGGTCGGCGAGACGGCGGCCTACCTCGTCTCCGACATGGCCGCCGGCATGACCGGCGAGATCCTGCACGTGGATGCGGGCTACCACGTCGTCGGCATGAAGAACCCCGACGCGCCTGACCTGACCCTCGACAAGGACTGACCCGCCGCGTCAGGGCGGGCCAACGCTCAGGCGCATCCGAGTTAACTTCCCTCATCCTGAGGTGCGGCGCAGCCGCCTCGAAGGAGGGCTCCAGGGATCGCGCGGCTGGCTCGAGGCCTCCGCTGCGCTGCGGCACCTCTGGATGAGGGCGTTGGATGGAGGGGTCGACAGCGCTTCAGCCGGCGCGGCGCCCGGCCTTGCGCGACGATGCCTCCGGAGGCCCGTGAGGCCGTCGCGACTCAATCCGCCTCATCGCCAAACGACCCCGAGAGCCGCAGCCCCTCGATCCAGGTCTCGCCGTCGCGCTTCAGCACGGTCCGCGGCCGGGCGCCTCCGTGTTCGGCGACACCGTCCGCCAGCCGCTCGGAATGCGTCACCAGCCAGACCTGCGTGCGCGCCGCCGCCCGGGCGATCAGCCGGGCCAGCGGGTCCATCAGATCGGGATGAAGGCTCGTCTCGGGTTCGTTGAGGGCGATGAACGGCGGCAGCCGGTAGCCGAGCAGCGCGCCGGCCAGGGCGAGGAAGCGCAGGGTCCCGTCCGAGAGTTCGGAAGCGGCGAAGACCCGGCCATGGAAGTCGGGGAAGGTCACGCCGAAGCTGGCTTCCCGCCCCGGCTCCGGCACGATCAGGCGCGCCCCCGGGAAGGCGCCGTCCACGGCCTCGTCGAGGTCGTTCGTGTCCTGGCGGATATGGACCAGGGTCGCGAACACCGCCGCGAGGTCCGACCCGTCCGAGGCCAGCGTCGGCGTGGTCACCGCGAGGCAGGGCCGCCGCAGGGGCGACTCGGCGTCGGTCCGGAACCCGTGGTGGAAGCGCCACGCCGTCATCGCCAGGCGCACGAAGGCGATCTCCGGCTGGCCGGTGGCGACCCGGGCGCTGCCGAGCGCCGTCTCGGTGGCGAGGAGGTCGATGCCGAGGGATTGCTTGCGCCCGTCCGCGTCGCGGACGAAGCCGCTTCTTCCGTCCCGGTCGAGGATCACCGCCGTGCGGCCTCCGGTCCGGACGGACAGGCGCTCGGTCTTGATCTGCGGCTCGTGCCGGAAGGCCGCGCCGTAGATCTCGGCACCGGCCTGCGGGACGAGCCCGATCTCGACCGCGTAGGTGAAGTCCTGCCCGGTGCGGTCGTCGCGCAGGGTGGCGGACAGGCGGATCCGGGCGGGCTCTCCCTGCCGGCGCCGGCCGGCCCAGTGCGCCGAGTTCATGCCGCCCTCGGCGGCGAGGTCACGGGTCAGGGTGCCCCGGGCCGCCGCCTGCAGCAGCTCCAGCGCCCGGTAGAGGTTGGTCTTGCCCGTGCCGTTGCCGCCGACGAAAACCGACAGGTCGTCGACCGGGAAGCCGATCCGACGGAGCGAGCGGTAGCCCGAGACCGAGACCTCGCGCACCGTCAGCATGCCGGGCTCCTTCCTCAGTCCGGGACCGTCAGGTCGGCGATCCCCTTGGCGGCTTCGGGGAATCGCGGGTCCATCGCCTCCAGTGTATCCGCGACCGTCTTGGCGATCACGTAGTTGCGAAACCACTTGTGATTGGCCGGCACCACCAGCCATGGGGCGTAGGGCGTGGAGCAGCGCGACAGCGCGTCGGCGAAGGCCCGCTGATAGGCGTCCCAGGATTTCCGCTCGACGAGGTCGGCCGGATCGAACTTCCAGTGCTTCTCGGGATCGGCGATGCGGGCCTCCAGACGCTTCTTCTGCTCCGCCTTCGAGATGTGCAGGAAGAACTTCAGGATGGTAGTGCCGGACTCGGTGAGCAGCCGCTCGAAGTCGTTGATCCGCCCGTAGCGGCTCTGCCAGACCGCATCGGGCACGAGGCCCTTCACCCGCACCACGAGGACGTCCTCGTAGTGGCTGCGGTTGAAGACGCCGATCAGGCCGCGGCCGGGCGTGCGGGCGTGGTAACGCCACAGGAAGTCGTGATCCAGTTCGTCGCTCGACGGCACCTTGAACGAGGTCACCGTGCAACCCTGCGGGTTCACGCCCTTGAGGACCGACCGGATCGTGCCGTCCTTGCCGCCCGTGTCGATCGCCTGGAAGACAACCAGCAGGCTGCGGCTCCGCTCGGCGTAGAGCCGCTCCTGGAAGCCGACGATGCGGGCCCGCTCGGCGTCCAGCGCCTCCTTCGCCCAAGTCTTGTCGAGGCCGCCATCGGCGTCGCAGTCCACCGAGGAGAGATCGAAGGATGCGCCGGGCTCCACCGCGACGATGCCGGGAGCCGCCGGGATCGTAACCTGCCGGTGGCCGCTCAGCGCGTCGGGAGCCGTTCCGGCGACGTCGTCGACGGCGGTTGCCCAACGGGCGGTCGAGGGCCGCTCCGATCCTGGGGTTTTGTTCAGGTCATCCCCATCTGTCACGCCGCCGCCGCGCTTCTGGCCGCGATGATGCTTGCCGTGCTTCTTGGACATAGGCAGGACCTGTCTCCGGACGTTGCCGACCGACGGCGAGAACGGCCAGGGATCCCGGCCGTTCCGGACGCCTGCGCAGGACGGGGTACGCGAGGGTTGGCTACGATCTATTTCATCCGGCACGGCCAGACCGATTGGAACGCCGAGGGGCGCCTCCAGGGCGGCCGCGACACCGAGCTCAACGCCCTCGGTGAGGCGCAGGCCGTGGCGGCTGCCGACCGTCTCGCCGCCCTCGCGGGTTCAACGCTCGCCGAGGCGGATTTCGTCGCGAGCCCGCTCAAGCGGACGCGGCGCACCATGGAGATCCTGCGCACGACGCTCGGCCTGCCGCACGAGGCCTACCGCGTCGACCCGCGACTGCGGGAGATCGGCTTCGGCAGTTGGGAAGGGTCCACCTGGGCCGAGATCCGCCGCCGCGATCCGGCCGGAGCCGCGGGCCGCGAGCGCGACCGGTGGCGTCACCGGCCGCCCGGAACCGGCGGCGAGAGCTACGCCGCACTGGTGGAGCGGGTCGCCCCGGCACTCGCCGGACTGGAGCGCGACGCCGTCGTCGTCGCCCATGGCGGCGTCGCCCGGGCGGCCCTCGTGGCGCTCGGCCATCTCGACCCCTACACGGCGCCCCGCCTCGGCATCCGCCAGGGCGAGGTCCTGGTCCTGGAGCCCGGCGGCTGGCGCTGGGCTTGATCCCGTGCGCCGGGGCGGTGCACACCCGCCTCGATAACGGCACGATCGGCGGGCTATAGGGCGGCGGCCACGGTAAGCGCCGCCCCGAGCGGGCGGCCAGCGGAGCAGCGGATGAGCGACGTCGCCGAGAAGACCCGGCCTGGCCCGGCCGGGGAGCGCGAGCGTTCCGGCGACGGGGCTGCCATCCTGCGCGGCGCGCACCGCCCTGACCTGATCCGCGACGAGGTGCTGGCCGAGGTCTTCCTCGACTCGTCCCGCAGCCGCCCCGACCATCCCTGCCTGATCGACGGCGCGCGCGTGGAGGCGGGCGGCGTTCACCCGCGCCTGACCTACGCCGAGGTGGCCGCCCGCGCGGGGCGCATCGCCGCCGGCCTCGCCCATCGCGGGATCGGGCCCGGGGACGTGGTCGGGCTCTGGATGGCCCGCGGGCCGGATCTCCTCGTGGCGCAGATCGGCATCACCCTGTCGGGCGCCGCGTGGCTGCCCTTCGACGCCGAGGCGCCAGCCGACCGGGTGGGCGTCTGCCTGACGGATGCCGCCGCCAAGGCGCTGCTGGTCTCGCCGGCCCTCAAGCCCGCCGCGCCCGACGCGGCGCCGGCCCTGACACCAGCGGATCTCGACGCCGGGACGCCAGCCGACGCGTCCGTGCCCGATGCCCGCGCCGCCGGGCTGACACCCGAGCATCCGGCCTACCTGATCTACACCTCGGGCTCGACCGGCGTGCCCAAGGGCATCGTCATCAGCCACGCGAACATCTGCCACTTCCTGCGCTCGGGAAACGCCCTCTACGGGATGCGCGCCGACGACGTGGTGTTCCAGGGCGCCTCGGTGGCCTTCGACCTCTCCATGGAGGAGATCTGGGTCCCCTACCTCGTGGGTGCGACCCTGTTCGTGGCGAGCCCCGCCATGATGGGCGACGTGGAATCTCTGCCCGGCATCCTGGAGGCGGAGAAGATCACGGTGCTCGACACCGTGCCGACTCTCCTGGCGATGATCTCGGGCGACCTGCCGACGGTGCGCCTCGTGCTGCTGGGCGGCGAGGCGCTGCCCGAGCCACTGGTCGCCCGCTGGGCGACCGGGACGCGCCAGCTGTTTAACACCTACGGGCCGACCGAGGCCACGGTGGTGGCCACCGCCGCCGAGATGCGTCCCGGCGAGCCGGTGACGATCGGCGGCCCGATCCCGAACTACTCCGTCTACGTGGCCGGCGAGGATCTGAGCCTCCTCGGCCGTGACCAGCAGGGCGAATTGCTGATCGGCGGTCCCGGTGTGGCGCGGGGCTACCTCGCCCGGCCGGAGCTGACGGCGGAAAAGTTCATCGCCAACCCCTTCGCGTCGGACGGGACCGACCCGGTCCTCTACCGCTCGGGCGACGCGGTCTCCCTCGATTCCGCCGGCCGGATCGTCTTCCACGGCCGCATCGACGATCAGGTCAAGATCCGCGGGTTCCGGGTGGAACTCGGCGAGATCGAGGCGCGGATCCGCAGCGTCCCCGAGATCAACCAAGCCGCCGTGGTGCTCCGGCAGGATGACGGCGTCGACCGCCTCGTCGCCTTCCTGATCCCGGAGCGCGGCCGCGCCATCGACACCGCGGCTCTGCGCAAGACCCTCGCCGGCCAGATGCCGCCCTACATGGTGCCGGGCCATTTCGAGGTGGCCGAGACCCTCCCGCGGCTCACCTCCGGCAAGGTCGACCGCAAGGCGCTCAAGATCGCCCCGCTCACCGTGGTCGCCGCCGACGGCGAGCAGGAGCCGCCCGCCAACGAGACCGAGGCCGCCCTCGTCGCCGCCGCCAAGCAGGTCTTCGGCAACCAGCCGATCGCGCTCGAGGGCGACTTCTTCTCCGACCTCGGCGGTCACTCGCTGCTCGCCGCGCGCTTCGTCTCGGCGGTGCGCGAGAGCCCGGCGCTGGCCGGCATCACCCTGCCGGACGTCTACGCCCTGCGCACGATGCGGGCGATGGCCGACGCGCTGATCGCCCGCACCGGCGGCATGGGCGCCGCGGCGGCTCTGCGCGACCTGAGCTTCGAGCCGCCGCCGCTGCTGCGGCGGGCCTTCTGCGGCCTCGCGCAGCTCGTCGCGCTGCCCTTCGTGATCGCGCTCGCCACTGCGCAGTGGCTCGGCATGTTCGTGACCTACCTGCTGCTGACCGGCGGCGGCCTGAGCTTCTTCGCCGAACTCGGGGTGCTCCTCCTCGTCTACATCGGCATCAACGGCGTGACGGCGGTGGCGGCGGTGGCCGGCAAATGGCTGATCCTCGGCCGCACCAGACCCGGCCGCTACCCGCTCTGGGGCGTGTACTATTACCGTTGGTGGCTGGCGCAGCGGCTGGCGCCCCTGGTGCACGTGAAGTGGCTGCAGGGCTCGCCGGCGATCGCCATCTACCTGCGGCTGATGGGTGCCAGGGTCGGCCGCGATACCCTGATCTCCGACATCGAGGTCGGCGCGCCCGACCTCCTGACGATCGGCGACGGGGCGTCGCTCGGCGGCCGCTTGGTCATCGCCAATGCCGAGATCGTCGGGAACGAGCTGGTGATCGGCCGGGTGGAGATCGGCGCGGATGCGGCGGTCGGCACCTCCTGCGTGCTGAGCCACGACACGGTGATCGGCCCCCAGGCCGAGATCGCCGACCTCACCACGATCCCGGCCGGCACGCGGGTCGGCGCCGCCGAGCGCTGGGACGGCTCGCCCGGCCGCAAGGTCGGAACGGCCGATCCGGCTGAGTTGCCGGCGCCTGCCGAGGCGTCCTTCCTCCGACGGACCGCCTTCATGGCCGCCTACGTGGTGCTGCTCGGCGCGATCCCGGCGGTGGGCCTGCTGCCGATCTTTCCGGCCTTCTTCATCTTCGACCAGATCTCGGACTCACTCTCCGACATCACCGACGTCGACTATCACTGGTACCTGCCGATCCTCACATGGCCCACCGCCATGCTGATGACCGCCGGCACGGTGCTGCTGATCGCCGGCATCCGCTGGGTCGTGCTGCCGCGGACGCGCTCGGGCACCTACTCGGTCCACTCGCTGTTCTACCTGCGCAAGTGGTCGCTGGCGCTCGCCGTCGAGGTGACGCTGGAGACGCTCTCGTCGCTGTTCGCCACGGTCTACATGCGGGCTTGGTACCGGCTGATGGGCGCCAACATGGGCCACGGCGCCGAAATCTCGACCAACCTCGCCGGCCGCTACGACCTCGCCGAGGTCGGCGCGAAGAACTTCGTCGCCGACGAGGTGGTGTACGGCGAGGAGGAGATCCGGCGCGGCTGGATGCATCTGGAGCCGACCCGGACCGGGGCGCGGGTCTTCGTCGGCAACGACGCCGTGGTGCCGCCGGGCGCCGTCATTCCGGACGACGTGCTGATCGGCATCAAGTCGAAGCCGCCCGCGAACGACGCCATGAGCCCGGGCGAGACGTGGTTCGGCTCACCGCCGATCCGGCTGCCGGCCCGACAGAAGGTCGATCTCGGCTCGACCGCGCAGACCTACGAGCCCGGCATGTGGCCGAAGGTCCGGCGCGGCATCTTCGAGGCGTTCGCGACCTCGTTCTCGCCGATGCTCTACATCACTCTCGCGATCACGGTCATCGACTGGTACTTCTATCCCGCCATCCTGGAGCAGGATTGGTGGGGCCTGGCCGTCAGCTTCGTGGTGGCGAGCGTCGCCATCGCGCTGATCCAGTCCAGCGCGGTCATCGCGATGAAGTGGCTGCTGATGGGTGTCTACAAACCTGGGATGCAGCCGATGTGGTCCTGGTGGGCGATGCGCACCGAGGCCATCGCGGTCGCCTACTGGGGGCTCGCCGGCAAGGTGCTGCTGGAGCATCTCCAGGGCACGCCGTTCCTGCCGTGGGTGCTGCGCCTGTTCGGCGTGAAGGTCGGCCGGGGCGTGTGCATGCTGACCACCGACATCACCGAGTTCGACTGCGTGACGATCGGCGACTACGCCACGATCAACCGTGTCTCGGCGCTTCAGACCCACCTGTACGAGGACCGGATCATGAAGATCGGCCGCGTCGTCGTGGGTAAGGGCGTCTCGGTGGGGGCGTTCTCGACGGTTCTGTACGACACCAAGGTCGGGGATTTCGCGCGGCTGCGCCCGCTAACGATCGTCATGAAGGGCGAGTCGATCCCCGCCAGCACCGAGTGGGAAGGCGCGCCCGCGGTTCCGGTGATCCACGCGGGCTGAGGCCGTCCAACCCAATCCCCTCATCCTGAGGTGCCGGGCGATCGCAGATCGCCCGGCCTCCAAGGAGCCCTCCAGAGCGCGCTGCGATCCCTGGAACCCTCCTTCGAGGCCCGCTGGCGCGGGCCCTCAGAATGAGGGGGGGGATTGGGTGCAATCGCCCGATCAGCCTGCCGCAAGGCGGTGTCGTAGACCGTGGTGGTGCAGGGCGGGGAGTTTGATTAAGTTTTTATTCTACGGATATCGCTCTGGGCGAATCGTTTCTGAGCCTGAACGGCAGGGGATCGCCCAGGACTGAAGATCGATGGACGGTCGTGCACCTTGACCCCACCACGCTGCTGATCGTCAGTGCCGCGACGACCCTGCTGGTCGGCACGCTGTTCCTGGCGTCCTGGCGGCAGGCGCCCGACTCCCGCGCCCTTGCCCTGTGGGGAGCGGCGCATCTCGTCGGGTCGGTTGGCTCTGCCGGATTGGCCCTGCGCGGCCAGATCCCGGACCTGGTGTCGATCGGGTTGGCCAACGCCGTGGTGCTCGCCGCCTACGGACTGATCTGGAGTGGCGTCCGCTCCTTCGAGCGCCGGGCGGCCCGCCTGGACGTCGCGATGGCGGGCGCGGCTTTGTGGGGCGTCCTCTGCTGCGTCCCGGCCTTCTACGCGTCGATCGAGCTGCGCGTCCTCCTCGCCTCGGCCGTGGCTACCGTCTACTGCGGCGCGGCCGCCGCAGAAATCTGGCGCGGCCGTGCCGAGCGCCTCGCCTCGCGGATCAGCGCCGGCATCGTGCTGAGCCTGCAAGGCGCCTTCTACTTGGTGCGGATCCCATCGACGCTCCTGGCGCCGCCCCTGATCGGCCCGAATCCGCTTGCCTCGCCCTGGGTGGCGGTCCTGTGCTTCGTCACCATGCTGTTCTCGATCGCCTCGGCCTTCACCTTCATGGCGCTGGTCAAGGAGCGGGCTGAGCGCGAGCAGCGCATCGCCGCCTCCACGGACGCGCTCACGGGCGTCCGAAATCGCCGTGCGTTCGCGGATGCCGTTGACGCCGCCCTTCTGGGAGGCGGGGGCGGCGCGCTGCTCCTCGTCGATCTCGACCGGTTCAAAGCGGTCAACGACGTTCATGGCCACGCCGTGGGCGACGCGGTGCTGGTCGGGTTCTGCGCCATGGCGGCGTCCTTGTTGCCGCCGGACGCGCTCCTGGGGCGCCTGGGCGGTGAGGAGTTCGCCTGCCTGTTGCCGGAAGTCTCGCCCGCCGAAGCCCTGGCCCGCGCCGAGGAGCTGCGCCGCACCTTCGCAGAACTCCACGTGCCCGAAATCCCCGAGCTGCGCGTCAGCGTGAGCATCGGAGTCGCGCAGCTGCGCCACGGGGTCGGGTACGAGACGCTGATGCGGCGCGCCGACACCGCCCTCTACGCCGCCAAGAACGGCGGCCGCGACCGGGTCGCCGTGGCCGACGCGGCTGCCGCACGGGCCGCGTAACGGCGTCTTCGGGCGTCAACCTAGCTCCGCGGTGCCCCTGATCATCCCGCGCGAGCGGTCGGCGGGACGCCGCTTGCGGGGACGGCGTCGCCCGTTCAGGCGAGGGCGCGGGCGGCTTCGGAGACCTTCCGCACCGAGGCGTCCACCAGGGCCGCCGAGGTCGCGATCTCGGCGATGGCCGCGCGGGCCGCCTCGACGCTCTGGGCGGCGGATTGCATGTTCTCGGTCATGTCGCGGGTCACGGCCGCCTGCTCGGTCACGGCGGACGACACGCTGAGCGAGATCTCGCTGAGCTGCTCGATCGTGCCGCCGATCCCGTCGATGGCCGCGACCGCCCGGGCCGTCTCCGTCTGCACGGCGGCAATCTGGGTGCCGATCTCGCCGGTGGCCCGGGCGGTCTGCTCGGCCAACGCCTTGACCTCGGCGGCCACGACCGCGAAGCCCTTGCCGGCCGCACCCGCCCGCGCGGCCTCGATGGTGGCGTTGAGCGCCAGCAGGTTCGTCTGGTCGGCGATGGAGCGGATCAGGTTCACGGCGGCGCCGATCCGGTCCGCTGCACCGGTCAGGCCCACCACGATGGCGCCCGCTTCCTCGGCGCGGGTGACGACCTTGTCGACCGAGGCTTTCGCCTGGAGGGCGTGGCGGCTCAACTCCTCGATGGAGGCCGCGAACTCCTCCGAACCCGCGGCGACCGCCTGGACGTTGTGCGCCGTCTGGTTCGCGGCCTGGGTGGTCCCGTCAGCCTGCTGCACGACGCGGCTCATCGACTCGCGGATCGCGGAGAGATCCGCGTCGATGGCGCGCTGACCGTCGCCGCGGCGCTGCCGGTCCTCCACCTGCCGGGTCACGTCGGTGGCGAACTTCACGACCGCGCAGGGCTTCCCGTCGGCGTCGAAGATCGGGTTGTAGGTGCCGAAGATCCAGACCGCGCGGCCGCCCTTGCCGACCCGGCGGAATTCGCCGGCCTGATGGCGCCCAGCGCCGAGGGCCGTCCAGAACGCCGCGTAGTCCGCGCCCGCGGCCTCGTCCGCCGGCAGGAACATCCGGTGATGCTGGCCGCGCACCTCGTCGAGGGTGTAGCCCAGGGTCGTGAGGAAGTTGGCGTTGGCGTCCGTGATGATGCCGTCCAGCGTGAAGCTGATCACCGCCTGCGAGCGATCGAGCGCCGCGATCCAGCCGGCGTCGCGCGCGCTGCGCCCGCGCTCTTCCGTGACGTCGGTGGCGAGCTTCACGATCTTGATCACCTTGCCGTGGCGATCGAGGACCGGGTTGTAGGAGCCGTGGATGCGGATGGTCTGCCCCGACTTCGTGAGGCGCGTGAAGTCGCCGGCCACGTGACGCCCGGTGCGCAGCTGTTCCCAGAACGCGGCGTAACCGGGCCCCGCGCGCTCCGCTTCGGTCACGAACTGCGCATGGGGGCGCCCGCAGACCTCCGCGCGCGTGTAGCCGACCAGATCCAGGAAGAGGGTGTTGGCGTCGATGACGGTGCCGGACGGGTCGAACTCAACCCGCGCCATTGCCCGGTCGACCGCCGCGACCAGCGAGTCCGCACGTGAACCGAACATCTTCTTCCTTGCCTGCAGCCGGACCCAGTGGTCGGCGAGTATACAAGCGGTAAGATCGTTTAAAAATTGACAAGACAGCTCTTACGCGGGCCCGGATTCAGCGAAAATAGTCCGAAATAGACTGTGAAATAGATCTGTATATTGATGTCGCAGGACTTCAGGTAACGATTTCGCGATCAATGTCGCGCGATATGAGCATAGGGAAAATTGGTATTCGCGGGATCTTTTGGTGCCTCGCATCCGGACGGGCCCCTACCGGCTTGCGAAGACGATCAGCCCTCGGCATCGGTTCTCCGACCCCGGCCGATCGGCCGCGGATGGCCCGTGGTCTGATTGGAGATCGGAGATGGACGAGCCGAACCGGATCGACCGCCTGGAAATGCGTCTCACCGAGCAGGAGGCGACGATCGAGGATCTGAACCGGACCGTGACGGAGCAGTGGCGGCTGATCGACCGGCTGGTGCGACAGGTCGAGGGGTTGCGGGAACAGGTCGAGGAGGCGGCGGCCCGGGCCGCGCCGCGGGGGCCGGAGCCACCGCCTCCCCATTATTGATGCGCCGACCGGCCGATCAGAAGTTCGCCTGCGTGACGAACTTGGTCACGAGATACGCGTCGAGCGCTTCTGGCCCGCCCTCGCTGCCGTAGCCGGAATCCTTGACGCCGCCGAATGGGGTCTCAGGCAGGGCGAGACCGTGGTGATTGATCGAGATCATCCCGCTCTCGACCCCGTTCGACACCCGGGCCGCCCGCTCGGCGGAGCGGGTGTAAGCGTAGGCCGCGAGGCCATAGGGCAGGCGGTTGGCCTCCGTGAGCGCCTCCTCGTCGTCCGAGAAGCGGTTGATCGCCGCCACGGGGCCGAAAGGCTCCTCATTCATGATCCGCGCCGTGAGTGGCACCTCGGTGAAGACCGTCGGCTCGAAGAAGTTGCCCTGGTTGCCGATGCGCTGGCCGCCGGCGCGGAGGCTGGCGCCGCTCGACTCGGCATCGGCGGTCAGGGTCGCTATGGCGTCGACCCGTCGCCCGTGGACCAGCGGTCCCATCTTGGTGTCCGGATCCAGCCCGTCGCCGACCTTGAGGGTCTTGGCGAAGTTGGTGAAGCCCTCGACGAAGCGGTCGAACACCGAATCGTGCACCAGGAAGCGCGTCGGCGAGACGCAGACCTGTCCGGCGTTGCGAAACTTCGACGGAGCAAGGACGGCGACCGCCTTCTCCACATCGGCGTCGCCGAACACGATCGCGGGGGCGTGGCCGCCGAGTTCCATGGTGGCCCGCTTCATGTGCTCGCCCGCCAGCGCGGCGAGCTTCTTGCCGACCACGGTCGAGCCGGTGAACGAGATCTTCCGGATCACCGGATGCGGAATCAGGTAGGACGAGATCGTCTCGGGATCGCCGTAGACCAGCGAGAGCGCGTCGCCCGGGATGCCGGCATCCAGGAAGGCGCGGACGAGGGCGGCACAGCTCGCCGGCGTGTCCTCGGGGCCTTTCAGGATCACCGTGCAGCCGGTGCAGAGCGCCGCCGAGATCTTGCGGACCGCTTGGTTGATCGGGAAGTTCCAGGGGGTAAAGCAGGCGACCGGACCGACCGGCTCGCGGATCACCGCCTGCAGCACGCCGTCGGCCCGGCCCGGGATGACGCGGCCGTAGGCGCGCTTACCCTCCTCCGCGAACCAGTCGATGATGTCCGCCGCCGCCAGGGTCTCCATGCGCGACTCGGCGAGCGGCTTGCCCTGCTCCAGGGTCATCGTCCGGGCGATCTCGTCGACCCGCGCACGCATCAGGTCGGCGGCCTTGCGCATCACCTTGGCGCGCTCGAACGCCGCCACCTTCCGCCACGCCGGGAATGCGCGGGCGGCCGCCGCGAGGGCCTCGTCGAGATCGGCCTGCGTGGCGACGGCGCACTGGCCGATGGTCTCGCCGGTGGCCGGGTTGAGGACGCCAAGGGTTGCCCGGTCGGCGCCCGCGCGCCAGCGTCCCGCGATGTGAAGCTCGGTATCCGGATACATCGGCTGATTCCCGCTCGGCCGCACCATCGGCCGCGAGCGGAATGTGGCCATAGGGCGCGCCCCGACAATCCCCGGGACGGCATGGCTGGGCTCGCTTGTATTCAGGCAGCGGCGCGGGTGGGTTCGGGGACTTCCACCACCGTCGCCGCCCCATGGCGCGCGCGGAGCGTGCCACCCTTCGGCACGACCTTCCAGCCGTCGCGGCACCCGTCGATCGGCTCCGAGACGACCACGATGCCGCCCGGCCCCTCGCGGAAATACAGACTCGGTGGACGGCCGTCGCAGGCCCAGCGGTAGGCGGTGAGCGTCTCGCCGTCGGTCAGCAGCGCGGTGAAGCGCAGCGGCTCGCAGACGTTGGCGACCTCCATCAGCTCACGGATGGATCTCAGCGTCCGCGCCATGGCGCCGATCGGGTCCGTCTCGAGGCCGTTGGCCAGGGCCAGCAGGAAGATTGCCTCGGAATCGGTGCTGCCGCGGCGCTGGTCATAATACGCGTCCGGGATCAGCGCTTCGAGCCGGCGCTTGATCCGATGGTAGCCGCCGATCTGGCCGTTGTGCATGAACAGGTGCCGGCCGTGCACGAAGGGATGGCAGTTCGCCCGCGCGGTGGCCGTGCCAGTCGAGGCGCGGACATGCGCGAAGAAGGTCCGCGCCCGGACCTGCCCACAGAGGTTCACGAGGTTTTCATCCGACCACGCCGGAGAGATGTCGCGGTAGACACCGGGTTCTGGGCGCTCGGCGTACCAACCGATGCCGAAGCCGTCGCCGTTGGTTTCAGTCTTCCCCTCGTCGGCGTGCAGCGACTGGTGCACGAGCGAATGGGTCGGCGCGCAGACGAGGTCGGAGAGGAAGACCGGCTCACCGCTGTAGGCGAGGAAACGGCACATGTCGGACGTTGATCCTTCAGCTCTGATCCGCGTTGAAGCCGATGGGAGGTCCCACCGGGCCGGTTCCACCGCAGCAGCAGGTTAACAGTCGGTCCACTTCGGTGAACAGTTTCTTAACCGCGCGTGCGCTGCGCCAATTTCAGGCGTTTCGCTCGAAAGTGTCGCCGCATGGCTGCAGGGCAGGCATTCGTCGACCGAATCGCGCCGACTCTTGTGAGCCGGCTCCTGACAGGCCAGCATGGCCGAATCGGGGAATCAGAAGCCCGTCTATGGGACCGTGACCCGTCAAGGGGCAACGCACCGGCATCAGGAGACTCTTATGGATCGCGCAACGCCCGACAGTTCCAGCCCCGTCGCCCTCGTCGTCGAGGACGACGCGGCGGTACGCGATCTCGCGACCGCGGTGCTGGAAGAGACGGATCTCGGCGTGATCGCCTGTGAGAGTGCGGAGGCGGCCCTCTCGGTGCTGGAGCGGCCGGACGTCACCGTGGCGCTGCTCTTCGCCGACGTGCGCCTGCCCGGTGCCATGGACGGCATTTCCCTGGCCCAGGCGGTGGGACGTCGCTGGCCGGACGTGCGCGTGATCGTCACCTCCGGGGCGAGCCGCGACGCGCGCCTGCCCGATCAGGCGGTCTACATGCAGAAGCCGTGGCGGGCTCTGGACGTGCTGGTCCAGGCCGAGCGCGCGACGATCGCCGCCAAGGCGGCGTGATCCCGGTACCGGTTGTTCCCGTCAACTCCGCTGTCCTCGCGAGCGGAGCGAAGCAATCCAGCAGCGGCACATCTCCTCAGGTCGCGCTGCCCTGGGTCACTTCGCTGCGTTCGTGATGACGGAGAGGGACGCCTCAACCGTAGCGTTCAAACTATAAGTCCATGGCGCGGGCGCTCTGACCGCTCCGCTTCCGTCACGTCGCAAAGAAAAAGCCCGGCTGCTTGCGCAGGCCGGGCTCCTTCAAGAGCGCGTGCGGTCAATCAGGCGGCGGGAGCCGGGCTCACCGGAACCTGACCCGAGGCGTTGCCGCCCTGCGCCTGCGCAGCTGTCGGGGACGGGAAGCCGGGGCGACGGCCGCCGGCGGGGAAACGGGGCTTCGGCTTCGGCGCGGCGATCAGACCCTCGCGGATCGCGGTCTTGCGGGCCTGCTTGCGGGCGCGGCGGACGGCCTCGGCCTTCTCGCGGGCCTTGCGCACGGACGGCTTCTCATAAGCCTTGCGCTGCTTCATCTCGCGGAAGATGCCTTCGCGCTGCATCTTCTTCTTGAGGACGCGGAGCGCTTGATCGACGTTGTTGTCGCGAACGAGTACCTGCAACGGACTTGATCCTCTGGACCTGGATTTCGGGGCTCGCGTAGCCCGCCGCCGATCTGGAAACCGGCAACGTCCCTCGCCCGGTTGCGCCCGGGAGGGACGGGAACGTCGGTTTCCGAATCGGCGTGGAGCCCACGCCTTGGCGGGGTCATTACACCAAGCGCGCACCAGTTCCAACCTGTCCGCGCGATCGAACTTCGGCTGCCGCGTGGTAGGTTGCTCGGATGAGACACGACGACTCGCAGCAATTCGCCAGCGACAACTATTCGGGCATCTGTCCCGAAGCCTGGGCGGCCATGGAGGCGGCCAATCGCGGCCACGCGCCGGCCTACGGCGAAGATCCCTGGACAGCCCGGGCCGCCGACGCGTTCCGCGCGCTGTTCGAGACCGAGTGCGAAGTGTTTTTCGCGTTCAACGGCACCGCCGCCAACGCCCTGGCACTGGCGGCCCTGTGCCAGTCCTACCACAGCGTGATCTGCGCCGATTCGGCCCATGTCGAGACCGACGAGTGCGGCGCGCCGGAATTCTTCTCCAACGGGTCCAAGCTGCTCACCGTCCGGACCGAGGGCGGCAAGCTGACACCGGAGGCGATCCGCGGGCTCGCCCAGAACCGCAGCGACATTCACTTCCCCCGGCCGCGGGTCGTGACCGTCACGCAGCCGACCGAGACCGGTCAGGTCTACACCCTCGCCGAGCTGCGCGCGCTGTCGGCGACCTGCCGCGACCTCGGCCTCGCGCTCCACATGGACGGCTCGCGCTTCGCCAATGCCTGCGCGAGCCTGGGCTGCAGCCCGGCCGAGATGACGTGGCAATCGGGCGTGGACGTCCTGTGCTTCGGCGGCACCAAGAACGGCATGCATGCCGGCGAGGCGGTGGTGTTCTTCGATCCGAGGCTCGCGGAGGATTTCGGCTACCGGTGCAAGCAGGCCGGTCAGCTCGCCTCGAAGATGCGTTTTCTGGCGGCCCCATGGGTCGGCATGCTGGAGAGCGGCGCGTGGCTGAGGAACGGGGCGCACGGCAACGCCTGCGCCCGGCGTTTCGCCGAATCCGTTGCCGGGCTGCCGGGGGTGCGGGCGCTGTTTCCCGTCGAGGCCAACGCGGTCTTCCTGACGCTGCCGGCCGCCACCATGGAGGGGCTGCGCGCCCGGGGCTGGCGGTTCTACACCTTCATCGGTGGCGGGGCGCGGTTCATGTTCGCCTGGGATGCGAAACCCGAGCGGGTGGACGAGCTGGTCCGGGACCTCGGTACGCTCTCCGCCGCGGCGGCGTGACCGGATCGGTCCTCTACAGCAGCGCCAGTTCCGCCGGGTCGGCACTCGGGAAGATCCGGCGCAGGCTCGCCTGATCGAGGCCGTAAAGGCGCCGGAACAGCCCGCCGAGGAGCGCTCGGTAGTCGGTGAGCACCGGATAGTCCCGGTTCTGGAACAGGTGCGTCTCGTCGGCCCGCACCTGCGGCCCCGCGATGCGGCCACCGCGGACGCCGCCGCCGAGAATCCAGTAGACGCTGCCGTGGCCGTGATCCGTGCCGCGGTTGCCGTTCTCCCGGAAGGTGCGGCCGAACTCGGACAGGACCACCACCACGGTGTCGGACCAGCCCGAGTCGATCTCCTCGACGAAGCCGGCAAGGCCGCGCCCGAGCTCGCCCAGCCGGTCGGCGAGGTAGCCGGTGCCGGCGCCCTGGTTCACGTGGGTGTCCCAGCCGCCGACATCCACGAAACCGAGATTGAACGTGTCGCGCATCAGCCGGCCGATCCGCCGCGCCGACAGCTCGAAGCCCTTCGGCGAGACCGCGCCGCGATCCGCCTGCGCCGCGTGGTCGGAGATCGACTCATAGACCGCGTCGCGGACCCGGAACCCCTCGGTTACGGCGGCGGCCAGCTTGGTGTCGCTGTACATGGCGGCGATGAGGCGTGCCTGCCGGTCGTCGATGCCGGGCTTGCCGACCCCGTTGATGGCGATGTTCGGCACTGTGTCGCCGCCCCGGAAGATCAGCGGCATCTGGTCGGTGAAGGCGATCGGCCGGACGCGGGTCAACTCGGCGGCGAGGCGTGCCATGAAGCCGGAATTGTAGTCGCGCGCAGCGCCGACCGTCTGGCCCATCTCGATCGTGTCCTGGGTCTCGAAATGGCTGCGGGTCAGATCGTCGGTGCCGGCGAAGGGCACGAAGGCCGCCTGACCTTTGGCGTAGAGCGGCAGGATCGTCTCGCGGAGCGCGGGGTGCAGGCTCCAGTCGGCGTCGAGCGACAGCCCCGCCTTAAGGTCAGATGTATCAGGCTTGGCAATCGCGAGGTTCGGTCGAGAGCGGTAATAGAAGTCGCTGCCGGTGGGGATCACCACGTTGGCGGCGTCGTAGGCGCCGCGCAGGAACACCACGAGCAGGCGCGCATCGGCCTTCGGAGCCGCCCAGACGCGCCCGGCCACGGTGGACAGGCCGAACGCCGCCGAGGCGCGGATCAGATCGCGACGGTTCATCGCATGAACTCCGGCGAGGCGAGGTAGAGGGTGTTCCAGTCCTGGGGCGACACCGCCTGGGCGAGGGCCGCCCGCGTCGACGCGGAGAGCGTGCCCGACAGGGTCGAGAAGTAGAGCCCGTTGGCCAGAACGGGGAAGGCCGGCTGGTCGGTCTGGTCGGGGCCCGGTGGTCTGAACAGGCCGGCCGGGCCGGATCCGATCTGCCGCGCGATCTCGAACCGCGTCGCGAGCTGACCCGGGCCGCTCCAGGCCGCGGCGTCGAGGGGATAGCCGTCCGGCGTCGAGCGGTTGAACAGGCCCTCGCCGAGCCGGTTCAGCCACCCGAGCACCGGGCTGGCGTTGAGGATCACGCGCGTGTCGTAGGCCATGCGCAGGGCCGAGAAGACGTAGCGGACCGGATCCTTGAAGGTGCCGCGCTCGGCCGCGAAGGCCGGCTCGCGCGCCAGCGCCTCCATCACGGCGGCGATGTCGCCGTCCGTGCGGGTGAAGACGGCGGCGAGCCGGGCAACCAGCGCGTCGTCCGGCGCCTGCCCGAGGAAATAGGTGGCGAGCGCTCGGGACACGTTCGCCGCGGTGGCGGGATGCCGGGCGATCAGGTCCAGAGCCTGCTCGACCTCCGCCCAGCCGCGGCCCGCGACGTGCGCGCCCAGGAAGTCCTTGTCGCCGTAATCGTGCCGGTTCGGGTTGAACACGAACAGGCCGTCGCGGCGGAAGTCGGCGGCGTGCTCGGGCCGGAGCTTCGGATCTTCCGTCTTCAGGTCGATGCCGACCCCGGTGAGGATCCGCGCCAATGCCTCCACGTCGGCCTGGCTGTAGCCGGAGCCGACACCCATCGTGTGCAACTCCATGATCTCGCGGGCGTAGTTCTCGTTGATTCGGCCGGCGGCGTTGTCGGCGTTGTCGAGGTAGCGCAGCATCGCCGGATGGCGCAGGCTCGCCATCAGCAGATCGCGGAAGCGCCCGAGCGCGTGGGGGCGGATCGCCGTGTCGAGATAGTCGCCCACCGCCGCCCGCAGCGTCGCCTTGCCCTGGTGCACGTTGAACCGGTTGAACCAGAACCACGTCAGCCGTTCGCGCACTTGGTCCGGGCTATAGAGGGCGCGCAGCACCCAGGAGGACGCGGCGTTCCGCGCCGCCGTATTGAGTGCCGCCTGAAAGGCCTGCTGCCCGGCCTTCCTGGCCTCGGGATCCTGGATGTCCCTGAACGCCTTCGCCTGCCCGTCGAGCGCCTGGGCCCGCTCGAACTGGCTGCCCGGCGGGGTCAGCGCGTCGATGGCGGCCTGCGCGTCGGGGGGCAGCCGCGTTTCGGCGGGGGGATGGAGCTGCGCGTGCAGCCAGCGCACCCGTCCCTCGGCTTCCAACTGCGTGAAGGCCGAGGGTGTGGCGCCCCAGGTCAGGGCATCGAGGAAGGCGGCATCTGCGGCCGCGGTCGGGGCCGGCACGCCGCCCGCCATGGGGCCGGGCCCCGCCGCGGACACCAACAAGGCGGCGATGAGAAGTGAGCGTCTTGCGGCGCGCGACATGGCAGCCTCGCGGAGCGTGGATCGGCGTACCGAGCCTGTTGCCGGACCCCTGTACGGTCCCTGAAGGGACGCCGCGATGAGCGCCGTGTCTTTGCCAATATCGGGGCGTGCCGCTACACGATCCCGAGACCGCGCCCCGGGCGCGCCATCACGTTCCGCCGACCCAGAGCGTTCGCTCCATGCTGATGCAGACCAAGACCGAGGCGAGGCCGGCCGATCCGGTATCGCGGCGGCGCACCTTCGCGATCATCTCCCACCCGGACGCGGGCAAGACCACGCTCACCGAGAAGCTCCTGCTGTTCGGGGGCGCGATCCAGCTCGCCGGCGAGGTCAAGGCCAAGCGCAACCGGGTCTCGACCCGCTCCGACTGGATGGGAATCGAGAAAGAGCGCGGGATCTCGGTGGTCACCTCGGTGATGACCTTCGAGTATGGCGATTGCGTCTTCAACCTGCTCGACACGCCGGGCCA
The DNA here is from genome assembly GCF_000364445.2 of Methylobacterium mesophilicum SR1.6/6. Classification (NCBI taxonomy): domain Bacteria; kingdom Pseudomonadati; phylum Pseudomonadota; class Alphaproteobacteria; order Hyphomicrobiales; family Methylobacteriaceae; genus Methylobacterium; species Methylobacterium mesophilicum. Next base: position 665,478 of record NZ_CP043538.1, on the reverse strand, counting down.
CGAGGACTTCTCGGAGGACACCTACCGGACGCTGACCGCGGTCGATTCGGCCGTCATGGTGATCGACGCCGCGAAAGGCATCGAGGCGCGCACGCGCAAGCTGTTCGAGGTCTGCCGTCTGCGCGACATCCCGATCGTCACCTTCGTCAACAAGCTCGACCGCGAGGCCCGCGACCCGTTCGAACTCCTCGACGAGATCGAGAAGACGCTGGCGCTCGATGTCGCCCCGGTCACGTGGCCGATCGGCACGGGCCGCAACTTCTCCGGGACCTACGAGCTCGGCGGCAAGCGCGTCCGCCGTCTCGACGCCGCCGAGGATGCCGGGATGGTGGCGGTCTCGGGCCCCGACGATCCGCTCTTCGACGAGCTCCTCACCGAGGACGGGGCCGCGGATGCGTGGCGCGAGGAGGTGGAACTCGCCGAGGGCGGCCTGAAGCCCTTCGACCTCGATGCGTTCCGCGAGGGCCACCTGACGCCGGTCTTCTTCGGCTCGGCGCTGCGCAATTTCGGCGTGCGCGACCTGATCGACGGCCTCGCCCAGGTGGCGCCCCCGCCCCGGGGCCAGGACGCCGACAAGCGACTCGTGGAGCCCACCGAGCCGCGCATGACCGGCTTCGTGTTCAAGATCCAGGCGAATATGGACCCGAACCACCGGGATCGCATCGCCTTCATGCGGGTCTGCTCGGGCAAGCTCAACCGGGGCATGAAGGCCCGGCTGGTGCGCACCGGCAAGCCGATCTCGCTCTCGGCGCCGCAATTCTTCTTCGCCCAGGATCGCGCCATCGCCGATGAGGCCTATGCGGGCGACGTGGTCGGCATTCCGAATCACGGGACGCTCCGGATCGGCGACACCCTCACGGAGGGAGAGGATCTGCTGTTCCGCGGCGTGCCGAGCTTCGCCCCGGAGATCCTGCGCCGGATCAAGCTCACCGACGCCATGAAGGCCAAGAAGCTGCGCGAGGCGCTCCAGCAGATGGGCGAGGAGGGCGTGGTCCAGGTGTTCGTGCCGCAGGACGGCAGCCAGGCGATCGTCGGCGTGGTCGGCGCGCTCCAGCTGGACGTGCTCAAGGAACGGCTCCAGGCCGAGTACGGCCTGCCGGTGGATTACGAGACCTCGCGGTTCTCGGTCTGCCGCTGGGTGTCCTCAGACTCCGATGTGGAGCTCGACAAGTTCATCGACTCGCACGGCTCGGCCATGGCCAAGGATCTCGACGGCGCGCCGGTCTTCATGGCGACGACGGCCTTCTCGCTGCGCTACGAGGAGGAGCGTTACCCGGCCGTGCGCTTCACCGACGTGAAGGATTATCAGAAGCGGGCGGGGTGAGGCCGTTTGGGACAGCCCATCCAATCCTCCACCTCATCCTGAGGTGCCCGCGTCAGCGGGCCTCGAAGGAGCCCTCCAGCCAGGCGCGCGATCCCTGGAGGGCCCCTTCGAGGCCTGCGCTGCGCTCCGGCACCTCAGGATAAGGTGGAGGGTCGGAAACAACGAATCGCGGCGTTCCCCTCAGAACTTACCGAGCATCGGAAACTCCACGCTCAGGCTCGATTCCGCCGCCATCGGCGCCTCGCGCTTGCGCGGCTTGCGGTTGAGCACCTGCTTCAGCTTGGTCTTCAGAACCGCCATGTCGAACGGCTTGAGGATGAAGGCGTCCGCCCCCGCCTGATGGGCGAGGTTGATGTCCTCGAAGTCGAAGGACGACTCGGTCAGCATGAAGGGCGTGTTCATCAGCACGTCGTCGGCGCGGATTTCGCGGAGCAGGCTGAGGCCGTCCATCGGCTCCATGTCGAGATCCGAGATCACCAGGGCGTAGCGGCGTTGCCGCAGCCGCTCCAGCGCCTCGGTGGCGCTCGTCACGCCCTCGACGTCCGGAAACCCGATGCGGGTCATCAGCATGACGATCAGGCGGAGGAGCTTCTCCTGGTCGTCGACGATGAGGATCGGATTCGAATCGCTCTCGGACATCGCTCGGCTCAGACGAAGAGGTGGTCGATGCCCTGGCGGGACATCGTGTCGGACTGGAGGGCGAGGCACAGGGCATGGATCGACGAGGCCTTCGGCGTCCCACGCTGGAGCATCGGCAGCAGGTTTGCCTTGGCGAACAGCGTGTCGTTGCCGGCGGTCCGCTGGGCGCTCTTGAACGAGTGGACGAACTCCCGCTTGTTGATCTCGCGCCACTCGCTGATCTGAACGTCCCGGTGGCGGCTGTCGGCGCTGACCCGGTCGAAGGTCTCATGGACCGACGAACGCTCGCCCTCGATCACCTGGCAGGCGAAGTTGCCCTCGATCACCAGGAAGCTCGTGATCACCGCGAACTCGTTCTTCTTCTGCGCGATCCGGCCGATCTCGCCGATCTGCTCGGACCGCTTGGCCGCGTCCGACGACAGGTTGAGGCGCGAGAAGTAGATGATGTGGACGAGGCTCGTCCGTTTCGCCCGCATGATCCCGAGACCCGAAACCCGTCCACCGATTTCCGGCCGGACGCGCCGCGCCCGATCCTAGTCCGCGCCCAAGTCTCGCGCGTCCCGGATAACACCCCGTAAACAGCGTCAGGCGGCGCGGGGCGGGGCGGCTCCGGATCGAGCCGCTCCGCCCGGCAGGATCTGCCGGGTCGGCACGCGGGACCGGTCAAGGCTGCCGGGTCGCGGACCGGTGAAAGCTGATTCCTCAGATGTTTAGCGGTGGCACGGCGGTTGCCACCGCTGGAGCCTGCGGGCCCTCTCGGCACGCATGGGGATTGCGTACCATGGATCTCTTCACCGCTCTCCAGACCTCGGTCTCCGGACTTCAGGCGCAGTCCTACGCCATCAGCAACATCTCCGGGAACATCGCGAACTCGCAGACGACCGGCTACAAGCGGGTCGACACCAGTTTCGTCGACATGATGTCCGAGACCACGCCCAAGCGCGAGGTCGCCGGCTCGGTGCTGGCCCAGTCGCAACTGACCAATACGATCGCCGGCAACGTCGTCGCGTCGAGCGTGCCGACCAACATGTCGATCAGCGGGACGGGTTTCTTCACGGTGGTGCAGAAGACCGGTGACGCGAATGGGGCGGCGACTTTCAGCGGCACCAACGCCTACACGCGCCGGGGCGACTTCGCCCCGACGGCGGAGGGCTACCTGATGAACGGAGCGGGCGGTTACCTGACCGGCAACAACCTCGACCCGCTCACCGGCCAGGTCACCAGTTCGGGGCCGATCGTCATCGGCAACCCGACGCTCCCCGCCCAGCCGACCACCACGATCACGTACTCTGCCAACCTTCCGGCGACGCCGACCACGAGCGCATCGACAACGCCGCCGAACAGCATCGCCGGGCCTTCGATCACGGCTTACACGGCGAGCGGAGCGCCAGTGGCGATTAACACGCGCTGGACGCAGGTTTCGACCAGCGCGACCGGTGCAACCTGGAAGCTGTCCTACGACAGCGGCACGACGGGCAACCCGACCTGGACGGACGTGCCGACGCAGTTCACGTTCGATGCGACCGGCAAGCTCACGGCCCCGGCGGCGACCGGCACGCCGCCCTCCACCACCGTGGATCTCAGCGGCGATACGTTCTCCGGCTACACCTTCACGAACCTGAAGTTGGACATCTCCGGCGGCCTGACCCAGTACGCCGATTCGAGCGGTGCGGTGACCACCAGCGCGCTGAGCCAGGACGGCGCCACGTCGGGCACGCTGACGAGCGTCGCGGTGGGTACGGACGGCAAGATCAACGGCACGTTCTCGAACGGAGCCGTGAAGGCGCTGGCCACGGTGGGGATCGCGCAGTTCGCCAACCCGGACGGACTGAAGGCGGATTCGAAAGGCAACTACCTGCAGACGGCCGACTCGGGTCCCCCACTGGCCGGCCTAGACGGAAGCACGATCACGGGTGCGAGCAACGAGCAGTCGAATACCGACATTGCCACCGAGTTCTCTAAGATGATCGTAACGCAGCAGGCCTACTCTGCGAACACGCGCGTCATGTCGACGGCCCAGACGATGATGTCGGACCTCCTGAACGTGATCCGCTGAGTGAGGCTGCGTACCCGGACGCGGAGGTCGTGAGATGTCGCTGAACGCGCTTTCCACCGCGACCGCGGGGCTTGCCGCCACGCAGGCGGCCATCAACATCGTCTCGCAGAACGTCGCCAATGCCGGCACGGCGGGCTACGTCAAGCGGACGATCACACCTGTCGCCGTCGGACCCAACAATTCTGGCGTCGCCACCGGTACGATCACCCGCAGCTTCGACGCGGCGGCCCTGAGACAACTCCGACTGGAGACATCGGGGGCCGCCTATACCAGCACGAAGGCGGGGATCATCGGCCAGCTCGACGCCCTCTACGGCACCCCCGGAACGTCGACGTCGCTCGACGGCACGCTGAACACCTTCACCGAATCCCTCCAGGAACTCGCCGCCAACCCGACTTCGGCAGCGGCGCGCACGACGGTCCTGGGCAATGCCTCAGCGCTGGCGAGCCAGATCAACAGCGCCGCCAGCACGGTGCAGAACCTGCGCACCGGCATCGAGTCGCAGCTCGGCGCCGACACGAGCGCGGCGAGCGCGCTGCTCTCCAGCATCGCGAGCCTCAACGGCAAGATCCAGAACACCTCCGACGACAGCTCCCTGGCCGACTTCCAGGACCAGCGCGATCAGGCGATCAACAGCCTGTCGAGCTACATGGACGTGAAGACGGTCACGCAGAGCGACGGGACGGTCTCGGTCATGACCCAGTCGGGTGCGACGCTGGTCGACCGCACCAACGCGGCGACGCTCTCCTTCGACGGCCGCGGTACCCTCAACGCCAGCTCGACCTACTCCACCGATCCGACCCAGCGCACGGTCGGCACCGTCACCGCAACGCTGGCGGGGGTGGCAAGGTCGACCTCGGCGAGCCGGGCGTGCTGCGCTCCGGGAGCCTCGCGGCCGCGTTCGAGTTGCGCGACCAGACCCTGCCGCAGGCCCAGCGCCAGCTCGACGACCTGGCGGCGGGCCTCGCCACGGCCTTGACCAACACGAGGACGACCGGCTCCCTCAGCGGCGGCGCCACCACGATCAGCGTCGGGAGCATGCAGCCCGGCAACACGCTCACCTTCCCGGTCACCGACAATTCCGGGACGGTGCGCAACGTGACCCTGGTGGCGTCGGCGACGTCGAGCGGCACGATCGTCCCCGCCGGGCAGACCAGCGACGCCAACGGCCTGACGCTGACTTTCAACGCGAGTGGCGGACCCGGCAGCTACGTGAGCGCGATCCAGGCGGCCTTCACCGCCTTCGGCGCCAATCCCGCTTCCGCCAGCTACAACCTTCCGACCCTCGGCGTCAGCGGCACCGCCACCGGCTCGAGCGCGACCCTGACCCTCACGGCGGGCGGCAACGTCGCCGCCGCGGCCACCGCCAGCGTCTCGGCGGTCACCGCCTCCGACCTGAACACCGGGAATCCCTCCCTCGCCCTGTTCGTCGACGGCAACAGCAACACCCTCTTCACGGGATCCTTCGATACCGGATCTCAGCTCACCGGCTTCGCCCAGCGCATCAGCGTCAACAGCAACGTCGCGGCCAACCCGTCCGCGCTGACGACGACGAGCGCGACGGACACGAGCACGTCCGGCGCGCGGGCGCAGAAGCTGTTCGCCGCGCTGACCTCGACGCAGCAGACCTTCTCGTCGTCGAGCGGCATCGGCGGCGTCTCGGCGCCCTACAGCAACACGGTGATCGGCTTCGCGCAGGACATCATCGCCGCGCAGGGGGCCGCCGCGGCCAGCGCCGCGTCCCTCGACGACACTCAGCAGACCGCCCTGTCCACCGCGCAGAGCCGGTTCGCCGCGGGGGCCGGCGTCAGCGTCGACCAGGAGATGTCGAACCTGATCGCCCTGCAGAACGCCTACGGCGCCAACGCCCGGGTGCTGAGCGCGGCCCGCGATATGCTCAACCAGCTGCTGCAGATCTGATCATGACCACGATCACGCCCTTCGCGGCCGGCTCCTACCTGACGAACCGGACCGCCTCGCAGCTCTCGACGCTGAAGAACCAGCTCAACGACCTGTCGAACCAGATCTCGAGCGGCCTGGTCTCGCAGACCTACGGCGGCCTCGGATCCGGCCGGTCCACGGCGCTCGGGGCGCAGGCGACCCTGAGCGCGCTCACCGGCTACGCGTCGGGCATCACCGCCGGCCAGACCCGGACGAACCTCGCCGTCACCAGCCTGACCCAGGTCGTGACCTTGGCCACAAGCGCCAGCGCGACGCTGAACAACGGCCTCCAGAGCGTGGCGGCGAGTTCCGTCGCCGGCCGGTCGACCGCGCTCGGCAACCTCCAGTCGGCGTTCGACGCCCTCAACCAGTCGGCGGCCGGCAATTACCTGTTCGGCGGCAGCGACACCACAACCCAGCCGGTGGCCGACACGGACGCGATCCTGAACGGGGTCACGAACAGCGACGGCTCGCAGAAGGCGGGCCTGACGCAGATGATCGCCGAGCAGGTCGGCGCGGATCAGGGACCCGGCAAGAACGGCTGGCTGTCCGTGGCCCAGTCGAGCACGCCGCCGACGCAGGTCTCGATCACCGAGCCGAGCGACGACAACGTCCGCGCGAATTTCGGCTTCTCCCTCGCCGGCAAGCCGACCTCGACCACATCGGCGATCCAGGCGACCTACACGGCCGGCACGTCGACCTCCGCGGGCTCCCTGCAACTGAACGTCGCCGCGCAGCCCGCCGTCGGGGACAGCATCACCGTCACGCTGAAGATGCACGACGGCACCTCCACGACGATGACGCTCACGGCCGTCGCCGCTGGTACGACGCCGGCCAACTCCGCCACGACCTTCGCGCTCGGCGCCAACGGCGACACCACCGCCACGGCCGCCAACCTCAGCGCGGCGCTCACCGGCGCCGTCGGGGCGGCCGCCACCGGACCGCTGACGGCAACCTCGGCCGCGACGGCCGCGTCGCACTTCTTCACGGGCTCGGTGAAGGGCGGCCCGAACGGGACCGGCGTGATGCCCCAGCGCGTCCTGTTCGATACCAGCACGGGCACCCCGGGCACGCCGATCGGCTACCGGTCTGCGACACCCCAGGACACCGTGCTCTGGTACCAGGGCGAGAACACCTACACGTCGGGGGGGACGCAGACGCCCGCGCTCGACACGCAATCGGTCCAGGTCAGCGCGACATCCAGCATCGGTACCGGTGCCCGCGCCATCGATCCCGCGGTCCAGAACGTGCTCGCCGGCCTCGCCACGATGGCCTTCGGTCTGCCCACATCCAGCAGCACGAGCCCCAACGCCACATACCAGGCGGTGATCGATGCGGCCGGCCCGCTCCTCGCCTCCGCCAACGGCAGCACGGGCGTTCAGGACACGGTCACCCAGCTCTCCCTGGCCTCGGCGCGCCTGACGAATGCCAGCACGACCAACAAGGCCATTCAGAACACCGCGCAGAACACCCTCGACGGGATCGAGCAGGCGCCCACCGAGGAGGTCGTGGCCAAGCTGCTCGACGTTCAGAATCGACTCCAGGCGAGCTACCAAGTCACCGCCACGCTCTCGAAGCTGTCGCTGGTCAACTACATCAGCTGACGCCGGATCGGCGACTGCCGGCGCGGCGGCGAACTTCATGGCCGCGCGTTTGTAGTGAACCGGATCTCAATCGGACGCCGCGAACATAGTCTTGCCGCTTTCCCGCAGTGAACCGCGGTCCGCGGGCGCGCCGTCGCGCCGTGGTTCATCCGAGGAGAGGTCCGCATGTCGCTGTCCGAACCCGTGGAACTCGTCCGCCGCCTCGGAGCCACCCCGCGGATCGGCGCGATCGTCATGGCCGAGCAGGCGGTGGACTCCTACTGCGCCGGCTACGCGCATCCCGACGACCGTGCCATCGCCCTCGACATTCTGTTGCGCGACTTGGCGCGGCTGCGCATGCAGGTGCCGAGTCTCGACGCGTTCATCGGCGAGGTCGAGAGCTATATCGACCTGCTGCACCGGGACCTCGCGCGCCGGGCCGCCTGAGATGCCGCTACCGGCTGCGGCGCTCGCCGGCGCGGTGCTGTTTCTCGCGACCCCGGTCCTGGCTCTCGATCTGCGGACGATGCCGGTGACGCCCGGGCCGGTGCCATGTCCGACCAAGGGACCGGGCTTCGTCCGCATGCCAGGCATGGACGGGTGCATCCGAATCTCCGGCCGCGTCGCCGCCGGGATGGACGCGCGTGCCGGCCACGGCGTCGCGGCGGCGCCGACCGTGGCCGGCCGCGTCGCCATCGACAGCCGCGCCGACACGGATCTCGGTGAGGTGCGGACCTACGTGCGCATCGGTAGCGGTCGCCGCTGAGGCGGCTTCATGTCCGCGTCGTCACGCGCTCCTGCGCCGTACCGCCATTCTCGTCGGCAAACGCGCTTCGGGCCGGCCTCGATAGAAGGGCACAGATCCGGACGACGCCGCGCGCCCCGAGACAGCTGCGACGCAGAGGGGAGGGGGGCCTCGGCCCTCCCGGCATGAGCGGAGCGGACGATCCCGTCGCAACCCGATCACGAATGCCGCTAGAGGCTCCGCGACAGCACCAGCGGACCGCTGCGCACGCCGCGGCCGTAGGGGGAGGGAGCCGGGGTTTGCCGGCCGTAGCCCGCCGGCATCTGCGCCCGGGCAATCTCGTCGGCCAAAGACTTGATCAGCCCCTCCGAGACCGCGCGGGCACTGTCCAGGACCGTCTGGTTCGCCTCGACCGCCGCCGTGAAGCGGCGGTGCGCCGCCCGAAGGGTCTCCACCCCCTCCGGATGGAAGCGCTTCAACGCCACCGCATTTGCCTTGGCGACTTCCAGGCCCTGCATGTAGGCAGCGGCCAGCGCCGCCTTGGGCTCGGCCGCCGCGACGCCCTCCCGCAGCCGGCCGGCGCGGACATGGGCGGCCTCGTCGGCCAGCACCGCCTCCAGGGCGGCCATGTTGCCGAGCACGCCCGCGACGAGCGCCTCCGCGGTCACGCGGTCCGCCACACGCAACGGTTCAGCCCTTTGCACCGGTCGCTCCATCGATCGGGGTCCCCTGCATCTTCATGATCTCACGGAACACCGAGTCGGCGATGCCGACGCCTCCGCTCTTCACGATCTGTCCCGCATATTCCTTGGTCAGCATCGAGCGGTAGACACCGCCGCCCATCCCGTTCTCGCCGAGCGGGCCCTCGGTGCCCTCCGACTGGGTCAACCGTTCGAGGCTCGACTCCAGGAACATCGACTCGAATTCAGTCGCCGTCTTGCGCGCCTTGGTCTCGGCGTCGGCCCTGGTGCCGATGCCGGCGGCGCCCGCGTTGGCGACGTTGGCCGCGATGGTGGCGAGTTGCAGCATGGTCCGTCCCTCCGCGTCCCCGCGTTCACATCAGCTCGATGTCGGCCTGGAGTGCGCCCGCCGTCTTGATCGCCTGCAGGATCGAGATCAGGTCGCGCGGGCCGACGCCCAGGGCGTTGAGTCCGTCCACCAGCTCGCGCAGGCTCACGCCCTCCTTGACCAGGGCCAGCTTGTTGCCGTCGCCGGTATCGACCTTCAGGCCGGTGCGGGGCACCACCACGGTGCGGCCGTTCGACAGCGGCGCCGGCTGGCTCACCTGCGGTTGCTCGGTGATGGTGACGGTGAGGTTGCCCTGCGCGATCGCCACCGTGGAGACCCGCACGTCCCGGCCCATCACGATGATGCCGGAGCGCTCGTCGACCACCACGCGGGCGGTCTGGTCCGGCTCGACCTTCAGCTGCTCCACCTCGGTGATCAGGCGGATCATATTGCCGTTGTAGCGGGCCGGAATCTGAATCGTGACGGTGGCCGGGTCGGTGGGCTCGGCGGTGTCGGCGCCCATGAAGTCGTTGATCGCCGCGGCGATCCGCTTCGAGGTGGTGAAGTCTGGGTTGCGCAGGGACAGGCGCAGCGAGCGCGCGTCGTTCAGCTTGAAGGCGATCTCGCGCTCGATGTTGGCGCCGTTGGAGATCCGGCCGTTGGTCGGCACGCCGCGGGTGATCTTGGCGGCGTCGCCTTCCGCCGAGAAGCCCGCGATGGCCACCGAACCCTGCGCCAGGGCGTAGACTTCGCCGTCCGCGCCGAGCAGCGGCGTCACCAGAAGCGTGCCGCCCTGGAGCGACTTGGCATCGCCCAGCGACGAGACCGTCACGTCCATCCGGGTGCCTTGGGCGGCGAAGGGGGGCAGGTTGGCCGTGACCATCACGGCGGCGAGGTTCTGCGTGCGCATGGTGGCGCCGCGCGTGTTGACCCCGAGCCGCTCCAGCATCGCCTGAAGCGACTGCTTGGTGAACGGGATGTTGTTCAGCGTGTCGCCGGTGCCGTTGAGGCCGACCACGATGCCGTAGCCCACGAGCTGGTTCTGGCGCACGCCCTCGATGGAGGCGAGATCCTTCACCCGCGACAGGGCGCAGGCCGGGCCGGACAGCGCAACGAGCAGCAGCGCGCCGGCGAGGGCGCCGAGCAGGGACTGGAGGACGGGAAACGCGGGACTCGGGCGCATGCCGGTGTTTCGAGCGTGAATGGACCTGCCGTGCTCCTGCCAGGGCCGTGCCAGCCGGGCCCGTTGTACAAGGTCCTCATGGGACTGAGTTTTCTGCGATCGGCCCACGGCGCTGCGACCGGGGGAGCTGGCACCGAAGCTGCCGACCCGGCAGCTTCTGCCGCCCCGTTTACCCCCGCTTAACCGTACGGGCGGAATTTCCGGTTCTGCGCGACGGCGCTTGGAGCAACGCGAACGGGATCATGCGCGTCGAGACTCGCCAGCCGATTCAGAACGCGGGTGGCGTCGCGGCCACGCGGCGGACCGAGGGCGGCGCCAGCTTCAGCCTCGGTGCAGCTCCGGCTTCCGCTTCGAGCGCCGGTGCCCCCGCGGCCGCCGCGACGCTCGCGGGCCTCGACGCTGTCCTGCTGCTGCAGGCCGAGAGCGAGACGCCACAGGAGCGCCGCCGCCGCTCGGCCAAGCGCGGCCAGGATCTCTTGGACGGACTCGATCGGTTGAAGGCCGCGATGCTCGGTGGCCGGGTCGCGACCCACGAGCTCCGCACCATCGCGGGCCGGCTGGCGGAGCGGTCCGGCGCTTCGGGGGATCCGCGGCTCGACGGGCTCATGGCCGAGATCGAGCTTCGGGCGGCGGTCGAGCTGGCCAAGCTGGAGATGGCGCGCAAGGCCTGACCGCCCTTCCGCACCCGTCCTTGCGAGGGCAGCGAAGCAATCCAGGAACCGCTCCACGCGCAGACGGCCCGATGCGCGATTGACGGGTCGCCCGCTACACCACCCGCCGCTTCGGCCCGACGGGCAGCATCTGCGGCTCGCCCGGTCCGGTCTCGACGCCGAGATCCGGCACCGCGATGATCGGTGCGCCGCGCAGGTCCTTCCGGCTGACGATGGCCCCGCGCTCCTCCAGATAGGCCAGCATCCGCCGCGCCCGCCCACCCGAGCTGGTGCCGTAGGCGTCGGCCAGCATCGCGTCGGTGGGGCAGGGGGCTCCTTCGATCGCCGCCCGGGCCACGACCAGGAACAGCCCGGCGAGATCGTCCGGCAGGCCTGCCGCGATGCCTTGCGCCCGTTCCCAGCCCGAATTGTCGGCGACCGCCCCGCCGGCCTCCGCGCGCGCGACCGCGAGCCGACGCTTGAATTCCGGCAGGCCCATCGTGTCGCCACGCAGGCGCCGGATGCGGCAGCGGACGGTGAAATCCTGATAGAGGGTCGCCGGGGTGCAGGCGGCCGCGTCGGCGTCGGCCAGCACCGAGGCGAGCACTTCGGCGAGCGCCGCCTCGCGGGCCTCCGGATCCATCGGCTCCTCCTCCGCCTCCTCGGCGGAGGCCGGCGGCCGGTAGTTCGCCAACTGCACCAGCACATCGGGCGCCGGTGTCGGGCGCGGCTTCGGACGCGGCGCCAGTGGCGCGACGATCTCCGCAGGGCTCGCCGTGAGGATCAGTGCACGGGCGTCCTCGGTGGTCTCGGGCAGCGGAACCAGCACCGGCGAGGAACTCCGGCTGACGGTCGCGGTCGGCCCGACCGCGATGGTGAGCGGGCGTCGTGTCAGGGCCGGTCCGAGCGCCACGAAATGTCCGCGCGGCAGATCGCGAAACGTCTCGGCCTGGCGGCGCTCCAGGCCGAGAAGATCGGCGGCGCGGGCCATGTCGATGTCGAGGAAGGTCCGGCCCATCAGGAAGTTCGAGGCCTCGGCCGCGACGTTCTTGGCGAGCTTGGCGAGCCGCTGCGTGGCGATGATGCCGGCGAGCCCGCGCTTGCGCCCGCGGCACATCAGGTTTGTCATGGCGCCGAGCGACAGGCGGCGCGCTTCGTCCGAGACCTCGCCGGCGGCTGCCGGGGCGAAGAGCTGCGCTTCGTCGACCGCCACCAGCATCGGGTACCAATGGTCGCGGTCGGCGTCGAACAGCCCGCCCAGGAAGGCGGCGGCGGCGCGCATCTGCCCGTCGGCGTCGAGGTTCTCCAGGGACAGCACCACCGACACCCGGTGGGTGCGGACCCGGGCGGCGATGCGCTGTAGGGCGACGTCGTCGCCGTCCGCCTCCACCACCACGTGGCCGTAGCGGTCCGCGAGGCTGGCGAAGTCACCCTCGGGGTCGATGATCGCCTGCTGCACGAGGCCGGCGCTCTGCTCCAGCAGCCGCCGCAGCAGGTGCGACTTGCCGGAGCCCGAATTGCCCTGGACCAGGAGGCGCGTGGCCAGCAGTTCGGTGAGGTCGAGGAGCGCGGGGCGCTCGCCGGTCAGGCCGAGATCGATGTCGGAACGCATGGCGCCTCATAGCACGGCCGCGCGTGTCCGGGGGGCCTGCGGCGGCGCTGTCCACGCTTCTGGACAGGTCTGCCGCGCCGCGGCCGCCCTGGACCGCGGGGCCGCCACCCTGTAGGGCGACGCCCCTCCCATGGACATCCGGACCCACCCCACGATGGCGGCCTGCGGCCTCGATTTCGGCACGTCGAATACGACCCTCGGCGTTGCCGGCCCGGACGGGCCGATCCTGCTGCCCCTGGAAGGCGCGCATCGGACGATCCCCAGCGCGATCTTCTTCGAGCTCGGCCGGGAGCCGGTGATCGGGCGCGCCGCGACAGCCGCCTATGTCGAGGGGCGGTCGGGCCGGCTGATGCGCGGTCTGAAATCCGTGCTGGGTACGCCTCTGATGGACGAGGCCACCCCGGTCGGCCGTCAGCGCCTGCGCCTGCGCGACATCATCGCCCGCTACCTCGCGGCCGTGAAGGACAGGGCCGAGGCGGCCTGCGGCCGCAGCCTCGACAGCGTGGTCCACGGTCGCCCGGTCCACTTCATCGACGGCGACCCGGAGGCCGATCGCCGCGCCGAGGACACGCTCCGCGACATCGCCCGCGACGTCGGCTTCCGGGCGGTCTCGTTCCAGTACGAGCCGATCGCCGCGGCCCTCGACTACGAGCGGCAGGTCCGGTCGGAGCAGATCGCCTTGGTCGCCGATATCGGCGGCGGCACGTCGGATTTCTCGATCGTGCGGCTGTCGCCCGAGCGGAAAGGGCAGCCGGACCGGGCCGGCGACATCCTGGCCAACGACGGCGTGCGCATCGGCGGCACCGACTTCGACCGGCAGCTCAGCCTCGGCACGGTGATGCCGCTCCTGGGGCTCGGCAGTCCGATGCGCCGGGGCGACCTCGCCGTCCCGAACGCCTACTATCACGACCTCGCCACGTGGTCGGCGATCAACCGCCTCTACAACCCGAAGACCCTGCGCGAGATCGACGAGGTGATCCGCGACTGCGCCCGGCCGGATCTCGTCGGCCGGCTGCACGCGGCGATCGAGGGCGAGCGCGGCCACGCCCTGGCCGGAGCGGTTGAGGGCGCCAAGATCGCGGCCTCGGAGGCCGGCGCGACGGCGCTGGATCTCGGCTTCGTGGAGCGCGGGCTGGCGGCGCAGGTCGATCGCGCGTCGCTCTCGGACCAGACCGGCGGCCTCGCCCGTGCGGTGGCGGCCCGGATCGACCGCTGCCTCGCCCAGGCGGAACTAGCGCCGGAGCGGATCGACGCCCTGTTCCTCACCGGAGGCTCCACCGGCCTGCCGCACCTGCGCGCCGCGCTGACCGCGGCGCTGCCCGCCGCGCGGGTCGTGGAAGGCGACACGTTCGGTTCGGTGGGGCTCGGCCTGACCATCGAGGCGGCCCGGCGCGGGGCGTGACCTCCGACCTTGCGAGCGCAGCGAAGCAATCCAGGATTGGCGCCGCACTCACCGATGTCGCGCTGCCCTCCCTCGCCTCGCTGCGCTCATGCCGGCGAAGAAGTCGGCCATGTCCAGGGATTGACGATCCTCACACCGGTCGGGACAAAATCGGCGGTATTGCGGGTAACCACCGTCATCGCGTGGACGAGTGCGGTCGCCGCGAGCAGGGCATCCCGCTCGGGCCGTGGGTCCGGGACGTGCAGGCCTGCGCAACGCAGGGCGACCGCCGTGTCGATCGGCAAAATCCGTCCGGCGAATACGGGTAGAACCTGCCCGTCCAGCCAGGCGCGCAGACGGGCGCCCTGCGCCGCGTCGCGCCGCTCTACCAGCCGGATACCGAGCTCCAGTTCCATCACAGTGATGGCCGATAAGTAGAAGCGGCCCGCATCCTCAGCCGACAGCCAGCGCGTCACGTTGGCGTCCGCTCGACCGTCGCCAGACTTACGCAGCTCAGACACGACGTTCGTGTCAAGCAGGAAGCTCACGAGAGGTCCGTGGGCGATGGAAAGCTGTCCACCCTTGGAACCTCGAGAGGGATCTCGGAGAGACCGGGCGCCGACAGGGCCTCGACCAAGTTGCACCGCTGGTTCGCGAGCTGGCGGTACGCCTCGATGCTCAAGAGGACCTGAACCGGCTCCCCGCGGCGCGTGATGAAGACCGGCCCTGTCTCAGCCGCCTTCTGGGCGTGACTGGCGTTCTGTTGGAACGCACGGCTCGACAGGGTCGTCACTGTCATGACCAGCTCTCCCGACGGTGGCGAGGTAGGTACATTAGAACAAACCGTCTCGGAGTGACAGCGCCGATTGACGGCCCGGCGCCGATCCCCGACAAGGCTGTCCCTCCCGCTCGGAGACAATGGCGGCCCGTCCGGGCTCCTCCGCGCCGCCTCGCCCGATGCTGTTCAACTCCTTCGTCTTCCTTCTCGCCTTCCTGCCCGCCGCCCTGATCCTGCACGGGCTGGTGGCGCGCGCCGCGCCGGCGTGGCGGCTGCCGCTCCTCGTCGTCCTGTCCTTCGTGTTCTACGGCTGGTGGGACGTGCGCTTCGTGCCGCTGCTCGCCGGCTCGATCCTAGTCAACTGGTTCGTCGCGCAGGCCTATCGCCGCCGGCCCGGCCGCTGGCTAATCCCGGCCGCCATAGCCGCCAACCTCGCGCTGCTCGGGGTGTTCAAGTACCTCGACTTCTTCGCCGACCTCGCCAACCTCATCCCCGGCCTGGAGGCGCCGCGGCTCGGGCTGGCGCTCCCGCTCGGCATCTCGTTCTTCACCTTCCACCACATCATGTACCTGGCCGACCTGCGGGCCGGCCGGGCGCCGGCCTTCGGGCTCGTGAAATACGCCCTCTACATCGCCTTCTTCCCTCAGGTTCTCGCCGGCCCGCTCGTGCGCTGGAGCGAGATCATGCATCAGTTCGACGAGCAGCCCTACGCGCGGCCCGACGCCGCCGAGCGCTTCGCCCGCGGGCTGATGCTGCTCACGGTGGGACTGGCCAAGAAGGTCTTCCTCGGCGATCCGCTCGCGGACTACGTGAACCCGGTCTTCCAGGCGGCGGCCGCCGGCAAGGCCGTGACGGTGGTCGAGGCGTGGCAGGCCACGCTGGGCTTCACCTTCCAGATCTATTTCGACTTCTCCGGCTACACCGACATGGCGCTCGGCATCGCGCTGCTGTTCGGCCTCGTCCTGCCGCAGAACTTCGACGTGCCCTACCGCGCCACGTCCCTGCGCGACTTCTGGCGACGCTGGCACATGACGCTCTCGCGCTTCCTGCGCGACTATCTCTACATCCCCATGGGCGGGAGCCGGCGCGGGTTGCCGCGGCAGGTCGGGGCGCTGGCCGCCACCATGACGCTGGGTGGTCTCTGGCACGGGGCCGGCCTGACCTTCCTGGCCTGGGGGGCGCTTCACGGACTCGGCCTCGGTGCGGGCGTGCTGGCGCGCCGCGCCCGGATCGCGATTCCCGCGCCGCTGGGCTGGGCGCTCACCAGCCTGTTCGTCGTGCTGACCTGGGTGCTGTTCCGGGCCACCAGCTTCGAGGCGGCGCTCGTGATGTTCAAGGGCCTGTTCGGCCTCGCGCCCAAGGGCTCGGGCTTCAAGTGGCGTACCATCGCGGTCGCCGCCCTCGTCGCCACGGTCGGACCCACCGCCTGGACGGCGGTGCACCGCCTGCCGCCGCGGCGGCTCCTCGCCTTCGGCTTCGCGCTCCTGTTCGTCCTCGTCCTGCTGAAGATCGGCGACGATGCGAACTACGAGTTCATCTATTTCCAGTTCTAAGGATGGTGGCTCCCCGACCTATTCCGGACCGGGACTGGCGCGGCTTCGCCCGCACCCTGCTCCTGTCGGTGATCGGGCTGTTCGCCGGCTACCTCGCCCTCGCGGTTCCGGTCGATCCCTACGATACCGGCCGCTCCGAGCTCTTGTCCCGCGGCGCAGTCCGGCCCCAGGGCCCACGGACGGCCTCGGCCGTGCGCGGACGCGACCCGGCCTATTCGGGGGCGCTGATCGGTAACTCGCACATCCAGCTCATCGAACCGGCGGCCTTGAGCCGGCTCACCGGAATCCCCTTCGTCCAGTTGTCAGTGCCGGCGACCGGTCCCACGGAGCAGTTCGCGCTGCTCGGCTGGTACCTGCAGCACCATGCCCGGCCCGACGCGATCGTGCTGTCGGCCGACGCCTTCTGGTGCGCCGACGATCCGTCCTTCCCGAGCGAGCACGGCTTCCCGTACTGGCTGATCGGCGACTGGCCCGCCTACCTGCGGGGATTGATCCGGTTCTCCGCCGCGCAGGAGACGATCAACCGCCTCGGCTGGCTCCTGCGGCCGCACCGCAAGACGGCGGCCGCCGACGGCTGGTGGGATTACGAGCGCAACTATCTGAGCCAAGGCTTCGGCGTCGATCCGGCCAAGAAGGCGGCCCTGGAAAAGCCGGTCGGGCCCGAGGCCGAGCCGCACCACGGCGGCCCTTTCCCGATCGCCGACCGGTTGCGGGCGGAACTGGCGCGCATCCCCGGGCGGACGCCCGTGGTGGTGGTCTTCCCGCCGGTCTATGCCCGCGCCGAACCTCCGCCCCACAGTCGCCGCGCGGAAGCCGAGGCGTCCTGCCGGGCACAGATCCGGTCCGTGCTCGCGACGCATTCCTTGAGCGCCGTGGTGGATTGGCGCGATGGGCGTCCCGAGGCGGCGGATCCTGACCAGTTCTTCGATCAGACCCATTACAGGCTGCCGCTCGCCCGGGCGCTTACGACTGAGATTGGCGCTGCAATCGTGCGGTTGCGGGCGCGGCTGACAGAGTAAATCGTCTGTACCGTGGCCGGTTTGCCGCACAGGCCCGTGCAATGACCGCCTGTTACAGGCCTCGCTTCGCTGCGCGTTGTGGCGCCCAGGCACCTCGACTATACGGCACCTCACGTCAGCGCCGCGCACCGGCCCTCCCTAGGTGGGCGGCTCGAATCCAGCGAGGGTGACGCATGGCGAAGGTGACGCTGGAGGACGGCTACGTCCCGTCCGACGACGAGCCCTTCATGAATGACCGGCAGCGCGAATATTTCCGCCGCAAGCTGCTGAGCTGGAAGAACGACATCCTGCGCGAGGCGCAGGACACTCTCGTGGCGCTCCAGAGCGAGAACGAGAACCATCCCGACCTTGCCGATCGCGCCTCGTCCGAGACGGACCGGGCGATCGAGCTGCGCGCACGGGACCGCCAGCGCAAGCTGACCGGCAAGATCGATGCGGCGCTCGCCCGGCTGGAGGACGGCTCCTACGGGTTCTGCGAGGAGACCGGCGAGCCGATCTCACTCCGTCGCCTCGACGCGCGGCCGATCGCCACCCTCTCGCTGGAGGCGCAGGAGCGGCATGAGCGGCGCGAGCGCGTGTATCGCGACGATTGAGCTTCGAACGGACGCGAATCGTAAGCCTGGCCGGCGGTTCGCCGCGGTCGGACCGTCCGCCTCTTAAGAAAACCGTCATCTGCGACGCAGACGCGAATCTCCCTGCCTCGCCGCAGCCTCACGCAAAGAGCGGGTACCGCCTGACTTCCTGCGGACTCGCGAAACACGAAACAACCCGGAACACCGTCGAGGCGGTCTCCGGTTCTCCACCTCTTCCTGAGAACCCGAAGCACAGCGCCGGCCTCGCAGATGCCCTCCAGAAGCCTCCGCGATCCCTGGAGCGCTCGTTCGCGACGGCTGCGCCGCACCTCAGGATGAGGGCAGGGCGGGATTCGCCGGAACATTTCCGACTGGATCCCGCCGCGGAACCTTGCGCGAAGACCGTACGCATCTGTCGCAGTGCACGTGGCGCGCAGCGACCCTGGGAGCCGCGCGCCGCGCCGTCCGTGGCGCATCGCCGAACGGGCTGACGGTATTCGCAAGGCCGATGGCGCGGAGGCTGCGGCGTCCGGACGGCCGACCGCGTCCCGCCGACCCGTCACTGCGTCAGCCGCAATTTCCCGATGCTGGCCTGAATTTTCTGGAAGGCATCGAGCAGGCCGTCCGAGTCGTTGGCCAGAAAGTACTGATCCTGTGACGAGGCACAGTTTTTCAGGAGCGTCTGCCCCGCTGAGTCGATCGGATCGGACGCGATGCTGAACCCGATCGTGTAGATCGAGATGTTGACCGCCTTCGCGTTCTTGCAGGACAGAGCGGTGAGTGCGTCCAGGGCATTCCTGGCGCTGGGCGCGTCTGTGATGTTCTGATTGGTGGGCGGAAGCCGGCTGTTGGGAGTGGAGCCGTCCCAATTCTTAAAATAGCCGGCGGCAAAATACATTGAATTATTGTAATTGGTGTAGGGATTGTCCGGCCAGCTGTTGGTTCCGTCCGTCATCAGGATGATGATTTTGTTGATGGCGTTCGCATTCGTGGTGTTGGAGGCGGAGGAGTAGGCGGCGCCGTCCGCGAAGACGCTGAGCGGCGAGAGCGCTCGCCAGCCCCACATGAAGCCCTCATGGATGTTGGTCGATCCCAGCGGCGCCATCTTGTTGATGAGGTTCTTCAGAACCGCCGTGTCTTTGGTGAGGCGCTGGAGCGGTTGTGTCGTGCAGCCGAAATTCGGACCGTTCGGAATGCCGGTATAGGGATTCGACGAGGTCGGCGACGGGGTTCTGGGATTGAGATATTTGCAGGCGCGACCCTCGGCGTTCTGGAAGCTCTGATTTTGCGGCCACTTGGAGCAGGTCAGACTGTTGGTATTGTCGTCGATGTAGCTATTGAAGCTTATGTATTGGGTGCCGCTGTAGGTGTAGGCGGAGTAGCCGCTGCTGCCGTCGCCGGGCTCGTCGGGCGCAAAAAGCGGAACGTAGAGCGAGTCCTTGTTGCTCCCCGCCGGTGCCCCATCCTGGACATTCAACGGATACGGCAGCGTCTCCAGACAGCCTGCCCACCCCCAGCCGGAATTGGCGTTCTGAAGCTTGTTGAAGATGTCGAACCGGCTGGTGATGCCTGTTCCGGTCAGCGAGCCGACGTTGAGCCAGTGGTAGCTCGACTGACCGTACACGTCGATCCAGGAGGCATAGCGATACGCCGACGGGTCGACCGCCACCGCGCCCGCGAACGGCACGATCGCGATCCGCGTGGCGCTGGAGAAGGCGCTGTTGGTGTAGACGTAGTTGACGAAGTTCGTCGCCGCGGTCTGGACTGCCTGCAGCTTCGACTGGCCGCCGCTCGAGGCGGACATCGATCCGGTGTTGTCGAGAACCAGCGCGATCTCGAAGGTTTTCGGCAGGGGCGTGGCGCATTGCGAGGTCGCGCCGGGATTGATGCGCGTGGTCCCGGTGAACTTGCCGAAGAAGGTCGTCGACAGCTTGTGGGCCGTCAGGGTGATCTGGCGCGGGTTGCTGGTGATCGCCAGCGGATCGACCACGAGATCCGCCACACCCATCGCGCCGCCCATCGTCGTCTGCGCCATGGCGTTGAGATCCGCCGTCGTCGTGCTCAGCGGCGTCTGGCACAGGAGCAGGGCCGTGGCATCGGCCGCCGCCTGCAGCTTCGTCTCGAGGCGGGTCGCGAAGCCGTAATCGATGGCCGCACCCGAGAGCATCAGCATCGGCACGCTGAGGAACGCGAACAGGATCGCGACGTTGCCGCGCCGATCCTGGGCCAGGCCGCGCCTGCCGCGGGGGGAAGGGGGGTCAGGGTGTCGAGCCATCGCACGCCGTGGGGCTTTTGCCCGGGACCACAACCTCCATGTAGGTGTTGGTCCCGTACGTCTTGCCGCCCCGGGTTGGCCAGGGGACGCTGCTGGTGAACGTGATGGTGCTGCTGATGCCCTTGGCGAGCTTCACCAGGGCGCTGCCGATCATCGGCGTATAGCCGACGCTGACCTCGGCGAGGACGTAGCGCATGCCCGCGGTCTGGTAGCCGAGCGGAACCAGCAGGTCGTTGGCCGCGCCGGTGTTGCGGGGCGTCGCGTTGGCGTTGGCGACGCTCGAGCAGACCTTCGGGATGACGGTGGCACCCTGCAGACCGACGCCCATGGCGCTGACGACGATCTTCACCTGCGAGGTGTCGAACGGGCGCATCACCAGCGTCGCCGAGGCGACGATGTCGTTCATGACCGTCGTGCTGATCGGGTTCTGCGTGTCGCCCTGGGCGGTCAGGTCGGCCACGGTGCGGGCGAGCAGGGTCAGCTTGCGCCACTCGTCGATGGCATGGGCGAGTTCCGTCATGCCCGCCCAGATCGCCAGGAGGATCGGCAGGATGATGGAAAATTCCACGATGGCGCTGCCGCGCCGATCGCGCCGCAGGCGTTTCAGCGGGCCCGCGATCGGCGCTGGCTTCGGTGCCGCCTGCCGAGCCCTGCGGGCGAAGCCCTTCAGCATGGGCTCGCTCCGACGATTTGGTAGGGCTCCGTGCGGAAGACCGCCGTCGACGTCAGCAGGCTCGATCCGGCCCCCGACCCGGTGGTGAATTTCTGAGTGTTCAAGCCCATCAGGTTGAAGAAGGTCGGAAATTGCACGGCAGCCGTGACGACCACGATCGTCCCCGGCTTGGCGCAGGCGTAGTTGGTCCCGAAATTCGTCTTCCACGTGCCGGTGGCGGCATCGATCGGCGTGGCCGGCGTGGCGCTCGCGAAGTTGCTGGCGGTGGCCACGTCGATCTTGACGCCCTGGCAGTTGAAGACCGTGGGGATCAGGGCGTTCGACGGACCGCACATCGTCGTCTTCAGGTTCGCCAGGAGGGTCGCGGGGTCGGTCTGACCGGCGTTCGACTGCTGGAACTGCCCGGTGAAGATCGTTCGGACGGCGTTCTGCAGGGCGCGGTCGAAGTTCTGGGTGGCCCAGATCTGAAAGGCGATCTGGAAGACCGCGCCGCACAGCGCGAGGAAGGGCAGCGCCACGAGGGCGAACTCCACCGCGGCCGCGCCGTCGGAGTTCCTCCGAAGGCGGGTCAGCAGACAACCTGACGTAATAATTCTCCGTCTGAGTATGGCTGCCCTGCCGGTCATGGGCGTGCACGGCTGCTGAAAACAAGCATTGATACAGATGTGTCGCCTAGAATTTGCGAAAACCTTAATACGAAGCTTGGCCAGGCATCTGCCGGCGAGTTCCATGTTGATGCCGCAGGATCGGAGGGCGTCGGTCGGCGCGCGGCTCCGCCTGTGATCCGACGCGCGGGGCCGCAGCGGATCCGGATCAGCGTGCCGGGTTGGAACGCGGCCTGGCTCCGTGCGCCGCTATCGTGATCCTGCAGGGCGGCGGGCGCGCCTTGACCCGCCGTCGTCCCGCGCCACCTCGTCGCCACCGAGCGTGGCCGGAGAGCCGTATGAGATCTGTCCTGATCGCGATCGTCGCGGCTGCGGCGTTCGCGCTCGCCGGCTGCGACGCCCCGAAGCCGGGCCCGGCCGGACCGCCCGGCCCGAAGGGCGATCAGGGTCCGGCAGGACCACAGGGGCCGGCGGGCCTGAACGGCGCCACCGGGGCACCCGGGCCCGTCGGCGAGCGCGGGCCGCCCGGGCCGCCCGGGCCGGCCGGCGCGGCCATGAACGCGCTTGTCCGGCTCGACGTGGCGTGTCACCGGGACGAGGACTTGATCGGTGCCTATTGCCGGGGCATGGCGGTCGTCCCGTCCGTGACGGTCACGGACGGTGTCTCGACGGTGGGATGTCTGGACATGACCGCCAAGGCCGCGAAGGACGCGCAGCCGGTCGCCGTGTGCATGAGGAAGCCATGAGGTGCACGCGCATCGCGGTCTGCGCGGCGATCGCGGCCGCTGTGGTCTCCCCGGCGGCCGGCGGTCAGCCCTTCGTGCCGACGGAGCGTGCGGCGATCGCGCTCGTGCGCGACCACAGGACCGCCGGCTTCACCACGATCGCACGAACCCTCGCCTTCGCCGAGCGCGCCACCGGTGGCGCGTTCCGGTTCGGCGGCTACCAGGTCGATTATCGCCCGGACGCGCCCTTTGCCCGGGTCCGGATCTGCTACCGTCTGGGTATCGATCCACCCACCTGCGGGCTCGATTACCGTGTGGCGGTGAACCCGTCCCATGTCGAACCCGCGGACCGCTACAACGGCCTGACGCGCGACCTCGAGCACGGGCCGCGGGCGTTCCTGCGCGCGCTCGCCCGGGAGGCCGACCTTCAGCGCCAGCCGGACGTCCTGCGCAGGATCGAGGCGGCGCTCGACCCCTACAATCCCTACGACTGGCGCTGAGGATCAGAACAGGCGCGGCCAGCGCAGCAGCCGATCGGGCGCGAAGGCGTCGACCGGTACCGAAGGTTGTCGACCCGTGGCGAGATCGGCCACAATCTCGCCGGTGATGGGGCCGGTGGACAGGCCGATATGGCCGTGGCCGAACGCGAAGAGCAGGCCCTCGTGCCGGGGCGCCCGGCCGATCACCGGCATTCCGTCCGGCGTCGAAGGGCGCGAGCCGAGCCAGGGCTCGTTGTCGAGTGGACCGCCGAGACGAAGCGTCCCGGCGGCCTCCCGGGACGCCGCCTCGATCTGCGTGTGGTCCGGGGCCGCGTGGCGGGCGTTCAGCTCCACGCCGGAGAGAACCCGGATCCTGTTCTCGCCCATCGGCGCGAGGATGGATCCGGCGCCGGTGTCGAGCACCGGCCGGGTCAGGGGCGGGCTGTCGGGGTGCAGGGCGTAGTGGCGATGATAGCCCCGCTCGGCCGCCACCGCGAACCGGTAGCCCAGCGTCCGGGCGATCGCCCCGGAGGCGGCGCCCGCCGCCAGCACGACCTGCCGTGCCCGCAGCGCTCCGGCCTCGTGCTCGACGCGCCAGCCTCCGGCTTCCGGAGCCAGGCGCCCGGCGCTGCCGCGCAGACGGCGTCCGCCGAGCCCGGCGAACAGGGCCTCGCAGGCCTCGATCAGCCGGCCCGGCTCCCGCACCGAGCCGGTCTCGGTGAGCAGCATCGCCCGGGCGTAGGGCCGCACCAGCGCCGGCTCGAGGTCGCGCACGGCAGCGGTGTCGAGGATCTCGAACGCCACGCCGTGCCCGGCCAGGATCTCGCGCTCGAGTGCGGCACCCGTGAAGGCGGCCTGCGTCCTGTAGGCCTTGAGCCAGCCGGTCCGCTGCAGGCGGTCGGTTGTGCCGGCCCGCGCGGCCAGCCGCTCATGGGCGGGATAGGCGGCGCTCGTCAGCGGCAGCAGCGCCGCGGCGGCCCGGCGCCAGCGGGAGGCGCGGGCCGCGGCGAGGAAATGTGCCGCGTAGGGCACGATGCGCGGCAGGTGCCCATGGTGCAGACGTAGGCCCCGGTCGGCGTTGCGCAGATAGGCCGGAAGCCTGCCCCAGAGGGCCGGGCTCGACATCGGCAGGATCGATCCCCGGCTGACCACGCCGGCATTGCCGTAGGAGGTCCGGCCCCGTGCCTCGCCCGGATCGCACAACACGACGTCGAGTCCGCGATCCTTCAGCGCGATGGCGCTGGCGAGCCCCACCATCCCTCCGCCGACCACTACGATGTCGGCCCTCTCGTCCGTCGCCATTCACGCGATCCCGCAGCACATAGGCAGCACTTCTGACCGGTTTTGCCCGGCGGGGGTAGCGGGCCTGGGCCGGCGAGGCATGAGCTGCACGCCGGCATCGAAGACGCGCGCACATTCCTCCGGAGATCGGCTACAGAGCGGGTCATGACTCTCGTCCGCTTCGCCCCGTCGCCGACCGGCTACCTCCATATCGGCAACGCCCGCCCGGCCCTGCTCAACGCCCTGTTCGCCCGCAGGACGGGGGGCGCTTCCTGCTGCGCCTCGACGACACCGACGCGGAGCGCTCCACGGAGGTGTTCGCCGCGGCGATCCGGGAGGATCTCTCCTGGCTCGGCATCGAGCCCGACCTGTTCGCCCGGCAGAGCGCGCGCATGGCCCAGCACGATGCCGCCGCGGATCGCCTGCGCGCGGCGGGACGGCTCTACCCCTGCTACGAGACGCAGGAAGAGCTGGAGCGGCGGCGCAAGCGCCAACTCGGCCGCGGGCAACCGCCGATCTACGATCGGGCGGCGCTCAAGCTCACCGCCGAGGAGCGCGCCGCGCTGGAAGCCGAGGGCCGGCGGCCGCACTGGCGCTTCCTGCTGGAGGCGCGGACGGTCGCCTGGGATGATCTCGTCCGCGGGCCGGCCCATGTCGACTGCGCGTCGCTGTCGGACCCGGTCCTCATCCGCGCCGACGGCAGCTACCTCTACACGCTGCCCTCCGTGGTGGACGACGCCGACCTCGGCATCACCCACGTCATCCGCGGCGAGGACCACGTCACCAACACGGGCGTCCAGGTCCAGATCTTCGAGGCCCTGGGGGCGGCCGTGCCCGTCTTCGGCCATCACAACCTGCTGACGACCGCCGACGGGGAGGGGCTGTCGAAGCGGCTCGGACACCTCTCGCTGCGCGGCCTGCGCGAGGCGGGCTACGAGCCCGCCGCTGTCCGCTCGCTGGCCGTGCTCACCGGCTCGTCCGAAGCCGTGCGGGCGGTGCCCGATCTCGACACGCTGGCGCAGCTGGTGGATCTCGGCGAGATCTCGCGCGCGCCGGCCCGCTTCGACCCCGCGGAACTCGACGGTCTCAATGCCCGACTGGTCCACGACCTGCCGTACGCGGCGGTCGCCGACCGGCTCGCGGAACTCGGGATCCCGTCGGATCGCGCGGAGGCGTTCTGGCTCGCGGTTCGGCCGAATCACGGCCGCGTCGCCGAGGCGGCCGGATGGTGGCGGGTCGTGACCGGCCCGGTCGAGCCCGTCATCACCGAGCCGGCCGTGATCGGAGCCGCCCGCGAGAGCCTGCCGCCGGAGCCTTACGGCCCGGAGACCTGGAAGGCCTGGACGGCCGAGATCAAGATCCGCACCGGCGCCAAGGGTCGCGGGCTGTTCATGCCGCTGCGCCTCGCCCTCACCGGGCTGGAGCATGGACCGGATCTCGCCGGCCTGCTGCCGCTGATCGGGCGGGCGCGGGCGGAGCGGCGGCTCGCCGGGGAGACAGCCTGAACCGAACCGCACGAACAGCCGGGTCGGCCCGGCTGATCGCCACGTCATCCGCCGCGTTCCGGCACCTCAATGGGCTGACCGGCGATGTCACCAGTGGCGCCTCGCTCAGTGCGGTCGGGCCTCGATTAGGACGGAGTCGAGCAGGAAGCTTCCGTCGGCCTCGATCCGGAAATGCTCCACCACCTCCGCGGGCGCGGTGGCCTGTAGCGCGCGGATCGCCGCGACCAGCGGCGCGGCCGTCCGCATCCGGGCGATCCAGCTCGCGAATTCCATGCGCGGCCGGCTTTCCAGCGTGGCGCCGGGGGTGAAGCCCGCCGCCTCCAGCAGTGCGCGCCATTCCGACACGCGGTAGTCGCGCACGTGCGAGGGATCCCGCAGCAATTCCACCGCCTGCAGATGCGTGTCGAGCAGCGGATCCTCGGCCGCGACGATGTCGCAGACCACCAGGAGGCCGTCCCGCTTGAGGACCCGGCGTGCCTCCTTCAGCGCGGCCGGGACATCGTGCCAGTGGTGGGCGCTGTAGCGGGTCAGCACCGCGTCGAAGGTCGCATCCGCGAAGGGCAGTGTCTCCGCCGCGCCCTGCCGGGTCTCGATCCGGTCCAACCCCCGGCGGCCGGCCTCGGCGCTGACGGCCGTGAGCATCGCTTCGGAGAGGTCGTAGGCCGTGACGGTCGCGCCCGCCGCGGCGGCCGTGAAGGCGACGTGGCCGCCGCCGCATCCGAGGTCGAGCACCTTCGCCGCCGGCCTGCCGCGGATGAGCGCGCCGATCCGGTCGAGGTCGGCTCCCGCGGCGTGAACCGCGCTCGCCACGTAGGCGGAAGCCTGCGCGCCGAACTGATCGACGACGTTGCTGGCGTGGTTGCGCGCGCTCATGCGGACCTCCCGGTTTCCAGAGCCAGCGGCGCGAGGCGCGACAGCCGCAGGGCGATGATCAGCGCCAGACCGTACAGGGCTGCCACGAACAGCACCACGCCGGTCCAGCCGGAATGCGCGAAGAACCAGCCGCCGGCGGTCCCGAGCACCGATGAGCCGAGATAGTACAGGCAGAGGTAGACCGAGGAGGCCTGCGCACGATCTCGCAGGGCCCGGCGCCCGACCCAGCTGCTCGCGACCGAATGGGCCCCGAAGAAGCCGACCGTCACCACCACCACGCCCGCGATGATCAGCACGATGTGGTCCGAGAGGGTCATGAGGATGCCGGCAAGGCCGAGGCCGGTGGCGAGCCACAGGACCCGCCGCCGGCCGAGGCGGCTCGCCAGCTCGCCGGTGACCGGGCTGCTCACCATGCCGGCGAGGTAGACCGAGAAGATCAGTCCGATGACGGTCTGGCTCAACGAGAACGGTGGGTCGAGCAGGCGGAAGCCGATGTAGTTGTAGATGCAGACGAAGCCGCCCATCAGCAGGAACGCCTCCGCGAACAGCCACGGCAGGCCGGCATCGCGGAAATGGTGTCCGAAGCTGCCGGGCACCTCCCGCCAGGCGAGGCGGCGGGCCACGAAGCTGCGGGACGGCGGCAGCCAGCGCCAGAACGCGACGGCCGCCGCCAGCGCCAGCACCCCGATGGTGGCGAGGCCGATCCGCCAGCCGAGATGGTCGGCCATCACGCCGCTGATCAGGCGCCCCGACATGCCGCCGAGGGCATTGCCGCCCACCAGCAGGCCCATCGACAGGCCGATCGCCTCGGCGTCCATCTCCTCGGCGAGGTAGGCCATGGCCACGGCGGGCAGGCCGCTCGCCGTGAGGCCCGTCAGCGCCCGCAGCGTCAGGAACCCGTGCCAGCCCGGGACCAGGGCGGCTACTATTGTGAGCACCGCCGAGGCGAAGAGCGAGGCCAGCATCACGGGCTTGCGGCCCCAGATCTCCGAGAGCGGGCTGACCACCAACAAGGCCAAGGCCAGCAGGCCGCAGGGCAGCGACAGGGCGAGGCTGCTCTCGGCCGGCGAGACCTCGAAGGCGTCCGCGTAGATCGGCAGCAATGGCTGGACGGCGTAGAGCACCGCGAAGGTCGAGAACCCCGCGGCTGCGAGCGCCAGCGCCGTGCGGCGGAAGACCGGTGTGCCCGACCGGATCAGCCGCCGGTCCGCTTCGCTCTCCATGGTCGTTCCGTGCTCGCAACCTCCACGGGTGGTGGAACTACGGGTCGCTGTCGTCAACCGCCGCGCGGGGCATGGCCGCGCGGCGCTCCCGTCAACGCGGCGGCGGCGCTTGGCCGGAGCCCTGTTGCAGCAGCGGCGTGATCCGCCGGACCGTGACGCGGCGGTTTTCCCGCGACGGTCCTTGGGTATTCACCTTCAGGTACTGCTCGCCGTAGCCCTGCGTGGTCAGGTTCTCCGGCGGAACCTGGAACTGCTGGGTCAAAACGGTCGCCACCGATTGGGCGCGCCGATCCGACAGCGATAGGTTGTCGATGTCGGAGCCCACCGCGTCGGTGTAGCCCTCGATCAGGAAGACCTCCTGCGGGTTCGCCCGGATCGCCTTGTTGATCGCCGCGGCGATCACCGACAGCCGGGCCGCTTGATCGGGCGTGACGGTGAATGACCCGGTGTCGAAGTTGATCGTGTCGATGTCCACCGACCGCATCCGCGCGCGCAGATCCGGGCTGTACCGGATCTGGTCGAGCGTGTAGCGGCGGTCCACCGCGACCACCGGGGGCGCCGTCAGCGCCTCGTAGACCGTACCCTCGTCCGCTCGGTCGTACTCGACGACGTAGCGGTCGCGGGGGATGCGGATATCCGGCGGCGGCAGCACCACCACATCGTCGTAGATCGGACGGGGCGGTCCGGCATAGCTGTTGTCGATGATCAGCACCTCACGCCCGTCGCGGAACCGGCGGTAACGACGCAGCATCCGGCCGTCATCGTCCGTGACGGTGACGATCTGCTCGCCGCCGGGCCGGTCGATGAAGCTGTAATAGTCGGATCCGCGGCGCTCGTAGCGGTAGCCGCGCGGGTCGAGATCGCGGAAACGCTCATTCTCGTCGTGGCGGATCAGATAGCCGTCCCGGTCCCGCACGATGATGCGGCCAGGCTCCCGGTAGAAGGTGCGCCCACCCTCGCTGTACTCCCGCCGGTCACGTCGGACCTGCTCGTAGTCGCGCACGTCGTCGTTCTGGCGGAAGCCGCCAGGGACGTAGCCCGGCTGGCCGGGCGCGTTGAAGTCGCCGCGATCTCCCGGACGGCCGGCCCCGTTCGGACCGGGGCCACCCGGGCCGGGCTGAGCAGGCGGGGCCACGCCGACGGGTGCTTGGCCGGCCGCGGGCGCTTGGCCCGGCGGCTGGAACGGCCTGCCCGGAACGCCCGGGGCCATGTTCGGGGCGACAGGCCGACCCGGTTCGGCGGCCGGGCCGGCATTCGGCTGCGGACGGCCCTCGGGTTGAACGTCCTGGCGCTGCACCGGCCGCCCGGGAACGCCCGGAGCCATGTTCGGCGGCGTCGGCCGGCCTTGTTCGGCACCGGGACCCGTATTCGGACCCGCCGGCTGCGAACGGTTCTCGGGCTGCGCGTCCTGGCGCTGCACCGGTCTTCCCGGAGCGCCCGGTGCCGCGTTCGGCGCAGGGCTGGGGGCAGGGCTCGGGGCGGCGTTCGGCGCCGGTGGCCGGGCATCGGGGCGGCCGTTGGGACGCGTGTCCGGCTGCGCGTCGCGCGGGGCTGCGCCCGGGCCGCCCTGACGCTGGCCGGAAGGCTCGCGATCGGGCGCGGCATCCCGCGCCCCCGGGCGATTGGGCGTGGAATCGGGGGCTGGACGGTCCCGGTCGGGTGCCTGCCGCGGCTGCGGCGGGGATGCAGGCCGCTCGGCGTTCGGCCGTGCAGAGGGCGCCGGCGCCTCGTCCTGGTCCGGTGCCTGCCGCCGCGCGGGCGCGGGGCGATCGGGGGCCGCCCGCTCCTGGGCGCCCGATGCCGGACGATCCGGCTGCCGCTGTTGCCGCTCCGGACGCGGCTCCTGCTGGCGCTCCTGCCGGTCCGGGGCCGGCGCCCGCGGCGCTGGGGGTTCCGGCCTGCGTTCAGGAGCGCGTTCCCGGGCGGGCGGTTCGGCCTGCGGTTGGCGCTGGGCCGGCGGCTCGGGACGTTCGCGGGCGGCGGGCGGCGGGGCGGCGCGCTCAGGTCGCGGTTCCGGCCGTTCGCGGCCGGCGGGCGGTCCCGGTGGCGGGCCGGGACGCTCCTGCGGCGCGCGCTCCTGGCGCGGACCGCCGTGCGGGGGCTCGCCGCCGCGCGGACCACGCTCGTCCGGTCCCCCCTGGGCCAGCAGGATCCGACCCGGTGCTGCGCCGGCGGGCTGCGTCAGGGTCAGGCCCGGGATCACCGTGCCGGTCAGGAGAAGCAATCGCAGCAACCGCATGAGGCCTCGCGTCGAGTCAGGCCCTGCCGAACTCCGAACGCCGCCCATGGTTCCGTGCAGGAACGCGTTGCAGGTCTCAGGGGATGAGGCGCTGCGGCACCGCGATGACGTTCGGCGCGATGACGCGCACGGCAACGTGATCCGGCTTGACCTCGAGCGCTTTCGCGTCGTCGGGCTTCGCAGCGTCTGCGGTGTCACTCCGATCGCCCGTGGCCTGCGCGGCCGCCGGCGCACCGGACCGGCCCTCGCCGGCGGCACGCCCGGCGGCGTCGGCGGCGAGTTCCGCCGCGGTCCTGTCGGCCCGGCCGACCAGCGTCAGGCGCACCTTCGGGCGCGACAGGGCTTCGGCCTGCATCGGCGTCACGAAGATATCGCCCTTGTGGCGCACCAGCATGCTCTCGGCCTTCACCAGGGACTGCGCCCAGGTCTTGCCCTCCGGCTTGCAGGAGCAGTTCGGCACGAATTCCTTGCGGAACTTGAAGGCGTTGGCGAGGCTCGCGTAGGCGCGGCTGCCCTTCACCGACGCGGCATGCTTCAGGGCGTCGTCGCCGTACGGCATGGAATAGGCCTGCGCCTCCGTCCCCGGGCAGAGGGCTTGGCACATCTCGTCGGCGCCGCCGCGCCCGTCGGGCAGGTTCCGCATCGGGAAGAAGCCGCCGTCGCAGGTGCGCACGCAGACCATCTGCGGGCCGCCCTTGGCGTAGGCCTCGCCGCTGGCCGCGTAGGTCTCGCGGGCCGGGCAGGTCGAGGCGATGAGGCCCTGCAGTTCCCGCTTGCGCGCCCCGCTGTCGTCGATCACGGCGCCGCCATAGGTCGCCTTCAGGGCGCGGATCCGCTGCTCCACGGCCCCGCATTGCGGCGGGCGCGTGTCGAAGAACAGGAACTTGCCGCCCTCGCAGTTCAGCCCGCGGAAATAGGCTTCCAGCCGCCCGATCTCGTCGTTGAGGGCGCGCGTCGTGCTGGCGCCGTTCTGGACGGCCGCCAACTCGGCCCGGTAGCGCCGGCATTGCGGCGACGGCTGAGGCGGGGTTGGCCGCGTGTCGGCGGCAGGTGGGGCGGCCGGGGCCTCCTGCGCACCGGCAGGGTGGGACAGCGTCTGACACAGCCCGAGAGCCAGCACCGCACCCAGGAGGAGGCGGCCGAACGAACGGACGATCGGGCGGTGAGGCATTGGCGGCATCGCGTTGATCGGGTGCGCATCGCTCCGAAGGGGCCGGGCGGGCGCGCATCCGCGCTTCGGGGCCGAAGCACAGCCAGTGTACGCCCCCTCGAAAGGTGGCGACACCCCTCCTACATCCAGTCGGCAAGCTTGAGGGGGAATTGGCCGGCGATGTGGTTTCGGAGTCTCACCTATGTTGGGCTTCTGGTCTCGGGGCTGGCGGCGGGACTGGCGGCGGTCGCCCCCGCCGCGGCCCAGGAGCCGGACCGGATCTTCGACAAGTCGACGGTCTGGCGCCCGCTGACGCCGAACGACAAGCTGGTCGTCTACGGCATCGACGATCCGGCGGTCTCCGGCGTCGCCTGCTGGTACACCCAGCCGGAGAAGGGCGGCATCAAGGGCACGCTCGGGCTGGCGGAGGACGTCTCCGACATCTCCCTGGCCTGCCGCCAGACCGGCCCGGTGGCCTTCAAGGGCAAGTTGAGTCAGGGCGAGGTGGTCTTCAGCGAGCGCCGGTCGCTGATCTTCAAGTCGATGCAGATCGTGCGGGGCTGCGACGCGCGGCGCAATACGCTGATCTACATGGTCTATTCGGACAAGGTCATCCAGGGCTCGCCGAAGAACTCGACCTCGGCGGTGCCGCTGGCACCGTGGGGCACGGAGCCCGCGCCGAAATGTGCCGACGCCCTCAAGTAGGGCGCGGCGCGCCGGATCGTATCAGGTTCAGTCCTGGCAGGTGATGCGGATCGGGCGCTCCGACGGCGCCGGAACCGGCTGGCTGATGGCGCCGGTATACTCGTCGGCGGCCGCGACGCCGTAGGAGTTGGCGGCGGCGTAGCCCTGCGCCTCGCACCATGCGTTGGCGACCACCTGGCCGCAGGCGCTGCCCGGGGTCGTCAGGCAATCGCCGACGCCGTAGCCGTCGCTCGACGGGATCAGGAAGGTCTTCTCGACGTGGCTCGCCACCTTCGCGGGGGTCTCGCCGTCGCTCCCGGCCAGGGCAGCATGCGCCAGTCCGGCGGTGGCCAGAGCGGTGGCGAGGACGAGGAAACCGGCGGCCGAGCGTCGCATGGAGGGTCCTTGAACACAGGATCGGTGGCGTGAGGCTTGCTGGCCGGACGGTCCGACGACGCAGTTAAGGAAGCCTTACCCGCGTCGCGCGCAGGCCTTCTCGAATTCCTCACGCTTTTGGGTTAGCCCCATCGGGCGGGCCGCGCCGTCGCGGCGATGCAACAGCGCGTGGCGACGGCCCTGCCGGGTCCGCCACGGTCCGGCCGTTCTTCGCCGCGCGAGGCCGCCAGGGTCTTGCGGTCAAAGCCGGTTGCCGTCTGGAGCGGGGCGCCGCGGTCCGGCCGCCGTGCCGGCAGGGAGGTGGGTTTCATGGCGCCGATGTTGCGGCTCTACAACACGCTGACGGGTGCCAAGGAGGCCTTCGCGCCGATCGACCCGGAGCATGTCCGCTTCTACGCCTGCGGTCCGACCGTGTACGACGCGGCCCATATCGGCAACGCCCGGCCGATCATCGTCTTCGACCTGCTGTTCCGGCTGCTGCGCCACCTCTACGGGCCGGCGCACGTCACCTACGCGCGCAACGTCACGGACGTCGATGACAAGATCAACGCCCGCGCCGCCGAGCGCGGCATCACCATCCGCGAACTGACCGACGGAACGCTGGCGCAGTTCCACAAGGACGTGCGCGACCTCGGCGTGCTGATGCCCGAGGACGTCAACCGGCCCGGCGAGCGCCCCCGCTTCATCGAGCCCCGGGCGACCGATCACATTGCCGAGATGGTGACGATGATCGACGCCCTGGTGCGCGCCGGCCACGCCTACGTGGCGGAGGAGCACGTCCTGTTCGACGTGCCCTCGATGCCGGACTACGGTCAGCTCTCCAGGCGACCCCTCGACGAGATGGAGGCCGGCGCCCGGGTCGAGGTGGCGCCCTACAAGCGCTCACCCCTCGACTTCGTGCTCTGGAAACCCTCGAAGCCCGGAGAGCCCTCGTGGCCGTCGCCCGCCGGCATCGCGGCGCCGGGCCGGCCGGGATGGCACATCGAGTGCTCGGCCATGTCGGCCAAGCACCTGGGCCAGACCTTCGACATCCACGCGGGCGGCATCGACCTGATCTTTCCCCACCACGAGAACGAGGTGGCGCAGTCCCGCTGCTGCTTCGGCACCGGCGTGATGGCCAATGTCTGGCTGCACAACGGCTTCCTTCAGGTAGAGGGGGAGAAGATGTCGAAATCGCTGGGCAACTTCATCACCATCCGTGACGTGCTCAAGGACTGGCCCGGCGAGGTGGTTCGGCTCACCATGCTCAAGACCCAGTACCGCCAGCCGATCGACTGGACCCTGCGCGGTCTCGAAGAATCGAGCCGCGTCCTTGACCGCTGGTACAACGCCGCCGGCGACGAGCCCGCCGCGCGCGAGGTTCCCGCCGGGCTGCTCGACGCGCTCTGCGACGACCTCAACACGCCCGCGGCGATCAACGAGCTGCACCGGCTGGGCAGCGGGGCCGAGGCGGATCCGGCTGCCTTACGGGCGGGCGCCAACCTGCTCGGCTTCCTGACGCGCACGCGCAGCGACCGGGAGCAGGATCAGGTCGCCGAATCCGGCATCGACGTCGCGGCGGTCGAGGCGCTGATTGCCGAGCGCCGTGCCGCCCGGGCCGCCAAGGATTGGGCCGCCTCCGACCGGGCGCGCGACGCGCTCGCCGCGATGGGCGTCGCCGTGAAGGACAACAAGGACGGCACGACCACCTGGACGGTGGCGCGCTGATCGCGCCGTCCGGGTGACGATGACGCGGACGTGACGGCGGCCGCGTCCTCGCGCCCGCTTGCGCGGCCGGTCCGGAACCGCATCTGTTGCGGCCGGGGCCGCTCGCGAGGAGAGATCAGCACGTGACCATCTTCGGGACCATCGCGGCACGGCTCGCCTGCGTCGGATCGGCCGCGGCACTCGGCCTGGGCGCGTCAGGGCCGGCGCTCGCCATCGACGGCGGGGCGCCGGCGGGCCGCGACGCCCTCGCGCAGGCCACCGTCGCCATCGGCACGATCACGCAGCCCGAGGAGGCCCTGCGCCTGACCCGCTGCTCCGGCGTGCTCATCGCGCCGGACCTCGTGCTCACGGCGGCGCACTGCGTGAACGGCGACCCCCTCGGCGCGCTGGTGGTGTTCTTTCGCGGGACCGAACCGGCGCGACCGGTCTATGCCGCACGGGTCGCGGCCCGCTACAGCCCGGACCCGGGGGAGATGCTGCCGAACGCGGCCCCCGATGTCAGCCTCTCCGACCTGTCCCTCGACCTCGCGGTGCTGCGCCTGACCGAGCCGGTGCGCGGCCGGCGCCCGGTGCCCCTCGCGGCCGATCCGACCCGGGTTCCGAAGAGCCTGCGGATCGCCGGGGCGGGCCTGTCCGGGCGCGCGGTCGGGCGTCTGCGGACGGCGACGCTCACGCCGGTCGCGGCGAGCAGCACCGGCTTGACCATCGCGCGCGCCAACGGCGCCCGTGTCTGCTTCGGCGATTCCGGCGGTCCGGTCGTCGCGCAGGATCGCGGCGGCACCTATATCTGGGGCGTCGCCAGCGCGGTCATCAGCCGAGCGGCTCCGTGCGGGGGCTACGTGGTGATCGCGCCCGCCGCGCAGGTCTTTTCCGCCGCCGGGGTGCGGTGACCGCGGGCTACATCGTCCGAGAGGTTGGGACGCGGGCGTCTGAGACGTTCCGTCATCCAATCCGCGCCTGAGGATGCCACCGCACTCACATCTCTCCCACCAACACTCAACCGTCTGAAATCGGGGCGCTTTTCCCTCCCCCTTGTGGGGAGGGGCCAGGGGTGGGGGTGGTGCAGAAGGCACCGCGTCGCCTCATCCTGAACGACCCCCACCTCCAACTCCTCCCCACAAGGGGGAGGAGAGCGCTTCGGCGAGGGCAAGCGTGAACATCCCATGCCGAGGATGACCGGGTCAGTCGGAATGCGTGTAATTTCCGTTGGTCTCGGATGCTTCGAGCGTGCCCGCCTGAAACGCGAAAACCCCGCGCGGCCGGGCCGCACGGGGTTTTTCAAGAGACCGAATTGGCGGCGGATCAGACCGCCATGCGCTCCTCGCCGTCCATCGGCTCGCGCAGCACGTAGCCGCGGCCCCAGACGGTCTCGATGTAGTTCTTGCCCTGGCTGGCGTTGGCGAGCTTCTTGCGCAGCTTGCAGATGAAGACATCTATGATCTTCAACTCGGGCTCGTCCATGCCGCCGTAGAGATGGTTGAGGAACATCTCCTTGGTGAGCGTCGTGCCCTTCCGGAGCGAGAGGAGTTCCAGCATCTGGTACTCCTTGCCGGTGAGGTGCACACGGGCGCCGCCGACCTCGACGGTCTTCTGATCGAGGTTCACGATCAGGTCGCCGGTGGTGATGACCGACTGGGCGTGGCCCTTCGAGCGGCGCACGATGGCGTGGATGCGGGCCACCAGTTCGTCCTTGTGGAACGGCTTGGTGAGGTAATCGTCGGCGCCGAAGCCGAGGCCCTTCACCTTGTCCTCGATGCCGGCCATGCCGGAGAGGATCAGGATCGGCGTCTTCACCTTGGCGACGCGCAGCGAGCGCAGCACCTCGTAGCCCGACATGTCGGGCAGGTTCAGATCGAGGAGGATGATGTCGTAATCGTACAGCTTACCGAGATCGACACCCTCTTCCCCGAGGTCGGTGGTGTAGGTGTTGAAGTTCTCGGACTTGAGCATCAGCTCGATGCTCTGCGCGGTCGCGCTGTCGTCCTCGATCAAAAGTACCCGCATCGTCGGTCCCCAGCCCAGCCGGCCGCATCAGCGCGCAGACACGTCATATCGTTCGCCCGCCCACCGGCCTGTGGACGGGCGCCCCGTCGCCCTTGACGTGAACGCTATGGATTAATCGTTAACAAAACCTGATTCCCGCCCGCAAGCGTCTCGTTCGCAGTTCTTCGAGCTTGACAGGAGAAAGTTGAGTTCTCCGGTGCCGCGCTGAGCCCTGATTCCAAGCCGTCCGCGTTCAGACCATCCGCCCCCTGCGGCGTAAGTACTTCCGCCGTAACGTTTCGATCCCCGCTGTGGTCCAGGGGACACAGCCGGACGACTTCGTCGAGCTCGGCGGTGACCGAGACCCGGATCGAGCCGCTACGAGCCCGTTAAGCGCAGTGTTAAGGAGGCCGGTAAACGAAGCGTTGAGAGCCAGGCCGATGACACAGGATCCGGCAAGATCCGTTTCTTCTCTCACAACGGCCCGCGCCGCCCTGGACCGGGTGGAGGTGCTGCAGACCTTCGGGCGGGTGGTGGCGATTCGCGGACTGCTCGTGGAAGTTGCGGGACCCGTCGCCGCCATGCGGCTCGGCGGACGGATCGACGTCGAGGGCGCCAACGGCCTCGGGCTGGTGCCCTGCGAGATCATCGGCTTCCAGGGCGACCGGGCGCTCGCCATGCCGTTCGGCTCCCTCGACGGCGTCCGGCGGGGCTGCCCCGCCTATGTGCGCGACGAATCGGCCGGGGCGATCCGCCCGTCTGCGGGCTGGCTCGGCCGCGTGGTCGATGCCCTCGGGCGGCCGGTGGACGGGCTGGGACCGCTACCGCAGGGACCGGACGTCTACCCCCTCCGCGCCGACCCGCCGCCGGCCCATGCCCGCACCCGCGTCGGCGGACCGCTGGACCTCGGCGTCCGCTGCATCAACACCTTCCTCACCATGTGCGCCGGCCAGCGCATGGGCATCTTCGCGGGTTCGGGTGTCGGCAAGTCCGTGCTGCTGTCGATGCTCGCCCGCTATACCGCCGCCGACATCGCGGTGATCGGGCTGGTGGGCGAGCGCGGCCGTGAAGTTCAGGAATTCCTTCAGGACGATCTCGGCGCGGCCGGCCTCGCCCGCTCGGTCGTCGTGGTGGCGACCTCGGACGAGCCGGCGCTCATGCGCCGCAACGCCGCCTATATGACTCTGTCGGTGGCCGAATATTTTCGCGACCAGGGCGCCAAGGTGCTGTGCATGATCGATTCGATCACGCGCTTCGCCATGGCCCAGCGCGACATCGGCCTCGCGGCCGGCGAGCCGCCCACCGCCAAGGGCTACACGCCCACCGTCTTCTCGGAATTGCCGCGCCTGCTCGAACGGGCCGGGCCGGGGGTCGGGCAGGGGACGATCTCGGCCCTGTTCACCGTCCTGGTGGAGGGTGACGACCACAACGAGCCCGTGGCCGACGCGGTCCGGGGCATCCTCGACGGCCACATCGTCATGGAGCGGGCGATCGCCGAGCGGGGCCGCTATCCGGCGATCAATGTGCTGCGCTCGGTCTCGCGGACCATG
Organism: Methylobacterium mesophilicum SR1.6/6; assembly: GCF_000364445.2. Lineage (NCBI taxonomy): Bacteria > Pseudomonadati > Pseudomonadota > Alphaproteobacteria > Hyphomicrobiales > Methylobacteriaceae > Methylobacterium > Methylobacterium mesophilicum. The sequence continues at coordinate 628,086 of NZ_CP043538.1, read as the reverse complement.
CCGCGCGCCTGCGATCCGACGTATCTCCCCGTGGTCCGACGCGCCCGCCGGGTGCTCTCCACCTACGCCGACATGGAGGAGCTCATCCGGCTCGGCGCCTACCGCGCGGGCTCGTCCCAGGAGGTCGACGAGGCCGTGGCGCTCATGCCGGATCTTGAGGCTTTTCTGGGGCAGGGTAAGGAAGAAGCAACGTCCATCGGCGATGGTTACGCACGGCTCGGCCAGATCCTCGGCGGGGCCTAGGCCTTCCATGCCCGGGTGGTGCCACAGCGCCAGCGGATTCGGGGCCGAGTGAATATCCGAGCGGGTCTGCCCCGGCAGGGTCGTTCAGGGGCCTCTGGCGGGCACGATTCCCCGGCCGGGCCTTGAGCGTTGCGTGGAGTGAGCGTCCTGATGAAATCGCGAGACACGCTGATCCGCCTGCGCCGCTTCCAGGTTGACGAGAAGCGCCGCCGCGTGACCCAGATCGAGATGATGATGGCCGACTTCCAGCGCATGGCGGTGGAGCTCGACCGGGAGGTCGCCGTCGAGGAGGCGCGCGCCGGCATCACCGATGTGGGCCACTTCGCCTATCCGACCTACGCCCGCGCGGCGGCGACGCGCCGGGACAACATGCTCCAGTCCGCCCAGGCGCTGGAGGGGCAGCTCGCCGAGGCGAAGGCCGAGCTCGGCGAAGCCTTCGAGGAGTTGAAGAAGGTCGAGATCCTCAACGACCGCGAGCGCACCGCCGAGCGCGCCGCCGACGCGGCCCGCGACCAGGCCGCCATGGACGGCATCGGGCTGAACCGCGCCCGGGGTTGAGCGAGGGTCCCGGCGCCGGCCCGACCGCGGCGGCTGCGCCGCGGCACGAAACCGTCACGATCACCTGACAAGGGGGGCGCCGTGGTCTTCGGGCCGCTTGCAGCGCGTCGCTTGCCGGCGCATCAGGGGCTCTCCCCAGGGCGTCGGTGTTCATGAAGAAGCTCAGCGAGTTCATCTGGCCCTTGATCGGCCTCGCAGCCGTGGTCGTGTCGGGCTACTTCCTCTACCAAGAGCTGAAGACCACCTCCCTCGCGGCGATCTGGGCCGCCATCCTGGCGATCCCGCCGCACCGGATCCTGCTCGCCGCCCTGTCCACGCTCGTCGCCTATGCGGCGCTGGCCTGGTACGACCGGATCGCTCTGCTGCACCTGGGCGTCCGTCACATCTCGTGGCTGTTCGTCTCCCTCTGCTCCTTCACGACCTACGCGCTCTCACACAATATCGGCGCCTCTGTCTTCTCCGGCGCCCTGGTGCGCTACCGGGCCTACACCGCCAAGGGGCTGACAGCCGCGCAGGTCGCCGTGCTGGTGGCGCTCTGCTCGTTCACGTTCTTCCTCGGCACGATCCTGCTCGGCGGGTTCACCCTGGTGGTCGACCCGAACCTGCTGTCGCGGCTTGAGGGCAAGCTGCCCGGCTTCCTCACCGACTCGAAGACCGCGCTGGTTGTCGGGATCGGCATGCTGGGCTTCGTCGCCCTCTACGTCTTGGGCTCGATCCTGCGGCTGCGCCCGCTGCACATCCGGTCGTTCAAGCTGGAATATCCGCGGCCCGGCATCATGGGCCGCCAGCTCCTGGCGGCGCCGCTGGAGCTGCTGGGCGCGGCCGGGATCATCTACTTCGTCCTTCCGGAGGCGATGAACCCGGGCTTCATCCCGGTCCTGGCGATCTTCCTCGCCTCGTTCTCGGTGGCGCTCGCCTCGCACGCGCCCGGCGGCCTCGGCGTGTTCGAGATCGTCTTCATCACCGCCATGCACATCACCGACGAGGCGCAGAAGGATGCGATCATCGCGGCGGTGATCATCTTCCGGATCTTCTATTTCTGGATCCCGGCCCTCGTCTCGGTGATCGTCGTGATCGCCTTCGAGCGCTCGCGCCTTGCTGCGGCGATCGGCTCGGCCGCACACGGGCCCAAGGCCGCCGCCGTCCCGGAGCCGCCGGTGATCGTGCCCGGTCTCGACGCGCACGAGATGGAGCGGGAGCTGAAGCAGAAGGCGGTGTGAGGCATACGGGCGACCGATCGTTCGACATCGGCCCAGCGCCGTTCAGGTTGCTCAAACCGCTTATCCAGCCAGCGCACGGGCGGCAGAATGAGCCCTGCGTCATTCCGGGGCGCCGCCAGGCGGGGCCGGAAACCAGAGCCGCCACCAGCCCAAGGTTCTGAGCCAGGCGCGTGTCCGGCTTCCGGGCCCCGCTTCGCGGCCCCAAGATTGTGACGGGGTCGGGACCTGGATGTCTGGCCGGCCCCCCATGTCCGGGAGATCATCCATCGACGATGATCGCGCGGTGGACAGCCAGCGACCCGACCCCCTCAGATCGAATTCACCGTCCGCAGCCGCGCCCGCGGGTGGATCTCCGCCTGGCTCATCACCGGAGTCTCGCGACGGAATCGCTCGATGATTGAGCGCACGAAGGGTCGCGTCTGCGCCGAGGTGACCAGGACGGGCATCTCGCCCTGCCGCGCCGCCGTCTCGAACCGGTCGCGGACCGCGTTCACGAACTCGCTGAGCTTCGAGGGCTGCATGGCGAGGTAGCGCTCCTCGCGCTCGCCGACAATCGACTCCATGAAGGCCTGCTCCCAGGCCGGCGACAGGGTGATGATGGGCAGGGTTCCGCCCTGGTCCTGATACTGGGCGCAGATCTGCCGGCCCAGCCGGGCGCGGACATGCTCGACCACGTCGCGCGGATTTTTCACGCCGCCAGCCACTTCTGCGACCGCCTCGACGATCGCGCCGAGGTCTCGGATCGAGACCCGCTCGGCGAGCAGGAACTGCAGCACCCGCTGGATGCCGGTGGTCGAGATCTGCGACGGCACGATCTCCTTGAGCAACTCGGCATGTTCCTTCGGCAGCTCGCGCAGGAGCTTCGAGACCTCGACGTGGTTGAGGAGTTCGGAGACGTGCGCCTTGATCACTTCCGTGAGATGAGTCGAAACCACGGTGGCGGCGTCCACGACCGTGTAGCCCTTGAGCTGCGCCTGATCGCGAAGCGCCGCGTCGATCCAAGTGGCGGGCAGCCCGAAGGTCGGCTCCAGCAGGTGCTGGCCGGGCAACTGCACCTGCCCGCCCATCGGGTCCATCGCCATGAACTGGCCCGGGAAGATCCGCCCCGTGCCCGCCTCGATCTCCTTGACCCGCACCACGTAGGTGTTGGCGTCGAGCTGGACGTTGTCGAGGATGCGCACGGACGGCATCACGAAGCCGAGTTCCGCCGCGAGTTGGCGGCGCAGGGCCTTGATCTGGTCCGTCAGCCGGTCCTGCCCTTCGCCGTTGACGAGGGCCAGGAGCGCGTAGCCCATCTCGAGCTTGAGATCGTCGAGCTTCAGGAGATCGGTGACGGTTTCCTCCTTCGCCGCCGCTGCGGCGGCCACCGCCTTCGGGTCGATCGGCGCACCCGACGCGTCGAGGGGCGGCGCCAGCTTGGCGGTCTTGTTGATGCGCCACGCGGCGTAGCCGGCCCCGCCGCCCAGCAGCAGGAACGGCAGCATCGGCATGCCGGGCAGCAGGGCGATCAGCAGCATCACGGCTGCCGACATGCCGAGCGCCTTGGGGTAATGCGCGAGCTGCTTGCCCAGCGCCTTGTCGGCCGCGCCGCGCACGCCGGCCTTCGAGACCAGCAGGCCTGCGGCCGTCGAGACGATCAGCGCCGGCACCTGGCTCGCGAGGCCGTCGCCGATGGTCAGCAGCGTGTAGCTCTTGGCGGCGTCACCGAAGCTCAGGCCCTGCTGGGCGACGCCGATGATGATGCCGCCCACCACGTTGATGAAGGTGATCAGCAGGGCGGCGACCGCGTCGCCGCGGACGAACTTCGACGCGCCGTCCATCGCGCCGAAGAAGGAGGATTCCTCCTCGAGCGCCGCGCGCCGGGCCTTGGCGGCCTTCTCGTCGATCAGGCCCGCCGACAGGTCGGCGTCGATCGCCATCTGCTTGCCGGGCATAGCGTCGAGGGTGAAGCGGGCGGCCACCTCGGCGATGCGGCCGGAGCCCTTCGTGATCACCACGAAGTTCACGATGATCAGGATCGCGAATACGATGATCCCGATAACGAAGTTGCCGCCCATGACGAAGTGGCCGAACGCCTCGATCACGTGGCCGGCCGCCGCCGTTCCCTCGTGACCGTGCCCGAGGATCAGGCGGGTCGAGGCGAGGTTCAGGGCAAGCCGCAGCATCGTGGCGATGAGCAGCAGCGTCGGGAAGACGGTGAATTCCAGGGGGTTGTCGATCGACAGGCCGGTCATCATGATCAGCACCGACATGATGATCGAGACCGCCAGCAGCAGGTCGAGCAGGATCGCCGGCAGCGGGAAGATCAGCACCGCCAGGATCGCCATGACGCCGGTGGCGAACAGCAGGTCCGAGCGCTTCGACAGAGCCTGGAGGTCGCCGCGCGTGGGCAGCGCGATCTGGCCCAAGACCGCCGCCGCTCCCATCCGTGCCGGCGCGCTCGCCATCTCCGCCATCGAACTCACCCGCCGCCCGCTGCCGGGAGGGCTTCCCACCGGCGCACCCGGCAAGATCTGCCGGGCGGATGGTTAGCGGGACGTTAAGCTTGAGGCCTGCGCCTGATGGAACCCGGGTGGGGTCTGCCGCTTGATCGGTCAGCAGCCGCCCACCGCAGGGCGAGTTCCTGCTGATCCGTCCCCAGTCTGGCGGTGATGTCGGCACGCGCGCGGCGCAGACCCGAGGATCCCGGAGCCTCCCATGACCACACGCGCCCTGACCGCCTTGTTCGACGATTATGAAGCCGCCGCGCGTGCGGTGGACCAGCTGGAGGCGGCGGGGATTCCCCACGGCGACATCAGCATCATCTCGAACCGGACCAAGACCGCACCGTCGAGACCGCAACCGTCCGACACCGCCGCGCCTGTCACCGCAGAGGCGGTCGACGCCGCCGGCACGGGGGCCACGGTCGGCACGGTCCTGGGCGGCGGTGCGGGCCTGCTTGCCGGCCTCGGGCTGCTCGCGATCCCGGGTCTGGGCCCCGTGGTCGCCGCCGGATGGCTCGTGACCGCCCTGACGGGCGCCGGCGTCGGAGCCGCGGCCGGAGGCCTGATCGGCGGTTTGACCGGGGCAGGACTGAGCGAGGGCGAGGCCGAAACCTATGCCGAGGGCGTACGCCGGGGCGGTACTCTGGTCACCGTGCGGGCCGACGAGGCCCAGGCGGATCGTGCCTTGAACCTGCTGAACCGGGCGGGCTCGATTGACCTCGACGAGCGTGCGGAAGGCTGGCGCGCGCAAGGTTGGACCGGCGGCACGGTCGGACCGGCCGCGGACCGGACAGCATCGCGGGTGCCCCCCGAACTCTGAGACTGGGTCCCCGGGGAATGTTCGGCTCAGGCCATCATTTTCCGGGCGAACATGGCGGCGGCGAACAGCAGCCCGGCGCCCACGGCGATCAGGCTGGTCATCAGCATCCGCCGCGGCTCGACCGAGGATTCCGCCTTCACGGGTTCGACGATCGGGCTGAAGAACTCCACCTGTCGGGCCGCGATGATGCGTGACCGCTCATAGGCGGTCAGCACCTGCTGGTAGTACTTCTCGGCGTTCTTCCGCTCGGTTTCCAGCGTCTCGAAGCGTGTCAGTGCGTCGGACAGCAGGCCCTTCTGCGAAGGGTCCTGGCTTGCCGCCTGCTGCTCGATATGGGCGATGTTCTCGTCGAGATCCCTGATCTGCTGCTTGATGTCGAGGATCCGGCGCGAGTCCGGCCCGAGGTCCCGCTGGCCGATCGCGAGCTGCACCGCGAGGTTGATGCGGGCGGCGCGCAGTTCCGAGATCATCTTCAGGTTGGCGAGGTTCGACTTCTCCGCGTCGAGCACACCCTGCCGGTTGCGCAAATCCCGGGTTTCGAGGCGGATCTTGGTCATCCTCTCCTCGGCGAGTTTCAACTCGCGAGTGCTCTCCGCCATGGCCTCCGTGCGAGATTTGACGCTGAGGTCGTTCACCATCCGCTCAGCCTCTTTCATCACCGCCCTGGCGATGGCGAGAGACTTTTCGGGATCGAAGGCCGCGACGGTCACCGACATGATGCCCGAGCCCGCTTCGACGTCGACTTCGACGCGCCGCTTCCAGTACCGGACGAACTTCTCGATGGGCTTCTCAGGATCGAAGCGAGAGAAATAGTCGATGCTGTCGTCGCTGAACCACTGGCGCAGCGGTAGCTGCGCCTCGATGATCTCCACCATCGGCCGGCTCAGGATGTACTCGCGGGTGATCATCGTGTCCTGCGCGGCCATCTGATTCTGGCCGCTGGAGCTGCTGGAGGAACCCGCCGCTTCCGACATTCCCTTGTCGGATGCTCCGATCGCCGGACGGATCGCGAAGCGCGCCTCGCTGACATACCGATTCGACGCGATCAGCCCGTAATAGATCGCTCCGGCCAGTACCGGCATGACGAAGCACAGGATGAAGAGGATTGGGATCCAAGGGTCGTTCTTGGCGTGGGTCTGATAGGACCGAATGCCCTTCTTGCGATCGGCGAAGCGCGACATGCGCGCGATCTGCCGAAGAGACTCGGCGATCGCCTGCTGCCGATCGATGGTCGTGACCGGCTGCCCCTCGGCTTTCCGGATCTCCATGTTCATGGCTTGATTCCGGCCTCCCCGGCCTCGACGGTCGATCCGTACACGCTCCGTCGCCGCATCGTGCCGCGGAGCTTCGGCGGCTCTCGCACGCCCAGACGGCAAAAGCATGTCGTCCTGGGCTTTCGTGAACGTGCTGACCCACGACAAGACATCGCCAACTCCGCGAAACAACCTGGACTGACGGCCGCTCGCCGGCCAAGTCGCGACCGGTAGGTCTCGCCCCGGCAGATCGACCGTCCGGAACGTCGCCGCTGGAAAGAAAATGCCTTTTGTCACCCCCGGCGTTGACGGCATTTCAGATTTGGCATACCAAATACCACACACACCGTGGCTGCGGCAGCGCCGTCGCAGAGGCGAGTTGGAACTTTAGCTCCGAACACGAGCAGGAGGGCCAATGACGATCCAAGCGAGTCTGGTCAGCGCGCTGACAGCGCGGAACGGAACCCGCCACCAGGTTGAAGCTGGTGCCGGCAGCTGACGCGATGGCACTGGCGCAGAGGTCGGACGACATCGTCGGACTGGCCGCGGCCATCGGGGACGCCGTGGTGGTGTCGGACCCGGACGGTGCGATCACTGTCTGGAACCCGGCCGCCGAGCGCATCTTCGGCTTCAGCGCCGCCGAGGCGTTGGGCCGCACGCTCGACCTGATCACGCCCGAGCGACACCGTCGTCGCCACTGGGACGGATACGCGAAGACCATGCGTACCGGCGTCACTCGCTACGGGGCAGAGACCCTGAGGGTGCCGGCGCTCCACAAGGACGGCCGCCAGCTCTCCATCGCCTTCACGGTTGGGATGGTGCGGGACGCCTCCGACCAAGTGACCGGCATCGTCGCGGTGATCCGCGACGAGACCGAGCGCTGGGCCGAGGAGAAGCGCCTCCGCCAGCGCGTCGCCGACCTCGAAGCCGCCGCGGACCGGTCCTGACGGGCAGCTTGAGCCCGCAGGAAGATCCGCAGGATCCGATCACCAAACCGCACAGGGAGAACGCCCCATGAGCAAGCCGCTGGAAGGCATCAAGATTATCGACTTCACGCACGTTCAGGCCGGTCCTGCCTGCACGCAGCTCCTCGCGTGGTTCGGCGCCGACGTGATCAAGGTCGAGCGCCCCGGCGCCGGCGACGTGACCCGCACGCAGCTGCGCCACGTCGAGGACGCGGACGCGCTCTACTTCACGATGCTGAACTCGAACAAGCGCTCGCTCACCCTCGACACCAAGACCCAGGCCGGCAAGGAAGTCCTCGAGAAGCTCATCAAGGACTCCGACGTCATGGTCGAGAATTTCGGCCCCGGCGCCCTCGACCGTATGGGCTTCTCCTGGGCGCGTATCCAGGAACTGAACCCGGGCATGATCCTGGCCTCGGTGAAGGGCTTCTCGGACGGCCATCATTATGAGGACCTGAAGGTCTACGAGAACGTCGCCCAGTGCGCGGGCGGTGCCGCCTCGACCACGGGCTTCTGGGACGGGCCGCCCACCGTCAGCGCCGCGGCGCTCGGCGACTCCAACACCGGCATGCACCTCGCCATCGGCATCCTCACGGCGCTTCATCAGAAGAACAAGACCGGCAAGGGCCAGAAGGTCGCCGTGTCGATGCAGGACTCGGTGATCAACCTCTGCCGGGTGAAGCTGCGCGACCAGCAGCGCCTCGACGCCCTCGGCTACCTCGAGGAGTACCCGCAGTACCCGCACGGCGAGTTCTCCGACGTGGTGCCGCGCGGCGGCAACGCGGGCGGCGGCGGTCAGCCGGGCTGGGTTCTGAAGTGCAAGGGCTGGGAGACCGACCCGAACGCCTACATCTACTTCACCATCCAGGGCCATGCCTGGGCGCCGATCTGCAAGGCGCTCGGCCACGAGGAGTGGATCACCGATCCGGCCTACAACACCCCGCGGGCTCGGCAGGATAAGATCTTCGACATCTTCAAGACGATCGAGGAGTGGCTCGCCGACAAGACCAAATTCGAGGCGGTCGACATCCTGCGCACCTACGACATTCCCTGTGCGCCGGTGCTGTCGATGAAGGAGATCGCCGAGGACAAGTCCCTGCGCGAGAGCGGAACCGTCGTCGAGGTGGCGCACCCGAAGCTCGGCAAATACCTGACCGTCGGAAGCCCGATCAAGTTCTCCGACATGCAGGTCGAGGTGAAGGCCTCGCCGCTGCTGGGCGAGCACACCGACGAGGTGCTGGAAGGCCTCGGCTACACGCAGGAGCAGATCCGGGCGATGCACGAGGCCCGCGCGGTCTGATTGACCGGCACCATTTGCGGTCCTGAGACAGGGCGGTGCCTCGCGGCGCCGCCCTTTTCCATGCGCCGGCACCGAGGCCGCTCCGCGCTTGCGAGCGGAGCGAAGCAATCCAGGACAGTGCGACGTCGCCGAGTCGCTGAGCTCGTTGCTCCCGGGTTGCCTCGCAAGGGCCGACGGGGGGCGCCTTCGGAGACGGTTCGGAGAGACGGTTGGTCGGGTCCCTGATCCGGCGCACGGGCGCGCGATCGGACGGCACCCCCGCTTTGGGATGTATGACTACGCGGCGCCCGCAGCCGCCAGGAAGAACGCCACAGCCTGCGCTACGACTGGCGGCTGGTGCACGTGGGGGCCGTCGTACTCGACATAGGTCACGTCGTAGCCGGCATCCCGCAGCTTGGGCACGTGGACGCGTGCGCTCCGATCGATCGGGATCTGCTCGTCCCGGATGCCGTGCGACAGGAAGATCCGCGGCGCGCCGACCTGCAGATGCACCGAGAGGAAGCCGGCCGACGAGACGATGAGCTGGCGCGCCACGTCACCGTTGGCGAGTCCGAGGGAGAGCGTGTAGCTGCCGCCGTCCGAGTGTCCGGCAAAGCAGAGGTGCTCCGGATCGAGCAGGAACCGGTCCGCTACGGCCGCGAGGGCCGCCGCAATGCGCTCCCGGTCGGGCCCGTGGCCGGCGATGACGATGTCCCAGGTCGGAAACAGCGATTGCGGGACGAGGAGCAGGAAACGCTCGGCCCGCGCGTGCTCCTCCAGCATCGGCAGGATACGCTCCGCGCTGCCGCCGCCACCGTGAAACAGAACGACGAGTCGGCAGGGCCGGCGCGGATCGAGGCCTTCGGGAACCACCAGCACGGCGTCGCGCTCGGCGAAGAGGCCGAGGTCATGCCGGCCCGGGGGGAGAGGCTCGTGCGTGGGCAGACGGTGGCGGAACTGGAGGCGTCCCGCGAGGTCGGGGTCGATCATGGCGGGACGTCCGTGGCGTGGTCCGAAGCAAAGACGGCCGGACCGCAGAGCGGTCCGGCCGGCGTGAAGACATCCCGGTCGCGGGCCCCGAAGGGCCCGCCGCCGTCACTTCTTCTTCTTGATCCCGCTCTGCGGGTTGAGGCTGCCGATGTTGCCGCTCTCGCTGCCGGCCGCCGGGTCGATGACGGCGTTGACCAGGGCGGGACGGCCCGAGTTCATCGCCTCATTGACCGCGCGGGTCAGCTCGTCCGGCGTGGTGACGTGGTAGCCGACGCCGCCGAAGGCCTCCATCATCTTGTCGTAGCGGGAATCCGGCACGAACACGGTGGTGGCCGGGTCGCGACCGGTCGGATCCGTGTCGGTGCCGCGGTAGATGCCGTTGTTGTTGAACACCACGATGCAGACCGGCAGGCCGTACCGGCAGATCGTCTCGACCTCCATGCCGGAGAAGCCGAAGGCGCTGTCACCCTCCACGCAGAGCACCGGCTTGCCGGTCTCGACGGCGGCCGCGACGGCGAAGCCCATGCCGATGCCCATGATGCCCCAGGTGCCGACGTCCAGGCGCTTGCGCGGCTGGTACATGTCGATGATGCCCCGGGCGAGGTCGAGGGTGTTGGCGCCCTCGTTGACCAGGATCGCGTCCGGCCGCTCCTTCACGATGGTGCGGAGCGCTCCGAGCGCGGCGTGGAAGGTCATGGGCGAGGCGTTGCTCATGAGCTTCGGCGCCATCTTGGCGACGTTCGCCTCGCGCTTGGTCTTGAGCGTCTCGATCCAGTCGGACGGGGGCTGCTGCCAGCCCTTGCCCATGCCGTCGAGCAGCGCGTGCACGCATGAGGCGATGTCGCCGACCACCGGGGCCACGATCTCGACGTTCGAGTCCATCTCGCGGGGCTCGATGTCGATCTGGATGAACTTGGTCGAGCCCGGCTCGCCCCAGCTCTTGCCCTTGCCGTGCGACAGGAGCCAGTTGAGACGGGCGCCGATCAGCAGCACCACGTCCGAGTCCTTCAGCGCCGTGGAGCGCGCCGCGCCGGCCGAAAGCGGGTGGGTGTCGGGCAGGAGGCCCTTGGCCATGCTCATCGGCACGTAGGGGATGCCGCTCGTCTCGACGAGCGCGCGGATCGCCTCGTCGGCCTGGGCGTAGGCGGCGCCCTTGCCGAGCACGATCAGCGGCCGCTTGGCGGATTTCAGGACCTCGAGCGCCCGGGCGATCGCCTCGGGAGCGGGGTGCTGGGCGGGCGCCGGATCGATCACCTTGACCAGCGACTTCTGGCCGGCCTCGGCGTCCATCACCTGGGCGAACAGCTTGGCGGGCAGGTCGAGGTAGACGCCGCCCGGACGGCCGGAGCAGGCGGCGCGGATCGCGCGGGCGACGCCGATGCCGATATCGGCGGCGTGCAGCACGCGGAAGGCCGCCTTGCACAGGGGCTTGGCGATGGCGAGCTGGTCCATCTCCTCGTAGTCGCCCTGCTGAAGGTCGACGATCTCACGCTCGGAGGAGCCCGAGATCAGGATCATCGGGAAGCAGTTGGTGGTCGCGTTGGCCAGAGCGGTCAGGCCGTTGAGGAAGCCCGGGGCCGAGACGGTGAGGCAGATGCCCGGCTTCTGGGTGAGGAAGCCCGCGATCGCCGCCGCGTTGCCGGCATGCTGCTCGTGGCGGAACGAGATCACCCGCATCCCTTCGGCCTGGGCCATGCGGCCGAGATCGGTGATCGGGATGCCCGGGACACCGTAGATCGTCTCGATGCCGTTGAGCTTGAGCGCGTCGATGACGAGGTGGAAGCCGTCGGTCAGATCGGGCTCCGCCTCGACCTCGGGTGCGGGGTGAACGATCTTGGCGAGTGCGGTCATCGGAGGTCTCCGGAGGATAGGATCGGCTTGGACGGGACGGGCGGGCTCACGCCGCCCGGATCGGTTGAGGGGCGATCGCCGCGGGATGCTCCTCCGCGGCGAGGTAGCGGGCCCGCATCGGGCGCAGGACGAACATCGCCATCGCCGCTGCCGTCACGTTGAGGACGATGATCAGCGTGAACACCGCCGACCAGCCGTAGGCTGCCGAAAGGATGCTGGCGAAGGGAACGAGGAAGGCCGCGGTGCCCTTGGCGGTGTAGAGCAGGCCGGCATTGCTGGCGGCGTATTTGGAGCCGAATGTGTCGCCGCAGGTTGCCGGGAACAGCGAGTAGATCTCGCCGAACACTCCAAAATACACCGCGGTGGCCAGGACGAACACCATCGGGATGTGACCGTAGGTCAGCAGCACGATCACCGCCAGCGCCGCCGTCGAGAAGGCGATGAACATCGTGTTCTCGCGGCCGATGTTATCGGAGACATAGCCGAAGAACGGGCGCCCGAACCCGTCGAAGATCCGGTCGAGCGAGATCGCCAGCGTCAGCGCCGCCATCTGGAGGCCGAACAGGCTCACCGGAACGCCGGCCACCTGGAAGTCGTGGGCGATCGGGGCGATCTGCGCCGCTGCCATCAGGCCGCCGGAGGCGACCATCACGAACATGGCGTACATGACCCAGAAGACCGGGGTGCGCACCGCCTCGCGGGGGCTGCGGTCGACCTTGGTCTGGGGCAGGCGCAGGCTCTTGCGCTGAACCGGCGTGGTGGTCGACGGCTTGCGCAGCAGGAAGGCGAGGGCCAGCACGACGGCGCCCTGACCGATTCCAAAATACAGGAAAGCGTCCTGGTAGCCGCTGGACGCGATCATGCGGGCGATCGGCACCACCGTAATGGCTGCGCCGGCGCCGAAGCCGGCCGCCGTGGCGCCGGCGGCGAGGCCGCGGCGGTGGGGGAACCACTTGAGCGCGTTGCCGACGCAGGTGCCGTAGACCGAGCCCGCACCGATGCCGGCGATCACGGCGCCCAGATAGAGCATCGCCAGGCTGTCGGCGTAGGCGTTGATTGTCCAGGCCAGGGCGATCATCACGCCGCCGAAGGCGACCACGATCTTCGGACCGTAGCGGTCGACGAACCACGCCTCGACGGGCACCAGCCAAGTCTCTGTGGCGACGAACAGCGTGAACGCGAGCTGGATCGCCGCGCGGCCCCAGTGGTAGCGCTGGTCGATCGGGTCGACGAACAGCGTCCATCCGTATTGCAGGTTGGCGATCATGGCCATGCAGATCACGCCGAAGGCGAGCTGCCACCATTTCGCCGACGGCGAATCCTGGCGTTCCATCCCTGAGCCTTTCACTTAGGCGGCGCGGCCTTGCTGCGGCGGCGTCTCTCGTGCGCCGCCAATCATGCACATCCGTTCTAGGTATGCAATATACCAGGGTGAGACGGACGGAATGAACTGTCAGGGCGGCGATATTATGCCATTTGCCCGGCCGGCGGAATCCGGCCCCATGCGCCGAGCGTCGGCGCATCCGAAGGGCTCAAGGTTTCGTCCAAGACCGGCAAGGCGGCCGGGTCTGCCGGAACCCCGATGAGCTGGCGCGCCGCCGCCCATTCGGGCTCATCCCTTATCTTCTTCAGGGCGACCGGATCCAGGGCCGACACGCGCCCGCGGTCGAGGCGCAGGATCACCCGGCCGGTCTCAGCCTGGACGAAACGGATCACCGCCATCCGGCGCAGGCACTCGCGCAGGAAGGCCGTGTTGGCTGAGGCCGAGAGGTCTGCACCCTTGAACACCGTGTCCGGACAGCGGGCGAAGATGTCGACCTTCCGGAAGCGCTCGATGTCGAACAGGCCCCGCACGTCCAGGATGTTGAGGATGCCGTCGGCCCAGAACGCGATGGTGCGCGGGCGCTCGCCGAGCGGCACGCTGTTGTCGAGGAACTCGCAGACCACCTGCTTGTCCCGGGACAGCGCCCAGTTGAAGAACAGGCGCGGCATGCCGGTATAGGCCTCGACGTTGTGGGCCAGGAGATCCTCGACTGCCTTGTAGCGGCCGAAGAGTTCGCCGCGCTTCCAGGCCCGCTCGACGGTATCGGCCGGGGGCGTGACCATGAACTGCATGTAGACCCGGTCACCGAACCGGGTGAGCAGCTGGCCGCCGCCGTCGGAACCGGCCTCGGCCTGGAAGCTGTCGAACCGGAACCGGTCGATGAGCAGGTTCGAGATCCGCCGCTCCGCCGCCTTCCGGGTTACGTAACGGTCGAGCTTCATGTCGATGATCTCGACCTCGTAGCCCGTGAGCGTCCCGGCATAGCGAGAAGCCTCGCCCAAACTGTCGTAGTCAAGGAGGTACTTGCGCCAGACGTCCGGGGTGATGACGGCGAAGTCGGACCACGCCATGCCGAGGCGCTTGGCGAGATCGAGTTGGTAGGGGCGGATCGTGCTCTTGCCGGAGGCTGAGGCCCCCTTCACATTCATCACCACCGGGTAGTCCTGCGGCGCCAGGCGGCGGTAGCCATGCGCCTCGACCACAGCGGCGATCCAGGGTTCGATCTGCTCGCCGATGCGACGGCTGCCGTAGCCGTTCGAGACGAGCGTTCCGGCGATTGCCTTCAGGAGGGCGGCGTCACGGATGACGGCGTTCTGCCGGGCGATGAGGCCGGACACGACCGTGCGCAGGGCCTCGCAGGCGGCGACTTCCAGGCCCTCTCCGGACTCGGCGGCGCGGCGCTGCCAGGATTCGAGATGGCGCAGGGCCCGGGTGGCGAGATCCTCGCGCGGGGTTTCGACGGCGGACGGTCGCCGGCCGAGGAGCCTGTCGAGCCAGCCCGGCTCAGGCGGCGGCGGCGCCGGCCGGTCGTCCAGGATGGCGGCGACCTCGCGCGCGAGCACGGCGTCCGCCTCCGCGCGGATCCGGGCCAGGGCGGCCTCGACCTCGCCCAGGCGAGGCTCGACGCCCTCGCGCAGGATCGTGGCGACGATCGCGCGGAAGTTCACGCCGAGATCGGCGTAGACCGCCCCCACCGGCACGGACAGGTCGGACATGACCCGGATCAGGACCTCGTGGACGACGAGGCGAGCGGCCCGGAAGCGCGTCAGCTGCCGGGCAGGCAGGCCGCACAAGTCGCTGAGGTCGAGGGCGTCGCGGAGCGGCGTCTCGACATGCTCCGGGCGGTAGACGGTGACCAGCGGCAGGAAGGCCGAGGGCAGGTCGGAGCGAACGCCCGGGTTCCAGGGGCCGATCGCTGGATCCGAGGTCCGGGCCGCCGCGTCCGTCATCTGCGCGTCTTTCTCCCCCCTCTGCGGGGAGGAGTGACCCCCGAAGGCATTCGGGCCGGGACAAAGTCCCGCAAGAGGCGGGCGGCGGTGCAGAAAGAGGCTTTGCCCCTCATGCGGGTCGCGCCCTGTTCTGAACCCGCGCTCCCCTCTCCCGACCCCTGCTGACGCAGGGGCGACCCTCCCCCGCAGAGGGGGAAGGGCGCGTGTCAGATCGGGAAGGCGAGCCGCGGACCCTCAAACTGAACCTTCCAAAAGCAGCTAGAACACCTTCTGGAACCAGCCATGGGCATCGTTGGTGTTGCCCCGCTGGATGTCGACGAGCAGGCTCCGCAGCCGCTGGGCCACGGGGCCGGCCTTGCCGTTCCCGATGGTGAAGCTCTCCTCGCGGCCCTTCACGGTGCCGATCGGCGTGATCACCGCGGCTGTGCCGCAGGCGAAGGCTTCGGTCAGGCGGCCCGCCCGCACGTCGGCGCGCCACGCGTCGATCGTGTAGGGCTCCTGCCTGACGGTCAGGCCGGCCTCACGCGCCAGGGTGATCACCGAGTCGCGGGTGATGCCCGGCAGGATGCTGTCCGAGAGCGGCGGGGTCACCAGCGTGCCGTCCTCGAAGACGAAGAACACGTTCATGCCGCCGAGCTCCTCGATGAAGCGGCGCTCGGCCGCGTCGAGGAACACGACCTGCTCGCAGCCCTGCGCGGCCGCCTCCGACTGCGCCGCGAGGCTCGCCGCGTAGTTGCCGCCGCACTTGGCCGCGCCGGTGCCGCCCGGGGCCGCGCGGGTGAAGTGCTCCGAGACCCAGACCGTGACGGTCCCGGTCGGATCCTTGAAGTAGGAACCCACCGCCGAGGCGATCGTCACGAACAGGTATTCCGAGGCCGGCTTCACGCCGAGGAAGGCCTCGCTGGCGATCATGAACGGACGCAGATAGAGGCTGCCGTCCGGCGTGTCGGGGATCCAGGCGCGGTCGAGCGCGACGAGTTTGCGCATCGCCTCGACGAAGGCATCCTCGGGGAAGGGCGCCATGGCCATGCGCTCGGCCGAGCGCCGGAAGCGCAGGGCGTTGGCTTCGGGCCGGAACAGCGCGGCGCCGCCATCGGCCGTGCGGTAGGCCTTGAGGCCCTCGAAGATCTCCTGGGCGTAGTGCAGCACGGCGGCGGCGGGATCGAGCGGGATCGCTTCGCGCGCCTGGATCCGCGCGTCGTGCCATCCGCGGCCGGCCGAGTAGCGCGCCACCACCATGTGGTCGGTGAACACCTTCCCGAAGCCCGGATTCGCCATCAGCGCGGCCCGCTCGTCGGCGGTCCGCGGGGCGGGATGACTTTGGATCTCGAAGGTCAGGTCGCTCACGGTGTGGTCCTCATCGGCTGAGGCCCTTATGGCGCGCTCCGGCGCGCGAATCTACGGAGCCGGCGCATGACGGCGTCGCCGCACATGCGAATCACCCCGGACCGGCGGGGTCCGACAGCTGCAATCGGTGCAGGCGCCTGTAGGCGCCGTCGGCCGCCATCAAAGCGTCGTGGCGCCCGGTCTCGATCACCCGGCCGGCTTCCATCACGGCGATCTGATCGGCGTCGCGCACGGTGGAGAGCCGATGGGCGATCACCAGGGTCGTGCGGCCGCGCATCAGCCGGGTCAGCGCCTCCTGCACGAGGCGCTCCGATTCGGAGTCGAGGGCCGAGGTCGCCTCGTCGAGGAGCAGGATCGGTGCGTCCTTCAGGAAGGCGCGGGCCAGCGCCACCCGCTGCCGCTCGCCGCCAGAAAGCCGTCCGCCACCCGGGCCGACCCGGAAGTCGTAGCCCTCCGGCAGAGCCGTGATGAAGCCGTGGGCCGCGGCAGCCCGAGCCGCCGCCTCGATCTCCCCCCGGGGGGCGCCGGGCCGTCCGAACCCGATATTGGCGGCGATCGTGTCGTCGAACAGCACCACGTCCTGCGAGACGACCGCGACCGACGCCCGCAGCGATGCCAGGGTCACGGCACGGACGTCCTGGCCGTCGATGGTCACGGCCCCCTCGATCACGTCGTAAAGCCGCGGGACAAGATTGAGCAACGAGGACTTTCCCGATCCCGAGCGCCCGACGAGCGCGGTGACCGAGGCCGCCGGGACGACGAGGTCGATCCCTTCCAGGGCCGGCGCGTCGGGCCGGTAGCGGAAACGGACTCCCGCGAAACGGATCGCGCCGGCGGTCACCGAGAGCGTCCGTGCCTCCGCCGTCTCGCGGATGGCGGGGGCCTCGTCCATCACGTCGAAGTAGCGCCGCAGCGCGGCGGCGGCCTCCTGCAGGATGGCGTTGAGATTCCCGAGGGCCCGGGCCGGCTGAGCGGCGAGCAGCAGCGCCGCCACGTAGCCGGTGAAGTCGCCGACTGTCTTTTCCCCGGCCAGGACCCGCTGTCCGACCAGCACGAGCACGCCCGCCACCGCGATGCCGCCGCCGATCTCAAGGAGCGGATCGAGGCGCCCGCGGGCGTTGGCGGCCTTCATCTTCAGGCGCCGCACCTCGTCGAGCGACTGGGCGGCCCGGCCCTTCAGGTAGGCCTCCATGGCATAGGTCTTGGCGACCCTGGCCCCCTGCAGGCTCTCGGAAATCAGGCTGGCTGTGGCGCCCATCTGCTCCTGCGTCGACGTCGAGACCCGCCGCAGCTTCTTGCCGATCCGCCCGATCGGCCCCGCCACGAATGGCACCGTGACACTGGCTACCAGGGTCAGCACCGGATCCATCCAGATCAGCGCCGCCACGAGGCCGATCAGCATGGCGATGTCGCGCAGCAGGACCGTCGAGATGCGGGTCAGCGCCTCCTTGATGAAGGCGAAGTCGGTGGTGAAGCGCTGGGTCAGCGCCGCCGGGCTCTCGCGGCCGAGCTGCGCGAGGTCGGACTCGATCAGGTGCCCGTAGAGGGCCGCCTGCATGTCGGCCTCGACCCGGGTGACCACTCGGTTGGTCAGCACCGTCTGGCCGTAGAGGGCGAAGCCCCGCGTAGCCGTGACCACGATCACCACCAGCGGCCCGTAGGCGATCGCCGCCGCATCCTTGCGGTCGAACGCGTCGAACGCGGCCTTGATCAGCGCCGGGTAGAGTCCGGTCGAGGCGCCCACCAGCGCGATCAGCACCAGCACCACGGCCAGGGTTGCCCGGTGCGGATACAGCCACGTGCGCCAGAGCCGGGCGAGAAGGGGGGCCGTGTCGCCGGGAAGGCGCGCCATGAAACCTACCGGGTCGGGTCAGTGCCGGCCTCGGGCGGGATGGGCGGCGGCAGCGGTGTGCCGCCGCCGCCGCCGCGGATCAAGGCCTTTGCTCAGCGACCGTCGTCCGGACCGTGGTCGTCGCCGGGGCCATGGCGCCAGCCGCCCCGCATGCCGTGTCCGCCCATTCGCCCCATCGGGCGGGCGAGGATCATGGCGCGCCGCTTCTGGTCCTGGTCCAGGCTGGCGTAGAGCGGCTGCGAGGCGTCGGCCAGCTTGCGAAGGGCCTCGCCGCGGGCGGTCGCGGCGTCCGCCATCGCCCGCAGGGCCGCGGGGGCGTCGTCGCCGAACCTGGGCCGGTCACGCATCGCCTCGCGGCGCTGCTCGCGCAGCTTGGCCATGTCGCGGATCGCCGACTCCACCGGCGGCCACAGCTTCTCCTGGTCGGCGTTGAGCTTCAAGCCGGCATGGAGGGCGGCGATGCGGGCATCCGTGAAGGCCGCACGATCCTCGGGGCTCAACGCGCTCCAGCGGCCGTGCCCGCGAAGGCCCTCGGGTCCGTGATCGTGCGCGACAGCCGCGCCCGCCAGCCCCAGGCCGAGGGCACCGGCGACGAGGATGGCCGCTCTCAAAGGTCGGGACATGGAAACCTCCGTCTCACGCTGGGACGCCACCGGTACCGACGGCCCGCGACAGCGTCCCACGCCGCGCATGGGACGCCAGGCATGTATCCCGCTTGTGTATGTAACACTGTTACATTAGGGCGGACGCGACGCAGTGTGCGGGAGGTGGCGTGGTGCGGCGGGCGGCGAGGACATTCCGGGTGGCGGTCTCCGCGATCCTGTTGCTCTGGCTCGGTCTCGCGGGACCGACGCGGGCCGCGGCGGAAGGCATGCCGGTCCGGGCCGTCGCGAGCTTCTCGATACTCGCCGACCTGGTCCGGCAGGTCGGTGGCGTGCACGTGACGGTGGCGACGCTGGTGGGACCGGATTCGGATGCCCACGGCTTCAGCCCGTCCCCGGCCGACGCGCGCAAGCTCGCCGAAGCCGACATCGTGTTCGTCAACGGTCTCGGGCTGGAGGGCTGGCTCGACCGGCTGATCCGCGCTTCCGGAACACGCGCGCCGGTCGTGACCGTCTCGGTGGGGGTGAAGCCGATCCCGGCCGAAGGCGAGCATGCCCCCGGCGACCCTGGTCGGGCGGACCACGATCACGCCGGCCACGACCATGGAGACCACGCCGTCGATCCGCACGCCTGGCAGAACGTCGCCAACGTGCGGACCTACGTGGCCGACATCCGCGACGGCCTCGCGAAGGTCGATTCGGCCCACGCGGACGCCTACCGGGAGGCCGCCACCCGCTACCTCGCGGAACTCGATGCCCTGGAGCGGGACATCCGCACGGCGATCACCGCCATCCCTCCGGAGCGGCGCCGGATCATCACAACGCACGATGCCTTCGGATACTACGCGGCGGCCTATGGTCTACGCTTTCTCGCGCCCAAGGGTGTGTCCACCGACAGCGAGGCCAGCCCGCGCGATGTCGCGGCCATCATCCGGCAGATCCGCCGGGACCGCGTGCCCGCGGTCTTCCTGGAGAACATCAGCGACCCGCGGCAGATGGAGCAGATCGCCCGCGAGAGCGGCGCCCGCATCGGCGGCAAGGTCTTCTCGGACGCCCTGTCCGGACCGGACGGGCCGGCGCCGACCTATCTCGAGATGATGCGGACCAATCTTCGGGCCTTCGCGACGGCGCTGGCACCCGGCTGAGGATGCGGCGGTGCGGCGGAACTTCGCCTTCACCGGGTCGGACATGACATAGCGTAAACCGGCGGTTAAGAGGCCCCCACTAGCCTTACGGAACGGGTGCCAGCCGATCCTCGTGCGCGAGGGCTCGAGGCCTTGGGGCCTTGGGGAACGGCTTGGCTCGGAGATCGCGTGGCTTTCGGCCCTGACCGCTGGCGCTTCTATCGGCTTGTCGCACGCGAAGCTGCGCGGGCAATCCGTGCTGCCAGCGCCAGCCTCACGGCCCCGCCCGACATCCTGGCCCGGATGCGCGTCACTGGGCTGGTGATCGCCCCCCAGGATCTGCGGACCTCCGACGCGACCTTTGCGGACGACATCTATTCCGGCCTGTTCGTGTTCGCCGGGCGCTCGCTGGCGGCCAGCGGCGGCTCGCCCTTCGACTACGCGCCGCCCTCGCCGGAATGGGCAGACGAGCTCTACGGCTTCGGCTGGCTGCGCCACCTGCGCGCCGCCGATACGGCTCTCGCCCGCGCCAATGCCCGCGCCTTCGTGGCCGACTTCATCGCCGGCCGGGGTGACCCGGTGCTGGCCCGTCATACGCCGGTGGCGGCGCGGCGGCTGATCTCGTTCCTGTGCCAGTCGCCCCTCGTTCTGGAGGGGGCGGACCACGGCTTCTACCAGAACTTCCTCAAGGCCATCGCCCGCAACGCGCAGCAGCTCGAGCGCGACCTCCGCCAGGGCGTGCCGCCGCAATGGCGCCTGAACGCGGCCGTGGCGCTCTGCTATGCCGGCCTGTGCTGCGACGGCATCCAGCCGATCCTGCGCCGGGCGACCCGGATCCTGTCGCGCGAACTCGACCGGCAGATCCTCACCGACGGCGGCCACCGCTCCCGCGACCCGCGCTTCGCCATGGAGCTGCTGCTCGACCTTCTGCCCCTGCGCCAGAGCTACCTCAGCCGCAGCGTCGAGCCGCCGATGGCGCTGCTGCGCGCCGTCGACCGGATGCTGCCGCTGCTGCGGCTGCTGCGCCATCCCGACGCCTCGCTCAGCCACTTCAACGGCATGGGTGCCACAGACGCGGATCACCTCGCGACGCTGCTCGTCTACGACGGCGCGCTCGCCCGACCGCTGATGCATGCGCCGAACTCCGGCTACGAGCGCCTGGAGGGCGGGCGGGTCGTGATCGTGGCCGATGTCGGCGCCAGCCCGCCGCTGCCCTACTCGGTCAATGCCGGCGCCGGTTGCCTCGCCTTCGAGATGTCGAGCGGCCCGCAGCGCATCGTGGTCAATTGCGGCCTGCCGGCGAGCGGGCCGGACCTGCGCCTGCTGGCCCGCTCGACCCCGGCCCATTCCACCGCCTCGGTGGCCGATGCCTCCTCCTGCCGGTTCCTCACGCGCACTGGTTGGTGGGGTGATCGTCAACTGGCTGACTGGCTGATCCGGCGGCGCGGCCCCGTGGTGCTGAGCGGCCCCGCGTCGGTGGCGGCCGAACGGGCCGAGGAGACCGACAGCACCATCCTGGCCGCCCGGCACAACGGCTACGCGCCGGAATTCGGCATCGTCCACGAGCGCCGCTGGCAGCTCTTCGCGGCGACCGCGCGGCTCGAAGGGCGGGATGCGTTCCTGCGTCAGGGGAAGGCGACAAGCAGGGGGCGAGTGCGCGGCCACGACGTGGCGATCCGCTTCCATCTGCACCCCGGCATCGCCGTGCGCGGCGTGCCGGAGGGGCTCGAACTCGCCTCGGCTCTCGGCGAGGTCTGGACGTTCCGCGCCGAGAACGCCGAGATCGCCATCGAGGAGAGCGTGTACTTCTCGGGCCTCACCGGGCCGCGGCGCACCGACCAGATCGTGCTGCATCTGCGCGTGTCCGAGGATGTCGAGGTACGCTGGAGCTTCGAGCGCCTCGCTTCCGCGCCACAACGGGGGGCGAGCCCTCCCTGACCGAGGCGGCTGGCCCGGTTCCCCGTTTCCGTGCTACCGCGCCGGACCATCTCGAATTTCGGCACGAAGCTATGGCGCACGATCAGGTGCGGGTCTCCCGCGCGCTCCTCTCGGTCTCAGACAAGACCGGCCTCATCGACTTCGCCCGCGCGCTCCACGCCCGCGGCGTGGCGCTGGTCTCGACCGGAGGGACGCACCGCACCCTGCAGGAGGCCGGGCTACCGGTGACGGAGGTGGCCGACCTCACGGGCTTCCCCGAGATGATGGATGGGCGGGTGAAGACCTTGCATCCGGCCGTGCATGGCGGCCTGCTCGCCATCCGTGACAACCCCGAGCATCAGGCCGCGCTCGCCGCCCACGGCATCGGCGCGATCGACCTCCTGGTGGTCAATCTCTACCCGTTCGAGGCGACCATCGCGGCCGACAGGCCGGATGCCGACTGCATCGAGAACATCGATGTCGGCGGCCCGGCGATGATCCGCGCGGCGGCCAAGAATCACGCGGACGTAGCGGTCGTCACCGACGTGACGGACTATGCCGGCGTGCTCGCCGCGCTGGAGGCGCAGGACGGCACCCTCGGGGCGGACCTGCGCCGCGCGCTGGCCCAGAAGGCCTTCGCCCGAACGGCCGCCTACGACGCAGCCATCGCCAACTGGATGGCCGGCCGCTTCGGCGCCGCCGAGCCGGCAGCGTACCGGGCCTTCGGCGGCACCCTGGCGCAGGGGCTGCGCTACGGCGAGAACCCGCATCAGTCGGCCGCCTTCTACCGGACGCCGGGCAAGGCCCGACCGGGCGTGGCGACCGCCCGACAGCTCCAGGGCAAGGAGCTGTCCTACAACAATTTCAACGACACGGACGCCGCTTACGAGTGCGTGGCCGAGTTCGATGCCGCGCGGACGGCCGCGGTGGCGATCATCAAGCACGCCAATCCCTGCGGCGTCGCCGAAGGCGCGAGCCTGCTCGAAGCCTATGAGCGGGCGCTCAGCTGCGACCCGACCTCCGCCTTCGGGGGCATCGTGGCGCTCAACCGGACGCTGGACGCCGAGGCGGCGCGCAAGATCGTCGAGATCTTCACCGAGGTGATCATCGCTCCGGACGCCACACCGGAGGCGGCGGCCATCGTCGGCGCCAAGAAGAACCTGCGGCTGCTGCTGGCGGGCGGGCTGCCTGACCCGCGGGCGGCGGGCGAGACCGTGCGCACGCTCGCGGGCGGCCTTCTGGTGCAGGGTCGGGACGCGGCGGTGGTCGACGCCATGGACCTCAAGGTCGTCACCCGTCGTGCGCCCAGCGAGGCGGAACTGGCCGATCTCCGGTTTGCCTACCGGGTCGCCAAGCACGTAAAGTCCAACGCGATCGTGTACGCGAAGAACGGCGCCACCGTGGGAATCGGGGCGGGGCAGATGTCCCGGGTCGATTCCTCGCGCATCGCCGCCTGGAAGGCCGCCGAGGGGGCGAAGCGCCTCGGCTTGGCCGAGAGTCTCGCGGTCGGGTCCGTCGTCGCGTCGGACGCGTTCTTCCCCTTCGCGGACGGCCTGATCGCGGCAGCCGAAGCCGGCGCCACGGCCGTCATCCAACCCGGCGGCTCCCTGCGCGACGCCGACGTGATCGCCGCCGCCGACGAGGCCGGGCTCGCGATGGTTCTCACCGGCCATCGCCACTTCCGGCACTGAGCCCTTGCGCGGCGCGGGCCGCCGACCCGACGCGGCCGCGCTCCGGTCCGTAGCGCGGCCCGAACCCCTCCGGTGGGTGGGCCCCGAGCCGGCCGTTCCCCGTTAACGATCCTCCGCGATCGACAGGGCCGATCCGCCAACGGTCGATCCGCGTCGGCCGATCTGGCTGATCGCTGTAGTGACTTCGGGCGTTTGAAGACAAAACCAATTGCCGTATCGATATCGGCGCTAATGTCATCGATATAGATACATGATATTCGGCCTATAAGCTGCGACGATCACCGATAGACTGCGCGCAAGGCTTGCCATCCTCTGGCCGAATCTGCATATCTGGAGCCTTCACGGCCATCTTATCTGCGGAATGTGTGGCAGACGATGGCGCTCGGGTGATAAAATGCTCGTCGCGGCGATGTTGTTCGGTGTCGGGTTGCTGATTGGCCGTGTGTTCACGGTCATCATCTTGGCGATGACCTCCTGTGTGATCATGTTCACGGCCCTGACAATCTTTGTCAGCACATACGGTCTCGACATCCTCCACGTGCTGATTACTCTGGGCTACCTCGCCGCCCATCAGTCCGGCTACCTGCTCGGCGCCTATTGCAGCGGGTATCAGGAGAACAACTGACGGAGCAGGCGACCGTCACCACCACCAGACCCATCGCCCGGCCTGATTGTTGATGACGGACCAGATCGCGATGGTCGCCAAGGACCAGCCGACAACAAACACAAGTGGTGGGCGCGTTCCGGCCCTCTGCCGCAAGTTCACCGAAGCGCCTCTCATGGTCAAGATCCGAATTCCTATCGTCGGGACGCCCTATACGGCGCAGAACCCCTTATGGTTCCAATAAACCGTGATGTCGCGAGCGAGAAAGTGGTCGACTAAACTTGGGTATGGAGCTGTAAGAGGCTCGTGATGCGGCCTGAGAGTTCTCTCGAAAATCAGTTTTCAGTTTAGATATTCACGGTTGATGAGAGAATGCATACGCATATTGAAAGGCAGATTTAGAAAAATCGAGAACTCAGCTCGCATATTAAGCGGATGACCCGACGGTGATACATCCATCGGCAGGGTGACGAAGCGTTGATGGTCTCCTGCAGCAAGGTGCAGTACCGGCCACCCTGGTTCGCTCCAGCCGATTGTCGCTGCGCTGCCGCGCCGCCCCTTGAACGACGACGCCCAGACCGCCTAAGCGGCCTGGGCGCCTGATGATGCGACGCGCTGTGCCGATCAGGTATCCGCGAAGATGTCGCGGTCCTTGGTCTCGGGCACGAAGATCAGCCCGATGATCACAGTCGCGACGGCGATCACGATCGGGTACCAGAGCCCGAAGTAGATATCGCCCGTCTGCGCCACCATGGCGAAGGCGGTCGCCGGCAGCAGACCGCCGAACCAGCCGTTGCCGATATGGTAGGGCAGCGACATCGAGGTGTAGCGGATCCGCGTCGGGAACAGCTCCACCAGCATCGCGGCGATCGGGCCGTAGACCATCGTGACGAACAGCACGAGGATGAACAGCAGGCCGATCACCTGAGCAACCTGCGGCCGGAAGATGTCGAACGGGTTCGACATCTTGACGATCTCGGCATCGCCGGCCTTCGGATAGCCCGCCGCTTGGAGCGCGGCGGTCGTGGCCTTGTTAGCCTCGGCATTGCCGCCCTGCGGATACGGGATCTCGGTGTCGTTGACCCGGATCGTCGTGGGCTGGCCGGCCGCGCCGGCGGCGGTCGTGTAACGCACCGACGACTTCGACAGGAAGTCGCGGGCCAGATCGCAGGGGGCCGAGAACACCCGGGTTCCGACCGGGTTGAACAGCGTGCCGCAGCTCGCCGGGTCCGCCGTGACGGTGACCTTCACGTTCTCGATCGCCGCCTCCAGCTTCGGGTTGGCCGTGGAGGTGATGCCCTTGAAGATCGGGAAGAACGTCGCCGCCGCGATGGCGCAGCCCGCCAGGATGATGACCTTCCGGCCGATCTTGTCGGACAGCCAGCCGAAGACCACGAAGAAGCCGGTGCCGAGGAGCAGCGACCACGCGATCAGGAGGTTGGCCGTGTAGCCGTCGACCTTCAGGATCGATTGCAGGAAGAACAGCGCGTAGAACTGGCCCGTGTACCAGACCACGCCCTGGCCCGCGACGAGACCGAACAGGGCGATGATCGCGAACTTGGCGTTCCGCCACTCGCCGAACGCCTCGGTCAGCGGCGCCTTCGAGGTCTTGCCCTCCTCCTTCATCTTCTTGAAGGCCGGCGATTCCGAGAGCTGCAGGCGGATCCAGACCGAGATCCCCAGCAACAGGACCGAGACCAGGAACGGGATGCGCCAGCCCCATTCGGCGAAGGCGGCCTCGCCGGTGATGCTCCGGGTCGCCAGGATCACCAGCAGCGACAGGAACAGGCCGAGCGTCGCGGTGGTCTGGATCCAGCTCGTGTAGAAGCCGCGCCGGCCGTTGGGGGCGTGCTCGGCCACGTAGGTCGCCGCGCCGCCATACTCGCCGCCGAGCGCCAGCCCTTGGGCGAGCCGCAGCACGATCAGGATGATGGGGGCCGCGATGCCGATGGTGGCGGCGTTGGGCAGCACGCCGACGATGAAGGTCGACAGGCCCATGATCAGGATCGTGACCAGGAAGGTGTACTTGCGTCCGACGAGGTCGCCGATGCGGCCGAAGACCAGCGCGCCGAACGGCCGGACGATGAAGCCGGCGGCGAAGGCGAGCAGGGCGAAGATGTCGCGCGTCGCGGGCGGATAGGCCGAGAAGAACTGGGCGCCGATGATCGCCGCCAGCGAGCCGTAGAGATAGAAATCGTACCACTCGAATACCGTGCCGAGCGAGGACGCGAAGATCACGCGCTTCTCGGCCGAGCTCATCGGCCTTGCCGCTCCATCCGCCCGCGGTATCGCGGTTGCCACAGCCATGATCGGGTCCTCCCAGACGACATCCGCCGCCGGTGCCTCGACCGGCGGCGCGCTGATGAACGGCGCGCTCTCGTTTTGCGCGGCGCGCAGATCACCTATGCGTTACCGGAAGTCCGGCCCCGGTCAATTGGTAAAGCGTTCGTGATCGGGGCCATCAACATGCCCGGCTGCGGATCCTTGCCGACTGTGTCGGGAAACGACGAAGGGCGCGGCTTGCGCCGCGCCCTTCAAGGTCGCGTCGTTTCGTCGAGCGGTCAGTGCGCGTGCGCGCCGGCCGCCCCGATCCCGGTCTCAGAGCGCACGTACTGCGCCTCGAAGGCCGCCCGCTCGCGCTGGGCCCGGCGGGACCTGTCCATCAGCGACACGACCCAGATCGTCGCGAAGGCCAGCGGCATCGAGAACAAGGCCGGGTTATCGTAGGGGAAGAGCGGGGCGGGGTTACCCAGCGTCGTCACCCAGACGGCCTTCGACAGCACCACCATGATGACCGCCGCGAGCAGACCGACGAGGCCGCCGGTAAGTGCGCCCCAGGTCGTGGTGCCCCGCCACAGGATCGACATGGCCAGCACCGGAAAGTTGCAGCTCGCCGCCACCGCGAAGGCGAGTCCGACCATGAAGGCGACGTTCTGGTTCTCGAACACGTAGCCGAGATAGATCGCCACGATGCCGATCACCACGGCCGAGATCTTCGACAGGTTGACCTCGTGCTTCTCGGTGGTGCGCCCGCGGGCGATCACCTGGGCGTAGAGGTCGTGGCTGATCGCCGAGGCGCCGGCGAGCGTCAGGCCGGCGACGACCGCCAGGATGGTCGCGAACGCCACGGCGGAGATGAAGCCCAGGAAGTACGGGCCGCCCACCGCGTTGGCGAGGTTCACCGCCACCATGTTGGTGCCGCCGATCATGTCCTTCAGCTTGTCGAACGCGCCGGCCGGCCCGAGCTTGAAGTAGACCGGATCCGACATCAGTAGGGCGATGCCGCCGAAGCCGATGATGAAGGTCAGGATGTAGAAGTAGCCGATCAGGCCCGTGGCGTAGAACACCGACTTGCGGGCGGCCTGGGCGTCCGAGACCGTGAAGAACCGCATCAGGATGTGCGGCAGGCCGGCGGTACCGAACATCAGGCCGACGCCCAGCGAGATCGCCTCGACCGGGTTCGACACGAGGCCGCCCGGTGCCATGATGGCGTCGCCTTTCGGATGGACCTGCACGGCATTGGCGAACAGCGCTTCCGGGTTGAAGCCGTACTTGTACAGCACCGCGCCAGCCATGAAGGTCGCACCGCCCAAGAGCAGGCAGGCCTTGATCACCTGCACCCAGGTGGTCGCCTTCATGCCACCGAAGGCCACGTAGACGATCATCAGGACGCCGACGATGATCACCGCGTAGAGATAGGGCAGGCCGAACAGGAGCTGGATCAGCTTTCCCGCGCCGACCATCTGGGCGATCAGGTAGAAGGCCACCACCACGAGGGTGCCCACCGCCGAGATGATGCGGATGGCGGTCTGGTCGAGGCGGAAGCTCGCCACGTCGGCGAAGGTGAACTTGCCGAGGTTGCGCAGGCGCTCGGCGATGAGGAACAGCACGATCGGCCAGCCGACCAGGAAGCCCGTCGAGTAGATCAGCCCGTCGAAGCCCGAGGTGTAGACAAGGCCCGAGATTCCGAGGAACGAGGCCGCCGACATGTAGTCGCCGGCGATCGCCAGAGAGTTGGTCCCGGCCGAGATGCCGCCGCCGGCGGCGTAGAAGTCTGCGGCCGACTTGGTGCCTTTGGCGGCCTTGTAGGTGATGCCGAGCGTCAGCAGCACGAAGAACAGGAACATCAGGATGGCGGGCCAATTCGTGGCCGATTGCTGGACGGCGCCGAGGTCCGGGCCGGCGGCGTAGGCTGCGCCCGCCGCGATGGTGGCGAGCGTGAGGCCGAGGAGGAGGCGGTTCATCGGGCCACGCTCCGCTTCAGGGCGTCGCTCAGCGCGTCGAAGCGCGTGTTGGCGCGGGCCACGTACACACCCGTGAGTGCGAAGGCGAACAGGATCACGAACACGCCTACGAACAACCCGAGAGAGGCGGTGCCGCCGACCTTCACGGCGAGGAGCGACTTGTCGAAGGCGATCAGGCCGATGAAGCCGAAATAGACCACCAGCATCAGGATGGTGAGGATCCAGCCGAAGCGGGTGCGCTCGCTGACGAGCTGCTGGAATTCCGGGGCCCGGGCGATCCGCTCGACCTGCGGATCGAGATCGCCGCCGAGGGGGCGTGTTCCCGGGGGCGCCGTGCGCCCTCGGGTATCGAGTGTCGTGCCGCTCATGGCTGTTCCTCCCGCGAGGGCGCTCTCCGGCCCCCGGGTTCGTCGCGTTGAAGATTCGTGGTTCTTGTTGGAGACGGACGCCGCACCGGCATCCGCCCCGGTCCGAGCCCGCGCCGCCGGGGCGGCGCAGGCGGGATCAGGCCCGCGGGATCAGGCCCGGTTCTGCCGGTTCTCGATCAGGTCGTCGACCACGGCCGGTTCGGCCAGCGTCGAGGTGTCGCCCAGAGAGCCGAAATCGTCCTCGGCGATCTTGCGCAGGATCCGGCGCATGATCTTGCCCGAGCGGGTCTTGGGCAAGCCCGGCGCGAACTGGATCAGATCGGGCGAGGCGATCGGTCCGATATCCTTGCGGACCCAGGTCACGAGTTCCTTGCGCAGGGCGTCGTCGCCCTCCTCGCCGTCGTTCAGGGTGACGTAGGCGTAGATGCCTTGGCCCTTCACGTTGTGCGGATAGCCCACCACCGCCGCCTCGGCGACCTTCGGGTGCGCCACGAGCGAGGATTCGACCTCGGCCGTGCCCATGCGGTGGCCGGAGACGTTGATGACGTCGTCGACGCGGCCGGTGATCCAGTAGTAGCCGTCGGCGTCGCGGCGGGCGCCGTCGCCGGTGAAGTATTTGCCCGGATAGGTCGAGAAGTAGGTCTGCTCGAAGCGCTCGTGGTCGCCGTAGACCGTGCGCATCTGGCCGGGCCAGGAATCCGCGATGCAGAGATTGCCCTCGCAGGCGCCCTGCAGGACCTTGCCCTCGGCATCGACCATCTCGGGTCTGACGCCGAAGAACGGCCGGGTCGCCGAGCCGGGCTTCAGCGCGGTCGCGCCGGGCAGGGGGGTGATCAGGATGCCGCCGGTCTCGGTCTGCCACCACGTGTCGACGATCGAGCAGCGCTTGTCCCCGACCACGTTGTAGTACCAGTCCCAGGCCTCCGGGTTGATCGGCTCACCGACCGAGCCCAGCACCCGCAGCGAAGCGCGCGAGGTCTTCTTCACCGGTCCTTCGCCGCCGCCCATCAGCGAGCGGATCGCGGTCGGCGCGGTGTAGAAGATGTTGACCTTGTGCTTGTCCACCACCTCCCAGAAGCGGGAGCTCGACGGGTAGGTCGGGATGCCCTCGAACATCAGCGTCGTCGCGCCGTTCGCGAGGGGCCCGTAGACGATGTAGCTGTGGCCGGTGACCCAGCCGACATCGGCCGTACACCAGTACACGTCGCCCTCACGGTAGTCGAAGACGTACTGGTGGGTCATCGAGGCGTAGACGAGATAGCCGCCCGTCGTGTGCACGACGCCCTTCGGCTGGCCGGTCGAACCCGAGGTGTAGAGGATGAACAGCGGGTGCTCGGCCTCCACGGCCTCGGCGGGGCAATCGTCGGTCACCTGTTCGGCGGCCTCGTCGTAATAGACGTCGCGGCCCGCCTCCATGGCGACGGATCCGCCGGTCCGGCGCACCACGACGACGTGATCGACGAGGTCCGAGTCCAGCCGCTTGATCGCCTCGTCGACATTGGCCTTGAGCGGTACCTTGCGGCCGCCGCGCAGCCCCTCGTCGGCGGTGATGACGACCTTCGAGCCGCAGCCCTGGATGCGCGACGCCAGCGAGTCGGGCGAGAAGCCCCCGAACACGATGGCGTGAATGGCGCCGAGCCGCGCGCACGCGAGCATCGCGTAGGCGGCCTCTGGGATCATCGGCATGTACAGCGTGACCCGGTCACCTTTGCCGACGCCGCGGTTGCGCAGGACGTTCGCCATCCGGCAGACCTGCGCGTGCAACTCGCGATAGGTGATGTGCTTGGACTCGTCCGGATTGTCGCCTTCCCAGATGATCGCGGTCTGGTCGCCGCGGGTCTCCAGATGCCGGTCGATGCAATTGTGGGCGACGTTGGTGGTGCCGTCCTCGAACCACTTGATCGAGATATTGCCGGGCTCGAAGCTCGTATCCTTGACCTTGGAGAACGGCTTCATCCAGTCGATGCGCTTGCCGTGCTCGGCCCAGAAGGCGTCCGGATCCGAAACCGACGCCTCGTACATCTGCCGATACTTGGCATCATCGACGTGAGCGCCCTCGCGCCACGCCGCCTGCACGTCGATCACCTTGCCTTCCATGGCGTTCCATCCCTGTTTGGTGCCCGATCGTATCGCGGCCTTCACCGCGCAGCCAGGACTTCCAAAGTAACGTAGCCTACATTCTACGATGACGGTATCATCGCTGTTCCGCTCGCGCGGATCCCCGATTTGCGAAATAAATTGGGCGCAATGTAAGGGGCTGATTGAGGCCTCGACGCAGCGCTGTCAACCCGACTGCGTGGCCTCGAAACGCCTCGTCGATCCAGGGCGGCGAATACTTCGTCCGCCCCTCTCCGCGTCGCCCGGCCTCACTGGTTCGCCGCCCGCCGCGTCGGCATGATGATCTCCACCAGCGTGCCGTCCTCGGCCTGCGCCGCCAGCTGGAGACGGCCGCCATTGGCCTCCACGAGGGCGCGGGGCAGGGCGAGGCCATCCTCGGCCTCCCCGCCGGGGGAGGCCGCCACCGGCGCCGAACCGATTCCCGTATCGCGCACCCGCAGGGCGATGGCCTGTTCGGTCGAGCCGGTGGAGACGATGATCTGGCCGCCGGCCGCCGAGCGCCGGATGGCGTTCTCGATCACAAGGGAGGCGGCCCGGCTGACGGAGCGCTCGTCGGCCTCCAGATTCTCCAGATCCGACGAGAAGCTCGTCCGCATGACGATGCGCCCGCGCGCCGCCTCGGCCTGGAGCCGCGCGACACATTGGGCCGCGACGTCGTTGAGGTCGAGCGGACGCGGCTCGAGTCGCAGGGAGCCGGCTTCCAGGGCAGCGAGATCGAGGAGCTTCCCAACGCGCTCCAGCATCGTCTCACCCGTGACCCTGATCTCCGCGAGGCAACCGCGGTAGCGGGGATCGCCCAGCGGGCCGAACGGCTCCCGCAGCATCGCGTCGGCCAGCTGGACCATCCCGGTCACGGGCTCGCGGAAGGCACGGTCCAGGCGACCGAGGGCGGAGTGCTCACCCGGATCGGATGGCGTGATGCCCGCGCGTCGGGACGGCCGATCGAGCACGGCCACGCAGCGCCCATCCTGTGGTCCGGGCTTGACGTCGAGGGTCACGTCATGGCCGGCGAGCCTCACGGCACGCGGACCCGGGACCGCACCGCGCAGGAGGTCGGCGACGGTCAGCACGCTCTCGCGGTCGAACAGCGCGACGAAAGTGCCGCCGACGACCTCGCGCGGGTCGCAGGAGAACAGCGTGGCGGCGGCGCGATTCACCGCGACGATGCGCCCGGCCGCGTCGATGGTGACGACACCGGTGTCCAGGGCGTCGAGCGCGGCTTCCGCGCCCGCCATCGGTTCGGCCTGCGCCGCGTGGGCCAAACGCTCGGCCGCGAGGGTGTCGGCCGCGTCCGTCTCGTCGAGCGGCCGCACGATCAGGCATTCGGCGGGCGCCTCCGCCCAGGTGCAGGGACCGCACGCGGCTTCCACCGGACAGGCACGCCCGTCTGCCGCCGCCAGCGTTGTCCGGCGCGTGCCCGGATCCGCGCCCGTCTGCCGCGGGAGGCCCGGGAGCAACCCCCCGAGCCCGGCAGCACCGAGGCTCGCCAAGTCGGCATGGCCCGCCAGCTCGAGGAGCCGTCCGTTCGCTGCGAGGATCACGCCGTCCCGATGCACGAGAGCCGGCACGGGCAGACCCGCCAGAATTCCGGCGTCAGGACCCGGTTCATTCGCGGTGCGGGTGTCCGGAGGCCCCGCCTGCGGTCCCGGGAAGGGCATAACCGCGCCGCCCTGCACCCGGGCAGTCTCCGGCTCCGCCTCGTCCCCGGCGTAGCGCGCGCCAAGCGCCCGCGCGATCTCGCGGAAGGCAGCGTGCTCGTCTGTAGACAGCGGCGCGGCGGCGGGGGGCGACACGACCGCGGAGGCTGGTGCCGAAGCGGCTTCCTCCACCGGTGCCCAAGAGACGGCATCAACCACGGCCGCCGGACTCGCCCCCACATCGGGGAGCGCCGGCGGCGCGCTGCGGATCAGGCCGAAGCCGCTGTAGCCCGAGTAGGCCGCGTCCCCGCGTCCCAGCGGCGCGCCGGACAATTCCACCTGACAGGAGCCGCTTGCGAAGGCCAACGTCGCGCGCTCGCCGCGGAAGGTACGCCGCTCGCGCATCGCCGCGAGCATCCCGTCGGCGCCGACGATGCGGCCGGCAGCCGCCAGATCCGCCACCCGCTGGCCGGCGAGATCCGCCAGGATCCGGGGGCCCGTGAGCGCGGTCAGCGTGCCCGCGGCGTCGACGCGCCACAGAAAACGATCCTCGCGCTTCGGCGGCTCCGGGGAGGACGCCAGATCGCCGGCCGGGACGCTCGCAGGCGCAGGCGCCGGCTGCTCGTCCGGCCGGCCGTGCTTCGCACGAGGCAGGGTTACCGGTATCGTAGGGATCACGAGGATCGCGGGGCGACCGTCTTCCTGCAGACCGTGTGCGAGCCAGCAGAGCACGGGCGGTGCGATCCGGCGGAGGTCGAGGCGCAGACGTGCCAGACGCGGCGGGCCGTCCGCCGGAGCGGCCGCGGCGATCTGCCGGGACAACGCCGTGACCCCGAGACCCGCAAGGGCGCCCGCGAGGGCGCGCGACGCCTCCGACGCGTGCAGGATCAGCCCGGTCGCGGGATCGATCACCAGGTGCACGGAGCCGGGCTTTGCCAACGCCTCCGCCACCTGCGGCGCACGCAGCCAGGCCGCGAATGCGGCGGCGAGCCCTGACCCGGCTATGCCGGCCGTCGGTGTCAACGTCGTCTCCAAATCCGCGACCTCGAAACCACGCCCGATCACCCGTTCCCGGCGCCCTCCGCCAGAGAAACACATGCGACCGTAGCGTCTTTTTGCACTCCCTTACGCCGCGACGCTGGACTCTCGCACCAACCGTCACACGTTTACGTCATGTCAACCTTAACGCCATGAGCGCGGGTGGCATATGGGGCCGAATCGGTTATGTTGCACCGCAAAAAGCACCATCCACAGACTTCCTGACGAGAGGAGACGGTACATGAGCAACCCCCCGAACTATGAAGTTCCGGCCGAAATGCGGGATTTCGCCGAGAAGAGCGTCGAGCAGGCGCGCAAGGCCTTCGACAGCTTCATCGGCGCGGCTCGCCGCACCGCCGACACCGTGCAGGGCTCGGCCGAGCTGGCGCGCTCGAACGCCCTTGACGTCTCGTCGCGCGGCTTCGAGTACGCCGAGCAGAACGTGAACGCGGCCTTCGATCTCGCGCAGAAGCTGGTCCGCGCCAAGGACGTGCAGGAGGCGATGCAGCATCAGGCCGAGTTCGTCCGCAGCCAGTTCGCCGCCATCCAGGCCCAGGCGAAGGAGTTCAGCGGCCTCGCCCAGAGCGCGATGCAGCAGGGCGCCGAGCGCGCCAAGTCGGCGATGCAGCAGGGCGCCGACGAGGCGCGCAAGGCCATGGAACAGGGCCAGGACGCCGCCAAGCAGACCGCGCAGAACGCGCAGGACGCCGCCGAGCGCGCGTCGCACTGACAGCCGTCTGTTGCGAAACGGGGCTCTCGGCCCGCTCCCGGTCCCGGGAGCGGGCCGTCTCGTTTTCGCCCGTATTGCCCCCGACAGCCGCCGAGCGGACGGGATGGATCCGCGCCGAGCGAAGGGTTCAGGGATGCGCCTCACTGCCTCCGGCCGGACAGGCCTGCGTCGACCATTCCGCATGAGCGTCGCGGCACTGGCGCTCGCGGCCGCGTTGCCCGGCACGACGGCACGGGCCCAATATGTCGAGCGGCCGGGCTACGGGCCGGCCCCCGCCTACGAGGATCCAGGCTACGAGCGTGGCTATCGCAGGCCGCCGCGCCGCGCCGAGCGTGGGCCCGTCGGCTTCAACTGCGACGCGATCCAGCAGGGGCTGTCCGGGCCGAAGCCGTTTTCATGCCCGCTCCCCGGGCCGCGGCCGCTCGGGGCGCGCTGCTTCTGCGATCTGCCGATCGCCTCGTTCAGCCCCCCGCAGACCGCGGTCGGGCAGGTCGTCCCTTGACGCAAGAGGGCCGCGCACCCGACTGGGGTGGCGCGGCCCGAACTGTACGGAACGGGTCAGGCGCGGGTCCCGCGCCCGCAGTCTCAGCGGTCAGTTCAGCACGACGACCTTGGCGCCGACCTTCACGCGCTCGTAGAGATCGGTGACGTCATCGTTGGTCATCCGGATGCAGCCCGAAGACACGGCCTGCCCGATCGTGTCGGGCTCGTTGGAGCCGTGGATGCGGTACTCGGTGCTGCCGATATACATGGCCCGGGCGCCGAGCGGATTCTCGATGCCGCCTGCCATGTAGCGCGGCAGGTCGGGACGCCGGGCGATCATCGCCTTCGGAGGCGTCCACGACGGCCACTCGCGCTTGGCGGTGATCTTGTTGGTGCCGCTCCAGCTGAAGCCTGGGCGACCGACGCCGACGCCGTACCGGATCGCCTCACCGTTGCCGAGCACGTAGTACAGCCGGCGCTCGGCGGTGGAGACCACGATGGTGCCGGGCGCGTAGGGCGCGTTGAACGCCACGATCTCACGGGGGATCGGCTGGACCTGCGCCTGCGGCGCAGCCTGCACGCCTTGGCCATAACCCGGGGCGTAAGTGCCCTGGTAACCGTACTGGCCCTGATCGGAATAATAGTCGTCGGCACTCTCCGTTCCGAACGGATCGTAGGACGACGCCGCGAGCGCGGGCGTAGCGGCAAGAACAGTCACGCCGAGGAGCGCGGCGAGTGCGGTGACCCTGGTCTTCATGAGTGGCCTGCCTGTGCAATAACCTTTGCCATTACAAGCGTGAGCATAGGCAAGCAGTTCCATACATCCGCCGAGAATTTGCGGTCCGGCGGAATACGCAGACAGGCTTGAGCGTGCGTCGCGCCCCTCAGCCCGCTTCGTCGGTGTGGACGTCAAACCGCGCGAGGTGCGCGTAGCCAAAATTGGTCGAGATCGCGCAGTCGGTTGCGTCGCGGCCGCGGGCCATGACGATGCGGCCGATGCGGGGGCGGTTGTGCCGGGCATCGAACGTGTACCAGCGCGGCCCGTCCGGCCCGTCGAGATAGACCTCGAACCATGCCGAGAAGTCCATCGGGGCCGGATCCTTCGGCACGCCGATATCGCCGAGGTAGCCGGTGGCGTAGCGCGCCGGGATGTTCATGCATCGGCACAGCGTGATCGCCAGATGCGCGAAGTCCCGGCACACTCCCTCGCGCTGCATGAAAGCGTCGTGCGCGCTGCGGGTGGCGTCGGCGCGCTGGTAATCGAAGCGGATTCGCTCGTGCGTGTAGTCCACGATGGCCTGGACCCGCGCCCAGCCCTCCGGCGTGCCGCCGAACAGCGACCACGCCGTCTGCGTGAGCCGGTCGGTGTCGCAGTAGCGCGAGCCCAAGAGGAAGACGAGGACGTCGTCGGGCAGATCCTGGACCGGGATCTGCCGGGCCTCCGGCACGACGGGATCGGGCAGCCCGGAATCCGCGACCGTGAAATCCGCCGCGACCGTGAACTGCCCGGGTGGCACGACGATCCGATGGCAGATGTTGCCGAACCCGTCGCGGTATTCATGCGCGTCGAGCGGCGGGTCGAAGACGAGCACCTGCGGCGTGAGCAGATCTTCCATCCGTGAGGGATGGACGCTCAGCATCAGGATCATCGGGGTCGGCTGCGACAGCGTGAAGGCGATATCGAAACCCGTCCTGATCTTCATCGTGGCCACCCTGCTCTGTCGCCTGCCGCGCGGAGACGCCACGCACGCTCGTTCCGGGTCCGACGGCTCAACGCGCCAGACCGGGCGGCGACCCGTGCGCGCCGCGGGTCGTCACGTCGGTTGCGGCCAGCGCGACCACGTCGACCTCGACGCGCATCCCGAGATCGTCACTGGCCAGGCCGAAGAAAGAGCCGTGCAGCGGCACGGCCTGTGCGGGGTCGCGCGCCACCGCCACGCGGATCAGGTCGCGATTGCCGACGATGCCGTTGGTCGGGTCGAACTCGACCCAGCCCGCGCCTGGGAGGTAGACCTGCAACCATGCGTGCGTGGACCCGCCGCCGACGTGGCGGGCGCGGTCGTTCCGGGGGTTGTAGAGGTAGCCGGAGACGAACCGGGCGGCCATGCCGAGGGCTCGCACGCCCTCCATCATCAGCACCGCGAAGTCCCGGCAGGAACCGATCCTGCCGCGCAAGGTGGTTAGGGGATCCTGCACGCCCTTCTCCGAGCGTGCGAGATAGGTAAAGTTCGCCCGGACGCTGCGCGTCATGGCGGCGAGCAGCTCCTGCGTGGGGATGCGTCCCTGCTCGGGCAGGAAGCCGCGCGCCCAGGCGTCGACCTCGTGGCGCGGGTCGGGCCATTGCCGCTCGATCGAGCGGGCCAGATCCGGCATGTCCTCGGCGCCGTAGCCGAATGGGTAATGGGTCGCGTGGGGCGCCAGGGGGAAGACCGGCGCGTGTTCCGGCGTGTGTTCGAGGGTGATGCCGCAATCGAAGGTGAGCGTCTCCGCGCGGGTGTCGAAGGTCGTCACGGCGACGCAATTGCCGAACACGTCGAACATCCAGCGCAGGGAGGCCGGCTCGGGCGTGATGTCGAGCGTCGCCTCGATCAGCCGCTGATCGTAGCTGTCGCGCGGCCGGAACATGATCCGGTGCTCGTCGAACGCAACCGGACGCCGGTACCGGTACAGTGTGCGGTGACGGACGGACAGGATCGGCAACGTCGCGGGCTCCGGGCTGTCACCGATGCGATGGATGGTGATGCAAGGCTTGGGCCCAGCGGCGTATCGCGTCCGCAGGCGACGGGGCCGTCGCTTCTGAGAAGATCCTGTTCCGAGACCGACAAGACAGGCCGGGCGCCCGCCGGAGACACCGCTGGCGATTTGATCAACCGGCCCGTCCTGCCATGGCGCCGCAGGCGAACCCGGAACCCAGAAATGCAGTGGCTGCGAAAATCCGGCGCATCGGCGGCTCAGGATCCTGGGCTCCGCTGCGCGGTCCCGAAGTGACGACCGGCACGTCGACCGATGCCGTAGCGCGTTCAGATCACCGGCGGCGCCGGATCGGCGGCGGCCCTTTCGGCCTCCACCAGCACGTCGAGCGGGCGCCAGGGCTTGGCGATGAACACCGCCTCGGCCGGCAGGTCCGGCCGCGGCAATCCGTGACCGGAGGTGATCACCAAGCGGGCGCGCGGCCAGAGGGTCGCCACCGCGCGCGCGAGCTGGAGGCCGTCCATCTCGCCGGCCAACCGGACATCGGCGAAGACGAGGGCCACGTCTCCGCCGCGCGCCTGCAGCACCGCCAGCGCGGCCTCGGCGCTGTCGCAGCCGACCACGTCGAGTTCGGTCTCCTCGAGAAGGGTCTCGGCCAGGGCGCGGATCTCGGGGTCATCCTCCACCACGAGGGCGAGGCGCGGCTGCCCGGCCTCGGGCGAAGCGACCTCCGGCTCGCGCGGGACCACCGCGTCACCCTCGGTCTGGCGGACGCGGCGCACCAGGGCGGCGAGGTGCTCGGGCACGCCCTCCGTGACGAGGTCATCGTAGAAGGACGCGAGTGTCCGTCCGATCTGATCGAGCGGAATTCCCGGTGAGAGCGTATCGGTGAGCGGTGGTAATGCGCTCGTCTGATGCTTTTTCAAGGACTCCCCCCGAAGTCGAACGTTCATGCCAGTCCAGGATGCGGCGCCTGGGGAGGAAAGTCGGCAATCCGCCGCTGGTTGCGCGGGACATTTCGAATCCCGCAGCGTCTCGCAGAGGGGTTACTGTGTGGCGAGGCCGGCTTCGGCGTCCGCGTAGGCCATGATGCCGGAGACTGCCCGGACGTTCTGATAGCGCGATCCGCGGGTGCTCATCATCGCCTCGAACTTCTCGTGGACCTCGGCCACCGACAGGCTCAGGGGCTTGCGGTGACGGCCGCGCCCGACGAAGCGCCCGGCGGCGAAGAAGATCGAGCGGTTGGCCCTGGCCGGACCCGGGAGCAGGGCGGCGGCGGCCGCCGCCGGCTTGTTCACGACGTTGGCGAGGAACTCTTCCGCATCGTCCGGCCCGAGGAAGTGGGCGAGGTAGACCTCGCCCAGCGTGAGCTCGCGGCCGATGCGCAGGGCGATGCGGGCCGCGTCGCGCTTCAGCATCTCGCCGGCCATCAGCGCCGAGAGATAGGGGTCGCGGCGCAGTTCCAACACCCGGGCGCGCTCGGCCTGGTCGGTGATCACCGGCCGGTCGTTGGCGTCGGCCGTGATGAGAGCGGCGTCCTTCTCAAGCCCGTACTTGGCGCCGAAGTCCCGCACCACGCCGAGCCAGGTACGCTCGATGAACTGGTAGAGGCCGGTGGCCGAGGAGGTCTTGGCCTGCACCGCGGTCACGAAGCTCGATTCCTTGTCGGCCACCGCCATCAGCAGCACCGGATCGGTCTGCACGGCCTGAGCGGCCCGCACGATCGTCTGCACGAGGTGGCGCCGGATCTTCATCGGGCCGAATTCAAGGATGTCGTTCGGATCGCCGACGGCGCTCTCGGAGAGCAGGAAATCGTACGAGACGCGGTCCACCGTGTTCGAGCCGATGTCGGTATCGAGGTCGTGAACGGCGGCAAAACTGGAGGCGGCGCGCAGGGGCGTCTGCTCAAGGCCGGTGGCCAGGGCGACGGTGTGGATCCGCGGCCGCGGCATCGGCAGCTCGGTGGCGGCCTCCGCGGTCGAGACCGCCGGAGAGAGCCCGACCTTGCCGAGATCGACGCCCGACCCGATCAGGGCGGCGCTGAGGCCGCCGGCGATCAGCGAGACGGTGAGCAGGGAGCGAAACAGCGCGGGGCGGCTGCCATGGGCGCGACCCAGCATGGGTTGCGCGGCGATCACGTCGGCGCGGCCGGCGCCGAAATGGCCCTGCTTGCCGGTGATAGTCCTCGGCGATCCGACCGTGCGGCCCTGCATCGTTATCCCGACTCTCCACACGCCGCTGCGGCGCTACGGACACACCATCGCTTGACAGATGTGGCGACAACACGGCCGCGCTTGTGGCCGAGATGCGGCGTCCGAAGGAGATTTCGCGGCAGGGCGACCGTGACTCGCGCGGGATCCCTCCTTAAGAGGGCGCCAAGCGGGTCCTGCGCGCGTGGCGCGCGGCGGCCCGGTTTCCCTGTGTCCTGCCAGAGTCAGCCCTGATGAGCGGCGTCAACGAGATCCGGTCGACCTTCCTCGACTACTTCGCCAAGGCCGGGCACGAGGTCGTGCCCTCGTCGAGCCTCGTGCCGAAGAACGATCCGACGCTGATGTTCACGAACGCCGGCATGGTGCAGTTCAAGAACGTCTTCACCGGGATGGAACGGCGCGCCTACGATCGGGCTACGACCGCGCAGAAATGCGTGCGGGCCGGCGGCAAGCACAACGACCTCGACAATGTCGGCTACACGGCGCGCCACCACACGTTCTTCGAGATGCTCGGCAACTTCTCGTTCGGCGACTACTTCAAGGACCGCGCCATCGAGCTGGCCTGGACGCTGATCACCAAGGAGTTCGGCCTCAAGCCCGACAACCTCCTCGTGACCGTCTACGCCGACGACGACGAGGCTGCCGGGCTGTGGAGGAAGATCGCCGGCCTGCCGGACGGGAAGATCATCCGGATCGGGACGTCCGACAATTTCTGGCAGATGGGCGATACCGGCCCGTGCGGACCATGTTCCGAGATCTTCATCGACCAGGGTCCGGCCCTGCAGGGCGGCCCGCCCGGCTCTCCCGACGAGGACGGCGACCGGTTCCTGGAATTCTGGAACCTCGTGTTCATGCAGTACGAGCAGCTGGAGCCGGGGTCGCGCAACCCGCTGCCGCGACCGTCGATCGACACCGGCATGGGCCTTGAGCGCATGGCGGCGATCCTCCAGGGCGTGCACTCGAACTACGACACCGACCTGTTCCGTGCCCTGATCGACGCCGTGGCCCACGCGGTCTCGCGGGCGCCGGAGCCCGGGACACTCGCCTCCTACCGGGTGATCGCCGACCACCTGCGCGCCGCCTCCTTCCTGGTGGCCGACGGCGTGCTGCCGGGCAACGAGGGCCGCGGCTACGTGCTGCGCCGCATCATGCGCCGGGCCATGCGCCACGCCGAGATCCTCGGTGCCCATGAGCCGACCATGTACCGTCTCGTGCCGACCCTGGTCCGCGAGATGGGTCAGGCTTATCCCGAGCTGATGCGGGCGGAG
This sequence comes from Methylobacterium mesophilicum SR1.6/6, assembly GCF_000364445.2. Taxonomy (NCBI): domain Bacteria; kingdom Pseudomonadati; phylum Pseudomonadota; class Alphaproteobacteria; order Hyphomicrobiales; family Methylobacteriaceae; genus Methylobacterium; species Methylobacterium mesophilicum. The sequence goes on along the minus strand of NZ_CP043538.1, from coordinate 587,227 downwards.
AGCCTGATCGCCGAGACGCTGAAGCTGGAGGAGACCCGCTTCCGCCGGACCCTGGAGCGCGGCCTGTCGATCCTCGACGCCGAGAGCCGCGACCTCCGGGAAGGCGACAAGCTCTCCGGCGAGACCGCCTTCACGCTCTACGACACCTACGGCTTCCCCCTCGACCTGACGCAGGACGCCCTCAAGGCCCGCGGCGTCGGCGTCGACACCGACGCCTTCGCGGCGGCGATGCAGCGCCAGAAGCAGGCGGCCCGCGAGGCCTGGAAGGGCTCGGGCGAGGCGGCCACCGAGACGGTGTGGTTCGGCCTGCGCGAGCGCGTCGGCGCCACCGAGTTCCTGGGCTACGAGACCGAGACCGCCGAGGGCATCGTCACAGCGCTGCTGCGCGAGGGCGCCGAGGCGCAGAGCCTGGAGGCAGGCCAGACCGGCCTCGTCCTCGTCAACCAGACGCCGTTCTACGGGGAATCGGGCGGTCAGGTCGGCGATTCCGGCCTGATCGTGGCGCCGGGTCTGCGGGCACGCGTCACCGACACCCAGAAGAAGCTTGGCGACGTCTTCGTCCACCATGTCACGGTGGAGGAGGGGAGCCTGAGCCTTGAGCAGCCGGTAGAGCTGAAGGTCGACCACGCCCGCCGCCGGGCGATCCGCGCCAACCACTCGGCCACCCACCTCCTGCACGAGGCCCTGCGGCAGGTACTGGGCGATCACGTGGCCCAGAAGGGCTCGCTGGTGAGCCCCGAGCGCCTGCGCTTCGACATCAGCCATCCGAAGCCGATCGAGGCGGAGGAACTCGCCCGCGTTGAGGACATCGCCAACGCGGTGCTTCTCCAGAACGCACCCGTCGTCACCAAACTGATGGCGGTGGACGACGCCATCGCGTCCGGCGCGCGGGCCCTGTTCGGCGAGAAGTACGGCGACGAGGTGCGGGTCGTCTCCATGGGCCTGCCCGTCGACGGCGAGGTCGGTCAGGGCCGGCCGAAGAAATTCTCCGTGGAGCTCTGCGGCGGCACACACGCGGCGCGCACCGGCGACATCGGTGCGATCACCATCGTGGCGGAGAGCGCGGTGGGCGCCGGGGTGCGCCGCATCGAGGCGCTGACGGCGGACGCGGCGCGGCACCACCGGGCCGAGGAGGCGCGGACGCTGGCTGCGCTGGCCGGCATCCTCAAGGCGCCCGTCACCGAGGCGCCTGATCGCCTGACCGCACTGATGGAGGACCGGCGGCGCCTGGAGCGCGAACTTGCCGACACCCGCCGCAAGCTGGCCATGGGCGGCGAGGCGGGGCCGGGCTCCGGTGCGCGGCAATCCGAGGTCGGCGGCGTCGCCTTCCGACGCTCGGTGGTCGAGGGCCTCGACATGCGCGACCTCAAGCCGATCGTCGACGAGGAGAAGAAGCGTTTGGGCTCCGGCGTCGTGGCGGTCGTCGGCGTGGGACCGGACGGCAAGGCGGGGCTGGTGGTCGGCGTCACTGAAGACCTGACCGAGCGCTACGACGCGGTCGGCCTCGTGCGCGCCGGCGCCGGGGCGCTGGGCGGCAAGGGCGGCGGCGGGCGTCGCGACATGGCCCAGGCCGGTGGGCCCAACGGCGCGGGCGCGGAAGCGGCCCTCGACGCCGTCGAGCAGGCGCTGACCGAGGCCGCCTGAGCCTCGCGTTCGATAAGCCCGCACCGCTGCCGGTGCGGGCTGGAAACGCGTGACGGGACGGCCGTTCCCAGCTTACTTGCTGCCGCCTCCGCTGCCGCCGCTGCCCTGCGGCGCCACCCGCGACGGTTGGCCGGCATTGCCCGCCGCCGCCGAGTCGGTGGAGATCGTATCGGCCGGTCGGCCGGTGGGCGAGACGGTGACGGCCGGATCGTTGCCGGTCGAATTCGGCTGTTGGCTCACCACCCCCGGCGATTGAGGACCTGGGGCGACAGGCCTGTCGACAGTCTGGGCGGCGGCCGGAGCCACGGACGCGAGGGCCAGGAAACCGGCGAAAACGGTGCGGATCATGGGAATCCTTGTTGGGTCCAGATCCGGAGAATTTGAATCGCGCGCGATTGATCCCGCGTTGTTGCGACGCGGCGGATAGAATCCGCATCGATCGTCACAGCAACGATCTGGGCCCGTCCCGACAGCCGGAAGCAACACCCGCGCAATCCATCGGCAGGCGCAGATGCAGTTCATCGCCGCAGCGATCGTGCCCGCAGCGCCACGGCCATGAGCGCCGATTGCCGACCCGCCAGCTTTACTTGACCCGGGTCCAGGTCTGCCGCTTGCAGAAGACGCTCATCACGCAGCCCGCCACCTCCAGCGTGCTGGGCCCGGTCAGCTTGAGCGAGCCGGAATAGGTCTTGCCGTCGTTCGGGTTGTAGAGCGTGCCGCTGAACCCGGCCCCGTCGGCCTGCGGCGCGCTGAGGATCTGGATGCCGACGACGCTGCGCTCGCGCAGGGCCGGATCTGGGTTCTTGGCGTCCAGACCCTTGCCGGGGGCGCTCACGATCGTGCCGCAGAAGCCGCCGCCGCAGGGCGCGATCCGGACCCGCGACGTGCCTGTCTCCGTGAGCCACGTCCCCGAAGGATCGGCAGCCTGGGCCGAGCCGGCCAGTAGGACAGCCGCCAGCGCGGCCAGGATCCCCGGACGTACTTCGAAACGCATCCCGTCCCTCCCGTTCGTCGCCTTACGCGCCTGCTTACCGCGAAGCTTGCGGCAGCGCACTGCCCAAGTAGGTCTCCACCACCTCGCAGAACGGTTGTCCGGCTCCGGTGGAGAGCACGGCGTCGATCTCGAACAGCGGGTCGGTGGGCTCGGGCACCGCGTCCGCGCTCGGGCCGCGCACGGCGACCGTATTGCGCACCGGCGCCAGGGTTCGGACCACCCGGCCGAAGGGCGTGCGGGTGCCGTCGAGGACGGCGTTCATCTCGGGCGTCAGCCGGGCCGGGACGTACCAGTTGTCCGCCTCCGACAGGACGCGGTTCCCGCAGGCGAGCCGGACCCGCCGGTACCGGACAGGCTCGTCCGGGCCGATCGCCAGCCGGGACCGCTGCGCGGCGGTGAGCGGCTTGTCGGGTCCCGGGAGGCGCTCGGCGACGAGATGTGGATCCGCAGCAAGATTGTGGTCCGCGCACCAGCTCTCAAGGGCGAAGGTCGCGCTGTGGGCGGCCAGGATCCGGCTTCGCAGCGATTCGATCAGTGCGGCGTCGCGTGAGCCGGGCTCCGGATCCCGGGCGACCGCAGCTTGCGCCAGGGCACCGCGCGGCACGTTCACCGCCAGCAATGCCAGAGCGAACACCAGGACGACAGGAAGGGGCCAGCTGTCCCGCTGCGAGGCGAGCCCGCGGTCAGCCCGAAGTCCAGTCGAGGCCGATCGTCGGGGCAGCCATCCACAGCACCACGGCATCGCGACACGCATCCTCCCGAACGAAGTCCCGGCTCCAGCGGAGCGGCCGAAGACGCGAGGCTTGGCCCGACGCCGCGAAGGGAGCGATCACCAAGGCCGAGCCTGACGGCTGGGCGCGAGATCTAATTCGGAAAAGCCGGTCGGTCGAGACGGCCGCGTAGCGTCGGCACTGATCGCGTGTCGCCGCCGGACATGTCGGATGCGATCTCCGTCATGACAACTTCAGGCCCGCCGCGCCGCGGCGGGGAGGTCGGTACAGAGACCGAGCGCGACTTCGGCGGTCAGGCCGATCGTCTCGCCCAGTGTCGGGTGCGGATGGATCGTGCGGCCGATATCGGCCGCATCCGCGCCCATCTCGATCGCGAGTGCGATCTCGCCGAGCATGTCACCCGCACTCGGGCCGACGATGGCGCCCCCGACGACGCGCTTGGTCCCTGCGTCGAACAGCAGCTTGGTCAACCCGTAATCCGCGCCGTTGGCGATGGCTCGGCCCGAGGCCGCCCAGGGAAAGCGCGCCACCTCCACGGACCGGCCGGCCGCCCTGGCGGCGGTTTCGGTCAGACCCACCCAGGCGATCTCCGGATCCGTGTAGGCCACGGACGGAATCACGGCGGCGTCGAAGCCGGCCTTGTGCCCCGCCGCCACCTCGGCGGCGACATGGCCCTGATGCACGGCCTTGTGGGCGAGCATCGGCTGGCCGACGAGGTCGCCGATGGCGAAGATATGGGGCACGCCGGTCCGCATCTTCGCATCGACGGACACGAAGCCGTTCTCCACCGACACCCCGGCCGCGTCGAGGCCCAGGCTCGCCCCGTTCGGGCGCCGGCCCGCCGCCTGGAGCACGAGGTCGTAGGTCTGCGGCTCGGCTTCGCCCGCCAGCACGACCGTGATGCCGTCAGGCCCCGCACTGGCCGACACGACCTCGGCGCCGGTCAGGACCCGGTCGAAGCGGTGCGCGTTCCGCTTCGTCCACACCGCCACGAGATCGCGGTCGACGCCCTCCAGCAGGTTGGGCAGGCGCTCGACCACGTCGACCCGGGCACCCAGCGCGCTGTACACGGTCGCCATCTCCAGGCCGATGATGCCACCGCCGATCACCAGCAGCCGCTTCGGCACGAAGGGCAGCTCCAGGGCGCCCGTCGAGGTCACGATCCGCGGGTCCTCCGGCAGCATCGGCAGCGCCACCGGAGACGAGCCCGCGGCCACGATGGCGCGCGTGAAGGGAAGGTTGCGCTCGCCGCCCGCGTGGAGCGCGACCGAGACCGTGTTCGGTCCGGTGAAGCGCGCGGTGCCGCGGACCACCTCGACCTTGCGCTGGCGCGCCATCTGGGCGAGCCCGTCGGTGAGGCGGCGGACGGTGCCGGCCTTGAAGTTCCGGAGCTTCTCCAAGTCCACCGACGGGGCACCGAAGCTGATGCCGTGCGTGGCAAGGCGCGTGGCTTCCTCGGTCACCGCGGCGACGTGGAGCAGCGCCTTGGAGGGGATGCAGCCGACATTGAGACAGACCCCGCCGAGCGTCGCGTCGCGCTCGACGAGGACCACCCGCCGGCCGAGATCGGCGGCGCGGAAGGCGGCCGCGTAGCCGCCAGGGCCGCCGCCGATCACCAGGACGTCGCAGGCCGCGTCGCCGCCCTCGCCCGGAGGGGGCAGGGTCTCGGCCGCCGCGGACCGGGGTTCCGGATCCGCCGCCGGGGCATCCGGCCGAGCCTCGGCCGCCGGCGCAGGCGCCCCGGTTGCGAGACGGGCGACGAGCGTGCCGGCCGAGACCTTGTCGCCCAGGCCGACCAGCATCTCCACCAAGCGGCCGGCGACGGGGGAGGGGATGTCCAGCGTCGCCTTGTCGGACTCGACCACCAGCAGGGTCTGGTCCTTGGCGACCACTTGGCCGGGTGCCACCGGGATCTCGATGACGGGCACGTCGGCGTAATCACTGAGATCGGGAACGCGGATGTCGTGGGTCTCGGGCATGGCGGGTGCGGTCACAGCAGGGCGCGGCGCAGGTCGGACAGGACCGAGGCCACGTGGCCGAGGAAGCGGGCGGCGGCGACGCCATCGACCACACGGTGGTCCCAGGACAGGCTCAAGGGAAGGATCAGGCGCGGCTGGAAGGCTTTGCCGTCCCAGACGGCCTCCGTCCGGGAGCGCGCGGCGCCCAGGATCGCGACTTCGGGGGCGTTGATGATCGGCGTGAAGCCGTCGCCCCCAATGCCGCCGAGCGAGGAGACCGAGAAGCAGCCGCCCTGCATGTCGGAGCCCGCCAGCGTCCCGGCCCGGGTCTTCTCGGCCATAGCGGCCATCTCGGTGGCGATCTCGATGAGGCCCTTGCGGTCGCAGTCGCGCACCACCGGCACCATCAGGCCCCTGGGCGTGTCCACCGCGAAGCCGACATGGACATAGTCCTTCAGCACGAGGTCGCCGCCCTCCAGGGAGGAATTGAACCGCGGATAGGCGCGCAGCGCCGAGGCCGCCGCCTTGATCAGGAAGGCCACCATGGTGACCCGGGCGGGCGGCGTGCGCGTCTCCTTGTTGAGCCCGACGCGGAACGACTCGATCTCGGTGACGTCGGCCCGGTCGAAGTTGGTCACGTGAGGGATTGTCAGCCAGTTGCGGCTGAGATTGGCCCCCGAGAGGCTCTGGATGCGCGACAGCGGCTCGCGCCGCACCGGCCCGTACTTGGCGAAGTCCACCTCCGGCCACGGCGGGAGGCCGGCGCCGATGCCGGAGGCGGCCGCGGGCGTCGGGGCTGGTGCGTTGAGGGCTGCCTTGACGAAGGCGTGCACGTCCTCGCGCAGGATCCGGCCCTTGGGCCCCGTCGCCGGCACGCCGTCGAGGCTCACGCCGAGTTCGCGGGCGAGCTGGCGGACGGACGGGCTGGCATGCACGTCGCCGCGGGTCGCGGCCATCGGCTGGTCGGGCGAGACGCTCATTTTCCCACCCCCCTCTGGGGGGAGGGTGGTCCCCGAAGGATGTCGGGCTGGGGTGAAATCCCGGAAGAGGGGAGCGCGGGTGCAGAAGCGGACTCGGCCTGCGTGGAGGCAAGGGCCTTATCCTGAGTCGGCGCTCCGCTCTCCCGACCCTCGCTCACGCGAGGGCCATCCTCCCCCGCTGAGGGAGGAGGGAGGTCGCGCGTCGCATCTGGGTTGTTACCCTCCACAGGCTCCACCGTCAGGATCGGCGTCCCTTCCGACACCTTCGTGCCCACCGCGACCAATAATTCGCGCACGATGCCGGCGACCGGGGAGGGGACCTCCATGGTGGCCTTGTCGGACTCGATGCTCAGGATCAGGTCGTCCACCGCGAGGCGGTCGCCGGGCTTCACCAGAAGCTCGATGACCGGCACGTCCCGGTAGTCGCCGATATCCGGAAGGGCGATCTGCAGCGCGGCGCTCATGCGGGCGGATTTCCGTGGGTCGGGCGTTCGGAGAAGGGGCGGGACAAGCGGCGTCCCCGCGACGGGGCGTCCTGCCTCAGATCGTCCACGGCGCGGGCGCGTCCGCCGCGATGCCGTAGCGGTGGAGCGCGTCCGCCACTGTGGCGCGCGGCACCGTGCCGGCCTCGGCGAGCGCGTGCAGGGCCGCGATGACGACATGCTGCCGGTCGACCTCGAAGAACCGGCGGAGCGCGCTTCGGGTGTCGCTGCGGCCGAACCCGTCGGTGCCGAGAGTGACGAAGCGCGCGCCGACGTAGGAGGCGATCAGCTGCGGGTAGGCCCGGACGTAGTCGCTCGCCGCGACGATGGGCGCCGTGCCCGGCAGCAACGCCGCCACGTGGCTGACCGGCGCCTCGGCCTCCGGGTTGAGCATCGCCTGCCGCTCGGCCTCGCGGGCATCGCGGGCCAGCTCGCTGAAGCTCGTCACGCTGAACACCTCGGCCGCGACGCCGAAATCCTGCGCGAGCATCGTCGCCGCCGCGATCACCTCCGGCAGGATCGCCCCGGAGCCCAGGAGCCGCACAGCGGCGCTTCCTTGTCCGGCCTCCGGTCCCGACAGGCGGTACATGCCCTTCAGGATGCCGGCCTCCGCCCCCTGCGGCATTGATGGCTGGACGTAGTTTTCGTTCATCGCGGTGAGATAGTAGAAGGCGTCCTCGCCCTCCTCCATCATCGCCCGGGCGCCCCGATCGACGATCACCGCCATCTCGTACGCGAAGGCCGGATCGTAGGCCCGGCAGTTCGGGATCGCGGCCGCCTGCATGTGGCTCGACCCGTCCTGGTGCTGCAGCCCTTCGCCCCCGAGGGTGGTGCGGCCCGCCGTAGCGCCGATCAGGAAGCCGCGGGCGCGCTGGTCCGCCGCCGCCCAGATCAGGTCGCCGACCCGTTGGAAGCCGAACATCGAGTAGTAGATGTAGAACGGCAGCATCGACAGGCCGTGGACACTGTAGGACGTGGCCGCCGCCGTCCAGGACGAGATCGCCCCGGCCTCGGTGATGCCCTCTTCGAGGAGCTGCCCGTCCCGGGCCTCGCGGTAGTAGAGCATTGAGCCGGCATCCTCCGGCTCGTAGAGCTGCCCCTGCGGCGCGTAGATCCCGACCTGCCGGAACAGGTTCGCCATGCCGAATGTCCGCGCCTCGTCGGCCACGATCGGCACGATGCGCGGCCCGAGATCCTTGTGCTTCAGCAGGTTGCCGAACAGCCGCACCACCGCCGTGGTGGTCGACATCTCCTTGCCGCCGGCCTCGAGCGCGAACCCCGCGTAGGTCGAGAGCGCCGGGACCGCGATGGTCGGCGCCGTGCGGCGGCGGGCCGGCAGGACGCCGCCCAGCATCTCGCGCCGCTCGCGCAGGTAACGCATCTCGGCGCCGTCCTCGGCGGGCTTGTAGAAGGCCAGACCCTCTACCTGGGCATCGGACAGCGGCAGGGCGAACCGGTCGCGGAAGGCGCGCAGCGCGTCGACGTCGAGCTTCTTGGCCTGGTGGGCGGTCATGCGCGACTCGCCCGCGCCGCCCATGCCGTAGCCCTTCTTGGTCTTAGCCAGGATCACCGTCGGTCGACCCTTGGTGGCCTTGGCGGCCGCGAAGGCCGCGTAGAGCTTACGGAAGTCGTGGCCGCCGCGCTTGAGCCGGTCGACATCGGCGTCCGACATGTGGGCGACGAGCTCGCGCACCTCCGGATCCTCGCCGAAGAAGTGCGCGAGGTTGTAGGCGCCGTCCTTGGCGCCCAGCGTCTGGTACTTGCCGTCGACCGTCTCGGCGAAGCGCCGCAGCAGCGCGTGGTTGGTGTCGCGGGCGAATATCCCGTCCCACTCCGAGCCCCACAGCACCTTGATGACGTTCCAGCCGGCGCCCCGGAACAGGCTCTCCAGTTCCTGGATGATCTGCCCGTTGCCGCGCACCGGCCCGTCGAGCCGCTGCAGGTTGCAGTTGATCACGAAGGTCAGGTTGTCGAGATTCTCGCGCGCCGCCAGCGCCAGGCCACCGATCGACTCGGGCTCGTCCATCTCGCCGTCGCCGAACACGCCCCAGACATGCCGGCCGGTGGTGTCGGCGAGGCCGCGGTCGCCGAGGTAGCGCATGAACCGCGCCTGGTAGACCGCGTGGATCGGGCCGATGCCCATGGAGCCGGTGGGGACCTGCCAGAAATCCGGCATCAGCCAGGGATGCGGGTAAGAGCAGAGGCCGTCGCCGGCGATCTCCTGGCGGTAGTGCTTCAGCTGCTCCTCGGAGAGCCGTCCCTCCAGGAAGGCCCGCGCGTACACGCCAGGCGCCGAGTGCGGCTGGAAGTAGACGAGATCGCCGTCCGTGCCGCCCTTGAAGAAGTGGTTGAACCCGACCTCGAACAGCTCCGCCGCCGAGGCGTAGCTCGCCACGTGGCCACCGAGCTCGCCGTAGGCCATGTTGGCGCGGACCACCATGGCGAGCGCGTTCCAGCGCATGATCGAGGTCAGGCGCTCCTCGATGTCGAGGTCGCCCGGGTAGCGCGGCTGCTTCTCCAGCGCGATCGTGTTGCGGTAGGGCGAGTAGGGCAGGGCCTCATCGAGGATGCCGATCTCCTTCGAGCGCCGCTCCAGGCGGTCGAGGATGAACCGCGCCCGGGCCGCGCCCTCGGTGCGGAAGACCGATTCCAGCGCGGCGAGCCAGTCCTGGGTCTCGGCCGGGTCGTGATCGACCTCGGCGGACCGCGCGATGGTGGCTTTCGGCGGTATGGCGTTCATCGGCGCGGCCTCCCCTGTGGCGCCGGATCATACGAGCATCCCGGAGGCGGGACATACCGATTATTTGCTTCCTTGCGCCGAATGGCGGATCAATCAACCTCTGAGTGACGGTTCTTCGGCAAATCGTTCTCGATGTGGCGCGGCCCGCGTGGTGCGGCCCGACGCTATGATCGATCCAAGGCAGGCGGAGAACGCGCATGGCTCAAGCTCCGGGAACGCTCGACGCCGCGAGCCTGCGCATCCTCGAACGGCTCCAGCAGGACAGTGAGATCAGCATCGCGGAGCTGGCCGAGCAGGTCGGCCTCTCGACGTCGCCCTGTTGGCGCCGGGTCAACGACCTGAAGGAGGCCGGCATCATCCGCGGCTGCGTCGCGGTGGTCGACCCGCTGAGCCTCGGGCTCGCGGTCAACGTGTTCGTCCACGTCTCGCTGGAGAAGCAGACCCAGGCGGCGCTCCGGGCCTTCGACGAAGCGGTGCGAAACCGCCCGGAGGTGATGGAATGCTACCTGATGAGCGGCGAGGCCGACTACATGTTGCGCGTCGTGGTGGAGGATCTCGGCCAGTACCAGAAGCTCGTGCTGGACCACCTCACGCGGATCCCGGGCGTCGCCAACATCCGCTCAAGCTTCGCTCTGGGGCAGGTGAAGTACACGACCGCCCTGCCGCTCGGGCACCTGACCCGCTGAACGCTTCCGGTCGAAAGCGACAGATCAGGACCGCCGACAAACCCACGATTTGAAGTCTGAGACATCCTGTCTCTCGTGCGGAGGCCTGGCCCCGCCGCGTCGAACGAGAGATGAATGGTGGAGCCTAACGGGATCGAACCGATGACCTCTTCCATGCCATGGAAGCGCTCTCCCAGCTGAGCTAAGGCCCCACTTTTTGCACCGCAGTTTGGGTCCCGCGGTACCTCGCCGGTCCGTCTGGCGTCCGGCGAGGCGGTTCTATAGGCGGCTCACGCCGCGGACTCAACCCCTTTTTTCGCGATTTTCCGGGGTCTCGTCGGGGAGGCGATCACCGCCTCAGCTCTCCTCGTCGTTCTCGATGTCGCCGTCGATCAGGTCGGACACATCGTCGTCGCCGCTATCCTCCTCTTCGAGGAAGGTATCGTCGTCGGCCGTGTCCCCGTCCTCGGCCGTGTCGTCCTCCGGCGTCGGATCCGCCTCGTCCTCGGCGGCCTCAACCTCATCGAGCGAGACCATCTCCGGACCCTTCTCGTCCGTCTCATCCTCGTCGTCGTTGTTCGGAGCCCGCGACAGGGCCGGGGCGGAAACACGGCTGGTGGCAGCCGCCTGATAGACTACGCCGCATTTCGGGCAGACGGCGGGGTCGCGGGCGAGGTCGTAGAACTTCGCGCCGCAGCTCATGCACTGGCGCTTCAAGCCAAGTTCCGGTCGGGCCACGGGCGGACACCTCTGTCGTCAATGCTATCTCGGGGGAGGGGCCCCGTTAGTCGCGGGCGTCGCCCCTGTCAATCGAGCTGAAGACCTCTGTCGCCGCGCGGGCCGTTTCCGCTTAAGGCCCCGGATGACGCGGGGCATCACGCGTGTTAACCGCGCGGCGCATTCACGGTCCGATTGCAGCGCCGCGGCGAAGCCGCGCGACGCGCCGGATCCCGGCCCACCCGCAGAGCCCGAACGGACGTCCCGTGTCGCACGATTCGCCTCCAGAGCCCCTCACCGCCGTGCCGGGAACGGCCCTCCGGGGGCGCCTGCGTCCGCCCGGTGACAAGTCGATCTCCCATCGGGCTATGATCCTCGGTCTCCTCAGCGAAGGCGAGACCCGGGTCGAGGGGCTGCTCGAAGGGGACGACGTGCTGCGCACCGCCGCCGCCGCGAAGGCGCTCGGGGCCGGTGTGGAACGGCTCGGCGAGGGACGCTGGCGGGTGCGCGGCGTCGGCATCGGCGGCCTGGGCGATCCGGCCGCGGTGCTCGATTTCGGCAATGCCGGAACGGGCTCGCGGCTGATGATGGGCGTGGTCGGCGGCCAGCCGGTCACCGCGACCTTCGATGGCGATGCTTCCCTGCGCTCGCGGCCCATGCGCCGGATCCTGGACCCGCTCACCCAGATGGGCGCCCAGGTTCTGGCCGAGGCCCCGGGTGGACGCGTGCCGCTGACCCTGCGCGGCCTCAGGGAGGCGATCCCGATCACCTACGAGACGCCGGCGGCCTCGGCGCAGATCAAGTCGGCGGTGCTGCTCGCCGGCCTCAACGCGCCGGGCACCACGACCGTGATCGAGGCGGCGGCGACCCGTGATCACACGGAGCGGATGCTGCGCCTCTTCGGCGCCGCGGTCAGCGTCGAGCCCCACGGGTCCGGTGGTTATGGCCGCCGGGTCGCGCTCACCGGACAGCCGGCCCTGCGCGGCACCGAGGTGGTGGTGCCGGCCGATCCGTCCTCGGCCGCGTTCCCGCTGGTGGCGGCCCTGATCGTCCCTGGCTCCGACGTCGTGATCGAGGGGGTGATGATGAACCCACTGCGGACCGGTCTGATCACCACGCTCCTTGAGATGGGTGCGGAGATCGAGCGCGTGGCCGAGCGGGAGGAGGGCGGCGAGACCGTGGCGGACCTGCGGGTGCGGGCGAGCCGCCTGAGGGGCGTCGACGTTCCAGCCGAGCGCGCGCCCGCAATGATCGACGAGTACCCGGTCCTGGCGGTGGCGGCGAGCTTCGCGGAGGGCCGGACGCGGATGAACGGCCTGCACGAACTGCGCGTCAAGGAATCCGACCGCTTGGCGGCGGTGGCCGCGGGGCTGGCGGTCAACGGCGTCCGCCACACGGTGGAGGGCGACGACCTCGTGGTGGAGGGCGACGGCACGGCGGCCAGCGGCGGCGGCACGGTGGCGACCCATCTCGACCACCGCATCGCCATGGCGTTCCTCGTGATGGGGCTCGCCACGCGCGAGCCGGTCACGGTGGATGACGGGGCGATGATCGCCACGAGCTTCCCGAGCTTCCTGCCGACCATGCAGGCCCTCGGCGGGCGGATCGGGGCCTGATGCACATGCCGTTCGTGATCGCCATCGATGGTCCGGCCGCTTCCGGCAAGGGCACGCTCGCCAAGCGACTGGCCGACCATTACGGCCTGCCGCATCTCGACACCGGTCTCCTCTACCGCGCCGTGGCGCTGGCGCTGATCGATGCCGGGCTGTCGCTCGAGGATCATGCCGCCGCTTCCGAGGCCGCCCGCGACCTGGATCCGGAGAAGCTCGACGACCCGCGGCTGCGCGAGCGCGCGATGGGCGAGGCGGCGTCCCGCGTCTCCGCGGTGCCGGATGTGCGCGCCGGCCTGCTCGCGTGGCAGCGCCGCTTCGCGGCGGACCCGCAGGGCGCCGTGCTTGACGGCCGCGACATCGGCACGGTCGTCTGCCCCGAGGCGGGCGTGAAGCTGTTCATCACCGCGTCGTCGGAGGAGCGGGCCCGTCGCCGCCACCGGGAGCTGGAAGGTCGCGGCGAGGCGGTGACCTTCGCGGCGATCCTTGCCGATATCGAGGCCCGCGACGCCCGCGACGCCTCGCGGACCGCGGCGCCGCTCCGGATGGCCGAGGACGCGGTGCGGCTCGACACCACCGACCTCGATGCCAATGCTGCCTTCGATGAGGCCCGGGCGATCGTGGAGCGCGCGCGGGGTGACGCTTCCTGAGGCGGGGCCGACGCGCTGTGTTGACCCTCCGGTTCAGCTCACCTATTGCGAACACGCCGTTCCCGGGCGGCCGCTGAAGGCGGCTGCGGGACGCGAGCGCGTAGCTCAGCTGGTAGAGCAACGGACTTTTAATCTGTAGGTCCTGGGTTCGAGTCCCAGCGCGCTCACCATAGATTTAACCCGCCCAGTCAATGACTTGGCGGGTTTTTCATTGCCCGCAACATGCTCCCTAGGGCTTGCGATGCGCCGCAACACGGGTTGTGGTTTTACAATGGGTTACAACCCCGCGTAGGCTGGTCCGCGCAACACGAACGGAACACCATCCGTGCGCCAGATCGAGGGTTAGGACAGCCGAAGTGAGCGACGCTCCCAAACTGACCTTGAAATTCGACAATAAAAAACCACTCGAGGTCGCGGATCTGACAAGCAGTCTGAACGCTACAGTGAGACAATATCAGAAGTATGCCGTCAGTTTTGATGATGTAAACGCCCGGTCAGAAGCTGAGTTATATGGCACTGAGCTCCGTAGAGGCAGCTATATAACTGAACTCGCACCCTACGTTCAGGAGTTAGGTGCCGTTGTAAAAAGCGTGGCGCCATACGCCGAGGATTCAAAAAAAGTTATTGGCTTCGCTGATTATCTGAAAACAGGGTTTGATGCTCTTTTAGGCGGCAAGAAGCCGCCAGAGGATGTATCAACTAAAGATTTGAAGGATTTCAAGCAAATCCTTGAACCAACCGCGAAAGAAGCCGGCGCGGTTTTGATGTTCCAGGCGACCGACGGTGCTACGCAGAACATTACAGTCAACGTGAATTCTCAGGAAGCCAACGCGATACAAAATCAAGCTGTTCGTCAGATCGAAATTATGAAAGAGCCGGAGCAAAGGCGATTCAATAAGCGGCTAATGTACTGGTGCACGGCGACAAAAGGCAGGCCGAACAAAACTAGTGGTAAAGTCATTATTGAAACAATTAGCAAGAAGCCGCTTCCCGTCTTTATCGATGACCCTGAAATCAAACAGAAGATGGTAGCAGGTAGAGGCAATCCATTCTTGGTGGGCTTTATCGTCGATGTAGAGCTGCTTCTCGTTCGCGGTGAGGTTCGAGGTTACAGTGTGTTGGCTCTGCATGGCACACTCGAAGATGATGAGGATGCAGGGGACGGAGACGCCGAAGAGAAGTAAAAAAGGCGCGTCCCGCAGGACGCGCCTCAAATTCAATTTGACGGTAATAGTCAGCCTGGAGAAGCGTGATAGCGTCGGCTAACATCCTCGACGACGTCGCGCACGTTCAGCACCATGTAGAAGCGCGGCAGATTCTCCGGCGACGTCTGCCAGTCCATCTGCCACTCGCGCGCGTCGTCGAGGGCGAGCAGCGCGATCCGGTCCGGCATGAAATTCAGGTTCCCTGCCCAGGCCACGTAAGCTTTGGCGCATGCCAGGGAGGATTTGGCCAGGACCGTGCCGTGACCGCTGAGCTGCATCCCGAGAGAGCGCATCTCGCGGAGGATCGCGAGGTGCACGCAGTGTTAGAAATCGAAGCGGCGGTGCTCCCTGCCGTTGCCCGTTGCCGGCCTGACACTCGCACCACGTGTGGGAACGCTTCACAATAATTGCGGAGCATACAGGCGTAGATGCGCTGGGAGGAATTCGTAATGTCGATCAAAACCGGACGTACGGCTTTGCGCCCAATTGAGACATTCAGCTGGCCGCGACGGCATCCTGTAAGCGGACGCTACCGGTCAGATTCTGTGCCGCGCGATGGCTCATATGGGCGTCTCTGTCGTGTGGGCTAGCTGAAGGTCACTCTCAGCCGCACCGAAATCAGAGCGGGCGACAGCCCCAGCGCAAATGCGTATCCCCGCAACATCGCCGGCGCCTGTGCTCGGAACTGTCCCGACTACGTGCTGTTCCCCAATCGTGCAGTAGGTGGCTCCCTGAGGTGTATCGTGCGTGTTCGCGAGCCCGTCTCACGCCGTCTTCTGCTCCAGTCCGGAGCCGTTGCCGCCACGAGTACGTTGATCGGGAGCAGAGGAGCCGCAGGCTTGGAGACGACTTCCGACAGGCCCACCGACGCTCCGACCGGCCGTCGAACGAAGACCCTCGATCAAGATTACTTCAAGGGCATGTACGCGACTGAAGCGGATCCGTGGCGCTTCGCCACGAGCCCGTACGAGCGCGACAAGTACGCGGCGACGCTGGCTGCCCTGCCGCGCGCCCACTACGCATCCGCACTGGATATTGGCTGCTCGATCGGCGTGTTCACGCATCAGCTCTGCCCCCCGCTGCGACACGCTGATCGGCCTCGACGTGGTGCCGTCCGTTTTGGAGTCGGCTCGTGCGCGATGCGCCGATTGCCCGAATGCGCGCTTCATGCTGGCTGCCGTCCCTGGCGCTTGGTCAGTCGGACGGTTCGACCTTATCCTGATCTCGGAGGTGGCGTACTATCTTGATCGCGCTGATCTCGCGCGTCTGGTCGCACGTGTCGAAGCCGCTCTGCTACTTGAAGCCGATATCGTGCTGGTCCACTGGCTTGGGGTGACCCACTACCCACTCTCCGGCGATGAGGCGGCCGAGGGCTTCATCGCGGGTGCTCGGAACTTTGCGACGGTCGTGAAGCAGTCGAGGACGGCGGAGTATCGGCTCGACGTGCTACGCGGTAGCAAATCCGACGCCGGCTAGGGCTCGGTGCTCACATCGCGGGGACGTAGCCGTCAGGCTTTGCGCCGTGTCTGCACCGTCGCGACCGCGTACAACACGAGGCCGACCAGCATCATGAGCAAACCGGCAAGGGCCTGGAAGGGTCTCACCGCCACGAGATAGACCATCATGAATAGAGTCACCGCGAGGAAGATCAGCGGCGTGTACGGATAGCCCCAGGTCCGGCACGGTCGCGGCAGGTCGGGCCGCGTGATTCGGAGCTTGATCAGGCCGAGCACGGTCAAAAATGAGCAGGCGATCAGGCCGAACTGGACGAACTCAAGCACCGCCTCGAAACTCTGCGTCAGGAGCAGGAGGCTGGCGACGCCGCATTGGAGCAGGATTGCGGCGGTCGGTACGTCGTCGTGGGAGTGGCGCGCGAATATGCGCAGAGGCACGACATCCTCGCCCATCGCCACCGTCACGCGTGGACCGATCCACATCATCGCGCTGATCGTCGGGATCAGGCCGGCGCAGATCAGAATTCCTACGAGGCGACCACCCACCTCACCGAAGACATGCCGTCCTGCGATCAGGGCGATCTCGACTTGGCCGGCGAGTTCCGTCAGCGGCGTCGTGTAGAGGAACGCCGCGTTCAGCGCGATGTAGAGCACCAGCACAAAGCCCGTCCCGGCGAGCAACGCCCGCGGCAGGCTGCGCTGCGGATCGCGGAGCTCGCCGACGATGTACGTCGCGGCGTTCCAGCCTGAGTAGGCGTACATCACGAAGACGAGGCTGACCGCGAAGCCGGGGCTGACGATCTGCGTGAGGTCGTGGGCGCTGGGGACGAAGCTGATCGGCTGGCTACTGCCTCGGGCAAAGCCCACCCCGACAAAGCCGACGATCAGTGCGAGCTTCAGCAGCGTGAAGACGACCTGAAACACGCTGCTGTGGCGCAGGCCGCGCAGGTGAACGGCCGAGACCGTCCAGATCACTGCGAGGCCGAGCGGAAGTGCAGGAAACCCGGGCAGTACAGCCTCGGCGTACTGCCCGAACGCCATAGCCGCGAGCGCCACCGGCGCGGCGAACCCGACGGTGGCCGAGAGCCAGCCTGCCATGAACCCGACCGCCGGGCCGTACATGCGCGAGAGGAAGTTGTACTCGCCGCCGGAGCGGGGAAACATCGTGGCGAGCTCGGCGTAGCAGAGCGCCCCGCAGAGCGCGACGCCGCCACCGACGACCCACAGCAGCACCAGAGCGAAGCCGGATGTGATGTCCTTGGCTTGGAACCCCAAGCTGGTGAAGACCCCGACGCCGATCATGTCGGCCACCACGATGGCGGTTGCCGTCAGCGTCGAGACAGCCGGCAAGCTCCGGGAGGCCCTTGGTCGATCAACTATCACTACCACCTGCCGGGATCCGTGGCGCTCGTGACAAGCCGCATGAGGGCCAGCCAGTGCTGCGTCTGTGGGAAACCAGCTGAGCGGCGGCCGGGGAGCCGTCGATTAAGTCGCAGGCCGCGATGGCTCGCAAACCGGGAGACTGGACTATCGTATGGCAGCACCCGCGCGCCGACGCATGACCGCGCGAGCCCGACGCGAGTTGCGGCTCGTCGAGAGCCTACAAGGAATCGGCGCGCGCCCTTCCGGGTTGGGAGCGCCAACCGCGGCGCGGAGCCGGGCGCCTTCGAGCTCGCCCCCAGTGCGCAGGTGTATGAGCGCCGCAGCGCTGGATCCGATACGAAGGCGACACCGATGACAACGCAGGTTCTGCCGGACTTTCCGCCCGAGGCGTTCGCGAAGCCTGATTGTGCGCCAGACTCACTCTTCTACGCGCAACCGCGTTTCGTCACGCACATCGACGCCGCTGCGATCGCCGCCGTCACCGATCTGTACAGAACGGTCGTTCCCGAGGGCGGTATCGTCCTCGACCTCATGTCGAGCTGGGTCAGCCACCTCCCGGACGAGGTCGCCTACGCGCGCGTCATCGGCCACGGATTGAATGCAGCGGAACTCGCCGCCAACCCGCGGCTGACCCGACACTTCGTGCAGGATCTCAACGCGGAGACGAACCTGCCCCTCGAGACTGCGAGCATCGACGCCGCTTTGATGTGCGTCTCGGTGCAGTATCTGCAGCGACCAGGGGCCGTCCTGTCCGAGGTCGCGCGCGTGCTGCGTCCCGGCGCACCAGTGGTGATCAGCTTCTCCAACCGGTGCTTCCCGACCAAGGCGGTCGCCATCTGGAATGCTCTCGACGGCGCAGGGCATGCCCAGCTCGTCGGTCTGTACCTTCAACGCGCTGGCTTCGCCCGTATCGATGGCCGTGTCCTCAAACCCGAGGAAGGTCCCGGCGATCCCATGACGGCGGTGATCGGATGGACCGCTCCGAGCTGAGGCAGACCCGCATGGGTTGGTCCTGATGGACCGTCCGTACCGGTTCGGGTGCGTGGTCGCCCCGACGACGGTCCGACCGTCATGCGTCCGCGTCGGCGCCGGATTAGGCCGTTCCAGTGGGTGCGCGCGCCGGGAACCAGTTGCCGTGAAAGCCCGGCGGGATCCGGTGCCCGAGGCGAACCGTGGCGACGGGTGGAGCCTCGAACGTCCGCGCGTCGAGAACGGCGAACTCCGTCGTGTCGCGCGCGGTGTCGATGACGAAGCCGACGAGCCAGCCTTCGTCCTCATCGGCCTCGGTATGCGCCGGCACGAAGACGAACTCCCCGGGGATGCGGTCGGGACCGAATTCGTGGATGTGGCGCTCGCCAGTCTCCACGTCGTGCTTGTAGAGCTGCGTCGCACCGGCGAGCTGCGTGTTGCCGTCGGCCGGGACGCTCACCGTGTAAAGGTAGCGGTGGCGCTGCCCGAGCCGCCGCTCGTCGATGCGGGGGAACTCCTGCGCCGCGGGGTCGAGCACCCGCCGCTCGACGCGCGCTATCGTGGGATCGACCGTCCAGCGTTCGAGCCGACCCGGATCGTCGAGCCCGCCTCCGACGGCCGTGAATACCGTCGCGTAGGCGATCACGTCGAGGATCACCCGCCCGTCCGCGTCCTCGTAGGCGTTGGCGACGTGGAACACGAAGCAGGGATCGACATCGCACCAGAGGATGTCGGCGCCGTCGCCTTGCCGGGGGAGGAGACCCACACGGGCCCTGTGGTGGGCGTTCCATCGGAACGGGAAGCGGTAACCGGCGAGCAGGGCCCGGAACGAGAACGTGACGGGCAGATCGAGCACGATCACGAAGCGCGCCGTGAACGCGCAGTCATGGATGCAGGGGCCATGCGCGACCGGGATCGGCACGTCCCGCACGACCTGACCGGTCGGCGCGACGACAACATGGCGAACGCTGTCCCAGACGCGGCCGTCGTACGCGATGGCATGGGTCTCGCCGGTCTCTGGATCGCGATGCGGATGTCCACTGAACGAACCCGCCAGGGTGCCGTCGAACGGGTTGTAGCGCTGCGTCTCGAGGCTCCGCGCCAGTTCGACGGGGAAGCTGCCGGCCTCCACGACGGCGAAGACCCGGCCGCCGATCTCGACGACGTTGGTGTTGACGGTGTCGTTGCCGCCCCGCCGCGGCCCGGGCGCGGCGGGGCGCTTGAGCGCTGCGGCGGCCATGCGCGAATTGATCCAGCGGTTCCGGTACCACAGCGCCTTGCCGGCCTCGATCGCGAGGCCGTGCACCATGCCGTCGCCGAGGAACCAGTCGTGGCCCCGCGTCGCGGCGCGTGCGGGGTTGGCCCCCATCTTGAGGTAAAGGCCATTGAGGCCGAGCGGGATCGACCCAGCGACGGGCAGGTGCTCCAGCGTCAGCTCCGCGCGCATCGGTTTGTGCACGCCTACCACGAAGGGATTGTCCGTCCCCGGCAGGCGCAGCCGGTTACAGGCCGCCCACAGGCCGACGCCGGCTTCGGCAGCGGCGCGGATGGCCGCCTGGATTCGGTTCGGCATCGGCAGCGGTTCTCCGATCAGCGAGCGGGCCGAGCCGTCATCCCGGCGGGCAGGCCCCCGTTCCCGGCCGTGGACGGCGGGTGCGCTGGCCGTGAGCTTACGACGGGACGGTCAACCGTGCGTGGCATCGCGCAGCGATCCGACGCGTCCGCGGTATCACCCGGCGGATCCGGGATCGGCGATGCGCAGGAACCGGGGTCTCTCATGGCGATTGGCTTGCCGAGCCGGCGTTCACGCTGGCCGGGAGGATGACATGTCCGAGGATACCGAAAAGCACCGGGCTTTGCTTAGTGCCCTCAGGGCCGCACAGGGAAAGGGCGACGGCTCCTTCGAGCAGGCTGTCACGGAGGCCTTCCAGCACGTCTTCGAACATCTCGGACGCCTGAACGATCACGTCTCCCTGGGCGGCCCGGATGGGGGAGACCCTCACCTGAAACCTGGCGAGTCGCCGACCCTGCGATAGGGGCGGGATGACTCGTCTGGGTAGACCGGGCAGTCCGGTGAGGCGGTCGCGACGATCGCGCTGTCGACGAGGCTGGCCGGCGGACGGTTGGCCTACGCGGCCTGTAGAAGCCGGGAGCCTGTTTGGTCAGCTGACGCGCACGCGCACCCGGTGCCAGCAGGTGCACAGGTAGCCCTTGTGATTCCAGACGTGGTCGGGCAGCGCCGGCTGGGTCTGGCCGGCTGAGTCCCAGGCCCGGACGGCGAGGTCGTGCTCCCCCGGCGGCAAGTCGAGCTCGGCGGTCCAGAAGGTCCAGGCGAACGGCGCTTCGGGCTCGTGCTCGCGAGCTGCCTGGATTCAGGTCCGCCCGCCATCCCCTGAGACATCGACGCGGATGACGGCCCGGTCACCCGCAACCGCGTAGCCCCGGACCTGGCACGCCCCAACCCTGAGAACGGCGCCGCGCGTGGGCTCACAGATTGCGGCGCTCAGCGGCATCGCGTCGATGGTGTGCCCCGAACCGGACCGGCGGTTGATTGGCCCCCACGGGGTGGTCCGGGTTCAAAGTTAGTGCAGGGTCGGCCTCTGCTCCACGGGTAGTTTGGCCCAGCCGGTCGGGTGAGCGCACCCGGCCAAGCGGATGAGGCGGGCACGAACACCTCCGGGGCTGGCGGGCGGTAGCCGAGCGAAGCGTGCGGGTGCACACCGTTGTAGTGTCGTCGCCAACTTTCGATCACGATCTGCGCCTCCTTGTGCGTGTAGAAGATCTCGCCGTTCAGAAATTCATCTCTCAGGCGAGCGTTGAAGCTCTCGACGTAGCCGTTCTCCCACGGTGATCCGGGAGCGATGTAGGCTGTTTGGGCGCCGACGCCGGTGATCCAGGCCTGCACCGACTTGGCGACGAACTCTGGTCCGTTGTCCGAGCGGATGTGGCGGGGCACACCGCGCAGGATGAACAAGTCGGACAGCACGTCGATGACGTCCGCCGCCTTGAGCTTGCGCGCGACCCGGATCGCCAAGCACTAGCGCGTAGAGTCATCGACCACGTTGAGCATCCGGAACCGGCGCCCCTCGTGCGTGCGCGCCTCGACGAAGTCGTAAGACCAGACGTGATCGCGGTGCTCCGCCCGCAATCGCAGGGACGATCCATCCCAGTCCCAGATGCGGCCGCGCGTGGGCTGTCGAGCCGGGACCTTCAGCCCCTCGCGTCGCCAGATCCGATCGACCCGCTTGTCGTTGACTAGCCAGCCGGCCGCCTTCAGCAAGGCGCTGATCTTCCGATAGCCGTAGCGGCCATACCGCTCCGCCAGCTCGACGAGATCGGCTGTCAGCGCGGCCTCGTCGTTTCTCCCCGCGGCGCCTTGCGCTGTGTCGAGCGATGCTATCCGAGCTGCCCGGCAGGCCCGGCGCTCGGACACCTTCATCATCTGCACGAAGTGCTCGACACACGCTCGTCGGCGCGCGGGGCTTAGAAGTTTCCTCGAGCCGCATCCTGCAGGATCAGCTTGTCCAGCGTCAGATCGGCAATCGCCTTGCGCAGCCGCTGGTTCTCGACCTCCAGATCTTTCACCCGCCGGACCTGATCCGCCTTCAGGCCGCCGAACTCCTTGCGCCAGCGATAGTACGTTACCTCGGTCACACCGAGGGAGCGGA
This sequence comes from Methylobacterium mesophilicum SR1.6/6, assembly GCF_000364445.2. Lineage (NCBI taxonomy): Bacteria > Pseudomonadati > Pseudomonadota > Alphaproteobacteria > Hyphomicrobiales > Methylobacteriaceae > Methylobacterium > Methylobacterium mesophilicum. Next base: position 565,377 of record NZ_CP043538.1, on the reverse strand, counting down.
TCACATCGGCCACGCTCTGGCCCTTCGCGATCAACACGTCCGCCTGCCGCAGCTCGGCGATCACATCCTCCGTCTTGTGCCGCTTCGCTCCCATCTGTCCGTCTTCACCCTGGCCCGCAGGCCATACCTCAGGACGGACAACTTCGATGCGGACGGATCAGTCCGGCATGACTGCAAGTTTTTCGGTTTTGTGAGACCCTGACGGGAGGAGCAGAGTGGTGAAGAAGAGCAGGTTCACCGAGGAGCAGATCGCCATCGCGCTGAAGTAGGCCGAGACCTGCACGCCAGTCGCTGAGGTGCTGCGCCGGATGGGCATTTCCGAGCAGACGTGTCTCACGCTGGAAGAAGCTCTACGGCGGCTTGGGCACAGGCGAGCTAAGGCGGCTGAAGCAGCTTGAGGACGAGAACCGCAAGCTCAAGCAACTCGTGGCCGATCTGAGCCTCGACAAGCACATCTTGCAGGACGTGTTCGCAAAAGAGCTCTGACGCCTGCTCGGCGACGCGAACTCGTGCACCAGGTTCATGAGGCACACGGGGTGAGTGAGCGGCGCGGTTGCGCTGCGCTCGGCGTCGGCCGGTCGGGCGTCCGCTACCGCTTGACCAAGCCCGATCAGGCGCCACTGCGGCTGCGCATCTGCGATCTGGCCAAGAGCCGGGCGCGCTACGGTAACGTTCGGATCGACATCCTGCTGCGCCGGAAAGGTTGGCGGGTGAACCACAGGAGGGTCCACCGCCTCTACAGGGATGAGGGCCTCAGCCTGTGGCTCAGTATGCCCCGCCGGCACGTCAGTGCGGCAGTCCGTGAGCGTCAGTCTGCCGCGCTCCGGCCGAACGAACGCGGGTCGATGGACATCGTCTCCGACGCGCTGTTCGATAGCCTCATCGCTTCACGAGAGGACAGCGTGAGGCCGAAAGCGGCTGAAACGCCTGATCGCCCGCTATTGTCGCGACCCGCTTGTACAAGTCCCACTCGCCTTTGGACTCGGTGGGCGTCTTTACTTGGAACAGGTACATGTCGTGGACCATGCGGCCATCTTCGCGGATGCGTCCGTCATGCGCGTAGAAGTCATTGACCGGCGTTTCACGCATCGCCTTCATCACGGCTTCAGTGGCGTCTGTCCCACTCGCCTTCACAGCCTTCAGGTAGTGCGTCACCGCCGAATAGACGCCTGCCTGAGACATGTTCGGCATCCGGCCGGTCCGCTCGTGAAAGCGTTTGGCGAACGCCCGCGTTCCATCGTCGAGATCCCAATAGAAGCCGGAAGTAAGCAGCATCCCCTGTGTTGCCGAAAGGCCGAGGCTATGAACGTCGTTGATGTAGGCGAGCAGCGCCGCAAGTCGCTGCACGCCGCCCGTGAGGCCAAACTCAGCGGCCTGTTTGATGGCGTTGGTGGTGTCGCGACCTGCATTGGCAAGGCCGATCACCTTGGCGCCGGAGGCCTGCGCCTGCAGCAAGAATGAAGAGAAGTCGGCTGTGTTGAGCGGCGCTCGCACCTCACCGAGCACTCTGCCTCCGTTAGCCTGGATCACCGTTGCCGCGTCTCGAGCGAGCTCCTGTCCGAACGTGTAATCAGCCGCGATGAAGAACCAAGAGGTCCCACCGGCCTTCACCGTGGCAAGTCCTGTGGCTCCGGCGAGTGCGTAAGTGTCGTAAGCATAGTGTATGGTCACCGGCGTGCAGGCCTCGTTGTTCAGCCGCACGGCGCCGGGTCCGTTAAACACTGCAATCCGGTTTTTGGCTCTTGCGATTTCGGCCACCGCCAGAGCGGGGGCGGACGCGGCCACGTCGAGGATTGCGTCCACGCGGCCGGTGTCGAACCATTCCCGAGCAGTCGCGGCAGCGATGTCGGCCTTGTTTTGGTGATCAGCCACAACCACTTCGATCGGTACGCCGAGCACGGTTTTGCCGAAATCCTCCACCGCCATCGTTGCGGCCGCGGCGCTGCCTGGTCCAGTCACATCGGCATAGACGCCGGACATGTCGAGGATTAGCCCGACCCGAACTGTGCCGTCTGAGACTGTGGTTGGCGCCTGCGCGGAAGCGCATCCGGACCAAGCTGCGGCCAGCATGGCCGCTAAGAGCGTCTTCCTCACCGTGGCCGCCTTTGATCGAGGCTTGTCTGATCGGCCCGATCGATCGGGCCACGTTTAGGCTAACCGACGGCGATCGACACGGTTAGGTCGCGGTGTGACGTGCGACTTCGAATGAAAGCATCCGGTTCTTGGCAGGGGCACCAGCCGCACTAATCTAAAACCGCGTTCCACCCGTGCTGGTTTCTTGCCGTGTCAGCCTCGTGAACGGATTGGGGCCGATCCGCTGGAGTCGGCGAGAAGGCCCAAGCGCGTGGTCATTGGACCTCTCTACATCCACGACATGTCAGGCCGCTTCCTTCCGGGGCTCGCCCAAATGGGCAGCGATCAACTCGGCCTTGGTGGGCCCGGCCCGCTCGTTGCGAACTTGTCAGGTCCCGACCGGCCCGTGTTCGCCGAGGCAGCCCGATGCGGCGAGCAGTATCTCGAGCGCGGGCGCTAGGCGAACGAAGACGGCGATCCTCTGAGTTCCAATGGGCGCAGTCTGCCGCGCGCCCGCCGCGTCGTGGACAAGCTTTTTCGACAACGATGTAGGCGGGCTCTCCTGTGCGGCGAGTGCAAGGCACAGGGTTGTTTCGTCCCGATCCGTCGCGCGCACCGCTACTTATCTCCCATCGGCGGCTCGCCGAGTCTGGCCGCGAAACACTTCCGACGCGCCGGCGGGCTCCGGGTCGGCGCGGTTGTCGACCGTCAGGAAGACCCGGTCGAGCGTGCGAAAGCTCGCGCCGCTCAGCCCGCGCACTCCTGGGACTAACCGCCAGCGTTCTGCGACGCTGCGCCTTGAACTGCGCTGCGGCGCATGATTGACGCCGGGTGGTGCTGATGATGTCATCATCTTAAAGGCACCGGGAGGCATGAATGAGCCCAGTCCAGTCGCGTCGACGCTGGCTGCAACTCCTGCTGGGTCTGATCGTCATGATGACGATCTCGAGCCCACAATACGTCTGGACGCTGTTCGTCAAACCCTTCCAGGCGAGCACCGGTGCTTCGCTCGCCGCCGTGCAGGTCACCTTCACGCTGGTGATCGTGCTGCAGACCTTCTTCTCGCCGGTGCAAGGCTATCTGATCGACCGGTTTAGTCCAAAACTGATGATCGCCCTCGGTACCGCCCTGAGCGGGCTCGGTTGGGTCGCGGCCTCGCGAGCCGAGAGCTTGCTGGCCTTATACGCCACCTATGGTCTGCTCTGCGGACTTGGCACCGGCATCGTCTATGTCGGCATCGTCTGCCTGATGGTGCGCTGGTTCCCGGACCGTCGGGGCTTCGCCACCGGCATCGTGGCGGCCGGCTACGGCATGGGTGCGATGGTCACCACCTTCCCGATCACCGACATGATCGCATCCACCGACTTCCGGCACACGCTTCTGGTCTTCGGATGCATTCTCGGCGCGATCGGGGTGCTCGCCGCCCTCGGCCTACGCGCGCCGCAGGCTGGCGAGGTGCCCGTCATCGACCCGGCCAGAACTGCGAGCGCGGCAGCCGACACTGCACCGAGGGCGATGCTGCGCACGCCTTTGTTTTGGTTGATGTTCGTCATGATGACGATGATGTCGACGGGCGGCTTGATGGTCACGGCCAACTTCGCGAACTTCGCCCGCGAGTTCGGAGTTGCCGACGCGCTCGTGTTCGGCTTTGCGGCGCTGCCCTTCGCGCTGACGTTCGACCGCATCACCAACGGCCTGACGCGACCCTTCTTCGGCTGGGTGTCGGACCATATCGGCCGGGAGAACACGATGGCGATCGCGTTCGCGCTTGAGGCGGTCGCGATCGGCCTGTTGCTCTACAATCGGCAGAACGCTTACGCGTTCGCACTCCTGTCGGGCGTTGTGTTCTTCGCCTGGGGCGAGATCTTCTCGCTGTTCCCCTCGATCCTGACGGACACCTTCGGGACGAAGCACGCCACCACAAACTACGGCTTCCTCTACATGGCACAAGGCGTCGGCTCGCTCCTTGGCGGTCCTGTCGCGGCGCTGATCCACGACGCGGCCGGCAACTGGGTGCCGGTTTTCTCGATCGCGATTATCCTCGACCTGATCACCGCCGTTCTCGCCTACTTCGTCCTGAAACCCATGCGGCGCGGCTGGCTCGGACGGGAGCGGGCGCCTCAGCCCCCTCTTGGGGGTGCCGCGACTGTTTAAGAGAACGAGCACCATTTGTCTCAAAAGCCGACATTCGGCAGCGCCCACCCCGGCCATTCAATTGCGCGGTACGGCGTCCCATAAGCAGACGCTAACAGTGCTTGCTGACCTCTGCCGACAATACTCGCGTGAGCGTGTCCATCTGCAGCGGCTTCTCGCAATGCTGAATGTGTGCGTAGCGCGCGGGGATCACCGCGCTGTCGTAGCCAGTGGCAAAGATGAACGGCACGCCGCGTGCAGTCAGGGCGTCCGCCACCGGAAAGACCGTGACGTCGCGCAGATTGATGTCGAGCACGGCCGCGTCGATCTCAGAACCGGCCTCGATCAACGCCAAGGCTTTGTCGATGCTCGCCACCGGTCCGAGGATCTCCGCGCCGTCCCTCGACAACATCCGGCGCATCTCGTCGGCGATGAAGTAATCATCCTCAACCAAGAGCACCTTTCGGCCCGGTAGCGCGTCGGGATCATGGCTCGATGTGCCCATCATCTGTCCCTCGGAACGGGGTCTCAGGCCAAAGGAAGCTCGATCAGACAACGCACCTCGGCCTCGCCGAGTTCGTAGCGCGTCGTGGCGTCGAGAGCATACGGCAGTGCGTTCTCGATCAACTCGCGTCCGTAGCCGTTCCTCAGGTTCGCGCTTCCCCGCGCAGACTGTCTCTCGATGCCGGTCTCGACCCATTCGAGCGTGAGTTGTGGGCCCTGCCCATCGCTCTCGTGCGTCCACCATGTCACGCTGAGCTGGCCGTGAGCGTTGGAGAGCGCGCCGTACTTGCGCGCGTTGGTGGCCAGCTCGTGGAGGGCGAGCGCCAACGTTTGCACCGCCGCCTTACGGATGCGAACGTCGGGCCCGGTCAGCACGACACGGTTCTGCAAGTTTGCGGCGAGGGCATCAAGTTCGGTCTGGATCAGCGCCCCCAGGGTGATCGGCTCTTCGCCTGCGCGCGACAGCAGCCCCTGCACGCGCGAGAGCGCGGCCAACCGCTCGTTGAACGCGGAACTGAACGCCTCCAGCGTGTCGCTCATCGCCACAGTCTGCTGCGCGATCGAGTGCACCACGCCGAGCAGGTTCCGGGTACGGTGCTGCAGTTCGGCGACCAGAACGTGCTGCTGCTCCTGCATCCGGCGCAGATCGTCGATGTCGGTCGAGGTGCCGAGCCACTCCACCACCTCCCCGCGCTCGCCATGCACCGGCATCGCGCGCGTTTGAAACCACCGGTAGCCGCCGTCGGCGCCGCGACGCAGGCGGCCTTCCATCTGCAGCAGCCCGGTCCGCGTGGCTTCGCGCCAAGCCTCGACGGCCGGTGCGCGGTCATCGGGATGCAGAGCATCGAGCCAGCCGTGGCTCCGGCTCTGCGCCTCGCTCTGACCGGTATAGGCGGACCATTGCGGGCTCGCCCAGGTCCAGTGTCCATCCTCGGCCGCCCGCCAGACCAATTGCGGAATGCCCTCCACCAGGGCGAGGAGCCGGCGCTCGCTCGCGCGCTGACGCTCCTCGGCACGCTTGCGCTCCGTGATGTCGACGAACGTGATCACCACGCCGGCGATGAAGTTGTCGACGCTGCGGTAGGGCAGCACCCGAACGAGGTACTGCGCGCCCGTCGTGGAATTGGTGATCTCACGCTCGACCACGCTCAGGGTGCGCAGCACGCGCCGGGCGTCATCCTGCAGTTCCTCATAGGCGATCCGCGCCTTGATGTGGCCGATCGGCCGGCCCGAGTCGCTCTCGATGAGGTGGAAGATCTCGGTTACGGCGGGGGTGTGATTGGTGATCCGCAGCTCGTTGTCGAGGAAGATCGTCGCGATCTGCGTGCTCTCCAGAAAGTTCTTCAGGTCGCTGTTGGCCCGTCCCAACTCCTGAACCCGGTGGCCGAGCTCGCCGTTGACCGTGGTCAGCTCCTCGTTGACGGATTGCTGCTCCTCCTTGGAGGTTTGCAGCTCCTCGTTGGTCGATTGGAGCTCCTCGTTGAGCGACTGGTACTCCTCGTTCGAGGATTTCAGCTCCTCGTTGGTGCTCTCCAACTCCTCGATGGTGGCCTGCAAGCGCTCGCGCGTGACCCCCAGTTCGGCTTCAAGGCGCCGGGTGTGTTCGAGCCCAGCCGAGGCGTCTGCGTCTTCGGCGCGCTTGGCGGCCGATACCAGACCATCCTTGAACAGCACGAAGTAGCCGCGCGCGTCCGGGTCGTCGCGCATGGGTTCGACCACGAGGTCGACCGACAGGCGCGTCCCGTTCTGGCCGACCTGCAAGCCGTCGACCTGCACAGTCTGAGCGGTCTCATCGGCTTTGGTGAGCGCCGCGCGCAGGTCGAGCTGCAGATCCGGATGAGCGAGCTGCAGCAGGTTCAGGCTGGCGGCGCCGCCGGCCGGGTCGATGTAGCGCCCGGTCCGTCCGGAGAAGTGCAGGACGTTGTACGAGGCGTCGGTGATCACGTAGGCGGGCGCGTAACGCTCTGCCAACCGTTCAGCACGGCGGGTGAGCGTCGCCCCGTTCGGTCGCGCGCGCTCCTCGGCGAGGACGGGGGTCCCAATCCGGCTGCCAGACGTCACGAACGGGAAATCCGGCAGGATGCGCGTGCCGGTCTCCCGACGGCGGAAGATGCGCGAGCGGCTGTCGATCGGCGCGAACAGGTCGGTGTGGCGGGAGACGTTCTCGGAATTGCCGAGGAACAAGATGCTGTCCGGCTTGAGGGCGAAGTGAAAAAGCGGGATCACCCGTCCCTGCAGCTCGGCGTCGAGATAGATCAGCAGGTTGCGGCACGAGATCAGGTCGAGCCGCGAGAACGGCGGGTCCTTGATGATCGAGTGCTGCGAGAAGATGCACATCTCGCGCAGCTCCTTCACTAGGCAATAGGTGTTGCCCTCCTTCACGAACCAGCGGGCCAGCCGCTCGGGCGACATCGCGTCGCTGATCGTGTTCGCGAAGCGGGCAGCGCGCGCCGAGGCCAACGCTCGTCCGTCGAGGTCGGTCGCGAAGATCTGGACCTGGGGCACGACGTCGAGGGTGGCCATGTGCTCGCGCAGCAGGATCGCCAGCGAGTAGGCTTCCTCGCCGGTCGAGCAGCCGATCACCCAGATCCGAACCTGATCGTCCCGCGTCTTGCCGGCGAACAGTTTCGGTATCACCTCGTGTTCGAGGAGCTCGAACTCCTTCGGATCGCGGAAGAACTGCGTGACGCCGATCAGGAGGTCGTTGAAGAGCTCCTGCGCCTCCTCGGGGTGCTCACGCAGCGCGTCGACGTACTCGTCGACGTGCGCCAGCGAGAGGACCTGCATCCGGCGCTGGACCCGGCGCAGGAAGGTGCCGGGCTTGTAGCCGTGGAAGTCGTGGCCGGTCCTGTTGCGGAGCGCTCCTGCGATCGCTTGCAGCGCGGCCTTGGATGCATCAGGGGCGACGTCGCCTTGAGCGGCCAGTTGGTGCGTGGCGGTCGAGACCCGTTCGACGAGAGCGTCGAGCGGTAGGATGGCATCGGCCAGCGCTGCCGGACTGTCGCTGGAAGCGAGCTCGCCGGCCCTGGTCTCGTCGGTCTCCTCGGCGAGCGTCAGGCCACCCGACTCCTTGACGACCTTGAAGCCGAGTGTCCCGTCTCCGCCCGTGCCCGCAAAGGCGACGGCGATGCTGCGCCCGTCCTCGTCGTGGGCGAGCGAGACCAGAAAGCTGTCGATGACACCCCGGCATCCGATCTCATCCGCCGGCCGGGTACGGAAGCGCCCCTTCTCGACGCTCACGACGAGATCGGCGCCGATCAGGTAGACGCGTCCACCTTCGATCACAGCGTCGTTCAGAACTTCCGTCAGATCGATTCCGGTCGCTGCCAGCGACTGCCGAAACCCAGCCTCGTCGAGGGCGTCCCTATGCTGGAGGACGATGATGACCGCTACGCTGTCGAGGCGCGGCAAATGGGTGAGGACGTGCTGCAGCGATGCGGTGCTCGCCGCCGACGCGCTCAGGGCCACGAAGGCGCTCGTCCTCGACGGGTTCACTTCGGCCTGTGGCATGCTGGATCGCCGTGATGCGAAGCGCTGTAGAAGCGGCGGTACCGCCCGAAGCGCCTCGTGGAGACAGTAACGGGTCCTCGTACCACGGCGATGCCTCCAGGGTGATCGGGGCGATACGCCTTAATCTTCCTGTGCGCCTTCGCTTCCGGACGGCTCGGGCTCGGGGAAGGACAGCAGGACCGCCCGGCGGATCGTCTCGGCGTAATCCCGGTACTCGGCTGCGCGCTCGTCGTACATGTCGGCGACCGCGGGACGTCCGGAGTTCCGCCCGTCCCGCGCCATGCGGGCGACGAGTTCGGCCCGCTCCTCGATGATGCGCAGCGCGACCCGCAGGGCCTCGTCGACCGCGTTCTCCTGCTGCTTGGCGACCACCTCGGCGGTGAAGGCGTGACCGACTTGGCAGCGATAGCGCAGCGGCTTGGCATCGCGGATCGTGGACAGGACGCCGCTGCAGTGCGGGCACGTCAGCGGTGCGGGATCGGCGAGGCGGCGCAGCACATCGCTGTCGATTCGCTCGCCAGCGGCGATGTCGATCTCCAAGCGGATCTCGGGTGGGACCGGCAGGCGCGGTCCGGCGGGCTCGTGTACGAGTTCGGACAGGATGTCGCCGAGGCGCGCGCTCGGCACGGCGAGATCGACGGTGACCGCCGCCATCCCGCTGAGCGGCATCTCGTCGGCGATCGCGTCCGTTGGGTCCTGCACGATCGCCATGCCGCCGCAGCGCTTGATCGCCTCCAACCCCGCCGCACCGTCGTTGAGCAGGCCGCTGAGCAACACACCGATGACGCGGGGGCCATAGGCCGCCGCTGCGGAGCGGAACAGCGGATCGATCGATGGGCGGGCCATGTTCTCGCGGGGGCCGCGGCCGAGCCGCATCTGTCCGTCACGGATGATCAGATGATGGTCGGGCACGCCGAGATAGACGTTGCCGGGCGCGATCGCCATGCCGTCGCGCGCGGCGTGGACCGGCAGCCGGCCGGCCGCGGCGGTGACGGTGGCAAGCAGGCCGAGGCTGCGGGCCGGGATGTGCACCACGACGAAGACAGCCGCCGCCAAGTCTCCGGGAAGCGCGCTGAGGATCGCTTTGAGCGGGGCGGTCGAGCCCGACGATCCGCCGATGACGATGATGTCGCGATTGGTCATCGGCGCTCTCCGTCGGGCAAGAAGCATCGCATCGAGCGCAGTGCATCCGCGCACCGTTCGTTCGGAAACAGGTTCGTGAGGGATGAACGCACCGGAGCGGCTCTAGTCACGATCATCACCTGCACCGTGTGCCGCCGCCGGTTCGACGAGGCGTCCGATCCAGGTGGCCAATGGGATGAGCAGGGTGCAGCGCAGCCCATCCGGCTCGTAAGTGAGTGCCGATCGGGCATCGATCTCGTAGGCCAGCATGTCCTCCAGGAGCGCCGTGCCGAAGCCGCGCTGTGCGGGCTTCGTCACCCCGGTGCCGCCCTCCTCTTTCCACGTCAGGACGAGAGTCGGCTCAGGACTGCTCGGCTCGACCCTCCAGGACACCGTCACGCGCCCTTGCGGCAGAGCCAGAAACCCGTGTTCGACGCCGTTGCTGGTCAGCTCGTGCACTGCCAGCGCCAGGACCAGCGCAGCCTTCGGCCTGAGCCGCACATGTGGACCGTCGATCGTGGCTCGCTCACCCTCGCGCACGAGGTGGAACAGCAACTCGTCCGAGATCAGCGTGTGCAGGTTCGCCTCGCCGAACGCATCCGTGGTGGCCTGTATGCGCGTCAATGCGTGCAGGCGGCCGTCGAGGTGGGCGGCGTAAGCCTCGACATCCCCGGCGCTCTCGGCCGAACGACGCACGATCGTGCGCAGCATCGCCATCGTATTGCGCACGCCGTGGCGCAGGCTGTCCGGCATCCCGGCCTCGTCGAGAAGTCGACGCAGACGGGCGTTGTCGGCGCGCAGGGCTGCGAGTTGCCCGGCCACGTCATCAGGATCCGTCATGCCGGGCCCTCTTCGAGAACTAGACGTCATTACCAATCGACAGCGAGCCCACGGTTCGCGCTGGGAACGGAGCCGAGGGATAATCAACCGTGAGGTGCAGGTAGGCCCGATCGAAGTGCCCGAGCTGGGCCAGCGCCGTTGGATCATGGATGGTCAGGCTACGCCTGCGCAATGTGATCAGTCCCGCCGAGCGCATCTCTTGGAGCGTGCGATTGATGTGCACGCTGGTCTGACCCATCGCGTCGGCGAGGTCGTTCTGGGTGATCGGCATCGGGCAGGTGTTGTCGTCCGCGAGGCCGACGGCCGCCAATCTCGCGTGCAGTTCGCAGAACAGGTGAGCGAGCCGCTCGATGCCGGTGCGACAGCCGAGGCTGACGGTCCACTCGCGCTGAACCGCAGCGGTAGCCAGCACTTCACGGTGAACGGCTAGGTCGAGCTGCGGGCTGCGAGCCGTCATCGCCTGCATGGCTGCGCCAGAGATCTGCCCGAGGAGGACCGGCGTGATTGCACTGATCGTGTGATCCATCTCCTTGAGAAGGAAGACGTGCGGGTCGCACAGGTCGCCCGGGAGGAGGAACGCGACGATCTGGCGCCGCCCATCGAGGAGCTGCCGATAGCGGCAGGCCCAGCCATCGAGGATGACATTGACAGCGCGTGGGTCGTCGCCCTCGTGGATGATGTCGGTGCGCGCGGCGATCTGGCGTCCCGGACCGAGCACATCGCTCAGCCACAGCTTATCGGCATCCGAGAGGGGTATGTAGCGCTGCAGCTTGCGGGCGCGCGGGTTCGGCATGGGTGCTTTTCCGCGGCGATGAAGAAATTCACGTATGTCAACGGCAGAACTGCGCACTCACTTAGATCAGGATCAAGGCCGCAAATTATTCGCTGCTGTATTAGCGGTGCGCGGAAAAACTGCTGCTTGATTCAAGCTGGAGAAACGCGTCGTCCGGACGTGAAGATCCGCAGGGTCAGCTTCTTGTCGGTTGTGAACGTCCATGTCGTGTCGCACGACCGGCTGCTTGCCGCTTGACTGCGCGAGGACGCCGACATTCCTTTTTTGCCCGCACCATTGGGCTTGTTGCAATTTCTGATGGGCGAAGTTGGGTGAAATTCTACCGGCGCGCTTCTGGAAGGCATAAGCATTGAAGCAGATATAGCCGCAGGCTCCGCTTCCGACTCGACTGAGAAGCCGGGAACGTGTGGCCGCAGACTGCTTGGAACTTTAAGAGCCTACGATGGTACAGGGCGGCATGACTCAGCGGCATTCCGTCGACCCGAATGCCAACTTTCAGTTGTATAAAAGTTGACCACCTCACGTGTTTAGCCGAGAGTGGCGGCCGTGGTGACGACATGCTTGATGACGACGTTGCCTTTGTGAAGCTTCGCGCATCGGTCGACGAGACCCTGGCAAGAGCTCGACGGTTGCGGACTGAAAGCTTGCTGCTGCAACAAAAATTGCAAGAAACGATTGTCTATTTCAGGGCCGTGCAGGATCATGTATGTGCGACGGTCGATATGGTACGCGCTAATCTATCACCCTTCCGCTCTGAAAGCGGTGAGCAGCCTTCATCCGCGTCGCCGATCCCGTACGCCTATCGCTCCCGGTACTCGCATGCATCGGGTGTGGCCTTGAAGAAATGACCAATGACATGATCACTGCCTAAAGGACCGCGATGACCGTCTGTGACGACGCGTTCCAAGCGATGCCATCTGAGGCGTTGATGCAGATCGGCCAGCATATTGAAAACATACCGGTGAGGTCAGTGCGCCTGCGCCATTCCGTGAGCCCGGCCGATCTCGACGAAGCCCTGTGCCAAGCCGGGTTCGTCACCGTGCGGAAGACGAAGCGCATCAGCCTGGAGCCGAGCGGGACGACCACAGTCCGGCGGGCACGCTGAGGCGGGCTCAGGAGCGCGTGAGGCGGCTTAGGACGTCGGCGAGTGACAGGGTAAACAGGATCGCCGACCAGAACAGACCGCAGGCCGCCGTCAGTTGGATGAGGGCACTCGCGCTGTCCAGCCGCATGAACAGCAGGGCGACGAGCAAGGCCTGCGTGGCGGCGATGCCGAAGCCCACCGCTACAGTCCAGCTACCCAGCGGCGCGTAGGCGAGGGCGCAACTGACCGCCAGCAGAGCCATCAGGCCGAGCCAGCCCGGCAGCACCCGGCGCCACACGGCGCCCGCGGAGACGGGGGCGCTCATCCGGCGCGCCCCACAAGGTAAAGGGCCGGATAGAGGAACAGCCAGACCATGTCGACGAACCCCCAGTAGAGCATCGTCACCTCGATCTGCGGGTTCCCGGGAACGCGATCCGGATGGCGCCAGCCGATCACGATCAGCCGCGCCACGAGGCCGATGCCGATGGCGAGGTGGATCCCGTGGATGCCGGTCGAGAGCCAGTAGAAGCCGAAGAACAGCTGCGCGGACGGCTCCGGTAGCTTGAAGCCCGCCCCGGGCACGAGATGCCCGGCGATGTCCTCGCGGTACTCCAGGCCCTTCACCGCCAGGAAGGCGAGGCCGAGCAGCGCCGTCGCCACGAGGCACCAGAGGGTCATCCGGCTCAAGGCGGCGTGCTCCGAGGCCCGGGAGGCGGCCGCCGCGGTCAGGCCACTCGTGAGCAGGAGCGCGGTGTTCACCGTGCCGTAGACGATGTTGGTCTCGCGGGCGGCCGCCGCGAAGGCCTCCGCATGCTCGGCCCGAACGGCAGCGTAGAACAGGAACAGCGCCCCGAAGAACAGCACCTCGCTGGCGATGAAGATCCAGATGCCGAAGGTCGCGCCAAAGCGCTGGTCGGACAGCGCCTCCGCCTCCGGGAGTCTCAGGCCGTCCCAGGGCTCCCGCAGCAGTGCCTTGGGGGCGACGGAAGGGTCGCTCATGTGAGCGAGCCTTGCGACGGGATGCGCGGCTGGTCGTGCAGCGGCTCCGCGCCCTCCGGATGGTAGTTGTAGGGCTTGCCGAGCACGGCGGGACGGCCGAAGAAATTGTCCCGCGGCGGCGGCGAGGTCGTGCGCCATTCGAGGCCGGAGGCGTTCCAGGGGTCGTTCACCGCCCGCTCCCCGAAGACCAGCGACCACGTGAGATAGCCGAGCGGCATCAGGTAGGCCGCCGCCAGAACCGCCGCGCCCGAGGAGGAGAGCACGTTCCAGACCTGGAACTCCGGCGGATAGACGTGGTAGCGCCGCGGCATGCCGAGATAGCCCGCGATGAATTGCGGGAAGAAGGTCAGGTTGAAGCCGAAGAACATCAGCACCGCGGCGAACTTGGCCCAGGTCTCCGGATACATGCGGCCGGTGAATTTCGGCCACCAGAAGTGCAGGCCGGCGAAGTAGGCCGATACAGTCGCGCCGACCATGATGTAGTGGAAATGCGCGACGACGAAGTAGGTGTCCTGCACGTGGACGTCGATCGGGATCGAAGCGAGGAACAGCCCGGTCAGGCCGCCCACGGTGAACAAGCCGATATAGCCCAGCACGTAGAGCATCGGCGATTCGAACCCGACCTGCCCGCGGTAGAGCGTGGCGGTCCAGTTGAACACCTTGATGGCCGAGGGCACGGCGACCACGAAGGACAGGAACGAGAAGATCAGGGCCGCGTAGGGCGACATCCCCGAGGTGAACATGTGGTGGCCCCAGGTGAAGAAGCCGATCACCGCGATCGCCACCAGGGCGTAGACCATGAAGTCGTAGCCGAAGATCCGCCGCCGCGCGAAGCAGGTGATCACCTCCGAGACGATGCCCATGCCGGGCAGGAGCATGATGTAGACGGCCGGGTGCGAGTAGAACCAGAACAGGTGCTGGAACAGGATCGGGTCGCCGCCCTTCGCCGGATCGAAGATCGGCAGACCGAGGGATCGCTCGGCCACAACGAGGAGGATCGTCAGCGCCAGGACGGGCGTCGCGAGCACGAAGATGATGCTCGTCGTGTACATGGCCCAGACGAAGAGCGGCAGGCGGAACCAAGTCATCCCGGGCGCCCGCAGCAGATGCGTGGTAGCGATGAAGTTCACCCCCGTGGCGATGGTCGAGAAGCCGGAGACGAAGACCCCGAGCACGCCGATGGTGACGGCGGTGTTGGAGAAGGTGGTGGAGTAGGGGACGTAGAAGGTCCAGCCGGTGTCGATGCCGCCGGCCAGCACCGCGGCCGTGGTGATCAGGCCGCCGAGGACGTTGAGGTACCAGCTTGCGAGGTTGAGCTTGGGGAAGGCGAGGTCCCGGGCGCCGATCATCAGCGGCAATAAAAAATTGCCGAAGGTGGTGGGGATCGACGGGATCAGGAAGAACCACACCATGATCACGCCGTGGAGCGTGAACAGCTTGTTGTAGGTGTCTGCGCCGACGAGGTCGGCCTGCGGGGTGAACAGCTCCAGCCGCACCAGGGTGGCGGCCGCGCCGCCGATGAAGAAGAAGGCCGTCACCGACAGGGCGTAGAGGATCGCGATGCGCTTGTGGTCGGTGGAGGTCAGCCACGATCCGAGCGTGCTGCCGGCCGCGAGGTAGCTCTCGGGCAGGCCGAGGGCGAGTTCGTCCGGGTCGGCGAGGCTCGCCGGGCTTTCGGCGACGCGCGTGCTCATGCGGGCACTCCGGGTCTGAGGGGCTCGGCGGGGATCACGGCTTCACCGCCGGTCCGGCGGGCGCCGGCGTGTCGGAGACGGGGGCGCCCGGCACCATGGCGGGGCTGCGCTCGGGCTGGGCGCCGGGCACCCGCGAGGACAGCGGCGGCAGGCCGGGCGTGCGGATCTCCCGCGGGCCCGCGCCGAGCGAGCGGATATAGGCGGTGAGCGCCTGGATCTCGCCGTCCGAGAGCAGGCCCTGGTAGCTCGGCATGACCGGCGCGTAGCCCGCCACGACGTCCCGCTTCGGCTGGAGGATCGAGTCGCGCACGTAGGCGGCGTCGACCGTGGCGAGCCTGCCGCCGTCGAGCTGCACCGCCTGCCCCCAGATCCCCGCGAGGCTCGGCGCATGCACGGAGGAGCCTGGCGCGTGGCAGCCGGAACAGCCCTTATCGGAGAAGAGCCGCTCGCCTTGATGGGCGAGGTCGTCGCCCTCGGGCTGGGCCGAGAGCCAGGCCGCGTAATTCTGCGGCTCCATGACGATCACCCGGCCGAGCATGCGGGCGTGGTCGGTGCCGCAATACTCGGTGCACATCAGCTGGAACGTGCCGGTCTTGGTGGCCTGGAACCACGCCTCGGTGGTCTGATCGGGCACCGCGTCGCGCTTCAGACGGAAGGCCGGGATGTAGAAGGAATGGATCACGTCCTGCGAGGTCAGGACCAGGCGCACCGGCACGCCCACCGGCACGTGCAATTCGTTGATCTCCCGGGCGCCGTTGGAGCTCTGCGTCTTCCACATCCACTGCTTGCCGACGACGTGGACTTCGAGCGCGTCCTTCGGCGGCGAGAAGGCCCCGATCTCGGCCGAGGCCGCCCACCAGAAGATGAACACGAAGATGAACAGGGTGGCGGCGGTCCAGCCGATCTCGAACTCGCGGGAGACGACTTCGGGGAGCGGCCCCCGGTCGGCCTTCGAGCCGCGGCGGAAGCGGATCGCGAAGGTGACCACGAGGCCGACCACGAGGAGCACGATGGCCGCCGAGACCAGGGTCAGGCCGATGAAGATCCGGTCGACCTTGGCGGCCTGGGTGGAGGCGGCGACCGGCATGAGCCAGGCGGGCATGAGCGAGCCCATCAGCGCGCTCCCTCGGAGGCGGCGCGCTGCTGTGTGCCGGGCTGCCCGTCCGGCGAGGGCAGGGCGCTCGACGCGCCGCCGCGACTTCCGAAGGGCGGCACCTGCTCGGGCTGGACGGGGGCGGCGAAGCCGGCATCCCCCTCGGCCGCGAGGCGGGCCATCGCGGCGTCGATCGGCATGCGGGCGATGCCCTTGTCGCGGTCGACCCAGGCGTAGCCGGTGAGCCGCCCCTTCTGGTCCCGGAGGAGGGCGTCGAGGTCGCTCGCCGGCGCCCGCTGCAGCTGCGGCTGCGCGAAGGTCCGGGGCGGGCGCATCAGCGGCAGGGTCACGGTCGCCGTGTAGTAGAAGCGCAGGCCCGCCAGCGTCGCGGCGACGAACACCACGATGAACAGGCCGGTGAGCAGCACCGGGCGCAGCGCCAGGGCGGGGGCCTCCGTGCCGGGCCGGGCATGGCCCACGGCGTCGTCGTGAACGCCGGTATGCAGCTGGCCGTCGGCCGCCTGTTCAGGCATGGCGCGGCCTCCCGGCGGCCCGGATCCGGGCGAGGCGGCGACCGAACGGCACCGACAGCCCGGCCAGCAGCGTGAGGCCCAGCGCCGCGCATGCGGCGGCCGGCCCCGCGCCGTCGTCATAGGCCGGCAGGACGTACCACGCGAGGTGCAGGGCGAGCCCGATCAGCACGAGGAGGCCGATCACCCTCAAGGAGGCGGCGCTCTGCCGGATCCGGGCGAACAGCAGGGCCGCGAAGGGCAGGAGCCCGCCGGCCGTGAGCGATGCCAGCAGCACCGCGATCCAGGGTCCCGTGCCGCGCTTCAGGTACCAGGCCGCCTTCTCGGGCAGGTCGCCGTACCACGCGACGATGTAGGACATCAGGCTCAGGTAGAGGACACCCAGGAGAGTCGCGAGGATCAGCCCGGCGAGGTCGGAGGCGCGCGCGTCGTCGAGGCCCGGCGGGCTCGCCATCGCGGCCCAGGCGAGCGCCGCCAGGATCTGGTGCAGGGCGGTGTTGGCCGCGAAGGCGGAGGAGGTGAAGTGCGGCTCCACCGAGAGGATCCAGTCCACCGCCACGAGGCTGATGGTGAGCCCGTAGAAACTGAGGCCGAGTGCCGCCGCCAGCGGGCCGCAGCGGCCGGCGAGGCAGAGCAGGGCGAGGACCGACCAGCCGAGGAGGGTCAACGCTGCCCGTAGGTTGAACAGGGCCGGGTCGAGGTAAAGTTCGGCGATCCCGGGCTTCACCAGGCCGGGATCGGCCGCCCAGGGGTAGAGGGCGGGCAGGGCGAGCGCCACGCCCAGGAAGGCCAAGGCGGCGAGCGGCACCAGGGCGGCGGCCGGCCGCAGGGCCGGCGCTAGAGCCTCGCCCCAGCGGCCGCCGGTGACCCTGTGAATCAGCATCAGGACAAGGCTGCCCACCGGCACCGTGCTCCAGACGAGCCAGGCGACCAGCCAGCCGCGGGCGAGTGCTTCGATCATGGCAGGTGCTCCGCGAGGCCCGGCACCGCCGCGACGCGTGCGCCTTGCGAGAGCTGCAGCGCCCGGATGTAGGCGGCGATGGCCCATCGGTCCCGGGGCGTGACCCGGTTGGCATAGGGATACATGACGCCGTAACCCTCGGTGATTACGTCGACGAAGTACCGGGCCGGCGCCGCCCGCAGGCGGTCCTCGTGGTAGGAGGGCGGGGCTGGGAAACCGCGCTGCACGACCATGCCGTCGCCGTGGCCGGTATAGCCGTGGCAGGGGGTGCAGATCGCTTCGTAGCGCTCCTTGCCGCGGGCGAGCAGGGCCGCGTCGAGGCGGGGCGGCGTGGCGAGGCCCGCCGCGTAGGCGGCATCCCCCTGGGCGACGGTCCCGGCCGGGGGCGTCTGGGTCTCGGCGTTACCAGGGAAGAGCGGCGCCTTGCCGTAGACCTCGTAGCGGTTCTGCACCCGCATCGACTGATCGTCGCAGGCCGCGAGGCACAGGGCCGGAACGACCGCGAGGAGGAGCGCACGCCTCATCCGTGCATCTCCGACACCAGCAGCGCGCCGGCCTCCTCGAGCCGACGGCGCAGGGGTCCGGGCTCCGCCTTCGGGGCGACGAGGAGCAGGAAGCGGTCCTGGCTCGCCCGCTCGAACTGCGGCATATCGTGGACCGGGTGGTTGAGCCGCGGCAGGCCGCAGGCCCAGAGCAGCGCGGCGAAGCCCGCCACCGCCGCCGCCAGCACGCCGAACTCGAACGGCACCAGGGTGAAGACCGGCCAGGAATGGAGCGGCCGCCCGCCGGAATTCAGCGGGTAGGCGTAGACCGCGCTGTACCATTGCAATCCGTACATCGCGGCCGCGGCCCCGAAGCCCGCCAGCGCCATCACGAGTCGCACAGGGTTGCGCGGCGGCGGAAAGTCCTCCGACAGCTCCTCCAGCGGGAAGGGCGTGAAGGCGTCGAGCAGGCAGTGACCGTCAGCCCGGGCGAGCCGCAGCGCCCGCACCAGGGCGTCCGGGGTCTCGAACTCGGCGAGCAGGGGCGCACTGGTGGTGGCACTCATGCCGCCGCCTCCTCGTTGTGGCTGACCTGCCGGACCTCGTGCATCGACACGACGGGGAAGATCCGCACCAGCACCAGGAAGCCGAGCACGAACAGGCCGAGGGGCCCGAACAGGATCGCGAGGTCGTAGAGGCTCGTATGGTACGTCCGCCACAGGCTCATCGCGTGGCCGTGCGAGAGCGTGTTCCAGACGATCAGGATGCGCTCGAACCACATCCCGATGTTGATCACCACCGAAATCCCCGCGAGCATCCAGAGGTTGCGGCGCGCGAACGGGAACCACAGGGCCTGCGGCACGACGCAGTTGCAGGCGATCAGGGCGTAGTACAGGAAGCGATAGTCGCCTTCGAAGAAGTAGCGGACCACGTCCCGGTCGGCGCGCTCGCCGCCGTACCAGGCCATGAACCACTCGGTGGCGTACGACAGGGTCATGATCACGCTGGCGAACAGCATGACCTTGCCCATGACGTCGAAATGGGCCGGCGTGATCACCGCCTGGAGGTTCAGCCCCCAGCGGATGAAGATCGCGATCATCACCACCATGGCGAAGCCGGAATACATCGCGCCGACGACGAAGTAGGGCGGGAAGGATGCTCTCCTGCCAGCCGGGCATCAGGCTCGCGGCGAAGTCGAGGCCGACGATCGAGTGGACCGAGCAGACCAGCGGCACGGCGAGCGCCGCCATGGTCTTGTGGTAGGTCTCGTAGACCTGCCAGTGCCGGGCGGAGTTGCGCCAGCCCAGCGCCAGGGCGCCGTAGATGATCTGGCCGGCCCGGGTGGTGGCCCGGTCGCGCATCGTGGCGAGATCGGGCAGGAGGCCGGTGAACCAGAACAGCGCCGAGAACAGGATGTAGCTGAGGATCGCCCAGAAATCCCACACCAGGGCCGAGCGCCATTGCGGCCAGAGGTCCATGGTGTTGGGGTAGGGCGCCAGCCAGTAGGCGTAGAGCGGCCGCCCGAGATGGATGATGGGGAAGATCCCCGCGATGCCGGCGGCGAACAGGGTCATCGCCTCGGCGAAGCGGTTGATCGAGGCGCGCCAGCGCTGGCGCGTGAGCAGCAGCATCGACGAGATCAGCGTGCCGGCATTGCCGATGCCGATCCACCAGACGTAGTTGGCGATCGAGAAGCCCCAGACCACGGTGGTGTTCACACCTGAGAGGCCGATCCCCACGGTGAGCACCGCGCCGATCGCCCCGAGCGTCACCAGCACGAAGGGAAGGGTGGCCAGCAGCGCGTAGAACCAGAGCCTGCCGGGGCCACGCTTCTGGATCGGGTCGGCGATCGCCGCCGAGATCGCGCCGTGGCTGAGCTGCGCCGGGGCGATCCAGCGATGTCCTCGCGCGCCGCCGCTCACGTCCGCCCTCCGAGATCCGGGTTCGGGGCGTGGAGGTCGGCGAGGTAGGTGGTGCGGGGCCGCGTGTTCAGCTCCTCCATCAGGGCGTAGTGGCGGGGGTCCTGGCGCAGGCGGCGGATCGGGCTGTCGGGTTTCGCCAAGTCGCCGAAGGTAATGGCCCGGGTCGGGCAGGCGGACTGGCAGGCGGTGGCGACCGGGCCCATCGGACGGCCGTCGCGCTCAGAATCCTGCCGTTCGTTTGCGATCCGCTGGATGCAGTAGGTGCACTTCTCCATCACGCCGCGGGCCCGGACCGTGACGTTCGGGTTGTGCTGCGCCTTGATGCTCTCGGCGCCCATTGTCGCGTAGGGTTGGCCGTCCGCGTAACCGAAGAAGTTGAAGCGCCGGACCTTGTAGGGGCAGTTCGCCTCGCAGAAGCGCGTCCCGACGCAGCGGTTGTAGACCTGGAGGTTGAGACCCTCGCCGTCATGGACGGAGGCCGCCACCGGGCAGACCGGCTCGCAGGGCGCGTGCTCGCAATGCATGCAGGGCACCGGCTGGAACCCCGCATGAACCGCCTCGGGCGTGCCGGAATCGTAGAGATCGACCCGCAGCCAGTGCATCATCCGGCCCCGGGCGATCTCCTCAGGCCCGACGACGGGGACGTTGTTCTCGGACTGGCAGGCGACCACGCAGGCGTTGCAGCCGATGCAGGCATGGGTGTCGATCACCATCGCCCAGGCATGGCCGTCGGCGTCGCCTGTCCAGGGTTCGAGGAGGGTCGGCTGTTCGGCGCCGATGCCCTTGGGCTTTGCCTGCGGAAGGTCGGCCAGGGCGATCTGGCGGAAGAGTTTCCTGGTCTCGCCTTCGATCTGCGTATAATTCTGGGTGCGCAGCACCTCGCCCGTCCGATCGAGCTTCTCGACGTCGACGCCCGCCAACAGGCGCGGCGCCGCCGCCGTGGCGAGGCGGTAGCCGTCCGCGCCGATCCCGCTGCCGATCGCCCCGGCACGGGGGCGGCCGTAACCGAGGGTCAGAACGCCCGCCCCGTCGGCCACGCCGGATTCCACCGAAACCAGCGCCTCGATGGCACGGCCATCCATCCCGAGCCGCACCACGTCCCCGGCCGCGAGGCTGCGCCGGGCGGCCTCACGTGCCGAGAGCGCCAGGGCGTTACCCCAGACCTGCTTCGAGACCGGCTTCGGGCATTCCTGCAGCCACGCATTGTTGGCGTAGCGGCCGTCATAGAGACAGGGATCCGGGCGCATTTCCACGGCGAGGCCGGTGACGGGCGGCCGCAACGGCAGGGCCGGCAGCCGCGCCTCGCCCGGATCCACCGGGGCGGCGGCGCTGTCGGGGATCACCCCGTCGTGGAGTGCCTTGCGCCACCAGCCCTCGAAATCATCGCCGCCCCGGTCGTGCCACGTCGCCCGGACGATGTCGTAGCCGGCGGTGGCGGGCGCGCTCGCGAGGAGCGACAGGATCTCGTGAGCCGAGCGGCCGCCGTAGAGGGGCCGGACCAGAGGCTGGACGAGGCTCGCAGTGCCGTCCAGAGCCCGCAGATCCGACCAGCACTCCAATTCGTGCGCCAGCGGCAGGTGCCAGTGCGTGGCCCCCGCGGTCTCGTCGCCGTGGAGCCCGGCATGGACCGAGAAGCCGGCGCGGCCGATCTTGTCCGCGAAGGCGAGGTCGGCCGGCGCGGTCTGGACCGGGTTGCAGCCGAGGATCGCGAGGCAGGAGACCCCGCCGCGATCGAGATCCGCCGCCAGGGTCGCGAGATCGGCGGGCGCATGGTCGCCCGCGACGTCGTGGGGGGCGACATACGTGACCGGGGCCTTCAGCCGGCCGTTGATCCAGTGACCGAGGGCGTGCAGCTCCGGCGGCAGGGCGTCGCCCACGAGGACCAGGGCGCGGCCCTCGGCACCGCGCAGGTCCGCCGCGGCGGCCGTGGCGAACCGGGCGGCCTCCGGCGGCAGGTCGGGGACGAGGAGGTTCGCGCCGAGGCTGCTCGCTAGGGCGGCCAGCAGGCCGGCGTGGTCGGCCGGGTGGAGGGCGCAGCGGGCATCGGCCTTGATGCCGGTCTGGGTCAGCGCGGTCTCGGCGACGTAGAGCCGGCCGAACCGTACCGGGTCCTGGCGCCGGTCGATGAACGCGCGGCCGAACCGGATCTGGTCCGGCCCGGGCCCGAGCGTGTCGGCGCCGACGCAGCAGATTATCTCGGCGCGGCCCGGATCCGGCAGCGCCCGCAAGGGGCGGCCGAAGGCGAGGTCCGCGCCGCGGAGCGCGGCGGCATCGTCCAGGGGCTCGTGGACGTGCCAGACCGCCTCGGGCATTGCCTGAAGCAGGGCGGCGATCTGGCGGGCGAGCGTCGGCGAGGTGACCCGCCCGGTGAGCAGGCGCAGGCCCCGCCCCTTCTCCCGGCGCACCTGCGCCAGGGGCGCGGCCAGCGCCCGCTCGACCATGTCCCAGGAGGCGATGCCGCTCACCCGCTCGGTCACCGTCCGCGAGCGGTCTGGATCGTAGAGGTCGAGGATTGCGGCCTCGGCGAAGACGTCGGTGGCCCCGAGGCTCGCCGGGTGCTGGGGATTGCCCTCGATCTTGATCGGGCGCCCGTCCACCGCGATGGCGTGGACGCCCCGCGCCCAGCCGCCCAGCGACAACGCGGTGGCGTAACGCGCCGGCACGCCGGGCAGCAGTTGCTCCGGCTGCACCACGTAGGGCACCAGCTCCTCGGAGGGTTTCGAGCAGGCGCCGAGGCCCGCGGCGATGCCCGCGGAGAGCAGGCCCAGCGCCTCGCGACGGGAGGGGGTGCTCAGCGGTGGCATATGGAGCACTCGCTGAGCCGCTGGGGGCTCTTGATGTGGTAGGCCTTCACGAGTTGCGCGCCGACCGCTTTCTGATCGGGCGGCGGGGTCCAGTTCGTGTCGAACACCGCCTCGCGGGGGCGCAGGTTCGGGGCCGGATCGCGGTGGCAGTCGAGGCACCATCCCATGGTGAGCGGCGCCACCTGCCGGACCAGCTTCATGGTCTGGACTTCGCCGTGGCAGGTGGTGCAGCCGACGCCCTTGGCCACGTGCACGGAATGGTTGAAGTAGACGTAGTGGGGCAGGGCGTGGACCTTGCGCCATTCCAACGGCCGCCCCTCCGCGAGGCTGGTGCGCACCGGCGCCAGCATCGGCGCGTTGGTCCAGACCTGCGAGTGGCAGCTCATGCAGGTCTCGGTGGGCGGGATGCCCGGGAAGGCGGCCTTCTCCACCGACGTGTGGCAGTAGCGGCAATCGATCCCGAGGCCGCCGACATGGTGCTCGTGGCTGAATGGGACCGGCTGCTCGCGGGTCACCTCCTGCTGGGTGGCGTAGGGCGAGCGCCAGTACGCGTAGGCGAGGCCCATCGACAGGACCGGCACCACGGCCACCGAGGCCAGGACGACCCGGGCGACCGTGTCGGCGCCCGGACGAAAGATCTGCACCATGCCGTGCGTCCACCTCCGGGCGACGTCACCGGGGTCGGACACGCGGGCCCGGACTCCCAGACAGGCTTAGACGGCGCGGGAAGGCCGGGCGCCTACCTATGTTGGCCGTTCAGCCCGCGGGGTACTGCCCGGGCGCGTAGCGCCGGACCATGGCGGTGCAGAACGCCGCGTATTCTCCCCGGACCAGCGGCGCGCTGGTGTGATGAGGCGAGATCCCCCGATGCTCCGGCGTGAAGCAGAAGGTGACGGTGACGTCGAAGTCCTTCAGCGCCTCCATCTGCCGGTCGAACCAGTCCAGCGCCCCGGGGCGGAAGCTGTCGGCCCAGGAGAGGCCGGTGCGTAGATGGCGCACGCCTAGCCGCTTCATCCACGAAACCGCCTCGTCGAGCCGGTGGTCCTCGAAGTGGAACCACTGGCACAGGCCAATCTCGGGGGTGTGGCGGGCAAAACTCTCCAGCGCGATCTTCGGCGTGCCGTCCTGGCGGAGCAGGCCCATGTGGAAGTGCCGGTAGTAGGAGGAGCCCTCGGCCTCCTTGTGGCGGGTGGTGGCCTCCCATTCCCGCGGCAGGTCGTAGAGGCTGTACCAGTGGATCCGCGGCGCCCGCCCCGAGAGCAGCTCCAGGGTCCGGCGCAGGCCCCAATCCTGGACCTCCTCGGCGCCGAAGGTCGAGACGCCGACCTCCGAGACCCAGACCGGCAGGTCGGTGACCGCGCGGATCTCGTCGACCTTGGCCGGCCAGTCATGGATCGACCACAGGTTCCAGTCGAGGGGGAAGCCGTGCACCGCCACGGCGTCGACGGCGTCGAGGACGCCGCGGGCCTCCATGTTGCGAATGAAGAGCGGATCGATCGGCGAGATGCCGCCGAGCACGCGGGTCAGGTTCGGGTTCACGTCCCGGATCGCGTGGCCCGCCTCCTTGACCATCTCGGCGAAGAGTAGCCAGTCGGGATCGATCTCCGGGTCCCAGTGCGACTTGTTGTTGGGCTCGTTCCAGAGCATCACCGAGTCGATCATCGCATTCCCCCGCGTCCGTGAGCCTGCGCCCGCGCAGGATATTCGGCCCCCACCCCGTAGGGCACCGGCGCGGTGCGGCAGAGATAGACCTCCGCCTCGGGCTGGGCCTCGATCGAGAAGCCGCTCGCCCGCAGCATCGCCTCGATGCCGGCGCGGTTGGGGATCCACCAGTTGGTCCAGTCGTGCGCATAGGAGCGCTCGACGAAGTGCATCCGCGGGTAACCGGGCCGCTCGAACTGGTCCATGTCCCAGAAATCGTAATCCGCGGCGACCGGCTCGACCGCCCGGCTGCCACGCAGCATCGACTGGAACACCAGGAGGTCGCCGGCCACGTGCTCGCGGATCAGGTCGAGGGCGAGCAGCGGGTGGCGCAGGTGGTAGAGCACGCCCATGAACAGCACGACGTCAAACCGCTCGCCCAGGGCGCCGACGTCGTAGACGGAGAGGTTGCGGAACTCGATGTCGTGGCCGAGGCTGGCGGCGGCGAAGCGGGCCTGGGCGAGGTAGCGGTCGTCGGAATCGAGGCCCAGCACCCGGGCGGCGCCCCGCTGCTTCATCGCGATGGCGTAGAAGCCGCCGTTGCAGCCGATGTCGAGGACGCTCTTACCGGTGAGGTCGGCGGGCAGCGCGTCGGCGAAGCGGCGCCACTTCACGCCCGGGTAGTCGCCGAGGAAATGGTCCGGGGCGGTCCAGACCCCGTCGCCGAGGTCGATGTTGTGGAACCAGGGGCCGAGGGCGTCGGCCTGCCGGCGCAGATCTTCGGCCGTCACGGCGGTGGCCGTCATGGTGCGGTCCGTTCGTTGAGGGAGACGACGCGGCCGCCGCCGGGCCAGAGGGCGAGCTCGCTGCAGGAGGCGGGATCGACCACGATCCGGTCGTAGGCGTCGAGGCCGAGCCCCAGGACCGTCAGGAGCGCGGCGCGGATCACGTCGGCGTGGCTCACCAGAATCACGGGCGCGCCGTCCGCGGCGAGGCGGTCGAGGATCCGTCCGACGCGGCCCTGCGCCTCCGCCATGCCCTCGCCGTCCGGCGGACGGGCGGTGGCGCGCTGCGCGTTCCAGGTGGCCCAGTCGGGATCGGCCGCGAGTTCGGCGAAGCTGCGGCCGGTCCAGGTGCCGAAGTCGATCTCGTCGAGGCCGGGCTCCGTCCCGACATCCAGGCCGAGGGCGGCGGCGATCGGGGCCGCGGTCTCGGCGGTCCGTTCGCGCGGGCTCGCCAGCAGGGTGCCGGCGCCGCAGCCGGCGAGGCGGCGGGCCAGGGCCTGCGCCTCGGCGCGGCCAGCCTCGCTCAGGCAGACGCCCGGCATGCGCCCGCACAGGATCCGGCCCAGCCGATCGTGGCTGCCGTGGCGCACGAGGAAGACCTGCCTCATGCGAAGACGCGGCTCGGCGTGGGGACGGATCTCTCCCACGCATCCGCGCGTCTCCCTCCCCCCTCTGCGGGGGAGGGTGGCCCGGCGCCGGCCGTAAGGCGGGGTCGGGAGAGGGGAACCCGGCTTCCGGATTTGGGGCGACCTTCATGAAGGCCTCCGCCTCTTTCTGCACCGTCGCTCCCCTCTCCCGACCCCCTTCGGGGGCCACCCTCCCCCGCAGAGGGGGGAGGGAGGGCGCATGCCGGATCTGAATCGCTCCTCATCACGCCGCCTCGCCCGCCACGAAGCGGCGGGTGCGCTCCCGCGCCTCCGCGTCGGTGAACTGCCGGGGCGGCGACTTCATGAAGTAGCTCGACGGGCCCTCCAGGGCGCCGCCGATCCCCCGGTCCAGGGCGAGGCGGGCGCAGCGCACCGCGTCGATGACGATGCCGGCGGAGTTCGGCGAGTCCCACACTTCGAGCTTCAGCTCGATGTTGAGCGGCACGCCCCCGAAGGCGGTGCCCTCCAGCCGGATATGCGCCCATTTCCGGTCGGTCAGCCAGGGCACGTGGTCGCTCGGGCCGACATGGACGTCGTCCGGCGCCAGCGGCGCATCGAGCTGGCTCGTCACCGCCCGGGTCTTGGACAGCTTCTTCGATTCCAGCCGCTCGCGTTC
The DNA here is from genome assembly GCF_000364445.2 of Methylobacterium mesophilicum SR1.6/6. Lineage (NCBI taxonomy): Bacteria > Pseudomonadati > Pseudomonadota > Alphaproteobacteria > Hyphomicrobiales > Methylobacteriaceae > Methylobacterium > Methylobacterium mesophilicum. The sequence goes on along the minus strand of NZ_CP043538.1, from coordinate 539,144 downwards.
GAGCATGTTCAGGAAGTCGGCGTTGCCGCCGAAATTGAGCTGGTAGGTCCGGTCGAGCCGCACCCCGCGCTCGCGCATCAGGTTCGCCAGCACCCGGTGCACGATGGTGGCGCCGACCTGGCTCTTGATGTCGTCGCCCACGATCGGCAGCCCCTTCGCGGCGAAGCGCTCCGCCCATTCCGGATTCGACGCGATGAAGACCGGGATGCAGTTCACGAAGGCGCAGCCGGCCTGGAGCGCGCATTCGGCGTAGAACTCGGTGGCCGCCTGCGCACCCACCGGCAGGTAGGAGACCAGCACCTGCGTGCCGCTGCGCCGCAGTGCCTCCGCGACATCGGCCACTGGCTCGGGCGATTCCGCCACCACACCCTCCAGGTAGCGGCCGATCCCGTCGAGCGTCGGCCCCCGCCGGACCGTGACGCCGGTCGCCGGCACCGCGGCGAAGACCTGGGTGTTGTTGGGCTCCGCCAGGATCGCGTCGGCGAGGTCCCGCCCGACCTTGGCGGCGCTCACGTCGAAGGCCGAGACCACGGCGACGTCGCGCACCCGGTAGCCGCCGAGATCTGGCGACATCAGGCCCGGCACCGCGTCCCCGGGGGCGGCGTCGCGGTAATGGTGCAGCCCCTGCACGAAGGACGAGGCGCAGTTGCCGATCCCGACGAGGCCGACGCGGATGGGGGCGGCGGCCATCAGCGCCTCGGACGTCCGGAGCTTCGATCAGCCGGCGACAACGGCGCGCTCCTCGATGGCCGGACGGGCGGGGCGCGGGGCGATCTCGCGGGAGAACCACGCGATCGTCGCCTCCAGGCCCTCCTCCAGCGGCACCCGGGGCGACCAGCCGAGCCGCGTCTCTGCACGGGTGATGTCGGGGCGCCGGCGCTGTGGATCGTCCACCGGCAGCGGCCGGCGCACGATGCGGGACGGGGTCTCGGTCATCCGCACGACGAGGTCGACCAGTTCGCCGACGGTCATCTCCCGGGGGTTGCCGAGGTTGACCGGCCCGTCGAGGGGCGTCCCGGCCTCCATCAGACGGAGGAGCCCGTCCACCAAGTCGCTGACGTAGCAGAAGGAGCGAGTCTGCTCGCCGTCGCCGTAGACCGTGATGTCGTCGCCCGCGAGCGCCTGGCAGATCACGTTGGAGACGACGCGCCCGTCATCGGCGCGCATCCGGGGCCCGTAGGTGTTGAAGATCCGCGCCACGCGGATGTCGAGGCCGTGCTGGCGCTCGAAGTCGAAGGTCAGGGTCTCGGCGGAGCGCTTGCCCTCGTCGTAGCAGGCCCGCGGCCCCGTGGGGTTCACGTTGCCCCAGTAGGATTCCTCCTGCGGGTGCCGCTCCGGATCGCCGTAGACCTCGCTGGTCGAGGCCTGGAGGAAGCGCGCCTCCGAATCCCGGGCGAGTTCCAGGAGCCGGCCGGTGCCCAGCACGCTGGTCATCATCGTGTGGATCGGGTCGGCCTGATAGTGCGGCGGCGAGGCCGCGCAGGCGAGATTGTAGACCCTGTCGACGCGCGGCAGCGAGGGCAGCGGCGCGGTCACATCCGCTTCCACGAAGTCGAAGCGCGGCTCGCGGGCGAGGTGGGCGAGGTTCGCCCGCCTTCCGGTGAGCAGGCTGTCGACGCAGGTGACGCGCGCGCCCTCGGCGAGGAGCGCGTCGATCAGATGCGAGCCGATGAAGCCGGCGCCGCCGGCGACGAGGACTCGGACACCGCTCCTGGTTCCCACCATCATTCTCCCGCCTGCCTAGTGACCGATGACCGCGAGAGCGGGCGCACGCTGCGCCCGTGCCTCGCCGAGGATGCGTTCGAGGTCCGCGGCGCGGACGGCGGCGGTGTGCCGCGCCAGGATCGCTGCCCGGGCCGCCGCGCCGAGCTGCCGCCGCTCGGCCTCGGAGCGGTCGCGCAGGATAGAGAGGACGGCGTCCGGACCGTCCGGCAGCAGGATCTCGCGCTCCGGCACCAGCAGGGTGTCGAGCCCGTCCCAGCGGTCGGAGAGCACCGGGGTGCCGCAGGCGCCCGCCTCGAACAGGCGCACGCTCGGGCTCCAGCCGGCCCGGACCATGTCGGCGCGGGTGACGTTCAACGTGTAGCGGCTCGCCGCGTAGAACTCAGGGTGCCGGTCGGGCGGCAGGTGCTCGATCCGCTCCACGTTGGAGGGCCAGTCGATGCCGGCCGGGTATTGCGGTCCGGCCACCGCGAAGCGCAGCTTCGGGGCGCGGCGGGCTGGCTCGATCAGCAGGCGCTCCAGGGTAGGCTGCCGGTCCGGGCTGTAGGTCCCGAGATAACTGAGGTCGTAGCGCGCCGGGCGGTCGAGGATCGGGTAGGCTTCCGGGTCGACCGAGCAGTAGAGGGCGCTCGCCGCGGGCGCGCCGTAATCCCGCTCCAGGCGCCGCAGGGTCGGGCCGCCTGTGAAGGACAGGTAGAGGTCGTAGTCGCGGATCTGCCCGGCCGCGAGGTACGCGCAGGTGCCGGCCTCCAGGGCTGCCAGGGTCACGGGCGTGTCGATGTCGTAGAAGGCGGTGACGCCGCGCGCCCAGTCGAGCACGCGTGCGCCCGCCGCGATGCCCTCCGGCACGTAGGAGCCGACGATCACGGCATCCGCCGCCGCGATGGCGGCGCGGTGCGCGGCGAGCCCGTCGAGGTCGGCGTAGAGGGCGAGGTCGCAGAAGCCGGGCTCGGCCAGGTCGCGATGCGCGGCGTACCAGGGCACGTCGCGCTCCAGGAACAGCACGTCGTGGCCGCGGTCGGCGAAGGCCTTGAGCAGCGCCCGGTACGTGGTGGCGTGCCCGTTCCCCCAGGACGAGGACAGGCTCAGGCCCAGGACGACGAGGCGCAGCGGGGCCTGCGGGGCCGCGCTCACGCGACGCTCCGCCGGGCCGCGCCCACGGCCTCCGCCTTGCGGGCCGCCTCGGCCCGCAGGATTGCGTCCACCTCGATGGCGCGGCGCGCATAGGTGTGCTCGGCCGTGATGCGGCGACGCGCGGCCTCGCCGATGGCGCGGGCCCGCTCCGGCGTGAGGGCCGCGACGTGGTCGGCCACATCCCGCCCGTCCCGGGCGACCAGCACCTCGGTGTCATCGTCGAGGAACAGGCCAAGGCCCTCCCAGGCATCGGTGATCAGGCAGGCGCCGGCGCCCGCCGCCTCGAACACCCGGGTGGCGGGGGAGAAGCCCACCGCCGCCATGCTGTCCCGGGCGATGTTCAGGACCGCGCGCGGCGTCGTGTTGAAGGCGTTGTGCTCGCGCGTGTAGACGTGGCCGAGATGCCGGACGTTGAGCGGCAGGCCCCGGCTCTCCCAGCCGTTGCCGCCGATCAGGAAGGCCCGCTCCGGCAGCCGCGCCGCCGCCGCCAGGAAGAATTTTTCCACCCGCGCCTCGCGGTCCGGCAGGCGGTTGCCCAGGAAGGCGAGGTCGGCTGAAAAGCGCGGCTCCGGCGGCACCGGGAAATGGGTGTCCGGATCCAGCGCGTTGTAGATCGGGATGCAGGCGCGCGCGCCGAAACCCTCGTAGGCCGAGACCACCGGCGGGCCGCCCCCGTAGGTCAGCACGAGGTCGAGGTCGGGCAGGGCGCGGCGGAGCGCGTGGTCGGGATCGGCGCGCATCTCGGACAGCGTCGCCGGGGCATCCACGTCCCAGAAGATCCGCACCGCCTCGGGGCGGGACGCCGCGATGACGCCGTGGAGGAGTTCGTCGTCGAACACGCCGACGCCGCTCGCCTTCACCACCACGTCGGCCTGCGCCGCCTCGGCGATGACCGCGCGGGCGGCCTCGATGGTCGCCGGATAGACCGTGACGGCCGCGTAGGGCGGCGGCTCGATGTCCCGGTGCTGCTGCCGGTCGAAGGCGTCGGGCTCGTAGAACGTGATCGTGTGGCCGTGCCGCGCCAGGGCGGCGAGCATGCCCCGGTAGTAGGTCGCGGCGCCGTTCCAGTAGGACGACAGCAGGGAGGAGCCGTAGAAGGCGATCTTCATGCGGTGGCCTCCAGGGTGGTGGGCGCCCGCAGGTCCTGGGCCGAGCTCTTCGCCGAGCTCTCGGCCAAGCTCTCGACGATGCCGAGCAGCTCCTCGGCCCGGTGCGCGCAGGTGTGACGCGCCTGGATGGTGGCGAGGCCCGAGGCGGCGAGCGCCGCTCGCAGGCCGGCATCCGCCCTCAGGGCGCGCAGGTGGTCCTCCATCTCAATGCCCGTGCGGGCCACGAGGTAGTCCCGGCCCGGGCGGAACAGGCTCTCCGCGTCGTCCCAGGGCGCGCAGACCAGGGGGATGCCGCAGGCGAGTGACTCGAACACCCGGATCGTCGGGATGCCGGGCAGGCGCTCCACGTAGAAGCGCCGGGGCACGTGGACCGTGGCGAGGTGGCGGGCGAACAGGCCCGGCGCCGCGGCGTTCGCCGCCCAGCCGTGATAGCGGGCGCCGTAATGCCTCAGGGTCGCGAGCGCCGCCTCGGGGAAGCGCACGCCGTAGACGTCCAGCGGCAGGCCGGCTTCCGCGGCGGGGCGGAACAGGTAGGTCTCCAGTTCCGCGCTGCGCTCGTCGTCGCCCCAGTTGCCGATCCAGATCAGGCCGGCGCGGGTGCCCTTCCGAGCAGGCGGGTGGAACAGCCGCGTGTCGGCGGCCTCGTGCCAGACGAAGGCGCGGCGACCCCAGCCCTTCGCCCGGTAGACCGCGGCCAGCGTCTCGCCGAAGGCCAGCACGCCGTCGTAGCCGGAGAGATCGAACCGCCCCATCTCCTCCGGGGCGCTCACCGCCCGGTGGTGGGTGTCGTGGAACAGGAGCGTGTAGCGCGCCCCGCGGCGCCGGGCGGCGCCGAGGGCCGCCACCAGGGCCGGCTCGTTCCACTCGTGGACCAGCACGAGGTCGCTGTCTGCCGCGCGCTCGATCACCGCGTCGACATCTGCGTAGCGCGTGGAGGCAAGCTCCGGATAGGCCGCCCGGTAGGCGTCGAGGCCGGCCTCGCCGTGGTCGCGCAGGAGGTTTGCGAGGCTCCAGGCGTTCTCGGGCTCGTAGGCGGTCACGGCGTGGCCGCGGGCCATCAGGTCCCGCAGCACCCCGCGCAGGAAATGCGCATTGCCGTGGTTCCAGCACGAGGCCAGCGAGTGGGTGAAATAGGCGATCCTCATGCGGCGGCTCCCCCGAGCCGGGCCGGCACCCCGGCGCCGAGGCCAAGCAGGACGCCGAGCACCCCCTCGATCATCGGCGCGACGCCGTAGCGGCCGGCGCGCACGGCGGCGGCTTGGCCGGCAGCCGCGCGCCGGACGGGATCGTCGAGGAGGCCCTGTACGGCACCGGCCGCCGCTTCGTCGTCGTCCGCGTCCACGAAGGCGGCGGCACCGTCCCACAATTCGCGAAAGCTCGGGAGGTCCGACAGCACCAGGGCGCAACCTGCCGCGGCGGCCTCCAGAACGGCGAGGCCGAAGGGCTCGTAGCGGGCGAGCGACACGAAGACCGGCCGGCCGGCGAGTTCCGCGGCGATGCCCGCATCGTCGAGCCGTCCGAGGAGCCGCAGGTGAAGCGTCTCGACCCGGCCGCCGTTCGGCCCGTCGATGGAGCCGGCGGCGCGCAGCGGCACGGACAGGCGGGCCGCGAGGCGGTCGAGGGCGGCGGCGTTCTTCGCCCGGTCCCAGAGACGGCCGGCCGTGAAGGCGACGGGGGCGGCGGCCCGGGGCGGCAGGCCGCTCGGGTCGCGCCCGTTGCGGACAACGACGGGCGGAGCTGCGAGGCCGCAGACCCGGGCGGTGGCGAGGGCGTGCGCCCGGGTGGGGGCGAGGAGGGCATCCGCGGCGCGGCAGCCCCGCACGGCGAGGTCGTGGCGCCACGCAAGGTCGGCCGGCAATGGCCCGGTCTCGACGGCATCCCACCACGTCGCCACGCAGGAATGGCACACGGCGGCCACCGGAACGGGATAATCCGCCAGCGCCAGGGCGGGGCTGTGCAGATGCACGCAGTCGGCCCCGCAGGTGCGGGCGAGGTCCGCCAGCGCCCGCGCGGCGTCGAGCACGGCGTCCGGCGTCCCGGCGGTCCAGTCGAGGGGCAGGCCGGTGGCGACGATGCGGGCGCCGGTGTCCCTCTCGGCCGCGGCGATCCGCCCGTCGGCGGGCGCGGGTCCCAGGACCGCTACGGTCACGGCTGAGCCCCGCCGCACGAGTCCGGCGGCGAGGTCGAGGCTGTACTGCCAGACGCCGCCCACCGCATCCGCGCTCATCAGGACGTGCGGCGCCGTCGCCGGGGAGGGACTCAGCAGCACCCGCATGCGGCCTCCAGCTCGGGGAGGGGGAGGGGGCGCTCGTCCTGGATGTCGCTGAATTGGGTGAACTGGCCCAGGTAGTGGGCGTGCGCCCGCTCCCAGGCCTGATCGTCGGGCGCGCCCCAGAGGCGCCGGTAATCGGGGGAACTCGGATAGGGGTAGAGCGGAACCGGGTCGTTCGCCCAGACGCCCTGGCCGCGCAGCCGGTCGCGCCACGTCGCCACGAGGTCGGGGTCGTCGCCGGCCACGGCGATGAGGTTCGCCTGCACGAACGGCACCGAGCGACGGGCATGGATCAGGCGCTCGGCAAGGTCGTCGGTCGAGGCGCGGCAGTTTTTGTCGAGGGCGGCGCGGCCTTCCTCCGTCAGGCTCTCGATCCCGGCCTCGATGGAGACGCAGCCGGCCGCCCCGAGGAGGTCGAGCATGTCGGGCTTCCAGAGATCGATCCGGGTCTGGATCCCGAAGCGCAGATCGCGGGCGACCACCGCCTCCAGGAGCGGCTTCTGCGGCAGGAAGATCTCGTCGACGAAGTAGACGTAGGTGACGCCCTGCGCGATCAGCCCGTCGATTTCGTCTAGGACGATGGTGAGGTCCCGGCGCCGGTAGGCATCGCGGAAATCGATCTTGGCGCAGAACGAGCAGGTGTAGGGACAGCCGCGCGAGGCTTCAACCTCGGCGCCCGGGCCGTCGGGCGCGGCGTCGAAGCGGTGGTGGTGGTGCCGGTGCCGGGCGATCCAGCCCTCCGGCCAGCGCAGGGCCGGCAGGTCGGTGAAGCGGCCGGCATGGGGCGGGCCGGTCACGGCGACCGTTTCGCCATCGCGGAACGCGAGGGCCGGCACGGCCCGCAGGGTGTCCGGCCCCAGGCCGCCGAGGCCGGCGAGGCGGGCGACGACCTCCTCGCACTCGCCGCGCACGACGATATCGCAGCCGAGTTTGTCCAGGACCGGCCGCGGCGTCGCCGAGCCGTGGGGGCCGACCGCGACCGTTGTCCCGCCCCTTCCCGCCAGGGTGTCGAGGAAGGCGCGGGGGCTGCGCAGCTCCGGCGGGGCGCAGCGCCAGAACAGGTAGGTGGGGGCGGTCGCCACAACGGTCATGGCGGGGGCGAAGGCCGCGACCCGGTCGGCGGCAGCCTCGGCGGTGAGGCCCTCCAGGTGGGCGTCGACCACCAGCGTCTCATGGCCGGTGGCCGCGAGCAGGGCGGCGGAATAGCCGAGTTCCAGCGGCAGGTGCGGCTCGCGGCAGCCGAAATAGATGCTGTTGCGGTAATCCCAGGATGGGTTGACGAGCGCGACTCTCATGCGGCCGCTCCCGCAAACGGCGCCGGGCCCGGCTGCGCGCGCGCGGCGGTGAGCCAGCCGGCGAGGTCGGAGACCCCTTCGCGCCAGCCCGTGAAGGGCGCGAGTCCCAGCCGCGCGACAGCCCGGCGCGTGTCGGAGACGTAGTAGCGCTGGTCGCCCGGGCGCCAGTCCTGGAAGCTCCGCGCCACGGGACGCCCCAGCAGGGCGCCGGCATGGTCGAGGAGCTGCAGCAGGCTCACGGCGTTGCCGGGGCCGCCGCCGATGTTGAAGGCGTGGCCGGACGCGTCACCGATGCGGGCGAGCGCCGCCCGGTAGACCGCCACCACGTCGCGCACGTGCAGGATGTCGCGCACCTGCCGGCCGTCGCCGTAGAGCGTCACGGATTCCCCCGCGAGCGCACGGATCAGGAAATGGGCGACCCAGCCCTGATCCTCGTTGCCCATCTGGCGCGGCCCGTAGATGCAGCTCATCCGCATCACCGCCGCCGGGAGGCCGAAGCTGCGGGCGTAGTCGAGCACGTACTGGTCCGCCGCGCCCTTGGAGCAGCCGTAGGGCGTGTGGAAGTCGAGGGGCCGGGTCTCGCCGATGCCGCGGGCCCGCAAGGCGAGGTCGGCCGGCAGATGGGCGTCGCCGACTGCCTCGAGGGCAAGGTCCGGCAGGTTTCCGTAGACCTTGTTGGTCGAGGCGTAGAGCAGGGGGACCGGCCGCTTCAGGGCGCGCAGGGCCTCCAGCAGGTTCACGGTGCCGAGGAGGTTGATTTCCATGTCGGCCCGGGGGGCGACGAGGCTCGTCGTCACGGCGACCTGGGCGGCGAAGTGGAACACCGCCCCGGCCTCCGCCACCGCGCGGGCGAGTTCCTGCGCGTCGCGGATGTCGGCGACGACCGGGCTGATCCGGCCGCCGTGGCGCTGCCGCAGCCAATCCAGGTTGGCCGCCACGCCCGGGCGCGACAGGGCGTCGAAGACGATCACGGCGTGGCCGTCGGCCGCGAGGCTGTCGGACAAGTTGGCGCCGATGAAGCCGGCGCCGCCGGTGACGAGGATCGGCCGCCCGCTCACGCGACGAGACCGCGCGCTTCGAGCTCGCGCCGCGCCTCCGCGACGCGGTCAACGGCCTGCTGCTCGGCCACCCAGGTGGCCAGCTCGGCGAGCCCCTCGACGAAGTCGCGGCGCGGCGCGTAGCCGAGCTCCCGCTGGATCCGGCCGATGTCGGCGATGCAGTGGCGGATGTCACCGAGCCGCGCCTGGCCGGTCACCTCCGGCTCGATCCCCTCCCGGCCCATGGCGCGGGCGAGCAGCCGGGCGACCTCGCTGACCGTCCGATCCTCGCCGCTGCCGACGTTGTAGACCTGACCGGCGGCTGCCGGATGTTCCAGGGCCAGCGCGAAGGCCCGGGCGACGTCCTCCACGTGGACGAAGTCGCGCCGCTGCGCCCCGTCCTCGAAGATCATCGGCGGCTGGCCGTTGTGCAGGCGGGCCGCGAAGATCGCCAGGACGCCGGTATAGGGGTTCGAGAGCGCCTGGCCCGGCCCGTAGGCGTTCCACAGGCGCAGCGCCACGCCCTCCATCCCGTAGGCGGGGGCCAGCGTCAGCGTCAGGCGCTCCTGCATGTACTTGGTCAGCGCGTACACGGAGGCGAGCGCCGGACGCTTGGTCTCCGGGGTCGGGATCGGCCGCATCGGCTCTCCCCGCGCGTCCAAGGGATCCCAGGGCTCGCCGGGCCGGCGCGGGCGGCGCACGACCTCTTCCGCGGTGGCGCCATCCGAGGTTCGGTACAGCCCTTCGCCGTAGACGCTCATCGAGGAGGCCACGACCACGCGCTTCACCGGCGCCTCGATCAGCTGCTGGAACAGCACCGCCGTGCCGCAATCGTTGACCGAGACGTAGCGCTCGACCGCGTACATGCTCTGCCCGACGCCGACCTCGGCGGCGAGGTGGACGACCCGGTCGATCCCGTGGAGCGCCCGGCTCATCGCCGCACCGTCGCGAACGTCGCCGGGCTGGAATTCGACGTCCGGCGGCAGCGCGGCAGCGTCACTCCTGTCGCCGCCGTGGACCTGCTCGATCAGGCTGTCGAGCACCCGCACGTGGTAGCCGCGGCGCAGCAATTCCATGGAAAGATGGCGGCCAATAAAGCCAGCGCCACCAGTGATAAGCACGGATTCCGGCACGAGGTGTGATATTCCCCTGCGAGGACTTAAAGCTATGTAGATCAGGAATTGGATCCGTAAGAAACAACTCAGGTTAAATTCGGCTTCTGATTGGCAAAAACGTCTACTTTAATGCTAAGTTTACGGAAAGTATGGGCAAATCCTTTTCGCGGATAGCCAGTCCTCGCGAGACAATCCGCCTCATCTGGTCGGGGACGCGAGCCTCCCTAGCAGGCGCGAGGCCGGCTCGCCTCGGGTGGCATCTGGGGAAAGGTCCTGCGTTATTCAGATTCCACGATGGCGTAAGCGGCAATAGGAAACATCTACACAGATGTTTTGCTAACTTCGGAACGTAATTCGGTGATCTGATCGGGCGATCCTGATGTAGAATCGCGCCCACAGAGGTGCCGCACCGGCATCACAGGAGTCGTGTGAACGCGTGCGACATAGACAGCCCCGCACGGTCTATCCGCTCACCGCTCCGGCAAATTCTCGGGCTGGCTGAACCGAAAGCTCACGTCCGGATCCTCGGCCGAGCGGTCGCCCGCGGCCATGATCGAGACGCGCAGAGCCGCGGCGCCCGCGAGCGTCGCGGCGGCGGCCAGCGCCGTCACCGGGCGCGGCAGTCCCCGCCGGGTGAGCAGCGATGCGGCGAGGATCCCCAACGGGAGGGCGGTGCCGAGGAGCGTCGCCCCGATATGCTCCACCCGGCCGGCCTTCCCCTTCAGGGCACCCTCGACGCCCGTGCGCCGGTAGGTGGCGTGCGAGACGACCGCTCCGGCGAGTTCGGCGGCGAGCGCCGCCGCGGCCGTGCCTTCGAGCGCCCGGCGCCTGCTCGGATCCGGCTCGGTCAGCGCCAGGGCCGCGGAGGCCGAGGCCATCGACGAGGCGCCGAACCGCATGGCGAGGCTGCGCGGGGCCGCCGCCCAGAGGGGCGTCGAGGTCGCCGAGAGGAGCGAGGCCGTGTAGGTCGAGAGGCCGAGGCCGGTGAGCGCCGCCGGAACCTGGGCGGCGCGGGCGAGGCCGCTCAGGCCGCGCGCCCGCGGCCACAGGTCGGTCCCGAGCTGCGCCGCCGCGGTGACGCCGGCGGCGCCGGAGAATCCCATCAGGATCCACGTGCCGATCGACATGGGCGAGGTGTGCTTGGCCACCCGCAGCATGTTGTAGAAGCGCTTGGGCGTGTGCAGGTCGTAGATCAGCAGCGGCGCGCCGAGGACGGGCCCGAGGAGCGCGAGGTAGCGCCCCCGCCGGACCAGTGGCGCCGCCGCCGCGCCCTGGCGGAGATCGGCGACCGCCGCGATCACCGCGGCAGAGCCGGAAAGGCCGGCGAGGAAGATGTAGCCGCCCACCACCGGGTTCTCGAACGGCGAGGCCTTGAGCTGCGGCCGGCCGTAATAGGTCGGCCCGGTCCAGCCGGCCCGGTTCGGGCGGCCGTGGACCGAGGGCGGCTCGGTGGCATGGCGGGGGACGCGCGGCGCGTCCTCGGGACCGTCCTGCGTGGCGGCGGCGGCCTCCGGGCTGATCGTGGCGGTCACGGGCGCCTCCCCGGCTGCGGCGCGAACAGGAAAGCGCTCGCCAGGGCCAGGGCCGCAACCGTGGCGAGGCCCGTGGCGAGGCTCGGCGCCACCCGGTTGGCGGGCCGGGTCGGCGCGGCCGGCAGGTTGTAGATCTCCGGCCGGTCGATCAGCAGGAAGAAGGCGTTGAGATGCCCGAGGCCGCCGGTGGCGCCCGGCGCGTCCGGGGTGCCGTACAGGTAGGCGCTTTCCACCCCGAGGCCCTGCAGGTGCTCGACCCGCTCGGCCGCCCGGGCCTGGAGGTCGGAGAGTTCGCCGAACTGGATCGAGTTGGTCGGGCACGACTTGGCGCAGGCGGGCTCCAGGCCGCCCTTGAGGCGGTCGTAGCAGAGGGTGCACTTGTGCGCCTTGCCGTCCACCGTGCTGACGTCGACCACGCCGAACGGGCAGGCCGGCACGCAGTAGCCGCAGCCGTTGCAGATGTCCTGCTGGATCACGACGGTGTCGAACTCGGTCTTGAACAGGGCGCCCGTCGGGCACGCCTCCAGGCACGGCGCGTTGTGGCAGTGCTTGCACACGTCGCTCATCATCAGCCAGCCGGACTGGAACTTCTGGTCCTGGCCGTCCCGGAGACCGTGGGCTCCGGACTTCTCCACGAAGGCGACGTGCCGCCAGCTGTTAGCCGAGAGGGCGCCGGTGTTGTCGAAGCTCTGGCCGGTGAGTCCGAGATTGTCGGCCGGCAGGTTGTTCCACTCCTTGCAGGCGACCTCGCAGGCCTTGCAGCCGATGCAGACGGTCGTATCGGTGAAGAAGCCGTAGGACCGCCCCGGCTCGATCCGCACTCCGGCGGTGAGCTCGGACTCGTTCGGGATCACGTGATCCAGGGTGGAGGTGGCATGCTCGAGGGCGCGGGGATGCATGTTCATGCGGCGCGACCTCCTCAGCGGGCCGGTGATGGTGGGAGGAGGCTGACCGACCGGGCCACGAGGCCGATCAGGTTGCGGGCATGCTCGTAGGTCACGCGTACCCGCGCCTGCCGGGCCTGCAGCGGCCCGAGCTGCGCCGGCTCGGCCGCGGCGTTGCGGTCCAGCAGGAACAGGTGCGCGATCCCGTTATCGTCCGTGAGCTGGAACCGGCTCTCCTGGACGATGGTGACGACGCCCTCTTTAACATACGTCACAATTCGTCCCTCCGAGCGCGCGGTCGTCGCAGGCTGGAATAGCTCGCAATTGCCCCGATAACCCTAGGAAACATCCAAAGTTTCTGCGCCGTACGGATCGCGAGCTTGTTCTGACGGCATGATTGCTTGCCGGATCGATCTCAGCGGGAACCAAACACCCGGACGCCTGGCTTATCCCGGCGGAAGACCGAGCAACGGGTGGCACCATGGCGACGATCCGCAGGCGCTTGACGGAGAGGGTGGCGGGCTTCGTGCGGGACTGGTCGCTCCCGCGCCAGTTCGCCGGGCAGAGCGTGATGGCCGAGGCGGCGCGCAGCACCACCTCGGCGAACCTGCGCCCGCGCCTGGAGGAGGCCGACCGGATCGGCACCAGCGTCTGCCCGTTCTGCGCGGTCGGCTGCGGCCAGCTGATCTACGCCAAGAACGGCAGGCCGATCCACGTGGAGGGCGACCCGCGCAGCCCGATCAATCAGGGCACGCTGTGCCCCAAGGGCGCCGGCACGCTCGGCATGCTGCTCTCTCCGGAGCGGATCAGCGACGTGCTCTACCGTGCGCCCTACTCGGACCGCTGGGAGAAGAAACCGCTGGCTTGGGCGATGGAGCGCATCGCGCAACTCACCAAGCGGGTCCGCGACGAGACCTTCGCCGAGACCCTGCCGGACGGGCGGATCATCAACCACACGCTGGGCCTGGGGTCGCTGGGCGGCGCCACCATGGACAACGAGGAGAACTACCTCATCAAGAAGCTGTTCGGCGGCGGCCTCGGGATGATCAACATCGAGAACCAAGCGCGCATCTGACACTCGTCCTCGGTGCCCAGTCTGGGTACCACCTTCGGGCGCGGCGCCGCCACCATGGCGCTGTGGGACCTCGCCAATTCCGACTGCATCATCGAGATGGGCTCCAACATCGCGGAGAACCATCCCGTGGGGTTCCGCTTCGTCGTGGAGGCCCAGCGCCGCGGCGCGACCGTGATTCACATCGACCCGCGGTACACCCGCACTAGCGCGCTGGCCGACATCTACGCGCCGATCCGTTCCGGCTCCGACATCGCGTTCCTCGGCGGGATGATCCGCCATATCCTGGAAAACGACCTCTGGTTCCGGGACTTCGCGCTGGCCTACACGAACATCAGCCACATCATCGAGGAGGGCTACGGCGACCCGGAGCAGAACGAGGGCCTGTTCTCCGGTTACGATCCGGTCGCCGGGACCTATTCGCAGGAGACGTGGCAATACGCCGGCAAGACCGTGCCGTCGCCGGTCGCCGAGCACCGGGTGCAGACGCAGGAGGGCTCGTCCGACGAGGGCGAGGCCTTCGAGAGCATGACCCGGTCGCCGCCGCCGCAGGACCCGACCCTGCAGCACCCGAACTGCGTCTATCAGATCATGAAGCGCCACTACGCGCGCTACACGCCCGAGATGGTCGAGCGGGTCACCGGCTGCCCGAAAGACCTGTTCGTCCGCATCACCGAGATTTTCGCGCGCAATTCAGGGCGCGAGAAGACGGGAGCATTCACCTACGCGGTGGGCTGGACGCACCATTCCACGGGCGTCCAGATCATCCGGGCGGCGAGCATCATCCAGGGGCTGCTCGGCAATGTCGGGCGCCCGGGCGGCGGCATCATGGCGCTGCGCGGCCATGTCAGCATCCAGGGCTCGACCGACATCCCGACGCTCTACAACATGCTGCCGACCTACCTGCCGCAGCCGAACGTCTTCCACGACCACGCTACCCTCGACCGCTACCTGAAGACCGAGACACCGCCCACGGGCTGGTGGTCGAACATGCCGAAATACGTGATCAGCCTGCTCAAGGCCTGGTACGGCTATGCGGCGCGCGCCGACACCGAGTGGGGCTACCAGTTCCTGCCCAAGCTCACCGGCGACGCCTCCCAGGAACCGATGACCATGGCGATGTCGGACCGGGTGGTGAAGGGCCAGTTCATCCTCGGCCAGAACCCGGCCGTGGGGGCGGTGAACTCCGAGCTGGTGGAGCGCGGCTTCGCCAACCTCGAGTGGATGGTCGTGCGCGACTTCGCCATGACCGAGACCGCCAATTTCTGGCAGCAGGGCCATCGGGTGCGGAAGGGCGAGGTCCGGCCCGAGGAGATCGGCACCGAGATGTTCTTCCTGCCCGCCGCCATGCCGGGGGAGAAGGACGGTTCGGTGACCAACACGAGCCGCCTCGTGCAGTGGCACGACGTGGTCTGCGAGGCGCCGGGGGACAGCCGCTCGGACCTCTGGTTCATCGTCCATCTCGGCCGGCGCCTGAAAGAACTGTACCGGGATTCCATCGAGCCGAAGGATCGGGCGATCCAGGCGCTGACCTGGGACTACGAACTCAAGGGCGAGAAACAGGAGCCCGACGCCGAGTCGGTGCTGCGCGAGATCAACGGCTGGACGGTGGCGGACGGGCGCCAGGTCCCGGATTACCGCAAGCTCAAGGACGACGGTTCTACGGCCTGCGGCGGCTGGATGTATTGCGGCATCTTCCCGGAGGCAGGGAAGAACCTGTCCCGCTCGCGTCGGCCGGACGGGCCGGGGGAATCCGGCGCCCATCTCGGCTGGGCCTGGACCTGGCCGCTCAACCGCCGGACCCTCTACAACCGCGCCTCCGCGGATCCGGCCGGAAAACCCTGGTCGGAGCGCAAGAAGATGATCTGGTGGGACGAGGCGCAAGCCAAGTGGACGGGCGACGACGTGCCCGACTTCCTGGCCGACAAGCGGCCCGATTACCGCCCGGACTGGTCGAAGCACCCGCACGGCATGGACGCGCTCGGCGGGGACGACCCGTTTATCATGGAGGCGGACGGCAAGTGCGCCCTGTTCGTGCCTTCCGGACTGAAGGACGGTCCGCTGCCGACCCACTACGAGCCGATCGAGAGCCCCGTACGCAATCCGCTCTACCCGAAGCAGCAGCGCAACCCGACCGCGAAGGTCTGGGGCAGGCCCGGCAACGAACTGCACGCGACGGCCGACCCGCGCTTCCCCTACGTGTTCACCACCTTCCGCCTGACCGAGATGCATTGCGGCGGCATCGCCACCCGGGTCATGCCGCACACCGCGGAGTTGCAGCCGGAGGCCTTCGTGGAGGTCTCGCCGGAACTCGCCGACAGTCTCGGGATCGAACACCTCGGCTGGACCGTCATCTCGACCCTGCGGGGGGAGGTCGAGGTCAAAGCCATGGTGACGGAGCGGCTCAAGCCGTTCCGGATCGACGGACGGGTGGTCCACCAGATCGGGATGCCCTGGGTCTACGGGTGGCAGGGCTACGCCAGGGGCGACGTCGCCAACGTGCTGCTGGCGATCACGGGCGACGCCAACACCAGCATCCACACGACCAAGGCGCTCACCTGCAACATCCGGCCCGGCCGAAAGGCGCTTGCGGACGTGCTCCACCAGAGGGAGGTCGTGACGTGAGCACCGCCCCAGGACGAGATGCGGGGCACCGGGCACTGGCCGCCCTCGATACGGTGCTGGCGCGCAAGCCCAAGCGCGACGACGGCGCGCTCACGGAGGCGACAATGGAGCTGACACAGTTCCGCGACGCTATCATCGCCGCGCGGCGCACCGGCGGCATCCGTAGCGCTGACGAGCGGCAGCATCTCGCGCATCTCAATTCAGTCCTGAGCGTCGTTATCGGCGTGCATTTCCCGCTCGGTGAGACGCCCTGGGAAGAGCTTCAAAAGGCCCGGGACTGGCTCTCCGATCTTGTCGCACCGGCGTAAGAGCACGCTTTTATTCGATCTGCGCAGAGCAGACTGCCATGGCCCAGTTGCCACGATGAAGGGCGGCAGTGCTGGGAATGATTCCTGCGTCTGCTGATGGCAGATCGCGCTACGCTTCATGTGTACGATCTCGGTCTATGATCGTCCCCAAGCCGACCCGCTGCTTGCGGCCAGCTCCGATCTTACTCGTAAGCACATCGGATTGCCGGCTTGAGTTCGTGAGGAGGCTATACGCTTCTCCGAAAAACTTGCGGGAAGCCAG
Source organism: Methylobacterium mesophilicum SR1.6/6 (assembly GCF_000364445.2). Lineage (NCBI taxonomy): Bacteria > Pseudomonadati > Pseudomonadota > Alphaproteobacteria > Hyphomicrobiales > Methylobacteriaceae > Methylobacterium > Methylobacterium mesophilicum. The sequence goes on along the minus strand of NZ_CP043538.1, from coordinate 522,777 downwards.
CCGGCTGCTTCTGACCAAATTCCGCTGATCGCGCCTCGCTCACAGGCGCCTTCGCCCCATCCGACGGGTCGACAGGCTGGGGGCTAAAACGCTTGCGAGGGCGTTACCCTGATTGTGTGCCGCATCGTGTCGGCGCAGCGACGAGGAGTACACGCCGCATGCCTGCCGACGAAGTCGCCACACGTCAACCGGCTCAGGTTCCACCGCCGCTCGTGCCCGGCCTGCGCGGCCTCCTGACGCTCGCGGTCGGCGTTGTGCTCGTCGCTGCCCTGTATTTCGGGCGCGAGGTGTTCATCCCCCTCGTGTTGGCCGTGCTGCTCAGCTTCGTCCTGGCTCCGGTCGTCAACCTGCTGCGGCGGCTGCGTCTCGGCCGCATCCCGTCGGTCATCCTCGCCGTCCTCCTCGCCCTTGGGGTCATCGGCGGCATCGGCACGATCATCGGCACGCAGGTGGCGGGGCTTGCAGGCAACCTGCCACGATACCAAGCCACAGTGCAGACGAAGGTCACTGGTCTGCAGCAGGGCTGGCTCGGCGAGGCCAACCGCATCCTCCAGAGATTCAACCACCAAGTCCACGACGCCACCCAGAAGGCCGACGCCGCCGGCACGACTGCCGAGACTGGGCCGGCCGGGGACACACCCAAGGCGCAACTCGTGCGCGTCGAGCAGCCCGAGCCCTCGCCCTTGGCGCTGGCCCAGAAGGTGCTCGGGCCCATCGTCTCGCCGCTGACCGACATCGGCATCGTCTTAGTGGTGGTCGTCTTCCTGCTCATGCAGCGCGAGGACCTGCGCAACCGCATGATCCGCCTGTTCGGATCGAGCGACCTGCACCGCACGACGGTGGCCATGGACGACGCCGCGGGCCGCCTCGGAACCTACTTCCTGGCCCAGCTCGGCATGAACGCGACGTTCGGAGGCCTTGTCGGGATCGGCCTCTGGTTCATCGGCGTGCCCAACCCGCTCCTGTGGGGCGTGTTCTCGGCGATCATGCGGTTCATCCCTTATATCGGCGCGATCGCCTCCGGCATCCTTCCGGTGGCACTGGCAGCCGCCGTCGATCCGGGCTGGTCGATGGTCATCGCCACCGCGGCCCTGTTCCTGATCGCCGAACCCGTCTTCGGGCAGGTGATCGAGCCGCTGCTCTACGGCCACTCCACCGGCCTCTCGCCCTTCGCGGTGATCGTCTCGACCCTGTTCTGGGGCTTCCTGTGGGGGCCGATCGGCCTGATCCTGGCCACCCCGTTCACCGTCTGCCTCGTCGTGCTCGGCCGCCACGTGGACAGCCTGGAGTTCTTTGACGTGCTGCTCGGCGATCGGCCGCCGCTGACGCCGGTCGAGAATTTCTACCAGCGCATGCTGGCCGGCGACCCGGACGAGGTGCGGGAGGTCGCCGAGGCGATGCTGAAGGAGCGCTCGCTCTCCTCGTACTACGACGAGGTGGCGCTCAAGGGCCTGCAACTCGCCGCCAACGACTTCGCGCGCGGCGTCGTCACGCCGGCGCAGCTGGAGAACATCCGGGCGTCGGCCCGCTCACTCGTGGAGGATTTCGAGGACCATGCCGACGCCGAGCCGGCGCGCGACGACAAGGCGGTCAATCCGAGCGAGACCCCGACGCTGGCGGAGCGGACCCACACCCGGACCGAGGCGGTGCCCGGACAGGCGCCGCCCCGCGAGGCACTCCCGGAGGCGTGGCGCGGCGAGGCGCCGGTGCTGTGCGTGGCCGGGCGCGGCCCCCTCGACGAGGCCTCCTCGGCGATGCTGGCGCAGCTGCTGCGCAAGCACGGACTCGGCGCGCGCGTGACCCCCTACCAAGCCGTCTCGCGCGAGGGCATCCGCGACTTGGACCTCAGCGGCGTGGCGATGGTATGCATCTCGTACCTCGACATCAGCGGGAACCCGGCGCATCTGCGCTATCTCTTGGAGCGCCTGAAGCGCCGAGCTCCGGGCGTTCCGGTGCTGGTGGGCCTCTGGCCGGTTGGCGAGAAGGTGCTCACCGACGCCGCACTCGGTCGCGCGGTCGGGGCAGACGTCTACGTTTCGTCACTGCGGGACGGGGTTGAGGCCTGTCTCCGTGCGGCTGCCGACCGAGCGGACGTGGATAAAGCCGCCTGAGTGGTCGCGCTTCGATGTCGCGCAGTTGCGATCAGCTCGTGCTTTGCCAAGCGTCATAGTGGACAGCCCCAGAACGGTCGCCCAAACCGCGGCCGGTCTCTCGGCGCCTTCGTATGCTCGGCATCAACATGCCGCCGCTGTTGATGGGCAGGCCAGATGAGAAAATTAATCGATAATACCGTGAACGCACTTGTTCGGAATCAAGCACCACGTTTGAATGTGTCGATCAAAGCAGATCAATAAATCATTTTTGGAGGGGGCGAATAGGAGCTGAATTTCTGACTTCTTGCAAGGGCTTTCAAGCGGCTTGTTATGACGTTTCCATTCATTGCCGCTCGGTAGCGGAATGGCGGCAATCCACTCTGAGCGGTAACTGCAGGACGACTGAGGGATGTCTGCTTCCGGCGAGCGCCGCTGGCGACCCGCCCGGCTGCTCTGGGTCGATAGCGGGCCGACCGCTTGCCGGCAGCACTTCTCCGAGGCAGATCGGCCGCTTTCGGCCATGCGTCGTCGGCGCCGATAGCCCTCAGGTCGTCTCAGATGAGTGGTTCCGCCGGTCCGCTTCTGAGCAGAAAGGCTTTGAAGCGGACGCTGGGTTGCCTGCTCCTAGAGCATCACGCTTGGAAGTTCGTCGACTCTGCAGAAGCGATCACCCTGGAGCCAATTCTTCGCAATTGGCTCACGCAGACGTCCGGCACTCGGTTTAGGAAAATCTGCGATCAGGTTACGCCCACATAACTCATTCAGAAGATATGTTCCGAGATGAGGTCGTAAGCACTTTCCCAAATGACTGATGATATTATCAAATGGGATCGATAGCGGATAGATGATGCTACTTGATTTGTTCAAACGTATGCAGTAACAGTATCTTCAGATCTGTCGCAATCCGACCGATGCGTCTGATGTTGGCTTGATATGAGGCAAACCTTAGAGGCCATGCAGTCCGTCATCGCGGATTTGCGCCGCGAGCTTGACGAGGCCAGACGGCAACAGACGGCCACGGCTGGGGTTCTGAAAGTTATCAGCAGCTCGGTTTTCGACTTGCAGACCGTCCTGGACACCTTAATCGAATCTGCCGTCAGGCTCTGCGACTCGGATTGCTCGAATATCTTTCAACGCGATGGCGACATTTACCGTCTCGTTTCCAGTTATGGCTTTTCTGATGAGTACATCGCGCTTGCTGAAACTCATCCATTGCTAGCAGGTGGAAATAGTACGGCCGGACGTGTTGCGTTTGAGCGACGCCCAGTGCAGGTGCTCGACGTTCTCACCATATCGAACTACGCCGCCAGTGAGTATCAACGTCTTGGCGGCTATCGCACGCTCTTTGGAGTGCCTTTGCTCCGGAATGGCGATCCAATCGGTGTGCTCATGCTAGGACGTTTCACGGTTCGCGCCTTCACTGACCGGCAGATCGAGCTCGTACAGACATTTGCCGATCAGGCGGTGATCGCCATCGAGAATGCGCGGCTCTTCACGGAAGTCGAGGCTCGAACGCGCGAGTTGAGCGAGACCCTGGAGTTGCAGACCGCAACGTCCGAAGTCCTGAGGGTGATCAGCAGATCCGCGTTTGACCTGCAGAAGGTCTTGGACACGCTGGTTCAGTCAGCGGCGCGCCTGTGCGGTGCGGATCAGAGCTGCATCTTCGAGCGTGACGGCGACCTCTACCGGTGGCTGTCCGGCTTCGGGTTCTCCGACGCGGTCGTCACCCATGCCAAGGCGAACCCCTTCTCGCCGGGCCCGCACAGTGCCACGTCGAGGGTGGCCTGCAGCGGTGAGGTCGTTCACATACCGGACGTGCTGGCTGACCCGGAATATGCCGCCACCGAGCACCAACGCCTCGGGCAGTACCGCACGATGTTGGGCGTGCCATTGATGCGCGAGGGGGCGCCCATCGGCGTTTTCACCTTGGGCCGCACGCGCGTCGAGCCCTTTAACGCACGTGAGATCGAACTCGTCCGCGGCTTTTCCGATCAGGCGGTGATCGCGATCGGGAACGTTCGCCTGTTCGAACAGCTGCAAACCCGTACCCGAGAGCTCGCCCAGTCGCTCCACGAACTGAGATCCGCCCAGGACCGCCTGATCCACACGGAGAAGCTCGCATCGCTCGGTCAGCTCACGGCCGGTATCGCGCACGAGATCAAGAACCCACTCAACTTTGTGAACAACTTCGCCGCACTATCCGGCGAGCTCGTCGACGAATTACGAGAGGTGCTTCAGACCGCGCTGCTCGACGACCGGATCCGCGGCGAGGTCGACGAATTGGCCGACCTGCTGAAGGGCAACCTCATCAAGGTCGTCCAGCACGGCCAGCGAGCCGACTCAATCGTCAAAAACATGCTCCTGCACTCGCGCACCGGCTCGGGCGACCATCGGCTCGTCGAGGTCAACAGCCTCGTCGAGGAGAGCCTGAACCTCGCCTATCATGGCGCCCGCGCCGAGAGACCTGACCTCAAGCTCAGGCTGTCCCGCGACTTCGACCCGGCGGCCGGGGCCGCGGACTTGTACCCGCAGGAGATCACGCGTGTTCTCCTCAACCTGATCGGCAACGGGTTCTACGCCGCCTCTAAGCGCCAAGCTGAGCGCGCGGAGCCCGATTACGAGCCGACTCTGGCGGTCGCCACTCACGATCGCGGGGCGTTCGTGGAAATCCGGGTTCGTGACAATGGCACCGGCATCCCGGAGCACGTTCGCGTCAGAATGTTCGACCCGTTCTTCACCACCAAGCCTGCCGGTGAGGGCACCGGGCTGGGATTGTCTCTGAGCCATGACATAGTGGTCAAACAGCACGGTGGGACGATCGATGTCGCGACCGAAACCGGCAAGTTTTCGGAGTTCACGATTGTGCTGCCCCGCAAAAGCGCGACCTCTCACGGGACTGAAAGTCTGCCATGAGCGTGCTGATCCTCGTTGTGGACGACGAGCCTGACGTGACTGATCTGTTCCGGCAGCAGTTCAGGCGTGAGTTGCGATCGGGGCGCTTCGACATGGCGTTCGCCCATTCGGCGCCCGAGGCTCTGGCTCAGGTGTCGTCCTCGGACGCGACAAGCTTGATCCTGATACTCTCGGACATCAACATGCCGGGCATGACGGGACTTGAACTGTTGCCGCTGGTCAGAGCCGCCCGTCCGGACGTGCCGGTGATCATGATCACGGCCTATGGCGATGCGCAAACGCGCGAGAAAGCTTTCAGGGAAGGTGCGGCTGGCCTTCTGACCAAGCCCATCGATTTCGAGGCACTCCGTGCCGAGATCGACCAGCGACTCGCTGCGCTGACAAAGGAACCATGAGCGTCGGGGTCCTGTGGGGCGAAGCTCTGTTTGATGCGAGCCGCCTGAGAACGCGATACCAGACGAACGAAAACTTGGTCGTCGATGGAGTCCGCTGGCGCAGCCGGAGCCGCTCTTGCGGCGAGGAGGAGTTGACCCAACGACCGAGATGCGCGCGCCACTGTCGCATCGGCGGCGTAGCAGACGTCTGCTTTCAAGAGGCGCGCAGCTGCGCGGGACCGATTGGGTTGGGGGCGGCCTGACCGTTCAAGATGGATTTCCGCTGGTCTGCTCCGAGCTAGAGCTCGAACAAGCAGATGCCGGCTTCGCGTCCGCCTTGTTCCATCGGCGGCTTCTGCAACATCTTGACCTGACCGGTATTGTGGACCGAGCCAATTGAGAGGCGACTGCATGGTCGCGGTCATGGGTAGCCGGAAGGCCAGATCCGGGTCGCTGACGGGTGCGGGCGGCCGATAGCCCAGCGACGAATGCGGTCGGACGCGGTTGTAGGTGGTTTGCCACAGCCCGATCACGATCTGCGCCTCCTTCAGCGCGTAGAAGATCTCCTGGCGTAGGCACTCGTCACGAAGGCTGTCTGCACCTTGCTCTGGCGCAGCTTCAGCACGATTTGCTCCGCGTTCGTCTTCTGACCTCGCCGCATGTCTGACTCCTTCGGTCCTGGCTGATCCTCTCAATCAGCCCAGTCCAAAGCCAGCCGGTCAGGCCAATCGAGGTTCCCGGCCTCTGCACCGCCTGACCGGGAGCGGGGACAGCTTTGTCGCCCCACCCGGAGAGAAATCTTCCCGTTGCAGGATGTCCACAAAGCCTCGCCCTGCGGCCGGGAACTGCCTCGCCGGTCATGAGGATCGTGCCGGGCTAGCCTCCGCGTGCCTGAGTTGTTCGAGATAGGCTCGTAGCAAGGAAGCCCGCCGCGGGCGGAAGCTACCGGTGCCGGCGCGAGCGTCGCCGATGCGATCCAGCCGGAACATGCGAAACGCCTCGCGCATCTGGCACCACGCCAGAACGACCGAACGCTGCTCGGTGTAGACGATGGCCAGGGGCAAGATCGTCCGCTCCGTGGCGGCTCCCTGTTCGTCCGTATAGCAGATGATGAGCTTCTCCTCCCGCCAGCAAGCTTCTCGGATCAGGATCGTGTCGGGGCTGGCGGCATGTCGGGCTTCGGGCCGGTAGACCTTGGAAACGGCGTGCAGCAATTGCTGCTCGCGCTCGTCGGGGAGCGTGGCCGCCACCTTGGCCAGCACCGAGGCCGAAGCCTTCGCCAGGTCCGGATCGCCCATGGCACTCACGGTGGCCATGCCGATCGCCAACGCCTCGATCTCCAGACGGTCGAAGGTCTGGGGCGGCAGCGCGACGTCCTCCGTCAGCCGATAGCCGTAGCCCCGCTCCCCCTCGATGCGCGCTCCCGCCGCGCGAAGACTGTCGATATCCCGATACAGGGAGCGCAGCGACACGCCGGTCTCCTCGGCGAGGCGCCGGGCCGTGAGCGGCGCCGGCAGCACGCGCATGGCATGCAGCAGACGAAAGAGGCGGTCGCTCCGCGCCATCGCGCAACTGCCGGGTTCTGTCAGTTGGTCATTGGTACAGTCCGGTCATGGGGCTGGCAACGACCCCGAATGGAGCCGGAGTAGACCATGACCATCCAGGTGACGACGCACCTCAATTTCGATGGCGAGGCCCGGGAGGCTTTGGCCTTCTACGCCACCGTCTTCGGCGGCGAGCCCACCCTCGTCACCTACGGCGAACTGGCCGGCGTGACGGATCCGAAGCAGGCGCGAAGGATCATCTGGGGGCAGGTCGCATCCGAGGCCGGTTTCCGCATCATGGCCTACGACATCCAGCCCGAGCGCCCGTGGCATCCCGGCGAGAACGCCTTCTACGTGTCCCTGCGCGGTTCGTCCCAGGACGAGGTTACGGCATACTGGAATGGTCTCAGCGCAGGCGCGATGGTCCTTCAGACTCTCGGACTCTCGGCGTGGTCGCCGCTCTACGGCATGCTCAAGGATCGCTTCGGGATCACATGGGTCGTCGACGTTGCTCCGGTCTGATGCGGATCGAGTCGGATGGGTGGCTCAGTGAATTGCCTGGGTGATCGCACGGTCGACATTCACCCGTTCGGCCCAGTCCTTGGCCTCGGCCTGACCCTTCAGGTCGATGAGCCGTGCACCGCTGACGTCGACGTTCTTGAAGTCGGCGCCCGCGATCGTAGCGCCGGTCAGGTCCGCCCCGGACAAATCCGAGCCCATCAACACGACGTCGGTGAGATCGGCATCCTCCAGGTCCGCATATTCGAGGCGAGACCGGCCAAGGTTGGCACCCTTCAGGTTCGCGCCCGAAAGGTTCACTGAGGTGAACACCGCCCGCATCAGACCCATGGACTGGTTCTTGATGTCCGCCCCCCCGTCGAGGTCGACCAGCGTCGCACCGCTCATGTTGGCGCCCTTGAAGTCGCCGATGGGCATGGAGCGGCTGAGGTCGGCGCCGCTGAAGTTCGCGTCGCGGGCGGTGATGCCGAACATCTTCGCGCCCGCGAGCTTGGCGCCGGACAGGTCAGCCTTCAGGAACCACGCCTGTTCGAGGTTCGCGCCGCTGAGGTCGGCTCCGCGCAGGTTGGCCTTGTTCAGGCGCGCGGTCCGCAGGTTGACGCCCCGGAGGTTGAGCCCGGAGAGATCGAGGCCGGACAGCGCCTTGTCGTGCAGGTCGATGGGCTTGCCGTCGGCGGCCTTGATCATCGCCTCGACGTCGGCGCGGCTCATCTCGGCCTTCGTCATAGCGGGCGAGGCCATGTCGGCCCCGAGCAGCAGGTCCTGTTCGGCCGCGGCGGGGCCGGCGGCGAGGGCGGCGAGCATGAAGCTCAGGGCGAGGCGGCGCATCGGTTCACTCCCGCTGGGCACCGCGCAGGGCGCGCGCCCTTATCGTGTTCGTTGTGGCCCGATGCTATGCCGAGCGGCCGCATCCAGTCGGTGACCCAGGTCACACAAGTCCGGCGCGGCGGGAGAAAAACGCAGCACCAGCCGGACGATCAGCCCGTCGTCACAACCGGGGGGAACGACGCCAGCCATGACGGATGCCCAGAAGGTCGAACGTTGGATCGACCGGTTTCCGCTGCTCCAGGCTCTCAGCCCGGCGCACCTCCAGATCGCCCGGGGAACCGTGCATTTCCCGGTGCTGGACGCGGGCGCCATCGCCTACGAACTCGATGGCGAGTGCGCCAACTACCTGATGTGCTTGGAGGGGCGCACGCGAATCTTCCGCATGTCGGAGAACGGGCGCGAGGTCTTGATCTACAAAGTCGGCCCGGGCGGCACCTGTGCCCTGACCACGCAGTGCCTCCTGTCCGGTGGCACGTTCCCGGCACAGAGCGTAGCTGAGGAGCGGACCGAACTCGCGGCGCTACCGTTGAACACGTTCCAACACTTGATGGGCGAGAGCGCCGTCTTCCGCAGCTTCGTCATGAACGACTACACGCGGCTGATGTCCGGCCTGTTCACGCTCCTCGATGAGGTCGCGTTCGCGCCGTTGAAGCAGCGCTTGGCGCAACGGCTCCTGGCCGAGGCCGATCCGCGCGGTGTCGCCGCGGTGACCCATCAGAAGCTTGCCGACGACGTCGGCAGCGTGCGTGAGGTCGTCAGCCGCCTTCTGGGGCAATGGGCCGAGGCAGGTCTGATCGAACTTCGTCGGGGCGCAATCGAGATCGTCGACCGTACCAGCTTGGCGGCCGTAGGTCGGCACTGACTTGGGGCGTTGGGGGTGTCTGCTTTCGTGGCCGAAGCGGATCGAGCTTTCTGACTGAGCTGGGTCGGTGACAGCAGGTCCGCTTTTCCGGCGAGGCTGCTTCGAAGCGGCTATTCCGCTTACGGCCGATCACAGGCGTAAAAGCTGCCGGCTCTCAACGGTCAGGTCCGGTGGAGATTGCTGTTCCGCTTGCGGGCGAGAACCTGAAATGGCGGGCACTCGGCAAAACGTGCGGTCCGCTCGTGACGACGTCTGCATGACGTCCGAATTGAGCGTGCGTTTCGTTTTCCCATCGTCTGGCGTTCGAATGACTGCATTTCGCGCCCGGAATCTCAATCGTACGCGATGGAGTTCGAGGCCTGTTCCTCAAAAATTATCAATAAAAATCCCCATTAAGTTCAACACACGGCTTACTGAGAAATCTAACATGCATTCGCATCCAATGAGTACTTATTTCATGTCGTGATAAGTTCGATAATATTCGGGTCAGCAAATCTGATTCGAATCAATTCAAGTCGGATTTGATATCAAAGCTCAGAGAGGCTTTCATGTCGAACCTGTCTGCAATCCTTGATAAGCCAATCACTTGGAAATCTAGCTCGACAGATCCTAATCTAAGGTTTTTCCTCGAAGATCTTCCAGCAAATATCCTAAGAGGCCACGGAAGAAATCATTCGGCACACATATTCTTCAATTTTTCGAATCTCGCGCAGAACAACATCGCGCACGTCATCAGAATCCTCGGGCGACATTGCACCAGCGCCGCTGACCAGCTGCGAAACAACAAACGCCTTCCACCACATCTCGACGGCGGCACGGTCCGATGTCTCTTCCTGAGTGCGGCCGCTTACTCCAAGCTCGGAAACCTGGCGAAGATGCCGGAAGGAGACGCTTTTGCGCAGGGCATGGCGGCGCGACACGAGACCCTTTCGGATCGTCCGCAGTCGGAATGGGAACCCGACACCTGGAGCGCCCACCTGCCGGATGCGATGCTTCTCGTCGCCAACGAGCATCAGGCCGTCCTGAAGATCGAGGTTGCGGCCATCGAACTGTGGCTCAAGGCAAGCGGCTGTCATCTGACGGCCGTCGAGACCGGCCTGCAGCAGAGGCGACGGTTCCGCGACGAGGGCGGCGAGGAAGGGGTCGAGCATTTCGGCTATGTCGACGGTCGCAGCCAGCCGCTGTTCCTGCAGGAGGATATCGACCAGGAACTACAGGGTGTTGCCAACGAGACTCCGAACCCGTTCGATCCCGGCGGCGCGGTATGGTCACCCGCTTTCAAGCCGTCCCAATTCATCGTCCCCGATGCGAACGGCCACCTCGCCGTCTCCGCCGGCAGCTTCTTCGTCTTCCGCAAGCTGGAGCAGGACGTCAAAGGCTTCAATGCCGCTGAAGATGCTCTCGGCGAAGCGATCTTTGGGTCTGGCGCGTCGAGCGAGCAACTGGACCGCGCCGGAGCGATGGTGGTGGGTCGGTTCGAGGACGGAACGCCGCTGACGGCCTTCGCTGACGGCCAGGCAGCCGCGGTCCCTAACGGCTTCACCTACGCCGCCGATGCGGACGGCGCGAGGTGCCCCTTCCATGCGCACATTCGCAAGACGAACCCCCGGGGCGACGTTCGGCGGCAAACGGGAGGAACGAGCGACGAGGGCGATCGTGCTCCGATCATGGCCCGCCGCGGGATCACCTACGGACCGCAGAGACCGATGAGTCCGGACCACAAGGAATTCACCGATAAGGGTCGGGAGCCGGTCCACGGCTCCGGCCTACTGTTCATGGCATACATGGCCAATCTGGAAGCGCAATTCGAATTCACCCAGAAATCCTGGGCGAATAACCCGGTCTTCGCAGGCAACATCGGTCCGCATCAGCACCCGCCGACCGGCATCGACCCGGTCATCGGCCAAGCGCCCTCGGAACCGGCTCCGACCCGCGAGCACACCTATCTCGACGGCCACACCGCGGGCTCCACGCCCAAGGTGCTGCGGTTCGAGCAATTCGTGCACATGAAGGGAGGCGCGTATTTCTTCGCACCTTCTCTGTCGTTCCTACGCAGTGTCGGCCTGCCCTCGGTCTGAGGCTGGCGCCAAGGCATGGGCGGTCCCTGAACGGGGCCGGCCAGTCTTCCGTGGGAGTAGCCATCAAAGTGGCCGCTCGTCGGTCTTGCGTGCTCAAGCTGGCCTCTAACGTGCGCGGCAACCCTGTTGGAGCCCCCGCCTCTGTCAGAACTTGTAAGTGAGGCGCCTGCTGACCGTTGTGGGAAGCATTTTCTTTCCGCCTCCCCAAGGCAGATGCATCGAAGCGGACATAGCCGGGGTCCGACCACGAACTATGGCCGACAAATGACACCTTTCTCGGTAGGGCATCCCGCATGACGGAACACACGAGCATCCACGTGCGGCGTGCCGATCATGTCGGCTTCGCGGTCGCCTGCCTCGACGAAGCCCTTCGATTCTGGGTCGACGGGCTCGGCGCGCGACTCGTGCGGACGGGGGAGATGGGAGGCGAGTTTCTCGGTCAGGTGACCGGAGCGCATGGGGCGACGGTGCGCATGGCGATCGTTTCGCTCGCGGATCAGACGATCGAACTTCTGGAGTATCAGGGTCCGGACCGACCGAGCGCGCCGGCCAAGCCGTTCGACCCTGGCTTCGCTCATCTGGCACTTATGGTCGATGACCTCGACGCGCTCTTGGTGCGGATCGCCGCCTACGGCTGGAAGGCGCAAGGCATTCCGCAGCCGCTCGCGAGCGGTGCGCGGGCTGGAACGCGGGTAATCTACGCTGTTGGCCCTGACGGCGCGACAATCGAGTTCATGCAGCCGCCAGCTTCCGCCCCAGATCTCTGATGCCGTCGGGCAAGAACCGCTTGCCATCCCGATCCGAAGTCGACAGAGGCCCGGCGAACGACCGCTATAGAGGAGCCTCGACGGCAGTTCGGGCGACCGCATCGGGTCGATAGGAGGACGTCCGCTTTTCGAGGCGATTCTCTCTGAAGCAGACAAGCGGCTTTCAGCCACACTACGTCACGCCGGGTCCTCAGCACGCGCCGAACCGTAGGGGCGCACGCCCCCTGACGGCCAACGCCGGTCGGGTCGGCGGCCGCCTCTGAGCGGCTGGGTTGAAGAGATCTCGGTCGGTCAGCTTTCGGACAAAGCATTTAAGCGGACATCGTTTCCTAGCAAATTTTTGACCCGACATTGGTCCCGCAGGATTCGAACGCGGCCAGACCAATCGAGCGTCGGCAACCAGGCCCGTTCGACCTCTCGTTAGTGGGTCGGGGCGTTTAGCGGAAATCCTGTCTTCGACCCGATTCACGGGAAGACGTGATCCGTTGAGGCGTATATGGTCGCGTCAGCGTCCCAGGTTCGATCTCACCGTGCATAAGTCGCCGGAAGCAGCGCAGGATGCGATTATGGCCTTGCAGCGCGACCTCGATGAGGCGCGCCGTCAGCAGATCGCGACATCCGGCGTGCTGAAAGTCATCAGTGGGTCGATCTTTGACTTGCAAGTGGTCCTAGACACACTCATCAAGTCGGCGGTCGAGCTTTGTGATGCGGATTGCGCGAGTATCTTCCAGCGAGAGGGTGAGTTTTATCGCTGCGTGTCGAGTTTCGGCTTTTCCGCTGAGTACATCGCTTATGGCGACGCTCATCCTTTGAGGGCCGACGGCAACAGTATCGCCGGCCGAGTGGCAGTTGAGCGGCGACCTGTACAAGTTTTGGATGTTGCGACTGCCGGCGCGAACTATGCGGCTCGCGAATATCAGCGCTTGGGCGGTCATCGGACCGTCTTCGGCGTGCCCATGCTCAGGAACGGCGAGCCGATCGGTGCGCTCAACCTGGGACGTTTCACGGTGCGGGCTTTCTCAGAAAGACAGATCGAACTGGTGCAGACATTTGCCGATCAGGCGGTGATCGCGATCGAGAACGCGCGACTCTTCAGAGAGGTCGAGGCACGCACGCGCGATCTCGCGAACTCACTCCAAGAATTGCGATCTGCCCAAGACCGCTTGATCCACACTGAGAAGCTGGCGTCGCTGGGCCAGCTCACGGCGGGCATCGCGCACGAGATCAAAAACCCACTCAACTTCGTCAATAATTTCTCCGCGCTCTCGCTCGAACTCGTCGACGAATTGCGTGGGGTCCTCGGGTCCGTAACCCTCGACGCGAAGGCCCGCGCGGAAGTCGACGAGCTTGCCGGTATGCTCACCGGTAACCTCGCCAAGGTCGTGCAGCACGGAGAACGCGCCGACTCCATCGTCAAGAACATGCTTCTGCACTCGCGCACCGGCTCGGGGGAGCGTCGGACCGTCGATGTCAACGCCCTCGTCGACGAGAGCCTGAACCTCGCCTACCATGGTGCCCGGGCCGAGAAGCCGGGCCTCAACGTAACGCTGGCGCGCAACCTCGACCCCGCCGCGGGGAGTGCCGACCTATACCCGCAGGAAGTGACGCGGGTGCTTCTCAACTTGGTCAGCAACGGCTTCTACGCCGCCACCGAGCGTCACACCGACGGCGCGAAGGCGGGCTATGAGCCGACGCTAACGGTCGCCACTCGTGACTGCGGCGCGCATGTAGAGATCCGGGTGCGCGACAACGGCACCGGCATTTAGGACCAGATCAGAGCCAAGATTTTCGACCCGTTCTTCACGACGAAGCCAGCCGGCGAGGGCACGGGTCTCGGCCTATCGCTGAGCCACGACATCATTGTGAAGCAGCACGGCGGCACGATCGAGGTTGCAACCGAGCCGGGCCGGTTCACCGAGTTCACAATCACGCTGCCCCGTCACGGCCGCTGTTCGTAAGCTCTGATGGCGTCCCCAACTGCTGGGGTGGTGCGCTTCTCGAAGAGCCGGTCACAATGCAGTTCCGCCCTTTGCGGTCTGCAGAGCATCAACTTAATCACCTCCGAATGACTCAAAAATTGATGCCCTATTTTGAATTTTTAACGTACCGGATCGCGGCGGCACTAATCGACGTATTCGTCAGCTCGAGCCAAGACGCTGTCTGAGATCTTTATATTTAGCTGATCTCTGGTTCTGAGATTTATAACGACTCTGTATATACTTGGCTGTTCCACCGGGATGTCGCGCACCTTCACGCCTTTTATCAATCTATCGATATAGCTTCCGGCCCTGCGAAATATGTCCGGAATACTCGTGCCGTATGACATCAGAGCGCCATCTTTAACGTAAAGCTCATTATGGAAGATGGACGGCAATCGCTGCTGTAGTGCGAGTGTGGCGATGCGTCTCCTTTGAACGACGAAAAGTGGATCGGGGTTTGCCGCAATGCAGGTATGACCGTCCTGCTGTACCCCAGCAAATGCCGCTTCGAAATTTGCGACACCGTGTATTTCAAGGGGTTCAATATTCAAACCTAGGTCGCGCGTTTCGAATTTTACCCGTTCCACATATTGATCTGCGCCGACGGTCTCGGTGTTTATCATAATTTTTGCACGGAGGATGCTTGGTATGGCCTCCCGTATAAATTCGAGGCGCTTTTCAATTAAATCGGGAAATTCTAAACCCGTGATGTTCTTTTCGGGGTGCGAAATGCTACTGACCAAGCCGCGTCCGACCGGATCGAATGCCGCGATAAATATTATTGGGGTTTTCGTTGTCGCTTTCTGAAGCGCGAGAGCCGAATTCAGTCCCGCGCCGATCAAGATATCCATATTTTTTGACGCAAGATCGGCGGCCATATCCCGGAAATTTTCCGGTAATTCCGCTGGAAATCGATGTTCGACTATTATGTTCTTGCCCTCGATATGTCCGTAGTCAGTGAGGCCCTGACGGAGAGCGTCCATGTATAGCGCTTCTTGCTCTGGCCCGGCTGCATGCCAAAGCAGTCCGATCCGGGGGATGTGACCCTGAGCCAGCGCAGCAGGGATGAGCGCATTTGCCCCCAAGCCGGCAGCAGCACTTGAGAGAAAAGCTCTCCGCAGCATTGCCCCTCGCAAATCAATGCAAAGCAATGTCCGAGAATGTATCGAAAATCGCCTGAGGTTGCCAGATACGGCTCAGCGCTGACGGGTGGCTTTGGGGTCGCGAGCCGATTACGGTTTGCCAACTCCCGTCGTGGTAATCAGACAGCAAATAAGGACCTGCTTTCGAGCGGTACTAGGGACGCTCCACATGATAGATATGGGTCGATAGGCTCGCGTCCGCCTTTCCGGCGGCGGCACCTCAAAGCCGATCATTGGAGCGAAGCTGGGCCGCTTGTTTGTCCAGCACTGCGAGATTTGACGGCTATCAGGCGGCCATGGGCACCGCGGTGGCCAGTTGTTTAAAGATCGCGATCGATCGTTCAAGCTGCTCCAGGTCGATGAACTCTTCCGGCTTGTGCGCCTGCTCCATGGAACCCGGACCGAGGATCAACGTCGGCGCCACCATGGCGAACTGCGAGCCATCACTGCCGAACGCGCCGACATCGGGCGAGGCCGCTGTGACGGAAGCGGCCAACTGCACCAGGGGATGTTCGATGGCCAGTTCGGGCGGCGTACCCTCCTGACGTACGACGAGGTCCAGGCCCTGACGGCGCGCGGCCGTCTCGACGCGCTCGATGACCCACACCGGATCGATCGCCTTCGAGTACCGGAACTTCATCCGGCAGGTCGCCAGCGGCGCTGTGATGTTGGTCGCCGTGCCGTGGTTGTCGACGATGATGTTGAGATCGCACCAGGGCGGCGCGTAGCTCGGATCCTGGAGTCGTGGATCGGCGCGCAGGGCGAGGTAGATGTCCCGCATCTCGGACAGGAACGGGATCAGGGCGATGTTGGCATTCAGTCCGTCCGCGGTCGAGGAATGGGCCTGGATACCGCGGGCCGTTGCAGTGAACTGCACGTCGGAGCGATGCCCGCGCAGGGGACGCAGGCCCGTCGGTTCGGCGACGAGGATGCCGGCGGGTGGGTGAGCCTTGAGCATCCGGCTCTCGGCGACGATGCGCCGAGCGCCGGCCTTGGTCGTCTCCTCGTCGCACGTCAGCAGCAGCATCGCGGCGCGGTCGGCGGGCAGGCTGCGGATGGCGACGATGGCCGCGGCCATCGGCCCCTTCATGTCGCAACTCCCCAGACCGTAGAGCCGATTGTTCTGGACGGCAGGTTCGAACGGATCGCGCGCCCAGCCGACCGGCGGCACCGTGTCCATGTGCGCCGAGAAGGCGAGGCAGCCGCGGGCCTCGCCGCGCAGGGCGACGAGCGCGGTCTTCTCGACGCCCTCCGAGTCGATAAAGTCCAGCCGCTCGACCGCAAATTCCGGCAGCTCGCTGACGATCAAATTGGCGAGTCCGCGATTGCTGCGGCTGCTGCGGGTGTCGAGCGCGATCAACCGCGAGGCCAAAGCGACAACTTCTGAGAGCGGAGACGACATCGCGTGATCCTGGACGGCGTGGACGCCGCGATCATAACGACGTCGCAGTCTCGCCAAAGAGCAGAGGTGAGACGCCGCAACGGCATCCTTCTCAGGCGACGTCGAGCGCGGCGTAGACCATGGCGCGGGCCAACGTGCGGTAATGCTGGCGCTGCGCGGCCGATGACGTCTGCATCATCAGCAGGGCGAAGAAGCCCGCCGCCGGATCGACCCAGAAGTAGGTGCCGCCGACGCCGCTCCAGAACCAGTCGCCGACGCTGCCCGGAACCGGCGCCTCGCCGGCCGCGAGACGGACCGCCACTCCCAGCCCGAAGCCGTAGCCCGGCCCCGGCGGATAGTAGGCGCCCTTCGCGATCGCCGTCCCGAGATGATCCGAGGTCATGAGCCGCACGCTCGCCGGGGCCAGGATCCGCACGCCGTCGAGGGCGCCGCCGGCCAGCAGCATGCGCAGGAAGCGGGCATAATCCGCGGTGCTCGACACAAGGCCGCCGTTGCCTCGCTGGCTGCGCCGCGGCTCGGTCGGGTCGTGGAAGGCCGGCCGTTGCCCAGGCGCCTGTGGCAGCGGCTCAGCGACGCGCGAAGCCCAGGCCGTCGGGATCCGGAACCGGGTATCGGCGAGGCCGAGGGGCGTGAGGAGGGTCGCGTCGAGGACGCCCTGCAGATCCGCGCCGCCTGCCACCTCCAGGACGCGGCCGAGCACGTCGGTGGCGTGCGAGTAGTGCCAGACCGTCCCGGGCTCGTGCTCCAGCGGCAGGCGGGCGATCCGCGCCGCGAAGGCTTCGTTGTCGAGATCCTCGGCGAGCAGGCCGTCGGCCTCATAGGCCCGCCGCGTCGGTCCGTCGCCGAGATAGCCGTAGGCGATCCCAGCCGTGTGGCGGAGGAGATCCTGAACGGTCGGTGCGGTCTGAGGGGGCGCGACGCTGCCCTCCGGATCCAGCACGCCAAGGCGCCCGAAAGCGGGGATGAAGTCCGCGACCGGCTGGTCCAGGCGCAGGGCGCCGTGCTCGGCGAGGACCAAGGCAGCGACCGAGACGACGACCTTGGTCATCGAATAGATCCGCCAGAGCGCGTCTGGCTCGAGGGCGATGCCCGCAACGCTGTCCTGGAAGCCGACGGTGCGCCGCCAGATGTCGCCGTCGGTGTCGCCGACGAGCAGGTCGACCCCCGCGATCGCACCGCTCGCGACATCGGCGACCAAGCGGTCGCCGAGGCGATCGAGGCGGGGGAGGGAAAAGACCGGCGCGTTCGGCATGGCCACGATGTAGCGCATGGCCGCCGCGACGGCATCGCCGGGGACCCTGCGCTATCCGACGTCGAAGGCGGGCTCGCCGTAGGGATAGAAGTCGCCGGGCTTCAGGTGCCGGTAGGGCAGGGCGTCGAGATGCACCGTCCCGACGAACGGCTCGGGCGGCTCGACCAGCAGGATCGTTTTCGCATAGCCGCCGTCGTCGAAACCCCGGCGGAAATGGACCCGGGACTTGATCGCCACCACGTCGAAATCCTCCGGCGTGAGGCCGAGGTCCCAGAGTTCCGCGGGCTCCATGATCTGGACAAGGAAGGGGCTGAGGACCAGCAAGTTGCCCCGGCCGAAGGCGACGCTGAGCCACGTGCCGGCACCCCGGCCGGTCGTGCCCTCGACGACGGCCTGCACCGTCCCGGTGACGCGGACCGGGATACCCGCCGAGGGCTCCGTCTCATCGCCCATGGGGCCGCCGACCTCCGCGTCGAACGGATCGCCGGCCTTCACGCCCCCGGCCAATAGCCGGTCCAGGAGCGCGGGCGAGGCGACCGTGGCGATCAGCGTGCGCTCCAGCCCCTGGGCCAGCACCTCGGTGAGGAGCCAGGTCGCCCGGCCCGAGCGGTCGCTGTAATCGGCGAGCACGACCGGCGCCTCGCCCAACCGCACGGCCTCGGAGGCCTTGGCGACGCCGTCCCGCATCGGGTGGATCGCGACGCTCGACACCAAGGCCGCGCGGTGCCGCCACGTCCAGGCCGCCATGTCGCGGGCGACTCGGTCGGCGAGATCGGGATCGCCGTTCGTCAGGACCTGGACCGCCATGCCGGCATCCGGCACGTCCGACCAGGGGAAGCCGAAGAACACGTTGACGAAGACGTCGGGCTCCCGCGCCTCCCAGACCAGGGCGCGCTGCACCAGGTCGGACCAGGGAGAGGCACCGGTCCACATCACCACGGTCGGGGCGAGGATCGGGATGGAAATCGTCCGGTGCGCCGGCCGGAAGCTGCCGCGG
Organism: Methylobacterium mesophilicum SR1.6/6; assembly: GCF_000364445.2. Lineage (NCBI taxonomy): Bacteria > Pseudomonadati > Pseudomonadota > Alphaproteobacteria > Hyphomicrobiales > Methylobacteriaceae > Methylobacterium > Methylobacterium mesophilicum. Next base: position 504,027 of record NZ_CP043538.1, on the reverse strand, counting down.
ATCGTCCGCACCAGCATCCGCGCCGCACGCTGTCCCTGGAGATGCATGTCGTAATGCGGGAAGTACTTCACCGCGAAGGCTAGGTCGGCGTGGTGCAGGAACTCCGCATCCTCGTTGCCGTGCGGGTCGAAGGTCGCCGCGATGGGCACGTCCGGCCCTACAATGGCCCGCACCCGCCGCGCGATCTCGGCCTCGGGGCGTGGCACTCCGCGCACCGCCATCGCCCCGTGCAGCGCGAGGTAAACCCCGTCGAACTGTGCCCCCGCCTCCAGCTCCGCCAGCATCACCCCGAGGAAATGTTCGAACGCGTCCTGCGTCACCCAGCCTGAGCCGATCCCGGTGCGCGGCCAGAGCGGCGCGGTGAGGCCGACGAGGTCGACCCCCTCGTATTCCCGGGCGACCTGGACGAAACCGCCCATGTAGCCCTTCGGGTCGGTGGCGAGCAGCGCCTCGCCGCTTGCCGGGGAGCCCGGATAGACGAAGTCGTCGCGGGTCGTGTCGTTCGGCAGGAATGTCACGGTCTCGTGGGTGAACTGGAGCACGGCGATGCGCATCGACTGCGTCTCCTCAGGCCGGCCGGACATCGTAGAATTGCGGGAAGCCGGTGCGCAGGCCGGTCAGCCCGCGATAGGCCGTCGCCTCGTAGTAGGCGCCGAGCGGCAGGTACGGCACGTCGATGAAGAACTGCCGCTGGATCTCGGTGCAGATCGCCTTCTGGGCGGCGGCATCGGGCGCGGCGAACCATTGCGCGCGCAGCTCCTCCAGCCGCGGGGCCCGGGGCCAGCCGAACCACGCTTGATCGCCGTTGCCGCGGATGCCGAGCTGGCCGGCGGGATCGAAGTTGTTGGTGCCGTTCAGGTAAGTGACGAAGGTACTCCAGCCGCCCTTGTCTGGGGGCTGACGGCTCGCCCGGCGCTGCACCAGGGTGCCCCAGTCCATCGCGACGACGTCGACGTTCAGCCCGCTCTTCTGGAACGCCTCGGCGGCGACCAGCGCCAGCGGGTGGGTGGCGGGATAATCGGTCGGGTCGAGCATGACGACGCGCTCGCCCCGGTAGCCGGCTTCCGTGAGGGCGCGCTTCACCGCGCCGAAGTCGCGCGGGCCCACCAGCACCTCGGTGCCGTCACGCGTCGCCATCGGTGCGTCGGGGCTGAAGACGCCGACATGGTCCTTCCACAAGGCGCGCTCGTTGCCCGCGACCGCGCTCATGAACTCGGTCTGGTCGATGGCGCCGAGCAGGGCCCGGCGGATCGCCGGATTGTCGAAGGGCGGGTGCAGGTGGTTGAACCGCAGGCAGCCGATGCCGCCGACTGGATCGAGCAGCTCCAGCCGGATCTGCGGCTTGGCCCGGAGCAGCCCCTGCAGGTCCGGCGTCGGGTTCTGCCACCAGTCGACCTCGCCGGCGGCCAGGGCGCTTGCAGCCGTGGAGGCGTCCGGCACGATTCGCCACTCGACCCGGTCGTAATGCGCGCGCTTCGGCCCGGCGGTGAAGCTCGCCACGCCATCCGGGCGGGGCAGGTAGCCGTCGAAGCGCTCGTAGACGGTGAGCGCCCCCGGGACCCGCTCGTCCGCCTTGAAGCGGAATGGCCCGGAGCCGACCATCTCGGTGACCTGCAGGTTGGGATCGGTCTTCGCCAGGCGCTCCGGCATGATGCAGGGCATTGAGGTGCCGGTCTTGCCGAGCGCCGCGGGCAGCAGCGGAAAGGGCCGCTTCAGGCGGAACACCACGTCGCGGTCGGAGGCGGCGGTGAGCTCGTCGGTGGCCTCCATCAGCGCCCGGGCGAAGGCGTCGCGGGCGGCGAACCGGCGGATGCTCGCCACCGCGTCGCGGGCCAGCACCGGCTCGCCGTCGTGGAAGCGCAGGCCCTCGCGCAGGGTGAGCCGCCAGTGGCGGCCATCCGCCTCGATCGCATGCCCTTCCACCATCTGCGGCTGGAAGTCGTAGCGCGCGGTCTGGCCGTAGAGGGTGTCGAAGACGAGGTAGCCGTGGTTGCGCGTGACAGTCGCGGTCGTCCAGATCGGATCGATGACCGCGACGTCGCTTTCCGGAATGAAGCGCAGGACCTTTGCGGGCTGCGCCACCGCGGGCCGCACGACAGAGGTGGCGGCCAGTGCGGCGAGAACCTCGCGGCGCCTCATGCGCGATCGCTCGTGCTTGGCACCATCAAGATCATGCGCCCTTCACGCCGGTGGCTTCGCAGAGTGCCCTCGGATCAGCGGTGAGGCAAGTTGGAGCGCCGGACGAAGCGGTGTCATGACTGCAGGGGCGATAGGTCCGTTGAACCCGTCCCCTTCACCGCCCGAGGCGAAGGCAGCCCGATCCGCGCCGCGCGCCGCAGTCAGAAAGCCGATATCCAGCTTCGCGCCCTTCGCGCCCTTCGCGGCCACTGAAGGCGCACTCCTTTGACGCCGAAAACGGACACCAGCTGACGGTCAGCCGCCCGGGCTCTCCCCTCCCGCTCTGGTGAAAACGCGACGCGCATCCTGTCTCCCCTTGAAGCGACCAGCACCTCCCGGCATCTCATGATCATGCCTGACGCCATCCTCGACGAGGTAGCCTCGTCCGCTTTCTCGACGCCTTCTACGCACGCGTGCGCGGCGATGCGCTGCTCGGCCCGGTCTTCGCGGGAGCAATCCCCGACCACAGTTGGGCTCAGCATATGGCGACTATTCAGGCATTTTGGTCCTCGATCTTGTTCAAGACAGGCCGCTACAAGGGCAATCCGTTCGGCAAGCATCTCGCGCTCGAACAGCTCCAACCGCCCCACTTCGCCCGCTGGCTCGGCCTGTTCGAGGAAACGGCTCGCGCCCACTTCCCAAGTGAGGTCGCAGCCATCCTGATTGATCGTGCTCACCGCATCGGGGATAGCCTGAAGTCCGGCTTGTTCTTCCAGCCAGGCGTGTCGCGCGCGGCTGATGGCGCGACCCGGGTTTAAGCACCGGCTCGGACCGATCAGATCGCGGCGAGCGCCGTGCGCGGTCGACGGCAGTGGAGCAGCCACAGGACGATCGCCACGTTGACGGCGTTCCAGGCCAGCCCGTTAAGGAACGCCGCATGGTAGGACCCGGTGGCATCGAAGATCACGCCGGTGAGCCAGCCGCCGAGCGCCATGCCGGCCAGCGTCGCCATCAGCACCGCACCGATCCGTGCCCCGGCTTCTTCGGCCGGTAGGTACTCCCGCACGATGATCGCGTAGGCTGGCACGATGCCGCCCTGGAACAGGCCGAACAGTGCCGAGATCACGTAGAGCGAAGTCAGGTCGTCGAAAGCAAGATAGAGCGCGAGTGCCGCCGCCTGCAGCAGCGCACCGGCCAGCAAGGTCGCGAGACCGCCGATCCGGTCGGCGACGAAGCCCGAGGCGATCCGGCTGACGATGCCGAAGCCGAGCATCAGCGACAGCATTTGCGCACCCTGGGCGACACCGTATCCAAGGTCGCTGCAGTAAGCCACGATGTGGACCTGCGGCATTGCCATCGCCACGCAGCACGCGATGCCGGCCACGACGAGGAGGCCCTGGATTGCCGAGGGCGACAGCGCTAGCCCGGCTTGACGACCGGCTGCGCGCGTCGATGGTGCCGGTGGTGCCCGGCCGCGCATCAGCAGCGCGAGTGGCAGCATTGCTGCGAGGCAGAACAGGCCGATGCCGGCTTGCGTCGCGCGCCAGCCATAAGCGTGGACTCCGTGCTCCACCACCGGTGGCCAGAGTGTGCCCGCGAGGTAATTGCCGGACGCGCACAGCGCTACGGCAAGCCCACGTCGACGCCGGAACCAGCGCGACACGTCGGCCATCAGCGGACCGAACGCGACCGAACTGCCGAGCGCTCCGACGAGCACGCCGTGCGCGAGGGCGAATTGCCAGAGGCTCGTCGCGAGCGCGCTGAGCCCATAGCCCAGGGCGAGGCAGAGGGTGCCGAGGATCAGAGGCGGCACGATCCCGATGCGGTCCGCGAGGCGCCCCATCAGGAGACCGCCGACCGCGAAGCCGAGCATGGTCAGAGTATAGGGCATCGTGGCCGCCGCCCGATCGATCCCGAACTCGGCCTGGACCGCCGGGAGCACGACGACGACCGACCACATGCCAACACCGCCGACCGTGCCAAGCGCCATTGCCACGGTGAGACGACGCCAAGCGAGGCTTGAGTCAGTTGTCACAACCTCAGCCATTTTGAAGCGCATGCATCACCCGTCAGTGGCGCGTGTCACATAAAGACACTTTTGTTGCTGGCTGCGAGCTCGAGCGTAGCAACGATACTTCGGCGAACCGGCCGCTTTGCGCCCAACTCTGCCGTTTCAAGATTTTCGCGGCCTTCTCCGAAGCGAACCTTGGCCAAGGCCGGGCTGCAAGTCCACGTAAGTCACTGCAGGCTACCAGCTTCGATCAAACAATCGCCCCCGCCGAGGGCCTTGCCAGTAGTGACCGAGCCATCGATGCTGCGCTGCAGCGGATGGCCTGCGACGGGAACGACCCTTGGAAACGATCGGCCATGACCTGCGCGAGATGCAGCGCATCCCCCTCGCCGCATCGCATGTCGCCGCCTTGCGGGCGATCGGGGCCGAGAAGCATTACCCCGCGGGCGCCTTTCTCGTCCGTGCCGGTGATCCAGCCGATCGCTTCGTGTATGTCGAGGCCGGCGAGATCGAAGTCGTGAATCCCTTCACGGACGAGCGCCATCTCCCATCCACCCTCGGTCCCACCCAGTTCATGGGCGAGATCTCGTTCCTGAACGGCGGCGTCTGGTCGATGCCCATGCGGGCCAGCTCAGATACGGTCGTGACCGAGGTGCCGCGCCCCGAGATGCTGCGACTGATGTCCGAGATTCCGGAGATGTCGGACATCATCATCACAGTCCTCGCCGCACGGCGGCGACGGCAGCTCGACTCGCACGACGGCACGCTCGTGCTCATCGGCGAGGACGATGACCGGAGCGTGCGGCGGATCGCCGAGTTCGCGAGCCGCAACCGGCTTCCCTACAGGACCTATCCGCTGGGCAGCTCGGAGGCGGCGAGCGTCGCCACGGCTTGCTCGATCGCGAATAATCGACCGGCGGTCATCTTCGGCCGGGACGTGGTCGTGACCGAGCCGACGCCCGCCAAGATCGCGCGGCTGCTCGGCCTCGACTACAACCTCGTCGACGACGAGGCCTTCGACGTCCTCATCGTGGGCGGCGGTCCGGCCGGCGTGGCGGCGGGCGTCTATGCGGGTGCGGAGGGTCTGCGCGCGTTGGTCATCGAGGATGTAGCGATCGGCGGTCAGGCCGGCACATCGAGCCGGATCGAGAACTACATGGGCTTCCCGACCGGGATCTCGGGCGCCGACCTCGTCTGGCGCGGCGAAATCCAGGCGATGAAGTTCGGCACACGTTTCGCGATGCCGCGACGCGTGGCGAAGTTGGAACGGCTTGAGGACGGATCGTTTTGTGCGACGTTCGACAATGGCCGGCGCGTCCGGGGACAGGCCGTCGTCGTCGCGACCGGCGTCCAGTATCGAAGATTGCCGATCGACCGTCTCGAAGCGTTCGAGGGCGCCGGCATCTATTATGCTGCGACGGAGATCGAGGCCCGCTACTGCCGGAATGCCGAGACGATCGTGATCGGCGGCGGCAACTCGGCGGGCCAGGCCGCGATGTATCTCAGCCGCTCAGCGCGACACGTTCGTCTCTTGGTGCGCGGGCAATCGCTCGCCACCTCCATGTCGAGCTACCTGTCGAGCCGGCTGGAGGCAGACCCGGCGATCACCATTGAGCACGGGGCCGAGGTCACCGACCTGCACGGTGACGACCATCTCGACGCGGTGACGATCCGCACCGTCGCCGACGGATCGACGCGCAGGATTTCGACCTGTGCCGTGTTCGTCATGGTGGGCGCCGCCCCCAATACCGGCTGGCTATCGGGGCTCGTAGAACTCGATGGCCACGGCTTTGTCCTGACCGGAGACGCGATCGGCGCGCGTTCGCCCTATGCGACGTCGCATCCGGGAATCTTCGCGGTCGGCGACGTCCGCGCCAGCTCCGTCAAGCGGGTCGCAGCCTCGGTCGGCGAGGGATCGGTCGTCATCTCCAAGGTGTGGGAGCACATTCGGACGTAGAGCTCGCCGCCCGGCTCGCATACAATCGGAGCACCGCATCGACGAACGTCTGTTTCTGTGAAGATCGCAGGCTATCCTCACGACCACTTTGGGTAGATTTCCGCCGGTCGGCTTTGGGCGAGTGACGACGGATAAACGGACATCGTCGTCAGCGAAAATAAACTATGCTGCTGGCGGTAACTTGGCATCCGCCCGTCGACCTTGCCGCCGACGTTCGGGTGGCGTCGAGGACAGGGGCTTCGATCACGCGATGGTGCCGCCGCCGTCGACGCGGACGTTCGACCCCGTCGCGAAGGGTGTGGTGGCGAGGAACATCACCGCGTTGGCGATGTCCTCGGACTGGCCCACGCGCCGCGCCGGCAGCCTCTCGGCCGCCCCGGCATACATGGCCGCCCGGTCCTTCTCCGGCATTCGTGACCAGAGCGGCGTCTCGATCAGGCCCGGCGAGACGGTGTTCACCCGGGCGGGCGCGAGTTCGAGCGCCAGCCCGCGGGCCAGGCTTTCCAGCGCCGCGTTGATCGCGCCCTGGAGCGGGGCGGCGGCTTGGGGCCGCTCGCTCATGAAGCCCGAGATGAAGGTCAGGGTGCCACCCTCCCTGATCCGCATGGACCGGGCGATCCGGTAGGCTCCCCAGAACTTGCTCTCCATGGCCGCCTTCGCGGCATCGAGGTCCAACTGTCGGACGGGACCCCGCGCCGTCTCGGCCGCCGAGACCGCGATGTGGTCCCAGGGAGCCTGATCGGCGAAGAAGCGCTCGATGCCCGTGGCGTCGCCGGTGTCCAGCACGGCGGCGCTGGCGCCGGTCCCAAGCGTGCCGATGGCGACGTCGAGTTTCTCCTTGGAGCGGGAGGCGACCGTGACCTCGGCGCCGGCCGCGAGGGCCGCCGCCGCGATAGCCAGACCGATCCCGGAACTTCCGCCGACGACAAGGAAGCGTTGGCCTTTCAGCGTCTGCGTCGTCATCGGCGTTCTCCCGTTCTTGGATCGGCTATCGTGTCGTCGGTCACCCTGAAATGGCTCAGCCCTTCGGGGTGTACATAGCCTCGACCTCCCAGGAGCCCTTCGGCTGGCTGTGGAGCTGCCAGAAGTGCTCGGCCACCGCGTTGGCGTCCGCGGCGGTGGTGACGAAGCCCGCGACCGTCACGGTGGCGACGTGCACGCCCTTCTCCTTGAACGGCTCGAAGATGCCCTGCGCCAGAGCGCGGATGCCCGCCTTGCCGATGCTGAGCGAGAGGTACTGAGGGTGCGGCTGCAGCCCGAAGCCGCCGCCCGTGAACAGGACGGAGCCCGATCCGAGCTGGAGCATCTTCGGGGCTGCGGCCTGGGCGGCGACGGCAGCACCGCCGATGTTGACGGCGAGGTCGGTGTTGAAGCTGTCGCGCGGCTGGTCGGCCAGGGTCTGGTTTCGCATCGAGGCGGCGTTGAAGTGCAGCACGTCAATGCCGCCGAAGTCGCGCTCGACGCCCTCGATGAGCTTCGCGACGCTGGCCGGATCGCCCGCATCGACGGTGCGGACCTCGACCTTGTGACCCTTGGCCTTGAGCTGCTCGGCGAGGTCCCTGACCTTGCCCTCGTTGCGGGCGCTCAGGACGACTTGGAAGCCCTCGCGGGCGAAGCGCTCCGCGGTCGCGAGGCCCATGCCCGGGCCGGAGCCGATGCTGAGGAAGGTGCTCATCGTTTTTGTCTCCTCGACGTTTCGATGTGCCCGATGTACGCCTTGCACATGGCTGGATTAATCCGGCGCCTTTGCATTTCACTCGTGCAGTTTATGCAGGAATTACTGGACCAAGTCAGCCTGGACGAGCTTACCGCCTTCGTGGCGGTCGCCGAGGCGGGCAGCTTCGCCAAAGCCGCGGAGGCGCTCGGCCGTGACGCCTCAGTGCTGTCGCGGCGCGTGAGCCAAGTCGAGCAGCGCCTCGGGGTTCGGTTGCTTTCACGCACGACGCGGCGCGTGGCGCTCACGGAGGTCGGCGCGACTTACTGCCGGCGCGTCCAGGCGCTGCTTGAGGAACTGGCGAGCGCGAGCAGGGAGGCCAGCGACCATGCCGCCAGCCCGCAGGGGCTCGTACGGGTCTCCCTGCCGCTGACCTTCGGGCGGCAGTGGGTCTCGCCGCTGCTGCCCGGCTTCCTCGCACGGCACCCGCTGATCCGGCTGGACCTTCGCTTCACCGACCGCTTCGTCGACCTCGTCGCCGAAGGCATCGACGTCTCGATCCGGGTCGCGGCGGGCAAGCCGCGCGACAGCAGCCTGACAACCCGCAAGATCGCGACTTACCGGAACCTGCTGGTGGCCTCGCCGGGCTACTTGGCCGAGCGAGGTTCCCCGGCGACGCCCGCCGACCTCGCCGGCCATGCCTGCTTGGGTTTCACCGGCTACGCCGCCTGGCCCGACTGGCCGCTGACGAAGGGTGGTCGGCGGCACACGGTGCGTCCGGATTGCACCCTGGTGGCGGACCACTCGGAGGTGCTGCTCGCAGCGGCGGTTGAGGGGGCCGGCATCACCTTCACGGCCGACTGGCTGGCGGGGCCGGCCCTGCGGGATGGCAGTCTAATCGAGGTGCTGCCGGGCTGGGGCGGGCGCGAGGACGGCGGCGTCTACGCGGTGATGCCACCCGGACGCTTGGTGCCCGCGAAGACGCGCCTATTCGTCGATGAAGTCGCCTCAGCCATCAAGGCGGGGTGGGTGCGCTGAGCTGCCCTAACTGTGCACCCTGCACGTCCGCTTCTGAGAGAAACACCAACCCCAATCTACGACGGGGTTGGGTCGGACGCGGAACGACCGTTCAGGGTGGCTTCCTGCCGACCCGCTTTCGGGCGTCATCGCGTCGATGCAGACATCACCGCAGCGTCCGCCCTGGAGTTATGCTGACGGTTCCAGTTTCGCGAGGGCGTGACGATCTCTCGGAGTTGGAGCGGCTTCCGCAACCGCTCCACCCCTCGCGCTCCGCCGGGATCAAGGCGCCCCACCCGACCCCGGCGGGAAGCGGTGCGACGCGGCGCGGTCACTCAGGCGGGGATGCGGTCGATGGTGCTCGTATCCTCTTCCGCCACGCAGTTCTCGCGATGGCGGAACGCGCTGAGTGCCTGGTAGACCTGCAAACGGGCCCGCATGATCGAGCCGAGGGGGCGGTGGGCGGCGAGACTGTGCGCCGGGCGGAAGGTCATCACCTCGTCGAAGTAGCGGACCCGCTCGGGGGAATAGGCGTCCTGCCGTGGCAGGCGGACCGTCGCCACCGTGCGGTATGGGCTGACCGAGACCGGCCAGTCGACCGAGGCGTCTTCGATGGGCTGCTTCTCGGCATCCGCCCAGAGTTGCGCCTTCAACTCGAACACCACCTCATTTTCCCGGAAGAACGCGATCGAGGCGTGCCGGAAGCCGTCCTCGTCCTGGTGCGGGTCGAGCCGCCACTCGGAGAGCGCACGCTGGGCCTCGGTCATCGGTATTGCACCGAGCTTGGCCACGTAGTCGCCGAAGCGCACGGGCGCTTGGCTGAAGTAGCTGTCGGCGAGTGGGTGGCTGTAGGGGTGACCGAAAAAAATCGGCCATGGCGCTCTCGGCGCCGAAGGCGTGCAGAACCCGGTTGAGGTTGCGCGCGGTCGATGAGACGGCGCTCTTCACCCCCTCCGGCATCCCGGTCGACTTGCCGATGACGGTCCCGTCGCGCAAAAATCCCGCTGCTGTTCCGGACGGGAAGGTCGTGCCGGTGGCGAGTACAAAGTCCTGGGTATTGATGCCGTGGCCGGACAGTTTCTCGCCCGGCACGTCGAACACCTTGATCGACATGCCACGGTGAGTGGACACCCGGTCACCGAGGGTCTCGCCCGGACCCTGGGCGAACCGTACGGCCACCTTGTGCGTGCCGGGCGTCGCGAATAGGCCCTGAGCGAGTTCCGGCGGCAGGTCGGGGGCGACTGTCAGTTCGCCCGTCACGCAGGCGGAGCTCTTGGCGTGACTGGCGCGGACCGCGTGGTGCTCGCGCTTCTCGACCGTCTGCGCCTGCTGAGTCATGCCCTGGATGATGCCGTCGATAGTCTCTTGCTCGTTCGGCGCTGGCCTCTCGATGTCGGGCGCGTAGCGCAGGTAGGTCATGCTGATCTCTCCAGGCGTGCTGAATAGCGTCGTACCGAGGCATCTCCCAGGGGACGGGCGAGTTCCGGGTCACCCACGAGCATCACCTCTCACAGGCGTTCAGCCTGATGAGATCGCGCGGGAAGTTGGGGTCTGGGCGTATGCGACGCATTCGCCTCGTGATCTTCAGCGAATGTCCGCTTTCCGGAGATCTCGATACACGCTGTTAAGGCGAAGTTGGGTCGCAACCAGCCCGTCTGCTTAGGCTGGCTTCAGCGTAGGGAGCATCGGTTCGGGTGTCTTCTCGCCTCGTCGGCATGGGCCGGCGCGGAGATAGACGATGGGACATTCCGCATACGGTCCGGCTCAGAAAGGCCGGCCAGCCTGGAACGCTGGCCGCAAGCTCGGCGCCAAGCGCGCCCTCAAGCCTCAGCAGGTCTGGGCCATCCGGTTCTGGCTCGACCGCGAACAGCGGACACGTGACCGGGTGATGTTTGATCTCGCCATCGACAGCACGCTGCGCGGCTGCGACATCGTCAAGCTCTGGATCAGCGATCTCGTCAGTGGTGGGCGCGTTGGCAGCCGGGCTGTCGTCATCCAGCGCAGGACCGGCCGACCGGTGCAGTCCGAATGGCTCGAACCCGCGCGTGCCAGCATCCTCGCATGGCTGGAGGCGAGGGGTGGAACGCTAGACGATTATGCCTTTCCGAGTCGGCTCGACGGTGTCACCCGCATCAGCACCCGGCAGTATGCGCGCCTGGTCGATGACTGAGTCATGGGCATCGGGATGCGAAGTCAGGATGACGGCACCCACTCCTTCCGTCGCACAAGGCGTCGTTGATCTACGAACGGACCGGCGACCTGCGTGCCGTCCAAATCCTACTCGGTCATACCAAGATCGAGAGTACGGTCAGGTACCTCGGTGTGGACGTCGAGGATGCTCTGACCCTGGCCGAGGGTACTGAGATTTCAGCGCTCGGCCCCTCGGCTCCAATGTCGAGGAGCTCTCAAATTAGCCTGGCACTAAAGCGCCTATCTCGGTCATTCTTCCGAATCGAGTTGCCTCTCCGAAGCAGACGACGCGGAAACGCGGCCCATCTCGATGTGTGTTCGAACCCCGCTTCGGTCAGCGACCCGCAGGATAGACTGGCGCTGCACTCTGGTCCGGAACATAGTCGCGCACTGACCGGCGAGCTCGGGCAATCCCCGGTGCGTTTCAGAGGCACTGCAGGGATCTTGGCGCGATCTTCCCGGAGCGTATCGATGCGCCTTGGAATGGATCGGGCGATGGCAGGCTTCCCGATATTGCCGCGGGGTTCGCTGTTCCGACAATACTTCTTTGTTCTGTTCGCGGCCGTGGTCGTTCCGCTGCTCGCCGCTGGCGGCAGTCAGGCATGGTTCGGGTATAAGGACCAGAGGGCCCACCTGAACGATCTCCTCGGTGCCGAGGCCCGGACTGCGGCCGCGCGCATCGCGATTTTCCTTGAAGGGATCGGAAACCAGCTCGCTTGGATGGTCCACTTGCCCTGGACTGAGGGAGCCGACGAGCGACGGCGCATCGACGCGCTGCGCCTTCTGCGCCACGCCCCCGCCGTAACGAGCCTCAGGCTGATCGACGGCGTCTCTAAGGAACGGCTCTCCGTATCGCGAATCGGCCTCAACCGAGTCGAGAGCGGCGATGACGCATCGGCGGATCCAGCGGTTCTGGGGGCTCGGACCGGGCAGGCTTGGTTTGGACCCGTCACTTATTACCGCAATTCCGAACCGTACATGACCGTAGCCGTGGCGGGAAACCGCGCCGCGGCCGGCGTCGCGGTCGCCGAGATCAATCTGAAGCTGATCCTGGACGTTATCGCGGGAATTCGGATCGGAGAGACCGGACAGGCCTTCGTGCTCGACCGGCCGGGCCGGCTCATCGCGCATCCCGACATCAGTCTGGTCCTACGCGGCGCCGCGGACCGGACGGTCGAGAACCTCCGGGCGCTGCGGACTGCGATCATCGCGCAGGATGGGCGCGCGGTCGCCGGTCCGGACCCGGCGGGGCACACGGTGGTCGCCGCCATGGCGCCGGTCCAGGGGCCGGACTGGAGCGTGGTCGTCCACCAGCCGGCCGCCGAGGCATTCGGTCCGATCCGAGCTGCCTTCTGGCGCCTGCTCGGCCTGCTGCTCGCCGGCACTGGCTTCGCCGCCGCGCTCGCCTACTGGCTCGCCGGCCGAATGACCGGGCCGATCCGCCTGCTGGAGGACGGCGCGGCCCGGATCGGGGCCGGCCAGTTCGATCACCGCATCGACATCGCGAGGACCGACGAGCTCGGGCGGCTCGCGACTCGCTTCAACCAGATGACACGCGAGGTCGCGATCTCGCGGGAGCGCTCGGAGCGTATCGACCGGCTTAAACGCTTCCTCGCGCCGCAAGTCGCCGAGCTCGTGGACCGGGCCGGCGATGACAGTGTTCTCAATGGACAGCGCGTCGAGGTCGTCGTCGTCTTCGGCGACCTCCGGGGCTTCACCCCGTTCTCGGCCCGATCTGAGCCGAGTGTGATCATGGACGTCCTCAGCGAATACTACGCGGCGGTCGGCGCGATCGTGGACCGGCACGGTGCGACGCTCATGAGTTTCGCGGGCGACGGCGTCATGATCCTGGTGAATGCGCCGGTGGCCTGCCCCGAGCCGGCGTTGCGAGCTGCCCGCATGGTGATCGAGATGCAGGCGACGGTGCAGGGCATGGCCGCGTCCTGGCGAGCGCGCGGCCATGCGCTCGGCTTCGGGGTCGGCCTCGCGATGGGATTGGCCACGGTCGGGCGCATCGGGTCCGACAGCCGGATGGACTACACGGCCATCGGCACGGTGACGAACCTCTCATCGCGCCTGTGCGCGTCGGCTGAGGACGGCCAGATCCTCGTCGACCGCACGGCGGCCGAGGCGATCGGGAGCGGTGTTCCCCTGGTATCGCTCGGGACGCGGCGCCTGAAGGGCTTCGACGATCCGGTCGCGGTATTCGCCGTGGCGATTGGCCGAGGGACCGACGCCCGGCCAACGCCGGACGCAGCGGCGTGACTTTATGCTCTTGGCGAGGAGCGAAGAGATGAGGCGACGGGCAATTCTCACTGGGCCGGTGAGCGTCCTGCTCGGCGGCGTCTTGACCCGTGCGGTGCAAGCGCGAGCGCCGACGCTTCCGGTGATCGGGTATCTCGGATCCGAGACGCCCGAGCGCGCGGCCAGCCGGCTCGAGGCCTTTCGCGAGGGGCTCGCCGATGCTGGGTTCGTCGAGGGACGCGACGTCGCGATTGCCTTTCGCTGGGCAGACGGGCGCTACGAGCGGCTGCCCGCGCTCGCGAAGGAGCTGGCCGGTAGCGGAATCGCGGTCCTGGTCTCGCCCGGTGGCGCGCCCGTAGTGCTTGCGGCGCGGGCGGCGACGGAGACGATCCCGATCGTCTTCGAGATGGGTGGCGATCCGGTCGTCCTCGGCGTGGTGGAGGATCTCGCTCGGCCTCGTGGCAATCTTACGGGCGTGTCGAGCCTGAGCGTCGAGGTCTCGAACAAGCGGCTCGAGTTCATGCGGGAGCTGTTTCCGACGACCGCCGCCCTCGCCGTCGCGGTCAATCCGACCAGCCCCACGGCGGGCTCGCAGTTGGCCGGGCTCCAGGCGTCGGCGGCCAGCCTCGGTCTGCAAATCCACGTGCTCGAAGCCAGCCGCGAGGACGAGTTCGAGACGCTTTCCACGGCGCCGCGCCGGCTCGGGGTGCCCGGTCTCGTCTTCACCTCCGACCCCTTCTTTGCCTATCGCAGCGCGCAGCTGGCGATGCTCGCCAGCCGCCACGGCCTTCCGGCGATCACCCAATCCCGCGATTTTCCCAATGCCGGCGGGCTGCTGAGCTATGGCGGCGACTTCACGCAGACGCATCGCCAAGCCGGCATCTATGCCGGTCGCCTGCTCCGGGGCGAGAAGCTCCGCGACCTGCCGGTGCAACTCGTCACGAAGGTCGAACTGTTCGCCAACGTCGGGGCAGCCACACGCCTTGGCGTGACGCTGCCACCCTCGATCTTGAGCAGCGCGGACGTGGTGATCGAGTAGAAATCCGACGGCCACGGGCCCGTCGGCAACCGCCGCCATCAGCGAGTGCTGCGAAAGCGCGGCAAGAGCATGCCCGCCTCGCGCCGATAGCGAAGGTAGCGATCGCCGAAGAGAGCAATCAGGTCGCGCTCTTCCAATTGGATGCCGACGAGGATGTAGGCCGTCGCAACTGCCGCGAACAACAGGTGGCCGGCCGTCATCGTCGGCGTCGCCCAGAAGGCCACTACGAACCCGAGGTAGATCGGGTGTCGAACGTGCCTGTACAGGAGAGGTGTCGTGAACGTGGCCTCGCCCTGCACGGTCGAGCGCCAGCCCTGAATGGCCTGCTTGAGCCCGAAAAGGTCGAGATGGCTGATCATGAAGGTGCTGGCGAGGACCACCAGCCAGCCGATCCAAAACAGGCCCGCGAGGACGACCGATGCGACCGGTTCCGAAATCGACCAAACGATCGTCGGGAGTGGACGCCATTGCCAGAACAGCAGGAGCAGGGCGAGGCTGGCGAGAAGGACGTAGGTGCTGCGCTCGATCGGTTTCGGGACGATGCGGGTCCACCAGGCTTTGAAGCGCGGACGAGCCATCACGCTGTGCTGTAGCGCGAAGATGGCGAGCAGGGCGACGTCAACGATGACGGCGAGTCCCGAATGGCCGATCGGCCCGTCGTCGACGGTCTTCGGAACGAAGGCGCGTCCGAGAAAGCCGACTGCGTAGAGGAAGGCGAGCAGGAAGACCGCGTAGCAGAACACGGCGTAGCTCATGCGTGCGGCGTGCGGCATGGAAGATCTCCGGCGACAAGAGCGTAGTCGGTCGGGCTCCGAGACTCGGTCACGACCCGGTGCCTCGCGGCCCGGAGCTTCATGCGGCCAGCCGCCCACCCGCGTCTGTGATCGCCATCACAGACGCGGGCGGGTGCCCCGAAGATATGCCATCGGCCGAGCCGATCAGCCTCCGGGAGGAGGCCGATTTCATCCGCCGCGCGCGCCGTCGAGAGTCCTTACCGGAAGTACTTCATCCATTCTTAGCCCGCATCAGCCGGCCGACGGATGGCGGGGCATATAGAGGCGCCGATGAGCCACTTCTAGAAAGTGTCCTTCGGACGTCTGAAGGCATGAATTTGAACGCGAATGTTTGAGAAATTTGTACCTTCGTCGACAGTAAAATCAGTGAAAACAGCTCGTTCTCAAGAGCATGTTTCTTGCTACGTAACCACTACGTAGTCGGTTAACGATAAAAATTCTTGGTTTATTCGCCGGAACGTGCGTGAAGCCTACGTAGACCTGCGCCATTTAATTCATCGGCTCTGTTAAAATCTGTAATCATCATCTTGTCAAAGCTATTATCAGAAGCTACAAGCCGGCCAGTAAGAGATTGTTAACGCTGGTTTCCGGCATTAGCAGAGGAGCTGAAACCGTG
This sequence comes from Methylobacterium mesophilicum SR1.6/6, assembly GCF_000364445.2. Taxonomy (NCBI): domain Bacteria; kingdom Pseudomonadati; phylum Pseudomonadota; class Alphaproteobacteria; order Hyphomicrobiales; family Methylobacteriaceae; genus Methylobacterium; species Methylobacterium mesophilicum. Next base: position 488,387 of record NZ_CP043538.1, on the reverse strand, counting down.
CCGCCCCATGCCGAAACCGCTGCTGCCGCTCCTGGTTTTGCGCCGCGCCGCGATGTCGAGATGTCCAGTGGCGCTGAGCAGGTGGCCGGTCATCTGGTTGGCCAAGTGAGCGAGGCGGCGGAGATCGTGGCGGGCGCGGTTCTGCCGGAGACGCCGTTCGTGGCGCGGGGGCTGCGCCTGGACTGGGCGACCAAGCGCAGCCTCGACGTGAGTGTGGCGGCCACGGCCCTGTTCCTGCTGCTGCCGCTCCTTCTGCTGATCGCCCTGATGGTCTGGGCCGGCGACCGCAAGCCGCCGATCTACCGCCACATGCGCCTGGGCCGGGACGGGCGCCGCTTCGGCTGCCTGAAGTTCCGCTCGATGGTCACCAACGGCGAGGCGGTGCTGGCGGCCCATCTGTCTGCCAACCCGCGGGCGCGCACCGAGTGGGCGGAGACCCACAAGCTCACCGACGATCCGCGCGTGACCGCGATCGGCCAGGTGCTGCGCAAGACCTCGCTGGACGAGCTGCCCCAGCTCTGGAACGTGCTGCGCGGCGAGATGAGCCTGGTCGGCCCGCGGCCGATCGTTCCGGCGGAGGTGGCCCGCTACGGCCGGGCGTTCGCCACCTGCTTCGCCGTGCCGCCGGGCGTGACCGGGCTGTGGCAGGTCTCGGGCCGCTCCGACACGACCTACGCCGAGCGCGTCGCGCTGGATCTCGACTACGCCACCCGCTGGAGCCTGCGCCGCGACCTCGTCATCATGCTGCGCACCATCCCGGCCGTCCTCGCCCAACGCGGAAGTAAGTGAATTCTGCTGTTGATCCGTACGGCAACCAACCCGGCGGCCTTAGATCCGAACCGAGACCGATCTCAAGCTCGACCCAAGTGAAGGACGAGTTGCGATGAAGGGTCTGCTGCTGAATGCGCTGCTCGGGCTGGGTCTGGGGCGGTTCGGCTCGGTGTGGTGGCTCCTGGTGCTGCTGCCAGTCGTCGCCGCCGAACTCGCCTATGGCGTCTATGCCTATAATCTTGCTCTGAACGCAGGCTTCCTCCGGCGCGCCGTGGCGCTGATGGTGTGCGGTCAGCTGGGATTCCTGCTCGGGGCGCTGCTGCGGCCCATGCGCGGCGAAACGTAGGGCGCGATTGTCGACTCCACCCTGCGTCAACCGATCGTCCCGCCTTTGCCGGCCCTCGCGCGATTCGGGAGCGCTGGTCGCTCCTCCACCTGTGCCGGTGGATTGAGGCCATGAACGTGTCTCAAAACCGTGGTGACCGACCGGAAATCCTGAGGTCGCGGCGGTCGACTTCGACACGAAGGTTATTCGCGCGCCTGGGCACGATGGCCATCATGTGCGGCGTCCTGATCGTCGTGATCTCGTGGATCGGCTTTCTGATATGGGCTCTGATCCGGTTGATGGACCGGCTTTAGCGCCGTGAGGTGATCCTCGGCGAAATCCTCAGGCATGACGGGCGCCATGCGGCACAAGCGCCAGAACACCACGCCGCCAACGACATAGGCGGCAGCTACAACGATCAACCAATCCATATCCGAATTCTGTGCGTTTATTCAATATTGGAACGGGCGCATGGCAGATTTTTCCTCCTCGCTGTGCATGTGGGGCACCCGCCAGTAATGCACCCATTGGTTTACATTTCCTTAGGTAAGCCGAGCGATTTGTTGGCATCAGTTGTGGCTATACTGCACCCTCTGCGGCGCGGTCAGGTTTGTATACCTATACTGGTGCGTCCCCGGCTGTTGCAGGCCGCAGCCTCGGTCAATGCATCGTCGACCCATGCGACGGGGGCGGCGGAATGCAGCGGTACGGCGCTGGTCAGCGAGGCTTCCCGACGCCGGAGTCGGACGGATCCGGCGTAACGTGCCGGGATGTCCGAGGTCCGGATGCTCCGAGTGCCGTTCGATGCCGTCACAAGCCTGTGATGGCCGCGCTGTCGCGGCGATGACAAGCCGCGACGTTCTCCCCTCGATGCCTGGGCAAGGTCGGTTTCAGGCTCGCTGAAGAAGTGGCGCCGAGCGGGATGAGGTCGGAACGCGCCGTGCCGTGATGTCGCTTCGCTCGTCTCACGGGCCGGCCCGCTGACCCCGGTGGACGGAGATGCGTGACCTCCACTGCTGCGCACTGGGCGCCGTGGCGGCTCCCCCGGACCACCGGAAAGATCGGAACAGATCGGAGCGCCTCGTGTTGGCTTGGCAACGCAGCAACGAAGGAGACTCCGATGCGTAAACTCGCTCTCATCTCCGCCGTCACGCTCTCCCTCGGGGCAATCGGTGCAACCGGCGCTCAGGCGCAGGGCTACGGCTACGGCGGCTACGGCGGTCACCATCGTGGTTACGCCCGTGACTACGATCGGGGCTACGGTGCCCGCCGCGATTTCGGCTACCGCCGGCACCGTGGCCTGTCGACAGGCGCTGCGGTGGGGCTCGGGATCGCCGGGGCGGCGGCGGGGGCTGCAGCCGCCGGTGCTTTCGACCGCGGCGGACCCGGCTATTACGGCCGCGGATACTGATTACTTAGAGCGCCTAACAGAACGGGCACGGATCGTGTGGTCGGGCGTTGGCTGGGATGGCTCGCCCCCTTCTTCCCAACGATCTGTGGACTGAGATCGCCCCGCTTCTTCCGCCGCCCCGGCCGCGTCCGAAGGGCGGGCGGCGCCCGCTCGAGAACCGTGCGGCGCTGACCGGCATCCTGTTCGTGCTGCGCTCTGGCCTGCCCTGGGAGATGCTACCCGCCGAGATGGGCTGCGGCTGCGGGATGAGTTGCTGGCGCCGCCTGCGCGACTGGCAGGCGGCAGGCGTCTGGGCGCGGCTGCATCAGATCCTGCTGGAGCGCCTGCACGCGGCGGGCGAGATCGATTGGGGCCGCGCGAGCCTGGACAGTGCGTCTGTCCCGGCCAAAAAAGGGGCTCTGCCACGGGCCCGAACCCGACGGATCGGGGCAAGCCGGGCACGAAGCGCCACCTCGTCACCGACGCGCGCGGCACGCCGCTCGGCTTCTGCCTGAGCGGCGCCAACCGACACGACAGCGTGATGATGGCCCAGACCCTCGACGCCATCCCGCCCCTGCGCAACGGGCGGCGCGGACGCCCGCGGCATCGTCCGGACAAGTTGCACGCGGACAAGGCCTATGATGCCAAAGCACGACGCCGGGAGTGCCGGGCGCGCGGGATCGTGCCGCGGATCGCGCGCAAAGGCATCGAGAGCAGCGAGAGGCTCGGGCGTCACCGCTGGGTCGTCGAGCGGACCCATGCCTGGTTCAACCGCTTCCGCCGCCTGCCCATCCGCTACGAGCGGCGCGGCGACATCTACGAGGCCTTCACAACCCTGGCCGCGAGCCTCATCACCCTCAAGCAGATCAAACGGTTCTGTTAGGCGCTCTAACCTAGGATGCCCGCGCTCACGAAACCGTGATATTTCCTCAGGAAAGCTGCTCGCGCATCCTGGGGGGTCGACAATCCAAGATTGCTACGCGAGCCAACCAAGCACGGCTGCACAACGCTGAGCTTGGTCGAGCGTCAGTCCCGAAGCGACGGCGGTCCCGTTGCGGTAAACCGCGAAGGTGCCGTCGTCGGAAATGCGGATTTTGACCGAGGCCATCAGACGCTTCGACCTTCAATTACTTCCAGCTGCTGTAGGCCTGCTGCAGTAATCTGCCACGTTGAGAAGGTGCCACCTAGATGAGGGCCCGCCTGCTCTCCGACCCACACGAAATCGCCTCGGCTTTCGAGGCCACGCAACCGACTGTGATCTCCAGGCCATGCTCGGTCCCGCTGACGTTTGACGGAGATACGCCCATCGGTGGACTGCGCGGCTTTGTTCAGCAGGCGGCGCTCGTGGTTGACCAGCATTGGCTCTCCTGGGTGTGGCGACTCCGTTACGCAACACATAAAGAACGCGGCAACGCTTATGGCCAAGCTTGAGCAACACTGCGGCAACAATGTGGGTTTCTGCGGGGGTCATCGAGACCTCCGCCATCAGGGGCCCGCCGAGCAACGGGGTCCGCGAGAGAAATCAGATCTGAACTGATCATATCGCGTGGCGTGCAGGTCGGTGCTCAGTCGTTCGGAATGCAGCGGCCCCAGGAGTTGCTGCAGTGGAAGCGGTAGCTGCAGCCACGACCCACATAGACGACGCTGGGGCCATATCCGCGCCCTCCACGTCACCGAACGCGCCGTCGAGTATGGGAAACGCTTACCAACGGCGCGGAGGTATTTCTTCTACGGGCTCGCAATTCCCTTGAGTTTTGACACAGCTATCGGTCGATAGGAGACTGTCCGCTTTTCCCGTGGTCCCTCGCCAAAGCAGGCCGGCTGCTTTCGGCCAAATCACGTCACGCAGGATCGCCACCACGCGCAGAACCGGACATTCGGCTTCGCGCCCATCTCGGTCGTCCAAGTAGCCGCAGACGTTCCCCCATAGCGGACATCCACTGTGACAGCCGCAGTGACTCATTCGCATAAGGGCGCCTTGCGGAACGGCACGCTGGCTCTGGAAGTGGACCCTTCGGAATCCATTGAGGCATTCTCGTAACCCGCTACGTGGCCGTCCCTCCGAGTTCCACACAGGTCTCTAACGTTCCCGTTTTCGCGTTCCAAAAGCCAACTACCAGCTGTTAAAACAGCTACGCTTCAAGCTTTCGGCTGTTCCGTTAGAGCAGGCCCTAATGGGACAGAGACCAACGGCATCTCGAAAGTGTTTGTGAAAACGCTCCAGCGTGAATACGCCCGCCTCGTCATCTGCCGGACGCCGCAACCGTGATGCGGCTCCTGCCGAGGTGGTTCAAGAACTATAACACCATCCACTCGCATTCCGGCCCAAGCATGCTCTCGCCTCGCGAGTTCCTCAGCCGGAGTTCCCAAACCACCCCGCCGCAAGGCCGGTCAGACAAGGTGCTCTTCGATCGGTATAGAGAATTAGGCAGGGATCCCACACTAGGAACGGCAAGTGATAACTCCCGCATCTCTTCCCCTGTCGGCGATCCGGATCTTCGAGGCAGCAGCTCGTCGCCGATCCTTCAAAGAAGCGGCTGGTGAGTTGAACCTCACAGCCAGCGCAGTCAGCCATGCCATGAACAGGCTGGAAGAGACACTTGGCGTGCCACTTTTCGAACGCGCCGGACAAGGTAGCGCGCCAACGGTAGCTGGTGAGATACTATTCGATCACGTCAGTCGAGCTTTTTCCGAATTGAACCGAGGGCTCGATATGATATCGACTCGCGGCCCACAACTTTTGCGGCTGCACTGCGCGCCCAGCTTCGCCGCGCAATGGCTAACTCCTAGACTCGCCCGGTTCCTACGCGAGCGGCCTGGCATGGACGTGCGGCTGGCCGCCGGCGTGGACTACACACGCTTTACTGACAACGAGTTCGATGCTGACATTGTCTATGGTGTCCCCCGTGGCGAAGGGTTGCTGCGAATGCCACTCGGACTGGAGACAGTGACACCTTTGTGTGACGCTGATCGCGCCAGACAGATCTCTGAGCCCGCTGATTTATTTAAGCAGCCTCTGATCCAAAGCGATACGAAACTTGTGCGTTGGCCACACTGGTTCGAGAAGAACGGCCTCGCAGCACCGCCAGCCGCCAACCTCCGTTTCGACCGCAGTTTCCTAGCTCTGACAGCGGCAGCCGACGGTCTCGGCGTTGCACTTGAGTCGACGCGGCTTGCGGAACGGGAGATATCTGCTGGTCGTCTAGTCGCCCCCCTAGCCAATCGTTCGGAAGAGATCCGCTACATCGGCCACCATCTTATTTATCCGCCATCAGCCCGTCGATGTTTGCCGCTTAGGATTTTCGCGCATTGGCTTGCCGGAGAGCTTTCAATAACGCCAAGCTCCGACCTCGAATAGCTGTCACATGACTCTGAGTCATATTTCAGTGAAAAATTAGCGTTTGTTAACGTCCACGCCCGCTGGCACTATTCTGCCAACGACAGGGTGTGAGGAAACGACTTAGAGATGCAAGCGCCTCTTGAGCGCTGCAGATCAAAGGGCGAGTTGGCTTCGGACCATCTCCGCTTCCTACCTCCCATTGCGAAAAGCTGCACCGTTCGGTCTGCAGGGAGGATTGCTGTGCTTCTCGAAAAGAAGGTCTGCGTAATTACTGGGGCGGCTTCCGCCCGCGGCATCGGCAAGGCTACCGCGCGCATGTTTGCTGCTCATGGAGCCCACGTCGTCATTCTCGACCTCGACGCCGGGCAGGCAGAGACTGCCGCTGCCGAGCTCGGTGCAGGTCATCTCGGCATTGCCTGCAACGTAACTGATAGGGCCGCCTGTCAGAAGGCTGCCGACACGACGCTTGAACGCCTCGGCTCGATCGACGTGCTGGTCAACAATGCCGGCATCACCCAGCCGCTCAAGCTGATGGAGGTGGGACCCGAGAACTACGACGCTGTCACCGACGTGAACCTGCGCGGCACGCTCTACATGAGCCAGGCCGTGGTCCCGCAGATGCGGGCGCAGGGTTCCGGTTCGATCGTGTGCATGTCGTCTGTCTCCGCCCAGCGCGGCGGCGGCATCTTCGGTGGCCCGCACTACTCCGCGGCGAAAGCCGGCGTTCTCGGTCTCCAGAAGGCGATGGCCCGCGAGCTGGGCGCCGACAACATCCGCGTCAATTCCGTCACCCCCGGTCTGATCCAGACCGACATCACCGGCGGCAAGCTCACCCCCGAGCTCAAGGTCGAGATCGCCAAGGGCATCCCGCTGGGGCGCCTCGGCGTCGCCGACGACATCGCCAATGCCTGCCTGTTCCTGGCCTCCGACCTGTCCGCGTACATCACCGGCGCGGTGATCGACGTGAACGGCGGCATGCTGATCCACTGAGAGGGAGGACGTCATGGCAACCGAACGACCCCACGAGGGTACAAACATCTCGCTGGCCGACCGGGCCTATAACATTCGCCGCCATGCCCTCCTGATGGGCGAGGTTCAGGGCCAGGGCTACATCGCCCAGGCGCTCGGTATCTCCGATGTTCTGGCGGTGAGCTACTTCCACGCGATGACCTACCGTCCGGAAGATCCGGAATGGGAAGGCCGCGACCGCTTCTGCCTGTCGATCGGTCACTACGCCATCGCCCTCTACGCGGCGCTGATCGAAGCCGGGATCATCCCGGAGGACGAGCTGACGAGCTACGGCGGCGACGACAGCCGTCTGCCGATGTCGGCCATGGCGGCCTACACGCCCGGCATGGAGATCACCGGCGGCTCGCTCGGCCACGGGCTCGGGATCGCGGTCGGCATGGCGCTGGGCCTGAAGCGGAAGGGCTCCAAGAACTTCGTCTACAACCTGTTTTCCGATGGTGAGCTCGACGAGGGCTCGACCTGGGAGGCCGCGATGTCGGCCGGCTCGTTCAAGCTCGACAACCTGATCGGCATCGTCGACGTCAACGGCATGCAGGCGGACGGCCCCTCGCACGGGGTGCTCAACTTCGAGCCGCTCGCGCCGAAGTTCGAGGCGTTCAACTGGTTCGTGCAACGGGTCGACGGCAACGACATCGACGCGCTGGTGAAGGCCTTCGACGCCGCCCGGCACCATCCGGGTCCCGAACCCCGGGTGATCATCTGCGATACGAAGATGGCCAAGGGCGTGCCGTTCCTCGAGGAGCGCGAGCGCAACCACTTCCTGCGGGTCGAGCCGGCCGAGTGGACGCAGGCGCTGAAGATCCTGGACGAGGGGAGGGTGCAATGAGGCGTTCGAAGTACGAGAAGCCCGCGCCGCGCGTCGGCGGCGGCGCCAAGACCTCGGCGATGATCGCCTCCCTCGCCGCCCCGGGGCAGCGCACGAAGCCAGCCCCGTTCGGCCACGCCCTGGTCGAGCTCGCCAAGACGCGGCCCGACATCGTCGGCCTTTCGGCGGATCTGGCCAAGTACACGGACCTGCACATCTTCGCGCAGGCCCACCCCGATCGCTTCTACCAGATGGGGATGGCCGAGCAGCTGTTGATGAGCGCGGCGGCTGGGATGGCTCGTGAAGGATTCGTACCGTTCGCTACCACCTACGCGGTGTTCGCGGCGCGGCGCGCCTACGACTTCATCTGCCTCGCGATCGCCGAGGAGAACCTCAACGTCAAGATCGCCTGCGCGCTGCCCGGCCTGACCACCGGCTACGGCCCCAGCCACCAGGCGACCGAGGATGTCGCGATCTTCCGTGGCATGCCGAACATGACGATCCTTGATCCCTGCGACGCGCACGAGATCGAGCAGATGGTCCCGGCGATGGTCGCCCATCAGGGCCCGGTCTACCTGCGGCTCCTGCGCGGCAACGTCCCGCTGGTGCTCGACGAGTACGGCTACCGGTTCGAGATGGGCAAGGCCAAGACGATCCGCGACGGGCGCGACGTACTGATCATATCGTCGGGCCTGATGACGATGCGTGCGCTCGAAGTGGCCGAGAAGCTCAGCGAAGATCGAACGGATGTAGCGGTGCTCCACGTGCCGACGATCAAGCCCCTCGATGAGGCGACGATCCTGGCTGAGGTCCGTAGCGGCGGCCGTCTTGTGGTGGTCGCAGAGAACCACACCGTAGTCGGTGGCCTCGGTGAAGCGGTGGCGGGGCTGCTGATGCGCAACGGCACGTTGCCCGAGCGCGGCTTCCGCCAGGTCGGTTTGCCTGACGAGTTCCTCGACGCTGGAGCGCTTCCGACGCTGCACGACCGCTACGGCATCTCGACCGAAGCGATGGCCCGAAGCATCCGCGGTTGGCTGTAGGCGCAATCGTAACTGGCGACGATAAGCGCCTGATCGCATCCATAATCGACCTCAAATGAAGTGATCGCGGATCTCCACGTCCGCGATCATGCTGTGCCGACAGGTGTATTTTTCTATTTATCCGGCCGCATTGCGCGCGCCGAGCGATGATGCGCGCCTGAAAACGATCAACGACTTCAAAATTCGACCAAGACAATAAGAACGCCCGGGAAATGGGCGACCTGCGCGCCTGGGCAAAAGCCGGCGATCTTCAAGACCATAGCGGGCGAGATCGCGACGCCGAACATAATCAGGGAGTGAAATCGTGAGCACATTCAACATAAGCCGTCGGACACTTCTTGCCGGCGCCGCGGCTGTCCCGATCTTTGGGATCATCACGCGCCGGGGCGATGCCGCCGAATTTGGCTACAAGCTCGCCACAGGCCAGGACCCGACCCATCCGGTCAACGTCCGGGCGCAGGAAGCGTGCGACCGGATCCGCGAGGCGACGAACGGGCGCGTCGACATCAAGTTGTTCCCGGCCAACCAACTCGGCTCGGACACCGACCTGCTGTCGCAGGTGCGGAACGGCTCGGTCGAGTTCTTCAACCTCGCACACTCGATCCTGTCGACTTTCGTGCCGGCATCCAGCCTGCCCAACACCGGCTTCGCCTTCAAGGATTACGATGCCGTCTGGAAGGCCATGGACGGGGCGCTCGGCGACTATGTCCGCGCCGAGATTGCTAAGACGCCGATCACGACCATCTGCAAGAGCTGGGATAACGGCTTCCGTCAGATCACCTCCTCGACCCGTGAAATCAGGACGCCCGAAGACCTGAAGGGCTTCAAGATCCGCGTGCCCCAAGCACCGATGCTGACCTCGCTCTTCAAGGCGCTCGACGCCGGCGCCGCGCCGATCAACTTCAACGAACTGTACTCGGCGCTCCAAACCAAGGTCGTGGAGGGCGAAGAGAACCCGCTGCCGATCATCGCCACGACGCGCCTCTACGAGGTTCAGAAGTCCTGTAGCCTGACCGGCCACGTCTGGGACGGCTACTGGATCCTCGGCAACAAGCGCGCTTGGCAGAAGCTGCCCGAGGACCTGCGCGCGATCGTGACTAGGGAGTTCGACCGCTCGGGTCAGGATCAGCGGGCGGACGTGGCCAAGCTCAGCGCCTCTCTGCGCACGACCCTGACCGAGAAGGGGATCAAGTTCATCGACGTCGACCGCGAGCCCTTCCGTGCCGCCCTCGCCAAGACGAGTTTTTACAAGGACTGGAAGGCGAAGTTCGGTGAGGTCGGCTGGAGCCACCTCGAAGCCGTATCCGGCAAGCTCGGTTGAGGGTGGGGTGTCATGCACATCGATATCGCGGCCGCCGCCTCTGCCGAGGCAACACCCAGTCACGGCCTGCATGGGCCCCCGCTGAGCGGTCACCCATGGCTCAGGAGCTCCGACCGGTTCCTCGGTCATCTCGTCGAGATCCCGGCCGCCCTGCTGGTGCTGGCCGAGATCGGGGTGCTGCTCGCTGGCGTCGTGAGCCGCTACGTCTTCCATGAGCCGCTCGTCTGGTCGGACGAACTCGCCTCGATCCTGTTCCTGTGGCTCGCCATGCTGGGCGCCGTCGTCGCCTTCCGCCGCGCCGAGCACATGCGCATGACGGCGATCGTCGCCATGACCGGACCTCGCACCCGCGCCTTCCTGGAGACAGTCGCGCTGGTGGCGGGCCTGATCTTCGTCAGCCTTGTGCTGCACCCGGCCTACGAGTTCGCGGCCGAGGAAATCTACGTTCAGACGCCGGCCCTTGATCTCAACAATGCGTGGCGTGCCGCCGCCCTGCCGATCGGCCTCGGGCTGATGCTGCTGGTCGCCGTCATCCGACTCTTCGAAACGGCCGATTGGCGGATGACGGCCGGCGCACTGGTGCTCGGCGTTGCAGTTGCAGGTGGGCTCGTCGCCCTCCAGCCGTGGCTGGCGGGGCTCGGCAACCTCAACCTGCTGCTGTTCTTCGTCCTCGGCGTCGGCGCCCTCGTGTTCTCCGGCGTGCCGATCGCCTTCGCGTTCGGTTTGTCGACCTTCGCCTACATCACGCTGACCACCAACGCCCCGTCGATGGTGGTGGTGGGGCGCATGGACGAGGGCATGAGCCACCTGATCCTGCTCGCCGTGCCACTGTTCGTGTTCCTCGGCCTGCTGATCGAGATGACCGGCATGGCCAAGGCCATGGTGGGCTTCCTGGCCAGCCTGCTCGGCCATGTCCGCGGCGGCCTGCACTACGTGCTGGTCGGCGCCATGTACCTCGTCTCCGGCATCTCCGGCTCCAAGGCCGCCGACATGGCCGCCGTCGCCCCCGTGCTGTTCCCCGAGATGAAGGCCCGCGGTGCCAAGGAGGGCGACCTCGTCGCGCTCCTGGCCACCACCGGCGCGCAGACCGAGACGATCCCGCCCTCCATCGTGCTGATCACCATCGGCTCGGTCACCGGCGTGTCGATCACCGCCCTGTTCACCGGCGGCCTGATGCCGGGCCTCGTGCTCGCCGCGACGCTCTGCGCCCTGGTCTGGTGGCGCTACCGCCGCGAGGACCTGAGCCACGTGGCGCGCCCGTCGGGCCGCGTCATCGGCCGCGCCTTCCTGGTGGCGATCCCGGCCCTCGCGCTGCCGTTCGTGATCCGCTTCGCCGTGGTCGAGGGCATCGCCACCGCCACCGAGGTCTCGACCATCGGCATCGTCTACGCGGCGCTGGCGGGCTTGCTGGTCTACCGGCAGTTCGACTGGCGGCGGCTCTACCCGATGCTGGTGACGACCGCCGCCCTGTCGGGGGCGATCCTGCTGATCATCGGCGCGGCCACCGGCATGGCCTGGGCGCTGACCCAGTCGGGCTTCTCGGAAACGCTGGCCGTCGTGATGAAGGGCCTGCCCGGCGGCGCGCTCGGCTTCCTGTTCGTCTCGGCCGTCGCCTTCATCATCCTGGGCTCGGTGCTGGAGGGCATCCCGGCGATCGTGCTGTTCGGCCCGCTGCTGTTCCCGATCGCCCGGGCGGTCGGCGTGCACGAGGTCCACTACTCGATGGTGGTGATCCTCGCCATGGGCATCGGCCTGTTCGCCCCGCCCTTCGGCGTCGGCTACTACGCCGCCTGCGCCATCAGCCGGATCAATCCCGATGCCGGGATGCGCCCGATCGTCGGCTACATCGTGGCCCTGCTGGTCGGGCTGCTCGCCATCATCCTCGTCCCCTGGTTCTCCATCGGCTTTCTCTGAAGCCATACGACCGGGGCGAGCCTGCCCGGGCGGCCGCGATGCCGTCCGGACCGCCGCTGCGCATCCTGACTCCACCGCCGAGTGCCCTCAATGACCGATACGCCCAGCCCCACGCTCACGGCCCGGATGGCTGACGCAATCCGCTTCCTCGCCCTCGACGCGATTGAGCGGGCCGGGGACGGCCATCCCGGCGCCCCGCTGGGCTGCGCCGAGATCGCCGTGGCGCTGTTCACGCGCCATCTGCGCTGCAACCCGGACGACCCGGTCTGGCCCAACCGCGACCGGTTCGTGTTGTCGAACGGCCACGGCTCGATGCTGCTCTACGCGGCGCTCCACCTCGCCGGCTATGCCGGCCTGCCAATGGAGCAGATCCGGCGGTTCCGCGAGCTCGGCGCCCACACGCATGGCCACCCGGAGATCGCGCCCGAGCTCGGCATTGAGGCGACCACCGGTCCCCTGGGGCAGGGCATCGCCAACGCGGTCGGCATGGCGGTGGCCGAGGCCAAGCTCGCGGCCGCCTTCGGCCCGGAGCTGGTCGACCACCGCACTTACGCCCTGGTCGGCGACGGCTGCCTGCAGGAGGGTATCGCCCACGAGGTGATCTCCCTCGCCGGCCATCTGCGCCTGGGGAAACTCACTTTCCTGTGGGACGACAACCGCGTCACCGACGACGGCTCCACCGACCTGTCGATTTCGGAGGACGTGCGCGCGCGCTTCCGCGCCGCCGATTGGCAGGTGATCGACGCGGACGGCCACGACGTCGAGGCGGTCTCGGCCGCGATCCGGCTCGCCCAGGGCGACCCGCGCCCGACCCTCATCGCCTGCCGGACCGTGATCGGCCGCGGCCTGCCGCGCCTCGAGGGCCAGCGCGGCGCCCATGGCGGGCGCGTGCTCGACAGTGACTGCGCCGAGGCGCGGTCCGCCAGGGGCTGGGACTACCCGCCGTTCACCGTGCCGGCCGACGTAGCGGAGGCGTGGCGTCGGGGCGTCCGCGAGCGCAACCGCGACGCCTACGCAGCCTGGGGGCGCCGCCGGGAGGCGTTGCCGGCCGGCGCGCGGGCGGAGTTCGACCGGGTGTCCGACGCCCGCCTGCCCGAGGGCTGGAACGCGCGGCTCCGCGCCCTGCGCGACCGCCTCGCCGAGGCGGGTGAGGCGCGCTCGAGCATTGAGATCTCCGCCGGGATCGTGGCCGAACTCTCCGACACCATCCCGGAGCTGTTCTCGGGCGCCCCGGACCTGGAGGGGCCGACGAGGCACAAGGGCGCGCTCCACGCCTTCACGGCCCAGGACCGGTCCGGCCGCTACCTGCATTACGGCATCCGCGAACACGCGATGGGCTCGATGATGAACGGCATCGCGGCCCATCGCGGCCTGGTGCCGGTGGGCGCCACCTACCTCGTTTTCTCCGACTACATGCGCCCGTCGCTGCGCATGGCGGCGCTGATGAACCTGCCGGTCATCACGGTCTACAGCCACGATTCGATCGCCATCGGCCGCAACGGCCCGACCCATCAGCCGGTCGAGTACCTCGCGTCACTGCGAGCCATCCCCAACATGCTGGTGCTGCGCCCGGCCGACGCGGTGGAGACCGCCGAGTGCTGGGAGATCGCTCTTGCCAACCGGACGGGCCCGAGCTCGCTCGTCTGCTCGCGGCAGGCGCTGCCGGCGCTGCAGCGGTCGAGCGCCGGGGAGAACCGGAGCGCGCGGGGCGCCTATGTGCTGGCGGAGGCCGAGGGCCCGCGGCGGGTGACGCTGATCGGGACCGGATCGGAGGTCGCGCTGGCGCTCGCGGCCCGCGACACGCTGCAGGCGGAGGGCGTACCGACCGCGGTCGTCTCCATGCCCTCCTGGGAGGCCTTCGCGGCGCAGGAAGCGGCGTATCGCAACCGCGTCATCCCACGGGACACAGTGCGGGTCGCGGTCGAGGCCGCGCTGCGCTTCGGCTGGGACCGCTGGATCGGCGAGGATGGCGGCTTCGTCGGAATGACCGGCTTCGGCGCCTCCGGCGCGCCGGAGGACCTGTTCCGCCACTTCGGCATCACCGCGGAGGCGGTGGCCGGGGCCGCGCGGGCGCGCCTGCGCTGAGGCGCGCCGGACGGCTCAGATCATGCCGGCGCCGCCGGTGCGCACGATCCGGTCGCGCTGCTCGGCGTAGCGCCCGGCCGCTGCGCGGCGCATTGCTCCGCCGAAGCGCCCGGCGATCTGCGCGAGAAGCGGCGCACCGTTCTCGATGCGGAGGCCGACGAGGTTGGCGAGGGTGGTCATCGTGCGCGATCTCAGTCAGGCTAGGCGGGACGCCCGGCGTGTTGCGATGCAATATGAATTGGTTCGTCGGCGTGCGTGAGAGGCGACACAGGCGGGCTGTCATGCAGCGAAATCATGGAGGCGAGGGTCATTGTTAACCGGTTCGTGCGCCGAAGCCGCGCCGCGGTCGTCTCCAAGAGTGCACTGCAGTCGTCGATGCTCACTGAACCCTCAAACCGGACTTTAGATTGGCCCGGCGCCTTTGCGAGCGCAGCGAAGATGGTCAGCGGCGCCGCGCTGCCGGGGTCGCGCTGCCCTTGGCCGCTTCGCTGCGCTCGCGGAGGCGGGCGCCATGTCAACGAGGCTTCAACCGCAGCGCCACCGCTCGTCAGCTACGTGGCAGATATGCGAGTTTAGCCCGCCGCGTTCGACGTCATCCTGACCAGCAATATGTACGGCAACATCCTTTCGAACCTCGCCAATGCCCTAGCGGGGAGCCTCGGGCTTGCCTCGGCCCTCAACGTGGGCCACGCCTGCGCGGCGGCGAATGCCGGGCACGGGTCCGCGCCGGACATCGCCGGGCGCAACATCGCCAACCCGCTGGGCCTGCTGCTGTCGGCCGCCGCCCTGCTCGACTGGCACGGCGGCAGGACCGGGCGGGAGAACTTCCGGACCGCGGCGCGCGGCATCGAGCAGGCCATCGACCGAGCGCTCGTTAATCCGGCGACGCGCACCGGCGATCTCGGCGGTGGGCTCGGCACGCAGGCTTTCGCGGAGGCGCTATGCGATGAGGTCGAGCAGCGGCTTCGTCGAACTCAGTAGGTCTTCAAGCACCGGAAACCGGAAGACCGGCTTCCCACCCGAAGCCAAGGTTGGTGGACGGCTGGCCAATGGCTGCTTCCGGGCATCGCCAAAGACGGTCCGAGCGGCTGCTGTGGGTTGGTAAGAGGCCGTCCGCTTTTTCGGTCGGGCTTCTCAGAAGCGGCCGGCCCGGGCCACTGGCTGCCGAAGACCGCCTGCTTGTGCGTCTCAGTTGGGTGAAGCGGATCTTCCCGTTTCTGGTGCTTAGAGCTCTATCGAGTGTGACGAAGCCGCCGCTCGACCTCGTCGCACAGTGTAACAGCGAATGCCTGGGTCCCGAGCAGTCCGCCGAGATCGCGGGTGCGAGTTGAAGGGTCTCTGACTAGATGATCGACAGCGGCATTGATCGCCGCAGCGCCCCGCCGAAGGTCGGACCGGTCGTGACGGTCCGCGAGCCATTCGAGGAGCATCGCAGCCGACAACATCAGCGAGCATGGGTTGGCTTTGTCCTGGCCCTGGATGTCGGGCGCTGAGCCGTGCTGGGCCTGGGCCACGCAGTGGCGCTCGCCCGCATTGATCGCGCCGCCAAGGCCGAGGCTGCCCGACAGTTCAGACGCAAGATCCGAGAGGATGTCGCCGAACATGTTGGTGGTCACGATCACGTCGAAACGGGCTGCATCCCGCACCAGCATGGCAGTCATCGAGTCGATCAACTGATCGTCGGTGGCGATGTCTGGGTAGCCTTCCGCCACCCGGCGGCACTCCTTCAGGAACAGCGCGTCCGACATCTTGAGGACGTTGACCTTGTGGACGTAGGTTAGCTTCCGCCTGGGTCGGGTCCGAGCGATCTCGAAGGCGGCCCGCGCGACGCGCTCTGACCCTTGGGCGGTCACCTTGCGCATGGCGATGGCGACATCCGGGGTCGGCATGAACTCCCCGGTGCCCATGTGCATGGTCCGGTCTGCGTAAAAGCCCTCCGTGTTCTCGCGGACGATCACGAGGTCGAGCGGTGTGCGGCCGTAGTAGGCCAGCCCTTCCCGCGAGCGGCACGGCCGGATGTTGGCGTAGAGATCGAGTTCGCGTCGCAGCAGCGCCGAGCCGTTGATCCCACCCTGCTCACGGGCCGGGTAGTCAGAATGCGAGACCGGCCCGAGGACCATTCCGTCCGCCGCGCGGGCGCGTTCCAACACCGCCTCCGGGAAGGTCGAGCCGTCCTTGGCGAGCCGGGCGAGCCCGATCTCGTGCTCCTCGAAAGTGAGCCCTAGGGAGAGGGTACGGTCCACGCTCTCCAGCACGCGGCGGGTGGCCTGCGAGATCTCGGGGCCGATCCCGTCCCCCGGCAGAACAACGAGGTGCATGAGCGTTTCCCTGGGTTCGTCGGTAGATTGCCGCCTTACACTCCACCTCTCGCATCAGGCAGAAGGCGCAAGGAGGAATTCGCGTTGCGGGGCGCAGCAGCTTTGTACCCTATTGCGACAAAGGTCGGCTCTGCTTCGGGTTGTGGACGGTGCTAGCGCCTATGTCTACTTCGATGCATCGGGCATCTGGAAGCGGAAGGGTAGGAAACCACTCGACTAGGACACTCGACAAGACATCGCTGCTGGCGGTTTCTGACCGAAAGCCGCCCTGCTGGTTTCGATTAGGCGATAGGGGCAAGAGGACGATGTCGTCCACTTGTAGCTAGATAATTCAAGCACCAAACTCCGGAACTCTAGGAAACGACACCGATCGGCCACGGCACAAATTCGTTCTCGCCGGCGCCATTGCGCTCGCTCTTGGTCTTCTCCCCCGATGCATGACGCAGGAGCTGTGTGAAGATACGGCGACCCATCTCGGGGATGTCAATCTCGCCGTCGATGACAGCGCCGCAGTTGATGTCCATGTCGGCAACCATACGCTCGTACATCGGCGTGTTCGAGGCGAGCTTGATGGTCGGAGCGGGCACCGAGCCGAAGCAGGAACCGCGACCTGTGGTGAACATGACCATATTGGCGCCCCCAGCAATCTAGCCGGTCGCCGAGGCCGGGTCATAGCCCGGCGTATCCATGATCACCAAACCCTTGGCCGTCACCGGCTCAGCGTATTTGTACACCTCCATCAGCGGCGAGCTTCCACCCTTCTTGGCGCCGCCGAGCGACTTTTCCAGAACGTTCGCCAAGCCGCCGGCATTGTTGCCGGGGCTGACCTTGCCGTTGATCTGGCAGTCGCGGCCTTCGTTGTAGGCCAGCCACCACGCTATCCGGTCGAGGAACTTCTGGCCGACCTCGGGAGTAATCGCACGCGCGGTCAGGGTGTGCTCGACGCCGAACAGCTCGGATGTCTCCGAGAGGATCGCGGTGCCGCCGTGGCGAACCAAGATGTCCATTGCCGCGCCTAAAGCCGGGTTAGCCGACAAGCCGGAAAAGCCGTCAGAACCGCCGCACTGCATGCCGATCGTCAGGTGTTCGGCCGAGACCGGCTCTCGGCAAACTCGGTTGGCGACGGGCAGCATCTCAGCCACCAGCGCCTTGCCCGCTTCCACTGCCTTGCGAAGGCCGCCGCACTCCGACACCACGAGCGTCTTGAGGCGCGGTCCGACCCGCAGGCCCTGTTCGCGCAGGAGGTCGTCGAGGGCGTTGTCCTCGTAGCCCTGCGCGATGAGCAGGGCGCCAGCAGTATTAGCGTGCCGGATGTAGCCGCCAAGTGTGCGGCGGAGGAGGTCCATAGATTCGCCGGTGCGTTCCATGCCGTCCCCCATCTCGTGGATGTACGGCACGACGCCGTCGACCATCGGGTAGGTACCGAGGCGCTCGGCATCGAAATAGTTGGCGATCTTGCGCGCCGCGGTGGCGGCGGAGTTGCCGACCACGAACACGCCGACGTAGTTGCGGGTCGCGACCCGTCCGTCCGGCCGGACAATCCCTTGAAAGGTCGCCCGCTCGGCCTGCGGCACGAACTCAGTGGGCCGGTAGTCCCGCGAAAAAGCGTAATCCTTCTCCACGGCGTCGAACAGGATGTTGTGACTGTGCATGTGGGTGCCGGGCGGGATGTCAGCCGGTGCGTAGCCGATCACAGTGTTGTACTTAAGAACTGGCTCGCCGCCGCGAATTAGGCGCGCTGCAATTTTGTGGCCGGAAGGCACGGCGTTGCGCGTCGTCAGGCCCTCGCTGGGGACCGAGGTGCCTTCCGGCACCGGCATGCGTGCAACGACGACGTTGTCGCGTGGGTCGAGGCGGATGAAGGGGTTGGCAGCGGTCTGGGTCATGGCTCTTTTACTCGATTGCAAAGCGATCAGGCGAGCACGCCGATCGGCCAGGGGACGAACTCGTTCTCGCCCATCCCCGCCTCCTCGCTCTTGGTCGCCTCGCCGGAGGCGTGGCGCAGCAGCTGCTCGAAGATCGCCCGACCCATCACCTCGACGCTCTGTTTCCCGTCGAGGACCGGTCCGCAATCCACGTCCATGTCGTCTTCCATCCGCGCAAAAAGCGCCGAGGTCGCGGCGAGCTTGACGGTCGGGGCCGGCAGTGAGCCGAAGGAGGAGCCGAGGCCAGTAGTGAATGCGATCAGCGTCGCGCCACCCGCGATCTGCCCGGTGACTGAAACGGGCTCGTAGGTCGGCGTGTCCATGAAGACCAAACCGTTCGCGCCAACGCGCTCGGCATAGCGGTATACAGCTGCGATCGGCGCCGTACCCGCCTTCTTGACCGTCCCACGCACCTTCTCCAGCAAGTTCGACACACCCGCCGCCTCAGACGCCCGGCCGACGCGGCCGTTGGCGAGGATGTCCTTGCCGGCTCCGTACTGCCTCCACCACTCGACGCGCTCGTCAAAGGCGTCGGCGACCTGCGGTGTGGCGGCCCGGAGCCGGAACTCTCCAGCAAGACAGGCCACCTCCGGCGTGCCGGATAGGACCGCAGTGCCGCCGTGACGGACAAGCAAATCTACCGCGTGGCCAAGTGCTGGATCGGCCGAAAAACCCGAAAAGGCGTCAGTACCGCCGGACTGAAGGCCGAGGCGCAGGTGCGCGACCGAGACCGTCTCGCGCCGCGCGGCGTTCGCCGTGGGCAGCATTTCGCGGACGTACCGCTTGGCAGCTTCAACCGCGTTGGTGATGCCACCGACCTCCTGGATCGTGACGGTGCGCAGCTTATCGCCGACCGCGAGCCTTTCCTGCTCTAGAAAGGCGCCCAAGTTGTTGCGTTCACAGCCAAGCGCCACGATCACGGCGGCAGCGATGTTCGGGTTGCGAATGAAGCCCGAAATGGTTCGGCGCAGGAGGTCCATCGGCTCGCCGGTCATCTCCATGCCGCAGCCAATCTCGTGCACAAACGGCACCACGCCGTCGACGTTCGGATAGGGAGCGAGAAGTAATTCATCGAAATAGTCTGCAGATTTGCGGGCTACCGTTGCCCCGCAATTGCCCACGACGAATAGTCCAACGTAGTTGCGCGTGGCCACATCGCCGTTCGGGCGAACGAACCCCTGAAAGGTTGGCCGGTCTGCCTCATCCGAGATTGAGGGCGTTCCTTGGCGAATGGGCGTAGTCGCGCTCAGCGCCGCCGGTTCCGGCAAGTACAGATCTGCTGCGGCTAGATGCTCACCGGGCAGCATGTCGCGGGAAGCAAGCCCGATCACTGCCTCGCCCTTGACCACCGGCTCGCCTGCCTGAATGGACCGCGCCACGATCTTGTGGCCTACGGGTATATCACCCGTGATTGTCAGACCCTCTGAACTGGCGCTTGCGCCTGCAGATAGTGCCACCCGTGCCAAGACAACATTATCGTGTCTGCCCACGCGCAAAACAGGATCGCCGATGGTCTGCACGGCTCGTCCTTCCGATACTTTGTTCTCAATACGTTGCAATTAACAGTGCCCACCGATGCCGGGCCAGACTAAATTTTGCATCGTTTCGATGCAACAGAAGCATCAATCGACGATGGCGGGTAAGTGGCCAATTACGGTGGCTCGATGAGATCAAGGAACGGCGACAGGGCTGGGTTGCGGTTTGCCGGTCGCCAAAGCGCATGAAACTCGGCGGCGATGGAAGGGCCGAGCTTGATCGGCCGAAACACGACGTTGTCGAAACAGGCGTTGCGGGTCTCTTCCGGCACCACACCGATGCCGAGGCCGGTGCTCACCAGTGATAAAATCGCCTGCGCTTGAGCCATGTGCTGTACGTAGAGCGGTCGGACGCTCGACATCTTGAAGGCCGCCAAGAGCAGATCGCGCATGTAGCGACCACCCTCCGAATACATGATGAACCGCTCGCCATGGAGCTGTTCCAGGGTTGGTCGCCGCCGCCTAGCCAGCGGGTGATCAAGGGGCAAGGCGAGGGAGAAGCCGCCCCGCATTATGCAGCGGGAGTTGATGCCGTCCGGGCATGTTATCGGCCGGGCGATCCCGACATCGATGCGACTGAACGACAGAGCTTCGGGCTGCTCAATTGAGGTTAGCTCTTCGAAGGCAAGGTCCACATGCGGAAGGACCTCTCGAGCCCGCACCACGATGCCCGGCAGCAGGCTGTAAGTAGTGGCTGCGACGATGCCAATCTTTAGCTGGCCGCGCGCGGTCTTCGCAGCATCCCGAACGATTTTGGCAGCCTCCTCGCTGCGTTCCAGGATCGCCTTCGCCTCGACCAGAAAGACGCGGCCTGCTGGTGTGAGGACGACGGAGCGACTCGTCCGTTCGAATAACGAAGCTTTCAGCTCGCGTTCGAGCATCTGGATCTGCCGACTGAGCGGTGGCTGCGTCATGTTCAAGCGCTGCGCCGCACGCCCGAAATGGAGTTCGCGCGCCACCTCGACGAAGCAGCGCAGCTGAGCCAACTCGAACATCGATGCCATCCGCGTATTGATGCGATGCAATTTTAGTTTTGGACGTGGATCGATGTCCAGACTACCTTCCGAGCACCGCCATTCAGAGCGGGAAAAATTGGCACGGACAGCGAGCGGTTATCGACGGCCTTCGGACCGGATTGAGGGGCCGCTCCAAGTATTCGTGCGAGGAGGGAAGCCATGCCAGCCGACATCGCACGCGCAAAAAGTCGTTACAGATTTGGCGTTCTGGCCCTGATCACGATTCTGCTGGCGCTCAGCAGCGGCGATCGTGCCACCCTAGCGATCGCTGGCCCAAATATGTCGAAGTCGCTCGGGATCGATCCGATCCAAATGGGATGGCTCTTCTCATCTTTCGCCTGGGCCTACGTTCTTGCTCATCTTCCCGCTGGTTGGATCGTCGACAAGATCGGCGCCAAAACTACGATCTTAGCCGGTGTAGTTTTATGGTCACTGATGACGTTTCTAATGAGCGGCGTCGGTCTCGTCGCATACCCGTTCCTGGCGATGCTTCTTCTGAGATTCCTACTTGGTACCTTCGAGGCGCCTGTGGGACCGGCGGCCGGACGCATCATCGCGGCGTGGTTCCCCTCCGCCGAGCGCGGCAAAGCCGGCGCGATCTTTAATAGCGCGCAGTACGTCGCGCTCGTCATTTTCACGCCCCTGATGGGCTTCCTCGACCACCGCTTCGGTTGGGAGCACATCTTCAGCGTCATGGGCGTGGTCGGTTTCGTCTTCGCGGTCGCTTGGGCGATCTTCTACTACGCTCCAAGCGAGCACCCGAGGATTAGCAAGAGCGAACTCGAACTCATCCAGTCCGGCGGCGGGTTGATCGAACTCAGCTCGAAAGCGCAAACGACCTCGCCTGGACACACCGGCCCGTCGTTCTCTGACATTGGCGAGCTGTTCCGCAGCCGGATGCTGGTCGGCGTATTCATTTCTCAGTATTGCATCTCATCCATTACGTGGTTCTTCGTGTCGTGGTTCCCGAGTTACCTCGTCAAAGGACGTGGCTTCTCGGTCTTTGATGCGAGCCTCGTCGCGACCATCCCGGCGATCGCCGGCTTCGTCGGCGGCGTCTCCACCGGCTTTATTTCTGATTGGCTGCTGCATCGAACTGGATCGCTGTCGATCGCCCGCAAGGTGCCGATCACCATCGGCCTCATCATGAGTTCGCTGATTATCGGCTGCAACTACGTCGACTCGACCGCCGTCATCATCTTCCTGATGAGCGCTGCCTTCTTCGGCAAGGGCTTCGGCTCACTTGGGTGGACTATCGTCGCCGACACGGCGCCAAAAGAGATTGTCGGCATCACCGGCGGCGTCTTCAACGCTCTGGGCAACACCGCTGGCATCGTGACCCCCTTGGCCATTGGCTACATCCTGTCCGCGACCGGATCGTTCAATGGCGCGCTCCTCTACGTCGGCCTGCACGGCCTCGGAGCGGTGCTCTGCTATTGGTTTATCGTCGGACCGATCCAGCGCCTTGAGATCCGCAAGGGCTCACGCCTCGCCCAAGCCGAGGCTGTCCCGGCCGAATGACGCGGTAGCGCCAGCTCTCACATCCTCACAATTGTCGAAGGAGATTGTTCCATGACCGGTACGACGACGTTCCCCCGCATCATCGCCAGTCCGCTCGCCGCGGGACTGGCGCCGGGTGAGGCCACTACAGACCGGATCGCGTGGGTCAAGACCTCGCTGGTATTCCTGCCGCTCGCCGCCCCGATCAGCGATGCGAAGGTGCTGACCGGGCGCCAGAAGCCGCTTACCGAGATCGCCTTCCTGTTCGCCGAGATCGAGACCGAGCGAGGCTACAGCGGCATCGGCTACAGCTACTCAAAGCGCGCTGGAGGACGAGGCCAGTTCGTCCATTCCCAGGAGATTGCGGACGAATTGATTGGTGAGGATCCGAACGACATCGCCCGCCTCTGGGATAAACTCGCGTGGGCCGGCGCTTCGGTCGGACGAAGTGGTCTCGCCACACAGGCGATTGCGGCCTTCGACATCGCGCTCTGGGACTTAAAGGCCAAGCGCGCCGACCTGCCGCTGGCCAAGCTGCTGGGCGCCCACCGCGACGCCGTGCGCTGCTACAACACCTCGGGTGGCTACCTCTCGATGCCGATCGAGGAGGTGAAGGAGCGCATTTCGATGGCGCTTGAGAAGGGCATCGGCGCGGTCAAGCTGAAGGTCGGCCAGCCCGACCCGATGATCGACCTGCAGCGCATCGAGGCGGTGCGCAACCACATCGGCGACGTGCCGCTGGCGATCGACGCGAACCAGCAGTGGGATCGGACCACGGCGCTCCGCTTCGGCCGAATCGCCGAGCAGTTCGACCTTACCTGGATCGAGGAGCCACTCGACGCCTACGACTACGAGGGCCACGCCGCGCTCGCGCGGGAGCTCGCAACCCCGATCGCCACCGGCGAGATGCTGACCAGCGTCGATGAGCATTACGAGCTGATCCGCCACGACTCGGTCGACTTCATCCAACCGGACGCGCCGCGGGTCGGGGGCATCACCCCGTTCCTCAAGATCATGGCGCTGGCTGACCACAAGAAGCTGCGTCTCGCGCCGCACTACTGCATGGAGATCCACCTCCACCTGACCGCTGCCTACGGCCGCGAGCCGTGGGTCGAGCACTTCGAGTGGTCTGAGGCGATGTTCAACGAAACCCTGGAGGTTCGGGACGGGCGGATGATCGTCCCGAACCGCCCCGGCCTCGGCTTCAGCCTCTCGGAGCAAGCTCGCGCCTGGACGCAGGCGACCCACGAGGTCGGCAAGCGCCGCTGATCCTTTTGGGATCTGGCGCCGGCAGGTGATGCCGGCGCCCTGGACACTCGAACCCACTGATCCGCGACGGCCACCGGCATCGGCCAGTCGCCCTGACGGAGAAATTGCGATGGAAGACCCAAAAAGAATCCCGGTGTCGCGGGAGGTGATCGAGCGGTTGAAGCACTGCACTAGCGGCTCGCTCACCACGGAGCTGTTCAAGAAGGGCCTGCGCCAGTGCTTCCTCGTCGGACTCAGGCCGATGAACCCGAACGCGGTTAAGTTCGCGGGCGAAGCCTACCCGATACGCATGATCCCGGCGCGCGAAGATCTCGACACGATCGACACCCTCAAGCCGCACGCCAACCCCGACAACCTCCAGTGGGAGGCGGTCGAGAATATCCCCGAGGGCCACGTCCTCGTCATCGACAGCCGCAACGATCCCCGCGCGGCCTCGGCCGGGGCGATGCTGCCGACCCGCCTTAAAGTGCGCGGCGCGGCGGCGATCGTCACGGACGGCTCGTTCCGCGACGGCGTCGAGCTGGCACAGCTCGATTTCCCCGCCTACGCGCGCGAAGTGGTCGCCTCGACTCGGCTGTCCTACCACCGGGTGGTCGACCTGAACGTGCCGGTGGCCTGCGCGGACGTCGCGGTATACCCCGGCGACATCCTGGTCGGCGACGGCGACGGCGTCACGGTGATCCCGCGCCATCTCGCCGCCGAGATGGCGGACCTGTGCGAGGCGCGCGACGCTCTGGAGAAGTACCTGCACTACCGCGTCGCCGCGGGCGAGGGCCTGTACGGCGTCTACCCGCCGACCAACCAGATCCGGGCCGACTATGCCGCCTGGAAGGCGGCTGGTGCCAAACCCGAGGACGCGCCGAAGATCCGCGCCGGAGGCCGCGATGCCGCATGATCTGACCCCAGCCGCGATGGAGGCGACGATCCGGCGCTACTTTGACGCCTGCAACGCCGCCGACTACGACGCCCTGATTGCCTCGTTCACGCCGGACGCGGTCCATTACTTCCCACCCGGCCTACCGGGCGCGCCGTGGCGCGGGGCCGAGGCGATCGCCCGCGGCTGGATTTGGTGCGTCGAGACGTTGGGCTCGCAGTGGACGATCGAGCGGGTGCTGTGCTCCTCGACCGCGCCTGAGGCGGTGATCGAGTGGACGCATTGGAAGAACAAGTCCGGCACGGTGCTGCGAGGCGACGAGTGGTACGTGTTCGACGAGGGGAGCGGCCGGATCAGGGAGATCCGTGCCTATTATGCGGCCTCGGCCGACCCGACGCTGAAGATCTCGCAGCTCCATAAATTCGATTATGCGGGTCGCGGCTATCACTTGGCGTCGAGCGGATCGTCAACCTGACCAAAGGAGGAACGGACGTCATGCAGTACGTAATCGTAGCGCGGGACGCACCTAGTGCCCTTGAGCGCCGCCTTGCGGCACGCGGGACCCACATGGAGGGCATCCGCGCCCGCAAGCAGGTGGGTGAGATCGTCGACGGCGGCGCGATCCTCGACGAGGACGGCCACATGGTCGGCTCTATCGTGATGTGCGAGTTCCCGGACCGCGCGAGCCTCGACGCGTATCTCGCCGACGAAATTTACGCTCGCGAGAAGATCTGGGACGACATCCAGATCTACCCATTCCGTCGCGTGGATTGGTCCGCGCTCATGGGACAGACAGTTTAGAGGCAGTCCGAGCGGTTTGCCGCCGGTAGGATGGTATCCGATTGCACGCGGATCCCCTCTCCCGGAGGGCTGACGGACACACGCGTCGGAACCCGACACTCGCCCGGGCGACGCCTCATTGACGTTGTCTTCGACCCTGAACCTGCCGGATTATGCCAAGCATGCGCGTAAGATGCGCGCCGTTCACAGCGAGCTGTTCTCGACCGTGCCGGCCAGCAAGCAGCCGTCGCTGCGCCACTACTTCGCGGCTGCGATCGCTGCGCTCACGCGCCGGCCGAAGCTGACGGTGGCGGACCAATGCAAGCTCGGAGCCGCCTGCATGGGCCTGCTGGAGGAGCCTTCGCCACCGACACCCATGATCGCGAAGTGATCGCCTGGGTGGCCTCGACGGGCGGGGTCACCGGTCAGATGGTGCGCGATCTCATGCTGACCGCGTGGAGGTGCGCTTCACCGGCCTGCGCACCACCCATCCCGTGCAGTGGCTGGCCGATAACGGCTCTGCCTTCACGGCCGCCGAGATGCTGTCCTTCGCGGCAGCCCTAGGTCTCGTGCCCTGCTTCACGCCGGTGCGCTCGCCCGTGAGCAACGGGTTGAGCGAGGCGTTCGTCAAAACGCTCAAGCGCGACTATGCCCGCGTCCAACCCCGTCTCGACGCCGACACCGCCCTGGCACGGATCGGCGCCTGGATCAAAGAAACCCCTTGCCAACGGAGAGCCGTCCACACACGGCCAGTTCCGGTCATAGCCGTGATTGCTGCCTCTCCGGACTCGTGGCGATGGACGCTCAGAACCATTCGCACTGTGCCCCCTCGCTCGCGCAGCTCGGCACCATTGACAATATGAATTAAATCCTATAGTATCGGTATCATCGCCCCTTGTTGTCGAGGCCCGACATGACGCGATCGCCGCACTACCGAACGCGCAGGTCCTTGGCACCCAAGCTAGGCGACCAAACCACTCCAACGCGTACACCACCAGCAAGGGGTCCCAAACGGGGCCCCTTCTTCTTTGCGAGGTTCACCATGAGCAGGGCTGAATTCTTGACATCAGCCGACCACTCCGCCGCGTTCGGCACGGCGCAGAAGCCAAGTCAGTCGTCGATAGCCGCCACCGCTTCTACCGCCTGCGTGCGCGCCCTGAACGATGCCTTTCGGCGCAGCTTCGCTGGTGGGCAAGTGGTCGAGACGCCCGGCGTGATCGAACTGGCCGAGATTGACCGCATCGCCCTGTTGCTGGCCGTGCGCCGCTTCAGCAGCTTCGACCCCGACAACGATCCCCACGGCGAGCACGACTTCGGCGCCGTGGAGGTCGGCGGCGAGCGCTTCTTCTGGAAAATCGACGCCTACGATCGGGCGCTGCTCGGCGGCTCACCGGATCCAACTGACCCCGCGGTCACGACCCGTGTGCTCACGATCATGTGCGCCGATGAGTACTGAGGTGGTGCCCGTTCCCGAGGCAGTGCGCCCGCCCCGTGATGATTCGCCCCAAAGCGACGAGGTCACACGTCCTCAACCGCGTGGCGAGGCCGAGCTCGACGCCGACACTGAGTGGGACGAGGACTGGCCAGCCGATGATGACGGGGACTGGTCCGGTTGCTCCCACGACGGCGACCGGGAGGAGGGCTGACAATGAGCTGCCCTCCCAATCCCACGATCCCTGGCTTCGGAGCTGGTGCCGCTGATAGCCAGCTTGCCGCGTCGGCATCATCACCGACCCGCCGGCGCCTACTCACACTCATGGCCGCGTTACCGGCCTCTCAAGGACGGTATGCCGCCGGGCTCAAGCCGTCGCGATTGCGCGACCGAACTGCTCCCGACCCGACACCGCGCCTTTTCGCTGAACTGCAGGCCCGCCTGCCTGCGCGGCACCTCGGGGCCGAACCACTACGGACCTGATCCGCTCGTCAGTGACGAGGCCGCCCTCGATGCTTCGGGCCCGATGCAGATGGCGCCATCCTCGGCGGCCAGCCCAGCGCCTGCCGGACCGGTTCGCACCGCCGTGATCGGCGAACTCGAACGGCTCGGCCGCCTGCGCCGCGATGGGCACCTGAGTGAGGCCGAATTCGAGGTGCTGAAGGCCGAGACGCTCGCACAAGCTCATTCCTGAAATGCTGAAGAGCGATCGATCGAGCGAGACAATCACAAATTGAGGAGCACAAGAATGGGGATAGTAAGAGGTACGCGGCTGCCGTCGCATGTGCGTCGCTGGACCATACTGCTCGCCGCAACTGGCATCCTGCTGCCCGGCGCAACACTGGCAAGGGAGCGCGCGGAACAGCCCGCGGTCGATCAGGCGATGCGCGGGGGCGATGCGGAACTGATCACAGCTCAAGAGGCGGTGCGACGCGCTCAGGAAAAGGTGAGATCCAAGCAGCGTGTGGGTGGGCGCGAACTGAGCCAGGCGCAGGAGGAGATGGTTCAGGCCAAGGAGCAGCTGCGCGTAGTCACCACTCAAGTGGAAAATCGCCGCTCCGACACTGAACGTCAGCAGTGGAGCGAGAAGATGCGCCGTGACAAGGAAGCGGCAGACGCCCGCGATGCCGAACAGGCTCGGCAACAGCAAGACGAAGCGCGTAGGCTCGCCGAGGAGACGCGGCTGAACAAGGAGCGCCAGGACGCCGAGCGGCAACGGCAGGCAGATTCCTGGCACGATCGCCTTCAGAAGTTGGATGAGCGCAACCAGCGGCAGGCGGCGGCCGAAGCGGCCGAGCGGCAGCGTCAGCGCCAGGAGCTTCAGCGCGAGCAGGCCAAGCCGCAGAACGTCCTGATGCGGCTGTACGCGTCCTACATCGAGGTCAAGCGCTGCCATGACAGCCTGGCGGGCAAGGCGTTCGTGTACGTCGATGATCGCGACCTCGCGACGGCGCGCGAGCAGACGAAGTTCGTTGAGGGCAAGCTTCTGATCGCGGATCCTGCGATTGACCGTGATGCGGCGTGGCGTTCGGCGAACGAGAAAGACCCAGGTCGATGGCTGTTCATGGGCGGCCAGCTCGATGTCGAAGCCGGGAAACTAACCGAGGATGGCCAGGAGTTCTGCCGCGGCATGTTAGCGGCGGTGAAGGAGCAATATCTCCGCCTCAACCCTGACGCAGCGATCGTGAAGAAGGATTTCTGATGGCTGCCCGCGACCGGTAGTGAGAGGCGTGGTGACCCAGCACGCGATGCACGGGCTTTTGCGAGGGTGGCTAGGTGCCTCAGGCTTCGGTGGTCAGGTGCAGTTGCCCAACCTCATCAACCAGCCCTCGATGCCCTCAAAACCGCCTCCGAACGGCTCAATCGTGCGGAAGACGGCATCGGTAAGGGTCTGGATTAGTTGTCCACCTTGTACTCTCATCATGATCGATGTGATGCATATGGCCAAGCTCGGCATGGGGGCGAAGCGGTAAGTTAGATGCTCGGGACGACTGAACCTCGGCCTTACCCCGTCGATCGGTTGCTCGACACCTTTGGACCCGTCTTTTATGCCGTTGCCCACCGAGATGGAACGGAGCTGGGTCGTGCGATTCAACCATGTCGCCCACCGGGTGAACCCAGGTCATTTCCAGACCGTCGTGGACATGTTCGTCGGGCAGCTGGAGTTCGTCGAGTTGCGACGGACAGAACGCGCTGTGTGGTTGCGGCAGGCCGGGGCTAACGTGGATCTTCAGCTCAGCCGCAGCGACACCGGGCACCGGGATCCTGACAGGGAGCGCTCTCAGATCTCGTTTCTTAGCGACACCCCGAAAGCCGACCTCGACCAGCTGGCCTCGTGGTTCGTTGAGAGGGGACTGCCAGCTCATGTCGGTGCCTATTCCGATCGCGAGTTCTACTTGGACGTACCTGCGGCATTGGTGAATTTCGTCGTCGAGGCGATGCTGCCCGAACTTGCCGATTACGACGTCGTGGTATGACCCTTTGCCGACCTAACGCATCGCCACTCCGCGCGTCAGCTCTGTGGCCTCAAGCAGACGCTCCGCGGGTGGCCACAACGTCAGCAGATTGAGCCACATGACGAGGACCGCTTCACCGATCCTTCGGCCATTTGATGCACGTTCTCCTCATGCCCGTGGCGCACTCTTACATCCGCATGTCACGCCTCAAGCAGTTGCAGGGTGACAGCCTCAGGCGTGAGAACGAGGCCGCCGACCCGCCGCATGGCGGAGGCGGACGGCGACGAACGCCTTGCGATCAGGACCGAGGTCGCGCAGGTGCTGCGCACCACGCTCGCGCGCATCGCTTTCGGGCGCTACCGGATCGTCGGTCACTACCACGATGCCCGGCTGCGCTACCGTACGGTCCGGCCGCGGCCCAACTGGAGCCTGCCGATGCCAGCGAACAAGATAACACTGTTCGACGACGCACCGGTGATGATGGATGCCAGGGACATCGCGATTTCGGACGATATGGCCGACGTGCTGAGCACGCCTCTTCCGCCCGGGTGGGGGAAGCCGCGTCCCTAATCGCAATCTCGTATCCTTCAGGATAGTGACGCCGGTCAATCGGACCGCATGGGAAGCCGATGCCCGACATCAGTTTTCCTGAGGGATACAGGTTCCAGTCCAGGGAGATAGCGGAACCTCGACGGCAGCTCCTTGTTGAACAAACCGAGATCAAATCAGCACTACGGTGGTGCGCGCCGTGGCCTGGCTGACCGTGTCGACGTCATGGAGCTTGCGGCGATGACCAGCGAGGATCATCCCGGCGTGACGGTGGAACCGGTCGAGGCCGCGGCGGAGGCGGAGGCGGCGACCGGTCCCACGGTCGAACTCGACCTGCCCGAAATACGGTTCACGGAGAAGAAGCGCATCGGAATGCGCTTCTGCGTGCTCGCGCCCGCGAGGAAAGTCGTGGTCGAACGCGTGAGCTCGATCCGCATCTCGGCGAAACGGGACGTCGAGGTCCATCATCTCGCCACCGGCGAGAACATCGTGATTGCCGACAAGAAGCTCAACTCGATTCCGGCCGGCGTCGCGGGCGTGCTGTTGCGGGAAGCCGGACGGAAGAACCGGTGGCAGTGGCACTCCGTGCTGTCAGCATTCAAGGCGCACTTCGAGGCGGACCCCGCCGCGGTCGCGGCCTCGGTCGAGGCATCGTGGCGCGACAGGTTCCAATTCAGGACCGAAATCGTCGATGGCGACGGCAACGTGGCGAAGGGCGACGAGGGCCTGAGGCCACCCCAGATCGGGGCGCTGCATGCCGTCGGGATGCACTGGAGCGTCTTCGCCACAGAGACAGCGACGGTCGTCATGCCGACCGGTACGGGCAAGACCGAGACGATGCTGTGCGCCGTCGTCAACTACCGGCGCGGCCCGACACTGGTGGCGGTACCGTCCAACGCCTTGCGCTGGCAGACCGCAAGGAAATTTGGGAGCCTCGGCCTGCTCCGTCAACTCGGCTTGGTCGACGAGGACATTCACAACCCGGTGGTGGCCGTCGTCACAGGCGAACCGTCGACGCCGGAGGATCTGGACCTCTTCCGTGGCTGCAACGTCATTGTCGGCGTGATGACCTCCCTCGGCGGGACGGCGACCGTGGCGCTGCTCCCGGACATCGCGGCGGCGATGCGCAATCTCTTCGTCGACGAGGCGCACCATGTCGCCGCCGACACGTGGAGCGCGTTCCGGGATCACTTCAAGGCGCACAGGATCGTCCAGTTCACCGCGACGCCCTTCAGGCTGGACGGCAAGCTCGTCGACGGGCGCGTGATCTTCAGCTACCCGTTGGCGGCCGCGCAGAGGGACGGCTACTTCAAGCCGATCAGGTTCCTGTCGATCTTTCAGATCGACCCCGAGAAGGCCGACGAGGAGATAGCCGAGGAGGCACTTGCCGCCTTGCGGGCCGATCTAAACGGTGGTCTCGACCATCTCCTGATGGCCCGGTGCGCCCGTATCCCGCGGGGTGACGGGCTGCTCGCCCTATACCGGCGCCTGGCACCTGGGATGAACCCGATCCTGGTGCATTCGGACATGTCCGATCTTGAGGTGTCGCGGGCGCTGGATACGCTCCGTTCCGGGGACAGCCGCATCGTCGTATGCGTCAACATGTTGGGCGAGGGCTTCGACCTGCCGCAACTGAAGGTCGCCGCGCTCCACGACCTCCACAAGAGCCTGCCCGTCCTGCTCCAATTCACCGGTCGCTTCACCCGGAGTTCGGCCGCGCGCATCGGGAACGCCACCGTCGTGGCCAACATCGCCGATCCGAGGGTCTCCTCGAAGCTGGAGCGCCTTTACAGCGAGAGCGCCGACTGGAACCAGCTCCTCAGCGAGGCGAGCTCGAATGCCGCCCGCGAGCACGCCGAGCTGACCGAGTTCCTGCGGCAATCGCAGGATCTTGTCCCGGAAGAGAACCTGGAGGGGCTACGGATCTCGAAGAACCTGCTGCGCCCCAAATTCAGCACCATCACGTATCGGTGCAAGACCTTCACCCCGAAGAACTTTCACGACGGCGTCCCGGACAAGACGTATGTCCATGCCGCTTGGCTGAACGAGGCCGATTCGCTCGTCTATTTCGTGACGCGCAAGGAGGAGCGCGTCCGCTGGAGCAGGGGAAAGAAACTCGCCGACCGGCAATGGGACCTGTACGTCCTCCACCATGACGCGGAGGCTGGTCTCCTCCACGTCAACTCCTCGGACAAAGACAGCATGCACGAGGGCTTGGCCCGGTCGGTCGGCGGGACGGTCCGGATCGACGGGGAACAGACCTTCCGGGCCCTGGGCCGTGTCAACCGGCTGATCTTCAACAACATCGGCGTCCGCAAGCACGGCCGCCGCAACATGAGCTTCGCCATGTACACCGGCGCCGACGTCCGCGCCGCGCTGACGCTGACCGAAACGACCGGCGCCACGAAATCGAACCTCGACGGGCGCGGTTGGGAGGGCGGCGCCGTCGTCTCCCCCGGTTGTTCGGCGAAGGGGCGCGTGTGGTCGAAGGCCCAGGGCACCATCCCGCAATGGCTGAGGTGGTGCCGCCCCGTGGGGCGCAAGCTGCTCGACGCCAGCATCGACGTGAATAAGATCCTCCAGAACGTGCTGGTCCCGAAGGAGGTGAAGGGCGAGTTCCCCGACGAGCACGTTCTGTCGGTCGATTGGCCGGTGGAGACGCTCAAGACTTCGGACGAGCGCATCCTGCTCGTCAAGCACGGCATCCAGGTCCCGATGGCCTACTGCGAATGGGCGCACGAGCCGGAAGCCTCGTCGAGGACGCGAATCACGTTCCGGCTGGTGTCGGCGGGCGGCGAGTTGAACGACCGCTTCGCCCTGGAGCTTGACCCGGACAGGGGCTACCGCTTCGCGGGAGTGGACCACGTCCGGATCAGGCAAGGCCGGCTCGACATGGCGCTTGTCGACTTCCTCTACGACTACCCGTTGGTGGTGCGTTACGTAAGCCTCAAGGAACTCGAAGGCGACCTGCTCTATGAGCAGACGAGCGGAGCCCCGGCGCGGATCGAGGAACGCCAGCTCCGTCCCTGGGATTGGCATGGCGTTGACATCCAAGTCGAATCCACGTGGAAGGAGGGCGTTGAACGGCCTTGGTCGGTGCAGTCGCGGGTGGCTGCGCACTACGTCGACGAGGGTTACGACGTCGTCTTCAATGATGACGACGCGGGCGAGGCTGCCGACCTCGTCTGCCTGCGAGAGACGGGCGACGCGGTCGGGCTCGTCCTAGTCCATTGCAAGTATTCAGGCCGGCCAGACCCCGGCGAACGGGTCAAGGACGTCGTCGAGGTATCGTCGCAGGCCATCAGGTCGGCCTCGTGGCGCGGGAACTTCGACCGGCTGCATAGGCACATGATCGCCCGGTCGAGGCTGGTCGGCAACGGCACCCCGGCGCGTTCGCGGTTCCTCGCCGGATCGATCCGGCGGCTCGCCGATATTGCGAAGGCTGCCCGGATGAAACCAGTTGAGCTTGAGATCGTGATCGTGCAGCCCGGCGTGAGGCGCGCCAGACTTACGGACGATCAGGCGGTCGTCCTCGGCTCGGCGACGGCATATCTCCGGCAGACGGTCGACGTCGACCTG
Source organism: Methylobacterium mesophilicum SR1.6/6 (assembly GCF_000364445.2). Taxonomy (NCBI): domain Bacteria; kingdom Pseudomonadati; phylum Pseudomonadota; class Alphaproteobacteria; order Hyphomicrobiales; family Methylobacteriaceae; genus Methylobacterium; species Methylobacterium mesophilicum. Next base: position 455,134 of record NZ_CP043538.1, on the reverse strand, counting down.
ACGGTCATTTGCTCCGCCTGAGGGCATATCGATAGCGAAGACGAGCCTTGGATCGCCGCGCCGATCATGTAGCCAAACCTCAGGATGCTGTGGCCGCCGGGCGAACCATCCCGTCGTAACGGCAGCTGTCGGGCTTCAAGCGGCCATTCAATTGGTTTCGCCCGAAGGTCCGATGTTGGCGCATTCCAGCAGTGTAGCTGAGCATATGCCGCTAAGCTGTCGGGTCCGATCAACTGGGCTAAGCTTCGCGCTTGGCCACCATCTGAAGACCCTTCAAGCGCCGTTGCAACCCCGCGATTTCGGCCCCCAGAACGCCGGTGATCGCGTACCGCCGCTTTGCCTTTTGAGAGCCGTCCGGCCGGCGCGTCATAATCAAGATCTCGTGGACCAGTGCCCGCTGCCGCGCCTCAACCTTCGCGCGTCGCGCAGCTGCAATGGCATCCATTGGCGAGGCAGACACTCGCTTCGCCACTGCGCGCTGACGTGCCCAGGCGTGAAGCCCTTCGCCCGGCGTCGCGGCCAGGGCCTGAACCCGGCTCGGCAGCACCGTGGCTGATTCGAGGTGCTGGATCGCCCGCACGTCCCGGCTGATCAGCTTGCGCGCCGCCAGTTGCTCGGCCGCGGTCTCACCACCGTAGGAGACGAACCGCTCGACGATGAGGTGCAGGTCGTGGGTGGTGCGCGAGCGCTTGCGGCCGCTCAACGCTTCAAGCTCGGCCATTATCGTGGCTTGCAATGGGCTCGCGCTGATTCGGATGTAGGTGGCGTAGGCCAGCGCGATGGCCTCAAGGTGCTGCGCATCCGACGCCTTACGAATGTTCAAACCCGCTCGCTTCAGCCAAGCCGCGCTGTCGAGCGGCTGCGACCCGGCACCGTTGACCTGATGCAGGAAACGCTCAGCGTCAGCCGCTACGGCGTCGCGGCTGCCAGCCTCAGAGCTGACTCGACTCGATTCGGCAGGCTCAGTTGCAGACTTGGCACTCGTTGGCCCGTTGGACGCTTTCACTGGCTCGCGGCGGTTCAGCAGTCGGGCCACGGGAGAGTGGGGACGAGGTCGGTTAAACCGAAACGTCGGAACTGTGTCGTTTAGCATGGCCTAAATTCATCCCAAACAGAAGGCTGCGCCTTGGGTATAGTTTGGCGCTTCATCGGTATGAATTGGTGTGCTGCCGAACAAAAATTCAGCCAAATATCGATAATTAGAAATTCTACTATTGAAAACTAACCTATATTTTTCAATAAAATTCCACAAAAGCTAGCCCAATCGTCCATCAAGTCACGTCGCTTATCGAACAAGTCACCCCGTCTATACGCCCGCTCGACCTTCGATTCGACGACATGCGCCAGCGCCATCTCCACGACTTCGGATGGATAGTGCGTGGTTTCGCTAGCCCAATCCCGAAATGAGGATCGAAAGCCGTGAACGGTCAGGTCGCCCCGGTCCATGCGCCGTAACAGCACCAACATCGCCATGTTGCTGAGTGGGCGACCATATCGGCCGCCGGGAAAGACAAATTCGCTGGTACGCACCATGGCCATTTCAGCCAAGATCGTTTGCGTGGCGGCAGTGAGAGGCACTCGATGCTCAACACCGCCCTTCATCCGTTCGGCCGGCACAGTCCAGATTCCAGCAGCTAGGTCGAACTCGCACCACCGGGCACCGAGCGCTTCGCCGGTGCGCGCAGCGGTTAGGACCGTGAACATCAGGAGTCGCGCTGCGATGCCCGGTTGCTCGGCGACGCGTCGCAGGAAGTCCGGCACCTCAGCGAAGGGCAGGGCAGGGTGGTGGATGACGCGCTGAATTTTCGTTTTGCGGGGCAGGAGGTTCTGAAGATGCCCTCGCCAACGCGCCGGGTTTTCACCAGCTCGGAAACCCCGGGCCTTTGCCCAATCGAGGATCGACTCGATTCGACCACGCACGCGGACGGCGGTTTCTGGCTTCGTGGTCCAGATCGGCTCGATCGCCTTAATCACGAGACCAGTATCGATCGCTTGAACCGACAAATCACCGAAGATGGGATGCACGTAAGCTTCGAGGGTGGCGAGCCACTGGGCTCCGTGTTTCTCGTTTCGCCAGCCCGCCTTGTGTGATTCGATGTAGGCTGCGGCGCATTGCCGAAAGGTCATGGCACGCGCTGATTCGAGGGCCGCCGCTTGGCGCTGCTGACGGCGAGCTTCGATTGGGTCGATTCCCTCGTAGCAGAGCTTGCGGCACATCAGAGCTTTGTCACGTGCTTCGGCCAACGAGAACGTGCCAGCCGAGCCAAGGCCCATCTCGCGCGATTTACCCCGCAGCGTAAAACGGAAGATCCAGCTCTTGGCACCGTTGCCAGTTACCTGAAGCCACAAGCCACCTCCGTCCCCATACATGCCGGGGACCTTGAGCTTCATGACGCCAAGGGCAGTAAGCTTAGCCGGCACGACATTTACACCCACCCCGCTACCCACATCATAATCGCCGATTTGGCCAAACACCAGCGGACCGTCTCGGACGATCAATCCAAGAAACGCCTACTGATTAAAGGGCTTAATGGACAAACGCGGACTTAGGTGGATGCGTCTTTGGCGGAAGCGGATGGGAATCGAACCCACCGTACGCTGTTGGCGTACCACTGGTTTTGAAGACCAGGAGGGCCACCAGACCCCGTTCGCCTCCGGTTCCGGGGTTATGGCCCACCGCGGGCAGGGTCAAGATCCGGCCGGCCGCGGGCCGCCGCCCAGAGTGGAGGAGCGCGCAAAGGTCGCGCCCCTCAGGGTCCGCGCTCGTCCAGCGCAACCGCGGGGGCGACCGACCTCCCGGTGCGGGCCGAGATATGGGCCGCCTCCAGGCATGCCATCACCCGCACCGCCTCCAGCGCCGCATCGTCGACCGGGCCGCGCAGCAGCGTCTCCGCCACCCTCCGGTAGAACAGCCGCTGATCCCCGGCCACGGCGGGCATGCGCGTCACCGCACCCGAACCGTCGTGCATCTCCAGCTCGTCCGGATCCGCGCCCCATCCCGGCGCGCCCGGGGCCAGTCCGGCCAGCAACTGCCCCTCCTGCGGATCGGCACGGTGCTTGATCAGGCTGCCGCCCTCGCCGTGGACCACGAAGCGGGGCGATCCGCCGGCGACCAGCATGCTCGCGTGCAGCACCACCCGCAGGCCCGGATAGTCCAGCACCGCGTGGGCCCAATCGTCGGACCGCGCGCCGTTCCGGAGCTGTGCGAGGTTCGCGGTCACCCGATCGGGCAGGCCGAAGAGCTGGAGCGCCTGATCCACGAGGTGCGGGCCGAGATCGTACCAGATCCCGCTGCCGGGCCCGGCATTCTCCCGCCACCGGTCGCGCACGCGGGGTCGGAACCGGTCGAAATGGGATTCGAGATGCCGCACCGGGCCGATCACGCCCGCGTCGATCGCCCTGCGGACGGTCAGGAAGTCGCTGTCCCAACGGCGGTTGTGGAAGACCGCGAGCAGCCGGTCCCGGCTCCGCGCCGCCGCGCGCAGGGCGCGGGCCTCGGCCAGATCGAGGGTGAAGGGCTTGTCGACGACGACGTGCTTGCCCGCCGCCAGGGCAGCCCGCGCCAGGGGGGCATGACTGTGGTTGGGTGCGGCGATCACCACGAGATCGACGGCTTCCGACCCGGCGACGGCGTTCGGGTCGGGGACCACCGTCACGCCGGGGAGGTCGGCCTCGACCTTGGCGGGATCGCGCGAGCCGATCATGCGGAGTTCGAGGCCCGCGACGGACCGGATCAGCGGCGCGTGGAAGGTCCGGCCGGAATATCCGTAGCCGATGAGGCCGACGCGGATCGCGGCGCTCACCGCCCCGCCCCGCAGGCGCGGCCCCGGGGCAGCGCCATCACCGGCACGATTGCCACGCGGTCGCCCATGCGACGCCCCCTCCGGTCGATCGAGAGTATATGCGAGACGCCATCTAGCGTGGCCCCAGTTGTCGCACGACAGATTTTACGATCGGCGCGCGATATCATCCGCTGCTAGGCCAACGCTCGTTCAGGATCTTCTCGCAGCCGGACCGCGTATTCAATCTCCCGAGACGCAGACACTTCGGATTGCCCTGAACGATCGGGCCGAGACCGGGCATGTCAACACGCCCCCCTTTCGGCCGGAGGGTAGCCCCAAGAGGTCCTCCGCCATACGGATGTGCTCCGTCCGCTGCCGCACGCTGCGACGGATTGCCGAGCCGGCCGTGGCCGCCCGGTCCGAATTCGTATTAATTCCGCCACACTGTTGTGGCCCTGCACCAGTCATGCCGTTCCTGAGACGCTCACGGACAGAGGAAGGCCCGTCGACCGACCCCGAGGGGATCGGCGAGGGGGTGGGCCCCGACGCGTCGCTGGCGGAGTCCCTGCGTCCCGGACCGCGCGGTCCGGGCTGGATCGGCGCCGCCATGGTGATCATCGCCCTGGTCTCGGCGCTGGCAACCTTTCTGATCCTGGCCGGCGTGATCCGGGTGACGCCGACGCCCGCCTACGGCGTGACGCTGCTCGCCATCAACGCCGTCCTGGTGCTCGGCCTCGCCGTCATCATCGCCTGGGAGGCGCGGGTCTTCCTGCACGCCCGCAAGGCCAACGCCGCGGTGGCGCGGCTGCACACCCGCATCGTCGGCCTGTTCTCGCTGATCGCGATCCTGCCGACGATCCTGCTCGCCGTGGTGGCGTCCGTGACGATCGACCGGGGCCTGTCGCTCGGCTTCACCGACCGGGTCCGCGACGTGGTGCTGAAATCCGTGGAGGTGGCCGACGCCTACCAGGAGAACCAGTGCCAGAGCCTCGCCCGCGAGATCCGCATCCTCGCCGACGACCTCACCCGCGCGCGGCCGAACTTCGACGTCAACCGGGACTGGTTCCAGACCTTCCTGACCACCCGGGCGACCAATCTCGGTCTGCCGGTGGCGCAGATCATGCGCGGGCCCACCGAGGTGGTGGCCCGGGCCAAGATCGACGTCCTGAAGACGAACCGCCTGCCCTCGGCAGCGGCCTTCGAGGACGCGGCGAACTCCGCCGACCCGATCTGCCTGCTGCCCACGGAGGGCCGGGTCTTCGCCGCGCTGCTGCGCATGCCGGCCTACGACGACGCCGTGCTGATGGTGCAGCGGGAGGTGAGCCAGCTCGCCATCGACTTCCCCGGCGTGTCGCGGGCGGCGGCGGCCGAGTACCTCACCTACGACTCCCTGCGCCGCTCGATCCAGATCACCTTCGCGTCGGTGTTCCTGCTGATCGCGCTGATCGCGCTCCTGTCGGCGGTGTGGTTCGGCATGAACTTCGCCAACCGCTTCGTGGCGCCGATCCGGCGGCTGATCAACGCCGCCGACCAAGTGGCGTCGGGCAATTTCTACGCCCAGGTGCCGACCAAGAAGACCAGCGGCGACCTCGCCCATCTCGGCGAGAGTTTCAACAAGATGACCCAGGAGCTGCGCCGCCAGCATGCCGGCCTGATCGCCGCGAGCGACCTGATCGACACCCGCCGCCGCTTCACCGAGGCCGTGCTGTCGGGCGTCTCGCCGGGGGTGATCGGCCTCGACGCGGCGGGCTTCGTCACCATCGCCAACCCGGCCGCCGAGCGGATGCTCGACCTCCCCAGCGACGCGCTGGTCGGCCAGCCGCTGGCCCGCGCGGTGCCGGAGCTCGCCCCCGTGCTCGCCGAGAGCGAGGCGCGCCCGCGCAGCCTGCAGCAGCAGCAGGTCCAGCTCACCCGCTCGCGGGGCGAGCGCACCATCACGGTGCGGGTCACGAGCGAGCAGGCGCAGGGGGCTTCCCGCGGCTCGGTGGTGACGCTCGACGACATCACCGACCTCGTCCAGGCGCAGCGCAGCTCCGCCTGGGGCGACGTGGCGCGCCGCATCGCCCACGAGATCAAGAACCCGCTGACCCCGATCCAGCTCTCTGCCGAGCGGATCCGGCGCAAGTACGGGAAGGTCATCACCGCCGACAAGGAGGTGTTCGACCAGTGCACCGCCACGATTGTCCGGCAGGTGGACGAGATCAAGCGCATGGTCGACGAGTTCTCGGCCTTCGCGCGGATGCCCAAGCCCGCCATCGCGCCGAACGACCTCACCGAGATCGCCAAGCAGAACCTGTTCATGATGCGGGTCGCGCACCCGGACATCGACTTCGCGTTCTCGGCTCAGAGCGGGGCCGGCGGATCCGAAAAAATTGTCGCGGCTTTCGACATAAGGCTGCTCAGCCAGGTGATCACCAACATCCTCAAGAACGCCGTCGAGGCGGTGGCCGAGGTACCGGAGGCCGAGCTCGGCAAGGGCAAGATCTCGCTCAGCCTCGCCGTCGAGGACGGGTTCGCGGTGATCGCCGTCACCGACAACGGCAAGGGTTTCCCCGCCGAGGGCCGCCAGCGGCTGCTCGAGCCCTACATGACCACCCGCGAGGGTGGGACGGGGCTGGGGCTTGCCATCGTGAGCAAGGTGCTTGAGGAGCACGGCGGCGGGATCGAGCTGAACGACAATCCCGCCGGCCGCGGCGGCCAGGTGCGGATGCGGGTCCCGCGCGAGCACGGGCCCGAGCCGGCGGCGGCGCCGTCTGAAACCCTACCTGTCACGACAGAGGAGAAGGGCGCCGCGTCGACGGCCCCCCGGATCGCGGAGATGCACGCATGAGCGCCGATATCCTGATCGTCGACGACGAGGCCGACATCCGCGACCTCGTCGCCGGGATCCTGGACGACGAGGGCCACCGCTGCCGCACGGCCGGCGGCTCGGACGAGGCGCTCGCCGCCATCGAGGCGCGCCGGCCGCACCTCGTCTTCCTCGACATCTGGCTGCAGGGCTCCCGGCTCGACGGCCTGCAGGTGCTCGACCTGATCAAGGCGGCGAACCCCGACCTGCCGGTGGTGATGATCTCGGGCCACGGCAACATCGAGACCGCGGTCTCGGCCATCAAGGCGGGCGCCTACGACTTCATCGAGAAGCCGTTCAAGGCGGACCGGCTGATCCTGGTGGCCGAGCGGGCGCTGGAGGCCTCGCGGCTCCGGCGGGAGGTCCGCGACCTGACGGCGCGCTCCGGCGCCACCAACCGGATCGTCGGCGCGTCGCTCGCCATCAACCAGCTGCGCCAGACCCTCGACCGGGTGGCGCCGACCAACGCCCGGGTGATGATCACCGGGGCGCTGGGCTCCGGCAAGGAGCTCGCGGCGCGCAGCCTGCACAAGGCCTCGGCCCGCTCGAACGGCCCGTTCGTGCTGTTGAACGCCGCCGCGATCCTGCCCGAGACCATGGAGGCGGAGCTGTTCGGGGTCGAGGGCGAGAGCGGCCGGCGGGTCGGCGCCCTGGAGGAAGCCCATGGCGGCACCCTCTACCTCGACGAGGTCGCCGACATGCCGCGGGAGACCCAGAACCGGATCCTGCGCGTCCTCGTCGACCAGAACTTCCAGCGGGTCGGCGGCACCACCCGGGTGCATGTCGACGTGCGCATCATCTCGTCCTCATCCCGGGATCTTCAGGAGGAGATCGCCGCGGGCCGGTTCCGGGAGGACCTGTTCCACCGCCTGTCGGTGGTGCCGATCCGGGTGCCGGCCCTGTCGGAGCGCCGGGAGGACGTGCCCGAGCTGATCCAGTTCTTCATGGACAACATCTCGTCCCAGACCGGCCTGCCCAAGCGCCGGATCGCCGAGGACGCGATGGCGGTGCTGCAGTCGCACAACTGGCCCGGCAACGTCCGCCAGCTCAAGAACAACGTCGAGCGGCTGATGATCCTGACCCAGGCCGACCCGGAGCAGGAGGTCACCTCGGAGATGCTGCCCTCCGAGATCGGCGCCCTGGTGCCGACGACGCCGGGCGGCGCGGGCGGCGAGAAGCTGATGAGCCTCGCGCTCCGGGAGGCCCGCGAGATCTTCGAGCGGGAGTACCTCGTGGCGCAGATCGCGCGGTTCTCCGGCAACATCTCGCGCACCGCCGAGTTCATCGGCATGGAGCGCTCGGCCCTGCACCGTAAGTTGAAATCCCTCGGCATCGGTCCGTGAGACGGGCGGCCGGGGGGATGCGGTGAGAGCGGTGCCGATCCGTCACGGATGAGGCCGGCGCGGGGGTTGCTTGCGCCCACGCTTTCACCAGATCATGGTGCTTGTATACACAGCCGCGGTCGGGAAGGTCGGACGATCCGGCGCGCGGCAGACCCATCCCGGACGGAGCGAGCCGGGACAACAAGAAGGCCAAGAAGATGGCGGGCGAACGCGCACAGAACCTTCAGGACACCTTTCTCAATCATGTCCGCAAGAACAAGATCCCGCTGACCATCTTCCTCGTCAACGGCGTCAAGCTCCAGGGCGTGGTGACGTGGTTCGACAATTTCTGCGTGCTGCTGCGCCGGGACGGGCACTCGCAGCTGGTCTACAAGCACGCGATCTCCACGATCATGCCGGGCCACCCGGTGCAGCTGTTCGAGCCGGACGAGACCGCCGAGAAGGCGTGAGTTTTCGCTGGGGTTGGGGCGAGGTAGATCCGCGCGTCTCCTCCCCTTGCAAAGGTTACGATATTCACACGTCTGGGTCTGAGACCAACGCTCTGAAAAATGGGCGCTTTTCCCTCCCCCTTGTGGGGAGGGTCCAGGGGTGGGGTGGTGCAGAAGGCACCGCACCGCTCGATCCTGCACCACCCCCACCTCCAACTCCTCCCCACAAGGGGGAGGAGAGCGCGCGTCGGTCAAGGATGCGAATCTGCGAGCCCGGCGAGGGGAGGAAGGACGTGCGCAATCCGCGCCCTCGCGGATATCCGCTGCGTTTCCGGCCCCAAGCCTTGGCCCGGCCCGCCCGCATCCCCATTCTGACGGATCCGACCTCTCGAACGAAGCCGCCGGCCGACCGGCGGTGCCAAAGGCCGTATGACCGAAACGCTGACGTCCGGCGAAGCCCGCCTCCAGGCGCAGGCCGCCCCCGAGGGCGAGATCGCCGCGGCGACCCACACCCTGGTGATCGGCCCCTACCTCGCGCGGGGCGCCGCGGGAGCCGGGCACGGACCGGTGACGCCCACGCGCTCCGTGGAGGCCCGCCTCGACGAGGCGACCGGGCTCGCCGCCGCGATCGAGCTCGACGTGGTCGAGAGCCTCGCCGTCAGCCTGCCGCGGATCCGCCCCTCCACCTATCTCGGCAAGGGCCGGGTCGAGGAGATCGCCGGCCTGATCCGCGCCCGCGAGATCGGCCTCGTCGTGATGGACTGCGCCCTCTCGCCCGTGCAGCAGCGCAACCTCGAGAAGGCCTGGGGCGCCAAGGTCATCGACCGCACCGGCCTGATCCTGGAGATCTTCGGCCGGCGCGCCTCCACGCGCGAGGGCACGCTCCAGGTGGAGCACGCGCACCTCGCCTACCAGAAGTCCCGGCTCGTCCGATCCTGGACCCATCTGGAGCGTCAGCGCGGCGGCTTCGGCTTCCTGGGCGGCCCCGGCGAGACCCAGATCGAGGCCGACCGGCGCATGATCCAGGAGCGCATGACCCGGATCGAGCGCGATCTCGACGCGGTGGTGCGCACCCGCGGCCTGCACCGGCAGAGCCGCGCACGGGTGCCGTACCCGATCGTCGCGCTGGTGGGCTACACGAACGCCGGCAAGTCGAGCCTGTTCAACGCCCTGACCCGCGCCGAGGTCACCGCCAAGGACATGCTGTTCGCCACCCTCGACCCCACCGCCCGGGCGACCAAGCTGCCCCACGGCGAGACCGTGATCCTGTCCGACACGGTGGGCTTCATCTCCGACCTGCCGACGCCGCTGATCGCGGCCTTCCGGGCGACGCTGGAGGATGCCATCGAGGCCGACGTGCTGCTCCACGTGCGCGACGTCGCCCACGTCGATTCCGAGGCGCAGGCCGAGGATGTCGGCGAGGTCCTGCGGGAGCTCGGCATCGAGACCACGGCGGACCGGATCATCGAGGTCTGGAACAAGGCCGACCTCCTCGACGACGACGAGCGCACCCGGCTCCTGAACCTCAGCGGCCAGGCCAAGGCCCGCAACGACCGCGACAGCGCCGCGCCGGTCCTGGTCTCGGCCCTGACCGGGGAGGGGCTCGCCGCCCTCGCCAGCCGGATCGAGGCGCGGATCGGGCGCAACCGCGCGAGCTTCGCGGTGTCGCTGCCCCCGGAGGACGGGGCGGCGCTGAACTGGCTCTACGAGAACGCCGAGATCCTCGACCGCCGGTCGGAGGCCGACGGCACCCTGCACCTCGCGGTCCGGATCGCCCCCGAGAAGGAGCCGCGCTTCCTCAACCGCTTCGCGGCGGCCCGGCGCCTCGGCCGGGGCGGTTGATGGCCTCGGGCAGCGCCGGCAACCCGACGCTCGCCGCGCTGCAGTCCGCGCGGTCTCCGGCCGAGGGCCGCGCGGAACCGGGATCCGACGACGCGGCGGTGCTGCGGGCGATGCAGGCCGGCGGCGGCCTGCGCCTGCTCGGCCTCCGGGTGGTGATCGTGCTGGTGCTGCTGATGGCGGCGCAGGCCTATGACGGCTCGCTCCACGCCCTGAGCCACTGGTTCATCCTCGGCCTCTACGGCCTCGGCACGGTCTGGTTCGGGCTCCGGGAGCGGGGCGGCGGCCCCGCGGCCAACGCCTACAGCTGGGCCGGCACCGGGCTCAACGCCGGGCTCGCCGTCTACGTGATCATCGAGCACATGATGGCCGGGGGCGGGGCGGGCCTCGGCGCCGACGCGGTGAGCCGCCTGCCCGCCTTCCTGCTCCTGCTCCAGACCGGCCTGAGCATGCGGGTGGCCCAGACCCTGGTGTTCTGCGGGCTGGTCACGGTCTGCTGGAGCGCGGCCTTCCTGGTCGGGCTGGTGCATCCGGACCTGTTCCCCAACGCCGACACCTTCCCGACCGCGCAGATCACCGGGCTCGCCACCTTCATGGCGGCGGGCCTCCTGGTGATCGACGGCATGATCCGCCTGCGCGCCGCGGTGGCCCGGGCTCTGCGCATGGAGCACGAGCGGACCCAGCTCGCCCGGTTCGTGCCCGACACGGTCGCCCTCGACCTCGCCGCCGAGGACGGCGATTCCGGCCTCGGGATCCACCGGCGCCACGCCTGCCTGATGATCCTCGACATCCGCGGCTTCTCCCGGCTCTCCCGCGAGCACCCGCCCGAGGCCATGGTGAAGGCCCTGCTGGCGGTCCGGGCGGCCGCGCAGGCGGCGGTGGCGGAGCAGGGCGGCCTGGTCGACAAGTATATCGGCGACGCCGTGCTGGTGCAGTTCGTGCTCGACCGGCCCGACGCCCAGGCGCGCGCGGCTCTGGCCTGCGCCCTGTCGATCCGGGACCGGATCGCCGCCCTCAACGCCGAGCGGGCGCGGGAGGGGCTGTTCACCGTGCGGGTCGTGGTCGCCCTGCACGCGGGCGACCTCCTGGTCGGCGTCTTCGACGACGGGGTGCGGGCCGAGTACACGGTGCTGGGTCCGGCGATGAACGCCCTGGCGCGGATCGAGACGCAGGCCAAGGCGGCCGAGATCGCGCTCGCCGCCTCGGGGGATTTCATGGATCTGCTCGAGGGAACGCTGCCGGTGGGGATCCGGGCCGTCCCGGTGCCGCAGGCGGTGCTGCCCGGACCGCTGACCCTGTTCGCCATCGCGGAGTGAGCGGGCCCGATCGGACAGCGCCGACGTTCCCTGCCGCAGGATGCCGCGGCACGATCCCCGGCCGCGCCGGAACCGGGCCGATTTTAATCCGTTCGGTCCGCGCGGCGCTGGGTCGCGGAGAGACATTCGTCCCATGAACAAGATCATCCTCGGCGCGACGCTCGCGCTCGGCCTCGTCCTCGGCGCCGCGAGCCCGAGCCTCGCCTCGCCGGGCGACGGCCTCGACCGGAACGCCGCCGCGCAGGGCAACGGCCGCTTCGGCGGCATGCACCGCAACGCCCGGATGGAATCGCGGATGATGCGGCACCGCGCCCACCGGATGCACCGGCATCACCGTTACCATCGCCATCACCGCTGACGGGTCCGGACCGGTTCCGGCTCCGCGGGCTTTCGGGGACGTCGTCATCGTCGACGGCGGCGGGCGAAGCGGCATCCGCTACGCCCGCCGCGGGCCACCGTCGCGGAAGCTGCGGCCGGTCGATCGGGGCGCGCCGCTAGAGCCGAGACCGATCGCGGTACAATCGAGACACGACACAAGACCGGGAAGCTCTCGGACCGGTCATCCCACCCACCACCTCATCCTGAGGTGCCGGAGCGGAGCGGAGGACTCGAAGGAGCCCTCCAGAAGCCTGCGCGATCCCTGGAGCCCGCCTTCGAGGCCCGCTGACGCGGTCACCTCAGGATGAGGGGGTTTGAGTGGATCGACTTAGTACAGCGCATTGTCGTGTACCATGCGCGTCGCAATCAGGCGCGGCTCTAAGCCTTTGTCGTGGCGCGCTCTCGCCGAACCGGTCTCCACTTCGGCGGAGAGCGCGCCAAGCCCTCCGCCTCACCACTTGTAGCTCAGGCTCGCCGTGACCCGCCGCGCCTCGCCGTAGAAGCAGGCGTTGATCGACGTGCAGGACGAGACGAAGCGCTTGTCGAAGATGTTCGCGGCGTTGATGGCGAAGCGCCAGTTGCCGCTGGTGTAGTGGACCAGCGTGTCGAACAGGACCCGCTCCGGCACCTTCAGCGTGTTGTCGGTGTTGGCGAAGGAGGACCCGACGTAGCGCACGCCGCCGCCGAAGCCGAAGCCCGCGAATTCGCCCGTGGGGATCGTGTAGTCGCCGAACACCGACGCGAAGGTCTGCGGCACGCCCGCGGGCGTCCGGCCGACATTGTCGCCCCGCTCGATCTTCAGGTCATAGGTCGTCACCGAGGCGACCACGTTGAGCTCCGGCGTGAGGCTCGCCGTGAGCGAGCCCTCGAAGCCCCGCGAGCGCGTCAGCCCGAGCTGGAGCGAGTTGAAGACGTTGTTCGGGTCGGTGGTGAGCGAGTTGTTGAGGGCGAGGTCGAAGAACGCGGCCGTGACGAACAGGTTCGTCCCCGGCGGCTCGTACTTCACGCCGGCCTCGTACTGCTCGCCCGTGGTCGGCTTGAACGGCTGGCTGAACGCGTTCGTGCCCACCTGCGGGTTGAACGAGGTCGCGTAGGAGACGTACGGCGCGAGGCCGAAGTCGAAGTTGTAGATCAGCGCGAAGCGCTCGGTGGCCGCGTTGGCGTTCTGGGTCGTGCGGGAGATCGGGCTGGCGAGCTTGTTGTTGACCTCGTTGGTGGTGAAGTCGCCGCGGCCGGAGGCGATCAGGGTCAGCTGCGGCGTGAGCTTGATCTGATCCTGCACGTAGAGGCCGGTCTGCTGGAACTGGTCGAAGTTGATGAGGTAGGGTGAGACCGGCCCGGCGGGGCTGACGAAGTTCGGCGCCGCGAGGTTGAACGGGTCGACGCCGAAGAACGTGCCCTGATTGTCGTTCAGGCTGAAATACTTGTAGTCGACGCCCATCAGGAAGGTGTGGGCGAACAGGCCGTCGTCGAACCGCGCGATCGCCTGGGTGTCGACGTTGAACTGGCGCGCCGTCGAGGCCGCCTGGAAACGGTAGCGGCTGAGCTGGGTCTGCGTGACCGGGTCGACGTATCCGATGCCGCCGCTGAGGGAGTTGTCGTAGGATTGCGAGATCGCGTAGCGGGCGTTCTGGCGCACCGTCCAGACGTCGTTGAAGACGTGCTCGAACTCGTAGCCGATGAAGGCCTGGGTGCGCCGGTACCGGTTCTGGATGTTGTCCTGGGTGTTGTACGAGCGCGGGATGCGCAGGCCCTCGGCCTGCGGGCGCACGGTGCCGTAATAGGGCAGGAACGCGTTGATGCGGCCGGTCTCGTCGTGCTGGAAGCTCGACAGGATCGTGAAGGTCGTGGCCCCGTCGGGCTTGTAGGTGAAGGACGGCGCGATGTAGCCGCGGTTGTCCTCGACGCCGTCGACCTGGGTGCCGCCGTTCCGCCCGATGGCGGTCAGGCGGTAGAACCAGTGCCCCTCCGCGTCGGCCGGGCCGCCGAGGTCGAAGGCGAGGTACTTCTGCCCGAAGGAGCCGCCGCCGGCCTCGATGTAGCGCAGCGGGTCGAGGGGCGGGCGCTTGGACACGAGGTTGACGACGCCGCCCGGATTGCCGGCGCCGAACAGCACGGCGGCGGGTCCGCGCAGCACCTCGATGCGCTCCAGGCCGAACGTCTCCAGCTGGAAGCCGCCGAAGCCGAAGTTCAGAAGTTGCAGCCCGTCCTTGTAGAGTCCGGTGTCGTTGGTGGTGAAGCCGCGGATCAGGAAGAAGTCCTGGCGGGTATCCGGGCCGAAGGGGCTGCCGAACACGCCCGGCGCGTACTGGATCGCCTCCGAGACCGACTGGGGCTTCTGGGCGTCGAGCTGCTGGCGCCCGATCACGGTGATCGATTGCGGCGTCTCGATCAGCGGCGTGTCGGTCTTGGTGGCGGTGAGCGAGCGCTTGGCGACGAAGCCGGTGATCGGCCCACGCGGATCCTCCCGCACCGGTCCGGCGACGACCGGCCCGCCCTGGCCGGTGACGCTCAGCTCCTCGAGCTGCACGCTTCCCTGCGCGGTCTGGTTGGCCGGGTTGTTCGCCCGGGGGCGCGGCGGCGTCGCGTCCTGGGCAAAGCTCGGCGCAGCCTGGACCAGGACGGCGAGCGAGGCGCCGGCAAGGAGGGCACGCAGGGCGCCGGAACGGGGGTGAGCGACTCTCATGGGACCTGGCCGTGTGCGACGAAGCGGGCAGCCGGCCGCACGCGCCGGAACCGGTCCCGACGTCGCTGCCGCGCTGTTTAGAATTGTGCTAAACTGCTGGGGGGATTGATTTTTCTTCAACCCGGAGTACGCGCAGCCACGCTTCATCGCAAGCGGCCCTCGCGCTTCAGGCGACGGCTGTTGCCGTGGCGACACGCCTCGGTAGCGAAGGCCGGCAGCCCGAAAGGTCAGGCACGTGTCAGGGGACGCGACGGTCCGGAACCGGCGCGCGATCGGCCTACCGGCCCGGCCTACCGCGCCCGGCCCGCGATCCAGCCGGCCAGCAGATCCGCCAAGGCATCGCTGTTGGTCTCCAGCATCATCATGTGGCCGTTGCCGTTCAGGCCCCGGTCGGCCAGCCGGATCACGTCGGGCTTGGCGCCGGCCTGGGCCAGGAAGGCGACCGTGCAGGCATCGTAGGTGGCGTGGAACGAGGCCTCCGCGGTCACCACCACGGTCGGCACCTTGGCGAGGTTCGGCAGGGTCCGGGCCGGCTCGCCCTGCAGCCAGCAGCGCACGGCCCCGTCGGCCGTCGCCTTGGCCTGCTGCGCCACGATCAGGTCCTCGGGCGCCTTGACGGGCGGATCGAAGGTCAGGGGCATGCGGGTCAGCCCGTAGGCGCGGGCGCGCCCGTCCCCGGCCTTCTCCCAGAAGTCCTTGCCGCCGCGGAACTGAACGTCGAAGAAGGGCGGCCCGCTCGGCTCGACCGCCACATGCGCCTTCACGAGGTCGGGCCGGGCGTCCGAGGCCGCCCAGCCGAACAGGGCCGCCTGGCCGTGGGTGAGCAGGATCGCCGGCCCGACCTTCTCGAGGAGCGCCACCAGGGCGGGGTCGACCAGCTCCTCGGTCTGCTGGCTGTTGGCCAGGAACGGGACCTGGCTGGCGAAGAACTGGTCGAACCCGGCATTGCCCTGCACGCCGGCCCCGCCCGGCCAGCGATTGTGGAGCTTGGCCTGCGGGTAGAGGTCGTAGACCTCGGGCGCCGTGTGGGTCCGCTCCAGGCTGCGGGTGCCCAGCCGGTCGTAGGGTCCGTAGACCTCCGGGTTGGTGCCCGAGCGCCCGCGTCCCACCTGATCGACCACGTAGACCTGGTAGCCTCTCTCGACGAAGCGCTGCACCCAGCCCGGGCGGCCGTCCGCGGTGGCGAGGAAGTTCACGCCGGTCTGGGCGAGGCCGTGGACCATCACCACCGGGTAGGCTTGCGTGATCCGGGCCGGGGTGCGGGACTGCACGAACATCTGGCCGACCATCACGGTCTTGTCGCCGAGCTTCTCGTAGCGGCCGCCGATGTAGAAGTAGCCCGCCCGGGTCACCGGCTCGCCCGGCTCCTGCGCCGTGGCCTGCACCGTCGCCTGCGACGGGCCCTGAGGTCCCCCCAGGGCGGCGGGCCGGGCCTGCGAGGTCGCCTGGGCCGGTATCTGGGCCGGTATCTGGGCCGGGACCGTCCCCTGGGCCAGCGCCGCCCCTGCCGCCAAGGTGATTCCCAGGATCACCCCTTGAGCGGCGAGCAACGCCACCCGGGCGCCGTTCGCGATGCCGTTGCCGGCCATGCCGTCCCTCCCGGATGCGCCCTGCTCCGCGCGGGCGCTTATTGCGGGAAACGCAACGCTCGGCCAACCGGGAAAGCTGCACCGCCCCGCACGTCAGGTCCGAATATCGCGCCCGGCCTTCGCGCATCCGGCAACCACGATCCCGGCCGAGCCCGAACCCAGGCGCATGCCTGGCGCGACCACGGCGACGCTGGCGTCGGCGCGGCGGAGCACCCACCTTGCAGATCGGACGCCCGATGCGGCGCCCCCGCCCGGACAGCCCGGGCGGGACCGAACCAAGGACTCCAAGCCGTGGATCCCGCAACCGCCAAGACCCTGGTCTCCGCCGCCCTGGTCGCCTCCATCGCCCTGTTCAGCCTGGTGTCGTTCCAGGCGTTCTTCGCCCAGATCGCGGCCGACCTGCGTGCCGCCCGGGCCGTGCGGATCCCGGTCCGGGCCGACCGCCGGGATCCCCCGCAGGCCTGACCGCAGGCCTTACGCCTCGTCCTCAGGCCTCATCCTGCCGGGCGCGCTCGCGCAGGAGGAATTTCTGCACCTTGCCGGTCGAGGTCTTCGGCAATTCGCCGAAGACCACGTGGCGGGGGAGCTTGTAGGAGGCGAGACGCCCCCGGCACCACTGGATCAGCTCGTCGGCGCTGGGCGAGGTGCCGGGCTTCAGCTCCACGAAGGCGCAGGGCGTCTCGCCCCATTTCGGGTCCGGCTTGGCCACCACCGCGGCGGCGGCCACCGCCGGGTGCTTGAACAGGGCATCCTCGACCTCGATCGACGAGATGTTCTCGCCCCCCGAGATGATGATGTCCTTCGAGCGGTCCTTGAGCTGGACGTAGCCGTCCGGGTGCTTCACCCCGAGGTCGCCGGTGCGGAACCAGCCGCCCTTGAAGGCCGCCTCCGTGGCCGCCGGGTTCTTGAGGTAGCCGCGCATCACCACGTTGCCGCGCATCATCACCTCGCCGATCGTGCTCCCGTCGGCGGGCACCGGCTCCAGCGTCTCCGGGTCGCGCACGTCGAGGGCCTCCAGCACCGGGTAGCGCACGCCCTGGCGCGCCTTCCTGGCCGCCCGCTGGTCCGCCGCGAGCGCGTCCCAGTCGGCGTGCCAGGCGTTGACCACCGCCGGGCCGTAGCTCTCGGTCAGACCGTACAGGTGGGTGACGTCGAATCCGGCCTCCGACATGCCGGCGAGCACCGCCTCGGGGGCGGGGCCGCGGCGGTGAAGAAGGCGACGCGCGTCCGCAGGTCCCGGCGCTCGGCGTCGGAAGCGTTGATCAGCATCTGCATGACGATCGGCGCGCCGCAGAGATGCGTGACCCCGTGCTCGGCCATCAGCCGGTACATCGCCTCGGCCCGCACCTGCCGCAGGCAGACATGGGTCCCGGCCACGACCGACAGGGTCCAGGGGAAGCACCAGCCGTTGCAGTGGAACATCGGCAGGGTCCAGAGATAGACCGGGTGCTGGCCGAGCCCGCCCGTGATGACGTTTCCGAGCGCGAGCAGCGCCGCGCCGCGGTGGTGGTAGACCACGCCCTTCGGGTCGCCCGTGGTGCCGGACGTGTAGTTCAGCGTGATCGCGTCCCACTCGTCGCCGGGCAGCTGCCAGTCGTGCTCCGGGTCGCCGCCGGCCAGGAAGGCCTCGTAGTCGGTCTCGCCCAGGCGGGCGCCGGGGCCGTCGTATTCCGGATCGTCGACGTCGATCACGAAGGGTTTCGCCGCGAGGCCCTCGAGGGCCGCGGCGGCCGTCCGGGCGAATTCCCGGTCGGTGATCAGCACCTTGGCCTCGCCGTGCTCCAGGCAGAAGCGGATCGCCTCGGCGTCGAGGCGGGTGTTGAGGGTGTTGAGCACCGCGCCGGTCATCGGCACGCCGTAGTGGCACTCGATCATCTCGGGCGTGTTGGCGAGCAGGGCCGCCACGGTGTCGCCGCGGCCGATCCCGCGTCCGACCAGCGCCGAGGCGAGGCGGCGGGCCCGGGCGTAGAGGTCCCGGTAGGGCCGCCGCAGGGCGCCGTGGATCACCGCCACGTGGTCGGGAAAGACCCGCGCCGCCCGGTCGAGGTAGAGCAGGGGCGTCAGCGGCTGGTGGTTGGCCGGCACGCGGTCGAGGTCGCGGTCGTAGATCGTGTCGCGGGCCATTCCCGTCCTCCCGGCAAAGTCTTTCCGCAAGTCTTTGCCGGGACAGTAGCTTGCCGGGCCGGGCGCGATCAATCGAGGGCGCGCGGCGCCGTCAGGGGCGCGTCCGGGGGCTCAGTGGCGCGGCTCGTCCTCGGGCTCGGGCAGGAAGCGGGCGAGTTCGAAGCCGATCTCGATCATCAGGTGCTCGATCCGGTCCGTGAGCGCCGGCCGGTTGAGGGCGCGGGCGAGGTCGCGCAGGGCGATGATGTGCTCCGCCATCCGGTTCACGACGCGCTCGCTCTGCACGAGGTTGGCCGCCTGCTCCTCCGTCCGGTCGATGGCGATGCCCCGGCCCCGGGTCGCCCCGCCGGCGGGGTCGCGCTCGATCCGGCCGCGCAGCAGCAGGGTGCGGATGCCAGTCCGGGTGTCGCGGGTCCGGAATTCCGCCTCCATGGGGCCGCCGGTCTCGGCCACCGCGTGCAGGTAGCTCTCGATGCGGATGCGATCCTCGGGATGGGTGCGGTCGAGGAAGGCTTCGAGAGGCACGCCGGCCGCGGCCTTCTCCGGGTCGAGGCCGAGCAGACCCGCCAGGGAGGCCGAGAGCGCCAGCTGTCCGGCCCAGATATCGTGGACCCACGTTCCGACCACGCCGGAGGCGTCCAGGACGGATTGCGGGATCGGGGCTTCGGCCATGCCATTCCTCGCCGGGACATCCATTGTCTTTAAACTTGAGGTATTCACCTCCGACACGCTCCTCAGGCCAGCCCTGTCTACGCTACGGTATTCGAACGGCGCTGGAAAGGCTGTTAACCCATTCTGTGCCGAAAATCTTAACCTGAAGTTTAGATACCTGCCCAGCTTTCCACCCGAATCCGTGTCGCCGGCGCGAGTGGCGATCTTAACGGGTCGTTAACCATGATGGCCCCACCGTGCGTCGGGGCATCCTTGGGTCACAGGATCGCGGCAGGCCGCGAATCTCGACACCTGAGGTTGACCCGCTCGGCGCGCCGGCCGGAGCCGGCTGGCGCCTGGTACGGGACGCGCGGGGCCTTCTGGAGGACGCCCAGGATGAAAGCGATCACCTTCGTCACGCAGAAGGGCGGCAGCGGCAAGAGCACGCTGTGCATCTCCCTGGCGGTGGCCGCCCGGGAGGCGGGCCACACGGTCTGCATCCTGGAGATGGACCGCCAGGCCACCATCTCCGACTGGCTCGACCACCGCACCGCCGACGGTCCGGAGGTGGCTCAGATCGACGCCACCCAGATCGACGCCGTGATGGAGCGCCTGCGCGACTCCGCCTACGACTTCGTCTTCATCGACACGCCGGGTGTCGATTCCACCGGCACGCTGTCGGCGATCCGCGCGGCGGACCTGTGCATCATCCCGTGCCGGCCGACACCCGCGGACCTGCGGGCCTTCAAGCCGACGCTGGCGGCGGTCTACCGGCTGGAGAAGAAGTTCGCCTTCGTGCTGAACCAGACCCCGCCGCGCTCCTACCGCGTCCGCGACGCCGCGGACGGCCTGGCGGTGCTCGGAATCCTGCCGGACGTGAACATCGTGTCGCGCACCGACCATCAAGACGCGATCGGCCTGGGACAGGGCGTCACCGAGTTCAACCCCAAGGGCCAGGCTGCCGGGGAGGTCCGCCGCCTGTGGTCGTGGATCGAGCGCCGCACGCAGTCCCTGAGGACGGGCCAGCATGTCCAAGCCGCCTAAGCTCAGCCTCGCGGCGATCGTGGCCTCGGCGAACCCGCCCGCCAAGGCTCTGTCCGCGAAGGGGGCCGCGGCCCGGCCGCAGGGCGCCGAGATCGTGTCGCTGGCCCTCGCCCCCCCGGCGCCGAAGCCCGCCGCCACGCTCAAGCAGCGCGCCCGCCAGATGTCGGTCTACCTGGAGCCGCCGGTCTACGACCAGCTCCGCGACCTCGCCTACGCCGAGCGGACCAAGATGCACGCCCTGATGCTGGAGGGCCTCGACCTGCTGTTCAAGCAGCGGGGCGCCCGGTCCATCGCCCAGCTGACCGACGCGCAAGGCCGCTGACGCGCGCGTCCTCCTCTCCTCCTGGACGAGGGGGCGCCGCGCTTCGCCAGGGCCGGTGTGCCGGGCCGTTGCGTGAGCGGCGTCGCCGGCGCGGCGCGGGAACCCGCACGCCCCCGCGATTTCGAACTTCTGGTTCATCTCACCGACTGTGTCCGTGCTCTCCTGCAGGACACGCGCTGCCGGCACCGCCGTGGCCGGGTTTCTGAACCCCGATGGCCGGCTTTGTTCAGGCTTCCTTTACGCGACCGCTACAATTCTGGGTGGACCCGGTTGCGGCCCCTTGGCGCGGCCGCCTCCGGTCCGGTTCGGGCCCCGGCCACGCGTAGAGTTTGGTGACCCCCCACGATGGTGCGCACGACGCTTCCCCGGCCGGCGCGCCTCGCCCTGCGGCTCATGGCCGTCTCGGGCGTGGCCCTGGCCACCGCCAACTGCGCCACCTCTCCCCAGCAGAAGCTCGCGGCGGCCGGCAACGGCGTCGATCCGAAATACGGCGTCAAGGCGAGCCCGCGCCTCTACAACGAGGGCGACATGATCCCGAAGGGCGGCGGACGCCGCTACACCGGCAAACCCTACGTGGTGGCCGGCCAGACCTACGTGCCGAAGGAGAACCCGAACGGCTACGTGCGCGAGGGCCTCGCCTCCTGGTACGGATCGGCCTTCCACGGCCGCATGACCGCCAACGGCGAGGTGTTCGACCGCCACTCGATCGCGGCCGCCCACCCGACCCTGCCGCTGCCGAGCTACGCCCGGGTGACCAACCTCGACAACGGCTACTCGATGGTGGTCCGCGTCAACGACCGCGGCCCCTACCACGCGGGCCGGGTCATGGACGTCTCGGAGGAGGCGGCCGATGCCCTGGGCTTCCACCGCAAGGGCACCGCGCGGGTGCGGGTCGAGTATGTCGGCAAGGCCTCGGTCGCCGGCAGCGACGACCGCAAGCTCTTGGCCAGCCTGCGCACCGACGGGCGCCCGGCCGGGCGCTCCGCCGTGATGGTGGCCGATCTCGGCCCGTCGGAGGAGCCCGAGCGCTACGCACGCTCGGCCCCCGAGCCCCTCGCCTTCAAGCCCGCTCAAGAGCGTGTCCAAGAGCGTGAGGAGCCCGCCGCGACTCCGGCCGCCCGGCCCGAGCGGGCGCCGGTGCGCGCACCGATCGTGCTCGCCGCGGCCGCCGTGTCGGTCCCGGCGGCGGTGCAGCCCACGGCCCCGCCGGTGCGGGACTTCCGCCCGGCGCCCGTGCAGGTCGCCGCGGCCCGGGAGGCGGGCTCCAGGGGTGCGGGCGTGCCGGCCGCGGGTGTGAAGGTTGCGGGTCTCAACCCGGCTCTGGCCCAGGCCGCCCCGCCGTCCGGTCATGCGGCCGGGAATAGGGCCGGGCATGAGGCCATGCCTGCGGCCGCCAGAACCGCCCCGAAGGCGGTCGGGACCGGGCATCCCGTGCCCGGCGCGACGCAACTCGCCAAGGCGCCCGCCGCGGCGATGCCCGCCTCCGCCAAGCTCGCCCTGGCGCGCCTCGCCGCGGTCCCGTCCAAGGCGGCCGCGCCCGTCGGCGGAGCCCCGCCCAGGGCCGGCACGCTCGCCCAGGCGGGCGCCCCCGGGAAGGCCGGTGCGGCCCCCAAGGCCGGCGCCGCCAAGCCGGCGATGGCGGGTCGCGCGGCGGGCCCCGCCGGGACGAAGAACGCCCGCCTGGCCGGGATCTACTGAGGACGGACGCGGCCCGGCCGGGCGGACGGCGTCCGGTGCCGATGCGGCATTTCGCATTCGATCCGGCGCCGAAACCGTAATATGGTCACGCTTGTTATCCGGATGCGGGCGGGGTTTCCTCGGCCGGTGGACAGGCGCGGGACGCGACGGTGATGCGCAGGACCTTTCTCACCCTTCTCGCGGCCGCCTGCGCGCTCGGGGCGGGCCTCGCCGGCGTTGCCGCGCAGGGCTTCCAGACCGCCGCCCCCCACGCGATCCTGATCGACGCCGATTCCGGCTCGGTCCTGTTCGAGAAGGCCGCCGACGAGCGGTTCTCGCCGGCCAGCATGGCCAAGCTGATGACCACCGACATCGTGTTCGAGGCGCTGAAATCCGGCCGCCTGTCGATGGACACGGAATTCACCGTCACCGAGGACGCATGGAAGCGCGGCGGGGCGGGCGGCGGCGGCTCGTCGATGTTCGCGCAGGTCAACAGCCGCATCAAGATGTCGGACCTGCTCCGCGGCCTGATCGTGCAGTCGGGCAACGACGCGGCCATCACCATCGCGGAGAACATGGCCGGGTCCGAGGAGGCCTTCGCCGGGCTGATGAACCAGCGCGCCAAGGAGATCGGGCTGACGAACTCGACCTTCCGCAACGCCACCGGCTACTCGGCGCCCGACCAGAAGGTCACGGCCCGGGACATGGCGAAGCTCGCGCTGCACATCATCGACACCTATCCGGACTACTACAAGATCTTCGCCGAGAAGGAGTTCACCTGGAACAAGATCCGCCAGCAGAACCGCAACCCGCTGCTCGCCCTCGACATCGGCGCGGACGGGCTGAAGACCGGCTACCTGGAGGAATCCGGCTACGCGCTCACCGGCTCGGCGGTGCAGAACGGCCAGCGGCTCGTGCTGGTGGTCTCGGGGCTCAAGACCGCCCGGGACCGCGCCTCCGAGTCGCGCAAGCTGATGGAGTGGGGGTTCCGGGCCTTCGAGCCCCGGCAGGTCTTCGCGCCGGGCGAGACGGTCGCGGAGGCCTCGGTGTTCGGCGGCCAGTCCGGCTCGGTACCCCTGGTGGCGAAGAAGCCCGTGCGGGTGCTGCTGCCGCGCGGCTCCAGCGACCGGGTCAGCGCCAAGGTGATCTATACCGGGCCGCTCGTCGCGCCGGTGGAGGAGGGGCAGCGGGTCGGCGCCCTGCGGATCCAGCGGGGCGACGCGGTGGCGCTCGACCAGCCGCTCTATGCCGGCGCGGCCGTGGAGCCCGGCACGCTGCCGCAGCGGGCCATGGACGCGGCGCTGGAATTCGGCACCGGGCTCGTCCGCAAGGCCCTGGACCGGGCGGGCAAGGGGGGCGACAGGAGCGGCGACAAGGCCGGCGACAGGGGCGGGGCCGGGGCCGCCAACCCGTCGTGACCCCGCGCGCGTGATCGTGCCGCGGTTCGAGGATCCCGCGGAGGCGCGGGGCGCCTTCATCACCTTCGAGGGCGGGGAGGGGGCCGGCAAGTCGACCCAGGTCGCCCGCCTCGCCGCGACCCTGCGCGCCCGGTCCGGCCGGGGCGTGTGCGTGACCCGGGAGCCCGGCGGCTCGCCCCGGGCCGAGGAGATCCGCGCGGCGCTGCTCGACGGCGTCGCCAAGCCCTACGGCCCCTTCGCGGAGGCCCTGCTGTTCAGCGCCGCCCGGATCGACCATCTCGACCGGCTGATCCGCCCGGCGCTCGAGCGGGGCGAGACCGTGCTGTGCGACCGGTTCATCGACTCGACCCGGGCCTACCAGGGCGCCGCGGGGGGCCTGGAGCCCGGCCTCATCGCCGCCCTGGAGCGGGTCGTCGTCTGCCCGACCCGGCCGGTCCTGACCCTGATCCTCGACCTGGCCCCCGAGGCCGGCCTCGCCCGCGCGGCCGCCCGGGGAGCGGGGCAGGGGGGCGGGAATGGGACCGGGGAAGGGGCCGACCGGTTCGAGGCCGAAGCCCTCGACTTCCACGTGCGGCTGCGGGAGGCATTCCTGGCGATCGCCCGGGCCGAGCCGGCGCGCTGCGCGGTGATCGACGCGGCCCGCGATCCCGATTCGGTCGAGGCCGCGATCCGCGCGACCGTCGCGGCCCGCCTGCCCGACCTGCTTCCGGGGGAGGGCAGCCGCGGCGATGCGGCGTGAACGCGTGCCCCTATCGGCCTATCCCCTGTCGGCCCCATCGCGGTAGGCAGCCGCCATGAAGCCCATCGATCGCGCCGCCGACGACGTCGAGCCCGGGGACCTGCCGGGCATCCCGCGCCCGCGCGAGACCCTCGGTCTCGTCGGCCACGGGGCCGCCGCCGATGCCTTCGCGGGCGCGATCGCCGCCGGGCGCCTGCACCATGCGTGGCTGATCGGCGGCGGCCCCGGCATCGGCAAGGCGACCCTGGCCTACCGGGTCGCGCGGCGCCTGCTCGCCCATCCCGGGGGCGGGGGTCCGCCCGGGCTCGACGTGGCGGCGGACGATCCCGTCGCCGGCAAGGTCGCGGGCCTATCGCACCCGAATCTCGTGGCCCTGCGCCGCCACCGGACGGCCGGCGCCAAGGCGCTGCCGACCAAGATCTCCGTCGACATGGTCCGCCGGGCGCTGGACCTGTTCGCCACGACGGCCGCGGATTCCGGCTGGCGGGTCTGCATCCTCGACAGCGCCGAGGACCTGAACGCCAACGCCGCCAACGCCCTGCTCAAGGTGCTGGAGGAACCGCCGCCGCGGGCGCTGTTCCTGATCCTGTCCCACCAGCCCGGCCGCCTGCTGCCGACGATCCGCTCCCGGTGCCGGGCGCTGATGCTGCGCCCGCTCGCGGCCGAGGACGTCGCCCGGGTGGTGCGCGCCCTGCCCGCGCCCTTCCCTCAGCCCGAGGATGCGGCCCTCGCCCGCGCGCTCTCCCTGTGCGAGGGCTCGGTCGCCCGGGCGCTGGCGCTGCTCGATCCGGTCACAGCCGGCCTCGTGGCGGAGGTCGAGACCCTGCTGGCGCGGGCGCGCAATCCCGACTGGGGCCGGGTGCTCAAGCTGGCCGAGACCCTGGCGGGCCGGGACGCGGAGGCGCGGTTCGAGGCGGCCCAGGACGCGGTGCTGCGCTTCGTCTCGGGCGAGCTCGACCGGCGCCGGGACGAGCCGCCGGCCCGGCTCGCCGCCCTGGTGGCGGTCGCCGAACGGTTCGGCCGCGCCGCCCGGGAGGCGGCGACCTACAACCTCGACCGACGCCCCGTGGTGCTGTCGCTGTTCGGGGATCTGGCGGAGGTCGCGTAGGACGCGGCGGGGATGTCTGGGCGGGCAGGGCGAGGCCCCCTCCCGGACCCGGTCCCTTGAAGGATGTCGCCCGGCCTGCTAGAAACTGAACCACATGGTTCAGTTTCTAGCAGCGCGCCTCGACGTCTCCTTCGCGGCGCTCTCGGATGCCACGCGTCGGGGCGTGCTCGAACGGCTCGGGCGCGGGGATGCCTCGATCACGGAACTCGCCGACACGTTCCAGATGACCCTCACGGGCATGAAGAAGCATGTCGGCATCCTGGAGGAGGCGGGGCTGGTCACGACGCGGAAGGCCGGACGCGTGCGGACCTGCAGGCTCGGCCGCAGCCGGCTCGCGGACGAGACGGCCTGGATCGAGGATTACCGCAAGCTCTGGGCCTCGCGTTTCGACGCGCTGGACCACATCGTCGAGGAACTGAAGCAGAGGGAGACGGCCGATGGATGCGAGCCAACCGAATGAGGCCGCCGCCGGGAAGGCCGGCACGACGGTCGAGCGGATATCGGACCGGGAACTCGTGGTGACGCGGATCGTCGACGGTCCGGCGCGCATCGTGTTCGACGCATGGACGAGGCCGGAGCTGTTCCAGCGCTGGTGGGCGCCCCGATCGTTCGGAGTCTCCTTGATCTCCTTCGAAGCCGATATCCGCACCGGGGGCACCTACCGGCTGGTCATGGGCCATCCGTCCTCGGACCGGCCCATGGCGTTCGTCGGCCGATATATCGAGGTGACACCCTGTTCCCGCCTCGTCTGGACCAACGAGGAGGGCGGTGGCGACGGGGCCATCACCACCGTCACCTTCGAGGAGATCGACGGCCGCACGCGGGTCGTCGTGCGCGACCTCTATCCCTCGAAGGACGCGCTCGACGCGGCGATGGCGTCCGGAAGCACAAGCGGGTGGGGCGAGCAGTTCGAGCAGCTGGACCATCTCGTCGCCGGCCTCGACGCGGGCGGCTGACGAGCGTCGGTGGGGGTCGGGCCCTGACGGCACGGACCCTGATCGGGGCTGGCAGGCGTGGCCGCCGGTCCTGCGCCGAAGGCCCGCGACGCAGCAAGGACCCGGGCGGATGGAGCGTCGGCCTGCCAGCGCGGCCCCGCTCAGGGCTTGGTCGGCGTCGACGGGGGCGTCCCCCAATCGACGATCGAGAGATCGAGCGGCAGGACATCGCGGACGGCTGACGGTGGGATCTTGCTGGCGAGGTGAAGCGGCGAGCCGGTCGCCTCGGCCTGATCGAAAGCGGCGGTCCCCGCCTCGACCGCAGCCGGAACGGTGAAGGCCTCGAACACGTAGGGCAGGCCGTCCGCCAGAAGCGCGTTCGGACCGTCCATGACGTGCAGATGCAGGTGTGGCGCTTGGCTGTTGCCGCTGTTGCCCACCTCACCGAGACGGTCACCGCGCGTGACATGATCGCCGACACGCAGGCTGACGCTGCCCGGACTGAGATGGGCATAGAGAACGAACGACCCGTTCCCGATGTCGGTGACGATGAAGTTGCCGTCCGCCTCGCCGATCGGCAGGTCGGACGGCAGCGCCCCCGGGACCTGATCGGGCAGGTCGTTGCGGGCACCGACCACCGTGCCGTCCGCCACGGCCAGCACGGGCTCACCGTAGATGCGGTAGCTCCTCACGTCCTTCAGATCACCGCGCACGATCCGGTTCCCGTCATCGATCTTCTCCCAGTCGATCGCGTAACGCTGCGCGAGACGGAAGACCCCGTTGAGCGGCAGGAGGGCGCGGACGTGCCGGACGGAGTCGCAGCAGCCGTCGCCGGCGATGTAGCCGTGTCCGCGCAGCGGTGCCCCGAGCACGGGCAGGGGCCGATCGATGACCGGGGTCGGCGCGATCTGCATCGACAGGTCGGCCTTCAGCGGTTCGGCGAAGCCGTCGACGTCGTGGACGAGCGTCTCGGGGATGGGCGCCCCCGCCTCGAGACGGACGTGAAGGAAGACGACCCCGAACTGGTAAGCCCCGAGTGACGTTGTGGGGCTCGCCCGCCGGCCACCGAGTGACAGGCGCTGGCCGATCGCCTCCCGATCGAGGGCCAGAAGCGGCCGTTTCGAGCGGCCGTCGCGCACGACGAGGCGCCTGAGGTCGAAGCGCCCGTCCAGCACGTTCGAGAGCCGAAGCTCGTAGACGAGGTGCTTGCGGCCGTCCGACATGGGCACGGCGCGGGGCGCCGCCAGCACGTCGGCGACGAGGGGCGTCATGACGGGACCTGTGGACGCGCCCGGGGGCCCGGTTTCCGCCCCGCGCGCGGCACCGCAGACCAGAGGGGCGAGGATCACGGCAGCGCGGGCGAGCGTCAGGAAGCGCATGCAGATCCCCTGGGCTTGAGTGGGCAGCGCGGCGTGCCGGACCGGTCGTCTCGACACGATCACACTAACCCGGATCGAGGCGTCGGCTGGACATCGGAAGCGGCGATCCGGGTCTCCGGGCACGCTGGTCGCGTGAGCCCCGGCGCCGGATCCTCGTCCTCCTGCGCGCAGTAGGGATGGTCGGCCTTGGGCCAGGGCTACCGGGCCCGCCGGCCCGATATCACGAGGCCGGCAAGCACCAGCGCGGCGAGCGCCGAGAGAGCGAGCCCCGGCAGCAGCCCGGCCGGCACGTAATGCAGGCGCAGCACACCCGCTCCGGCCGGGATCACCGTCGACAGAAGGACGTCGTTGACGACCTCGACCGCCAGCGGTGCGCCGTTCCAGGACGCCGCGTAGCCCGGGTACCACGCCCGCGCCCAGACGACGCGGCCGCCCCCCGGCGAGGCGACATCGTAGCGTCCCGAGGCCGCGGCCTCCGCACTGGCGGCGACGCGGAAGCCCGCCGGCCCGGCCGAGAGCGTCCCGGGCAGCGCGACCCCATCGCCCGACCGCTCGAACAGGTCCGCCACGACGCCGGGGCGCCGGATCCAGCCCGGTCCGGCGACAGCGGCGAAGCTTTCCGCGCGCAGGCCCCTTTCCGCCGCGACGCGCACCACGCGCGCGAGATCGAGCGTGCGCGCGCCCGTCACCGGGTCGAGGCGCGCCAGCCGCTCGGCGGCTTCCGGGCAGGTCGCCCCGCCGCGCCACAGGCAGAACGCGCGGAAGCCCTGCGCCGGCATGGGCGAGTAGCCACCGACCACCGCGGCCCCCGTGAGCAGCGCCGTGTTGGCGTGCGGCAGTTCGGTGAACAGCGCGGCCTGGGCCTCCGGCGCGATCGGAGCCCGGTGGTACTCCGGGTCGTAGAGCACGAGGCTCGTGTCGCCCGGGCGCAGGGGCGGGGCCAGGTAGGCCGATCGCTCCATCGGCGCCCGCCACGTGCCGACCTGGCCGTTGAACGGCATGACCGCGGTGAGGATCGCGAAGATCACGATATGGCTCGCGGCGATGACGGCGAGCCGCTCCGTCCCCTCCGTCCGCAGGGCCAGCACGGCCGCGAGGGCGACGAGCGCCGTCAGGGCGATCTGCAGCGTGGCGATATCCGGATCGCGCGCGAGCGCGACCGCGCCGCCGATCACGATGACCGCCAGCGTCGGGACGGGCGCCCAGCGGTCGCGGGCGGCGAACCAGGCCGCCACGACCGCGCAGCCGATCTGCACGTAGGGCAGGTAGCGGAAGGGCCAGCGCAACTGCGACACGCCAGGGGCGATGGCCAGCAGGGCGAGCACGCCCGTCACCGCCAGCACCAGGGCGACGCCGCGGCCCGCCGGCTCATTGAGCCGCGCCCGGGAGGCGTTCACCAGCGCGGCCGGCACCCACCACGAGACGTACTGGGCCGGCGGCCCGACATGCATCTTCAGGCCGTTGAAGCCGAGCCAGGTCTCGGGCCAGATCGGCACGCCCATCGCCAGGAGCACGGCGGGGGGTGCGTGCAGCATGTCGTGGAACAGGACTTCCGGCTGGCGGGAGCTCGTCCCGATCGCGGCGGCGAGCGGCATCCAGGACGGCGCGGCGAGCAGACCGCCGAGGCCGGCCGCGAGGGCCGCCCGCACGCAGGCCCGCCACTCGCGCCCGGCCCGGAACGCCAGGGGGAGGCCGACCCCGAGGCCGGCGATGAGCGCCGCGTCGGAGAACGGCCAGCCGCTCGCGATCGTCAGGTAGACGGCGCACGCGGCCGCCGGCACGGAGCCCGGTGCCCGGTAGGCGCGGATCAGCGCGGCCGCCGCCCAGGACAGCCACGCGGTGCTGACGAGGCCGGCGATCCACGTGATGGCGCCCCAGTAGATGATCCATCCGCTCGTCGCGGCGGTCAGCCCGGCGAGCACGGCGGCCGGCCGGCTCACACCCACCTGGCGCGCCAGGGCGTGCGTGCCGCCGGCGAGCAGGCCGACATGGACGAGGGCGAAGAAGGCGGCGGCGCGGTCGAGGCGCGCGAACCCGTCGAGCGCGAGATAGAGCGCCACGCTGACGGGATTGAACAGCGCGTACTGATACTCGGCGAGGAACGCCCCGCCCTGGAACAGGCGCGGAGACAGGAACGGCCATTCCCCCGCCTTGATCAGCCGGGCGACCTCCAGGAAGCCCGGCATGAAGTACGTCTGGTAGTCGTCGGTGAAGTAGAAGGTGGGCTCGTGGACGAGCGGGACCGCCGCGGTCGCGACGGCGAGACAGGCCGTCAGCAGGCCCCAACCGAGTTCGGCGCTGCGCGGCAGCGTGGCGACGGACGGCGACGCGCCGCCGAGGAGCCCGGCGCTCATCGCGCCCAGATCCCCAGCACCGATTTGCCCGCCCGGAATCCCAGCCAGGGATCGAGCCGGCGGGAGAGCGGCACCATCAGCCGGTCCCAGGCGGCGATCTGCGCCGCGTTCGGCATCGCGCTCCGCAGGACGAGGCGGTTGCCGAGGGAGGCGCCGAACCCGACCGCGTCGAGGTAGTCGAGCCGCACCCGCCGCAGGCCCTCCGGCGCGGCCGCGCGCAGGGTCGCCCGGGTGTAGCGCCGCTCGTGGCCGATCGCGGCATCGAAGGGCGCGTAGAGGAACGGGTGGGCCGGCGAGAGCACGACGAGGTGGCCGCCCTCCGCGAGCCGCGCGGCCGCCCGCGCCAGCTCGCCGCGATCGTCGCGGATATGCTCCAGCACGTCGATGTAGAGGACGGTGTCGAAGCGGTCGGCGGCCGTGAGGTCCTGGATCGTTCCGCGCAGCACCCGCGTGCGGGCGGGCAGCCCGCCCGCCTCGACCCGCGTCGCGAGGCGCGCGGCGAAGCGCGCGTCGGGCTCCAGGCAGGTCCAGGCTTCGATGCCCGCCCGCTCCGAGAAGACCTCCGCCGTGGCGCCCAGCCCGGCGCCGACGTCGAGCACGCGGCCGCCGACGAACGGCGCGATGACGTCGGACCAGTAGCGCTTCCAGTTGCGGGCGGCCGCGAAGAGTTCGAGTTCGCCGCCGACGTAGTCGGAGGGCGTCGTCAGGACGCCGCTCGGCGATCCGCTGGCCACTTCGCGTCTCCGTCGTTGGTCTCGTGCGCGGGGGTGGCGGGCGCGAGCAGGAACCAGTGCGCGTCGCGGGCCGGCACGATCTCGGGCAGCGCGCGCCGGTTGAGGTGCGCGGCGGCCGCCGTCGCCGCCAGCAGCGCCGCCTGGAACAGCACCACGAGGAGCAGGCCGCCCGCGTTCGTCGCCCAGCCGGGCAGGGCGAGGTCGGTGCAGAAGCGGACGAGCACCACGCCGATCATCGCGGCGACCACCCCGCACCCGAACCCCGCCAGCAGCACGAGGAGGCGCACGAGGCAGACGTCCTCGAAGACGGCGATGGCGTTGAGCCCGTGCCGGATCAGCGCCGTCGCGTTCATGGTCGAGCGCCCGGCATAGCGCTGGCCGCGGTCGAGGGGGACGCGGTGGAGGGGCAGGCCGGAGCGGAGAAGGCTCGCGGCGAAATGGCTCCACAGGGCCGGGGCGTGGACGAGGCGCGGCAGGTGCGCCGGCGCGATCGCGCAGTAATGGCCGAAGTCGATGCGCCGCCCCGTGCAGAGCCGGAACACGGCCTTGAACATCCCGTAGCCGAGCGCGAAGCGCACGCCTTCGAAGCGGCGTCGGCGCCGGGCGCAGATCACGGAATCGGGGTGGGCCTCGGCCTCCGCGACGAGGAGCGGGATGTGCTCCGGCCGGTCCTCGCCGTCGCCGTCCATGACGATGACCGCGCGATAGCCGTGCGCCCGCTCGTTCGCCTGCACGAGCCCGACCGCGATCGCGCGCTGGTGGCCGAGATTGGTGGCGAGGACGGCGGGAAGCAGGCGCAGCCGCCGCGCCGCGCCCGCGACCTCGGCGAGCACCGCCCCGCCCGGCTGCCAGGATCCGTCGTCGACGACGATGAGTTCGGCGTACAGGTCGGCCTCGACCAGGACGGCGTCGATCGCGCCCGCGAGGATGCGAAAGGCGGCCCAGTCGTTGTAGACGGGCACGACGATGGCGATCGGCCGCCTGTCGCGCGGGGCGACGCGCGCGGTCTCGCGCAGGACGGTGAGTTCGCCGGCGACCCGTGCGAACCGTTCGGCCTCGCCCGGCTCCGTGCTGCCTCCCACGACGTCTCCTCTGACATCCGTCTCCTGAGATGAATGGAGCGTGGGCGACCAGGGTAAAAACGCCGTTAAGGGCGCCCGGCAGGACTGTCGAAGGACCGAGCCGGACCGGGTCGCTGTCCGCCCGAACGGACGGCCGCGGGCGCGCCGGCGTCCAGCTCGACGGGGCGCGCTCTAATCCGCGATCAGATGGGGCACGAAGCGCGCCCTGTCGGTGGTGATGCGGCGCGTCTCCTCGCGGACGCAGAGGCCCGCGGGCTCCGCGCCGACGACCCAGCTTCCGACCAGGGCGCGTCGCCCCGCGAAGGCGGGCAGTTCCGCGAGCGCCTGGCGCACATGGCCCTCGCCCCCGTACGGCCCCTCGGCGCGTTCGAGGACCGCGCCGTCGCGGACGAGGAGCACGTTCGCGCCCTCGCGTGCGTAGAGCGGCTTCTTCGCGAAGGAGGTCCCGAGGGCCGCCTTGGCGGGATCGGCCTCGAAATAGGCCGGCAGCAGGTTCGGGTGGCCCGGCGCCATGGCCCAGAGATGGGCCAGCATCCCCTTGTTGGACAGGACCGCCTTCCAGGGCGGCTCGAGGAAGCGGGTCGGCGAGGGGCCGATGGCGGGGCCGAAGGCGTCGGCGAACATCCACTCCCATGGGTAGAGCTTGAACACGGCGTCGAGGGGCCGGCCGTCGGCGTCGAGGAAGCGGCCGTCGTCGCCCAGGCCGATCGCCTCCATCGGCACGAAGGGCGCGCGCTTCCCGGCCTGGACGGCGCAATCCTGCAGGTAGGCCACCGTGCCGCGATCCTCCGGCGCGTCGGGGAAGCACGCGAAGGCGACGGTCTCGGGCAGGCTCATCGCGCCGAAGCGCGCGATCAGCCGCTCGTGCAGCGCGTTGAACTGGTCGGCGCCCGGGGGCAGCTGCCCGCGCGCGAGGCCGTCCTCGAGCCAGAGCCACTGGAACACCGCGCTCTCGTAGAGGGCGGTCGGCGTGTCGGCGTTGTATTCGAGGAGCTTGGCCGGCCCGGTGCCGGCCCCGCCGTAGCAGAAATCCATCCGCCCGTAGAGGGTGGGGTCGCGCCTCCGGAAGCTGTCGGCGATCGCCTCCCAGGCCTGTTCGGGGATGTCCAGCGAGGCCAGGATGCCTGCATCCCGGACGGCGCGCTCGGCGAAGGCGAGGCAGAGCGCGTGGAGTTCGCGGGTCGGCGCCTCGATGTCGTCCTCGATCTCGGCGAGGCTGAAGGCGTAGTAGGCGCTCTCGTCCCAGTACGGCCCGTCCGCGAAGGTGTGGAAGGTGAAGCCCGCCTCGGCCGCGCGCGCGCGCCAGTCGGGCCGCTCCGGGATGCTCACGCGGCGCATCAGCCGCCCCCGGATCCGCCCGCATGGCTGCTGAAGGCGGAGACGGCCCGGCCCGTCGCGCCGAAGCCGCCGCGGGCGAGCGTGCGCGGGGCGCTCGTCGTGGTGCGGGCGACCGCGGAGGAGACGCGGGCGACCGATCCGCCGCCCGTCGTGAACACGCGGCCGCCCGCACCGGTGCAGTAGCCGCTGGCGAAACCGCCGGAGCCGCCGGCGGCCTCGCGCTCCTCTTCCGGAGCGTGCCGGTAGAGCGGCTGGGCGGGCAGGCCCTGCGCCTCGGTGCGGCCGATCATGTAGCCCGCCATCAGCGGCACGAAGACCGCCGGGTTGCCCGTCCCGTCGCCCGTCTTGTCGCCCGTCCTGGCGGTGCAGCCGCCCGGACCGTGGTGGCGCTCGCACGCCGCCAGCGTCGGGTAGCGCGGCGCGCCGGCGGCGTCGCTGTCGAGGGCCGCACGGTACGCGGCGATGCACGCGTCGGCCGGCCGCACGCCGGCCGCGATGCAGGCGCCGTCATTGTCGTAGACCAGGGCGTCCTCCTCGCGCTGCGACGGGTCACGCCGCGCGAGCAGGAACGCCGCGGCGCCGGCGCCGGCGATCAGCACCAGGGAGATCGTCGCCGAGCGCTTGACGCGGCGGGTCGTCCCGGTCTCGCCCGCGGGGAGGGTGGGCGGCATCGCGGCGCCTCTCAGTAGGTCATCGCGGCGGCGTTCACGATCCCGACCGCGAAGGAGGCCGCGCCGAGCAGCACCGCCGGGGCCATCCGCCCCTCGGCGATGCGCCGCGAGAGGTCCGGGATCGCGAGGCGCACCAGCCAGTAGACGAGGATCTGGACGACGAGGGCGATCAGCCCCCAGACCACGCAGTCGAGGAGCGACTGCGCGTTGAAGATCGCCGCCGCGAGGGGCAGGGCGAAGCCGGCGAGGCTGAATCCCAACGCCACCGCGGCCGCCGTCACGTCCTGCCGGATGAGCGCGAGCTCGTTGTGCGCCGTCGCGAAGGTGTAGGTCACGAGGTAGAGCCCGATCAGGCCGAGCGCCGTCCCGAGATAGAGGAGGAAGTCGGGCAGTCCCGAGATCGAATTCACCGCATCGCGTCCCGCGCGGGGCGACCTGCGCATCCTGGCGTGGCGATCCGTTCAGCCATGAGATCCGATCGGTTCGCGTCCTCACCGCACCGACGGTGCGGGGGGACCGGAGCAGGATTGTATCGGTAGCATGGGCCCGCCTCGCTTCACAAGCTTGCCGGCGAAGCGAGAGCAATCGTCATCGCTGTAGAGCACATGAGAGCAGTTGAGAGCAAATGCAGGCGCCGAACATCCGTATTGAAGCCGGTCCAGAATTTGACTGATCTTGCACTGTGCTCACGGTTCGGCTTGCCCCCGGAGGCGGATTGTGCAGGCCGGCGATGCCCGCGATCTGGCGCGGGCACGGTCGGGCCGGCGCGGTGATCCGGCCCGGAAGCCCCTCCGAACCGTGCGGATGCCGCTCACGCCGCCTTGGCCGGCAGGGCGAACAGATCGATGAAGGATCGCGCCAGGGCGGCCTCGCCCGTGAAGGCAAGCGTGCCGCCCGCGCCGTCGCGGGCCAGGGGCGCCTTGCCGTAGATCGTGCGGCGCATCGCCATCGTATCGCCGGTGAAGGTGAGGTCCGGCGCCTCGGGCGCGCCGCGCCGCACGGCGATCGCGCCATCCGCCACGGACACGGCGAAATCCTCCCCGGGGAAGCGGAAGGCGACCGAGAGGGACAGGTCCGCCGCACGCGTCCGGTCGAACAGGGCCTGGAGCGACATCATCGCGGACGCCGCCGACATGAACAGGCTTGGATCGTGCCGCGGGGAGCGCGCGGCCCAGCGCCCCAGGTCGCGCATCAGCGGCGCGGCCTCGCGTCCCCACGCCGTCAGGTCGTAGACCTGCACGTTGGCGGGCGAGGGCAGCCGCGTGCGTCGGACGATGCCCACCGCCTCCAGGCTCTCCAGCCGCTGCGTCAGCACGTTGGCGCTGATGCCCGGAAGGTTGGCCCGGATCTCGCCGAAGCGGCGGGGGCCGAACACGAGTTCGCGCATGATCAGCAGCGACCAGCGCTCGCCGATGAACTCCAGGGCGAGGGCCGTCCCGCAGGCGTCGTCGTAGCGACGCTCGCGCGGGGTCGATCCCATGTCGGTTATTTTTTCTGACTTCATGGTTGCTTTGTCTAACCGAGAATGCCAGCCTGGGCAAAGCGGGGCCGTACGGGGTGCCGCGCAGCGGCCACAGCGCCGATTGTCACGGAGGAGCGCCTGATGCCACCTGTCGAGGGGACCCCCATCTGGTTCGAGCTGAACGCGACCGATCAGGACGCCGCACAGGCCTTCTACGAGGCGGTCGCCGGCTGGCGCGTCGCGCCGTCTCCGATGCCCGAACACGGCGGCTACCGCGTCGCGGAGGCCGACGGGACGCCCGTGGCCGGGATTCGACGGTCGATGCCCGAGGCGCCGGGCCTGCCCGGCTGGGCGGTCTACCTCGCGACACGGGACGTCGATGCCCTGGCGTCCCGGGCGGTGGATCTCGGCGGCCAGGTCCGGTTCGGACCCATCGACATTCCCCATGTCGGCCGCTTCGCCATGGTGAGCGACCCGCAGGGCGTGGCCTTCGCCGTGATGCGTGCGGACGGTCCCGGTGAGCCCCGCGCCTTCGGGCCGGTGCCCCTCGGGACGGAGCAGACCCGCGGCCACGGGGTCTGGATCGAGCTCGCCACCCCCGATCCCGAGGCGGCCCTCGGGTTCTACGGCGCGCTGTTCGGCTGGGAGAAGCTCGGGGCCATGCCGATGGGGGCCCTGGGCGAGTACGCCTTCATCGGCCGGGGCGACCTGCGTCCCGGCGCGGTGATGTCGAGCACGACGACCGGCGCACCGGCCCGGTGGACCTGGTACATTCACGTGGCCGATATCGATGCCGCGCTCGCGACGGTCCGGGAGCGGGGCGGCACGGTGCTCCAGGGGCCCGATCCGATCCCCGGAGGCAGCTACTCGGCCAAGATCGCCGACCCCGCAGGCAACGGGATCGGCCTCGCCGGTCCGCGCCAGGCGTCGTGACGGGAGGCCGGCGATGACGCGCGACAAGCTGACGACCTGCCTGTGGTTCGACCACGGCGAAGCCCGCAAGGCCGCGGAGTTCTATGCCGCGACCTTCCCGGACAGCCATGTCGGCACCCCCATGAACGCCCCGTCGGATTACCCGGGCGGGTCCGCGGGCGCGGAACTCACGGTCGCGTTCACCGTCCTCGGCCGGGCCTTCGTTGGCCTGAACGGCGGCCCCGCCTTCAAGGCCAATCAGGCGGTCAGCTTCATGGTGCTGACCGAGGATCAGGCGGAGACCGACCGGTACTGGGACGCCCTCGTGAGCCGCGGCGGCGCGGAGAGCCAGTGCGGCTGGTGCACGGACCGCTGGGGCTTCTCCTGGCAGATCACGCCGCGCGCGCTCCTGCGCGCCAACAGCCATCCCGACCGGGCCGCCGCCCGGCGCGCCTTCGAGGCCATGATGACCATGCGCAAGATCGACATCGCCCGGATCGAGGCCGCCATCCGCGGAGACTCCGCCGATGCGTAAGATCACCGGCTCCCTGTTCCAGTCCCTCGACGGCGTGATCCAGGCACCGGGCGGCCCCGAAGAGGATCAGGCCGGGTTCGCGCACGGCGGCTGGACCTTCCCGTACTTCGACGAATCGCTCGCCGGACCGATGGGCACGCTGCTCGGGGGCGCGTACGAGCTGCTGCTCGGCCGGCGAACCTACGAGATCTTCGCCGCCTACTGGCCGCACAACGGCGATCAGCCGATCGGGGCGACCTTCAACGCCATCCGCAAGCATGTCGTCACCGCATCCGACCGGGCGCTCGGCTGGAACAACAGCCGGCGCCTCGTCGGCGATCCTGTCGCGGCGATCACCCGCCTCAAGGAGAGCGACGGGCCCGACCTCCTCATCCAGGGCAGCAGCAGGCTCTATCCGGCGCTGCTTCCGGCGGGGCTCATCGACCGGTTCGTGCTGATCACCTTTCCGGTCATGCTCGGTCGCGGCAAGCGCTGGTACGCGGAGCATCCGTCGGCGGCCCGTGCATGGACGCTGGTCGAGCAAGCCCACTCGCCGAAGGGCGTCCACTTCGCGGCCTTCGCGCGGGACGGAGCGGTTGAGACCGGCAGCTTCGCCACCAAACCCCCGAGCGAAGACGAACGCGCGCTCCGCCAGCGTCAGGCCGCAGGGGACTGGTGATCGGCCCGCGGCCCGTTCGTGCCGTTCCGCAGGTCCGGCCCTGCGGCCGGACGCGGCGGTCGGTGGAGGCTCGACCTTGTGGTCGAACTGTCCCGCCTCGAAGCGTATAGTCGACCGCGCGTCGGGCACGGAGGACGCCCATGACCAGCCTCGCCGACCACATGCGCACCCTGGCCGCCTACAATGCCTGGGCCAACGACCGCCTCTACGCCGCGGCCGCGGCCCTGCCGGACGCCGCCTACCGTCAGGGGGCGGGGGCCTATTTCGGCAGCCTGCACGGCACGCTGAACCATCTGCTCGTCACGGACCGGCTCTGGCTGTGGCGGCTGACCGGCACCGGCGACGCACCCAGCCGGCTGGACCTCATCCTGTTCGAAGAACTCGACGCCCTGCGGCAGGCGCGCACCGCCGAGGATGCGCGCCTGGAAGCCTATGTCGCCGGTCTCTCGCCCGAAGCGCTGGCGGCAAGCTTCGACTACGCGACGACGAGCGGCGTGGCGCAGCGCCAGCCGCGCGCGGAGGCACTGGCGCATCTCTTCAACCACCAGACCCACCATCGCGGGCAGGCGCACGCGATCCTGACCCGGCTGGGCGTGGCCGAGCCGCCGTCGCTGGACCTGTTGCTCCTGCAACGCGAACGGGCGCGCCGCGCGACCGCCCCGGCGACGTGACCGTCCGACGGCCCCTTGTCCTGCAGGGGCGCGGGTGCGCCCGCGGGCGGCCCCGCGCACGTTCCGCCCGCGACGTCCGCGCGCCGGCAGATGTGGACGCCCGGAGCCTCATCCTGGTCGGGCAGAGCCCGTCGCCTCCGCGATGACGAAGCGCATGTAGGCAAGCCCCGCCCGGACGGTCTCGACCGGCACGCGCGTCGTCGCGCCGGCATGGGCCGTGAGGGCCTCGCGGATGACGGGATGCCACCGCGCCGGGTGCGCGGAGAGGGCATGGCGGCCCCCGCCGCCCTTCGAGACGACGCGGTCGGTCTCCAACGCGCAGGCTATCCGCGCGACGCCGAGCACGCCCCAGGCCAGGGCCTCGGCGCGGGCGTCCTCTCCGGGTGCCTTCGCGGCGAGCGCCGCCGCGGCCTCGGTGATCCACGGCAGCCAGTAGCGTCGCAGGTTCTCGGTCTGGTAGGTGCGCAGCGCGTCGCCGTCGTCGGCGATGCCGAGTACCTCTGGCGGCGGTCCGAATGCGGTCCGCCCGTGGCGGGCAAGGCAGCGCCAGACGGCCGGGTTGACCTCACGGCAGACCTCGCCGGTCCGGAACCGCCCGTCCAGGCTGAACGGCCGGACCGCATACCGCGTCGGAACCCGTCGCAGCGTCTCGGCGGTCAGGTAGAGGCCATCGAAACAGGGGCCGCCGGCCTCCGACAGGCCGGCGTGGACGCGCGCGAGCGCGGCGCAGCCCTGCGCGGAGGGTTCGCGGTCCAGCACCGCGATGAAGTCGATGTCGCTGGCGCCGGGCCGGAAGTCGTCCAGCGCGACCGATCCGACGAGGTACAAGCCCCGGAGGTCGGGCATCCGCTCGGCATCCCGACGCCGCCTGAAGTCGGCGACCACCGTTTCGACGGCATCGGGAAGCGGGACCGATCGGCTCATGGCATGCGCTCCGGAGGGCCGGACCACGCGACCGCCGGTCGCGTCGCCGCGATCGAACTGGGGACGGCGACGGTTCCGGTTCAAGTCGCCGAGCGAGCCGCCACACCGGCCGGATCGGCCGGGCCGGGTCACGTCCGCGTGAGCCGCGCCGGTCGGAGGGGTCGTCCCTGTGGCGCGATCCGCCGCGGCGGGCCAACCTCCCACTGGCCGGATCCGGATCCGGTCGAGAGCCGTGAGAGGGTCACAT
This sequence comes from Methylobacterium mesophilicum SR1.6/6, assembly GCF_000364445.2. NCBI lineage: Bacteria > Pseudomonadati > Pseudomonadota > Alphaproteobacteria > Hyphomicrobiales > Methylobacteriaceae > Methylobacterium > Methylobacterium mesophilicum. The sequence goes on along the minus strand of NZ_CP043538.1, from coordinate 415,940 downwards.
GAGGACGGTCGCGCTCCTGCTCTTCCTCGGCGCCGCGGCGGTGGCTCTGATCCGCTTCACCGAGCCGGCGGTCGCGGCGGCGGGATGCCCGTCCTGCTACGGCTTCACCGACCTCGGGGGCGGCCTCTACGTCGAGAGCGCCATGCCCGCGGACCGCCGCGCGGCGGCCAGGGCCACGGTCGCGGCCGCCCGGGACCGGGTGCGTGCCTTCTACGGGGAACTCCGATCCGACCCGCGCGTGCTGCTCTGCGCGACCGAAGCCTGCTACCGCCCCCTCGGCGGCGGCTCGCGCGGCGTCGCGCTGCTCGACCGGGCGCTCATCCTCTCGCCGCGCGGGACGGATACCGTCATCGCCGCTCACGAACTCGCCCACGCCGAATTCCACCGGCGGATCGGCCTCGCGGCGACGCTCGCGCGCTCCGTGCCGCAATGGTTCGACGAGGGTCTGGCCGTCGTGGTGTCCGACGACCCGCGCTACCTCGCGCCGGGCCCCGACCGCTGCCGTGCCGAACCCGGCGGCGACCTGCCGACCGCGCGCTCGGCCTGGATCGAGCAGGCCGGCAGCGCCGGCCTCTACGCCAGGGCGGCCTGCAGGGTCAGCCGCTGGCTGGACGCCCACGGGGGCGCGGCGGGCCTCCCGGGTCTCGTGGCGAGCGGAAGCTACCAGGACGTCGGCCGGCACACGGGATCCTGAACGGCCGGGCACAGGCGGACGCCTTGGCGCCGGAGCTGCGGCCGGGATAGCCTGCCGCCAGGCCGATGCTGCCTGCCGCTCGCCCCGGAACCGGGATGGTGAAAGCATCGTGGACGGGTCGCGGCAAGCCGAAACCCTCGACCGGCGACGGGTCGGCAACGCGAGCACCGACGAGACGCCGCCGGCCTGAGGAGATCCCGATGACGACCGTCGACCAGGCGAAGGCCATGGCGAAGCGGCTGCGCGCCGCCCTCAGCGCGCGCGACCTCGCCGTTCCGCACGCGATCGCCCTCGAACTCGTCGCCGCCGAACTCGGCTACGATGACTGGAACACCGCCTGCGCAGCCCTCGACCGTCAGGCGGACGCGGCGCCCCGTTTCCTGGCGGCAGTGCCGATCCTGCGCATCTTCGACGAGGCCAAGGCCCGGGAATTCTACTGCGGCTTCCTGAGCTTCGAGCCTGTCTTCGAGCACCGGTTCGAGCCCGACCTTCCCCTCTACATGGAGGTCGCCCGCGCCGGCCTGCGCCTGCACCTGTCGGAGCATCACGGCGACGCCAGTCCCGGCTCGACCGCCTTCATCCCGATGCGCGGCATCCGGGCGCTCCACCGGGAGCTCACGGCCAAGCGCTACGGCTACGCCCGGCCCGGCCTCGAGGAAGCTCCGTGGGGCGACATGCTGACGGTCGCCGACCCGTTCGGCAACCGCCTGCGCTTCTGCGAGCCGCGGGAGGGACGGCACGCGCAGCGCTCCGCTCCCTCCGCCACCGGCTGAGGGGAGGGAGCCTCGATGGCCGTGGAGATCGCCCGCGTGAAGGCACTCATCGCGACGTTGCCGGCCGTCAGTTCGGCGCCGCACTTTCACCGCACCGCCTACAGGACGCCGCGCAAGACCTTCGCGACGCTGGACGAGGCGGGGAACGACCTGAACCTGATGTTCGATCCGGACCATCGGGACTTCTTCTGCGCGCAGGTCCCCGATGCGTTCAGCCCCGTTCCGGGAGGCTGGGGCCGGATGGGCGCGACGCGCTGCGACTTGGCGGTCGTCGACGAGGCGACCCTGCTCTCGGCCTTGACGGCGGCCCACCGCCTCGCCGCGCCGAGGACGCGCCGCGGCCCGGATCGGCGCGCATGATCCGGCTCTGGCCAGCCGTCCATCTGGGTCGACCGATGTGGTGCCCGATGTGATGTCCGATGAGGCGCCGGACGCGGCAGACCGCAGCGGCCGCGGCGGCGGTCGCGGCCGCCCGATGGAGACATCATGATTCATGGCCTCAGGAAGGGGTTCCTGGATCGGCCGCCGACATCGGCGGATCGGTTGGACGGGATGGCTGCGCCGGGGTGACAAACGCCGAAGTCAGGTCGATCGACGCGAGGGTCGCGGTCGGCACAGCGGTCGCGATCCGGAGCTGCGCCCTGTTGCTGGTGCGCGTCTCTGAAACCCGTCTCTGAGCCCGTCTCGGCCGCCACCTCATCGGCCGCCGCGGGCGGGGAGGGTGCCGTCCGCGGTGCGTGCGGCGGTTGCGTCCCGCGCGCCGCCGCGCGACAACGCGGGCAGCTTTTCGCGCTCATCCGGAACACCACAGACGTGACGTCCAACGCCCCGGCGAATCCCAGAAAAACCTTCGGCCTCTCGACCGCGATCTCCTATCCCAACGGCGCGCCCCATATCGGCCACGCCTACGAGGTGATCGCCGCCGACGCCATCGCGCGCTTCCACCGGCTCGACGGCTACGACGTGCTGTTCTCCACCGGCACCGACGAGCACGGGCTGAAGATCCAGCAGGCGGCGACCCGGGCCGGCACCACCCCGCGCGCCTTCGTGGACGGCACCGCCGCCCGGTTCCAGGCCATGGCCGACCGGATGGACTGCGCCTACGACCGCTTCATCCGCACCACCGAGCCCGCCCATTACGAGGCCGCCCAGGAGATCTGGCGGCGGATGGAGGCCAACGGCGACATCTACCTCGACAAGTATGCCGGCTGGTACTCGGTCCGCGACGAGGCCTACTACGACGAGTCCGAGACCCGACTCCTGGAGGACGGCAGCCGCCGCAGCCTCGCCACCGACACGCCGGTCGAGTGGATGGAGGAGGAGAATTTTCTTTTCAGGCTGTCCGCCTACCAGGACCGATTGCTCAAGCTCTACGCGGATCAGCCGGACTTCATCGGGCCGGACACGCGCCGGAACGAGGTGGCGAGCTTCGTGCGCTCCGGCCTCAAGGACCTGTCGGTCAGCCGCACCAATTTCGACTGGGGCGTGCCGGTGCCCGGCCACCCCAACCACGTGATGTACGTGTGGGTCGATGCGCTCACCAATTATCTCACCGTCACCGGCTTCCCCGACGCGGAGAACCCCCAAAAAAGATTCTGGCCGATGGACCTGCACGTGATCGGCAAGGACATCGTCCGGTTCCATGCGGTCTACTGGCCGGCCTTCCTGATGTCGGCCGGGCTGCCCCTGCCGAAGCGCGTCTTCGGCCACGGCTTCCTGCTCTCCAAGGGCGAGAAGATGTCGAAGTCGCTGGGCAACGTCCTCGACCCGTTCGAACTCGCCGACACCTACGGGGTCGATCCGGTGCGCTACTTCGTGCTGCGCGAGGTGCCGTTCGGCGGCGACGGCAGCTACAGCCACGAGGCGATCATCGGCCGGATCAACGCCGACCTCGCCAACGATCTCGGCAACCTCGCCCAGCGCTCGCTCTCGATGGTCGCCAAGAACTGCGACGGCGCGGTGCCGGATCCGGG